>NZ_JAGGMN010000001.1:0-1434882 GCF_017875325.1 Methanofollis sp. W23 | reverse complement strand
GTATTGTCATGCCAGCAGACAAGAGAAAAAAGGAACTCCTTGACCTCTTCCAGGACCTCACCAGCAAGACGGAGATCGTCGAGCCGATGAAGAAGATCCATGGGAGTCTCAGGGACCGTGATGCCGTGGGGCGTGAGATCGCTCTTATCATGCGCGAGATCCTTGACCAGGGTTTCTTCCAGACCAAGCTCTCTCCCCGCCAACTGGCGACGCTTGTCATCGCCTTCAATGAAGGTAAGAATGACACTGAGATCGCCCGCGAGCTTGGGAACGAAAAACTGGCAAAGACCGTCGCGAGGGCACGAGTCAGGATCAAACTCTTCCGCGACTCTGATTTCGACATGCCCTTTGAGCGCAGTGAACTCACCGACCTTGTCGATTCAGGGAAGACGATGAACGAGATCTCCCAGACTCTTGGGATCAGTTCGTCGTCTCTGCGTGAGTACAGGCATGTGATCGCGATGGATGAGGACGCGACTCTTGACCCTTACCTGGAACGGATCAAGGACGTGATCGAGGACCGCGACCTCTCTGAACAGATGACCCGTGGCGTTACCAACGACGGGCTTGCTGAAGCGATCGATGTGACTGAGGCTGAGATGATCGACATTACCTGATCCCTGTTGCACGGCCCCCCAGTACCACCTTTTTTTACTTCATGGCACAGATCTGCGTGCATGAAGATCCAGTGGCTTGGCCATGCATGTTTCCTGCTCAAGGGGAGCAGGGATGTGGTGATCGATCCGTTTGTCCCTTCAGGTGAGGTTCCGGCCAGTCCGGATATCGTGGCTGTCACGCACGGTCACGCCGATCACCTCGGGGCGGCGGTGGAGATCGGGAAACCGACCGTCGCGATGAACGAGATTGCGAAGTACCTCGACGCACGGGGGGTGCCGACCGAGGGGATGAATATCGGCGGGACGGTCGAGGTGGATGGTGTCTCGTTCACGATGACCCCGGCGCTCCATTCTTCATGGCTTGAGGAGGCGGGCGAGGGGTACTATGGTGGGGTGGCGGCCGGGTTTGTCGTCAGGATGGACGGGGTCACCGTCTATCACGCGGGCGACACCGGGCTCTTTTCAGATATGAAGTTGGTCCGCGAACTCTACCGTCCCGAGGTCGCCCTCCTCCCGGTCGGCGGGCGGTATACGATGGGCCCCAGGGAGGCGATGATGGCGGCCGAGTTCGTGGGAGCAAAGACGGTCATCCCGATGCACTACAACACCTGGCCGCCGATCGCCCAGGACCTCTCTGAGTTCAAGGCGGCGATCGAACGGACGACCGATATCAAGGTGGCGCTGCTTGCGCCCGGCGAGAGTATCGAGGTGTAGGTTCAGTTACGGGTCTGTTCATGGCTGAGGAGAGTTTGGCGGGCCTTTGGCCCCCCTGGACTCTCTGCCGTGATGGTACCTTCAGGAACATACTCCAGTCACATCGCAAGGCCGGAGAGTTTTGGGATGACCTCTTTGATTATAGATCGATCGGTTCTGTAGAATTCAGCATGAGGCGAGTTCACGCCTCTGGCATACGGGATGAAAATCTCTCGTTACTTGATCGCTCTTTTTCGAGATTGGGGAATCGGTGGGGATCTTGTTCACTCGCCGCCCCCCCATCCTCGTTGTGGGGTGTCGGCCGTTCTTGATCGCCGTGCCTTTCCTCTCAATCGCGCCGGGGGGCCTGCCCCCCGACCCCCCCAGGATGAAGATAAGGGCGGGAAGGCAGAGGGCCGATTATTGCGGGGGAGTTTTTATCCTCTGTGTATCGGTCTCGATGACATTTGGTGAGTTCAGATCCTCATGTAAATCTGAAGAGATTATCTTCTGGATCATGGTCATAGTAAATCCTCACTATTCTCTGGGGGTGAGCGCGACTTCCCCCTCCTTCTCATGGTTTCTCGCGGGAGGCATGCTGCCCCCAGAACCCCCTGGATGAGGATGAGATGGGGAGGCACATTCGACGTTCATGGAGAGAATTGTGCGGACTTCGACCATATCATGCGGGGAAGCGCGGGGCGCGAGTGCCAGCGAACTTGAGATGATTGGAGGATCGGCCCTGTAGAAATCCTCTTGATGAATCACTCTGACGGGGGGCTGGCCGCTCCCCGAACCCCCGCCACACGATAGGTCGAGGACGGCACGCCCTCTTCAGGGGGTTTCGAATATACCTTCCCACCCCAACTTCATCCCGGGGGTCCGGTGGCAGCGCCCCTGGTGTGAGCATGAGGGAAGGTGGATGACACGCATTCTCCCCACGATAAATGAGGGTTTCTACAGAGCTAAAATCTGGAAAAAGTAGGGGCTCCCTTGCGATCAGTCCACTCAATTCACTGCCCGGCCATCTCCCCTCAATCATACCGCACGGGTACAGAGGCTCCCCTCAAGGGCTGAACGTGCATGCCGGGACCAGGATCAGAAAAAAAGAAAAGATTAGAAATCGGTCATAATCCGGAACTGGTCGATCTCCGGGGCGTTCATCCGCTCGAGGAACTCATCGGCGGCATGACCGATGTCCTTGCTCCCGGTGATGGCGCGGCCGACGACCAGGATGTCGGCGCCAGAGTCCAGGGCCTTCTGCACGACGTGCTGCCTGACCCCGCCTGCGGTTGCGACAAGGAGCTTGCCGCCAGCGGCCTCCTTGATCGCCGGGATGTTGCCCCAGGAATACTCGTCGCCTTCGGTGTCGATGGCGCGGTGGAGTTCGACGATGTCTGGCTTGACCTTCAGTTCCTTGATGAGCGCGACCGGGTCCTTGACATTGAGCATGTCGATGACCGAGTAGATGCCGGTCTTCTTCGTCTCCTCGATCGCCTTCTCGATGGTGGCAGTCGGGGCGAGGCCTGAGATGACGACGGCGTCGGCACCGGCGTCAGAGGCCATCCGTGCCTCCAGGTTCCCGGTGTCCAGGGTCTTGAGGTCGGCGATGATGAAGGCGTCTGGCCTGATCTTCCTGATCTCAGAGAGGACGTTCAGCCCGAACTGCTTGATCAGCGGGGTGCCGGCCTCGAAGACGACGTGGTCGTTCTTCGGGACCGCGGTGAGCACCGCCTCGACCCGCGCCATGTCCACCAGGTCCATGGCGACCTGGAGGTAGGGCGGGTTCCAGAGCCGCTGGACCTTGAAGCCCATGACTGCGTGGGTGGACCGGTCCTTCTCGTAGAGGAGGGTCTCGGTGTCCGGGAACTTCTTGAGGGCACGGCGGATGGCGAGTTTGGTGGCGCCATAGTTGTAGCGGTAGATCTTGCTGTAGTCCTCCGCGTCGGGCGCGATGAAGACGCTTGCGAGGATGACCGTCTCGTCAAGGTCGATGCCCTCAAAGACACCTTCTTCGACCGAGTCGGCCACGGCCTTCGCGACGGCGGCCTGTGCCGGGCCAAAGATCTCATTCACCTGCTCGCCATTCTTCAGGGTCACCTTCGGGATGATGAGGGTGGCCGGTTTGGTGAGGAGGTTCGGGCGTACCACTGCAAGGAGCGGGGTGTGACCCGCAGAGAGCTGTGACATACCGTTTGCAAAAGCCATCCCCACCGGTCCGTTCTTATCGCCCATGATAAGGTCGATGTGCGCGAGTTCCGCGCCAGTTCCAACGAGAGCTTCACCTATCAGATACATAGAAATCCCTTCAATAATGCTGCATATAGATGGCACGCGCTCATACATAAAGTGACGGGGGAGCAGGGAAACTGGAGGACCACCTGGGGGCGGAAGGGACGGGGGTGCCCAGGGAACCATCTGATGCGACGGGTCCCTGCGGCGGGGGGCAGACTGCTCAAAGACCGGTTCTGTAGAATCGCGCATGAGGCGAGAGCACGCCTCACGCATACGGGATGAAAATATTATCTCAGAACTGGATTGATTCTTGATCCTTATCCTTGCGTTCGAGGGGCGAATCGAGGTCGAGCATCATGCCACCCGCTGGCTATCTTCGTCGTAGGGGGTCCGGGGGGTTTCCCCCGGCGCGACGGTGGGAAAGAATCTACGATTGGGGGGTGGCACCTCTGATCGGTGTGCTTTCCCATACCATCGGCCTGGGGCGAGTGCCCCCGGACCCCCATGACGAAGATAGGGGAGGGCGGCCATTTTGATGATCTTCCCACATGGTGTCGCGGCGAGGAGGAGGTACACAGATCAGTGCACGACCAAGAGATCCATGATCGACCGGGTTCTACAGATCCAGAGTATCTCAAACTCGCAGTCTCATCTTCCCGTGGACCTCCCGCCTGGAGAGGGGGATGGGGACTGCCCTCCCATGCGTATGGTGTGGGGAGACGTGATGAATCGACGGGCCGCCCCTGTAACGACTCTGCCGGATTGAACATATGGGACGTGATCAGAGGAGAGGGACCGCCCCTCGTCTTTTGATGTGGTCAGGCACAATTTTTCAACCGCGTCAACCGCGTACTCTGAAATTCTGGCTCTGTAGAAACCCTTGCGTATCCTGGTGTGAGCGTGATGTATCTGCCTTCCCCCATGCTCCCGCCGGGGGCGAATGCCGCCCAGACCCCCGGGATGAAGATAGGGGTGGGAAGGCATCATCAACGACTACAAGGAGGACATTGCTGTCCGTCACCTATCTTCTCGTGGGGGCCCGGGGGGGCGGCACGCACCCCGGCGAAGAGAACGATCAAGAGGACTTCTACAAAGATAAAATTCCAGAGAAGACAGTCCAGAAAAGCCCATGAGACCTGGCGGTCCTTGGAATAGATCAGATAAGAACGTTCAGAAAACGTGGGGTCGGTGAGATTTGAACTCACGATCGACGGGTCTCTCCGACATGCGCGGGGAACGAGATTCTGCATCAGCGCTCCAACGGGTCATCATCAGATCAGTAGACCCATTGTTCATCACACGCAAAGACCGCTGGAGCCCGTCGCCATTCCGGACTAGGCCACGACCCCGAATGCATCATACATGTACGCCCTTCTCTAACTTAATTATTGTGATCGGCGAGCACTAATGATATAAGATCTTCTCGCACCAGTACATACGAAAATCTATGGTCACGGGCAGTTATGCATGCGGACATTCTGGGCTGTCGCTGATGGGCGAGACCATCGGCGCCATGCTCAACCGTATAGCCGCACGATACCCGGAGAACGAAGCCCTGGTATCTGTGCACCAGAACATCCGCTGGACGTACCGGGAGTTTCTTCTTCAGGTAAACTCTCTCGCACGTGGCCTTATGGCACTCGGCGTCGAGCGCGGCGACCGGGTTGCGATCTGGGCGATGAACTATGCCGAGTGGACCCTCACCCAGTTTGCGACCGCAAAGATCGGGGCCATCCTGGTCAACATCAACCCCTCCTACCGGGTCTTTGAACTCGAATACGCCCTCAAGCAGGCCGAGGTCTCGACCCTCATCGTGCAGGGGCGGTTCAAGACCTCCGACTATGTCGGCATGGTCTATGAGGCCTGTCCAGAGGCGATCGAGGCGCGGCCAGGGAGGATCTCCACCGAGAAGTTCCCGTTCCTCAAAAACATCATCTTCATGGGCGACATCCCGTACAACGGGATGTTCACCTGGGACGAGGTGCTCAAGAGGGGCGAGGTGATCAGCCGCGACGAACTCGAAGATCGTGAGGAGACCCTTAACTTCGACGACGCGATCAACATCCAGTATACCAGCGGGACGACCGGGTTCCCGAAGGGCGTGGTCCTCACCCACCACGGCGTGATGAACAACGGGTTCATCATCGGCGAAGGGATGAAGTTCACTGAGAAGGACCGTCTTTGTATCCCGGTCCCCTTCTATCACTGCTTCGGCATGGTCCTCTCGAACATGGCCTGCGTCACCCATGGGTCGACGATGGTCATCCCGTCCCCGGCCTTCAAGCCCGAGGCGGTCCTGAAGACGGTCCAGAACGAACGGTGCACCGCCCTCCACGGGGTGCCGACGATGTTCATCGCCGAACTCTCTCACCCCAACTTCGACAGGTACGACTACTCGTGCCTGCGCACCGGGATCATGGCGGGGTCGCCCTGCCCGATCGAGGTGATGAAGGAGGTCAACACCCTGATGAACATGAAAGACATCGTCATTGTCTATGGGCAGACCGAACTCTCGCCGGGCATCACGATGACCACCGTCGACGACCCCCTGGACCGTCGGGTGACGACGGTCGGGCGGGCCTTCCCGCACACCGAGATCAAGATCATCGACCCGGCGACGAGGCGGATCGTCCCCTGCGGGGTGGTCGGCGAGATCTGCGCCCGCGGGTATATGACGATGAAGTGCTATTACAACAACCCCTCTGCCAGCCGCGCCACCCTGGACCACAATGGCTGGCTCCATACCGGCGACCTCGGGGTGATGGACGAGGAAGGGTATGTGAAGATGTCAGGGCGTCTCAAGGAGATGGTGATCAGGGGCGGCGAGAACATCTATCCACGAGAGATCGAGGAGTTTCTTCACCTCCACCCCAAGATCGCCGACGCCTATGTCATTGGGGTGCCTGACACAAAGTACGGCGAGGAACTGATGGCCTGGGTGAAGCCGACGAACGGGAAGACCGTCACCGAAGAGGAGATCGTCGACTTCTGCACCGGGCAGATCGCCCGCTTCAAGATCCCGAGATATTACAAATTCGTCGACGAGTTCCCGATGTCGGTCACCGGCAAGATCCAGAAGTTCAAGATGCGCGAGATCGCGGTCGAGGAACTCGGGCTTGGCGAGGCGTCTGAGGTCAAGACGGCCTGAACAATCGGCTCTCTAGAACCACTCGCCGGTTCATGGTGTGAGCACGACGCACCCGCCTTCCCCCGTCATCTCGCCGGGGGCGCAACTCCCGCCACCGAGAGGAACCAGGAGGATTTTTACAGAGTTGAACAATCGTACTCTTTTTTTGGACCAGGAGAGGTTCCTCGTGTGGGGAGGGACGGCAATCCCGCCTTGGGGATCATCGAATAGGTCTTCCCGGCCTCATCATCTCGTGGGTCCGGGGGTGCCGCGCCCTTTCTGCGACTACGATGGAATGGTGGTCGAGGTATATTTTCCTGGAGGTCATCCCAGAATGATCTCGCTCTCTTCCTCACCAATGATAGCGACGAATGATAATGAAGAGATCCCAACTCTGTAGAATCGGGGTGGGATCGTATTCCATCGCCGCCCCCACCTATCTTCGGTCCGTGGGGGGTCCGGGGGGTGAACCCCCCGGCGCGAGATGGCGGTGAAGATTCGACGATGGGGGGGCGGCACATCGGATCGACGTGCCTTCCCGCACCACCATGCCGGGGGCGCGGCTCCCCCGGAACCCCAAGGATGGCGATAGAGGTGGGAAGGCAGCACGCCGATCATACTGAAGGTGTCTCTGTCATCTGCATATCATCTTCAACGAGATATGGGTGGTTCAAATTCTCATGCAAACCTTGAGAGATAATCGTCAGGATCATTTTCATCATAAAGCCTCTGGATGGTCATCTCGCCGGGGGGCGGCGAGTCCCCCACCTGAGAAAGACATCCAGAGGGGTTCTACAGAGCCAGAATTCCTGAAAGGAAGTACTCCGGTTCGAGGGGATGTTCACCCCAGGAGAGTCCTGGAATATGCTCCCAGGACGAGGTGAGGATAACTGCACCACTGTGTTATAGAATCCTCATGCCACATGAGAGAGACGAAGATGAAGGGCGGACCTGCGGCCGCCCCGAGAGATCGGTCAGGTGTGTGTCGGCAGCACTCTATATTTCAGACGACCAGGATAGGATGGGGCAGGCGTCAAGGAGATCATTTTTATGTGTCGCGTCAGGTAATGACTCCTGACCCCTGGAGGCAGACAACCTGGCGGGGGTATGGAGGAGAACATTATGGTCGGGATCACACATGACGCGATCGACCCCAGCGCACCGATGAAATCACGGAGCGCCGCCCTGGCAGGTTCGGTTGTCACCTATGTCGGGCGGGTGCGGGCCGAGGAAGGTTCCACCGGGCTTTCGATCGAGACCGATGTCGAGCAGGCGACAGATACGCTGGCATCGATCAGGGACGAGGCGGTGAGGCGCTATGGGCTGAGCTGTGCCGATGTCGTGCACCGCGTCGGCGAGGTGGATGTCGGGGACGTGGTCCTCCTGGTGGCGACGGGTGCGCCAGAGAGGGACGTGGCCTTTGAGGCGTGCGAGTATATCGTCAATGCCGTCAAGGAGGAGAAGATCGTCAGGAAACAACCCCTGCTTGCGGTCTGAAGGTCAGGAGAACGGTTCTGGCTCTCAAAACGATCTCTTTTTTCCGGGTGGGGGAGGCACTTTTTAACCCTTGTGCGCGCCAGGGGGATGCATGCCCTGCCCTTTCACTCTCATCACCGTGGAGGAGAAAGAGGATCTGGAGGCGCGGTATGTCGACGCGGTCGCCTATGAGGTGAAGTCAGAGATCTTCGGGTGCTGCATCAAACTTCTCACCGACGAGAAAGAGACAAAGGAGCGGTGGGAGGAGAACTTCTACTTCATCTCCCAGAACATTCGCTCTCATGGCCGTCTCTATCATCTCAGGGACCCCGCGGTCCCGGCCGAGACCGTGCGCTACGATCCCCAGTCCAGGACTGTGTTTCTCCTCAATGTCACCTATTATGGTCTGGTCAAGTCCCTCGCCCTCTCGGTCGCGGGGGACGTCCTGGAGGAGGAGCATGGGACTCATTCGGTCCACGGGGCCTGCGTGGATGCCGACGGCCGGGGCGTTGCGCTCCTCGGCGAGTCAGGGGCCGGCAAGACCACCCAGACCTACGGGCTCCTTCTGGACCCGCGGGTGCGGGTGGTCTCAGACGACTGGTTCTTTGCCAGGGTCTATGGGGACGAGGTCTTTGCGTATGGGTCTGAGAAGAACTTCTATATCAGGGCCGACCTGGCCGGGGCCTGGCCTGCGTTTGAAGATCTTGTCGGCAAGGCCGACCTCGACGCCGAGGGGCGGGCAGTGGTCGACCTCAGGTCGGTGGTCGGGAAGGGGCGGGTCCTTCCGATGACCACCCTGCGGACCATCGTGTTTCTCAGGCGCCACGAGGGAGGGGCGGCGGCGTGGTGCCGTCTCCTCGACCCTGAAGAGGCCCTTGAGATCGCGTCGGCCGCCGGCTACTTCAACCCCCATCTCCTGGTCAGGACGGCGTTCAGGGAGGGGATTCGCCGCAGGTTCTTCGCCTCGCTCCTCGGGGCGGCGAGGGTCTTCGAGGTCACGGCGGGGCCGACACCTGCCGGGACACAGGCGGTGCTGCGAGAGATCGTGCTGGGGAAGGAAGAGGTGGGGTGAGAAAGCGGGGCGCGTGAAGTCGGGCATCTCTTGCACCAGGAGTGTCAGACCCGTCTTCCTGGCCCAATCAGTATCTCCGGGGATGAGGGAGACCTGAGGGACAACGACCCTGAGAATACGGACCTGTAGAATCAGGCATGAACCAGGGGCTCAGGCATACGAGATGAAAAAGCACGACACCACGCGGACGATCATCAGATGGCCGCACCCCGACGCGAGGGGATAGGGGCTCTGTAGAATCGAGCATGAACCTTGGGCCACGCATACAGGATGAAAATATCATATCAGAACTGGATCGATTTCCGACCCTCATCCGTGTTTTGTTTGAGGAGTGGATCGAAGTCGAGCACCATGCCGCCCTCCGGTCATCTTCGATTTGACGGTTCCGGGCGGCCGATCCATCAGAGGAATATTCTATCCTCTGTGTGTCGGGCTCCAACGTGATATAGCGAGTTCAAACACTCATGCAAATCTGAAGTGAGGATCATAGGGATCATTTTCATGGAGTTCATCCCAAAACTCCCTGTGGCTTGAACATCTTATCGAACCGAAACTCATCTTTCCACGAATTCTAAACCCTCGCCTCCACTGGGGGGCTGGCCGCCCCCCAGACCCCCTGCACCACGATAGGTTGTGGACGGCAATCCCTCTTCAGGGAGTTCGAATATGCCTTCCCGGCCCAATCTTCATCCCCATGGTCCGAGCGGCACTCGCCCCCGGGCCCCCCATGGAGAGAAGATATGCGGGTGCGGCAATGATGCGGCGGTCTCACAGCGTGTCCTGTGCTGAAGGGGAGCACAGGTTCACACACCATAGGAGACTCACGATCATCTTCAATCGCGTATGCGTGAGCCTCATGGTCATGTTCGATTCTACAGACCCAGAATTTCTGAAAGAAAGCACTTCGGTCCGGGGGGATGTTCACCCCAGGAGAGTGGTGGGATATGTTCTGAACCAAAATCTCTGGGAAGGAGTGCTTCAGTTCAGGAGGGAGGTCAAACCCCTGAGAAAAATTCGTGAAGAGGGGGGTGCCGCCCCTTCTTGATCCCTGGCCACGTCCCGGCCAGGGGTCCGCGCCATACTCCTTATTCTGAGACAGACGCATGGTGCCGCGCGAGCAGCCCGGCGATCGCCTGCCGTGCGCCCTCCAGCACCTCCTCTTCGCCAGGGACGACGCGGTCCTGCATCAGGACGCGGCCGTCGCAGAGCACGGTGGAGACCGCACCGCCGTTGCAGGCATAGACCGCATTGGACGCCGGGTTGTAGAGCGGAGTGTTGCTGGAGGCCCGGCGGTCGAGGAGGACCAGGTCGGCGGGGGCACCGACCTCGAGTTTCCCGCCTTCAAAGCCGAGTGCCGCAGCGCCGTTTGCCGAGGCCATGGCAAGCGCCTCCTCTGCAGGGAGGATGGTCGGCGAGCGCCAGTAGAACTTCTGGAGGAGTGCGGCGAACTTCATCTCCTCGAACATGTCGAGATTGTTGTTGGACGAACACCCGTCGGTCCCGAGACAGAGCCCGGCACCCCTTTCCTTCAACCATTCATATGGCATCGCGCGGCCCACCGCGAGTTTCATGTTGCTTGCCGGATTGTGGGATGCAAAGACGCCGCGGTTGCCAAGAAGTGCGCAGTCGTCTGAATCGAGCCAGCAACAGTGGGCGGCGACCGTCCTCGGGGTGAGGAGTCCGCACCGGTCCAGCACCTGTGTGGGGCGCACTCCGGTCTTGGCGACGCAGTCGGTCACTTCCTGCTCGGTCTCGGCCAGGTGGACGTGGATGTTGATATCCTGCTGACGGGAAAATTCGGCGCACCAGGAGAGCCCCTCCTCGGAGACGGTGTAGATAGAGTGGGGGCCGACCGCCGCCTTGATCCGCGGGTTGTCCATCCCCCTGACCGAAGTGGCCAGCGCCTCGGTCGCCTTGATCTCTTTCTCCCGCTTCTCCTCGTCGAAGAGGTCGATGAACCCGTACGAGAGCTGCGCCTTCATCCCCATTGTCTCGACGGCCCTTGCGGCGTCTTCCATGAAGAAGTACATGTCATTGAACCCGACCGTCCCTGACCTGATCATCTCAAGGCATGCCAGGCGCGTCCCCCAGTAGACGTCGTCGGCGGTCAGGTGCGCTTCCAGTGGCCAGATCTTTTCAGAGAGCCACTCCTGGAGGATCATGTCGTCGGCATACCCTCGCAGGAGGGTCATTGCCGCGTGGGTGTGGGTGTTGTACAGCCCAGGGAGAGCGACCGCACCCTTCCCCTCGATGACAAGGTCTGCCTCGCCACCGGCGTCCTCACCGATGGCCGCAAACCGTCCGCCCTCGATCTTGATGTTCACCTGTCTGCCCTGCACCTCGACGTCCCGTACCAGGACGTCCTCTCCATTGTATACTTCTCTCATCATCTCATGCTCCCAGTGCCTGCACAACCGCACCGACCAGGTCCTCGGTCCGCCTCGCGTATTTCTTCGAGGTGGCAAGGATGTGTTCGTAGGTCAGCACCTCATCAGATAATCCATTCGCATAATTGTCGACCGTGCAGACCGCCGCAAACGGGATCTCGAGTTCTCGGGCAAGCGTCGCCTCGCTCGCCACCGTCATCCCGACTACATCCGCGATCTTTGCCAGGGCCTGCACTTCAGAGACCGTCTCGATCCTGGGGCCGCGCGTCTGGGCATAGGTCCCCCCGACCTCGGCGGTAGGGACGGCCTCTGAGATCTGCTTCACCAGACCCTGGTCAAGAGCCGGCATCACATGCTCGATGGCATGGTTGTGGAAGGAGGGGATGTCGGTGAGGCTGAGATAGTCGGTCGGGAGCATCACCGTCCCTGGCTGGATGAGGGGTTTCAATGAACCGACCGACCCGAAGGCGACGACCCGGTCTACGCCGCAGAGGGCGAGCGCCGCCATCTGGGCCTGATAATTGATCTGGTGGGGCGGACGGTCGGCCTGGTGCCTGAGCATCAGGGCGATCTCGCCGGTATGCACGGCGGCCGGACCGTACGGGGTCCAGACCGTCTTTTCCTCCAGTGGGGGGAGGTCACAGTACAGGAGGCTGGTGCCGCCGATGATCCCGAGCATCAGCAGGTCCTCCTCTGCTCCTCAGTATGCCTGCCTGCCATCAGAAAAAATTGGGTTTCCAGAGGGTTAAAGACCACCGCCCTGGAGGCTCTTCTCTGGATGGGCATTTCTTCGTGGTCATCTGTCGTGCTCTCCTGATTCAATTATCTTCGCAGGGGTCCAGGTGGCTGCGAGCGTGAGAAGATCGTTGATCTTTGAGAGCGCCCCTGGCAGGAACAAAGGCATGACGATCAGAGGTGCCATCCTGATCGTAGGGCTTTGTAGAAATCCTCGCCCATTCTGTGTGCACGTGTGATTCTCCCGCCTTCCCTCATGAATCGCCCCCAGGGGGGGGGCGGCCCCCGAGATCCCCGGGATGAAAAGAAGGCGGGGAAGGTACAATCCGCGGCCATGAAGGGCGTATTGCCGTCCGCCACCAATCGAATCGCGGGGGGTCTGTCGAAGAGAGCCGTCAAGATGATTTCTACAGAGCCGATTGAAGGGAAATTCTTCAGAACCAGGACCACCCCTTTTTACCCTCCGACATCTCATATCGCAGTGTTGAGATGAATATGAGCCGTTTTCATATGGTTGACGAGGGGACGATCGCGCGCGGCGAGTGCACAGATATCTATTTTGCCCGCTGTGAAGAGGTGCTTGAGAAGGAAGGGATAGACCCGGTGGTCACGATGGAGGTGACGACCGCAGGTATGCCCTATGAGTGGGGGATTTTCTGTGGGCTTCACGATGTCCTTGCTCTCCTTTCCGGTCTCTCGGTGGACGTGGAGGCCATGCCTGAGGGGAGCGTCTTTCGCCCGAGAGAACCGGTGCTCAGGATCACCGGGCGGTACCGTGAGTTCGGGGTCTTCGAGACCGCCCTCCTCGGGTTTCTCTGCCACGCCTCGGGGATCGCGACCGCCGCCGCGCATATCAAGCACGCCGCAGGAGAGCGCAAGATCTACTCATTCGGTTCACGGCGACAACACCCGGCGATCGCACCGATGATCGAGCGCTCGGCATGGATCGGAGGGGTGGACGGGGTCTCGAACACCACCGCCCCGCCTGGCATGCCGGTCGTCGGGACGATGCCGCACGCCTTTGTGATGTGTCATGAGAACCCTGAAGAGGCATGGACGGCCTTCGACCGCTATGCCGCGTCCGAGGTGCCGCGCCTGATGCTCTGCGACACCTTCGGCGACGAGAAGGAGGAGTGCCTCAGGGCGGCAGAACTTGGGTTCACGAAGGGCGTGCGCCTGGACACCCCGCGCTCGCGCCGCGGGAACATGCGTTCCATCCTTGAAGAGGTGCGCTGGGAACTCGACAGTCATGGGCACGAGGATGTCGAGATCTTTCTCTCTGGCGGTATCACGAGGGAGGACATCCTTGCCTTCCGCGATATTGTCGAGGCATTTGGGGTCGGGGGTTCGATCGCCAATGCCCCGGTCATCGACTTCTCCCTGGACATCATCGAGGTGGAAGGGAGGAGTGTTGCCAAGCGGGGTAAGTGGAGCGGGGTCAAGCAGGTTTATCTCTTCCCTGACGGCCGGCGGAAACTTCTCCCGATCTCCGCCCCTGCACCAGAGGGGGCCGCGCCGCTCCTGGTCCCGGCGATACGGGACGGGACGATCATGGCCTCTGCAGAGACTGCGGAGGCGAGGGCGCGCGTCCTCGCATATCTTGCCGGGATCGCAGGGTCTGTATGACCTGGGGGTATCCCGGCCCAAATCCATTTATTAGATGGCATGCAATATTGTAGGGTATCACCGGGCCGATAGATCAGGGGAAGATCGCTTCCTTGGCATGGAAGAGGCCGCGGGTTCAATTCCCGCTCGGTCCACTCGTTTTTGAAAAAACCTTTGTGAACTTCTTTGTTGAGATGAATTCCTGAGTTCAGGACATGTATCTGTGAGATCATCCCAGAACTCTCCGACCTTACCTTTACAGAAGATAGCGATGGATGATGATTGAAAGGTCCTCACCCCCTCGTAGCCTCGAAGCACCTATGGCCTTCCCGCACGCTCGTGCCGGGGGCAGCGCCCCCCGGAAACCCCCTGGATGGCGATAGGAGGAGGATTTCGTCTTTGATTGTCACGAAGGAGGGATTACTGTCCTCCTCCCTATCTTCTGCGGAGGACCGGGGGGCTGCCGCCCCCCGGCGGAAGGAAGATACGCATTCAAAATTCCTGGAAAGGAGTGTTTCAATTCAGGCCTCAGAGGGTTTTGAGATATGCTCTGTTTCAAGTGTCCTTGCGCGGTATTGTTTCAGCAATTCGGGTGACAGTAAAAACTACTTCCGGATCCTGACCTTCAATCACCCGATACTTTTGAGACGACTTTGTAGTGAAATGGCTTTGTAGAATTCGTCATGGGGCGAGAACATGTCTCAAGCACATGGGATGAAAATATTTTGTTGCTGGATTGGCTCTGTAGAACCCCTCTTGATGGTTCTCTTCGACGGGGGGACTCGCCGCCCCCGGCGTGATTGTGTGGGAAGGCGATTGCGTCGCCCTTGCACCGAGAGGAAGTGAGGGTTTCTACAAAGCCGCTGGATCATTCTTTTTTAAGACAGGAGAATCGGTGAAGATTTTTTTTCCATCGCTGCCTCCGCCTCTCCTCGTCGTGGGGGGGGGTCCGGGGTTTTTCCCCTGGCACAAGCGTGAGGGAAGGTGATGGATTCGGTTCACAGGGGATTGAAGTGATGAAAAGAGGATGGTTTCTACAGAGCCGGTAAAATAAAAAAAGTCGGCTCTGTAGAAACCCTCACCCTTTATGGGTGCACGCGTGACTCACCCCCCTTCCCTCATGAATCGCGCCGGGGGCGCTGCCCCCAGACCCTCGGGAGGAAGATAGAGACGGGAAGGCATATTCGAACTCCCTGAAGAGAGATGTGCCGTCCACGACCTCTCGTGGCGCGGGGGGACCGGGGGGCAGCAACCCCCTGGCGCAAGATGGCGAAGAAGGTTCTGTGATTGAGGGGGGGCCAATCGGATCGACGCATCTTCTCGCCACACCATGCCGGGGGCTCATACCAGAAAGAGGTAAGGGGTTCTACAAACTCACTACAACAGAAAAAATCTTCTATTCCCGGCTCTGTAGAAATCCTCCTGATGAATCTCTCTGGCGGGGGGCGTGCCGCCCCCCGAACCCCCCGCAACACGATAGGCCAAGGACGGCAGCACTCTCTTTATGGTCATCTATTCTGCCTTCCCGACCCTATCGTGGTCCCGGGGGTCCGGGGGCAGAGTCCCCGGCCAAAGAGGAGGGAAGGGGGGGGGAACACATGTCTCACCCACACAAGAGGTGAGGGTTTCTACAGAGCCCTATTCCCCCAATTCCAGACACCGACTCCCAGGAGTTCCGCGGCCCAGTTCAGATACTATTCAGCCGGTAATCATATCTCCCGCTGGTGATACGGTCCATCACGATCTCGTTTATCCTGTTGAAGTAACTCTCAGGGAAGTACCCTGACATGATTCTCGAACTCCCGATAGAGGAGAGCATATACACACTCCCCCTGGCGACCCCGAAGATCCTGGCGACCGGGCCCTCGGCAATCCAGACCATCTGCACCTTATCGTAGTTCATGACCACCGTCTCGCGATCGACGGCGCCGTTCACGAACGTGAAGAGGTCTTCCCCGGCGTCGAACTCCACGACCCTGTAGGTGACGTGCGCGGCATAGAAGATCGCGAGGATCACCAGCGCCGTACCCACGGGCAGCACAGACTGCACGACCGCATCAGGAATGCCGGAGATCCCGGAGAGGGCGGCGGCCTCGCGGGAGACGTAGAGCGAAGGGATGCACATCACCGCCGCCAGCACCAGGGACGCGAGGCCCGCCCGGATCTGGAGCACACGCTTTGCGCCTTCTGGCTGTTTGTGTGGATCGCGTTCGTAGACAAACTCCGGCACCAGTTCCCTGAGGACCCTCTGTTGGGTTGCATCATCTTTGAGCAGGCAGAGGACAGGGCTTGAACTCTCGTCGTCCTCAGAGGCCAGTCCCACCACCTCGGCCTCGATGCACGAACGCCCCAGAAGCCTGGCCGCAAGCGTGCTCTTGACGCGGACGGCGTTGACCCGTGAGACGCTGAACGAGGTTCTGTAGGTCCTGATCAGGCCATGCTGCAGGTAGACCGTGTCGCCCCGGCGGTAGACCTTGTAGTGGTAGTACCGGAATATCAGCGAGACCGACGGCATGATCTGGAGCCCGACGAACATCAGGAGAGAGATCATCGCCCCCGCACCCAACTCGGCCTCAGTTACCATGGAGAGGTAGAGTTCAAAGACCGAGTAGGCCAGGAACATCGACCCCAGTATGGTCTGGTAGGTCGGGACGCTGAAGATCCCATGGATGATCACGTCCAGCGGGGTGAACGTTGCCAGGGACTCGATCGTCTCCTCCTCGTCCTGGGAGATCGCATGGTCGTAGAGGCGCTGCGACATCTCTGACCTGAGCCTCTCGGCCACGTCCTGCTTGAATGTCAGGACCGCTTCCGGGGTCGTGGCGCTGGCTCCTGAGTTGATGTTGATCAGCACCTTCGCCGTCCCAAACACTCTGTTTGCGATGTCCCGGTTCATGTTGACCGACGCCATCTTTGTGTAGGGGAGGGTCTTTTTCATCTGAAAGAGGGTGTCCCTTTTTATCACGACATCGGTCTCATTGAACTGGATGGTCGTCCTCTTCCACTGCCTGTAGTAGAAGAGGAGGAGGGCGACAGGGGAGAGCGCGAGTACGCCCAGGACGGCGGTGTTATCGGTCCATGCACCGAGGAAAATCAGCAATATCACTATTGAGAAGAACGCATTGAACGAGTTCTCCACGATAATGCTGGGATGGCACCGGAATTTTTCGCCGGCCATGCTTCTCTCCTCTGAATACTGAGGCCCCTGTGGAGTGGTGCGTCTCTCGTCCGCGTCAGGGACGTCCTGTCCACACTGCAGACCTTCGGCTAGATCTTCGATGGCGGCCTGGTCGATAGAGGATGATTCCGCTTCTGTTCGGGTTGGAGGCAGCCCGTTTTGGTTCTCCACTCTTTTTACCTCCCGGTCTCCTCTCCTCTCACTCATCCGCAGGCCCGGCATCGGGGGCGGGGGTCGTTGTGATCCGGTCCTGGAGCATCCGGCCGATCAGGTTGTTGAGATGGTCTGCGACCTTCTCCGCCTCCTCGATCTCCAGATATTCGATGGTCGCATCCCCGCCTGCGGTCGTGATGGTGACGTCTGCAAGCCCGAGCAGGGTGTTGATCGGGCCCCTGGAGACTTCCACCTGGTGCACCCGTTCGATCGGTACCAGGATGTGGCGTATCACGAGGACGCCACAGCGGACGTCCACCTTGTCCTCGGTGATCTGGTACCTGTAGCGGGCATAGTAGACCGGCGGGGCCGCCACGATATAGACGAGGACAACTGCAAGGACCGCCAGCGCGGCATATTGAACAAGATCATAATACTGGCCCAGGAATTCCTGCGAAAAAGTTTTGAGGAGGAGATAGCCCGCGAGGAGTATGGCGTACGAGATGGCGTGCCCGATGTACATCGAGACCATGCACTTCCGGTTCAGTCGCCTGTAGCCCTCGCCTCCTGCACTGGTCTCATGGACTGGTTCCCTTTCATCGACCGTGGGGTGTCCTTGAAAAGGACTGGGGATTGGCATAGGTAGAGGTTTCCATTGTGCGCAATTGAAGGTATGGTCAGGAGGGGGGTGGGGGTCTCCAGCAATGCTCGCCATGCCGGTCGGGAGGCGATCTGCACCAGTCTCCGGGACTACAGATCTTGTTCATGCCTGGTCACTCTGCCCTCTCCTCTTAGTTGCGGTTCTCTCCAGTCCCTCTTGTGCGAAGAGAGGGCCGAGGAGGGGGAGGCCCTCGTCGTGATCATCTCTTCTGCCTTCCGCTTCATCGCCATCATGGAGGGGCGGCGCGTCCGGTCATAGAAGATGCGCGTGGTTCGGTGCTCTCCTGGCTCCAGGGCCCTGCGAGGGGGGGTTTGGGGAGCGGCCAGCCCCAATCTTTATTATGGGATTACGATCAATAGTGTAGGGTAGCAGGGGCCGATAGATCAGGGGAAGATCGCTTCCTTGGCATGGAAGAGGCCGCGGGTTCAATTCCCGCTCGGTCCATCTCTGTTTTTGCGAAAACATTTCTTCAGCATATCATTTCTGTACTGTTCTTTGGGTTGCCAAAACCCCAAAAAATAACTGTAGAAATCCTTTCCTCTTCCCGACGCGAGCGCGATAGAACCGCCTTCGTTCCTCGATCACTTCGGGGGCTCTCTCGAAAATCGGAGATTTATTTCATGCTCGTTCTTGCTCGCAGCCACTGGAATCCTAGGGAGGTAGATTGAGTCGGGAAGGTACACTCAACAAACGTGAAGAGGGGACTGTAGTCCACAGTCTCTCTTCGCACGGGGGAACCGGGTGGCGGCACGCCCCTGTAAAGAGAACGGTCCAGAGGAATTCTATAGATCCCAGAAACCATCAAAAAGAAAAGTTTGTTCTTCAAAGATCACTTCTTCCCACGAGATGAGCGGTACGCAGCGTTGTTTGGGTTTAACTGATTGGATCTATTGTTCGTTGTTGCCTTGTGGGCTGAGTTGTTTGGATTTTTCGCATTTGCCCTCTGATTGCTTCCCATCACATTTCACCTCCTTGCATGGTATCCATCACGAGCACAGAATAAAACGTTTCAGCAGAAGTAAAAGAGAATTGGTGTGAGTTTACCTGACTGTCCCTCCCTATTGTATACTGAGAGGTCGTGTGATCAAAGGGAGCAGGTATGGTGAAAATGAATCTTCATGGACAATAGATGCCGGTTTCTTGCATGGACCTATAGGCATACTTGGGAGTTCAAACTTGGTGCGACAGTTGATGTATTGGAATCTAAAAACGTGATGGGTTTCGTCTGCCTTGCCGAGGGACTGATATGCCGTTGAATTATATCTACCTCAGGGAGAGTGATCAGTGCGTCGCACAGATCAAGGAGTAAGTCATTCCTATTCTTCAATGCCTCATATTCATAAAAATCAGGAACAGTTCGGGAGAACGGGACACTTGCCTGTCCGAATAAATCTGAAAGAAGATCTTATTTGAACCATACCTTTTTCGAAGTGCAGATGATGGGCGGCTTCGCACCTGTGACTTAACCTCGCCATAACTGGCACAGCCACACTCTCCGATGAACAGGAGATCGAATCTCGCATGATTCTGGCCACGCCATTTGGATATTTTATTTTCTTCTCTATTGTATGCAAAACCGTTCTTCTTGCATCTTGCTTTATTCACGGATCTTACAAGGTCACGCATCTTGGTGGAAGCGTATGCTTCCGCCTGTGGGGGGATCGTTCTGGAGAAGGAATCATATCGAATAGGTTCAGGTTCTGGCAATACTCATTTTCAGACCAATATTCTGTCATGTCGCGTGTCATTTCATCAATCAATTTTACTTTGAAATGGTGTTATTGTTCATACTGCGATAGATCACAAAATTGGGCAATATAAGCCGGATTTCTGAGTAAACCTCCAGTGTAATAATTTTACAAAGGCAAAATGCTGATATGTAGTATAGTCGATTTTCTGCGGGATAACAGATATGCCAGAGTGTTTTGAATTGACCAAATGTGCAAAGGATATCCTGAGGTATTTCATTCAGGTCGAGAGTAGCAGCATCGAGTATTTCTGTCAGCGAAAGATAGGGGGTACTCAGGACACAGGTAAAACGGCGCTTGACCCCGTGTATGAGTATCCCTCGAAGATATGGAAAGAATGTGGCCAAAAGATAACAAAACCGACGATAAAATCCTGGTGTGAAAAATTTGAAGATATGGGAATATTATCTTCAGAAGAGAAACGAACAGATGGAGTGAATTCATTCCATAAGACAAAACATTATTCCCTCAATCATGATGCCGCAACATTAAAACAGATACTCGAGATCATCGTCAAGAATTTCGACCCCTTTGAACGATTGACGATCTTGAGCAGTGCATATTTCGATTACTTTATTGATGAAAACCTTGTTAGAGAGATCCTGTTTAAAAAAAGCGTATATATCCGGGATAGTTATGATATCCTTGATGTAAACTGGGAAAATATTCGCAGCGCATGGAACATCTGGGTGCAGGACGAAGAATTTAATGAAGAGAGGTTGGTCGAAGAGGTCCGAAGTGAGATATCCTGGACTGAAGATAACACGGGAAGGCACTCCCATCGCCCTGACCGGTGTCTAATCTCGCCATGTGCGTCCAACTGTGCGATCCCCATTGTAACCGACACATTTTATAAAACAAGGCGCTCGGATTTTGTCGATAGAATAAAATTTGGATTCACAATAGAATCTGCCGATCGTGCGATAAGGGGATATCCTGAAATTTTGCATTCTCACAGAGAAGTCATTGAGATGGAGAAATGTATTCTCCCAATATTAACGCTGATTAAATCCTCACCATCTGCGCTGCGGTACTTCCTGTCAGGAGAATGGCATTCCTTTGAATTGAAAAAGGAGATGGTGGAGGATCATGAATACGCTTCTGAATTTATGAAAGATATGGTCTCCATCGCAGCGCGTGATATCAGTATCACTCTTCAGATCCCGATGAATAATATCGTGGACTATGTGGACTTTAATCATCGGGAGTGGGTTCTCTCTCCGGACGGTGACGTCAAACCGCACATCGCGTATATGTTTTTCTCTTTAAAAAATGGAAATACACTTTCTATCGATCTGAAGTACAGCGCTCGCCAGATATCCAAACAATTTTGTTTCATTCCTGTGGACGGCCATGGAACCTGTTCTCCTGGTACCCGATATGAAGTAAAAATACCCGATGAAATGGACTTTAAACTGAAGATCTGGACAACTGACAGTCCATTATGTATCGCCCCTGAAGACATCAAGGATAAAGAAAAGTTCATGGAATGGTTATCCAGTGACAGCGCCATACCTCGCCATCTGGTGCAGATGCTATCGAACAGAGTACAGAATATGATCCGCGTTTATCCATCGAAAGACAACCCTTCGGATACTTTTTTCAAACTCCTTCTTGAGGATCTCAATCGGGCACTGAGGAGGCCAGATCTCTTTGAAAAATCATGTTTTGAAGGAACAGATGTCGACATTGACGGTTATTGTAAGATATTTGAACGGTTGAACAAAGATCCCGTGAAGCACGGAGAGGTTCAGAGTACTGTCACCTATTATAACCGGGAACTCATCGAAGCGATCATTCCAGACCTGCTGTATAAACCTGGCGAGTTGCAACCCTCACAGGAAGCTGTGATGGAATATATACATAGGACATTTGATTGATCCTTGAATCAAGCGGGAGTATTTTAGAAATCCCCGAAGAATCTTCCGGGTACCATGTTTTGGGAGTTTGTTTAATCTGGAGTTCGTTTAAAAATGAACATATCCCAAAACTTCCTGAGGTTTGACTATCGTCTTGAACTGAAGTCGTTCGTTCCTGAATTTCTAAACCCTATCCTCCACCGGGGGCACCGCCCCCTGACCCCCCGCAGATGAAGATTGGCGGAGGATCGCGTCCCGTCTTCACGATCATCGCTCTGCCTTCCCGTCCTCATTGCCATCCCAAGGGTTCCGGAGGCATCGTCCCCAGCGCGGTGGAGTTGGAAGGCATGAATGCATGCATGGATCCGCAACGAAAAGGGGAGGATTTCTCCACCACATCTAATGCTCTCTTCTGAGAGGGGAAGGGCTGGAGAGGTTTGGGATGGCCTCAATGAAAAAATGTGCGAACTCCCTCCTTCAGAACCGCACACTCTTATCTGGGCATTCAGTAGACTTCCCCGACCCACAGATCGCTTTCATCAACCTGATCGCACAGAAGTCCCCGCACATCGTGCAGATCTCGTTCCCTGCCGTCTCCATGATCTGCTGCGCCCGTTCTGGATCGAATGTACAGGCGATCTGGCCGCCCCTGTTGAACTCCGCTCTATTCCTGGCCATCTCAAGGTCCCTGCCGACGGCGCCCCTCTTCACCGAGTCCCCGATATGTGCGGCGATCCTGAACGCGATCAGCCCCTCCTTTACATGCTCGGGAGAGGGGAGACTGAGGTGCTCGGCCGGCGTGATATAGCAGAGATAGTCGGCGCCCGCGGCGCTCGCCGCACTCGCCCCCACGGCCCCGGCAACATGGTCGTAGCCTGCCGCCACATCGGTCGGCAGAGGCCCGGCGACGAAGAGCGGGAACGAGGAGTGCGTCTTGTAGGAACGTATGACCTCCCTGATCCGGTCGAACCTGATATGTCCCCCTGCGCCCTCGATGATCGCCTGGACCCCCATATGATGGGCGTACCTGGCCAGTTCGATATTCTGCCTCATCTCCTCCATCTGCACCGGGTCCTGCGGGTCATGGATGCACCCGCTCCTGGCCGTGTTCCCGAGCGAGAGGACGATGTCGTGCTCCCGTGCGATCGCGAGGATCTCGTCGAAGTGCTCGATAAAGGGGTTCTTGCACTGGTTGAGGTACATAAACGAGGAAGTGATCGACCCACCCTTGGAGACCACGCCCATGACCCGCCCCTGCGCCTTCAGGAGATCGATCATATGGGGGTTCACGCAGTGGACCACCAGTGAACTCACCCCCTCCTCAGCCTGCGCCCTGATGGTCGCAAGGATATCTTCTGCCGTCAGGTCTTCGAGGCCATGTTCCGCCACCGCCTGATAGATGGGCACAGTGGTGAGCGGGAGGGTGGTGCGCCCCGCGACCGCGGCCCTGATCGCCGGGATGTCGCCCCCCATCGAGAGGTCGGAGATCATGTCGGCTCCGTATCTCTCGGCGACCAGGGCCTTCTCCACCTCTTCGTCAGGGGAGACGCTGACATTGGAGGTTCCAAGGTTCACATTGATCTTCGTCCTCAGGCCTGCACCGATGCCGACGCACTTCTCGCCACGGTGCATGATCACCACGCTGCCCTCGGCGATCCTCTGGCATAACTCAAGAGGATCGATCTCTTCTTCATCCGCCACCGCCCTGATCGCGGGCGTCACCACATTGGATCGTGCTGCTTCAAGAATGCTGGTCATGATATCCTGTCTCAGAACTCTCTGAATGAATGGGGTTTCCAGAGTAAAGAGGGTTTATCGCCCCTGTAGAGTCCGGCATGAACCCCCGGGCTCAGGCATACGAGATGAACTGGACATGATCATGGGTCTCCTGGTCGTGCACCCTCCGGTGCGGGACGGCGGTGAAGATTCGACGATCAGGGGCGGCACCTCTGATCGACGTGCCGTCTCAAAGGGCCGGTCATTCAGGAGATGTATCTGCAATCTGTATCTCACTCTTGAAGGAATCTGGTGAATTCGGCTCTGTCGAATTGGGCATGATCATGGGTCTCTTTCAGCACAGGGCACCGCGGCCCTGCCCCTGTCCTCGTCATGGGGGGTGTACCCCCGGTGCGAGACGTCAGTGAAGATCCTGCGCTGAGGGTCGCCGATCAGATCGACGTGCCTTCCCGCACCCCCGCGCCGGGATGGCGATAGGGACTGGAAGGGGAAGGCAGCGGCCCGATCATTTGTGAGATGATCTGCGTGTCGGTCAAGAAGGGGCGTGGTGGATTCAAACTTTTCATGGAGGTCATCCCAGAACTCTCCAACCCTCCCCCTCCCAGAAGAGAGCAATTGATGTGGTGGAGATATCGTTGAAGATGACATGCAGATGAGAGAGATACCTTCAGCATGATCGACGTTCTGCCTTCCCGACTCTCTCTTGCTCCCCGGGGTCCGGGCGCCGCGCCCGCGGCGTGAAGGTCTGGGAAGGCGTGATGATCGGGTGTGCCGTCCCGATCATAGAATCGTCCCTGTCATCTCGCGGACCCCCCTACGACGAAGAGGGGGAGGGGCTGCGAGTGAACACGATTCCCTCCTGCTCCTCAGTCTTGAAAAAGAGAGACCACGTGACAAGAAATGTTCATCGCGTATGCGTGAGCCGGGGGTTCATGCCAGATTCTACAGAGCCGTGAATTCAAACTATTATGGAACCCCAGAGAGATGATCTTCACGATCATTTTCATGAGCATATCCCGCCACTCTCCTGAGGTGAACATCCCCCCAGTCCGAAGTGCTTCCTTCCTGAAATTCTGAACCAACTTCCACCAGGGGGAGACCCCCCTGAACCCCCGCGGATGAAGATTGACTGAGGATTGCGTCCTCTCTTCACGATCATCGCACTGCCCCCCCCGGTTCTGTCGGTATTCCTGGATTCTGGGCGGCACTCCCCCTGACCAAAGAGGAGTGAAGGTGATGGTGATGAATGCATGGGTGCGCTCCAACAGAGGTGAAGATCTTCCCCCCATGTCTGGCGCTCTCTTCTGGGGGGAAGGGCGGAAGAGTGTTGGGATGCCCTCAGGGTAACCCCTCACTCCCCCCACATCAGGAGAGGGGGGGTCGGCACTTTCTCCTTCATGCCTTGGAGTGTGCCTCCCTTCCTGAAACTTTGAACGCTCTCTTCCACCGGGGGGCTGGCCGCCCCCCGGACCCCCCGCCGATGAAGATTGGCGGGGGGTCACATCCCGTCTTCACGATCATCGCTCTGCCTTCCCGTCCCAATTGCAATCCCGGGGGTCCGGGGGCGCAGTCCCCCGGTGCGGTGGTGTGGGAAGGGATGAATGCATGGGTGCGCAACAAAAAGAGGAGGATATTTTCTCCACATCCATTGCTATCTTCTGAGAGGGGGAGGACTGAAGAGTTTCGGGATGACCTCAAATATAAATTCTTGAAAATCCCTGCGCAAACAGACCTGATCTCTCCGGGATGGATCCGGGTCTCATCGCCGCTTTTTCGTGCCATAATTCATGCACGAAAGAACATCTATTTTCATGGGATGGAATGGTTTTTGTTCAGTGAGAACCGATAACACATGGGTGCAATGGGTCTAAAGGAATGGATCGTGCCGCAGGACAAGGTTTTTTTTGACTTGTTCGAAAAGCAGGCAGATACGGTGAACGAGGGCGGAAAGCTCCTCCATGCCCTCGTCAATGATTATGTGGATGTCAAAAATAAGTGCCATATGATCAAGGAGATCGAACACCGGGGCGACGAGATCGCCCATCAGGTCTACGAACAACTCAACCTCACCTTTATCACTCCTCTCGAACCTGAGGAGATTTCCAGGCTTGCCACCGCGCTCGACGATGTGCTTGATTACATCGACGGCACGAGTCAGCAGATGTATGGGTATGGAGTCACTGAGACCGATGAGTTGATGAAAGAACTTGCACGGCTCATCTACCTCTCCACCCAGGAGATCCAGGTCGCCGTGAGGCTGATCAGGACAATGGACGATCCAAGGGCCATTGAAAAACACTGCATCGAGATCAACCGGCTTGAAAACCTTGCCGACGCGGTCCTTGCAGACGCTATCAAGAACCTCTTCTCCACCAACGACGCGATCACGATCATCAAACTCAAGGACATCTACGAGAACCTTGAGGAAGCCACCGACAGATGTGAAGACGTGGCCAATGTCCTCTCGGACATCGCGATCAGGCATTCGTGAGGAGCATGGATATCGTCATCATCCTCGGCATCATCCTGGCGCTTCTCTTCAACTTTGTCAACGGACTCAATGATGCCGCAAACTCGATCGCAACGGTCGTGGCCACCAAGGTGCTCTCTCCTTTCAAGGCGGTCCTCCTTGCGTCGTTCTTCAACCTGGTCGGACCCCTGCTCTTCACGACCGCGATCGCCGAGACGATCGGGCGCGGGATCGTCGACCCGATCCTGCTCAGTCCCCAGATCATCCTGATGGCCATGGTCGGCGCGGTGGTGTGGGTCTTTTTCTGTTCGTATTTCGGTATCCCGGTGTCAAGTAGCCACGCTCTGATCGGCGGACTCCTCGGGGCCGCCTCTGCATGCTGTGGGATCAGCGCGATCCTCTGGCCTTCAGAGATGCTTGTCATCCTCCTCCTTGTGATGCTTGTCATCGGTGCGATCGGCGGAATGGGGGTGGCGGTGTATCTCGCGCGCCACTTCGACGAAGCCTGGGACCGGTACATCGGATTTGGCGCTCTTTCTGGTGTTGCCGTGCTCATCCCGATCATGGTGGCCACCGGGCTCCTCCCGGTCTCGGGGATCCTGGCCGTGGTGGTCTTCATGGTCGTTTCCCCGATGCTCGGGTTCATGGTCGCCTATCTCTTTGGGGTTCTGATCATCAGGAGGTTTGCACATTCAAGTTCGCCGATCCTCGGGCATGCCTTCAAAAAACTCCAGATCGTCGCGGCCGCCTTTCAGGCGGTCGGGCATGGGAGCAATGACGCCCAGAACGCCATGGGGATCATCACGGCGATGCTGGTGGCCGCCGGGTTCATGACCGAATTTTCAGTGCCCCTCTGGGTCATCCTTCTCTCATGCACGGCGATCTCGCTCGGCACCCTTCTTGGAGGCTGGCGGGTCGTGGATATGATGGCCAACAAGATCACCAAGATGCAGCCCTACCAGGGCTTCTGCGCCTCGGCCGCGGGGGGCACCGTTCTCTCAGTGGTGACCGCCTTTGGCGTGCCGGTCTCGACGACGCACGCGATGAGCGGGTCGATCATGGGTGTCGGGGCGACAAAAGGGTATTCTGCGGTAAAATAGGGAATTGTGCGGGACATCGTCGCCGCCTGGGTCATGACTGTCCCGGCCTCGGCGGCGGTGGCCTGGGGGTGCTACCTCGTCTGTGCCCCCTTCCTCCCCTGACTCTCTTCTCTGAAGTAGCGGCACCAGGGCGTGAGCATACATGCCTCGCACCTGGGCCTGCGGGCGATGCAGACCGCCCGGCCGTGCTGGACGAGGAGGGCGTTGATCTCGCCCCAGACTTCTTTGGGGAAGGTCGCGGTCAGGTCTCTTTCCACTTTTACAGGGTCTGTCTCGTCGGTGAGTCCGAGCAGTCCGCTGATCCGGCGCACATGGGTGTCGACGGCGATCCCTTCGTCGGTCCCGAAGGCGTTGGAGAGGACGATGTTTGCGGTCTTGCGCCCGACGCCGGGGAGGCGGGTCAGGTCTTCGAGGGTGCGGGGCACCTCCCCTGCATATTCATCCACGATCATCCTGGCGGTCCCGATGATATGTCGTGCCTTGACCTGGTAGAACCCGGTCGGGCGGATGATCTCGCCCACCTCGCCCGGGTCGGCGGCGGCAAGGGCCTGTGGGGTGGGGTATTTGGAGAAGAGGTGCGGGCCGACGGCGGCGACGGCGCGGTCGGTGGTCTGTGCCGAGAGGATGGTCAGCACCAGCACCCTGAATGGGTCGCCATAACTGATCCCTCCTTCGATGGCAGGAGGATATCGATCTCTGAGTGCCTGGTAGATCGCACAGGCGGTTTTTCTCTCCATCATAGTAGTGTTTTCTGGGCTCTGTAGAAACTCTTGCCTCTTCCCAATGCGGGCGCGACTCGCCCCTTGCCTCTTTTCTTCTCGCCGGGGCTCTTCGAAGATCAGAGATCTTGGTTTTGTAGAAACCTTCACCTATTCTTGGTGTGAGCGTACCCCCGCGCCACGTGACAGGGGGAAGGAGGAAGTGTCTCTTCACGAGGGTAATTGTTTTATCCTGCTCGTATTTTCTGTGGAGTGCGAGCATGAGAAGATCTCTCTGATCTTTGTGTGACATGTTCCCGCCACAGAGAACCCACCGAGGAGTTCTACAGTGCCAGAACCCGTGATCTTTGAGAGGTGATCAGAGGCGAAGATGAGACGACGAAAGACTTCGAGGGCGTCCCCGACACGAGAGACGAGGGGGATACGCGTCGGTCAAGATGGGGTTCATGACACGACAAGAAGAAGAATGGGGTAGGGCAGATTCGAACTGCCGTCAAAGCGTCCCAAACGCTCTAGGATGGACCAGGCTACCCTACTACCCCGCGTTTGACATATTCTATGCGTGCTCCAGCCTAAAATAATTATGGGAACGTGGCCTCACAGGGGGAAGGGGGTGCAGGCATCTTCGCTGACGATGGTGCCCGCGAACTCTCCCTCGCAGACCGCCGCCACCAGGTTTTCCGGGTTTCTGCCGTCGATGACTGCAAGGGGGATACCGCTACGCTCGACGACCTTGGCGGCCACGATGTCGATGACCATGTTGGACCCGGCATCCATGCGAGCGGTCGAGATGATCTTGAGGAGTTCGGCCGGGGTGAGGTGGTCGTAGCGGCGGGCGCCCTTCTCGACCTTCGGGTCGGCGCTGTAGATGGCATCGACCGAGGTGCCGTTGATGATCACATCGGCCCCGACCGTCTCGGCGAGCACGGCCGAGACCGCGTCGGTCGTCTGCCCTGGGGTGACGCCGCCCATCACCACGATCTTGCCGGACTCACCGTATTCCCGCGCCTGCCGGTACGAGGTGGCGACCGCAGGATAGGCGGCATCGCCGAGGGCGAGCATCAGAAGGGTAGCATTGATCCTGGTGACCATGATCCCGATCTCGTCTGAGGACGCCTCACTGATCCCAAGAGAGCGGGCGGCTTTGATATAGCGCCGTGCCTCGCCGCCGCCGCCGACCACCACAAAGACCTGCGCCCGGTCTGTCATCGTCGTCAGCGCCGCCACATACTCGGACACAGTGTGGGATTCGAGGGAAGGCACCAGTATCGAACCTCCCAGGGAGAGTACTATCTTCGCCATAATAGATCTAAGCTTATTCGTTTCTTCGGGCCTCTGATATATCTTGTTCGCGCGGCCCGCACCCCCATAATCTTCAATTACCTCACCGTGCATGATCGGCATATGCACGAGGCGCACCAGTATGCCAGGACTGAGGGGGACACAGTAAAATGTTCGCTCTGCGCTCACCGTTGTACGATCGCCGAAGGGAAGCACGGGATCTGCGGGGTGCGCATCAACCAGGGGGGTACCCTCTATGCGGCGAACTTTGGCAAGGTTGCGGCAGAAGCGGTCGACCCGATCGAGAAAAAACCGCTCTTCCACTTTCTTCCAGGCACCCTCTCCTATTCGCTCGGCGGCGTGGGGTGCAATTTCAGGTGCCGGCACTGCCAGAACTGGGAGATCTCGCAGGCCTCCCTGGACGCCATGCCCCTGAGGGAGATCAGCCCTGAACAGGGGGTCGAGCGGGCGCGGACCTCAGGGGCGGCAAGCATCTCCTGGACCTACAATGAGCCGACGATCTGGCACGAATATGCCATGGAGATGGGGGCGCGGGCGCGCGCACAGGGGCTCGGCACTGTCTATGTCACCAACGGGTATGCGACCGAGGAGGCGCTCGACGAACTTGCGCCCATGCTCAACGCCTTCAGGGTGGACATCAAGGCCTTCTCAGACGACTTCTACCGGAAGGTCTGCCGGGCCAGGCTCCAGCCGGTGCTCGACGCCGCTCTCGCCGCCCATGAGCGCGGGATGCACATCGAGACGGTCACCCTGGTGATCCCGGGGCTGAACGATTCTCTTGAGGAGATGCAGGCGTTGATCACCTGGGTGCTCGAAAACCTCGGACCCGACACCCCGATGCACTTCACCCGTTTCCATCCAGATTACCAGATGACCGACCGCGACCCGACGCCCCTGCCATTGCTGGAGAAGATCTACAGGCTGGCCAGAGACCTTGGGGTGCGCTATCCCTACCTCGGGAATGTGCCGCCAGGGCCGTACGAGAATACCTACTGCCCCTCATGCGGGGCCCTGCTCATCGAACGCTACGGGTTCATGAGCAGGGTGGTCGGGCTCTCTGAAGACCGGTGTATAAAGTGCGGGGAGCGGATCGCGGTTGTCAGGTCGGTCTGAAGAGAGGGCAAAATTCCTTGCGGACCGGATGCTCGGCACCCTGACCAGGCGGCTGCGGCTGATGGGGTACGACACGCTCAGCGCCAATTCGCTCTTCCCAGGGAGCAGGCGCGAGGACACAGTGCTCCTTGAGATCGCAAGGACCCAGGGACGCATCCTCCTCACCCGGGACGCCGAACTTGCAAGGCGTGCAGGTGAACAGGGGGTTCTGGTCAGGTCAGAGCAGGTCGACGAGCAGGTGGCGCACCTCTTGGGCCTGGGACTGGTCAGCCTGCACCTCTCCTTTGACCGGTGCTCGCTCTGCAACACCCCCCTCAGGCCGGCGCGCCGCCGCGAGATCGAGGGGGCCGCATATGCGCCAGAGGCCAGAGAGGGACTCTCGTTCTTCTGGTGTCCGGTCTGTCACCGCCTCTACTGGATGGGCTCGCATACCAGGCGGATGCGGGAAGAGATGGAAAAAGCAGGGGACGAATAGCCCCCTCATGTCCTGGGCCTTGCAGCCCAGGTGTCGTACTCGTGCCTCCAGGTCTCTTTGTTCGCCTCGACAAGGGCACGCATATGTGCTTCCATCTCCTGGTGGAAGGTCTCCTGGTCCGGGTACTTCCGGCGTTCACCGATTGCGGCCACAAGATCGGTGCCGAGCCGGTGGGCCCGCTCCCCGCCGGCAGAGAGGGCGTCCGATTCAGTCCCGAGGTCGACCCCGACCGCCCCGATGGTGGTGGCTCCAAGGACGCGGAGGGTCTGGTTCAGGTATGCGGCCACGTCCTCGGCCCCTGACCCCCCGGCGGTCGAGACTGCACACCCGTACTTCCCGACAAACCGCTGGCAGTGGATCGCATCGGCCATCCGGTCGAGAAGGAGTTTGAGCTGGGCCGAGACATTGTTGATGTAGTTGGGTGAGCCGAGGACGATCCCGTCGGCGTCGAGCATCTTTTCGTAGACCTTGAGGAAGTCATCCATCTTTGGGCACTCACCGGTCTGGTAGCAGAGGGTGCAGCCCACACAGGGCCTGATCGTGTAGGCCGCGATATCGATATACTCGGTCTCTGCCCCGGCCGTGGCGGCCCCGCCCAGGACGCCCTCGACGAGGCGTCGAGTCCTGCTCGCCGGGCCTCGTGGGCTCCCGTTGATGCCAAGAATTCTCATGGAGATCATCTCTGATCTCTGTGCGGGCCGTCTTGATACTTTCCTTCGGTATTGTTTTATCCTGTGGTTCCTTTGCCCCCGACTCCTGCGTTTCTGATCAGGGCCTGTCGGGGTGGGGGGGTACAGGAAGGTATACCTCTCCTGACTGGTATATCCGGACATTGATAAGTGTAAGAAATTATTTGCTTTAATTATTTAATTGGAGTTATTTTCTATAGTTATTTTGATAATGGTTGGATAATATATGGAATTGGGCGTGCCCGGGCCATATTGTGGCTCAGTTATATTTTGATGATAATTTGGTGCACAACAATACAAAAGACCAATAATAATCCACTTTAATGTAAAATATCATGTTAAACTATTAAAAAAGATTAGGAAATTTTATATGAGCATCGCTGGATAGATATATAGTCCCAGATAGGGGCTTGCAGTAGTGACGCTCAGGAATTTCATACCATTTACCGGGTGGAATTCTTGAAGAACATACCTTCCTACACAAAGGGTAAAAGGATGTACTGATATGGCAGCATATTCAGAAACCATCGATCTCTATTCAGATGACGGTAAACTGCTGAAAAGCGGAGTTACCCTCGACAAGGTCAGCCCGTTGGTGAACCCTGCGACCAGCAAGATCATCGACCTGACCAAGCGTACAATCAATGTCAATCTCGCTGGCATTGAGAACAGCCTCAAGGCCGCAAAGCTCGGCGGAGGTAAGATCAGGGGGCGTGAACTCGACCTCCCGATCATGGAGAACAAGGACAACATCGTTGCCAGGATCAAGGAGATGGTCCAGGTCGAGGAGGGTGACGACACCGAGATCCTCGAATTCAACAACGGCCAGCTCCTCCTTGTCCAGGTGCCGAAAAAGCGCCTCGACAATGCAGCCACTTACGACGCTGCACTTACGGCAGTCGCCTCGGCGACCACCTACTCGATCGTCGAAGAGTTCGACATCGACATGTTCAACGCGTCCACCGTCAAGGCGGCCTGCTGGGGTGCATACCCACAGACCATGGACGTCAAGGGCAGCAACGTCACTTCCATCCTCAACATCCCCCAGAACAACGAAGGCCTCGGCTTCGCTCTGAGGAACATCCCGGTCAACCACTATGTCATGATGACCGGCAGGAACTCCCTCCAGGGTGCCGCTCTTGCGTCCACCCTCGAGACCGCTGGTGAGTTCGAGATGGGCGAGGCAATCGGTCCCTTCGAACGCAACCAGCTCCTTAACTACGCCTTCCAGGGCCTCAACGCCAACAACATGGTCTACGACCTGGTCAAGGCAAACGGCGAGAACGGCACCGTCGGTACGGTGGTCCAGTCCCTCGTCGAGCGTGCGATCGAGGACAAGGTCATCACTCCAGGCAAGAAGGGCGGGTACTTCCAGTTCTACAACACGAACGACCCGATGCTCTGGAACGCCTACGTCGCTGCCGGTTCCCTTGCCGCCACGGTTGTCAACTGTGGTGCTGGCCGGTTTGCACAGGCAGTCTCCTCGACCCTCCTGTACTTCAACGACCTCATCGAGCACGAGACTGGCCTGCCGTCCTGCGACTTCGGCCGCATGATGGGTACCGCCGTCGGTTTCTCCTTCTTCAGCCACTCTATCTACGGTGGCGGCGGTCCGGGTATCTTCAACGGCAACCACGTCGTGACCAGACACGCCAACGGCGTCGCGATTCCGTGCGCGGTTGCCGCCTGTGCTCTCGATGCAGGCACCCAGATGTTCTCACCTGAGGGCTCCTCAAAGGTCATGGGCGAGACCTACGGCCAGATCGACGTCTTCAACAAGCCGATCGACCAGATCGCCAAGGGCGTGGATCTGATTGCCTGATTCAGTCTTCCCCCAGTGCAGGATCGTCCCACTGCGGCTCCTCTCCCCTGCGACGACGGAGCGTCTCCTCAACCAGATTGCAGGGATCCCGGGGGTGCGCCGGGCTGTCATCAACGGCCCCTCCCTCCCGGTCACTATTCCCTATGGTCCAGCACGAGGAGCAGCAAATCCCAATACCAACAGACAGACGATCCAGGTCCGCGGCACCGAATTTGAGATGCGGGTCCAGACCGGTATGGTCACCCTCGAGGTCAGAGACGACACAGTCATCGAGGCCGTACGGAACGCCTGTGACGAGATCTTCACGGCCTTCCCATATACCCTCCAGACCGGACGCCAGTTCATGAAGAGCCAGGCATCCCTGGTGGACTACACCAAGTACGGTCCCAACGCCGACGAGTTCATCATCGGACTCACCGACCCGAGACGACATGACAGCCCTGTCATCATCCCGGCCGCGGCATGCAACGACAATGGGGGAGGACTGTCTGATCAGACGCAGACAGAACATACTTCAAATTATTCCAATTGAGGTTACAAAATGGCATACAAACCACAGTATGGTCCGGGAACTTCGATTGTTGCCCAGAATAGGCGCAACCAGATGAACCCCGGCTATGAACTCCAGAAACTCCGTTCAGTAACTGATGAGGACGTCGTCCTTATCCTTGGACACCGTGCCCCTGGTGCGGCCTACCCGACGGCTCACCCGCCTCTGGCCGAGCAGCAGGAGCCCGAAGACCCGATGCGCAAGATCGTCAAGCCGACCGACGGTGCGAAGGCCGGCGATCGTGTCAGGTACGTCCAGTTTGCAGACTCCATGTTCAACGCGCCCTCGCAGCCGTACCAGAGGACATACAGTGAGTGCTACCGCTTCCGCGCCATCGACCCGGGTACCCTCTCTGGCCGTCAGATCGTCGAGTGCCGCGAGCGTGACCTTGACCAGTACGCCAAGTTCCTCATCGAGACCGAGATGTTCGACCCGGCCACCGTGGGCATCCGCGGTGCGACCGTGCACGGTCACTCTCTCCGTCTTGCAGAGGACGGCATGATGTTCGACGCCCTCCAGCGCTGTGTCCTCGGCGACGACGGTGTCGTCAAGTACGTCAAGGACCAGGTCGGTGTCCCCCTCGACCGCCCGGTCGAAGTCGGTAAGCCGATGGACGAGAAGTGGCTCAAGGAGCACACCACCATGTTCCACTCCCTCGCCGGGACCGGGTTCCGCGAGGACCAGGAATACATCGAATACATCCAGCGCATCCACACGCTGAGGACCAAGTACGGCTTCATGCCCAAGGAGGAGTGATTGCAATGGCAAAGATCGAGAGAGCCCAGAAACTGTTCCTCAAGTCACTGAAAGAGAAGTTCCAGGGACAGGACGTCCAGTCTGAGAAGACTGAGTTCTACAACTTTGACGGTGTCCGTCAGTCCCCGAGAAAGCGCGAGTTCATGGAAGCCACCAAGGCCATCGAGGCCAAGCGTGGTATCTCCATGTACGACCCTGAGCGCTGCCACCTTGGCGGTATCCCGATGGGTCAGCGCCAGCTGATGACCTACGAGGTCTCCGGCACCGGCACCTTCGTCGAGGGCGACGACCTGCACTTCGTCAACAACTCTGCGATGCAGCAGTTCTGGGACGACATCCGCAGGACCGTTATCGTCGGCATGGACATGGCCCACGCCACCCTCCAGAAGAGGCTCGGCAAGGAGGTCACTCCTGAGACGATCAACGAGTACCTCCACACTCTCAACCACGCCATGCCGGGCGCAGCCGTGGTTCAGGAACACATGGTCGAGACCCACCCGGGGCTTGTCGACGACTGCTACGTCAAGGTCTTCACCGGTGACGACGATCTCGCCGACGACATCGAACCCCAGTTCCTCCTCAACATCGAGAAGCTCTTCCCGGCCAAGCAGGCCGAGGAGCTGAAGGCCGAGGTCGGCAACTCGATGTACCAGGCAATCCACATCCCGACCATCGTCTCCAGGACGTGCGACGGCGGTACCACCTCCAGGTGGTCTGCGATGCAGATCGGGATGTCCTTCATCGCCGCGTACCGCATGTGCGCCGGTGAAGCGGCAGTCGCTGACCTGTCCTTCGCTGCAAAGCACGCCGGTGTCGTCCAGATGGGTACCATCCTCCCGGCCCGTCGTGCCCGTGGTCCGAACGAGCCAGGCGGTATCAAGTTCGGTCTCTTCTCCGATATCGTCCAGGCGAACCGGAAGTACCCGAACGACCCCGCAAAGGCGGCCCTCGAGGTCGTCGGTGCAGGCACCATGCTCTTCGACCAGATCTGGCTTGGTTCCTACATGTCTGGCGGTGTCGGGTTCACCCAGTACGCCACTGCGGCGTACACCGACAACATCCTTGATGAGTTCACCTACTACGGTATGGACTACCTCAAGGACAAGTACGGCTTCGACTACACCCAGCCTGGCCAGAACATGCTCAAGCCGACCCAGGACGTCGTCAACGACCTCGCCACCGAGGTCTCCCTCAACGCCATGGAGCAGTACGAGCAGTTCCCGACCATGATGGAAGACCACTTCGGTGGGTCCCAGCGTGCTGGTGTCATGGCCGCCGCCTGTGGTCTGACCTGCTCGATCAGTACCGGGAACTCCAACGCCGGTCTCAACGGCTGGTACCTCTCCATGCTCCTGCACAAGGACGCCTGGTCGAGGCTCGGGTTCTTCGGCTACGACCTGCAGGACCAGTGCGGTTCAGCCAACTCCCTCTCCATGGAGCCTGACCGCGGTCTGATGGGCGAACTTCGTGGCCCGAACTACCCGAACTACGCGATGAACGTCGGTCACCAGGGCGAGTACGCCGCCATCGTCGGCGGTGCTCACTATGGCCGTGGCGACGCCTATTGCTACGCTCCACTGGTCAAGATCACCTTCGCCGACCCGTCCCTCCAGTTCGACTTCGCCGAACCGAGGAAGGAGTTCGCAAAGGGTGCGATCCGCGAGTTCGAGCCTGCAGGCGAGCGCTCGCTCATCATCTCAGCCAAGAACTGAGATCCCACGACTTCTTTTTTTTCTGCACGTTCCCTCAAACGTTTGAAAGAGATGTCGTGATCTTTGAGCCACTCTTCCAGATTTCACGCGTGTATGCGCCACATCGCGCGGGCGTATCTGGGCTGTGACTTATCCATAGACAATTTAATACACACCTTGGGGGCGCAGTGGTGCGCCCCTTCACCTTGGTGGTGCGAGGGGTGTGTGTCCGGTCTTTTCTTCTGAAGGGTTTTGAGACGCGCCTTTGTAGAATTCACACTGTGTAGAAGCCCTCACTTTTCTTGGTTCGAGTATGATTCCCCCGCTTTCCCCCATGTTCACACCGGGGATTCTGCCCTCGGACCCCTGGGACGAAGATTGGGCCGGGAAAGCACAATCAACGATCATGGAGAGGATTATGCTGTCTGCCATCTCTCTTCACGCAGGTGGTCCGGGGGACGGCCAGTCCCCTACCGAAGAGAACCATCAAGATGGTTCTACAGAGCCAAAGAATAGTTCCTTGCTTTCTCCTGCCGGGGGGCGCTGCCTCCGGACCCCCCCACGACAAAGATAAAGGAGGGGCGGCATCAACCTCTTGAACGAGATTGTGCTTCAGAATCTTCATCCGCCCACTTTTCAGAGCCAGAGTAGTTTTGGGATGATCTCTCAGAATTGGTGAGGAATCTACAAGGCCTATCGTCTCTCCCTATCATCGAATCAGTATGAGGGAGAAGATCCCCACCAGATCAGATGAATATGATTTGCGTATTTGCACCTCATGTGCACCGAAATTACACTGAAAAAATGCAAAGAACAAGGACTGAGAAACAGGCTCAGAGTACCTTATCTAAAGAGAGGAGAGAGATCTCTCTCTCCTCTTGTACTATATTGCACTCGAACTGAGACACACCCACTACCCCAGGTTGGTCAGGCTACAGGTGTGGGTGTGTGTGTGATCCGGGCACGAGTGCACATGAGAATACGGTCCGGATTTAAATCCAGGGATGAAGAGAAAGAGTTCAAAATGCCTTCAGTTCGGTGACATTCTTGAAGTGCAAACCCAGTGCAATCCGGTGCATATGTGCAACCATGATGACGATGCACCCCCTCACCAGCAGAGTATAGGTCTTCTGCGCACGGATATGAAATAAATATTATTCTTATATGATATATCATTTACGTGTGAACATGTTCTCTTCGTCTCGAAAAAAGAGGGGGAGGGGAAGATCCTCTGACTCAAGGAGTGGCGTGGGGACTGGGGGTGCTGATTGCTCATCTGATGTCCCTTCCAGAGGGAATAGTATAGATCCACGCCATTTTCAGAGGCCCATGATATTTTCATCCCATATCGATTGATCGAGGACGGCAGCACCTTCCTCATGGTCATCTTCTGCCTTCCTGGCTTCATCGTGGTCTCAGGGGTCCGGGGGCAGAGCCCCCGGCCAAAGATGTAGGACGGCGGTTGAATCGCGCTCGCCCGAGAATAGGTGAGGGTTTCTACAGGGGTTCTGTCTTGAAAAAGAGTGACCAAGCGACGAAAAATGTTCATCCCAGATGCGTGAGGCATGCCCTTGCTTCATTTAGGATTCTACAAAACCAGGGGAACCTTATTTCTCTGCTCTCGTCGACAGGCCGTATGATGCTTTATGATTCCTCGTTTTTTCTCTCTATGGGAAGGCACTGCCTTTGAGGACTGGTCTCTGTTTCGTCCTTCAGTCGCGAGATCTTCGCTCCGCGCACCCCTTCAGACCAGGAGGATCAATGCCTCCGCGTGACTCCCCCCGCATCCTCGGCGTCGGGGGCAGTCCGCGCCGCGGCGGGAACACCGACCTCCTCCTCGACCGGATTCTCGAAGGGGCGGCGTCGGCAGGTGCGGAGGTGGAGAGCGTGCACCTCCGCGACTATACCATCGAGGCCTGCACCGGGTGCGAACGCTGCCGGAAAGACCTGACCTGCACCAGGTTCTTTGACGGCATGCACCTGCTCTATCCAAAACTGGAGGGTGCACAGGGCCTGGTGATCGGGTCGCCGACCTACAACTACAATGTCACCAGCATGACCAAGTCATTCATCGACCGCCTCTACCCCTACTACACCTTCACCGGTGAGCGGCCTGGCGGTGGATATTCGAGTCGCCTTGCGGGCGCCGGGCGTGCGGCACTGGTCTTTTCGGTCTGTGAGCAGACGGATATCAGTGAGATGGGGTTCACTCTTGAAGCGCTCTCGATGCCGCTCGAGGCGCTGGGGTATGAGGTGGCCGAACGGTTCCCGGTCACCGGGATCTTTGAGCGCGGGGCGGTGAGACGGCACGAGGAGATCATGGATGCGGCATATGAGGCCGGGCGGCGGTTTGCTCGCCAGATTATGGCCCGGTGATCGGTGGTCTCTTGTCTTGATTATTTCGGCTCTGTAAAATTCGGCATGAGGCGGGATCACGCCTCACGCATACTGGATGAACATACCTTGTGGCGTGATCTCCCCTACGAAGACAGGAGAATCTTTTGGGACTGTGTTCAATGCGTCGCCTCTGTCTCTCCTCTTCATGGGGGATCGGAACTCCCTGAAGAGGGATTGCCGTCCACGACCTAACCTGGCGTGGGGGTGGTTGGCGGTGCGGTCAACCCCCTGCCAAAGATAACTGTCCCGAAGGTTTCTACAGACCCCTATCCTCTGCATATTGGTCTCACTGAGATCTCGTGAGTTCAAATCGTCATGTAAATCGAGAAGATCGAGATTTGGGATCATGTTCCTCGTGAACATCCCCCGAACTGAAGTGCTTCCTTCCAGAAATGCTACCCTCACTCCTCCACCTGGTGGCTCGGCCGCCCCCCGGACCCTCCGGTGATGAAGATTGGCGGAGGATTACGTCCTGTATTCACGATCCTCGCTTTCCCTCCCCGCTCCATTCGCCATCACTGGGGTCCGGGGGTAGCGCCCCCGGCACCGGGATCTGGGAAAGCGACGAATGCAGGGATCTCTTCATTATCATCTCTCACTATCATCGGTGAGAAGGAGGGGTGGGGAGTGTTGGGATGACCTCATAGTAACTCCTCTGGATGGGACGCTCGGGCGGAGGGGCGTACCGCGACACGAGAGGTCGAGGACGGCAACACCCCTCTTATGGTCTAACTCTGGAGGGAAAGCGGGGGTCCACTCACTCCAGAAAACTCGGATAATTTTCATCCCATGTGCGTGAACCCCGTGTTCCGACCTGATTCTACATCGGTCTCGTGGTATTTTTTGGAATCATCTCAGAACCGAATATCTTTCGAGTGAGGTTCATTGCTTCCTTATCCTACACTTTTACTATGTAGGGAGGCTCCTCCTTACACGATTAGATACAGAAAAGAGGTGAACGGTTGACAGAGACGAAAGAACTTGTGGATCACATGAAAGCAGAACTCGAACATGTGCATGACGACGTCGAGCACGTGGGAAGAGACATCGAAGAACTCAACGCGCACATCAAGAACCTCGACGACCATCTTCACCATCTCCTTGACGAGACCGAGGAGGGGACTATCGAGTAACCTCCACTTCATCACGTGTCCCGGTCCAGTGGGTCAGGATTAGTTCCCATGATACAGGCCGTGTGTATGAGAACGGTCCCCCTCCATGGGGTGTCGAACAAAGTATCTCTCTGCTTGAAACAGGAGAAATCAAGAATATACCCTCCAGAGTGCCAGGATATCTCATCCTGTTTCAATGCATTTTCAATTCTTCGATCCTGTAGACATTCATACAGATCTGTCAGGATGACGTCTCTGATCGCGCACTTCTCTTCATTGCTCGTGCGAGTGGCATGCCCCTCCCTTGAGAGCGTCTTCAAATGGGTTCTGCCCTTCCGCTCGTCTCCTTGATGAGCACGAAGATCGGAAAAATGGGTTTTGTAGAAATCCTAGGCATGTATCTTTGGCAGGGGGCTTGGCCGCCCCCAGGTCCCCCCGCGCGATTCGAGAGGCGGTGGACGTACGCTCTTCATGGCGATTGAGTGTGCCTTCTCGGCCCCATCGTGGTCCAGGGGGTTCGGGCGGCATGATGCTCGACTTCGATCACTTCTCGTTCGTAAAAGGATGAGGGTCAAGAATTGATCAAATTTGAGATGATATTTTCATCGAGCAGTGTTTCGAGACGGGGAGGGGTTCTTTTCCTCTCGACGGGCATCTTGAAGATATGGCTTCATCACCGCCCTCTGCATCAAGATAAGGCGGGGTACTGCAACTCCCCTCGTCATGTCCATTGGTTTTCCTTCCCCTTCCAATCTTGATCCCTGGCGTTTGGGGGGCACTCGCCCCGGCACGAGACGATGGGGAGGTGGGTGACACACATTCTTTCCACACCAGGAGCACATCCCAAAACTCTCTATGGTTGAAGATCTCCTCGAACTGAAGTGCTTCCTTCCAGAAATTCTAAACTCTCTCCTCGACCGGGGGGCGTGCCGCCCCCAGGTCCCCTCGCGCGATTCGAGAGGCGGTGGACGGCATTACATCCTTCATGGCGATTGAGTGTGCCTTCCCGGCCCCATCGTGGTCCTGGGGTTCGGGGGGAGCCGCGCCCCCGGCCAAAGAGATGGAAAGGCGATGAATGCACGGGTGCGCGATGAAAAAGGTGGGATCTCTTCATTGCCATCCATCGCGCTTCATCGGTGAGGAGGAGGGCTGGAGAGTTTTGGGATGACCTCTAGGTGAAGAGTTTCTACAGAGCCAAAAAAAAGGGTATGAACCCTCTGCGGGTTCACCCTGCTACCGCAGGAGTCTCTTCTTCGATTTCAGCAGGCACCTCTTCTTCTCTCACCAGGAACGAGAGCCCCAGTGCCAGCACCGCGAGCGCCGCCCCGGCCCAGAAGGCCATATCGAACCCGGCCGAGAGGACCGCGAGTTTCTGGTCGATGGTGACCGAGGCAAGCGACTCGGTGGTCACCTCGGCATGCGAGACGATCGAGAGGACGGCCTGGATGAGGACCAGTTCAAAGAGGACAATCCCCAGGGACTGGCCCCCATAGCGCTCGGTGTTGAGGAGGCTTGAGACCATCCCCCGCTTCTCGGGCCTGACCGTGTTCATCACCATGGTGTTGTTCGGGGCGACATAGAGCCCGATCGCAAACCCCAGGAGCCCGAGTGCTCCCGCGACCATGATCACCGGGCTGTCAGGGTGGAGCCCGGCAAGGATGACAAAACTGAGGGCCGCCAGGGTCGCGCCGGCCAGGGTGAGCCTTCGACCGCCGACCCGGTTGAAGAGCGAGCCAGCCACCGGTCCGCCGATCATCATGGCAAACGAGAAGGCGGTCATCACCATCCCGGCCGAGAAGGTTTCGAGCCCCTTGACATATTCGAGGAAGAAGGGGAGGAGGAAGGCCGACCCGGCAAAGGCGATCATGATCAGGGTGACCGCCAGGTTTGCATACAGGAAGTTCCGGTTGGTGAAGAGACTGAGGTCGAGGAGTGGGTCTTCGGCACGCCGTTCATGGTATATGAAGAGGCCGGCACAGGTCAGGGCGACGGCGCCGGCCAGCAGGATCAGCGGCGAGGTGAACCCCATCGCGGTCCCCATGTTGAGGGCGAAGACGCCGGTCATCATACCGGCAAAGAGGAGGGCGGCGCCAGGTGCGTCAAACCCTGCCGACCGTCCTGAGCCAGGTTGATGATTGGGGATGACCCGCGCCCCCAGGGCCACGGCCGCGATCCCGACCGGGACATTGATGAAGAAGATCCAGTGCCAGCTGAGAAACTCAGTGAGAAGCCCGCCGAGGAACGGCCCGGCCGCTGCGCCAAGCGAGGCGAAGGTGACCACCAGCCCCATGCTCCGCCCCCGCTCTTCGGCCGGGATGAAGACGCTGACCATCGCCGGAGCGATGGCGGCGATCATCGCCCCGCCGATCGCCTGGACGACCCTGGCGCCGAGGAGCGACGCAAAGGAGTTGAGGGCGCCCGGGAGGAAGCCGCAGAGAAACGACCCAAGGGTGAAGATGACAAATCCCAGGAGAAAGATCTTTTTCAGACCTTTGATGTCGGCGAGTTTCCCGCAGATCAGGAGACTGCTCGTCACCACCAGGAGATAGATCGTCGAGACCCATGAGACGAGCCCGGTCGAGATGTCAAACCCTTCCGAGATCGTTGGGAGGGCGATGTTCACGATGCTGCCGTCGAGGGCGGACATGAAGGCCGCGAGGGCGATGGCGGAGATGAGGAGCAAGGTCTGCGTACCCTGTGTCGAAGGCTGACTTGGTTTCACAGAGTACGGTACCCTTTCGGAGAAATAAATCTGTTTATATCTACTTTTGGGTCGGGAATTTCGGGATATTTCCTGAAATGGTGAAAATAGAACTCTGTAGGAGCCCCTCTGGGAGGTTCTGGTGCTCTCTTCGTTTGCACCTTGAAGACCGACACGAGATCGATTCGGGAGAAATCCTTTTGAAGACTTGCTGGGGCGAGGGGCGTGCCGCTCTCCCGGCTCTCCTCGCGCGACGAGAGGTCAAAGACGACAGCACCCCCTCATGGTTCTCGATCTGGCCTTCCTGGTTTCATCGTCGTCCCCGGGGTCAGGGGGGCACTCGCCCCAGGTGAGAAGAGAGTGGAAGGCGAGTGAGACGCGCTCACACCGGACACTGATGAGGATTTCTCCAGAACCGAAAAAAAGGATGTTCTGATCTCAGAGAGAACCCGTGTTGCAGCCGGGCACTCCTCCTCTTCACCCCCCGACCTCGATGATCTCCACCGGGCACCCGTCGGCGGCGTCGCCCGCACAGTCCTCTATTTCATCCGGGATCTCGCCGGTATCAGGGCCGTCTGTCTGGTACTCCTCCCTGATCTGGACGCGTCCGTCTGGGCTCTCTTCAAAGATCTCCGGGCAGGTCTCCCAGCAGAGTGCACAGCTCGTGCACTCCTCCCTCTCGATCGTGACCAGCACCATGGAGGGGCCAGTGGTCGCACTCTCATATAGACCTATCGCAGCACCCCAGATCTGGTCGGCGAGGTGGGGGGACGAGGGGCGATCTTTGGGGCTCCGTGAGAGGGGAAGTCGTAGGCTCATGGAACGAAGGTCCGTCTCAGTCGTGCGAGCATATCGCGGATTGGGGAGTCGGATCTTCAGCGGACCCATGGATTTTTCATTCCAGGAGTTCAGGACGCTTTTTGCCGGACCTCTCATACTCGAAGATTGGGCCGGGAAGGCATATTCGAAATTCCTGAAGAGGGAGTGCCGTCCACGACCTATCTTGACGTGGGGGTCCTGGGTGCGGCACGCTCTTCGCAGAGAGAGCCAACGTGGATTTAGTAGAATTTCTCACTTGTTCCTGGTGTGAGCATGACTCACTCGCCTTCACCCATTGACCCATCGATCGTGCCGGAGACGTGCCGCTCCCCGGCGGAAAGCATTACCTGGAGGATTCCTACAGAATCTCCCCGAGCATAATTCAGTATACTTATTGGCCCACACCGCCCAGTACACGGTTGTATATGAATGAGGGGTCACCCACCAGCTGGAGGAAAGAGGCGTTCGCCCTCTATGAGGCAGGAAGATACTGGGACTCGATCGAGTGTTGCGCCTCGCACCAGGACGGCGCCGCCGACCCTTCGGTTGCCGTCCTCATCGTGACCAACTATTTTGCTCTTGGTGAGTACGACGAGGCCGAAGTGCGACTCCGCGACCTCATCACGCACGCCCCCGATTCTTCCTATTACTATAGTTTTCTTGGGAAGGTGCTCGACGCCGCGGGGAAGGAGGGCGGGGTCGCCGCCTATGCCACGGCGGTCCAGCTTGATCCCGAAAACGAGGAAGCCTTGCGTGCCTATGCGGCGCACTTCACCGGACTGGAGGACCACCGCGCCGCCCGGCCTCTCCTCTCGGCCCTTGCGCCGATCTCGAAAAAAGAGGACGACGCCGTCGCCCTGATGCGCAACCTCATCGCCACCGGCGACGGCGAGGGAGCACTCGAGGTCCATGCATCCCTGCTCGGGGGAGAGGGCGCAGAGACCGAGTACATCGACGCTCTGATCATCGACGGCAGATGCCAGGAGGCGGCCAAGGCCGCCTTGGCGGCATACCACTCGTGCCATGACGCAGGATTCCTGCGCCAGCACCTCGCTGCTCTCGCCGCCTATGACCGTCCCGCCGCCCTCCACCTCTTCCCGACCGTCCTCCAGAAATGCCCGGACGACGACCTCGTCCTCGACTATGTGCTCCTCCTCAAGTCTGAACACCGGTACCTGGAGGCGCTTGAGGCCTGCAAACGCCTCATCGAGATGAAGCCCGACCCGATCCACCAGGTCGTCGCCTGCGAACTCGTCGCCGCGACCGGGGAGACCGACCTGGCGCAACAGGGATATGAAGACCTGATCAGGGAAGAGATCGCGCAGGGCGACGACCTCGAGACCCTCTCGGTGATCATCGAGGCCTACGAGGGATTTCTCAAGAAGTCCAGACCTCTCACCACGGTGCCTGACTGCTACCTCTCTGTCGTCTCAGAGGACCCGAACGTCGTCAGCCTTGCACGGACCGGGTGGTTCTACGCCTCATTTGGCGAGGAGAAAAAGGGGCGCGAGTGGCTGTACCGGGCCTACCGCCTCGACTTTCTCAACGGCGGGACCGAATACGCCAGGTTCCTGGCAGGGGAGGGAGACCTGCGCGAGTGCGAGAAGGTGCTCCTCTATGTCCTCACCCATGTCAAAAAGACCGGGGACCTGGTGCGGGTCGCGGAGACGGTCTTTGAGGCCGAGCACGGGTGGCAGAGGATGCCGCGCCTCGTCGACGGGCTCATCACCAGGTTCTCGGCCGAGGTCACCACCCTCAGTCCTGAGGGCCTGGAAGTCTTTGCCAGGATTTACCTCTGCGCCGCAGAGGGGGCGCTTGAGGCAGGCGAGTACATGCGGTGCAAGGAGTGCGCCCTGCACGGGCTTGACCTGACCAGGGCGCATACGCACGAGTTCTTCGAGGTCGTCTCGCGGTGTAAGGAGGCGACGGTGGCCGAACGCCCGGTCCTCCCCCCTGAGGGCGCCGGGGCGGCGAGGGCCACGAGAGACGAGGAACACGACGATCTCCCCGACCTCGGGCTTGACGAGCGTGAAACGGCGCTCGTCGCATTTTTAAAACAGCACAGAGAGAGCAATGAAGCAGACCTCAGGAAAGTGCTCGGGACACGGCGGGTGAGCGGGGTGGTGAACCGGCTCATCAAAAAGGCCAGTGAGGCCGGCGTCTCTCTCATCGAGAAACAGGGTATGGGTGAACACGGCGAGATCTATGTCTACACCGGGAAGTGAAGAGGATGGATGAGAAGAAGGCTGAAAGTATCGGGATCATCAACGCCCTCAGGCGGGGCACGGTCCCTGCCGCAGGGCTCGAACGACTTGCGGTTGGGCTCGAGGTCGAGGGGCGGGTGATCGGCGAGCAACTCGAATACGTCGCCACCGGCGGGGCAGACGTCAAGTTCGTGCGCGGCGACTATGGGAGCGGGAAGACCTTCCTGGTGGCGCGGGCACTTGAGATCGCACGAGATCAGGGGTATGCGACCGCCCACGTGATGATCTCGGCCGACACCCCGCTCCATAAGTTGAGCGCCCTCTATTACCGGATCCTCTCGTCCCTGCGGACGGCCGAGCACGAGAACGCCCTCAAGGAGATCATCGACAACTGGACCTTCTCGATCGAAGAACAGATCATCGATGTCGAGAAGACCGAGGAGGACGAGGTCCTGGAGGCCGGGACGGTGGCGCGGATCGAGGAGGCGCTCACCGACATCTCGACGGTGAACCCGGCGCTGGCGGCGGCGTTGCGGGTCTATTACACCGCCAACAACGCAGGAGAGTTCCAGCTCGCCCAGGCGGCGCTTGGCTGGCTCTCTGGCGAGCCCCATATCGGCCGCGACTTCCGTCGGGCGGCCGGGGTGAAGGGCGAGGTGGACGAGGTCTCGGCCCTGGTCTTTCTCCAGGGGATCGTGCGGGTGATCAGGGGGGCAGGCTACCGCGGACTTGCCGTGGCCGTCGACGAGGTCGAGACCGTCCAGGCCCTCCCCTCCAATCTGCGGCAGCGCGGTTACAACAACCTCCGCCAGATCGTCGACGCTGTCGACCGCGGTCAGATGCCCCACTGTTACTTCCTCTTCACCGGGACGCCGGCTTTCTTCGAGGGCTCGAAAGGGATCAGGTCGCTCCCGCCGCTGTACGACCGGCTGAAGGTCGTCGGGGACGACGGATATACCAACCCTCTCCAGACCCAGATCGAGCTCTCCCCCTTTGACAGGCCAAAACTCGAGGCGGCCGCCCAGAAGGTCTGCGAGGTCTACTCTGACGCCTATGGTCCGGTGGACAGGGAACGGGTCTCGCACCGTTTTGTGAGGGGGATGATCGACGGGGTCACCTCGCGCTTTGGCGGGCGGGTAGACGTTATCCCACGGGTCTTCCTGCGCGAGTTCGTCGATCTCCTGGACAAGTGCGAACTCTATACCGAGTACGACCCGGCACAGGCCTATGCCTTCGACGCCGGAAAGGTAAAGCAGGAACTGAACGAAGAGGAAGAGGCCTTCTTTGAGGTCGAGTTTTGAGGAGTAGACTGGATGAATGATAGGTGCGTGAAACAGAAGTTTGCAGCAGAGATCACTGACGGCGAGAAGGTGGACGACCTCTTCCTCCTCAAGACCTTCGAGGTGAAACAGAAGAGGGACGGGAGCCCGTACGTCAGGGCTGAGATCGGGGATGTCACCGGCACGCTCTCCTGCTTTCTCTGGGGGGTGCAGGGGTGCGCGGACCAGGTCACCGAGACCGCCTCCTCGATGCAGGTCGGTGCGGTCTACCACGTGAGAGGGAATGCAAAGACCTACAATGGTTCGATGCAGGTCTCGGTGAACGAGGGGATCGCCGACTTCGCCGCCCCGGTCCCTCCCATGGGCCTCGACCCTGAGGACTATCTCACGTCGCCGCTCAAGGGCCTGGACCTGAAGGACGGGATATTCAGGACGGCCAATGAGATCTCAGACCCGGTGCTCAGGCACCTGGTGCTTGAGGCGATCTCGTCGGCCGACGGGTTCTTCATCAAACCTGCGGCAAAGGGGAGGCACCACGAGTACAGGGGAGGGCTTGCAGAGCACACCCTTGAGGCCGCCAGGATCGCGCGGGCGGCCTGCGATGCCACCAGGACCGAGATCGACCGCGACCTGGTCATCGCCGGTGCCCTCCTTCACGACATCGGGAAGGCCTGCTGCTTCGAGGAGCAAGGACTTGGGTTTGCGGCACAGCCCGAGTACGACCTCATCGGGCATGTCACTCTCGGGGTCTCGTACATCGCGCCGTTCGCAAAACGCCTGCCCCCTGAGAAGGCTGCCCACCTTCTCCACATCCTCCAGTCCCACCATGGCCCGCACGGCGAGGTGCCCTGCCAGACCCCTGAGGCATGGACAGTCCACTTTGCCGACCTGACCAGCGCCACCCTCAGGGAGGCCGCGGACGACCAGGCCGATCTCGCCCCAGGAACAGGGAAGAGGAAAGGCTGGCGTGCAGGCGGCCCGGTCTGGCGCTTTGAGTGAGCAGTGGCGGCCACCCTGGTGATCATGTCCTGCTCAATAGACCTCTTCTTTTGACCTCCACTCACCAAAGAGAGAGATTGCATGGATCCTCTATGGCTCTCTCCATCGTGGCGCTGGCCGCCTGAAGGTTGAAAGCCTTCTCAAGTCCCTCTCCGGTCGCACCCCCGGTCCCCTGCACCACGATAGGTCGAGGACTGCAACGCACTTATCATGGTCGTCCATTCTGTCTTCCCGGTCAATCTTCCTCCAGGGATCTGGTGGAAACAGACAATAGTGAGCCTGAATGGACCTGCAGGTCTTTGATTGAGTCCCCGGCAACGAGATCAGGGGAGTCACGCTCGGGTCAGGGAGAGGTGAGAGTTTCTCCAGGGCCTGAGAGTTCAACAAAACCCATATGGAAGAACTTCCTTCTCTTCACTATGGACAGCGAAGAGAAAGAGATGTTCAAAGACCTGTTGTGGCTCAATGCCGTCATCGCAACCGAACTGATCCAGATCACCGAGAACACCTCCCAGATCCTCAGGAAGCAACCGCCGCCAGACTCATGCGTGCGCGAGCACGGCGAACTGCGCGAGACCGCCCTTGCGATCGCGGAGAAGTATCGTCCAGGCACTGCACTCGGCCCTCACCTCCGCGGACACCAGTGAGGGGTGCGGCCTGGTGACGATCCCTGGAGTGCACGCGGATCTCTGATCTTCGGGCTCTGTAGAATTCGGCATGGACCTGAAACTCACACATATGGGATGAACATGACCGTAGACCTTTGGATCGTGCACTGACCTGTGTGCCTCATTCTGGGCCAGACCCTGGTGGGAATCACTGGATGGCCGTCCCCACTTCTTCCTTGTCAGGGGGTCAGGGGATGCACTCCCCAGCACAAGGTGACAGGAGACGTTCAGCAGTTGAGGGCCGCGGATTAGTTCGACGTGCCTTCTCGCCCTGTCCTGTAATGCCGGGGGCGGGAAGGCGGGCAACACACCTCCGCCCCACACAATAGGTGAGGATTTACTATGGGGTCATCCTGGAACTCTCCTGTCTCGCCCTCACAGAAGATAATGGGGGACGAAGGTTAAGAGATCCTCATCTCTTCATTCAATGGCCTTCCCATCGTCTCGTGCCGGGGGTGCCACCCCTGGAATCCTGGGATGATGATGAAGTCAGGAAGGCACATCCGGCGTTCATGACAAAGATTCTGCGATCTCCGATAAATCATGTGGCGCGGGGGTCCGGGGGCAGCGCCCCCGGCACGAAAAGGGGGAACCCCTCGTGATCAGAAGGCTACTCTGGCACGATCTATAGGGGGTTTACCATGAAAATGATCCTGACGATCAACCCTGGAGGTTTGTATGATGATTTCTCCTCACCGAGATCCTCCATACCTGATATACGAAATACAGAAACTCTCTCCGAATGATCACCCGCCCTCAGCGCAACCGCAACACCTTCACCGTCGTCTCGCGCCTCCTCTCTTGAAAAGAGAGAGCAGATGACGAAAATTATCATCCCCTATGTGTGAGGGGCGTTCTTGCCTCATGAGCAATTCTACAGAACCTACAGGACTATTTTTTAGCTGTAGAGGCCCCTCTGGATCCTGGGCCGAGAGATCAGAAGCCACACCGACCTGGAGACCTGATCCCGCCTGGAGAAAAACTACGCAGCCCAGATGAAAATTTGATCCGGACAGACCCCCTCTTCCCGGACGCCCCTGGACGGCACGACCGGACATTCCCCAGGTGAGAAGGGTTATCCCGCCCTGGCGTGCATGAAGAGATATGAGTTATCTTGAGGAGATCAGGGCCAGGGGCCGGGAAGCAAACCCCTTCTTTGTCATGATGGGGATCGATCCCGTCTCATATGGGAACGGAGAGGCCGAACTCTCGATGGCGGTGAGGCCAGAGATGTGCAACGGAGCAGGATGGCTGCAGGGAGGGGTCTACACCTCCCTCGCCGACGAAGCGATGGCCCTCGCCCTCTTTACCGTCCTCAAAGAAGACGAAAGGATCGCCACCATCTCTGAGACGACACATTTCCTCGCGGGCGTCCAGGACGGCACCCTCAGGGCCAGAGGCGAAGTGGTGAGGAGAGGACGGCGCGTCGCCTTCGCCGATGGTGAAGTCTCTGACCAGGACGGGAACACCCTCTCCAGGACCACCGCCTCGTTTGCGGTGATGGGGCCCCGATGAGATCCTCATTGGCCACCGCATGATAAAAAATATGAGAGACCCTCGCCTAACTACTGCTATGAAACTCGTACTCGCAGTCGCACCCGACAAGTTCCGCGACGAAGAATTTGAGGTGCCGCAGCAGGTCTTCTCAGAGGCAGGCATCAAGACCGTGGTCGCTTCCACCAGGCCCGGCACCTGCCAGGGAATGATCGGGGCCACGGCAGAGGCCACCTCCGCCTTCGCCGACCTGGACCCCGAGGAGTACGACGGCATCGTCGTCGTTGGGGGCATCGGATCACAGGACCACCTCTGGACCGATGCCGACCTGAAAAAACTCGTGCAGACATATGCACATCACGGCAAAGTCGTCGCGGCGATCTGTCTCTCTCCAGTCGTCCTGGCACTCGCCGGTGTCCTCGACGGGAAGAACGCCACCGTCTTCAAGAGCCCTGCCTCGGTGAAGGAGATGGAACAGAGCGGGGCCAGACTCGTGGACGAAGCCGTCGTCTCCGACGGGAAGATCGTAACCGCCAACGGACCGGCGGCCGCCAGGAAATTTGCAGAGGCCGTTCTCGCCGCCCTTCCCCAGTAAACAGGATGGACATCTCTCCTTCATGGAGAGCATGCATCCATTTTTTTATCTCAAGAAAAATATTATAACAACACACACGCCACCGTGATCGGCCGGCATTTCTTGATTTGCATATTACAGAAGGCATATATGCATTGCTGGTCATCAAACCCTATCTGGACGTGGGAGCTGGTATACATTGGAAAGTTCGAAGTCAAACCCCTCAGATTCTGAGACCGCCCTCCTCTCCCTGGCCATGGACCAGAACGGGGACGGGGTCCTGCTCATCGACCAGGAAGGCTCGATCGTCTATGCCAACGACATCTTTGGCAGGGTGTTTGGGCTTGCGCCAGAGAACCTTCCCGGGCGCAACGCTCTCGAAATGCTGGAGACCGATGTCTCCCCCCTTTTCGAGGACCGGACCGGGTTCTGGAACCGGATCGAATCAGTGCACCGAAAGGAACGAGACGCCAGGAGTACCGCATGGACCCTTACCGGCCCGGTCCCCCGCGGGGTGGCCTACTCCAGTCACCTGATCACGGAGGGGCTCCTCAAGGGAGTGCGGATCGACCTCTTCCGTGATATTTCCGAGCAAAAAAAAGTTGAAATTGCCATGAAGGCCAGTGAAAAACGTCATCATGCACTGGTCTCATCATCCATGGTCCCTTGTTGCACCACCTCTACCAGTTTCAGGATCCTCTCTGCAAACAAGGCATTCTACGATTTTTATCATGTGGAAAAGAGAGAAAGAGAGTCAATCTTAGATATTATCCCGCCGGAAAGCGCTGCAAAAGCGAAAAAAATACTCAAGACACTCACCGCTGACAATCCTCAACTTCAGGTCCACAATGGGGACGACAGATGGATCGTCAACGGCATCTTCACCGACGAAGAAACACTCACCGAGATCCTCTGGGTGTGGAGGGAAGACTGGTTCAAGGCCGGTGAACGGGCAGAGAAGATCAGGTGCCTGTACAGTTTCGTGCACCTCCTTCACAACGACGAATATTCTGAGCACGAGACCCTCACGCGGGGTTCTGAGATGATCTTCGAGTCGGTGCCATGGATCCACGCCCTCTCGATCTCGATCCCTGACCGCCTCTCGGTGACCACGGGAGACCCTGAGCAGGGTATACAGACATTATTCCCCGTCGACGTCGGAAGCGGACAGAGAGGGGAGGTGACAATCTGGCATGAGGCGAGAGAGCAGAACATCTCCGCTCCGTCCTTCTTCCTCCTTGCCATCGTCGACGAGATCACCCTGTACCTCAGGAACAAAACGGCACAAATGTCTGCTGAACGCTCCCAGGTCACCTACCAGACACTCTTCGAGACGACCGGCACGGCATCATTCCTTCTTGGGCCAGAGATGCGGATCTGCATGGCGAACCGCGAGTTCTCCCAGATGTTTGGGTATTCTGAAGCCGAGATCAGGGACGACATGTGCTGGCTCTCGTGCGTGGAAGACGACGACCAGGCTATGGTCAGGCACTTCCACCAGGCCAGACTGAGCGACCCTGAACACACGCCAAGGACCTATGAATGTCGTGCCTATGCAAAGGATGGATCCCCGCGCGACGTGATCGTCAACGTCTCCCTGATTCCAGGCACCACCCTCTCGGTCATCTCGCTGGTAGACATCACCTCCAAGAAGGAGACCGAGCATGAACTGAGGGAGAGCGAACACCGCTATCGGCTCATCACCGAGAACGCGACCGACGTGATCTTCACCCTGGATGCCGACCTGCAGTTCACCTATGTGAGCCCCTCGATCGAGCGCCTCACCGGGATACCGGGTGCGAGGATCCTCTCCAGGTCGATCGCCGACCTGCTTACTCCACGGTCGTTTACCACATTTCAGGACGCCGCCATCGAAGTCTCGGCACCTTTTGAAAATCCGGAAGATGGCTCAGTCTACTCAAAGGTCTTTGAGATCGAGACGTCCCGGAAAGACGGTACCCCACTCTGGATGGAGGTGCGGATCAACCCCCTGCATGATGCCGAGGAGGGGATATCAGACGGCGTGATGGGAGTGATGCGAGACATCAGCGACCGTAAACTGGCGGAAGAACGGGAGACCCAGTACATCAGGGAACTCTCCTTCCTGTCCAGTGCGGCGATGGGGTTTGTCGACCTCCCGCCAGAAGACGAGATCTACCGGTTCATCGGGGAACATCTCTGCAGTTTCTTCGACGAGGTGCTCACTTTTGTAGGGCAATACGATAGTCTTGATCAGAAACTCACCGTCAGGGCGGTTTCAGGAGTCGATGAAGACGATGAGCCCAGGCTGTACTCCATGGCGCGGAGTTGCATGGGGACAGGCATCGCCCTCCCCGAGACCGCGTACGACAGTCTCCTCGACGGGGAGCTCAGGGCGGTTGACCACGAGACGGCCCTCTCGTTCCTTCCAGGGCAGGTGAAGGCCACTGCTGAGCAGTATATCGACGGGGTGCAGGGCTCGGTGCACGTGATCGGGATCGCACGCAGCAACACCCTGTTTGGATGTGTGGTCCTGGTCCAGCGAAACGACACATTCCTGGAGGCCTCATCCACCATCGAGACCTTTGTAAACCTTTCATCAGTGGCTCTCCAGAGGAGGGTCCTTGAGATGGAACTGGAGTCGACCAAATCGCGCCTCCAGCACATCCTCTCGTCAAGCCCGGTCATGATCTTCTCGCTCGACCCGCCACGAGCGCCCGGGAGCACAGGCCTGATCACCTATGTGACCGAAAATATCACCTCGCTGCTTGGCTACGAGCCAGAGGAGGTGATCTATGACTCGACATTCTGGACGACCACCATCCACCCCTCGGACCGCCGCCGGATCCAGGACGACGAATTCCCTGAACTTTTAGAGAAGGGAGATAAAGTCCTTGAATTCAGGATGCGCCACAAAGACGGGAAATACCGGTGGCTCCACTTCGAGGTGCGGGTGACCAGGGACGACGACGGCAACCCCACGGAGGTGATCGGGTCTGCAATCGATATCTCTGAACGCAAGCGGATCGAGGAAGCGCTCAGGATCATGGACAGTGCCATCACCTCTTCGATCAACGCGATCACCATCACCGACCTGGAAGGGGAACTGATCTTTGCAAACAACTCGGCGCTCAAATTCTGGGGCTACGACGAGGTGAAGAAAGTGGCGGGCAAGCCGCTTGAACGCTTCTGGCAGCCGAAGAAGAAGGTGGCGACGGTCCTTGAACGGATCGGGAGGGACGGCGGGTGGATGGGCGAACTTGTCGGGAAGAAAAAAGGAGGCAAGAGGTTCCATGCCAGTGTCTCGGCGAGCATGGTCACCGACGAGGAGGGCGACCCCCTCTGCATGATGTTCTCCTTCATAGACATCACCGAGCGGACCGAGATAGAGGAGGAACTGGCAAAGTATCGTACCCACCTGGAAGAGATCGTCCTCGAACGGACGAAGAAACTGACCGAGACAAACAAACGTCTCCGTGCCGAGGTCAAGGTCAGGAAAGAGGCAGAGGAACATATCAGGGCACTCAGCACGTTCAGGGAGAGTGTCATCGAGAACGCGACCATGCTCCTTGCGGTCACCGACAGCGAGGGGCGGGTGAATGTCTGGAACCGGGCGGCCGAGGAGGTCACCGGGTATGCAAGAGACGAGGTGGTCGGGGGTGCCGAGATCTGGGACACCCTTGTCCCTGACCCTGTGACCAGGGAGAAGGTCCTGAAGGTGGTGCGGGGCGAGTGCACCGGGTCGGACACGGTCGAGAACCTCGAATTCACAGTCCAGGCCAGAGACGGGGAAGAGAAGGTTCTCCACTGGAATGCACGCCTGCTCAGGGACGGAGGTGACCGTCTTCAGGGCGTGGTCACCCTTGCCGAGGACATCACCAGGCGCAAGAGGATGGAGGAGGAGATCAAGGCGAGCGAGGCGCGGTACCGTGGGGTGGTCGAGGACCAGACCGAATGGATCTGCCGCTTCAGGCCCGACATGAAGGTGACCTTTGTCAACGAGGCGTTCTGCAGGTCGTTTGGGTTCTCAAGAGAGGAGGTACTCTCCTCCACCATCGACGCCGTTCTCCCAGAATGGTTTGCCGACTTCTTCCTCTCGCCCGGGGAGCACACTGACCTCGGACAGCAGAACTTCACCGTGGAAGGCAAAGTGAAAGCGAAGGACGAAGAGGAGACCTGGCACCAGTGGACGGTGCGGGCGATCTCCGCCCCTGACGGTGCGGTCTCCGAGTACCAGGTGGTGGGCAGGGACATCACCCTGGTGAAGAAGGCGGAAGAGGAGTTTATCAGGACCGAGAAACTTCTCTCTCTCTCCGACCTTGCAGGGGGGATCGCTCACGACTTCAACAATATCCTCACCTCGGTGATGGGCAACATCAATCTTGCCAAGATGAAGGTCTCGCCTGACGACTTTGTCTACCAGCGCCTGACCGAGGCGGAGGCGGCGACGATGAAGGCGGGAGACATCACCCGTCAACTCTTCAGTTTCTCAGATCTCTCCGAACCTGAGAAGGAGACAGTCGATATCGCCGACCTGGTCCACGAGGCCGCGAGTTATGCCCTGCGCGGCTCGAAGTGCAAGTGCCGGTTCGCCCTTGAACCCGAACCGATGGCGGTGATGGGCGACGCCGCCCAGGTCCTCCAGGTTCTGCACGCCCTCATCATCAATGCCGACCAGGCAATGCCTGAAGGAGGGACGGTGACCATCGGGGCGGGCCCGGTGGAGGTCGCCGGGAACGATCCGATCCCGATCCCGAAGGGGCGCTATATCAGGGTAGCGGTGGAGGACCACGGCGTGGGGATCAGGCCCGAGCATATGGGCCGCATCTTTGACCCGTATTTCACCACCAAGAAGCATGGGTCAGGGATCGGACTGGCAATGGCCCTCCCGATCATCAAGAACCATGGCGGGTGGATGGATGTTGCGTCAGAACCAGGACAGGGGACGACGTTCTCCCTTTATCTGCCTGCAACGGCAAATGGTGGGTGTGAACAGATGACACCTGTGGCCATCACCGGAGGGGGGTCCGGATCCATTCTCTTGATGGACGATGAGGTCGGGATCCTGGAGACGACGAGCGACATTCTCAGGCACCTCGGGTACACGGTGGCGACGGCGCAGGACGGCGAGGCGGCGGTGGAGGCGTTCGCCAGTGCGCAGGAGACCGGCACTCCCTTCGACGGGGTCATCCTGGACCTGACGGTGCCGGGAAAGATGGGCGGCCTTGAGACGATGGAGAAACTCAAGGAACTGGACCCCGCGGTGCGGGTGCTCGTGTCGAGTGGATATCTCAACGACCCGATCATCAAGAACCCGGGCAAATACGGATTTTACGGGAGTATTGGGAAGCCGTACCTCCTCGAAGAGTTGAACAGGATCCTCCAGGATCTTCTCACTCATTAAGACTTTTTTTGGCTCTGTAGAATTCGGCATGAACCCCTGGCTCACGCATACTGGATGAATATTTCTCGTGGCGTGATCTCCCATGTAATGACAGGAGAATCGGTGAGGGTCGTGTTCTTTTCGCCGCCCCTGCCTCTCCTCATCGTGGGGGTTCAGGGGAGTCTCCGCCCTGGCGTCGGATTGCAGTGAAGAGTCTACAATGAGGGGCGGCGGTTCTGATCGGCGTGCCTTCCCCTGTCATACGCGCCGGGGGGCGGCACGCCTCCCGCAGAGATAGTCATCAAGAGGTTTTCTACAGAACCGTAAATCCTGGATTTTCGAGCAGGCGAAACGATAGAATATCTTTGAGCGACATGCTCTCCTCCACCATAGATCGAGGACTACACCCCCCTCGTTGTGGTCGTTCATTCTGCTTTCCCCGGCCTTGTCATGGTCCATGGGGGCCGAGGGTTGGGCCCCCCGGCCCTTCCTTCACGACGGACCGCCCATGAGATGAGGGCGCCGGAGGTGCGGTCACGCACATGCCCCTCTATACAATGACGACGCTCCTGCACGTGCCTTCACGTCTCCCAGGATCCGGGATATTAAGCGCCTTCTCGCGGTCTGGACTGCGTAAAAGAGAGGTGCAGGAAAGAGACCGTGCACAGGAGCCGAACATCTATAATCCCCTGGTGAGATAGATATGGGTACGAAGATATCCGCGGGGAATTTGTTTTGAAGTATATATTCGTTACTGGCGGCGTAATGAGTGGCCTTGGCAAAGGCATAACAGCAGCATCGATCGGGAGGATCCTGAAAAACCGGGGGTATCAGGTCACCGCGATCAAGATCGACCCCTACCTGAACATTGATGCAGGTACCATGAACCCTGCACAGCACGGGGAGGTCTTCGTGCTCAGCGACGGGGGTGAGGTTGACCTGGACCTCGGCAACTACGAGCGTTTTCTTGACATCGAGTTGACGCGCAACCACAACATCACCACCGGCAAGATCTACAAGAGCGTCATCGAGAAAGAACGGCGCGGAGATTTCCTGGGCGGGACCGTCCAGATCATCCCGCACATCACCGACGAGATCAAGGCCTGCATCGCCAGGTCTGCAGAAGAGTTCGAGAACAACGGCTACAAGGCTGAGGTATGCCTCGTCGAGGTCGGCGGCACGGTCGGCGACATCGAGTCGATGCCCTTCCTTGAGGCGGTGCGCCAGATGCGCGGCGAACTCCCTGCACACGACACCGCCCTGCTGCACGTGACCCTGGTCCCTGCAGACACAATGGGCGACCTCAAGACCAAACCGACGCAGCACTCGGTCAAGGCGCTGCGCGAACTCGGACTGCGCCCAGACATCATCGTCTGCCGGAGCGACCGGGTTCTTCCGATGCACTCGCGCCGCAAGATCTCAGAGTTCTGCGACGTCCCGCTCAACGCGGTCGTCAGTGCGGCCGACGCCTCCGACATCTACCATGTCCCGATGGAGCTTGAGAAGGAAGGGGCTGCCAATGTCGTCCTCGACCTCCTTGACCTCGAAAAGCGCGGGGTGGACGCCGAGTGGTACCGCACCGTCACCGAGGACTACACCAACCGGGTGACCATCGGGATCGTCACCAAGTACGGGATCGAGGATGTGTATCTCTCGATCAAGGAAGCCCTCAAGCACGCCGGCCGTACCCTCTCTGCCGAGGTGCAGATCAAGTGGCTGGACGCAGAGACCTACGAACCTGCAGAACTTGCTGAGCTGGACGGCGTCCTGATCCCGGGCGGTTTTGGCCAGCGCGGGGTCTCCGGAAAGGTCACTGCGATCAGGTACGCCAGGGAGAACCAGATCCCGTTCCTCGGGATCTGCCTTGGGTTCCAGATGGCGGTCGTGGAGTTTGCCCGTGATGTCCTCGGGTATGAGGACGCGATCTCTGAGGAGTTCGGCGAGGGCACCCAGGTGATCGCCCTCCTTCCAGAGCAGGAGAACGTTACCAAACTCGGCGGGACCATGCGTCTTGGGAGTTATCCGGTCGACGTGGTGGAGGGGACCAGGGCATGGGACCTCTACCAGAAGACGTCGATCACCGAGCGGCACCGGCACCGTTACGAGGTGAACCCCGAATATATCGAGGAACTGAAAGAGAATGGGCTGGTCTTTTCAGGGATGAACGGGAACAGGATGGAGATCCTCGAACTCCCCTCTCACCCGTTCTTCTTTGCGACCCAGTTCCATCCTGAGTTCAGGTCGAGGCCGACGAGGGCGTCACCGCCTTATATCGGGTTTGTGAAGGCGTGCATGGAGTACAAGAACCAGGAACACCAGTAAAAAGAGGTTGAGCAATGGTCAAGGTAGAGCAGTTTATCGAGCGTGCAGTCAAGGAGATCAGGCAGGAGGCCGGGGACGAGAAGGTCGTCGTCGCCCTCTCGGGCGGCGTGGACTCCTCGGTCTGTGCGATGCTGGCGGCGCGGGCGATCGGGACGAACCTGGTCCCCATCTATGTGGACACCGGACTGATGCGCAAGGGCGAAAGCGAACGGATCTGCGAGGTCTTCGCTCCCCTCGGCGTGAAGAGAGTCGACGCCGCCGACGAATTTTTTGCGGCGCTGAAGGGGGTCATCGATCCTGAAGAGAAGAGAAAGGTCATCGGTGAGCGGTTCATCAGGATCTTTGAGCGCGAGGCAAAGGCCACCGGCGCGAAGTACCTCCTGCAGGGGACGATCTATCCTGACCGGATCGAGAGTGAAGGCGGGATCAAGAGCCACCACAATGTCGGCGGCATGCCCCTGGACATGATGTTTGAGAAGGTGATCGAGCCCCTGCGTGATCTCTACAAGGACGAGGTGCGCGAGGTCGCCGGCGGCGTGGACCTCCCGGCCGAGATCCAGCACAGGATGCCCTTCCCTGGCCCGGGGCTTGCAGTCCGTGTGCTCGGCGAGGTGACCCCTGAGAAGATTGCGGTCGTCAGGGAGGCGAACGCGATCGTGGAAGAAGAACTCGTCGAGCGCTATCAGCCCTGGCAGTGCTTTGCCGCGCTTCTCGGCCGGGGGACCGGCGTCAAGGGCGATGTCAGGTGTTTCGGCTGGGTCGTCGCCGTCAGGGCGGTGAACTCGCGCGACGGCATGACCGCCGACCCGCTGGAGGTGCCCTTCGACGACCTGGTCAGGATTGCCGGGCGGGTTGCGTCCGAGATCGCCGAGGTCTCGCGGGTGGTCTATGATATCACCCCCAAGCCCCCTGCAACAATCGAGTACGAATGAGATGATGATGGTATGGAATTAGCAGAAAACTACCAGGAACTGGACGCGGAGTATTATATGCCCGCCTTCTCGCGCACGACCGAGATCGTGCGCGGGCAGGGGGCCCGCCTCTGGGACGTAGAGGGGAATGAGTATCTTGACTGTGTCGCGGGGATCGCGGTCTGCAGCACTGGGCACTGCCACCCGAAGGTGGTGGAGGCGATCTGTACGCAGGCACATGAACTGATCCACTGCTCAAACCTCTTCTATGTCCCGCACCAGGCCGAACTCGCCAAAAAAGTCGTGGAGATCTCAGGGCTTGTCGGCGGGAAGGCCTTCTTCTCGAACTCCGGCGCCGAGGCGAACGAGGGAGCGATCAAACTTGCCCGTCTTGCTACCGGCAGGAAGAAGTTCGTCGCCTTCACGCACAGTTTCCACGGGCGGACGATGGGGGCGCTTGCGGTCACTCACAAACCCGCGATCAGGGAGCCCTTCGAGCCCCTTGAACCTGCATGCACCTTCGTCGAGTACGGCGACCTCGATGCCCTTGAGCAGGCGATGGACGACGACATCGCCGGGGTGATCGTCGAAGGGATCCAGGGCGAGTCAGGGGTCTTCCCTGCGCCGAAGGGATTTCTTGAAGGGATCAGGGAGTGCTGTGACCGCCACGGCGCCCTGATGATCATCGACGAGGTCCAGACCGGGATGGGACGGACCGGGAAGTGGTTTGCGTTCCAGCACACCGGTGCACAGCCAGACGTCCTCACGATGGCCAAGGGGATCGCAAGCGGGTTCCCGATGGGGGCGCTTGTCGCCCGCAAGGGCCTGGAGTTCAAGGGAGGCGAGCACGGGAGCACCTTTGCCGGAGGTCCGCTTGCCTGCGCTGCCGCACGGGCGACGATCGGCGTGATCGAAGACCTTCTCCCGTCCATCCCTGAGAAGGGCGCACGCTTTGCCAGGGGCCTCGCTGCCTGGAACCCCAGGCAGGTGGGGCTGATGATCGGGTTCACGGTCGGCGAGCGCTGTGCAGAGGTGCAACACTACTGTGCCGAGCACGGGGTGCTGGTCAACTGCGCCGCCGACGGGAACATCAGGCTCGTGCCGCCCCTTGTCATCACCGACGAGGAGATCGACACGGCCGTCGGTGTGATCAATGAGGCGCTCAATCGTTAGGCGTTGTTACGCGACTGCAGGGGGGTACGTCTTTGCAAAGAGCGCGGAGGAGATCGCGCGCGAGCAGGGGCTTTCGAGAGTGGCGCGGCTTGCAAGCAACGAGAACCCCTCTCCCCCGTCTGAGGCGACGATTGCTGCAGGGCTCTCCGCCCTGAAAGAAGGGAACCGCTACCCACCGGCCCGGCAGGAGGCCGTGGTCGACGCCCTCAGGAGGGTGCATGGCGACCATGCCTTCCTCCTCGGCAATGGCATGGACGGGGTGATCGAGACGGTGGTGCGCACTGTGGTGGAACCTGGCGACCGCGTCGTCATCTCCACCCCGACGTTTTCTTTCTATGGACTTGCCGCCGCGGCGCAGGGGGCCGAAGTCGTCGAGGTTCCGCGCGAGCCCGACTTTTCGGTTGACCCCACGAAGTTCATCGAAGCGTGCCGGGGGGCGAAACTCGCCTTCCTCTGCACGCCGAACAACCCGACCGGGGATGTGGTCCCGGTCGAGGCGGTCAGGAAGATCCTGGACGGCATCGATTGTCTTCTCTTCCTGGACAATGCCTATATCGAGTTCTCGGACGCGGACTACCGCCCGCTGATGCAGGAATACGACCACCTCATCGAGGGGCGGACGATGTCCAAGGCCTACTCGCTGGCCGGGGTGCGTTTTGGGTATGCCTTTGTTCCGGAATGGCTTGCACCTCACCTGGAGCAGGCGGCCACGCCCTTTGCCGTAAACTGTGTCGCCCTTGCTGCGGCCGAAGCGGCGCTTGCAGACCAGGCGCACATCGACGAGGTCGTGGCGCATGTGAGGCAGTGGCGGGAACGCTTTATGACCGAGATCCCCTTCCCGGTCGCTCCCTCTGAGGCCAACTTCGTCCTCATCGATGTGGCGCCCATGACAGGGGACGAGGCGATGGAGCGACTGGCAGAGGGGGGCGTCGTCGTCAGGTCGTGTCGGAGTTTCCCCGGGCTTGAAGACCGGTATATCAGGGTCTGCATCGGTGCCGACTGGGAGAACGAACTCTTTCTGGAGAAGGTCAGGGATCTGCAATGATGGTCGGGATCACCGGGACGCCCGGTACAGGCAAGAGCACGGTTGGCGTGGTGCTGGCCGGGCGCGGCCGCCGTGTGGTGCATACCACCGAGACAGTCGGGCCGTTCATCCTCGGGAAGGACCCGGCGCGTGACACGAGAGTCGTGGACGCCGAGGCGTGGGCGGCGGCCTTTGAACCGATCGACGGGGTGGTGGAGGGGCACCTTGCCCATCTTCTTCCCTGCGACCTGGTGGTGGTGCTCCGGTGCCGGCCTGATCTCCTGAAAGAGAGGTTGACCGCGCGCGGGTATCCGCGCGAGAAGGTGCGAGAGAACGCCGAGGCCGAGGCCCTGGACGTCATCCTGATCGAGACGTTGGAGGGCTTCCCCAGGGAGAAGGTGCTCGAGGTGGACGCCGGTGCACTGAACCCTGAGGAAGTCGCCGACCTCGTCGAGGGCTTCATGGCCGGCGAGGTCGCCCCCTCTGTCGGGATGGTTGATTGGTCCTCTTATATCCTGGAGGGGCTATGACCCTCGACCGCCTCCGTCCCTATGTCAGCGGACTTCTCTCGCCGGCGATCGCCGGGGCCGCACGTCTCAGGCTCACGCCAAACTTCTTCTCGGCTGTTGCACTGATTGCAGCCTTCGCGGCCGGGGGTGCCTTTTACTTCGGCGAGATCGTCTGGGGTGTCATCCTGGTCGCGGTGAATGCGGTCTTTGATGCCATGGACGGGGCGCTTGCCCGTGAACTCGAGGTTGCGAGTCTGCGCGGCGACTTCATCGATCATGTCTCTGACCGCTACGCCGATATCGTCATCATCACCGGGCTCTTTGCAGGCGGTGCGGCCTCCTGGCAGATCGGGGTCTTTGCCCTCACCGGGGTGCTGATGTCCTCGTATATGGGCACGCAGGCCCAGGCCCTCGGGGTCGGGAGGTACTACGGTGGGGTTCTTGGCCGGGCCGATCGCCTGGTGCTCCTGATCATCGCCGGTCTGCTTGATCTCATCTTTGCGGCGCCGGTGTACGGGCTGCCGTACCTCGGATGGCTCCTGGTCATCTATGGGGTGTTCGGGCATTACACCGCCCTGCAGCGGATCGTCTATATCTGGAAGCGGCTCTGATCCGCTCTTCTTTTTTTTGCGTTGAATTTTTTTTCTGGTGAGTGCATCAGGAGCGGACCGTGCGCCGCATCGGCGCGATTGATCAGGGGAGGGGTGATGATCCGACGTGCCGCCCACAATTGCAGAATCTCCACCGTCGTCTCGCGCCGGGGGGCGAGTGCCCCCCGAACCCCCCACGGGGAGGATAGGCGGGGGCGGCAATGAAGTGGTGGTCTCACATAGTATCCTGCTCTGAGGGGTGAGCACGGATCCAGACACCCCCGGGATCCACGATCATGTTCATCCCGTATGCTTGAACCCGGGGTTCATGAGCAATTACCATGAAAATGATCCCGACGATCCTCTCTTCAGGTTTGTATGAGCGTTTGAACTCTCCATATCCAGTTGAAACCGATACGCAGAGGATAGACAATTCCTCTGATGGATCGACCGCCCCCACCTATCCTCGTCGTGGGGGTCCGGGGGCGGAGCCCCCGGCGTGAGCATGAGGGAAGGCTATGGATTCAGTTCGCAGGGGGGTTGAGGTGATGAAAAGAGAATGTTATCTACAGAGTCCTTCAGGTCATATCCCGGGCCCGGAAAGTTCCGGGATGACCTCGATCAAAAAAAAGTACAGATCCTCAGAACCACGCGTCCAGCGTCTTCTGCCCGGCCTTCATCCCCAGACGTTCAAGGGCGCTCTCCACCCTCCCTTCAGAGAAGGCGTACTCCTCGCAGAGCATCTCCACCACCCCGTCGCGCGTCGGACTCCCCCAGGAGAGATGGTAGTCTTCGGTGACCGGCGGATCGAGGAAGAAATTGCGGATGGGCTCGGGGTCGAACTCAGGCGCCTTCTCCTGGACTGTCTCGACAAACTTCCCCTTCTGCACGATCTTCAGGGCCGTTTTCGCCCCGATCCCCCTGATCCCGGGGTTGAAGTCGGTCCCGACCAGGATCCCGATCTCGATGAGGTTCTCGCGGGTGATCACGAGCCCGTCCAGCACCTGCTGGAGATCGATCCTCTCCGGGCGCACCGTCACCGTCCGGCCGCGCATCTTCCGCCTGCCCGAGATGGTGAGGTTCCTGACCAGGTGCGGCGCCCCGAAGAGGAGGGCGTCATAGTCCTGTGAGGCCACCGCAGCGACATCACCCCTCCCCGCCATGAACGCCGCCTGCGCCTCGCCCTCGCTTGGCGCCTGGACACACGGGATACCCATCAGCGAGAGCAACCGTTTTGCCGAGGCGATCATCCCGGCATCGATCCTGGACGAGGCCCTCGCCTGTTTGTAGGCCTCCTCCTGGTCGCCACGCGCCAGCGCTTCTTTCCATGCCTCGCCTGCGGCGTCTCTCACCTCCCGCCGCTTCTCGATCGTCGTGCTCTTCAACTGGGGCGGTGCCCCGTCGAAGACATAGACCGGCCTGAGCCCCTTCTCCAGGAAGTTGACATTCCTGAAGAACAGTCCTGAGAGATGGGACGTGACCCGCCCCTCCCTGTCCATCAACGGGGTGCCGTCCGGCTGCCTGATTATGGAGAGGAACTGGTAGAGTGCATTGAAGGCATCGACTGCCACGACGCCCCGCATCTCCTCGAGGTCAGTCTCCTCCCGGTAGTCCTTGATAATATCTCTGAGTGCAACGCCCATGGAAGATCACAAGAATAATTGTCTGCTCTTTTATCGGTACATCCTGCGGGTGAGTTCGCTCACCGTCGTATCGATATGCTGGACAGTGTTATCATATTTCTGTGCCATCGTCTGCGAAAGCTCCTCCATGTTCACCCTCATCGTGCGCTCGCGCGAGACGATACTCTCTTCGAGCCGCCAGATCTTAGAGCCAAGAGAGAGAAAAAGCCCGCCAAGAGAGAGCATCATCAGCGTCGTCGCCACTGCCATCGTCAGGTCCTGCCAGACCCGCCAGACCAGCGTGAGGGTGGAGACCACAAGGAGTATGGTGAGGACGATATCGACAAGGACATCTCTGATCTCCATGCTTTTAGATAATAGAATACTATTAATTAACCTAACGATATTAGAAGAGGTCTGCAATGGATATCAGGAATAACGTCCCTCTGTTGGTGATGCCGCTTATGCTCCTCCTTGTGGAGGCCGTCGGGATCTATCTCGCCCTCCCGATGCAGGCGGCAGGTGTCGTCGCCTTTGAAGACCCGTCCTCGGTCGCAAACCCCTTCATCTTCATCGCTCTCCTCCTGGGGTTCACCCTGGTCATGCTCGTCCTCATTAAACTCGGGGGCAAACGGGTGATCCTCGGACTCGTCGCCCTTTCGGTGTTCCTCACGCTTTACTTCGTCTTCTGGAGTCTAGGAGTGACTGCGCTCGACCTTTCATCCATCGCCCTTCCTTTTGCTCTCGTAGGCGCGGCGGTCGGGACCGCCCTCCTCTTCCTGTACCCAGAGTGGTATGTCATCGACACCCTCGGCATCCTCATCGCCGCCGGCGTCGCCGCAATCTTTGGGGTCTCCCTTGCGGTCCTGCCGGTGATCCTTCTCCTCGTCCTGCTTGCCGTCTATGACGCCATCTCGGTCTACAAGACCAAGCACATGCTCACGCTTGCCGAGGGGATCATGGAACTCAAGACTCCCATCCTCTTTGTCGTCCCTAAACGACGGAGTTTCTCGTTCAGGCATGAAGGGATGGACCTTGGAAAAGAGAAAGACGAACGAGGTGCTTTTATCATGGGCATGGGGGATCTGATCATGCCCTCGGTCCTCGTCGTCTCGGCCCAGGTCTTCCTCACTGACTCGACCGTCCTGGGCATCTCGGTCCCCGCCCTTGGAGCCATGCTCGGTTCGGTCGCAGGGATGGCCGTGCTCCTCTACTTTGTCTTATCAGGACGACCGCAGGCCGGGCTCCCCCCCCTCAACGGCGGGACGATCCTCGGTTTCCTCCTCGGGTGTGCCCTCGTCGGGGCGTGGGGCTGGCTCACGATAGTGTGAGAGGACGGCTTCGAGCACCTCTTTTACCCCTCTGCCGGTCTGGGCTGACATAGAGAATTCTGCCTCGCTTTCCGCCCCGAGGTCGGCCTTGTTGGCGACGATGATCACCGGCACCTCCACCCTGGCCTGGATGGCCTCAAGGAGGTGGCGCTGGTCCTCCACCGGGTAACCGCAGTACTCGCTCGGGTCAAGGATGAAGACGACCAGGTCGGCGGTATGGATGATCGCCGAGATCGCCTGCTCCTCGATGGGGTTGCGCTCCTCATCAGGGCGGTTGAGCAGGCCGGGGGTGTCGACGAGCTGGATCCGTGTGCGCCCCTCGTAGCGGTGGCCGACGATCACCCCTTTGGTGGTGAACGGGTATGACGCCACCTCGGGTTCGGCCGAGGAGATCCTGTTGATGAACGAGGACTTACCGACATTCGGGTACCCGGCGATGACCACCGTGAACTCGTCGTCCCTGATGTCAGGGAGTTTCCTGAGGACGTTCCTGGCCTCGTTAAGGAACCGGAGGTCGTCGTCGATCTGGTGGACGATCGAGGCGATCCTGGCCACGGCGCGTTTTCTGACCGCCGCGGTGTCTTCAGCCCACCTGATCCGCGCCCCACCGTGTTCCCAGCCCATCCGTTTGGTGTGCATCGCCGCCCATCCCACGCTCCCGAGTGCCTTCTTGAGCCGTTCGATCCCGAAGAGTGCCTCGACGGTGTCACGGTAGAAGGGCGGTTGCTCTTCAAGGATCGGGAACGACTGGATCACGTGGACGAGGCGGTCATGGACCGCACTTGAGACGGCCCTGACAAACTCCTCGTTCGCACGGTCTTTGTTCATCTTCTTCTGCATTTTTTTCGCAGCGCGCCTGAAGCTGCGGTCCAGTACTTCGTCTGCAGTCGGAACGGTTGGTATTTTTTCAAAATCCACGGCACCCACAACCAAGATAACTATGAAGAGTCCCTTATTCTATTATGGATTTGTCCCTTATCCAGAAAGAGATACTTATCACTCTCATCACCCTGTATCATCAGCACTCGCGTGCAATCAAGGGTGAGGAGATCGCGGAAGTTCTAAAACGCAACCCCGGAACAGTCAGGAACCAGATGCAGTCTCTCAAGGCACTCGGATTGGTCGACGGCGTCCCTGGCCCGAAGGGAGGATACAACCCTTCAACACAGGCCTACACCGAACTCAACATCGGCGAGTACGAGCGCGCGTATATGGTGCCGATCTCCAGGGGCGGTGTCGAGGTCGAAAGCGTCAATGTGTCAGAGATCGACTTCACCACCCTCTGCCACCCTGACATCTGTCATGCCCTCATCAAACTCCTCGGAAGCGTCAAGATGTTTGATATCGGTGACGAGATCACTGTCGGTCCGACGCCGGTGAACAAGATGCTCATTAGAGGCGAGATCTTTGGCAAGGACGAGGTGAAGAGTTCGTTGCTCATCTCGATCAGCGAGATGATCTCTCTCCCTAAAAAATCGGTAAAGCACTATATGAGTTCTCCACTCATCTCCTTTACTCCCACCGATACGCTCAAGGACGCAGCTTCGGTCTTTGCCAGACGCCACATTCACGGTGCCCCGGTGATGGACGGCGATCACCTCCTCGGGATCGTGACGCTCAGCGACCTTGCCAGGAGTATTGAGCAGGGACTTGATCTCTCGACACCGGTGACCAATACAATGACCTCTGATGTCGTTGAGGTCGATGCCGAGACGAAACTCTACGAGGTGATCAGGCGTTTTAAGGAAAAGGAGATCGGGAGAGTGATCGTAGTCGAGAATGGCAGGCCGATAGGGATCATTACCCAGACCGATATTATCGGCGTATTCTTGCTCTAATCTTTTTTTTGGGTCGAATTCATCTCACCACTCTCCAACCATCTTCTCCCACCGTGTGTGCCAAAGGTCGACCTGGAAAGCGAGGTGCCGACCACTTGGTTTTGTAGACCATGTAGAAGGATGAAAATATCATATCAGAACTGGATTGATTCCTGACCCTCATCCTTCATTCGAGGAGCAAATCGGAGTCAAGCATCATGCTGCCCCATGGCCATCTTCGTCGTTGGGGGTCCGGAGTCAGCGCCCCCGGTGCGATTCATGGGAGAAGGCGGGAGAATCACGCCTGCACCCATAATGGGGGAGGGTTTCTACAGGCTTCTATTCTGACTATCCTGGCTCTGTAGAAATCATCTTGATGGTTCTCTTCGCCGGGGGGCATGCCGCCCCCCCCCGAACCCCCCGCGCGAGCGATAGGTGGCAGACGGGATCCCGTCTATCAGGATTGTTTTTCCAGCCTTCCCGGCCCTATCTTCATCCCGGGGTTCCAGGGGGAGACCCGCCGGCGTGAGACGGCGGAGAAGATCCTGTGAATGAGGGGGCACGCTCCACGCTAGAGACCTGCATGAGAGAGATCAAGAGGCTCTCTACAAAGCCGTTTTGTAGACTCTCTTGCCCTTATTCCCTGTGCACGCGTGGATTTACTCTCCCTTCCCTCTTATAGGGACGGGGCGCCCCCCATAACTCCTGGCAGGAAGGCAATACTGGTGACCACGAAGAGGGTGGCGGCGTCTTTGATCTGATCTCGTGGAGGGGGGTGGGCACGTCACTCTTCGTGAGTGCCAGATCTGGTTCCCGGAAGCGCCTTTCCTCTCCTCTGAGCGGGTGCGGGGGGTGGGGATGCCGGCCGATATGGGCGGCTGTGACACCACATTTTACTGCGCGGTCAGACGCCGATATAAGCTAAAATATAGCTCAAATTTGGAAAATAGCTGATTATATTTCATTTCTATTCTGCCAGATCTGCCCCCAACCTGCGCGACCGCCTCTCTCTGCCATCCACCTGGCCGATGAGTATGTCCTGCCTGATGGCCCTGGCCGCGACCCAAGAACACCCAGATGGGTAGCATGAAAGGGTCGTCACCTGATCCAACCACCCACAAGTATAAATAGAGGTATTTATATCAAAGAATGTGTTATTTCAACCCTCCTAAATGCAATGAGGCAGGGTTGACCGAGGAGATGAAGAAGAATGAGTGAACTACCTATTGCCCCGGTTGGCAGGATAATCAAGAACGCCGGTGCTGAGCGCGTGAGCGCGGATGGAAGTGAGGCGCTCGCAGCGCTCATGGAAGAATATGGGACTCAGATGGCGAGGGAAGCGATCAAACTCACCAGGCATGCAGGACGCAAGACCGTGAAGGCGGTCGACATCAAGATGGCGTCAGAGATCCTCAAGTGAACTCCCGCAGAATTCTGCGGAAAAGCAAATCTCCCCTCTTTTCAAAGGATATATATATTCACGAAGCGCACCGAAAAACCATGAATAAAATCTTCTCACGGAGTCTTGCGCGCAAGCAGGTGATGAGCAGTGATGGTATGCTCATCGGCCAGATCAAGAACCTGCTGGTCGACCTCGACAGCGGGGAGGTGATCGACCTGATCGTAAAACCAGACCAGACCTTTGACTCCTCCGGGTACCGGATGGACGGTGAGATGATGTTGATACCCTTTGAGGCGGTCAAGGACGCCCGCGACTATATCGTCGTCGACCGTTATCTCTCCAGAAAGTGAGCGCGGTATTTTCTGACGATCTCAACGAAACCTTCTCCATACTTTTTCTCTGCAACATATTCGGCCGCGGTCAATGGTGCAGGGGCGGCATTGCCCACCGCAGCCCCGACGCCGGCACGCCTGAGCATCTCGGTATCGTTTTCTGAGTCGCCTATCGCCAGGAACTCTTCAGGTGCAAGGTCCATCAGGCCTGCAAGTTCAGAAAGGCCGCTCCCCTTCGAGACTCCCCTGTACTGGAGATGGATCGCAAATCCCGTGTCGATGGCCCTGACCGGCATATCGGCAATGACCTCTGAGACCTCTGCCGGACTGACCGTGCGGGCGAAGGCGATGTCGGCAAAACGGTTTTCAGGAGAATAAAGTGTGAGGGCCTTGCCTTCTTCTGCAAAGTGATCCTCAATGCGGTGGTATGCGTCCCAGCAGACCTCCTGGTGGCCGGCGACATGGAGGGTGCCGTCGAACTGGTGGCGGTAGACCCCGCCGTTCTCGCCGATGATGCTCCCGTCTGTCCCGATCATCTTGCAGAGAATGTCAAGCGAACAGGTGGTGTTGCCGCTTGCAAGCACCACCGGTATGCCGGCATCCACCAGGTCACGGATCGCCAGAATGGCGGCGGTGGAGATCCGCCGCCTCTGGTCGGTGAGAGTCCCGTCGACGTCAGTGACAACCGCCCTGAGCACTCCTGACCACCCTCAAGGCTTGAGCCCGCCTTCTTCGACGACGAATGCTGCTTCGCCCTCGGGAAGGTTCGGGCTGTCCACCAGTTTTGCAATCCTGCGGCCGCCTTTGCTCTTGCGGAGATACAGCCTGAACTTGGCGGCATGACCGACGATGTTGCCGCCGATCGGTTTGGTCGGGTCGCCGAAGAAGACACCTGGGTTGGACTGGACCTGGTTGGTCACCAGGGCGACCGCATTGAACTCCTCGGCCAGTTTGGCCAGGTCGTACATGTGCCGGTTCAGTTTCTGTTGCCGCACCGAGAGAGTTCCTCTGCCTGCATATTCTGCCCTGAAGTGAGCGGTAAGGGAGTCGATGATGATGAGCCTGACCGGATACTCGGTCTCCTTCATCTCGGTGGCAAGGTCGCGCGCGCTCTCGACCAGGAGCATCTGGTGGTCTGAGGTGTAGCCCTTAGCCACATGGATATGTTCGAGGAACTCCTCGAAGGGCGGCACGTCGTATCCCTCAATTTCAAGGCCCCTTACCATCTGTTCGATACGTTCCGGGCGGAAGGTGTTCTCGGTATCGATATAGACGCACGACCCCTCGAGGCCCCCGAACTCTTCGGGGAGGTAGGCATTGACCGCCATCTGGTGGGCGATCTGACTCTTGCCCGACCCGAACTCACCATAGACTTCAGAGATGGACTTGGTCTCCATCCCGCCCCCGAGCAGGTCGTCGAACTCAGGAACAAGAGTCTTGAGTTTCTTGACCTCTTTGCGGTCCTCGAGGACGGCGATCCCGGTCTTGAATCCCCCGATATCGGCGAGTTCTCGGGCGCCCTTGATGACTTTCTTTGCACTTGCCTCCCCGATCTCCGCCGCTTCGGCGAGGTCGGCGGGCGAAGCGGTGGCGACGCTCTCAACCGTTGCATACCCAGCTTCCCTGAGTTTGTCGGCCGTGGTCGGGCCGACTCCAGGGAGGTCTTCAAGATCCAGTGAACCAGAGGACATATTTTTTTCACTCCTTTTGATATGTGGTCTCACACCAGCAGAAGAGGTGCGGAATGCCGGAAAAATACACGCGAGATGGTGGTCTCCAGGCACACATATCATTTTCGCACTCCCCCCTATAGTCTCCTTCCCGTGCGCGGTGTGAAAGTGAACACGCGGGTGGGGGGTCGGTGCCCTCTCCTTTGCGAGGTCTCTTCCTGACATTCGCGCTGGCGAAGATATTAGAGATCAATCATGGAGGTCATCCCAAAACTCTCCGGCCCTCCTCCCCACCGATTGAGAGCGATGGATGACAATGAAGAGATCCCAACTTTTTTCATCGCGCGCCCATACATTCGTCGCCTTCCCCCTCGCCCATGCCAGAGGCGCTGTCCCCGGACCCCCGGGATGGCGATGGGGACGGGAAGGCAGAGAAAAGACCATGTAGACGGGACGCAATCCTCCGCCAACTCCGTCAATCTTCATCGGCGGGGGGTCCTGGGGGCAGCTAAGCCCCCCGGTCGAGGAGAGAGTTTAGAATTTCAGGAAGGAAACACTTCAGTTTGAGGAGATATCCAACCCTGGAGAGTTTTGAGATATGTTCTTGTTGAATCGGATATGGTCCGTGGCGTGAGAGTATACGCGATTGAACACATCTCAGAAGTATGCGGTGCCTGTACAATCTGCTGGATCAGAACAGATCTTCAAGAAATTTGGCTATGTAGAAACCCACTGGACAGAACTCTCTGGCAGGGTGCAGGCCGCTTCCCTGTTCTCCACGCAAAGACTGGTGGCAGGTGGTAAATCTCTCTTCAGGTTCACCGACTGTGCCTTCCTGACTCTATCTTCATCCATGATGGTGTGGGAAGGCAAGTCGATCAGAACAGGGGCCATCATCGTAGGATCTTTTCTGTCGTCTCGCATCGGGGGTTGCACCCCCGGACCCCCGCCACACGATTGAGTCGAGGACGGCAGACCCCTCGTCATGATATCATCTAATCTGCCTTCCCCATCGTCCTCACGGAGGCGCGGGGGTCACTTGCCCCCAGCATCCCCCAGCATGACAGTCTGAGAAGGCACGTCGATCAGGCGTGCCGCCCTCAATCGCAGAATCTCCACCAACATCTCGCGTCGGGGATTACACCCCTGAGCCGCGCCGCACGATTGGTCGAGGACACCGCCCCTCTCGTCATGGTCGTCGATTCTGCCTTCCTGATCCCATCGTGATCCAAGGGGTTCGGGGGTTGCACCCCCGGCCTAAAAGGAGGGAAAGCGGATGACACACATCCTCCCCCCACAAAAAGTGGGGTTTACATGAAAATGATCCAGTCGTTCTATTCTGGATTTATGGATGAGAATTCGAACGCACTGATAATCCTCAAAACCGATACACAGAGGAAAGAGACACCTTCTGAACGATCAGGTTCTCTGCCTTCCCACCCTCTCTTCATCCCGGACCCCCCACGACAAAGATAGGTGGGGGCGGCGATGGAACATGATCCTCACCAATTCTCCGGTCTTAATGTTCATCCTATATGCTTGAGGCGTGTTCTCGCCTCATGCTCATTCTACAGGATCCAGAGAATGGATATTCGTGCAACGAAGAGATTAAAAAAGGTCTAAATCCGGCTCTGTAGAAACCTTCCCCCTTTATGGGTGCACGCGTGATTCTCCTGCTTTCCCTCATGAATCACGCCCGGGGCGCTGCCCCGGCCCCCTGGGATCACGATGGGGCCGGGAAGGCATATTCGAAATTCATGAATGAAGTGGGAGTGCTGTCCACGACCCAGCCTGGTGCGGGAGGTTCTGAGGGCGGCACACCCCCCGCCAGAGAGTTTCTACAGGGCCCTAAATCCCTCTCATCTTCCCGAGCATTTCATCGAGGTCTTCCAGGCGGTGCTCCAGGGAGGAGCGACTGACCCCGGCCGGTTCGACCGCGCAGGGAGTGATCAGTCTGCCTTTCAGGACGCCGTCCACCCGCACCTCCTGGCCAGGGAGAAGATCGCAGGAGAGGAGATAGGTCTCGTGCCCGTCGTCGAGCGTCGTCCCAAGGGGGGAGGGGACGACCGTCCCTTCAAAGGAGATCTCGTGCTCATCTGCCTGCGGGAGGACGAGCATGCTCCCGCGCCCGACCGAGACCTCCACCCCCCCGTATCGCCCCTCCCTGGTGCGGGCATGATAGACCTTCACCTCCTCGCCGGGACTGATGGACTCGAGGGCCTGGTCTCCCCAGAGGACCAGGTGCACCGTACCCGAGTCGTCGACGAGATCGAGGTTCCGCACCCATGAGCGCGTCCCTTTCCTGGTCGTGAACCCGTGCGGCGGCTGCACGCCGGTGACTTCCCCGGTCACCGACACCGTCAGGTCCGGGCGCACGTCCCTGGCCGGTGTGAGCATGACCTCCACCTCGCGCCCGGCCGGTTCGATCTGTCCCCCTTCGCCGAGACTGAACTCGGTCCCATAACGCCGGTCCCTGCCCCCCGGACGTGCGCCGACGATCCTGACCGACTCGCCAGGATAGACTTTTGCGAGCAGGGTAGGTTCCCAGCAGACGAGCCTTGCCGTCCCGGTCTCGTCACCGATCACCGCAGGTACCATCGCCCCCGCCGACCCATCCCGTCTTGTGAAGATCTTCTGCTCCTCGATCCCCAGCACCCGCACCACCAGGTCGCCGGACCCTGCCGGGGAGGCGCAGTTCCTCTCAGTGCCGAAGGGACACTCGATGGCGACGGTGGACTTCCTGAGGGCCATGGCCGAGAGGCTCCATCCGCTCCTGCCAGAGAGCCGACCGATCACCTCGAGTACTTCTCCTTCCTCGATCTCGGCCACCGCCCCGGTCTTCTCGTCCCAGAGCACGACCTCGACCTTTCCGGTGGCATCACCGAGGAGAAGCGTGGCACGCACGCCCAGGTCGCCGTCGGCCCGGGTAAATTCCTCAGGCTCACCGATCGCAATCACCTTGCCGAAGAAAGAGAAGAGAGAAGGGCCAGGGCGGATCTCTGCGATTGTGAGGTGCTGCCTCCCGCAGTCGCTGACGACCATGAGAGCCGCGGCGTTCTCATCGAGCAGCCCCCCGGCGTCGCTCATCCGTGCTCTGACCCGCTGTTCAAATTCTTCACGGCTGATGAGGTCGTCGACAAGGGCGTAGTGAAACTGCACTCGCGACGCTCCTCAGTCCTGCCAGGCAGGCTCCTGCATTGCGGCGGTGACGTCGTCGAGTTCTTCGGTGCGGCGCATCAGGGCGTGCTTCCCGCCGCGCACCGCCACTTCGGCGCAGCGCGGCCGGCTATTGTACTGCGAAGACATCGCAAACCCGTAGGCCCCAGCGTCGAGGACGGCGACGAGATCTCCTGCTACAGGTGCAGGGAGGGCGCGGTCCTGGGCCAGGAGGTCGCCGGTCTCGCAGATTGGGCCGGCGACCGTATAGGTGCCGTCGGCAGGTTGGTCGGCCTTGTTCGCGACGACGACCTCGTGGTATGAGTCGTACATCGCCGGTCTGACCAGGAGGTTGAAGCCGGCGTCGACGTTCACAAAGGTCCGGTGCGCACGCTTCACCGAGTTGACCCTGGCAAGGAGGACCGAAGAGTCGCCGACAAGCCAGCGGCCTGGCTCAACCCAGAGAGCCGGGTCGATCCCGGCGTCCCTGATCCCCTGCAGGAAGACCGGCATCACGGCGTCGGCGTACTCTTCAGGAGTTGGGGCGGTGTCGGTCTCGTGGCGGTACGGGATCCCGAGCCCCCCGCCGATGTCCAGGAACCTGATCTCGGCACCGAGGTCGGTGACCTCCTTTGCGACCTCGACCATCACCTCAGCCGCCCGGGCGAAGGGTTCGACCTCAAGGATCTGGGAGCCGATATGACAGTGGATCCCTGCCGGGTCGATATGCTCGCAGGCGAGCGCCTCGGCATAGGCCCCGACGATCTCCTCTGCCGGGATCCCGAACTTGCTCGTCTTCAGCCCGGTGGCGATCTTCGGGTGGGTCGGGACCTCGAGGGCCGGGTTGACCCTGAAGGCGATCTCGACACTCTTCCCGGCCTCGGCGGCCGCCACCTCAAGCTGGTGGAGTTCGTCGACCGAGTCGACTGAGACCCGCACGCCTGTCTCGACGGCAAGAGCGAGGTCTGCCGGGCTCTTGGAACTCCCATTGAAGAGGAGGCGGTCTGGCTGCATCCCGGCCTGCATGGCGAGTTTGAGTTCGCCTGACGAGAAGACGTCGGCGCCCGCACCCTGCTCGGCGAGTGCCCGCATGACCGCAAGGTTGCCGTTTGCCTTGGCCGCAAAGAGCACCTGGACCGCGGGGTAGTGGGCGGTGAGCGCCGAGGTGAATCTCTTGAAATTTCCGACGATGCGGTCGAAGTCGGTGACGTACAGCGGCGTGCCATAGGTCCCGGCAAGGTCGACGAGGTCGAGGCCGCCGAGGTGGAGGTGACCGTCCTCGACGGTGAGGTGGGATGGGAGTTTCACAGGCTCACCCTCCCGATCCGCTCGGCGGCTTCCTCGATCCGCTCGACCGACCTGGTGATGGCAAAGCGTACATAGCCCTCGCCACTCTCGCCAAACCCGACCCCTGGGGTGACGACGATCCCAGCCTCGTCCAGGAACTTTGCCGCCGCCTTCATGCAGTCGTCGACCGGCATCCAGACATAGAAGGTCGCCTTGGGGGCCTGGACATCGAACCCGTCCTCGCGCAGTCCTTTCACCAGGGCGTCACGCCGCTCCTGGTAGGTGGCGCAGGCGTCGGCGACGCACTGTTGCGATCCGGTGAGTGCGGTGATCCCGGCGTGCTGCACGGCGTCAAAGACCCCTGAATCGACATTGGACTTGACCCGCGCCAGGCCGGAGAGCACCTCGGGGTTGCCGACGGCCATCCCGATCCGCCATCCGGTCATATTGTAGGTCTTGGAGAGAGAGTGCATCTCGACCCCGACCTCCTCGGCCCCGTCCGCTTCCAGGAAGGAGGGGGCCTTGTAGCCGTCAAAGGTGATCTCAGAGTAGGCATTGTCGTGGACGACGACGATGTCGTGCTCGCGGGCAAACTCCACGACCTCGTTGAAGAAGGACATGGGCGCGGTCGCAGCCGTCGGGTTGTTCGGGTAGTTGAAGAAGAGGATTTTTGCCCGCTTCAGCACCTCTGCCGGGATGTCGTCGAGGACAGGGAGGAACTTGTTCTCGGCACGCAGGGGCAGGAGGTGGGTCTTCCCCTCGGCAAAGAGCGTTGAGGTCTTGTAGACCGGGTAGCCCGGGTCGGTGGCCAGGACATAGTCGCCCGGGTTGACGAACGCCTCGGGGATATGGGCGATCCCGTCTTTTGACCCCATCAGGGCGACGACCTCGTTGCCTGGGTCCAGGGAGACCGAAAAGCGGTTCTGGTACCATGTCGCGACCGCCTCTTTGAAAGGAAGTATCCCGTCGTAGGCGGGGTAGTGGTGGTTCTCAGGGTTCTGGACCGCCCTGACCATCGCCTCGACGATATGGGCAGGGGTCGGCAGGTCGGGATCGCCGACACCCAGGTCGATGACGTCGACGCCCTCACTCTTTTTCTGGGCTTTTAACGCGTCAATTCTGGCAAAGAGATATGGTGGCAGGTTATCCAGTCTCTGTGAGTACATCGTCCTAGTTTTCGTGTGGCAAGGATAATTAAGTTCGCACCCTTCCCGCGGCATGGAGGGAGGGTGGTCAGAGAGAGAAGAGAAACGGGCCCTGTAAAGATGGGCATGAGAGGAAAACACGATCCATGCATGTTTTTGAAAATGAGCACGACACCACATAGAAGCACCATCAAATGAATAGTCGCCCCCGCCTGTCTTCGTCGTGGGTGGTGCGGGGGGCGGTTAGTGTTCATTCAAGAACGAAATGTCGTCACCACAATGCAAAAAACGAAGTACCTCTCTCCTTGCATGAAGAAAACATAGGAAAAGACCTCACCCTCTTAATGATCTCAGGGATCCGCGAGTCGCGCCTTTTGGGGCGTATGGAATGGGAAGCGACGTCGATCATCATTGCCGCCCTACAGAAGAAAAACGAAGACATTTTTATCACTCTCTCGCGCCTGGCGGAGCCCTCGGAACACCCCCACGGCGAGGTGGAGGAGAGGGCGTCACACTTCGGAAGGAAAGCCTTCAGTTCAAGATGATGGTCAGGCCACAGGGAGTTGTGGGATCTGCTCATGGTAGGCCTTCATAGATCTGTCAGAATAGCCTTCTGATCGCGTGCCTTCCCACTTCAATCGCACTGGGGGTTGCACCCCTGGAACCCTCACCGTACGATTGGTCGAGGATCCCTCCCCTCTCGTCATGGTCGTCGATTCTGCCTCCCCGACCTCATCGTGATCCCGGGGGTCCGGGGCAGCGTCCTCGGTGGGAAGATAGGGGAATGCGGGTGACACACATGCTCCCCACACAAAATCCCCACACAAAAAATGAGGGTTTCTACAGGGCCATAAGAGGATCTATTCAAGTCCGTTCATTGGTACCCTGGCCAGGGGAGATATTGCAGAACATGGTGCGGGCACAGGGGCTGCCGTCATCTTCGATCAACCCGCCGGAACGCACCTGCATGCAGATGTCGCACATGCGCAGCCCCATATGTTCCACACGGTCGGCCACCATGTCGTCGGCAAGTACCCTGATCGAACTGATCACCTCGGTGCCGAGTTCGATCTTGCAGCCGCGTTTTTTGGAGGCGTACTGCGAAACCGATGCCGGCGTGACACCGAGCATCTGGGCAACCTGCTTCTGGGGCAACCCTTTAGTGATCAGTTCCTGCACAAGGCATGCTCGGATACACGGGAGGATCAACCAGACACCAGTCTCACATGGGAGTTTCATAGAATCACAATCCATAAATTCAGAGCGTTATGATTAACAATTGTTAATGGGGATATCATATAAGGGTTGGGAACGTGTCAACGCCAGGATCCTTGAAATCATCAATGCAGGTACGATATGATGGATCTCTATAAATGCCGGTGTATCCAGGTGAAGGGGAGAGAGGCGCATGAGATCGTCGATGAGGTCTGTGCCGAGCGGCAGTATCGTCTTATGGTGAATGGCATGCCGGTCACCAGGATGGTCGCCTCGGCCGAGCAACTCGAGGAGTTGGGGGCGGGTTTTGTCGTCGCAGAAGGACTTGCCGATCATGTCGACGCCGTCGAGGTGGAGGGGGAGGAGATCAGGGTTACCGCCGGACTTCGATCAGGGGGCGACGGGGTCGTCGGATCCTCAGGGGGGACATCCTTTCTTCACCCCCTGCCCTCTGTCATCTCAGACCTGCAGGTCGACATCGATGAGGTCTACCAGATGACCGCCGCCATTGAGTCTGAAGACTGGCGCCGGACCGGTGGGCTCCACTGTTCGGTCCTCTTCTGCGACGGTACCCTTGTCGCAAAGGCCTGTGATGTTGGTCGGCATAATACCGTCGACAAGGTGATCGGCCGCGCTGTCCTCGACGGTCTCGACCGCTCGCGCTGTGTCATCGGGTGCACAGGAAGGCAACCTGCAGGGATGGTGGCCAAGGCCGCACACGCGGGCGTTCCGGTCGTCATCTCGCGGGCGGCCTCGACCGACCGCGGGATCGAGGCCGCAGAAGAGGCCGGGATCACCCTCATCTGCTTTTCCAGAGGGAACCGGTTCACCATCTACACCCATCCTGAGCGGATCGCGGGAGTGAAGGAGTAAGAAGTATGGAAAGAGATGACACAAGAAAAGAGGGCCTGATCGTCCTGGGGTGCCCTGAGGCCCCGGCGCAGGTGAGCCTCGCCGTCCACCTGGCGCATGGCCTCAGGCGTTCGGGTTACGTGCCGGTGGTCACCGGGAACCCCTCGGCACGGCACCTCCTTGCGATGGCCGACCCTGAGCACCACTATATCGGTGAGATGCTCGACCTTGACAGATGTATCGAGGATATCGCCGCAGGTGAACATGACTATGCCCTTACCTTTGTGCTGGTGCACAGGGAGAGCGGGGTCAGTTATGCCGGGACGCTGAGTGTGGTCTCAACAGGGCGTGTGATCGCGGTGGTCTTTGGGAAGGAAGCAGAGGTTCTCGCATCGCTCATCGACTTTGAGTGCGAGAAAGTGGTCGCTCAGGTGGTCCATAACCCCATGCCACTGAAGAAGGCGATTGACAGGGTGATGAAATGGGATGTGTAGAGGCTCTCAACTACGAGATACTTCTCAGGTATTGCTCATTCAAAGAATACCGAGCATTTATCAAGGAGCATTACCGAGAAAAGTATGAGGTACAGCCTGGGTACAAGATCTTTGACCTGACCCTCATCGGGGTGCCGCCGATACCCATCGGGGTCGAGGGAGACTCTGTGATCTTCCCGTATACCAAACCCTGCCACGGCACCTTCGTCCTGAAGGTCGAGGGGAAAGAGGAAATAAAAAAACTGAGGTCCAGAAAATGAGAGTTAAAATAAAGGCATTTGCGACATTCAGAAATCATCTTGAGAACGAACGTGAGATGGAGGTGGCAGAGGGGACGACCGTCGCCACTCTCCTCGACATGCTCATCCAGGAACGTCCTCCTCTCAGGGAGGAGATGTTCAAAGAACCGGGAGTTCTCCAGGACCACGTCAATATTCTCAGGAACGGGAGAAATATCCATTTTGAAGACGGTCTTGAGACTCTCCTTTCCGACAATGACGTGCTCTCGCTCTTCCCGCCGGTCGGCGGTGGATAAGAAAAAAAGTTGAAGTCAGGTGAGGTTGGGCAGAGACGGCGGGGATGGGGCGGGTCCACGCCCCCCCAGAAATGGACCGCAGCCCTTCCCGCCAACAGGCCTGGAGGTATGGTGAAAAGAGCCTCCGCCTGTTATATCCTGCACACCTGTGTGGCTGTGCTGTGATGAACTCCGGCAACCAGCATGGTGCCGTCCGCCAGCGCACTGATGTGCGATGGAAGCATGTCCATATCGTCCCTGGGTTGGGACGACCTGGCAGGCCCGGCAAGCCTGTACTTCTCCTACTTTCCGACACCCCGTCATCGAGGATGAAGCGCGTCCCCCCACTTACGCACTACATAGTGTCTCTGGGGCAAAGCACCCCTAGGGGTATCTGATATATAAATGTATCCTGAAATTCCAGAACCTGGAGTAATGCTGAAGTTATCTCTGCTTACAGGTATCAGGAAGGCTATCAGAATCTCCAGGGATCGTTTCCAGATAAATCGCCCCATAAAAAAATCTGGAACAGATGCCAGAATGAAAGGGGGAGTGTCGTGGACCGGGGACACGCGCAAGGCATATATAATAAGCAATACAATTGAAAATTTCTGCGAATCCCAGACCTGCCACCTGGCCGCCCCTCTCTCCGGACACCCGCACCGACCTGGGACCAATCAGGCGCTTTTCAGTCCAGCATGATCTCTCATCTCTTCTGCTATCCGGGTTAGAGTCATATAGCCCTCTTGACCCCGCAGGGTGATGCAATCTCCGAAAAGATGAAATGAAGAACCTTCAGTGGACGCGCATAGATAGATCATGACCGACCTCATCTACCTCCTTGTCCTTGTCGTCACCGGCCTCCTTGTCGGAGTACTTTCAGGGCTCCTTGGCGTAGGTGGGGGATTTTTTATGGTCCCAATACAGTTCGGGCTCTTTTCGTCCCTTGGCGTCCCTGAAGACCTCGCGCTCAGGCTCTCGTTCGGGACCAGTCTGGCGGTCATCCTCCCCACCGTGGTGAGCGGGGCCATCGGTCACCACCGAAAAGGGGCCGTCGTCTGGCGGGCTGGTATCCTTCTTGGCCTCTCCAGTCTGGCGGGAGTGGTCACGGGGGCGTATATTGCGACGCATATCCCTGCCGCACCCCTCGAGATCTTCTTCGGTTTCGTCGTCCTTGCTGCAGGCGCCCGCACCTTTCTCTCTCCGCCTGAGGGGGAGGTGGACGGTGCTCCAGAGGTCAACGTCCGCGCCTGCCTTCTCTGGGGTCTCCCGGTCGGTCTGGTCTCGGGGCTCACCGGGATCGGGGGTGGCGTCCTCCTGGTCCCGATCCTGGTCGTGGCCATGCACTTCGGGATGCGCCATGCCGTTGCCACCTCGATGGTGGTGATGGTCTTCACCGCGGCCGGAGGGGTCGCCTCGTACATTCTCAACGGCCTCGGGACGCCTGGCCTGCCGTCCACTGCTCTTGGCTATGTCGACCTCCTCCAGGCGGCGGTCCTTGTGGCGGCGAGCATCCCTGCTGCACAGGTGGGGGTTCTCATCGCCCACCGCATCCCCCAACAGTTCCTGAAATATGCTTTTGTTGCGCTTACCGTCTTCATTGGATTGAAGATGACCGGGGTCTTCACCCTGATTGGCCTCCCGTTCTGAAGTGGTCAGCAGAAGACTGGACCTAACAGCCAGGGTGGTTGACCTGACAATGATGAACTTTCGGCTCTGGAGAACCCCTCACTTATCGTGGGAAGCATGTGTGTCACCTGTCTTCCTATAGTCTCTTGACGCGAGGGTTCGGGGGCGGCACGTCCCCCGTCAGAGACTACCTCGTTAAGGATTTACCATGAAAATGATCCTGACGATTATCTCTCCAGGTTTGCATGAGAATTTGAACCAGCCAGATCTCGTTGAAGATGATATGCAGATGACAGAAACGCCTTCAGTGTGATCGGCGTTCTGCTTTCCCACCTCTATCGCCATCCTGGGGATCCCGGGGGCAACGCCCCCGGCATGGGGGTGCAGGAAGGCACGACGATCCGATGTGCCGCCCCCCATCGTCGAATCTTCGCCGCTATCTCGCGCCGGGGGGTTGCACCCCCAGGACCTCCCATGGATCGAAGATAGGTGGGGGCGGCGATGGAATACGATCCCCCCCGATTCTCCTCTCTTGAAAAGAGAGAGAGCGAGTGACGAGAAATGTTCATCCCGTATGCTTGAGCCGGAGGTTCATGTCCGATTCTACAGAGTTCAGGGATTTCTTCAGGCACGGGGAATTGGCCAGGGTCATTTCGTTAGAAATATATGAGTACACGTTCGAGGTGAAGAACGGTGAACTATGGACCGTTATCAGTGCACTATCTGCGGGTACATCTATGATCCTGAGAAAGGAGACCCTGATGGCGCTGTAGGACCAGGCACTCCCTTCGAGGATCTTCCCGAGGATTGGACATGCCCGGTCTGCGGCGCTGCGAAGAGTGACTTTGTGAAGATGGACTGAGCCGACACAAGATACTGCCCGGCGGCGGGGAGGCCTTCCCTTCCCTGCATGTCCAGGTCTTTCCTGATACGGAGGCTATGCAGAGTCTGGCATGAACTCCTGGCTCACGCATATTGGATGAACATTTCTCATCGCGTGCTTATTTCTCTCATTTCAAGACCGGAGAATCGGTGGAGACAATGTTCAATTCGCCGCCCCCATCTCTCCTCATCGCGGGAAGATGCAGGGAGGCGGGTGAGGCATGCTCAACCAGGAATTGGTAAGGGCTTCTACAGGGCCGATACGAAGACTTATAGCAGAAAATGATGACTGTGGAGATGATACCATGACGAAATACAAGTGCTCGATCTGCGGTCATATCTATGACCCGGCAAAGGGAGAACCCGGCCAGGGTATCGAGGCAGGCACCGCCTTTGCAGACCTACCAGACGACTGGAGATGCCCGGTCTGCGGGGCCGTGAAGGCAAAGTTCAACCCGGTGGGGTGAACAATGGCGGTACGCGAGATCGCCCCGGGTGTCTATGCGGTGGGAGCCATCGACTGGGACCTGCGCCTCTTCGACGCCCTCATCGGCACCCCGCAGGGGACAAGTTACAATGCCTTTGTGGTGAAGGGACGCGAGAAGACCGCACTCATCGACACGGTCGACCCGAAGTTCGAGGAAGATCTGCTCAAGAACCTGATGAGGCTCGGACTCGGGTCACTTGACTACATCGTGATCAACCATGCCGAGCAGGACCACTCAGGAACGCTCCCACTCCTCCTTGAGATGTTTCCGGGGGCGACGGTCATCACGAACGAGAAGTGTCGCGACCTCCTGGTGCGTCTGCTGCTCGTGCCAGAAGACCGTATCCAGACGGTCAAGGACGGGGAAAGTCTCGATCTTAGCGGGAAGACCCTTGAGTTCATGATCACGCCATGGGTCCACTGGCCTGAGACGATGATCACCTATGCACGCGAGGACGGGATCCTCTTCTCCTGTGACCTCTTCGGCTCTCACCTTGCCACAAGTGAACTCTATGCCGACGACTTCATGCAGATCTTCCCGGCGGCCAAACGCTATTATGCCGAGATCATGATGCCGTTCAGGGCAAGTGTCAGGGCGGCCCTTGAACGGGTGAGCGCCCTTGACCTCAAGGTTATCGCCCCGAGTCACGGCCCCCTGTACCGCAACTCCTCCCCCATCCTCGACGCCTATGCAGAGTGGACCTCTGATGCGGTCAAGAACCTGGTCCTCATTCCCTATGTCTCGATGCACGGGAGCACCGCGAAGATGGTCTCGTTCTTCACCGACGCCCTCATCGAACGGGGGGTCGAGGTGCAACCCTACGACCTCACCAGGGCCGACCTCGGCGAAGTGGCGATGGCGGCCGTCGACGCCGCGACGATCGTCATGGCGGCACCGACCGTGCTCTTTGGCCCGCATCCGGCAGCGGTCCATGCCTCGTACCTCATCTCGGTCCTCAGGCCGAAGACAAAGTTTGTCTCGGTCATCGGTTCGTATGGATGGGGGGGAAAGACGGTGCAGCACCTCCAGGAGACGCTCTCCCGCCTGAATGCAGAGATGATCGAACCGGTCTATGTGAGAGGATATCCTGGCGGCGAAGACCTGGCGGCGCTGGCCGATCTTGCCGACACAATCGTTAAAAAGCATGAGGATGTAGTCCCGTGATCAGAGGAGAGATGTGTGATGACCACAATTCTGGATGTTTACAAGTGTGAAGAATGCGGGAATGTCGTGAAGATCGCCCATGCCGGCGACGGCGAACTGGTCTGCTGCGGTCGGCCGATGGTCAGAATGGAGGAACAGTGGGAGGAGGCCGGGGCGGGCGAAAAGCATGTCCCGGTCCTCGAAAACGCGTCAGGTGGCATAAAGGTCAAGATCGGGAGTGTACCCCATCCGATGGAGGAGAAGCACTATATCGAGTGGGTCGAGGTGCGCAAGGGGCGCAAACTCTATGTCCACAAACTCAAACCCGGCGATGTGCCTGAGGCCGGGTTCCCGGTGGACGACACCGACGCAAAGACCCGTATCTACTGCAACATCCACGGGCTCTGGACAAACCGGAAGTAACGGTTTTGTAGAAACCCCCGGGATGCCTCCCCGTAGCAAGGGGTGTCCCGCCCCCCAGACCCCCGGGATGCGGGGGCGCCGCGCCTCCAGCGAGAGTGATGGCGGAGGCACGCCGATCAGAACGCCCGCCCTTCATTGTAGGCTCTTTCCTGCAATCTCGTCCCGGGGTCAAACCCCTTCATGATGAGGAGAGGGGGCAGCGAATTGAACACGGTCCTCACCGATTCTCCTGACTTCATATGGGAGATCAGGTCACGAAAAATTTTCATCCCCTATGCGTGAGGCGTGATCTCGCGTCATGCCGAATTCTACAAAACCAGTTCTGTAGAAATCCTCTGGAGAGTTATTTTTGGCGGGGGGTGTGCCGCCCCCCGGTCCCCCGCGCGATTCGAGAGGCGGTGGAGGGCATTACACTCTTCATGACGATTGAGTGTGCTTTCCCGGCCCTATCTTCATTCTGGAGGTCCGGGCGGCATTCGCCCCCGGCGAGAAGATGGGGGAAGGCGGTTGAATCAAGTTCGAACCCAGAAAAGGCAAGGGTTTCTACAGGGCCACAAAATCCTTTTTTTGGCTTTGAGGTTATTCCAAAACTTCCCCGCCCTCTCCTTCTCAGAAGAGAGCACTGGATTTGGTGGAGAATCTTCCCTCTCTCCGTTGCCCAACCATTCCTTCATGCCTTCCAACTCCACCATACCGGGGCGTTGCCTCCGGATCCCGGGGATAGCAATGAGGACGGGAAGGCAGAGCGATGATCGTGATGAGGAGATGCGGTTCCCCGCCAATTTTCATCCGCAAGGGTCCGGGGGGCGGCATGCTTCCCGGTGGAGGATAGGGTTTAGAAATTCAGGAACGAAAGACTTCAGTTCAAGATGATGGTCAAGCCTCAGGGAGTATTAGGATATGTTCTGTACTAAATTCCCGGCCAGACCTGTCATGAGATGGCGACGTTATGGTTCAGGATTCGACCACCCTCTCATAAGGCGCCCAATCCAGTCCCATCTCGTCCCTCGCCCCTGAACACTCTCTCCCACCAGAAGAAGACATGTGCGCAACCCTTATTCCTCAGGCCCCATAGTTCCGGTTGATGAGACCATCCACCTTCAGGGAACAACTTGCCAACTCAGACCGGATCTTCACCATCGGGGTGGCAGGCGACAGCGGGTCGGGCAAGACCACCTTTACTCGCGCGATCAGGGCGATCTTCGGCCCCGACCTTGTGGCCACCGTCACCCTTGATGACTACCACCGATACGACCGCAAAGAACGTCGAGAACTCGGGATCACCCCCCTTGTCCCTGACGCAAACGACCTCGACCTCCTGGCCGAACATGTCGGGCGCCTCAAAGACGGAGAATCGGTCATGAAACCGGTTTATGATCATACGTCCGGCACCTTTGCCGACCCGGTCCCCTTCTCTCCGGCACGGGTGCTCATCCTGGAAGGCCTCCATACCTTCTTTACCCCGTCCTTGCGCGCCCTCCTCGACTTCTCGCTCTTTGTCGACCCTGACCCAGAAGTCAAGAGGCTCTGGAAACTGCGGCGCGATATGGAACGGCGTGGCTACCAGAAAGAAGAAGTGCTCGCCGAGATGGAGACCCGCCTCCCTGACTACGAGCGCTACATCGCCCCTCAACGAAGATATGCCGACACCGTGATCCGGATCGCCTGCTCAGGGTATGGGCGCGACGTGACCCTGGACCAGGACATCTACCAGGTCACGCTCTTCCAGAAACCCCTGGTGCGGCAGACGATGGAGATCGGGCTCTCCATCGACCTTGGTGAGATCTTGATGCTTTCAGACCGTCCATTCACTCTCAGCTACGAGGTGACCACCCTTGACGACAGGAAGATGAGCGCCATCACCCTTGACGGCGCCCTGAACCACTCTGCCATCAGAAAACTCGCCAGGACCATCGGGCGCCAGACCTGCGCCGAAGGCGTGGAGGTCTACCAGCACCGCCACACTCTCACGGCCGGCGAAGTGGTCGAACTCATCCTTGCCTGGCGGATCATCAACCGCTGGTTCGTGCTCACCAGCGGAGAATGGATCGGCCCGTCCATGACCGGGAGAGAAAAAGGATAAGACGTTATGAGCAGAACCTTGTCTGGATGGACCGGTCAGAGTACATCTCCTCTATCGCTCCGGATATCGGGAGGATCCTCAGGTTTATAGGACTCGTCACCTGCGTCCCCCTCCTTGTCGCCGGCATCTATCAGGAGTGGGAGATGCTCCTGCCTATGGGGCTTGTCCCTCTCATCTATGTGGTGCTCGGGTCATTGATGATGCAGGTGCCAAGGCCTGCACGTGAGCCCAGGCTCTCGGCTGCCCTTGCCGCTGTTGCACTTATCTGGCTCCTCTCGGCCGTTATCGGTTCAGTCCCTTTCATCGTCGGCCTCGGGATGCCGGTCACCGACAGCATCTTTGAGGCGATGTCGGGATGGACCGATACCGGTATGACCCTCCTCCCCGACGTCGACGCCACTCCAAAGACCCTCCTCTTCTGGCGGACCTTCATGCAGTGGCTCGGCGGGATCGGGATCGTCGCCTTTACCATCGCCCTGGCAAGCCGCTCTGGATTGGTTCAGCGGGGGCTGTACCGTTCAGAGGCCAGGACCGAGGCCTTCATGCCGAGTGTCGTCGCGACCGGGTTTGCGATGTGGCGGATCTATATCATCATCACAATCCTCTCCATCGGGTTTGTCCTCCTCTCGGGCGTCACGCTCTGGGACGCCACAAATCTTGCGATGACGGCGATCGCCACCGGGGGGTTCACCGTCCACTCTGAGGGGATCCCCTTCTACCAGAATATGACCCTCGAGTTCCTGCTCGTCCCGGTGATGATTGCAGGCGCGATGCCCTTCAAACTCTACTACCTGATGTATCACCACCGGAAGTTCGGGTTTTTCGGGGACCGCCAGGCCATTGCGCTCCTCGCGCTTACCGGGATCGGGTTTCTGGTCGTCGCCCTCGACCTCATCTTCCTGACCGGTGCCGAGACGATAGACGCGGTCCGCCACGGAATCTTCATGGCGACCGCGGCGATCACCAGCACCGGGTTCCAGAACACTTCGCCTTATACCTGGCCGTCGGTCACGGTCCTCTTCCTGGTGATCTTCGTGCTCATCGGCGGGTCGTCGGGATCGACCTCAGGTGGTATGAAGATCTCCAGGGTGATCATCGGGCTCGAGAGTCTTGCCTGGTGGTTCAAGCGGATCTTTGTCTCAGGCAAGGTCGTCGTCCCCTTCAGGCACGGGGGTAAGACAGTGCAGAAGAACATCGCCGAGGTCGAGGTCTCGAAGAACATGCTGATCATCGTCCTCTACTTCCTCACCATCTTCATCTCCACCATCATTATGTTCCATCTCGAACCCGACGCCCCCTTCGAGACCTCTCATGTGATCTTTGATACTGTCTCGGCATTTAGTAACAACGGCATCAGCACCGGTTTTGTCTCGTCTGATATGGGTCTGGGTTCCAAGTGGCTCTTTATCTTCCTGATGTGGTTTGGTCGTCTGGAGATCGTCCCGATCCTGGTCCTCATCTTCGGCCTTGCCAGAGGATTTGAGTGAAGGGAGAAAACGAGGTTCTCTTCTGGATTATCAAAGATGCCTTTCCGTCCCCATCGCCATCCTCTCCAGCTCTGTAGAATCGAGCATGAACTCCGATGAACTCCGGTCTCACGCATACGCGAATGAACATGATCGTGGGTCTCCAGGGCGTGTGGACCTGTGCCCCCTTTTCGCGCAGGACACCACAGGGAGAACACTGTCTCATTGCCGCCCCACCCTTCTCCTCGTCGTAGGGGGTCCGGGGGTGCCCTCCCGGCGCGAGACAACGGTAAAGAGTCTGCGATGAGGAGGGCGGCCGATCAGATCGACGTGCCTTCCCGCACCACTGCACCGGGATGGCGATAGGGACGGGATGAAGATGGGGCCAGGAAGACACAATCAATAGCCATGCAGAGGAAATTGCTGTCTGCCGTCTATCGCTCGTGTGAGGGGTAGGAGGGCGGCCAGCCAGCCCCCCGTAGAACCATCAAGATGATTTCTACACTGCCGTCTCTCCAGGTTTTTCTGAACAATTCGTCCTCTGTCTTCCCCTCTCTTATCTTTCTTTGTCCCAGGGGCCCTGAGGCAACGCCTCCGGCATCTTCACAGACGAAGAGAAGGATCAGAGTTCCTCCCGCCCCCCTGAGATCGGTGGTGAAAAATGTTCATCCTGTATGCGTGATCCAAAGGCTCATGCCAGATTTTCCAGAGTAACTTATTCACTCATTTACTGGATCACCTTCTCTGGTCGACGAGGATAAGTGCCGCCGAGCATGAGGATCTTCGCCACAATGAGTTATCCTGGGGGTTGAGGGGCGGTGAGAAATAGAAAGGGTGCGACATGGCCGGGTTCTGCAATGTCTTGCAGGGAGAGGCCCAAAAGAGGGGGTGCCGTCCTTCTCCCTCTATCTGGACTACATTATTTGTGTTAAAACCAACCGGCTATATATCAGATGCCTCCCTATAGTACCTGGATATGAAACAGATCGCCCTCTACGGGAAGGGTGGGATCGGGAAATCCACCACCTCCGCAAACCTCTCCGCAGCACTTGGAGCAAAAGGCCTCGACGTGCTCCAGATCGGGTGCGACCCGAAGAGGGACAGCACCAGGATGCTGATGCATGGGGCATGGATCCAGACGGTCCTTGACCTGGTGCGGGAGAGGGGCGAGGACACCATCTCGATCGAGGAGGTGGTCCGCGAGGGGTTTGCCGGTGTGAGGTGTGTCGAGGCCGGCGGCCCTGAACCCGGGATCGGGTGTGCCGGCCGTGGGATCATCGCCACCTTCAGGCTTCTGGAACAGCTTGGAGCGCTTCACGGTGACGTCATTGTCTACGACGTCCTCGGCGACGTGGTCTGCGGTGGGTTTGCGATGCCGATGCGGGAGGGGTATGCCGAGGAGGTCTATCTGGTCACCTCGGGCGAACTGATGTCCCTGTACGCGGCAAACAACATCGCCAAGGCCGTGGCACGCCTTGCAAAACGTTCGAAACCGACCTGCAGTCTTGCCGGCGTCATCTGCAACGCGAAGAACATGGCAGGCGAAGAGGATCTGGTCCGTGAGTTTGCCAGGCGGATCAACTCAGAGATGGTGGCCTACATCCCGCGCTCACGCACCGTGCAACTTGCCGAGGTCCACAAGCAGACGGTGATGGAGTACGCCCCCGACTCAGAGCAGGCGGCGGTATACCGCGAACTTGCCGGACGGATCTTTGCCAACGATCAGACGTCGACACCCACACCCCTTGAGATGGATGAACTCGAAGACCTTGCACTCCAGTTCGCAGAGATATGAGGGGTGCACCCTCACCGGCGCCCTCTCGATCACGAGCGGGGTAGAGGACGCGGTGACGGTGGTCCACGGCCCTGAGGGATGCGCCCATCACAATGTCTCTCTTCTTCATGCCGTCATGGCCGAGCAGGGGCGCCCCGCCCTCCCGAGGATCGTCCCGACCGGACTCACCGAAGAGGGCGTCATCTTCGGCGGCGAGGAGGACCTCGCGGCGGCCCTCAGGGCGGTGGCGTCAAGGAAGCCCGGTGTCATCTTTGTCCTGACCACCTGCATCACCGAGACGATCGGGGACGACGCCGCCTCAGTCTGCAGCGAGGACTATGGCGTCCCGGTGGTCATGCTCCCGACCGCCGGGTTTCTCGGCGGATGTTTTTCCGACGGGCTGAACGAGGCCCTCATGACCCTTGCAGGACTGGCCGACCCGGTCGAGGAGGCCGGGGAGACGGTCACCATCATCGGGGAGAAGAACCTGGAGTACGAGGTGGAGGAGAACTTCGCCGAGGTGGAACGGTTGCTTGCGTCCCTGGGTCTTGAGGTCGGGTTGCGGTTTGTCAGGGACGCGCGTTATGCCGACCTCAAGCAGATCGGTGCCGGGCGGCTCAATATTCTCAGGGAGCCGCCCCTCGCCCCGGTGGGCGAGGCGCTGAAGGAGCGCTTTGGCACGCCGTACATCTCCTCGTTTCCCATCAGTCTTGAGGGGAGCACCGCCTTTCTCGAGGAGGTGGGTGCGCTCCTGGACCTGCAGACCGAAGCGGCAGTACGGCAGGAGGAAAAACGGCAGCAGGCGATGATGGACTCGTTTGCAGACCTACGTGGCTCGGTCTTCTCCATCGACCCCATGACCTTCAAGGCCCTGGAGTGCACCCCGGTGCGGCGGGTGATGGAGGCCCTCGACCTGCAGGTCGACGCTGACGGTGCCGGGGTCAGTCTCCCGTACAGCCCGCCGGTCGGGACGGCCGGGATCAGGCGGCTGCTCCACCGGTGGAGGAGGCGGGTCCATGCCTGAGTGCCCGTGCCCTGACCCGCTCTGGCCGTGCGCGATGACCGGGGCGGTCGCCTGCCTCTCAGGATTTTCAGGGTTGGAAGTGGTGATCCACGGTTCGTCGGGGTGCTACTTCTATCCGGCCTCCCTTCTCAAGCGCCCGGTCCATGCCACTCTCATCATCGAGGACGAGGTGATCATGGGCTCTGAGAATCGCCTCCGTTCGGTCGTCTCAGAGGTGGCCTCGTCAGGTCTCCCGGTGGCGGTCGTCCTCTCCTGCGTCCCGGCGGTGCTCGGCGAGGATATCAGAGGAGCGCTCGACGGGATGGACGTCATCGTCGTCGACAGCCCGGGGTTTGCCGGGAGGATGGAGGAAGGATATATGCGGGCGCTTGCGGCTGTCGCCCCTGAGGTGGAAGAAGGGGAGGACGGCGTCACCATCGATGGCCTCAACCCGGTCGACCCCTTCTACAAGGGTAACCTCTACGAGACCCAGCGGCTCGTGGCCCTGGCCGGAGGGAGGGTGGCCGCCGCACTTGCCGCCGGGCCGTTCGAGCAGGTGAAGCGGTGCGGCCCGGTGACCCTCCAGACCGATCCTGACCTGCCTTCTGGGATTGGCAGGACCGCAGGTTCGCTCCTTGGCCTGGAGGCGACGGTCGCCACGGTCTCGAAGGCCGCCGACCACTGTGGTCTCGACTCCACGCCGGTGGCAAAGGAGGCGCAAGCGGCAGAGGAGCGGATCGATCATCTCTGCGACAAGTTCCTTGCCCGTCACGACCCCCCGTCGGCGGCGGTCTTTGGGGGTCGGGCATATGCCGACTTTGCCGCCCGCGCCCTGCGGCGCTATCTTGACGCCGAGATCGTCAGCCTTGCTCCGCGCAATGGCGAGGGCGCGGCTGTCTCCCTGGAAGAGATGCAGGACCGCATCGCCGCCACCGACCCCGACCTCATCCTTGGCTCGTCATATGAGCATGCTGCCGCCCCTCACGTGCCGTACGTTGGGCTCACTTTCCCGCAGCGCGGCCAGGCCCGTCTCCATGCCAGGCCGATCGTCGGGGTCGAGGGAACCCTGGCCCTGATGGAATCGGTGCTCAATGCCTGCGGGCGGACATAGGGGTCCGTGTTTTTTTGTGAGGAAATCTCTGATGATCTGCTGTCCCTCGTGGGCTTCGCCGTGGTGTTGCCCCCCGTACGAGCATGTGAGGAAGGCGTGATGATCAGGCGTGCCGCCCTCATCGCAGAATTTTCATTCCAATCTCGTGCCGGGGGGCGAGTGCCCCCCGGACCCCCCACGGACCCAGGATATGCGAGGGCGGCACGATGATCAATTTCAGGCTCTGTAGAAACCCTCTGGACCTCTCTCTGGCGGGGGGCGTGCCGCCCCCCGCACCCCCCCCGCACTACGATAGGTCGTGGACGGGGCAATCCCTCTTCAGGGAGTTCGGATATGCCTTCCCGGCTCAATCTTTATCTCGGGGGTCCGGGGGCAGAACCCATGGTGAGATGATGGGGAAGGAGGGTGAGTCACGCGCACATCTGGAATTGGTGAGGGTTTCTACAGGGCCTGATTTCTGTTCACTCATCGAACGCAAGAAGAAGGATCAAGGATCGATCCATCCTCACACCAAGGAGCCACAAGAATTTTCATCATGAGGTCATCCCAAAATTCTTCGGCCTTGATATTTGAGCGGAGGAGGTTTCTGAAGTACAGCGTCGTTCAAGACCGTGCTGCGGCCCCGCCCCTATCTTCGTGGTGGGGGGGTCCGGGGGCAGCGCCCCCCGGCGGGAGAAAATCGTTTAACATTCCTCGTCCTTCCAGTGGGGCGGCCCGTCTGATCGGTTCGCCCACTACCATCAATCACGTCGTGGTCGCTGCTCCCGGAACCCCCAGGACGGCGATTGAAGTGGGGAAAGCAGTGGAATGGCTGAGAATAGTCCTGATCAAGGTGATTGATCGAGCCCTGGATACTTTTGGGATATGCTCCATGTATGCTTGAGCCCGAGGTTCATGCCCGATTCAACACAGCCCAATCCAGAGGAGTTCTCCAGAGCATTCATAACAGAAAGGATATCGCAGCGCCGAGGAAGACGCACACGATCAGCGCGACATCCTCCCACCCGGTCTGCTGCATCTGATAACAGGTCGGGCGTGCAGAGGCCCCAAAGCCCCGGCACTGCATCGCCTCTGAGACCTGGCGTGCCCTGGAGAGGACCGAGATGGTCGCCGGCACGGCGAGAGCCAGGATCTTGTGCCGATTTTTGAAGAGATTTTCTCTGTCGAATTCAAGGGCCCTGGAACGCTGGGCATCCATGATATTCCCGATATCCTCGGTGAGGGCCGAGACCGACCTGAGAGCATACCCTAAGGAGAAGGCCAGGGTGTTAGGGAGGCCGGAAGCCCGCAGGCTCCTGACAAAATCGGAGAAGGCGGTCGTCATGATGAAAAGAAACGAGAACCCTCCGACCGAGAGGAGACGCAGGCACATTGCTGTTGAAAATAGGATTCCGCCAGTGGAGAGGGCCAGATTGAAGACCAGGAACTCGGCCGAGAAGTAGGTCGTGCCCCAGGCGACCCGTGGGACGAAGGCATCGATGATGAAGATACAGAGGAGGACAGGGACGAGGAGGCGCAACGACCAGAGGAAGGGGCGGGTCAGGTGCGAGAGCGCGGCGACGGCAAGCACGGTCACGAAGACGAGAAGCAGGGGGAAGGGTTCTTCGGTCGCCATTGCCGCCATGCTGAGGAGGACAAGAGCGACAAGTTTTGTCCTGGGATCGAGGCGGTGGAGCCAGGTGCTCCCCTTGAGATAGTGCACCCCTCGCTCCCGTTTCATCCCCACGCTCCCTCCGATGGGACGACCCGCCCGTCCTGCATCATGACCTCGCGCCCGCCGAGGAGTGCGGCAAACTCATGGTCATGGGTGGTGACGAGCACCGCCTTCCCTTCCTTTGCAAGGCGACGCAACCCCTCCGCGAGTCCTGCCTTGCGGGCAGGGTCGAGGCCGAGCGTGGGTTCGTCGAGGACGAGCACCGACGTCTCCATGGCAAGGATACCTGCAATGGCCACCCGCTGTTTCTCGCCGACCGAGAGGTTGAGAGGAGAAGCCAGGCGGCCAAGCCGCTCCAGGCCCAGGATGTCGATCACCCGTGCGACCGCGGCCTCCCTCTTCTCATGAGAAAACCCAAGGTTCTCTGGTGCGAAGGCGATCTCGTCCCCGATCGTCTCGGCAAAGAGTTGGGTGTCGGCATGCTGCGCCAGGAACCCGACTGTCGAGGCGATCTCGGCCACCGACTTCCCCGCGATCGTCTCCCCCCTGATCCTGACCACCCCCTGGTCTGGCGTGAGAAGTCCGTTCGCATGCCTGAGCAAGGTGCTCTTCCCTGACCCGTTCGGGCCGGCGAGGACGACGACCTCGCCGGTGTGGACCGAGAGGGTGGCGCCGTTGAGAGCCGGGCGGGCGGCCCCAGGATAGGTATAGACGATCTCTTCAAAGGAGAGGATGGGGGGGCGGTCAGGAGTCTCTACTTCAGTCCCATCGCCCTGCTCACGCACCTCTGCCTCAAGGCCTGCCCTCACCGGCGGCCCATCATAAGAGATCGCACCGTCCTGGACCGAGATGAGCCTGGAGCACACCCTGGAAAAATGTTCGTACCGGTGCTCGGCGACGACGACCGTCAGCCCGGACTCCTGGTTCAACCTCTTCAAGACCGAGACGAGGTGTCTGGCACCACTCTGGTCGATCCCCGAGGTCGGTTCGTCGAGGAGGAGGACCACCGGGTGCATGGCAACGACCGAGGCGATGGCGACCCGTTGTCTCTCTCCCCAGGAGAGGGTGTTCACTTCTCTCTGGAGAAGATGCATGATCCCGACGGCCTCGGCCGCCTCCTCGATTCGTCCCCGCATCTGCGCAGGTTCCATACCGAGTTGTTCGAGTCCGAAGGCGATCTCGCTCTCGACATCGCTGGAGAAAAGTTGGTGGTCGGGGTCCTGGAAGACGGTGCCGACCTGGCATGCAAGGTCGCAGACCCTGGTGACCCCAGGGTCTTTCCCGCATACCCGCACCTTCCCTGTGGCCTCACCCAGATCCCCGTGCTGGAAGAGCCCGTTGATGCACCTGAGAAGCGTGGACTTTCCCGCACCAGAAGGACCGGTGAGGAGGATAAATTCCCCTGGTCTGACTGAGAGGTCGAGGTCTCTCAGGACCGTGCCCCACATGGGGTAGGTGCATGAGAGGCCTTGGATCTCGATGACAGGGTCAGGTCGAGGAGGGCGCACCCGCGATCACCCCTGCCCTGATGAGACGAGCGATGACAAGGGCGCCGATCACCCCCCCGATCCCGCCAAAGACAAGATGAGTCACCGAGGCCACGCCGACCCCGAGGACGATGAAAGTGGCCGGGACGCCGAGGAGAAGGTGGACGCTGTAGTTCACTGCCATCTTTGCGATACTTCCCGCGGCGCCGGCGATGAATCCCACGGCGGGGTTGTCCATCCTGAAGTTGAAGACCAGGGCGGTGGCATCGATGACCAGACCCATGGCAAGATACTTGAAGACGTCGAAGAGGTGGAGTGCTTCGAGCCCGAAAAATGAGGCGAGCAGTCCGGTGATCAGTCCGATATAGGTCGCGGCCCCAGGTTTGCGTACCACCCCGCACCCGACAAGGAAGGGGATCACCACAAAGAGACAGGAGTGGCCGGGTGAGTGAAGCGGGACTTTGATCAGCACTTTTGAGACAAAGATAAGGGCGCCGCAGAGGGAGAGGACTGCGATCTCATAGGGGGAGAAGTAAGATTCTTTTCTGGTCATGATACCGCCTCTGTACTGGTCTGAAGCCTGAGCGAGAAGGAGTCCGGCTGGGGTTGGTCCACAGCGACAAGGAGATACACAGCTCCGACACGGCTCCCCCCGGTGTGGGTGATATAGAAACGCCCTGAGGTCGGGGCGTCGGTGGTGACCTGGCCCTTGCGCTCTGCAGGGTCGGTGGTGATATGAAGGGCGTCCTGCCCCACTTTGTTTTGCGGGAACCAGAGAGAGACGGTTGAGGTGGGGATCTCGTCAGGCCCGAGGCCGTGGACATTGGCAAGCCTCATCTCTACCCACTCGCCGGTGTGCCTGAGTGGGGAGGCCTGGGGCATCCCGCGGCCTGGCTCGGCTGTCCCGGTGACGAGGAAGCCGGAGGACCCATAACCGTCCTGTCTGCTGGTCCATGCCCTCCCGCTCCCGAATTTTTTCCCGTACAGGTAGAAGGACGCGGTCCCTGAGAGGTCGTTGAAGGCGTAGTCGACGGCGACGGAGCGGAGGGTGTATAGGGCGGGGTTTCCACCCTGCGGGGTCTCGTTCACCCTGACAAACATGAAGTACCACTCTCTCGTATCGTCTGCGGCAGGGAGGGTGTTGAGGGAGAGGGGGATGAGGTACGGGCGCCAGTCCTGCGGGCCGTAGATGAAGTCGGCCCGCGAGAAGGTCATGTCTGAACTGACCGGGGGTTCGAGGCCGGTCTCAGGGCCGTAAAGCCCTTCGGCAGAGAACTGGACTGCCAGAGCCGCTGCTGCGATTGCGATGAGGAGCGCAAAGGCAACGACGACTCTGGTACGAAATTCCATCTTAATCTCTTTTCACAGGGATGAGGTGCCCGTCCTGTTCATCGACGATGAGGACGATCCAGCCGCCGATCGGGCAGGGCTTTACTGATTTTCCTTCAGGGGCCTCGATGACCCCCTCTGTGATCTGCCGGCCGTCCCGGGTGATGATCGCGTCGATCCCGGCCTCGAAAAGTTCGGCGGCGGTGCACAGGCCGGTGATCTCCCTGATCTTCCCGACCTGGAGGAACCGCCCGTCGTTCCCGGCACGGGCAAGCCCGATCCCTGCCATGGACCCGATGACCCCGTCCTCGGTTCCGCCGAGTCCCTTGAGCATGATGTCAAGGTTCTGTGCAAGGTTTCGCGCCGTCTCCTGCGTGAGCACATTCGCCTTGGCATCTTTCCCGAATGCGATGAGAGCAGGCGTCACCTGGTTGGCAGAGGCGACGGCAAGTCCGGGGTCGCTCCCCTCGACAAAGTCGTCGAGCATGCACTTCTCTGCGATCGCGAAGATCGCAGGGACGTCCTGTTTCTCGGCATGGGGGAGGTGGATGACGGCACAGGAGTTGTGCGAGGTATAGGGGATCGCGTCGTCGACGAAGAGCTGGTGGCGTGTGACGCCGTAGACATTATATTCTCTGGAGAGGGTCGCGGCAACCGCTCTGGCGAGTCTCCCGGTCCCACGGGAGGTGAGGTTGTCGGTGTCGTCCATGGCTACGTAGACTGTCATAGTAATCTGGTGTACTTTTTCGCGTGGATGGATAATAAGGATGCAGGATTTAATCCCGGAATTCTCGGTGAAATCATTTCATTTTGGAAGTGTGGGGGAGGATGGATGTTCAATAGAGTCATTGAACTTCTCCATTATTTTTCGTGATGATCTCCCTGATCACCCTGACAATCGATATGAATTCAGTCTTTTCTGGAGACCTCCCGCCAAAAGAAACTCTGCTGCATTTTGAGAGTGCCTCTCTGACCGTTGCCGTCGTGGGATCGGCCTCAGAGAGGAGGGCGATCGTCTCTTCGTCGGTGAGTTCGGTGCCTGCGCCATGGGTCATGGAGACCTGCTCCCTGAGGGCCCGCGCCGCCCCCCGGTAGGCCTGCACCTCCTCGCCGGCTTCATAGTCGGCCTCGGCCCTGGCAAGGAGGGCGAGAGGGGAGGGTCCGGGGGGCGGCGTGGGCTTCTCTTCTTCTGGAGGGAGGGGAGACGGAGTCTTCTCGTGCCGCCGCCTGGAGGCTGTGTAGGCCGCTGCCAGCAGGAGGATGCATCCGGCCATCAGCCCGATGAGCGGGAGCCAGTTCATCTGCCAGTCGAGGGTGACCTCTCTGACCGCTCCCCCGAAGAGCGTGACATGAATCTCTGCGGTCCCATCGCCGTACGAGAAGGAATAAAACTGTTCCTCTGGGGTGAGGTTCATGACCGTCCTGCCGCGGGCAAGTCCCTCCCCGGTCACCTGACCGGCGTACTCCTGGAAGGTCTGGTTCCCGGCCACAAGGCCGGGGATCTGGAGGGGAGAGGCCGAGGTCAGGCAGGCATAGGCGAGGTCGTCGGCCATCACACCGTCGATCCTGGCCTCTTCACCTTCGCCCCGCAGATAGGTGAGCGTAAACTCCCCACTCTCAGGCTCGCCCTCCTGCCCGGCCTGCTCGAAGCCGTCGATCTTCAACCGGTGGTCAAGGCGCAGGACTACGGGGTCGGCCATCACCCTGGCGAGGAGGTCGTCCTGTGCTTCCCTGATCTGCTGGTCCTCCTCTGCCATCCCGGCCCTGAGGGCGTCGGCGTCCTGCGGCATCTGACCGGCCTGGACCATCCGGTCGGCGGTCGAGGCGGTGTTCTGGCTGCCGCCGGTCCCTTCCTGCGACTGCGCCGCCGATGTCTCGACCGAAGTCACCCTGGCTTCCTGCTCGGACTGGGTCTCTTCATCAGTGATCTCCTCGACAAAGCGGACGGTCACCCCTGAGAGGTGCGCCGCCTTCCCCTCGTACTCGAAGGTGACCGCGAGCCCGAAGGTCGCGGGGATCTCAGAGGTGCCGAGCGTAACGGCGAGGGTGCGTTCCCCGCTCCCGACCTTGATGCTCCGTACCTGGTTCCGTCCGGCACCGACTGTTCCATCGGTCGGTCTCAGTGCCACGGTGAGGGTGCCAGGCACCTCGGCCCCGAAGGAACTGGCGACGTCGAGCGTGATCTCTCCGGTCTCCCCGATCTGGAAGACGTAATCGCTCTGCGGGGCTGAGAGGGTGACCTCCCCCGCCGCTTCGGCGCTGCAGGCCACGACGGCGAAGAGGAGGAGAAGGACAAGGATGAACCGCCTGGTCATGGGAGGATCCTCCCCCTTCCATATCGCAGCCAGCATTCAGCAAGGAGAACGAGGATGGCTGTAAAGAAGAAGGCCCAGGCGACATCGGTCTCCTCGGGTTCCCGCTCGATCTCGTCAGGGAGGGCGGCATAGATCTCCTGGAGGGTGTCGCCGTCGACTGACCTGAAATATATCCCGCCGGTCGTGCTCGCCACTTCCCTGAGTGTCTTTTCGTCGAGGCGGGCATAGTGAGTGGAGCCGTCCTCTGCGGTCCCGAGAGCAACCGGCCCAGAGGACCCGAGGCCGACGGTGTAGACCTGCACGCCCCGCTCCACGGCAAACCCGGCGGCCTGCGTCGGGGAGATGATGCCTGCGTTGTTCATCCCGTCTGAGAGGAGGACCACGATCTTTTTCCGGTTCGGGATGGCGTCGGCCATGTCCACGGCGAGGGCGAGGCCGTCGCCGAGGGCGGTGGGGCCGTCCTTGAGTTTGATGGCCCTGAGTTTTCCGACGACGCGGTCGTGGTCTGGCGAGAGATAGGCGGCGCTCATCGCACCGTTCTCGAAGGTAACGACGCCGGCGTAGTCCTCGCGCTCCAGTCCGTCGAGCAGTTTTTCTGCGGCTGACTTTGCAGACGAGAGACGGTCTGGTGGGTAGTCGGTCGCTGCCATGCTTCCTGAGGTATCGATCGCGAGCACCACTGAGACCCCTTCATGCATCCCTTCCAGTGGCAGGTGGGGGGCGGCGAGGCCGGTGATCAGGAGGGCGATCGCGAGGAGGGTGAGGAGGAAGAGGATCCGAGGCCGCCTTGAGGGTTTCGTATCCGCGATCGCCTCCTTAGCGGTGGACACTCCTGAGAAGAGGAGGGCCTCTCTCTTCCGTGTCTTCTCTGCCCTGAGGTAGAGAAGGTACAGGGCCGGCAGGCCGAGGAGAGCGAGGAGCCAGAGGGGATGAGAAAACCCTGCCACTCAGTGCCACCCCCGCGCTCTTATCAACGCCTCACCAAGGTCGTCCCCTGCCGTGAGTGGGATCAGCGGGGTCATGCACTCGCCGGCGGCCATGGCCAGGTCGTGTGTGCGTCCGACCGAGGCCTCACGGAAACGCTGCCTGACGGCCGGGTCTGAGGTGTCGACGATTACCTGTTCCCCGCTCTCGATGTCTTCGAGAGAGAGGAGGCCGAGGTCGGGAAGTTCCTGTTCATGGGGATCGGCGACGCTGAGGAGCACCACCCGGTGCTTCCCCCTGAGTGCCTTCAGGGCCTTTATGAAAGGAGGGGAGGCAAAGTCTGAGATGATGAGGACGGTGCTCAGGGGGGGAAGGGACGGGGCAAGGGCGCCAAGCGCGGCCTGGAGGTCGGTGCGGCCGGTGAAGGGCATCCGCGCACGCAGGGCGGAGAGGAGGACGGCCACATGTCGCCGTCCCCGGCGTGCCGGGATGAGGTTTTCCATCTTGTCGGAGAAGAGGCAGAGCCCCACCCGGTCGCCGCACGACTCGGCGCCGAGGACGAGGGCCGCGGCCGCGTCGATGATCGTCCGGTCTTTCTGCCCGGCCCCGGCATAACCTCCTGAGGCCGAGCAGTCGACGGCGATGTACAGGCTCATCTCCCGGTCTTCGGTGAAGACCCTCACATATGGATCCGCACGACGGGCGGTGACCTTCCAGTCGATGGCGCGGACGTCGTCGCCCGGGACATAGGCCCTGATCCCGGCAAACTCGATCCCCTGTCCGATGAGGGGGGAGCGGTGCCCGCCCGCAAAGGTGCCGCCGGCCTCGAGGAGGGCCATCAGCGGCACCGGTCTCACCCGTGCGATCAGGTCGGCGACTGTCTCCATCATGGCACCTCGACGACGCCGAGCACCTCGTCGATGATCGCATCACTCCTGATCCCGCAGGCGTCTGCGGTGTAGGTGAGGAGGATGCGGTGGCGCAGGGCATTGTGGGCGACGGCCTTGATGTCGTGGGGGACAATGTAGGCACGCCCCTCCAGGAGGGCGCGGGCCTTGGCCCCCAGCACCAGCGAGAGGGTGGCACGCGGCGAGGCGCCCCACTCGATGTACTCCCCGCTCTCGAGGGCATACCTGTCCGGGTGTCGGGTGGCGTCCACGATCCTGGCGGCGTATTCTCGCACCGCCGGGTCGGCGCGGACGGCGCGCGCGGTGGCCTGGATCGTCTTGAGTTCAGGAACGCCGAGGATGCAGGCGGGGGCGACCTCGGTCCTGGCGGCAAACCGGTCGAGGATCTCGACCTCGTCCTCCACTCCTGGATAGTCCATGATGAGTTTGAAGAGGAAGCGGTCGGTCTGGGCCTCGGGGAGGGGGTAGGTCCCTTCGGACTCGATCGGGTTCTGGGTGGCCAGGACGAAGAAGGGATCGGGCAGGGCGCAGGTCTCACCCTGGATGGTGACCTGCCGCTCCTGCATCGCCTCGAGGAGGGCCGACTGGACCTTCGGCGGGGCGCGGTTGATCTCGTCTGCCAGCACGATGTGGTGGAAGACCGGTCCTTTCACCAGGGAGAAGACGCCGTCGTGCTGGCGGTAGACGGTCGTGCCGGTGATGTCCGAGGGGAGGAGGTCAGGGGTGAACTGGATGCGCGCGAATGAGCAGGCGGTGCAGGCGGCGAGTGTCCGGACGGTGAGGGTCTTTGCCAGGCCCGGCACTCCTTCGAGGAGGACGTTGCCCCCCGCGACGAGGGCGGTGAGGAGGTCTCTGATCGTCTCCTCCTGCCCGACGATCACCTGTTGCATCTCCTTTTTTACCTGTATGAGGGCGTCTCTGCATTCCTGTATCTGTGCGGTTCCTTCTTCTGTCTGTATTGTGTTATTCTGCACAGGACCACAGCCTTAATGTCATATCTTTTGGTATGGAGCGATATTATGATATTGATCTGTCGCCAGGATTAACGATTGGCGGTTAACTCGTGCGGTCCCGCCTGCGTTATTGGTGCGATGTATACATATTTTCCAAATTGGGCCGATAAAAATGGATTTTCCTCGGGCACAGGGACAAAGCGAAAACTATATTTCATCCCCCGACATTAAACATAATTGTTTGATTGGCATCAGAGGTCAATCAACATCCTTGAACAAATAGGCAGACCACACACCTTTGAGGGGAGACACTCACGTACAGGGGTCTGGGGGCAGACTTACACTCCATGAATCCTCGGGCCAGGCGGAAATCGGGTATAATATCCCTGGTTTCATGAAGACCATTGCACTGCTATCATCGTCCTGGCCGGTCTCAAGGTTTAGACCCTCCATTATCTGCCCCCGGGGGCATCCCCTGTCCTCTCCCCTTTTGGGGAAGAGGGACTCATCGGTATGAATACCCTATTTTCGGTTCTGTAGAAATCCTTACAGTGACTATCTCTGCGGGGGGCGTGCCGCCCCCCGGGCCCCCCGCTACACGATAGGCCGAGGTCGGTAAATCTCTCTTCAGGTCCATTAATTGTGCCTTCCCTCCCTATTGTCATCGTTGGAGTCCAGGGGATGCGGCTGGAAGGAACTTATGAAAATTTTCGATAGAGCCCTGGCACGATCGATCTGGGAAGGCGATTGAGTCACTCTGATATCAGGAATGAGTGATGAGTTCTATAAATTCAGGGTTGGAAAAAGTTCTTTAGATGATTCAAATGAGAGAATACTATTTTTCGTCTCTCACCAGTTGGGGAGGTTGGGAGGACGACCGGAAGGAGTTGAGAAGATTGGAGATCATCAAGCGGCCAGTCTCCCGTCAAAGAGGGGCATCAAGAGGAACTCTCCAGATCCTATCTTCGAATCACCGCGCTGGTTCAGACGACGCGGGTCTCCCTGGCGCTCTTGTTTGTCGTGATTCATGTTATTTTCATCCTTAATATGAAGTAAAAACCTCAGTCTCCCTGAATTCAAGTAAGTTAATCTTATTTAATTTACCTATGACATCAAGTAACAATCTTTAATTGATCGAACATTAAGAATTTTATAAGGGACATTCTGCCATATCTGGCATTATTGTTGCTCATTTTATTGTTTAATCTGATATATGGAGCGATTTACTTGTTTGATGATCAACGAAAATCCATGAGGTTAGTGGGAATGGTCATCGCTGCAGCGATGCTCCTCCTCCTGCTAACTCTTGTCATCACACCGGCAGCGGCCGAACCGCTGACCGACTACCGGCACATCCATGTGCAGGTATCAAACGACGGAAATGCACGATTTAACACCTTCGGGAACGACACCTACTATGTCAAATGTGATGGCGGGGGCCTGAATGCCATGCACATCACCAATGACGCTTCAGTCAGAGGTGGTCAGGTCACGATCTCGTCTGACCAGTCCGGCACCTTCTACCTCACGAACACCGGTGGCAGAGGCTATAATGACGAAGTCATCCTGCTGCTTGCAGTGAATGGGACCATTCCTGACGACTTTGCTGTCCATATCAAGTCCAGTGGATACAGGTGGGAACCTGGTTCTATAGATGACAAGGAGTATGTCGCAGGAGCTGTTGACGAATCCTTCGGCAAAGAAGACTTCATCTATGGCCCGCAGATCTGGAGGCCATCCACTCAGCCTGACTATCCCTTCTTCTATGGCCAGGACATGACTGATACTGAGAACACCTTCAATTTCATGTTCATTGACCTCTGCCTCGGGCAGTTCTATGGTGATGAAAACACGACAGACCTCGGTGCAGTCAGGATTGACTACTCATTCGAGAACCTGGAGACCTTTGCGGCTTTTGACAACTACGGCTACTGCAAAGCTTCCAACCAGGATGAAGGCATCTCCTGGACGAACCGTGTGGCCGGATCAGGGAGCAGTGGATATAGCGTCATCGGAGTGCCTGCCCCGACGGAACCGACGCTGACTACCATCACTGTCTCTCCCGAGACTGCCACCCTCCTCGTCAACGAGAACCAGACTTTCACCGCAATGGGCTATGACCAGGACGGGAATGAGATGCCTGAGGTCGCCTTTGCATGGTCGAGCAGTAATGAGACGGTCGGCACAGTCAATGAGACTGGATATTTTGAGGCTCTCTCCTCAGGAACGACGACAGTCTTTGCTGTGAGCGGTGATGTCGAAGGAAGCGCGGCGGTCACGGTCACGGCTCTTCCCCAGGAACTGACCACCATCGAGGTTTCTGCAGCACCGGAACAGGTCCTGTACCCCGGCGAGGGACACCAGTTCACCGCCACCGCCTATGACCAGGAAGGCAATGAGATGCCTGGCATCACCTTCGCATGGTCGAGCAGCAACGAGACGGTCGGTACCGTGAATGAGACCGGGTGCTTCGAGGCCCTGGTTGCCGGCACCACGACGATCACTGCGGAAAACGGTGCAGTAAACGGAACAGTCGAGATCCCCGTCGAGACGCCGCCGGACTGGTCGTTCGACCTCAGCGGTGCCGAAGAGAAGAATGTCAGCAGGTCTGGATTCATCGACCTTGCAAACGAGCATCCTGCAGAGTACACCGACTACTCCTCCAACACCTGGGGTGGCGTTGACCTCAGGGTGCTTGTCGGAATGGTCGATGACGACGACCCAGCCACGCTCAACACCGCCCTCGCAGAGAAGGGCTATACGATCATTGTCAAGGGCGAACGGCGCAGTCGTCCCTTCACCCTGGAGATCCCGAGCACCGACCTGATCGGTGAGAAGCAGATGGTCGTTGCCAACACCATGAACGGCCAGGAGATCAGGCCCGGCACGTTTGGCAGGGAAGTCTACTGGCCCCTGAAGTTCCTCGGCGGATCGCGCGAGATCTCCGCCCTCACCGAAATCGAACTCTCTCTCCCCAAACCCTCCGAGATCAGAGTCACCCCCTCTGAGGCGGTGTTGAAGGTCGGTGAGACCGCGACGTTCAGTGCAGAGACCTTCGACCAGTACGGCAACGCAATCCCGGACACGCCATTTGCCTGGTCGACCGACGACGAGAGCCTCGGCACCATCGATGAGAACGGACTCTTCACTGCCGTCGCAGGCGGGTCGCTCAATGTCACGGCAACATATGCCGGTGCCACCGGCACGGCGGCGGTACGGGTTGTGCCGGCAGGTCATGAACCCGCAACCCTGTATATCGACGCCTCCGGCAGTGGCGACTACACGACTATCCAGGACGCGGTCACCGCGGCCTATGACTGGGATACCATCGTTGTGAGGGACGGAACCTACAACGAGACCGTGACGGTCGACAAATGTCTGACCATCAGATCAGAGAACGGCCCTGAGAAGACCATTCTCAATGCCCCGGATCCGACTGCAAAAGTTTTGCTGATCACCACCAAAGACGTCACCATCTCAGACCTCACCATCACCGGCAGTTCGCAGTCCTACAGGGGCCTTGCGGTCCTGGTGAAAGACGTTGAAGGAGTCACATTCTCAGGCAACATCATCAAGAATAACTGGAACGCGCTCTTCTTCGACGGGTGTTCCGGTTGCGTCGTCCGCGACAACACCTTTGTCAAGAACGCCTTCGGCGTCCACTGTGAACGGACCTCCGACTCTACGATCGTCGGCAACGAAGGCGTCGACAACAACTATGGGGCCTATATCCTGAACGGATGCACCGGGCTCACCGTGAGTGGGAACACGTTCACCGGTGGAGCGACCGGGATCAACATCGGGAGAGAGTGCACCGACAACCTTGTTGCTGAAAACACCCTCTGTCACATCTCGTCAACCGGGATCAGGATCGATGGTGCTGAGAACAGATTTACGAACAACACCATCGACGATATTCCCTTCTACGGGATCTATCTCCAGAACACCGGTGACAACGTCTTTACCGGCAATGTGATCAATGCATCCGCCAGAGCAGTCGGTCTGATCGGCGGTTACAACAATGTATTCGTCGGGAACGTCTTTTCGAACCCGACGTACTGGGCGCTCTACCTCGGTGGAGCCACGACAAAGGACAATGTCTTCTATCTGAACGATTTCGTGAACGTCCCAACCCCGACCTCTGCCGAGGTCAAGCAGGTCTGGCTGTCCCCCGAACCAGTCACCTACACCTATGAAGGGAACACCTACACCGCCCGCCTCGGCAACTATTGGGACACCTACACCGGTGTCGATAAGGAAGGCGACGGGATCGGAGACGAGGTCTATCAGATCGACGGTGTGAACGAACAATTCGGCCCGCTTGTAAAGCCGAAGGAGAACTACCTTGTATCAGCCCAGCCTGAGAACGGCACGGCGTCCGGGAAGGTCTCGCTGAAGGTACCGGGATGCACGTTCTCTGCCGGTGAAGGGGGGAAGAAGATCGCCGTCGACACCTCCCTTGTGGACAGCACCCTCTCTGACGACGGGAGTGAGGTCACGATCTACCGGGGTGCCTACACCCTGGTTTTCATGACCGACGGCAGTGCTACCATGGCGGGTGGGCAGATCACCGGGAACGTCACCGGCATCTCGCTGATCCCGCGGCAGCTCGTCCTTGAGTCCGCTGAAGCCGGCCTGGTCGGCGGGTCGATGGTCGTAAACCTCACTGCTCTTCCTGAGGATGCCGTGCTCGCCGCCACGCTCAGTGTCCACCCCTCTGCAGGGGTCGAATCGGCGTTTACCAGAACTCTCAACAAGCAGGGCCTGAAGAACAGGGGCATCGCCTCTCTCCTTCATGTCGAGAAGACTGGGCTTGAAGACGGTGCGGAGATTGCCAATGCCACGATCGTCATGAATGTGAGCAAGGCGTGGGTCGATGCAGTCGGTGGGCCCGGCAATGTCAGGATCCTCCGTCTCGGCGAAGATGGCCGCAGCAGTGTCCTGAACACTATCTGTGCCGGTCTGAATGATCAGTATGGATATGGGTTCTGTGCCGATTCGCCGGAAGGTCTCTGTGACTTTGGACTTGTTGCGGTCACAAATGCAGCAGCACCGCCAGCATCGCACTCTTCCTCTTCCAGCAGTGGCGGAAGTTCCAACGTCGCCGCGATCTCTGGCTCCATCCCTGCCGGGGAGTCGCAGACCTTTGCGGTGAGCAAGACAGCGATCACGAGGATCACGGTCGAGGCCTATGACGCGATCGACGACCTCTTGGTGACGGTGCAGAAGGCGTCTCTCACGAAGGACGTGCCAGCGCCGGAGGGCCCGACCTATCAACTCATCGAGACCGCCCTCTACCACACCGATGCATCGGCCATCGACACGGTGACCCTTGAGTTTGCGGTGCCGACGACCTGGCTCAAGGAGCACGACCTCTCCACCGGCAAGATCGTTCTCCTCGGGTACGAGAACGATGGGTGGAAGCCGCTCAAGACCACGTTCGTGAAGGAAGAGAACGGCCAGGCCCTGTACTCGGCCGAGGCCTCCGGGTTCTCGTACTTCGCAATCGCGAGCGGCGAGACCACCTCTGCCACCGGACAGGCCGATGAGACGGAGACGCCGACTCCGGTCGTGACCGATACACCTGCACCGGTCGAAGAGACGACCGTGCCGGCGAAGGCGGCGCCGACGACGCAGAAGTCACCGGTCCCCTGGTTCCTCTCCATCGCCGCGATCGGCGCCCTTTTCCTCGTGAAGAGGGACTGAAATCATCTCCTTTTTTTCTGTGCAGTAGGACCGAGTTCAACACATCTATTGAACCTCGGTAAAAAAACAAACTTCATCAGGGGACACGGAGATACAGAAGCATACTTGAACCCCTCTTTCTCTCAATGGTGGGAATATGATGAATGATATCAGAAAAAAATTTGGACGATCACTTCTTGTATTGACGGTGCTGGCGGTCTCCCTTCTCATCGCCTGTGTCGTCCCGGCCGCGGCCGAGGACATAGGCGGGATCACGATGCCGGGGTCCAACCACTTTGACCTCCAGCTCTCCGACGGGCTGACCAAGTACTTCAAGTTCGATGGCGGCGGGCTCAACGCCCTCCACATCAGCACCGACCCTGAGAATGAGCCGTTCGGGCAGGTGACGAACACCGAAGAACAGTCGGGTGTCTTCTATCTCACCAACACGGGGGGGAGAGGATTCACCGACGACATGATCCTGATGGTCGCGGTCAACGGCACCATCCCCGACGACTTCGCTCTCCACATCAGGGCGAGCGGTTACCGGTGGACCCCGACGACGGTCCTGAACATGCCCCCTGCGGCAGATGAGGTCGAGTACGTCGAGGGGTCGTACGAGGGGACGATCACGAAGGAAGACATCGTGTACAGCCCCCAAACCTGGAAACCCGCAGGGAACAACCAGCCAGGGGCATACCCGATCTATTATGGCCAGGACGTCTCTGACGGCTCAAACCCCTTCCATCTCGTCTTCATCGATCTCAATGCAGGGACACTCGGCGAAAATTCCCGGCTCAACGATTTAAGAGACGACGGTGCGGTCAGGGTGGAGTACGAGTTCGAGAACCTCCCCACCTATGCTGCGTTCAACTCCTATGGCTGGTGCAACCAGTCCAACCAGGGCCTCGGGATCTCATGGACGAACCGCGTCTCAGGTCCGGGGAGCAGCGGGTTTTCGGTTGTCGGGACGGCGCCGTCGGGCACGGGCGATGTCTCCCCTGACGGAGGGAGCGACGGGACCACAGATGCCTCAGGTCTCTCTGGAAAAGAGACAACCGCTCCACCCGGCAACTACCTGAACGGCTCGGTCTCTCTCCTCCCTGTCACCGGAACCGGTGGAGTTCTGGGTGCGGGAGAGCGGACGACCCTGACCTTCAACCCGGGAAATGAAACAGGTTTTGTCGAGAGCGCAGTCCTCTATCTCTTCGTGAGCGATGCAAAGAATAAAGAGGACGGCACCGGGACTGAACCCGACCTGACCGTCTTGATCGACGGGACGACGGTCACGCCTGACAAGACCTTCACCGACCGGGCAGGGAAGAAGGACGCAGCGGTGGCGGCGACCTATCTCTTCAACCTTGAAGAGATCACGCCTGGTGATACCTCTGTCACCGTCGAGAATGGTGACGGCATCTGCACCCTCGACGGCGGGGCGCTCCTGGTGGTGCGTGAAGACCTGGCTCTCCCTGAGGTCACCTGGCAGGTCGTGGCCGGGTGCGATGCCCTGGCCATCGATGAGGAAGGCGGAGTCTTCGAGGACGACGCCATGAGCCAGGCCATCTTCGACGACCCCCTCGACCTCGACCAGACGGCCGCCGCCCGTCTGCTTGTGGCGGGCACCGGGCCGACCTCGATCCTCGGGTTCAATGACCGCGAGTGGACTGACGCCCTGCACGCCGACGGCAGGCTCTTAATGGCAGACCTCGACGTCCTCCCGGTGCTCTTCCCGAGAGAGAACACCGCAATGATGCGGGCGACGAAGGACGCCGCCACCGGTGGGGTGCTGGAGAGCAGGGTCGCGGTCCTGGTCACGACCGCCGGCACTCCCCCGGGCCGCAGTGACTCGGGTGCCGCATCCTCGACCGCACCGATGACCAGGGCCTTCATCACCGACAACCAGGTTGTCAAGAAGGTCTCGGCAACCCTCCCTGAGCAGCGTTCCCCTATCCATCTCGAAGTGCATGACCAGGAGTCCGCCGGTGCGGTGCAGGCCCCTGATGCCCCGGTCTATCGCTATCTCGACATCGGCCTGAATGGTGCGAGGGCCGATCCCACCGCACTTACGGTCACGTTCAGGGTGCCCCTCTCCTGGATCGAGGACCAGGAACTCGAAGCTCGTGACGTCGCTCTGATGTGCCATGACGGCACCGCCTGGACCGCACTCGCCACCGATGCAGGGAGCGTGAGAGACGGGTACCAGGAGTTCTCGGCATCGTCAGATACGCTCTCCCTCTTTGCCGTGGCCGGTGTGCCGGGCGCTGATGTGCAGGTCGCGCAGGAAGGGGCCGCAGGCGGACCAGATGGAAACGACATCCCCCCTACCTCCCCACAGGAATCTTCGCCCGCATGGGCGCTCTCTCTGGCTGCCGCCGGTGCGGCGCTACTGATCAGGCAGAATTCTTGAGATCTGAGCAAGTAATAGATATAAATATTTTTTTCTTTTCGATTTGTGTGAATTTTAGCTATTTTCGGAAATTGCTGGCATTTGTGGATTCCCCAGATATTCCGTAAAACACGTTAATTTAACATTTTGAATCTGGTAACCCTTTTTATGCCTCTGCTGGGAGATTTATTGTGTAGATCACTGGAATGGAGGCTCCCCCTCCTGATTATGAGGTGAGTACGTGAAGATGAAGAACCGATTTATAATCCTGGCACTTCTGGTCTTTGCCGTTGCAGGGATGCTTGTCGCCCCTGTGGCTGCGGGAGACCCAACTCCCACGACCGAAGTGACCGTGATAAAACTGGCTGAAGACGGTACCAAACTTGATGAGGTACCGATCAGCCTCAACACATTGAAAGCAGGTAGACCAGACCTCCCCATCCAGGGAGATGGTGAGACCCACTATTATCACCAGGGTCCGGTCACCTCAGATCCCTGGAACCTTGCCGAGGACCAGAACCTTCTGGACATGGGCGCCCTGAAGGGTACCGATCTCAAGGATCTCTGTGAGGTCGTCGGCATGGATGAAGGGGACACGGTGACGGTCACCCCCATCGACAACTATGACCCACAGACCTACCCTTACGAGAATGTGTACAACCCCGACCCCAGACAGGGGAAGATGGTCGTCACCTGGTACAAGGATGGGGCAGATGTGCCTGAGTATTATGATGGGATGCGCCTGGTCTTCTTTGCCGAGACCACCAATGCAGACGGCAAGCATGTCTTCGGCAACCAGGACATGAAGGACTGCCTCCCTGACAACTGTCATTATAATGACGGCCTCCCCTCCTCAAAGGGCCTCTCCTCAAAGGCAGTCACCAACATCACCGTCCAGAGTGGTGACCCCGCCCCAGAGGACTGGTCCATCACCCTCAACGGTTCGACCGACCGCACCCTCACCAGGGACGAGTTCATCACCCTTGCTGCGGCACACCCTGCTTCATTCCAGACAAACAAATTTGGTCTTCTTGAAGGCGCTGACCTCTCTGCGGTCATCGGTCTTGTCGACGACGACGACCCCGCGACCGTGAACAAAGCCCTCGCCGCGCAGAACTACACGATCACGGTCTACGGTGAGAAGAAGGGCACAGAACAGATCTCTACCTTCTACTCCACCGAAGTGACGGACGGCGAGAAGACCTATGTCCTCGGGAACAGACTCGACGGCATCGAACTGAACAAGACCGGGATTGACGGCCGCGTCTTCTTCCCCCTCTACTTGCAGGGGACCGGTGTGGATGGGACCCAGCGGGCACTTGAAGGGATCTCGAAGATCGAACTCGACCTGCCAGATCAGCCTGGCGGGGACGTCGACGTACTCTATGACGGCGAAGTCACGCTCACGCCAGAGACCTTTACTGTCATGGCCTATAATGGCGATGTCGAGACCGACCGTGAGGTCAACCGACTGACTGCTCTCGGTGCCCTTGATGCGGTATCGGAGATCGAGGCCTTCACCTACAAGGTCGGCGACAAAGACTGGCCGACGCTCTATCTTGACGACATCGGGAAGTACGCCTACAACAGGAGTGCCAAAGATGCAACGCCTGGTTACAAGTATACCTGGACCTGCCTCTTGAACGACGACACTGTCCTTGACGGGTATGACAACAACCCGATGGCGGTCAATGTCTACGAACTCCACGACGGCGACCGTCTCCTCTTCTATTACGGTGACACGAAGATCGAGAACTTCGGGCCTGAGAAGGCAGACGCGATCGTGCGAATCACCGTCAGGATCAGCGATGGCATCGACTCTCTCTATGACGGCGGTGTAATCCTTGAAGAGGGCACATTTGACCAGACGGTCAATACCAACGTCTACCAGGTCAACAACTTCACCCCTCTCGGAGCGTTACACGCAGCCGCAGAGGTGGGCGGCTTTGACTATGTGCTCACCGACAAGAAGATGACAGATAGCGGCATCCTGATGCTCGACGACGTCGGGGAGTACACCTTCAGAAAAGTCAAGGACGAGGGTGGAAAAACTGTCGAGCAGTGGGCATGGACATGCTCGGTCGACGGCGCCACGCTTGACGACTACGGCAACCCCTCCACCGAGGGTCTGAATATCTACCCGCTTGAGAACGACAATGATGTCCTCTTCTACTATGGCGACATCAAGCAGGATGGTTATGGTCCCGAAAAAGCCATCGCCAAAGTTAGAATTTTCATCGGTGGCGAACCACCAGTTGAAAAGAACTGGGCCCTTACGCTGAAGGGCAAGACCCCGCTCTCGTTCACCAGGGCACAGTTTGAACAGGCAGTGGCCTGCGGCCATGTCGCCACCTACACCAACGAGGACGGCGAATGGAAGGGCGTGCCCCTCTGGTACCTCGTGGGAGCAGTCGACGACGAGGAGAGCGGCGACCACTACACCTTCAACGACGAACTGGCCGCTGAAGGCTACTCGGTGAAGGTCACCGACCGGAACCGTACAAGTCCATACGACATCAACTTCCCGAGCGAAACCATTGCCAGGGACGACACCTATATCGTGGCCAACACCCTGAACGGGGAGCCCCTGCCTGAACTGACCTCTGGAGGCAAACCCTGCTGGCCGCTCCAGATGGTGGGCCCGGATGTAACCATGGGCAAGAAGATCGGGAATATCGGCACCATCGAACTTGTCGGTCTCCCTGATCCTTCAGAAGGCTGGAGACTTACCCTGAAGGGTGATATCGAAGACACCTTTACGCAGGCGTTCTTCGAAGAGTCTGTCAGGTGCCACGGCGTCACCTACACCGACGAGGACGGTGAGTGGAAGGGCATTCCACTCTGGTACTTCGCCGGATGGGTCGACGACCACATCGTCCATGGTCAGGATGCATTCAATGACAATCTCGCTGCAGATGGCTATACTGTGAAGGTGAGTGCGCCAGACGGATTCAATGCAACCTTCGACAGCGCCGACGTCGCAAAGAGTCCCAACTATATCGTGGCCAACACTCTCAACGGAGAACCGCTTGCAGAGGGAGACTTCCCGCTCAAACTGGTAGGGAAGAACGTCACCTCTGGGAAACAGAAAGTCGGAACCATCAGTGAGATCTCACTTGTCGGCCTGCCGGGAGGCCCGAAACCCGGCGAATGGACCCTCACTCTGAAGGGTGAGATCACCGATACCTTCACCCAGAGCGAGTTTGAGGCGGCAGCGGCATGTCCATACCACACCGTCACCTGGACTGACAATAAGAACCGTGAATGGTCGGGTATCTCACTCTGGAGTCTCTGCGGATGGGTCGACGACTACACCATCCATGGCTCTGGCGCATTTAACACAAAACTTGCTGCACAGGGTTACACGGTGATAGTCACCGGGTCTGGGGACTACAGCAAGGAGTTCAGTAGCGAAGCGATCTCGAAGAACAACGATTTCATCATTGCCAACAAACTGAACGGGACCCCTCTGACTAACGAAAACGGTTACCCAGTCAGGTTGGTCGGTTCTGCACTGACCGAAGGCTCTCAAAGTGTTGCCAGTATCAAAAGCATCGAACTGACCGAGTTCCAGAAACCGACCGAGATCCCCACGGTGCGGATCGTCAAGTACGCCGAAGATCGCACGACGGTCATCGGCGAGAAAACCGTCGACTACACCTGGATGAAGGAGAACCTCAAGGTCTATGGAGATGGCGAGACATATTACCGCTATGAAGGCCTGAACTTCCCACCCAACGACCCATGGGACCAGGACGAGACCTATCCTCATGGTTACTTCAAGATCGAAGAGCAGATGATGGGCACCTCAGTCCGTGACCTCTGCGACCTTGTTGGCGGTATGGGCCCGGACACCGAGATCACCTTCGCCGCCCCTGACGGATGGGAGACGACCCTCCATTACGACAACATCTATGCTCCGGATGAGCGGCAGGGCGAGGCCGTCCTTGCCTGGTACTCCGGAGGGAAGGGCTATGTCCCTGACTACAATGACGGGTATCGGCTCTTCTTCACGCCCGAAGACCGCATTTTCGGCCAGTGGGACATGCACGAGTGCATCGACGAGAAGTACTGGCACTACAACTCCGGCCTCCCGTCCTGCGCCGGTCTCTCGGCCAAATATGTCTCAGAGATCAGGATCTACGACGTGCCTGAACCAGACTGGAACCTCCAGCTCGAAGGGGCCATAGACAAGGCCATCAGCAAGGGTTACTTTGAGAGCGGTCTTGCCTGCACCATGGGCGCCAACCATGAGAAGTCCTATATCGACAAGAAAGGTAGAGAATGGTCTGGTATGCCCCTCTGGTTCCTCCTTGGCTATGTCGACGACGAGAACTTCCATACTGGTAAGTCATTCAATGCCGACCTTGCAAGAGAAGGCTATGATGTCCATATCATCGGCCGCGACGGTTCAGAGACAGTCATCAACAGCCGCGATGCGATGTACAGCGACAACTACATCCTTGCAAACTCGCTGAACGGCCTGCATCTCGACGGTGACGATGAAAATTGGCCGCTCAGGCTTGTGGGCGAGAATGTCAGCGGCATGGACACCATCAAGGGCGTCGTCAAGATCGCCTTCATCCCGTCGACCATGGAAGACGAGGTCGTCGCCATCGGTGACATCGGTGCCGGTGAGAATACGACGCTCGACCTTGAAGAGGGAGCGTTCTCGGCGATCACCATCAAGGCCGCCGGTGACATCACAGATGGAAAACTCGCGATCAGAACCCCTGAAGAACTCCCTAACTACATCGACACACCGGCAGAGAGGATCTACCAGTACCTCCATGTCGTCTACCCGGCCCCAGAGAACACCATCGACGAGGCCGTCATCACCTTTGACCTCCCGGTCAGCTGGCTGTGTGACCACGGGATGAAGGCCGGCGATGTGAAGTTGATGCGGTACACCGACGGTGCCTGGCAGACTCTCACGACCACATATGTCAAGGAGGAGAATGGAAGAGCGTACTTCAGTGCAACCACCGACAAATTCTGCTACTTCGCGGTCGGCGGTGCAGCACCTGAACCCAAACCAGATCCAAAACCGGTCAGCCATACTTCTTCCTCCAGCAGCGGTTCCTCCGATGTCTCCGCCTTTGCCGCTTCATTCAAGCCCGACGAGACGAAGACCTTCCTGGTAGGCGAGACGGCGATCGAAAAGATCACGGTCACCGCCTACGAAGAAGTTTCAGACTTCCTGGTCACAGTGAAGAAGGCCCATCTCGGAAACGACGTCCAGATGCCTGACGGCCAGGTGTATGAACTCCAGGAGGTCACCCTCTACCATGCCGACCCTGCGGCGCTCGACGGGATCACCCTCGAGTTCGCCGTGCCATCGACCTGGCTTGAGAGTCATGATGTCGAGGCAGGCGACGTGGTCATGCTGAGGTATGTCGACGGCGCCTGGAAGCACCTCGACACCACCCTTGTCAGCGAGGAGAATGACAGGGCAGTCTACCGCGCCGACTCGCCAGGGTTCTCGTACTTCGCCATCGTCACCATGACGGGCGGGGCCGCAGAGCCTGAGGAGACGCAGCCGGCAGTCGAGGCCCCGGTCGAGACCCCGACCATGCCGGTGAACCAGACGGCAGATGAGACGACGGTGCCGACCACCGCACCGACCAAGACCCCGGTCTTCTGGGGCCTGCCGCTCATCGCCCTCGGTGCACTCCTGGTCCTCAGGAGAAAATAATCCCCATTTTTTTATGCAACATGAATTTTTCCGGATTTGAAAAAGGAGTTGAATGACAAATGAAAGAGCACGGCGTATTGAAAATCGCCCCACTCGTGCTGCTCATGCTGGTCTTCATGATACCGGCGGCCGCCGCGACGAGCGAGGTGCATGTCGTCAAGTACGCCCCTGACGGGACCACCGTCCTGGACGAGCGGACTGTAGATTACACATGGATGGAGGAGAACCTGCCTGTCCTTGGGGACGGCAAGACCCATTATTACCACCAGGGCCCGACCTTCAACGAGTCTGACCTCTGGGACCCTGCCGAATACCAGAACGTCGACACACGTGATCTGGGTGCGGTGAAAGGGACCGCGGTCAGCGACCTCTGCGACCTTGTCGGCGGCATGACCGCCGGCGATACCCTCAAGGTCAAGGCTGAAGACGGGTTCTACAAGAAATTCTCCTACGAGAGCGTCTACGAGGAAGACCCACGAAAAGGATCCATGGGGATCGCCTGGTACGTGGGCGAGGACTCCCTCACCGGCGACCCGCAGGGGTCAGGGTATGTCCCTGAGTATTATGACGGCATGCGCCTGATCTTCTTTGCCGACACCTCGACCAATCCCTGGGGCTGGCATGTCTTTGGGAACAATGATATGAAAGAGACCCTCCCTGAGAACGAGTGGCATTTCTTCGGCGGCGACTGGCCCTCGACGAGCGGGCTTTCAGTCAAGCATGTGGGCGAACTCGCGATCACGGCACATGACGCCGGGAACGATACCGGCGATCTCCCGACGACCCCGGCCACCGAGTCTCCCCTCTCTCCCCTGGCAGGGCTCCTTGCCCTCTGTGCCGTCGCCGCCCTGAGGAGGTGAACCAGCCATGAAGAGCATGCACAGCACGACGGCCAGGTGCCTGGCCGTCGCCGCACTCTTTCTTTTTCTTGCAGCATTGATCGCGGTCCCTGCCTCTGCGGCGCCGACGACCGAATTGACAATTACTAAACTGGCAAACGACGAGAAGACAGTCCTCGACCAGAAGACCGTCACCTGGGAGTGGATGAGAGACAATCTCCCTGTGCAGGGCGACGGCGAGACGACCTATTACAACCAGGGCCCGATCTTTGAGGGGGGCTGGAAAGAGGCCCATCCTGGCGAGGAGTATAACTACTGGAACCCGACCGAGGACATCAACCTTGATTATAAGGACTATGGCGAGTTCATGGGCACTGACGTCAAAGACCTCTGCGACCTCGTCGGTGGGGCGGCAGAGGGAGACATGATCGAGATCAAGGCCTGTGACGGGATGTATAAAAAGTGGCCGGCAGAGTACGTCAATTCTCCCAACCCCAGGCAGGGCCCGATGGTGATTGCCTGGTATCATGGAAAAGAAGATGAGGGGCATGGTTATGGCTACATCGACGAAGGATTTTCAAATGGCATGCGCCTCTACTTCCTCTCCGAGACTATGAACGATGCCGGGATGCATGTCTGGGGCAACTGGGACATGCACGAGTCGTGGGATGAGGAGTATTGGTATTTCTATAATAACGAGTTGCCCTCAGCAAGCGGTAACTCAGTCTATCATGTCGATCGGATCACTATCTTCAGCCAGATCGATCCCAGCCAGGGCGGTTCCTCCTCTGGTAGCGGAGGGGGCGGCGATAGCGGAGGGTTCTCAAAGTCCCACGGGTTCGAGGGCGCAATGCTCACCCAGGCCCTTCATGGGACAGTGAACGGTTCGGTCTCTCTTCTCCAGACCGATGGCGGTGCACAGAACATCACCTCCGGCGAGACCGCACACTTCACGCTCAACACCACCGGGCTTGAGGACGTCGAGACCGCACGCCTGTACCTCTTCGGGACCAACAACACCGCAAAGGACGAGGCCAAGAAGGACGATCTCTCTGCCGTGCTCGACTCGCAGACACTCACTCTCGCCGAATATTATGCCGACCTCGGCCCTGACGACGACGAACCTGCCGTCGAGACCTGGTGCTATGATCTCAAGGCTCCGGTGCCGGCAGGCAACCTCTCACTTGACATGAACTATCATGGCCCTGAAGAGACCGGGCTCACCCTGTACGGCGGGGTGCTCTTTGCGGTCGTCAGGGAGAATGAAACGACCACTACCTACTGGGTGGCCGAGGGTGCGGACGCCATCGAGGCCGACCAGGCTGCGGGTGTCAAGGAAGAAGCCGCGACCAGCAAGGCGGAGTTTGCCGAAGAGGTCATGCGAAACGGGGATATCGAGGCCAGGGTCTTCTCGGTCGTGACCGGGGCATGCGGGAACGACACCTACACCAACGCTCTCACCTTCCATGACGGAGAGTGGATGAACCTCCTCAATGCAGGTGAAGAGAAGATCTCGATCGGAGAGGCTGAGGTGACTCCGTACCTCAGGCCGGTGGAGAACACCCTTGCCGTCTCCAGCGTCTCCTATGATGAACGCGGCGATTATCTGGAGAACCGTCTTGCGGTCCTGGTCGTCGGCGACGCAGAGCCGGAGGCTGAGCCGACGCCGACACAGACAACGCCACCCCCCACCGTCGTCCAGACCACCGCCACGCTCCCGCCCACCACCCAACTTGCGGCAGGAGATGGCGAGGACACCGAGGAAGGAGATCTCTGGTCCGGGCTTTTTGGTTGGCTTCATGGCCTCCCGCTCGTTGGCTCGCTCTTCCCGGCACCGGAGGCCGATATTCCTGCGGTACCCACGCCGCCTCCGGTCCTTGAACCAGTCTCGACCCCCACGCCCGCACCTGCGCTCCCTGAGAGCGCATCCCTCACCATCATCACCGCCCCGGCCGGAGCACAGGTCGTCCTTGACGGGGAGTATCTCGGGACGATCACCCCGGCCAGACTGGAGGACGTGTCCACCGGCACCCACTCCCTCGAATTGGTCCTTGAGGGCTATCGCCCTTACGAGACCACCTTTGACCTCACCGAGGAGACCGATGTGACCGTTGCCCTTGAATCCACCAACCCCAACAGGAAAGTCGACCCGAACGGCCTGGACCTCCTTGCCACGCAGGGGAGCGACCTGCGCTCTGGTGGGATCTATGTCGACGCCTCTGACGCAGGGGCCACGATCTATATCGACGGCAGAAAGATCGAGGGAAAAACTCCCAAGGTGGTCAACGGCCTCAAGGAAGGGCGGCACAAGGTGAAGATCAAAAAAGACAAGATCTCGTATAATGTCGACACCAAGGAGGTCTGGGTCATCGCCGGTAAGATCGTCCCAGCCTATTTCAGCCGTTATGAAGGCGGTTCCATGGACCGTGCGGTCACCATCGAGGCCCCTGGCTTCAAGGGCGAGATGTGTGCCGTCAATGGGCATGCGACCGGCAAGAAGATCCCGGCAAAGGTGAAGGTTCCGCCGCTCACGGCATATGTCTCTCTCTGCCATAACGCCACCTTCCTCTCTTTCCCGGTCTCGGACCGGGCGGAGGATGGCGGGACCGTGACGCTTGATGACGTGCCTGCTCTGACCACCCTCAGGGTCGACTCGACTCCGGGCGGGGCCGAGGTCTTCATCGACGGCTTTGCCACCGGTCACGCGACACCTGCCCTCATCGAGAATGTCTCGTACGGGCGGCATGGCGTGATGGTCACAAAGCCGGGGTATCTCCCCAAAGAGGATGAGGTCTTCATCCCTGAGAGGATCGACGACCGCGCGATAAAGTTCACCCTGGATACCTATGCCCACGGCAGTCTGTATGTGAACAGCACCCCGGCGGGAGGGCGGATCTATCTCTACGAGAAGAACACCGGAGAGGTCACCCCGCACCTCTTCACCGGGATGGACCTCGGAAAGTACTCTGTCAAGGTGGTCGGGCGCTCTGACTCAAAGACCGTTGAAGACGTGATGGTCCACCCGGACCAGGTGGCGACCTGTGAGGTCAGGTTGAGGAGATGATTGGCGTAAGATCTTCTGAGCAGAAGGGCGGCGTCGCATGGCTCCTTCTTGCCATGCTCCTCCTCCCTGCCGCAGCGACGGCAGCGGGGGACGCCCTCCTCTGGGGGCCGTATGTCACCGGGACCGACGAGACCTCGGCGGTCGTCTCATGGAAGACCGCCGGGCCGACGGCCGGGGGTGTGGTGGCCTACGCCGATGAGACAACCTTTCAGGAGGAGGGATACACCGCGGAGGTGACCGACGACGTCACAACCTCGCTCCACCACGTCGCCCTCACCGATCTGACCCCTGGGACTGTCTATCACTACGCGGTAAACACCGACGGGGCGACCGGCCCTGACTGCCGGTTCAGGACTTTCGGGGAGGGGGCATGCACCTTTGTGGTCTACAGCGACACGCGAGGCCAGGCCCCTTACTTCACCCCCATGGAACGGCATAAACTGGTCGCCGACCGGATTGCGATGGAGGAGAGCCTCTCGTTTGTCCTCCACTGCGGGGACTTCGTCACCTTCGGGCATGACCTCGACGAGTGGAACCAGTTCTTCGCGTCAGGACGGCAGATGCTTTCGAACACCACCCTCTACCCGGCCCTCGGCAACCACGAAGGGAACCGTTCGGTGTACTACGAGACTTTCGAGGTGCCTGAGTGGTACTCCTTCGACTGCGGCCGGGCCCACGTTGCGGTCCTCGACTCCAATGACTGGGCGAAGGGGCGGCTCGACGAAGAGACCGTATGGCTGGAAGACGACCTTGCCGGTGCCGAGGAGCAGTGGACTTTTGCCGCCTTCCATCACCCGGTCTTCTCCTCCAATGAGCGCCACCGGGGCGGGGACCGCACTCTCCGCGAGGCCTGGACCCCGCTCTTCGAGCGCTACGGTGTTGCCGGGGTTTTCAGCGGGCATGTCCATGCCTACGAGCGCTACGAAGTGAACGGGACCGAATACTTCGTAGTCCCCTGCGGCGGGGAAGCGCTCTACCCGCTTGCAGAGGAAAAAATGGCCGGGTATGCGAACAGTCTTGAGCACACCCTCGCCTACCTCCGGGTCCACGTGACCGCTGAGAATGTCACCGCCGAACTGGTGCCGGTGGCAACGCTCTCTGAGGACAGCAAGGAGGTCGTGGCCCTCCACCCCCCTGACGCCGTCTTCGAGACCGTGGTGATGACGCCGCAACGTGGAGGGGGAGAGCCCGCACAGACGCCGCTCTCTCCGTTCAGCGCATGCGCGGCATTTGGTCTCGCGACTCTGTGGCTGAGAAAAATATGGTGATTGTATGAACGAAACAAAGAGTATATTTCTAATCCTGCTCCTCTGCGCATGTTTCGCAGGGGTGCAGGCCGCACCGACCGACTCGGTGTATGTGGTAAAGCTTGGAGACAACGGCACCACGGTGCTCAATGAGACGACCGTCGACTACCAGTGGATGGAGACGAACCTCCCTGTCCTCGGCGACGGCGTGACCCATTACTACCATCAGGGCCCGGTCTTTGCTGAAGACAAAGAGACCCAGTGGGACAGGAACGAGACCACCAACTTCAAGGACCGCGGGGCAGTGAAGGGGACTGACCTTGCCGACCTCTGCGACCTGGTCGGTGGGATGGAACCCGGCGACGAAGTGATGATCAAGGCGGGCGACGGGTACCATATCGAGTTCGGGTACGAGAACGTCTATGAACCCCAGCCGCGCCAGGGCCCGATCGGCATCTGCTGGTACAATGGCGAGGACGCCGCTGTCGGTGAACGGCAGGGTGTCGGCTATCCGTCTGACTATCATGCCGCCATGCGTCTGGTCTTCTTTGCCGACAACTCCACCAACCCTGAGGGCAAACATGTCTTCGGGAACCAGGATATGCGCGAGTGCTTCCCGCCCGAACGCCTCCACCTCTTCAACAACCTCTACCCCTCTACCTCAGGCTATACCGTGAAGTGGATCGACGAGGTGCGGGTCTATGAGGACGGCTACGGCGGGGCCAAGAATGTCCCTGTCAAGTCACTCCAGGGCTCTGCCTTACCTGAGACGACCGGGGTTCCGGCGACCACAGAACCCACAGAGAGTCCGGCACCGGTCTTCGGGCTGCTGACCGGACTTGGTGTTGCCGGACTGGTATGGAGGATGCGCCGATGAAGGCCCGTATCATCCAGTGCCTGGCCCTCGTTGCGCTCGTCTGCGCGGCGGCCGCAGTCTGCGGGTGTACCGGGACGAACGATCCTGGTGCTCAGGTCGAGGACAAGGTCGCCTGGAACCTCACGCTCACCGACGGCACGCAGGAGAAGGTGCTCACCTTCGATGAGGTCAAGGCACTCCCTGCCTGGGAGGGCTATGGCTATGCGGTCTCCACGGTCGGGATCAAATACGGCCCCTATACGGTGAAAGGTGTCCCTCTCACCACGCTCTTCGAGCAGATCGGTGGGTTTGAAACCGGCGACCAGGTCGGGATCTCGGCGCCTGACGGCTACTACTGGGTCTTCGACGACGAGCAGGTGGCCGGGAAGGGGTTTGTGACCTTTGACGAGGATCTCAAGGAGAAAACCTCGCCAGACCTCACCCTGGTCCTTGCCTACGAGTTCAACGGCACGGCGGTCCCAGAAGGGGATGGCGGCCCGCTGAGGATCGTGGTCGGCACCGACGACCCTGGCACCATCACTGAAGGGAGCGCCTGGGTGAAGTGGGTGGACACGATCGAGGTGGAACGTTCATGAGGGGCCTCCCCCTCATGCTCCTCCTCCTTGCGGCGGCGTGCGTCCTGACTGCCGGGTGTACCGGCGGCGACGACGCACCCACCACTCTCCGTGTCGTCCCGGCCGGGAGTCTTCTTCTTCCTATGGAAGAGGTGGAGGCCGGGTTTGAGGCCTCCCATCCTGGGGTGGATGTCCAGATCGAGGGGCACGGGTCCATCCAGTGCGTGAGGCAGGTGACCGACCTCCACCGCGCCATCGACGTGGTGGTGGTCGCAGACGAGGCACTCATCCCTGATATGATGTACCGCCCGATGGAGGAAGGCGAAGGGAACTACACCGACTCGTACACCACCTTTGCCACCAACCAGGTGGTCGTTGCCTATACCAACCACAGCCTGTATGCCGACGAGATCTCCAGCAAGAACTGGCATGAAGTCCTTGCCAGGCCAGACGTCGTCGTCGGGATCTCGAACCCGATGCTCGATGCCGCGGGCTACCGCTCGCTGATGGTGACGACGCTTGCCGAGGACTACTATGACAACGACACCATCTATGACGCCATCCTCGGCGACTATCTCAATCCCGCACCAGAGGTCTCTCAGGACGGGGACGCCACGGTGATCACCCTCCCTGAAGTCCTCAAGGCAGAGGGCGAGAAGGTCCGGGTGCGGGACGGGAGCATCTATCTCCTCTCGCTCCTGGACGCCGGCGGAGTGGACTATGCCTTCGAGTACCTGAGTGTCGCCGAGGGGCATGGCCTGAACTATGTCACCCTCCCGACCGAGATCGACCTCAGTGCTGCGGCATATGCCGACGACTACAAGAAGGCAGTGGTGAAACTTGGGTTCCAGCGGTTCGGGTCCATCGGGAGCGAGCGGATCGGTAACCCGATCGTCTATGCGGCGACGGTCCCGAACACCGCCCCGCACCCTGACCTTGCCCATGAGTTCATGGACTACATGGTTGCAGAGTTCTCTGAGGGGCATGGCGAAGGCTGGCCTTCACCCCTCTGAACATTTTTTTCTGGGAAGGCATATGGCAGACCGCCGTGTGTCTCTTTTTTTCAGGCCCTATAGAATCCGGCATGAACCCCCGGCCCACGCATACATGATTGAAACATGGTCGTGGGTCTCCAGGGTGTGTGGATCTGTGCCCGCCCCTTCACACAGGACACCTTGTGAGACCGCCGCCTCATTGCCGCCCCGCCCCTCTCTCCGTCTCCGGTGCGAGACATCAGTGAAGATGCTACGCTGAGGGCGCCCGATAATTCTGAGAGCGTTTCTGTAGTCCGTATGTCTGGTGTGGAGGATCCTGGCGAGGAGAAATCATCATACAAATCTCCCTGGTCGATCGTCAGGGCCGTTTTCATGGTAATCCCTCGCCACTTTTTGGCGCGAGCGTGACCGCCCCGCCCCGCCTTCCCCGCCACACGAGAGGTCGAGGACGGCCCTCCCTTTTCAGGGACTTCGAATGGATGACCGGTATGAACACCCGCGACCTTGAGAAGGTCAAACACCTTCGAGCGGCGAGTCCCCCCGTACTCGCACTGCAGGGACGCCCTTTCACAGAGTCAAAGACCATTTTTGATCCCTGAGAGGGTCCACGCCGTGACTACGTCCGGGATGGCCTCAGGGCCTGTTTCTCGAAGGTGCTTCCATATTCATGAGCGCTGTCCTGATGTCATGCAGTTGTCAGGGGGATGGTTCCGCATTTTAAGCAGTTCTCCATTCTTTCTTTTTACATTATGCTTCTCTCCAGAGATCAGGATTATTCAAAGAAACTATATGGGGGAACAGTGATTATTTCTCTATATCAGGAACCAGATCCACCACCAGGTCAGTGCCTGAAATGTACCCAGGAACACATTGATTGATACACTATGAGCGAACGAGTTGTTGTCCAGGCCCCTGAACTCACCAGGTTGCATACCCTGCTCGATGAAGCCGGCGACCTTCTTGGTCTCCCGTCGTCTCTCCTCACTCTCGAAGGCCGTGAGTGCGTGTCTGTCGGGGAGGCACGAGTCTGCTCTGAGTTTCACAGGAAACATACGGCCAGTGGGAGGGAGTGCAGGAAATGTATGGCAAAGGTCGGCACCTATGCCTCATCTCGGAGTTTTTTCGTCTATCTCTGCCCCTATCATCTCTGGCGGATCGCCGTCCCGGTCACCATCGGGGAGCGGCATGTGGCGACCCTCCTTGGACCCCCGTTTTTCCGTTCAGAGAATGAGCCGAAGTCTGGATATTTCCTGAGCCTGGCGCAGCGGTATGGATATCCTGTCAGGGACTATGAAGATGCCCTTGCAGAGGTCTCGGTTCTCTCTGAGAAGGAGGTCGAAGAGGCCAGGAAGAAGTATATCGTCCTTGGCCATTTCCTCTCCCATAACCTCACCCACCTCCACCGGTCCATGACCGAGGCGGCGAGACGAAAAAATGTGGAAGAGCGTCTGAATCGCCTGGAAAATAATCTTCGGGCAATCTTTGAGCATGCAGGGACGGCGATGGCGATGGTCAGGGAGGACGGAGCCCTGATCCATGTCAACACCCGGTGTGGTGAACTCCTTGGCGAGGACAGAACTCACCTGATAGGGCGGCGCTGGACCTCGATATTTCTGCCTGACCAGCAGCATGTCCTCGACGAGTTCAACCGGTGCAGGAAGGGGGGTGCGGCGTCTCCTTCTGAGGGGTGCGAGGCGGTGATCAGGCGGGCCGATGGCGAGGAGATCGACGTGCTCCTGACCGTGGGCAAGATCTCTGAGCGGCCCCTGTACCTGATCTCCCTGGTCGACCGTCGCAGGCGCTGAAGGTGCAGGTGGGACTGGGACTTTCGGGTCTGCAGATACCTTCACCTCTTCGAGGTGCACCCCTGACTCGACCGCCTTCCTCGATGCTCACGTAGGTGGGCGTTGCCCCCGGACCCTGGATGGAGATGAGACCAGGAAGGCACAATCAACAACCATGTGGAGGGGATTGCCGTCCCCTGCCTATTATCGCTTACGCGGGGGGTTCAGGGGGCAACATGTCCCCCGTCGAAGAGCACTGTCGAGAGAATTTCTACACAACCGTCTCTCCAAGAGGTCATCTCAAAACTCTCCTGTCTTCCCCCCTCTGCCAAAAGATAAAGAGAGATGATAGTGTCAAACTCTCCTCTCTTTGTAGCGTGTACATCCATTCATCATCTTCTTCTATCTTTTCACCGGGTGTTCTGCCGCCCGACCTCTATCTTCGTCGTGGGGGGGTTCCGGGGGGTCTCCCCCCCGGCGAAAGAAACCAGGAGAACATTCTTTAGTCTCTATACATGTGGGGCGGCACGTCAGATCATCATGCCTTCTTCGAACAATCGCCCTGGGGGCGCGGCTCCCCCAGACCCCCTGGATGAAGATAGGGGCAGGAAGGCGCATGTGATGATGCAGAAGAGGGGATTACCGTCCTCCCCCCTCTCTTCTGTGGGGGGGGACCGCGGGGCAGCCAACCACCCGACGGAAGATCTGTGCTCAGAATTTCTGGAATGAAAGGTTTTGATCCAGACGAAGATTCATGTCAGGATACTTTTGGGATTTGCTCCAGGTTTGCATGAGGATTCGATCCCCTCAAGTATCCCCTCTGACTGATACCCACAGGACAAGATCCAATTTTGGCTCTGTAGAGTTCCTCACTTTTCGTGGGAAGAATGCGTGTCATCCGCCTACCCATAGTTTCCCTCCGGAGGCTCTGCCCCGGACCCCTGGGAAGAAGATAGGGGGGAAGGCATCATGGGCGACTATGGCAAGAGTGCTGCCCTTCTCGCCCTCTCGTGTCGCGGCACGCCCCCCCCTCCAGAGAGATTCATTAAGAGGATTTCTACAGAGCCGTACTTTCGGCTCTGCAGAAATTCAGGTTCCTGTCCGTGTGCGACACACACTCTCGCGTCCAATGGGCGGGGTGGATGGGGACGCAATTTTTGAAAGAGTGGGCATGCGGGTGAAAAAAAAGGAGAAGAGATGAGATGGACTCAGGCGACGAGCAGTGCCCGTCCCACCTTTTTCTCACCGGTGAGGAGGTCGAATTCAAGGGTGGCGGGTTCAGGCCTCTCGGGCGTAAAGAAAAAGTCGCGCCACCGCCCCCTGTACTTCACCTTCGCACTCAGGTCGAACCTCACCCAGAGACTCTCAAACCCCTTTGGAGCCCTGACCAGGAGGTAGAAGTAGCGGATCCCCTGCAATTCCTCCACCTCGGTCCTCTCCAGGTCCCAGTGTCCCCCACTCTGGCCGGTGTCGAAGTGAGCGGTGACCTTTGGGACAAGCCTGGAGTACTCGACTCCGGTCTCGATCGTCCCCTCGAGCCCGGCGGTCACCCCGACCATTGGGACCAGTTCCAGTGAACCGGTGAGCCCCATCGTACTCGTCTCCCTGACGATGTCCGAGACCAGTCTCGGGTACATCGCATAAACCAGGGGTGCGTTCTTTTTTCCGTCCTGACGCAGGGCAACCCCGAATTCTGCCGAATGGAGGGCCGTCTCTTCACTCACAGGATGGAGTGAGCAGCAGAGCCTGACAAGGAAAAAGTCGTACGTCTCCATATCGGTCCTGACAAAGGGGTCAAGAACCTTCCAGTCGTCCTTGTCCAGGAGCATGGCAAGGTTCCTGGTCTCCGGCACCCCGATGACCGCGACCGGAGACTCTTCCCGTTCTGACACCGCCCTGAATCTCCTGGAAAACCCGGCCTTTTCATCCTCAGGTGCCGGGACAAGAAAATCGGCGGCAAGGATCTCTCCCTCTGTGATATGTGTGGTATGTCTTCCAAATGCCTGCTGCATGATACATCCCCCAGGTCTCCTTGCTGGCTTCTAAGATATAAGGGGATGGGGGTGTCACGAGGGGGAGGTGCAGGGAAAATCCTCTCAACGCGGGAAGAAAAATATGTAGAATCGACGTTGTAGTCCTCCTCGCCAATGCTTGAAGTCCGCCTGACCCATGTGCCTCCCTCCTGTCGCTTCGGTTTGGAGGGACGATCAGGTCTGAGGGAGTTTTGGGATATGCTCCATGAACATGATCCTGAAGCTTATCTCTTTGGCTCTGTAGAATCGGGCATGAACGTGGGGTTCAAGCATACATGATGAAAATTTCTCGTCACGTGCTCTCTTTCTCTCTCTTTTCAAGAGAGGAGAACCGGTGGGGATCGTGTTTCATCGCCGCCCCCACCGATCTTCGTCGTGGGGGGTTCCGGGGGGTTTCCCCCCGGCGCGAGATGACAGGGAAGATTCTATGATCAGGGCGGCACATCGGATCATCACGCCTTCCCGCAACACCATGTCGGGGGCGTTGCCCCCGGACTCCTCACGACGAAGATAGGGCAGGGAAGGCAGAGGCCTGATCATTCGGAAGATGTATCCGAAATCTTCGTGTCAGTTCAGACGGTGTTTGGTGGACTCAAATCATTATGGAAACCTGGAAAGGCGATCTTCTGGATCATTTTCATGGTAGATCGTCTTGATGAATCTCTCTGGCGGGGGGTATGCCGCCCCCCGAACCCCCCGCCCCCTGATAGGTCAAGGACAGCGGCACTCTCTTTATGGTTATTTATTCTGCCTTCCTGATCCTATCTTGTTCTTGGGGATCCGGGGGCAGAGCCCCCGGCCAAAGAGGCGGGACGGCGGGTGACACACATCTCCCCCACACAAAAGGTGAGGGTTTCTACAGAACTATCTCTTCGGGTTTTTATGAGAGTTTGAAATCCCCAAATTTCACTGATGGCGATACGCAGAGGATGGAAAAATCCTACGAGTGACCGACCGCCCCAATTGTTGAATTTTCATCGCCGTCTCGCACTGAGGGCTCTGCCCCCCTGACCCTCTGCGGATGGTGATTGGCAGGGGTTCGCATCCCCTCTTCACGATCATCACGCTGCCTTCCCGACCCACTCTTCATCCTGGGGATCCGGGGGCAGCGCCCCAGGTGCGGCGGTGTGGGAAGGGATGAACCCATAGGGACACACCGAAAAGGGGAGGATCTCCTCACCATATTTACTGCTTTTTGGGATGAACTCCATGAAAATGATCCTGACGATCAATCGGGGAGGTCTGTATGATGATTTCTCCTTACCGAGATCCTCCATGCCTGATATACGAACTACAGACACCCTCTCAGAATGATCGCCCACCCTCAGCGCAGCACCGTCACTGTCGTCTTGCGCCGGGGATCTCCCCCCGGCGAAAGAAAGCATGAGAAAGTTCTTTAGTCTATATGTGGGGCGACACGTCGATCTGTCTGCCTTCTTCGAACACTCTCTCCGGGGGCTCCGCCCCCGGACCCCCGGCGAGAAGATAGGGTCAGGAAGGCACAATCAATCGCCATGAAGAGTTCAATGCCGTCCACCGCCTCTCGAATCGCGCGGGGGACCGGGAGGTGGCACCCCCCGCCAGAGATACCTGTCCAGAGGATTTCTACAGAGCCAAAATTTTGATTATTCCCGGAGAAAGCGTGCACCGATCGCCTTTCCTCATTCTCTCGCCGAGGTTACTTGAAGACTCTCGTCTTCTCGTGTTCGCTCCGCTTATATCTGGAATATCAGAGATGCCCAGAAGATTGAAGATCGTCCTCTCAAGTGAATGTCTCAAATATTCTGTGCACGAAAAAAATAGTTCATATTTTTTCTTCACAGGAAATCTCCGACCGCCTGCGTTTTCAAGTTCGCTCCTGCTCGCAGCCGCCGGACCTTTGGGGTGGCGACTGGGGGGGAAGGCGGACTCGAGATATTTGCCGGAGACGATGGTGCCGTCTTTGGCCAATGTGAGAAAAAAATGTGACGCCAGGGAGGAGGCTCAGGCCCCGCCTGTGGAGGAGGGTGCGTCGTCCTGCTGCGCCTCGGTCTCCACACCCTTCTTCCCGCCGCCGACGACTGCGAGGGCCGCCGGCATGATGATGATCGCCCCGATCAACGAGAACCCGACGGCGATGACGGTCGTGACCCCGAAGTTGGCGATGATCTGGAAGTTCGAGAGGACCAGGGCCGAGAACCCGCACGCGGTCACCAGGCCCGAGACCGTGATCGCCGTCCCGACCTTCTGGACGCCCTCGCGGATCGCCCGTTGTGGGTCGCCGTGCTCGCGCATCTCCTCGCCATAGCGCTCCATCATCAAGATGGTATATTCTGAGGCCACCCCGATGGTCATCGAGCCCAGACATGCGGTCATGGGGGTGTAGTTGATCCCGAGCACCAGCATCCCGACGGCATTCCATCCCACAATACAGACGAGCGGGATGATCGGAGAGACCGCATACCTCTTCCTGTAGACCAGGACAAGGTAGGCGAAGATGAGCGCAAACCCGAGGTACGTCATCTCTGCCTTGCTCTTCGCGATGTTTGCGATGAGCGAGGTGAACATATCATAGTCCCCGGTCGGGTCCACCTCGATCCCTGGCGGCGGGCGCATCCACCCGACGTCGGCCATCACTTCCTTCTTGACCCGGTCCTGGGCGCCCATCTCCATATCGATGGTCGCAAGATCGATGACTCCCGCGGTATGCCCTGAGAGATAGCCTTTCAGTTCTTCCTGGGGCACCCGTGCGAGGGCGGCGTCGATCCCTGCCTGGTCAGAGGGGAGGACGCCCCCATTGTATTTTTTGATCAGCGTCGCCGCGCTCGTGACGCCGGTAAGTTCAGGATGGCGGGAGAGCGTATACTCCCCGAACCGGTCCATCCAGACGATGGTCTCGTAGTCGTCCACCCCCTCGCCCTGGACCAGGAGTGGGAGGGGCCTGACCGCCCCGACCATCCCGGTCACCTCGTTGAGAGAGAGTTTGGTCGGCATCTCAGGCGGGACAAAGGTATTCTGGTTGGTGTCGATCGGGATCGAAGAGTCGGCGACCACCCCGCCGTACGCCACGAAGGCGGCGACAAGGAGAACCGGGACCGGGTTCTTTGCGATCTTCCCGGCGATCTGCGAGAGGACCCCGTCGTACTTCTCCTTCATCTCCACCGCACGCCCGGACGCCGCAGGCTTTGGTGTATAGTTCCGCAGCAGCGCATAGGCCGGGAGACCGAGGAGCGTCACCCCATAGCAGCAGGTGATCCCGATGAGACTGACGATCCCGAAGGACTTGACCATCGGGACCGGCGAGATGAACATCGCGATGAACCCCATCGCGGTCGCCGCCATCGCCACCAGGATCGCCGGTCCTGTGCGGATGATGGTGGTGCGCACCGCCTCAGGCAGGGGCGAATGGCGGCACTCCTCGTCCAGGCGCGCCTGGAACTGGATCGCATAGTCGATCCCCAGACCCAGGAGCACCGGGAAGGCTGCCACCACCCCGATGTTGAGGTTGATCCCGGCAAATCCCATCACCCCGAAGGTGAGGATCATCCCGACCGCCACCAGGAGTGCAGGGAGGAGACGGTGACTCATTGAGGCGAAGAGGACGGCAAGGGTGACGCCCATCAGCCCCATCGCCGCGACGATCAGCACCGCCAGCGAACCAGAGAGTTCGTCCTCCATCTGCTCGTCGAAGGCGGTGTTCCCGGTCACCTCGATCGAGACGCCTGCAGGAGGTGACTCGCTCTCGATCACCGACTGGACGCTGTGGAGCACGCCGCGCGAGACGTCGGTCGAGACTCCCTGCTCGACATCGACGAGGACGAGCGTGAGGATGTTCGAGGGGAGGAGCCGATCCTTGAGGTCTGCAGGGAGGTGACCGAGGAGCATCTCGGCCTCGGCCCTCGAGCCTGGGAGTCGTCCATGGTTGATGCCCTTCAGCACGTCAGGAAGTCCTTGCGCCGAGTCTACATGGCGGACCTCCCGCACCTCGGTTTCCAGGCGGTCCAGAAAACTGAGGAATTCGGGGTCGAGGGGGTCGTCGCACTTGACCAGCAGGACGGCATTGTCTGAGAGGAAGTGTTCGGTATAACTGTCATAGAGTACCCCTTCCCGCGACGACTTGTCGAGATAGGTGTCTGACCCGGTCTCCATCGAGACGCCGGTCATCCCGACGATGCCGAGCAGGAAAAGGCAGAGGAGGAGCAGGGCCACCTGACGGGGGTACCTGACGAGGACCGAGGCCACTCGTTCAAAGAACATGGTCCCTCCGTGGGGGTGTTACCCGGTGATCCTGGTGTCTGGCCATTGAATTCACGGTAAGAATTTTTCTTCTCCAAGGTCTATGCACTTTTCGAAGGTCCGGGGTATGGAGGGGTGAGGGCCGGGCGCCGACCGCCAGACTGATATGGCCACACTCGAATGGGAGAACATGGACGACCTCCCTGACTACAATGCACTCTGGCGGGCGGCGGTCGAGGCGCGGCATGGGGAGGAGCGCGATCCCGGCGCCCGCTGGGACAAAAAATCCGTGGCCTTCGACCGGGCGGCCCGCGCCGACGGGGTTCCGGTCGAGTGCTGCATGATCGGTGTGAGGCCGAACGAGACGGTCCTTGACATCGGCGCGGGGACCGGGCGGCTCGCGGTCCCGCTTGCGCGCCAGGCGCGCCATGTTACCGCCCTCGACCCATCCGGGAAGATGCTCGAGCGGCTCAGGCGGCATATGGAAGAGGCCGGGCTCTCCAATTATGTGGTCCTCAAGGGGCGGTGGGAGGATGCGGAGGTCGAGAGCCACGACGTGGTGGTGGGCGCGAATGTCCTGGGCTTTGCCGATCTCCGTGCGGCCCTCGCAAAGATGGACGCCGCCGCACGCCGGGTGGTCTATCTCTTCTGGCACGCGGGGGAGTGGCGGGAGCCTGACGAGATGGCCCTGTACAGGGCGGTTTTTGAGGAAGAGCACGTCGGCTACCCTGACTATCTCTGGGTGGTGCATGTCCTCCACGAGATGGGGATCTATGCCAATGTCACCATCTACAGGACCGAGCATGCCGCCAGGTACGACTCGGCCGATGAGGCGGCGGCCTCGTGGTGTCGTCTCCATGAGGTGCCTGAGGGACTCGAGGCGACGGTGCGGGCGCATTTCGCGCGGGTGCTTGTCCCCTTAGAGAGAGGGGGATACATTCTCAGGCGGAGGAGGAGGATGGCGATGATCTGGTGGGAGAAGGGGATGGGGTGAGGGATCTTCTCTGTCGTCTCCATGATGTCTGGATCCGTACTCCCCACATGACTGATAAGCAGAGGACAGGTAAAACCTCTGAACGATCAGCCCTCTGCCTTCCCGCTCCTATCTTCATCCCGGGGGTCCGGGGGCAGCGCCCCCGGCACCGATATCTGGAAAGGCCTGATGATCAGAACGTGCCGCCCGCATCGAGATCTTTTTCCATCGTCTCGCACTGGGGGTTGCACCCCCGGACCCCGCCGGAGAGAGGAGAGGTGGGGGCGGCGATGAGGAGGTGGTCTCATAGCGTGTCCTGCTCAGAAGGGGGGTGATTTTTGATCAGCCACTGATTCACGCTCCAGAGGAGGAATTCTACAAAGCCAGATAAATTTTCAGACTCCAGCACCTTCACGATTATGTCTTCCATGGACTGTTTCATGCTACGGGCCAGCACATCCAGCAGTCGCCACCGATATCAACAACCTTGGGAGTGCCCTACGTGCCCTCGGCAACCTTGAAGGAGCGAAGAAGGCATTCGAGCGAGCACTCGAAATAGAAGAGAAAGTTTACGGGCCCGATCATCCGAATGTGATACTAATCAGAGAAAACCTGCAATCCGTACATACAAAAATCTCCCCACCTTCGCGCCCTTCATCTCCTCAATGAAGAAGATCCTGTACCTCATAATCACGATCATCACGATGGTCCGTCCCAGGACGAACTCGGCCCACCCTCTCATCCTCAAATCACCGAACTCTCTGATCCAAATGGTTCCTGGCTACGTACGCACCCCCTGCCAACGATCAAAACCAGAACAGAATAAAAACCCTTCAACAAAAAAAGAAACCCCTCACTCAGGCGACTCATCCACCTCCAGGAAGGTCAGGACCACCCGCCCGTACTCCTCAGGCGCATAGGCCGATCCCACATGCGGGATGCCCTTGAACCGCACCAGCCACGATCCCTCGATCTCTCCGGCCATCTGTACGGCGATCGAATCGGGAGTGATGACGTCGTCGGTTCCGACAAGGAGCATCACGTCATTGGTGATACCGGAGAGACCATCATAGGTACCCTCCCAGGCAAGAATCGCCCCCGCCTCTTTTCGTACTCCTTCGGGCAGGGAAGGATCGCCGGCGCTCTCTATTACCAGGGTATACAGCGTCGCCGTCTCGTTCGGTCCAACGATGTAACTGGGGGAGGAGAGGACGAGTTTTCTGACCGTCTCCGGGTGGTCGACGACCAACTGCTGCGAGACCGACGACCCCATCGAGACGCCGTAGATGTGCATGCTCTCGTGCCCAAGCGCATCCACGAGCCCTGCCGCGTCGTCGGAGAGTTGCGGGAGCGTATAGGGAGCGTCGCCCTCGCCGCTGTGTCCCATCGCCCGGTGGTCGTACATATAGACATGGTACTCTTCTGCAAGCATCCCGACGAAGGTCTCGTTCCAGTCCTCCATCACCTCGCCAAACCCGGTGATCAGCAGCAGGGGGTCGCCCTCGCCGAACTCACGGTATGCCAGACTGACCCCGTTCACCTCTGCATACTGGACTGGTGTCTCATTGATGGAGACCGCCGGGGCGGACGGCAAGGGGGTCGCTGTCGGTGTCGTTGCAGTTTCGTTGTCGACCGTCCCTGTGCATCCTGCGGTCACAAGCACGCAGAGGCAGAGAGACGCCATCAACCATGAGCGCCATTGTGTTCTCATCGACTTCATCCTCCAGAATACTGGTATGATCCTATCTGAACAATGCAGCAAAAAATGGTTTTATAACCCCGAGGCCACCCCAGAACATTCCTATCCCCACCCCTCGCCGAAGATGGAGACAGATGGTGGGGTGTCGTAGCCCTCACAAGCGGATAGCAGGGGAAACACCCCGCCTCGCTGAGGAGGGGTCGGGGGGTGCACCCCCCGGCGAGAGATTACTGGGAAAGATTCGACGATTGGGGCGGGCCGTCGGATCATCACGCCTTCCCGCACCTTTACGCCGGGGGCGCGTGCCGCCCGCACCCCAGGGAAGAAGATTGGTCAGGAAGGATCATGAAGAAGGATCTGCCATCCCCCGCCTATCTTCGCGTGGGGGACCAGGGGGCGGCCGGTATTCAGGAAGTACGACCAATTCAGGGGGGTCCACAGACCAGGAGCCCATCAGGATCTGACCCCCCAGAATCCGCCCGCAATCCTCTTTCCTTTCCTGCCCCTCTTGCAGCCGTACCGGGCGGCCACGGGGGTTTCCCATTACTTGCAGTAATTCAAGGGTCTGGAGGGCCTTGTGTGGCCCGTTTTCCTCGCTGCGTTGGATGTAATAACAGCTCAATGGCCTGATCGGGAACAAAGCCCAGATTGACCCCGAATTGTGGGCCCCATCTGTGAAACAGGGGCCAATTTGGCCGTATTCGTAGCCGAATCGTACTCGCTGGGCGGGCCAGACCCCCCATAATCCCCCCGTAATCCTCTCTCCTATTTCCACTTTCCACAGGCGTACCGGGCGACCACAACGAACTACATTACCCCAGGTAATTCAGGGGCTCTAAGGGGCGTGTGTGACCCGGTTTTCTCACTGCGTTGGATGAAATAAGGCTACTATGGGCAAATCTGGAACGAAGCCCAGGACAGGCCCTGATCAGATCCTCAGCCCGTGAAATGGGGACTGATTCAGTCGTATTCGAGGGCGAGTCGTACCCCCCCTCTCCTTCACCCCTTTGCCGTCTCCTTCGCCCCCTCCAGTTCCTCCACCAGAATATGATAGGCCGTGATCGCGAGCACCACAAGGACCGGTCCCAGGATGAACCCGACCAACCCCATCACTACCAGGCCGCCGAAGAACCCGATCCACATGATCACCGGGTGGATCCTCGCCCGCCGCCCCATCATGAGCGGACGGAAATAGATGTCAGGGAGGGCGCATACGAGCGGGTAGCCGACGAAAGCGGCAAGGGCCGCCCCCCTGAGATCGCCCTGCGAGAGGGCGAAGGCCCCCACGATGAGCATGATCACCGAAGGCCCGATGATCGGGATGAGCTGGAAGATCCCGGCCATCACCGCAAAGAAGATGACATGATCATAGCCAAGCACCCAGAAGAAGGGGATGGCCAGGAAGAAAGTGATCACCGACGTCGCCACATGCACGATATAGATCGCATAGAGGGTGTCGACCGAGGCCCTGGTCATCCGCTCCACCGCCGCCCGCAGGCGGGACGGGAGCGCGGCCGTCAGTTCGGCGGCGACCGCGGCGCCGCGGTAGATGAACATGTACAGGGCCAGGAAGAAGACGATGAAGTCCAGGACCAGGGTCGGAACCTGTGCGGCGAATGTCGTGGCAGCATCTGTGAGTGAAGCGGTCCACTCGTTAAACCAGGCGGCTGCCTCGCTCTCCGGGCCCACACTGGCCACGGGGTCGACACCTGCCGCGCCGATCCAGCCCGTGATCCCCTGCACGATCTCAGCGAGGAAATCGGCGTTCTGCGCGAGAACCGCCGCCGTAAACCCGACCGCGCCGGTCAGCGCCAGGAAGACGATGACCGTCACGGCCAGGGCCGCCACCCCCTCCGGGATCCCCCACCTGACCAGGCGACGCTGGAGAGGCAGCACGACCACCGCCAGGGAGAGGGCCAGCACGACCACCCAGAGAAGGTCCCAGAATGCGACCGTCGCCGTGAGGAAGACGGCAAAGACCAGGACCAATGTCAATCGGTCAGGGGGGGAGAGGTGGTACGTCATAGAGATGTACATGTGAGTGCGCCTCACGTGGTATAAACCCTCCCTGATCATACCCTGACAAAAAAATGCCATGATATCAATTTTATTATAGGATGGCAGGCAAATACCTCGTTCATCCTGAAATAAATAGAGAACAGACCAATTAACGGAAATTCAAAAGATTTATCCATTGGTCCAAGTTAATTACGTTTAATAAACCGTACCCGGAGACCTGAAATGCTCGCTGACTATGAACAAGTACTGATCGCTGCCGTCCTCTGCTGGCTCCTCTTTGTCACCATCGACGTCCTCTTTAGACTGCCTGAGAAGGGAGGAGTGAGCGGGGCGGCCGCGATCGGGAAGAAGATCGAGGCCGACGGTGGCGCCCTCCACGGCGGCTACATGATGGGCAACATCGTATCCTCGCCCGACGCCTCTGCCGGTACCCTGCTGGCCGCATGTGGGATCTATGTCGCCGGGCTGCCTGGAGGGCTTGCTGCGGCGGTCCTGGTCTATATCGGGAACCGTATCTGCCATGACCCAGGATATGCCGGGACGACCGGCGCGGTGCTTGCCAGCTTCATCTTTACCGGCCTTGTCGGGGCCGGCTTTTCTGCTGAAAACTTTATCGCCGGGATGGTCATTGCAATCCTTACCATCCAGGGCCTCTCGCACCGGTATGCGAGCAGGCTCCTCGGGCGCGTCTGGGGGTGGCGGAGTTGATCGCCCTGTACATCTGCGGGGTGGTCGCCCTCTTTGCGGCCGCCAGGACACTCATCGAACCCGACCCCTATAGAAAGCTCCCGTACCTCAATGTGCTCAACTTCGCGATTGCCGGACTCATTGTCCTGGTCCTCCAGCACCCGCTCTCTCTCGTCGCGGCTGCCGCCTACTTTGTCGGCTCGACTCTGGAGGCCAACGCCATCGCCTCGGCCCGCGCGGGGGTGACCCGCGATGACTGAGTTCCTGATCATCGTGCTGGCGGCGATCGTGCTTGCCGGGGCGATCGCCACCGCCTGGGTGCGCGACCCCTTCTCCAAACTCATCGCCCTTGGGGTGATGATCGGCGGGATCGTCCCCTTTATCGTGGCACGGGGATACCTCGACGTCGCCATCGCCGTGAGTCTCATCGCCCCGATCGCGACTATCTTTGTCCTGCTCATCGCAGGGAGGAGGGAGTTCTATGACGCCTGAGTTCTATCTCGGCCTCGCCGTACTCGTCATCGGAACCCTTGCCGCCGCAAAGCCGCGGCCGCACACCTATCTCTCCCGGATGATCAGCCTGGAGATCCCGGCCTGGGGTCTGCTCCTCATCATGCTCGCCTACGACGAGACCCTGGCCCTCCTCACCTTCATCGCGGTGACGGCCATCTCCACCTTCGTGCTGGTGCGGGTGATCGAGCGGAGGGGTGAACCATGAGGATCTACGAACTCGTGCACCGGATCTCCGAAGTGCTCTCGGACTACGAACAACTGGTCAGCGTCTTTGCGGCCATCGTCGTGCTCGTCGCGGTCGTCGGGATCTTTACTCTGCCTGAACTTGCCTATCACGACGACCAGCTCTACCCAAAGACCATCGACCGCACCAGCCCCCTCGACCCCTACGACCGTGGCGGCGAACCCTTCGGGAACGCCACCGTCGTGGCGCAGTACCCTGAGAACTCGCCGTACCTCGGCTACGTCACCGCCTACCTCACGCCCCTGACACGGGCCCTGGCGGCGCTCACCCTCTACACCGGGACGACGATCGTCTCCCATCCGGGCGGGATCATCGACGAGATCCTGTACAACACCAGGGGCCTGGATACCGTCGTCGAGACGACCATCCTCTTTGTGGCCTTTGCGATCGCCAGTTATGTCTTCAGGAGGGGACGAAATTGATGAACGAATATACTCTCGGACTCGCCGTCGCCTTCACCGGGATCGCCGTTGCTTTCCTGGCACTGGCACGGGAGAGAGACGACCTCCACCGCCTCCTCCTCACCGACCTTGCCGAGATCCTGGCCCTTGCGGTCATCGCCCTCGTCGGCACCGACCTTGCCGAGGCCCTTATCCTCCCCGGCCTGGTGGTCGGGATCTCGGAACTGATGGCCCTCTCCGAGATCTATCTCAAGAAAGAGCAGCTCTATGACGAACCATCTGAACGGGTGCACTTCGAAGTGATGGACACCGCCCCAGGGATCCTCGCGGCCGTCCTCGTCGTCTACGGCCTCGTCCTTTCAGGGTTCTCCGGCGGGGTCGTCGCAGGCCTTGGCGTCGTCTTCTGGTTCCTCTGCAAAGGCCACCAGGAACAGTTCGAGCTCCTGGAGACGGTCAGCGGATATGCCTGGGCGGCATGGATCGGGGCCTTCCTGGTCTTCATGTTCCTGCCGCAGTACTGGTTCTTCGCCGTCATGGCCGCAGGGTCTGCGGTCCTCGTGAAGGTGATGACCAAGATGTCCCTCCTCGGGACGATGCGAGGTGGTCAGGATGCCTGAGTTCACCGGCGGCGCCATCGGCGGCGACCTTCTTGCGACCGTCCCCTTCGGGGACATCGTCAACTACATCACGCCCCTGACGGCGACCCTCTTTGCAGTGGCCCTGATCTTCACGGTCTTTGCCCTCATCTCCAGGCCGGAGAAACAGCTTGACATCGTCTTCGGCACCGACGCCTTCTATACAAAGGAAGTGAGCCCGGACGAACTCAAGTTCAGGCGGTTCATGGCCGTCGCCTGCGGGATCGCCACCATGGGCGCGATGATGAGCGGCGACATCTTCAACTTCACCCTCTTCGTCTCCCTCATCGGGATCACGATCATCGGGATCGTTGCGGCAGTGAAGAACCAGCACGTCCTCAACGCCGCCTTCCAGTACGGGATCGTCGCCATGACCGCCACGGTCCCGCTCTTTGCCGGGGCGGCGATCACCCTGGCGACGACCGGCACCCTTTCGATCTGGGAACTCTCCGCAGGGGCGGGCATGCCGCTCATCGCCAAACTCCTCCTCCTCCTCGGCGTGATGGGCGAAGGGATCGCCCCCTTCTACGCCGCAAAGACCGAACTGTTCAGGGCGCCGGGTGCGCCCTACGTGATCCTCATCCACGTCTCGTCCCTGCTGATGTTCCTGCGGGTGGTCGAGATCCTCCTGGCGGTGTGATGCATATGAAAAAAGAGACATACGGACTGGTTGCCGCGGTCTCGACTCTCCTCTGGGTCGGAGCCGGCTTTGTCGGCCTGCTGGGCCTCGTGCCCGACTGGGCCGCAGCAGCCCTCACCATCGTTGCCTTCCCGGTCTCTGCAGTTACCACCATGCTCTGGTGGATGGCCGGGAAGGGCGAAGGGGACATTCCATTCATGGGGTACTAGAGATGATCGGCTATCTGATACTTGCAATCTTCATCGGGCTGCTGTATATGGGCATCCACCGGAAGGTGATCGCCAGGATCCAGGGACGCCCGGGCCCGCCGATCTGGCAGGAACTCCTCCACACCCTGAAGTTCTCCTTCAAGCGGACCTGGGTGCCGAAGACCGCAAGCCCCGCGATCTTTATCGGGATCGTCATGGTGGCCATCGGGATCTGGACCACGGCCCTCTGGGTCGTCATCTCAGGCGGGAGCCTTTTGATCATCTTTGGGCTCTATATCTGCTACAAGATGGTCGAGCACGGGGTCGGGCTCTCGCCGGGGTCGCCCTACGCCAAGTTCGGCGGGGTGCGCTCGGTCATCTCGGCGGCCTCCGAGATCCCGCTCCTCCTCTCGGTGGGAGTGCTTTACTTCTTCACCGGGTCACTGATGATCAGGGACATCGCCGCCTTCCAGGTCGAACACGGCTCCCTGCTTGTCACCGCGGCCCCGGCGGCCCTGGCACTGTACGTCGTCATCCTCTCGAAGATGCACTACAGTCCCTTCTCTATTGTGGAGAGCAAAGAGATCGTCAGCGGCTACAAGACCGAGCACTTCGGGGTCTGGCGGGCAGGACTGGAGGCCGCAGACGGGATCAAGACCTTTGTCCTGCTGTACCTCTTCGTGCTCCTCTTCGTGGGGCCGCTCCCGCTCCTGTTGATGCTCCTGGCGATGCTCGTGCTCATGCTCACCCTCTCGTTCGTCTGCGCCCTCACCCCGATGCTCGCGCCCTTCGACTCGGTCACGGTACAGACCGGACTCATCGTGGTGGTGCTTGCATGGACGGCGCTCCTGGTGGTGGTATTATGATACGTGAACTCATCGCAGGCGGTGCGGCGGTCTACCTTGTCATCGCCCTGGTCGAGGGCCTCCTTACGGGATCGGTCCTCCTCCAGGCCAGCGGAGTCGCCGCCCTCCTCGTTCTCCTCGGGGCCCTCCTCTTCGGGAGAGAGGAACCCCTGCACCGGGCCGAACAGGCCCTGCTCTGGTGCATGGTCCTTGCGATCGCAGGCTATGCCCTTGCCCGGATCGGAGGTGTGTTCTGAGATGGTGGATATCATCTATGAGAAAGACCTGCGTCCGATGAAATATCATGTTCTGACCGGCCTACGCCAGGACCAGGCCGTGCGGGCGATCGCACGATGGTTCAATGTCCGTGTCCAGCCGATGCGCAAGTTCCTCATCGAGAGGCTGGACATGTCAGATATGGAAAATATGCCGGCCCGCTGGGAGGTCGCCGAGGCGGCGCCAGAGACCGACCCGCTTGAGGCCGCGCTCGGTGCCCGCCGGTTTACCAGGAACATCCCGCTCTTCACCGAGGAGGAGATGGCCCGCGCCCTTGAGGCGGCGCGGGCGGCAGGAGACGAAGGTGCCGGGAAAACACTGCTCAAGGAAGTGATCATAGGATGAGCGTCCTCCAGAAAATGAAAAACGCCGTGCGCTCCCGTTCGATCCACGTCTCGTACGTGGACACGGGTTCGTGTAACGGCTGCGACATCGAGGTGCTCGCGTGCCTCTCCCCCAGGTACGACCTGGAGCAGTACGGGATCTATGTCCACAACAACCCCAGGGAGGCCGACGTCCTCCTGGTGATCGGGTGCTGCACCCCACAATGGGAAGACAAACTCAGGTCGATCTGGGAGAAGATCCCCGAGCCCAAGGTGGCGATCGCCATCGGCAACTGCCCGGTCTCGGGTTGCGTCTTCAACCGTGACGGCGGCTACGTCAACCCGCCGGCAGAGAAACACATTCCGATCGCGGCCACCGTGCCGGGATGCCCACCGCGGCCGACCGAGATCATCAGGGCGATCCTCTCACTTGCGCCGCAGGTCTTCGAGGACTACGAGGAGAAGAAAGAATGAAAAAGACCGTCGACGTTGCAATGCCGATCGGGCCGGTCCACCCCTGCTGGAAGGAACCGGTCAGGATCAAGTGTGAGACCAAGGGCGAGAAGGTGCTCGGTGCCGAGGTCGAGATGGGATACATGAAGAAGGGGATCGAGCGGATCATGCAGGGCCGCCCCTGGCAGGAAGTGATGTTCCTGGCCGAGCGGGTCTGCGGGATCTGTTCGATCGTCCACAACATGGTCTTTACCGAGACGATGGAGGAGATCTCAGGGATCGTCCCGCCAGAACGGGCGGCGTTCCTCAGAGTCGTGGCCAACGAACTCGACCGGATGCAGAGCCATCTCATCGCCAACTTCTCGTACTGCTACACCATTGAGCACGAGACCCTGGCGATGTACCTCCTCAACGAGCGCGAGACGGTGATGGACATGATCGAACTTCTTACCGGCAACCGCGTGAACACCGCCTACATGATCCCGGGCGGGGTGCGCTATGACCTGCGCGAGGAAGACGCCGAGACGATGAGGAACAACCTCGACCGTCTCGAGAAGAACCTCAGGCGCTACACGAAGATGTTCGACGGCGGCCCCCTCATCGCCCTGCGGAGCCGCGGGATCGGGGTGCTCACGAAAGAAGAGGCCCTCGAAGCCCATGCCGTCGGCCCGACAGGACGGGCAAGCGGGATCCCCGCAGACTGCCGGAGCAACCACCCGACGTACCAGAAGCTCGGGTTTGAGCCGATTGTCAGGACTGAAGGGGACAACTACGCCCGGATCATGGTCAGGTTCGACGAACTCATGCAGAGCATCGGGCTGATCAGGCGTGCCCTGGCGATGATGCCGGAGGGCCCGGTGCGTGGCGGCGGCGAGTGCAAGGGCGGCGAGGCGCGCTACTCTGGCGAGGCCCCGCGGGGAGAACTCACCTACTTTATCAGGACCGACCGCTACGGCCGGGTGGAAGAGATCGCCATCCAGACGCCGTCCATTATGAACATCGATGCATGTGCCCACTATATGCTCACAGAGGTCAACTCGCTCGCCGACGTGACCTCGACATTTATCAGTTCGGACCCGTGCATCGCCTGCAATGAGAGGTAGAGAGAGGATGAGTGCTTCGGTCATCTGGTATCTGAGAGAATTTCTGCGTGGCGAGTGGGTGAAGAAGTTCTTCTTCGCAAAGACCGCCCCGCTCGTCGATCCCCCCTACTTCAGGGGCTACCCGACGCTTACCGGGAAAGAATGTACCCATTGCCTCTCCTGCATGATGATCTGCCCGACACCGGGTGCGATCGAGGTGGTGAAAGAGGGCGAAGGATGGACCCCGAAGATCTACGAGGGCCACTGCATCAGGTGCGGCCTCTGCGTCGAGGCCTGCCCTGAAGATGTCCTGGATTCCGGGCGGGTGCTTGCCACCCAGCACCGCGACCACACCGCGATCTCGGTGAGGTATCAGGTGACGGTGAATCCTGAGGCCTGTGTGCGGTGCGGCAACTGCGTCGTCGCCTGCCCGGTGAACAAGGAGGCCGACCCGCAACTCGGGTCGACCGGGACGTCGGCAAACGATGAGGTGATCATGAAGATCCGCAACGGTAACCTCTGGGTGATCCATGACGAGAAGTGCACCGGGTGCAAGACCTGCGAGGAGGTCTGCCCGACCGACGCCATCGCGATCGCACGGGTCGCCGAAGGGACGCAGGAGGGGAGGAGATGAAGGCCCTCTTCAATACCGGGCGCACTTCGGCACAGGGCCAGGGACTGGAGGCGAAGGCGCGGCCTGAATATATGGAGGCGACCTCGGTCTGTATGATGAACCCGGTGGACCTGATGGACCTCGACCTGGAGGAAGGGGAGCGGGTGCATGTCCGCGGCCCCGCAGGCGAGGTGGTCCTCACCACCGTCCTGAACGAAGGGGTTCCACGTGGAACGGTCTATGTCCCGATGGGGCCGTATGCCAACGCCGTCATCGATGCGGGCACCCATGCCACCGGGATGCCTGACTACAAGTCCTGCATGGTCGACCTCGAAGCGACCGACGACGAGGTGAAAACCCCTGCCGACCTGATGGAAGCGGTCGGCGGGGTCGCCTACAGGGGGGACGAAGAATGATCCACGAAGATATGATCTGCCCGTTCTGCGGGTGTCTCTGCGACGACCTGGTCATCGAGACCGAGGGGACCGAGGTGGTGCGGGTGGACAATGCCTGCACCCTCGGGAGCCACAAACTGATGAATGCCGGGACGCACCGGCTCAAGAGTCCGATCATGCGGGAGGGCGGAGCGTGGCGCGACGCCAGGTACGAAGAGGCGATCGAGTACGCCGCCGGGATCCTCCTGGACGCCGACCGTCCCCTGCTGTACGGGTGGTCGAGCACCCAGGGGGAGGCGCAGGGGACCGGGGTCTCGATGGCCGAACTCCTCGGCGGGGTGATCGACTCGACCACCTCGGTCTGTCACGGCCCTTCCATCCTGGCCATCCAGGAGGTCGGCCATCCAGGCTGTACCCTGGGCCAGGTGAAGAACAGGGCCGACCTCATCGTCTACTGGGGGTGCAACCCGACTGAGGCCCATCCGCGGCACATGAGCAGGTACACCACCTATGCCGACGGCTACTTCCTGGAGAACGCCTTCAGGGACAGGAAACTCATCCTTGTCGATGTCAGGAAGACCGAGACGGCGAGCATCGCCGACGAGTTCGTGCAGGTGAAGCCTGGCGGCGACTATGCCGTCCTCTCGGCGCTGCGGGCGATTGTGCGGGGACGCGAGGACGTCGTCCCGCCGACGGTGGCCGGGGTGACCAAGGAGCAACTCCTCAGGGTCGCCGCCCTCTGCAAGGAGGCCAAGTTCGGCGCCCTCTTCTTCGGCGTCGGGCTTACGATGTCGCCTGGCAAGTACAAGAATGTCAGGAACGCCATCGAACTGGTCGACGAACTGAGCCGCCACACCAAGTTCACGCTGACCCCCCTGCGTGGGCACTACAATGTCTATGGTTCCAACGAAGTCTTCACCTGGATGACCGGCTACCCGTACGCCGTCGACTTCTCCAGGCAGATCGCCTTCTACAACCCTGGCGAGACGACGGCGGTGGACCTCATGGCCAGGAAGGAGTGCGACGCCGCGCTCATCGTGGCAAGTGATCCTGGAGCCCATTTCCCGAAGAAGTGCCTCGAACACCTGGCCTCCATCCCGTCGGTGCTCATCGACCCGATGCACACCATGACCACCCCGCTTGTCAGGTGCCAGATCCCGACGGCGGTCACCGGAATGGACGCCCCGGGCACGGCCTACCGGATGGACGGGGTGCCGATCCATGTGAAGAAATTCATGGACCTGGGCTACCCGACCGACACCGAGATCATCGGTTCCATATTCGAGAAAGTCAAGGAGGTGAGACATCCATGAGCGAGTTACTGGTCAAAAACGCCTATGTCATCGACCCAATCAACCATATCGACGGCGAGGTGATGGACATCGCCGTGAAAGACGGGTATATCGTCGAGGACGTCGGCCCGAAGGCAGAGGTGATCGACGCCGGGGGCTGCCTCACCCTGCCCGGCGGGGTCGACTCCCACACCCATGTCTGCGGGACCAAGGTGAACTTCGGGCGCTATATGAGCCCTGAAGACATGCGGGCCGGACGTGAGGTGCGCCGCGGCGTGAAGCACGCCACGTCCGGCTACTCGGTCCCGACGACGTACGCCAACTCGTACCGCTACGCCCTCATGGGCTATACCACCCTTCTCGAAGGGGCGATGGCGCCCCTCGAGGCCCGTCACACCCATGAGGAGTTTTCGGCCACGCCTCTCCAGGACATGATGGCCAACACGCTCTTCGACGGAAACTGGGGCGTGATGAAGGCGGTGGCCGAGGGCGACATCGAGCGGGTGGCCGCGATCGTCGGGTGGACGCTCTCGGCGGTGAAGGGGTTCGGGATCAAACTGACCAACCCTGGCGGGACCGAGGCATGGGGCTATGGCAAGGATCTCAGGTGCATCAAGGACGAGGTCCCGCACTTCGGGGTGTCCCCGGCCGAGATCATCGAGGCGATGATCAGGGCCTGCGAGATGCTCAGGCTCCCTCACTCGGTCCATCTTCATTGCAACAACCTGGGCACGCCAGGCAACTATGCCTGCACGATCGGGACCTTCAACCTGGTTCCTGACCTTAACAAAACGCGGCAGAGCCTGTACGCCACGCACGTCCAGTTCCATAGTTACGGCGGGTCTGACTGGAAGACCTTCTGCTCGAAGGCCGAGCCGGTGGCCTACACCGTGAACAACCTCCCCCAGATCGTCATCGACATGGGGCAGGTGATGTTTGGCAAGACCACCACGATGACCGCGGACGGCCCGATGGAGTTCAACCTCTACCGTCTCCACCACAACAAGTGGTCCAACCATGACGTGGAACTGGAGACCGGGTCAGGGATCATCCCGGTGCTGTACAGGAAGAAGAACCTGGTCAACTCGATCATGTGGTCGATCGGGCTTGAACTTGCTCTGCTCGTGAAGGATCCATGGCGGTGTCTGCTCACGACCGACAACCCGAATGGGGCGCCGTTCGTGAAGTACCCCGAGATCATCGCCCTCCTGATGAGCAAGAAGTACAGGGACGCCGAGTTTGCGACGGTGAACCGCAGGACCGAGTCCAGGGTTATCCTCCCGTCCCTTGAGCGCGAGATGGACTGGAACGAGATCGCGGTGATGACGCGGGCCGGACAGGCAAAAGCCCTCGGGATCACCGGGATCGGGAAGGGTCACCTGGGCATAGGGGCCGAGGCCGACATCGCCGTCTACCCGCTGAAGGTCGGCGAGATCGATCCGGCGCAGGAGTACCAGAAGATCATCGACGGGTTCTCAAAGACCAGGTGGACTGTCAAGCGGGGCCGCCCGGTGGCGCGGGACGGCGAGATCCTGGTCCATGGCGAGAACACGACCATCTGGGTCGACCCCAAGATCAGCCCTGCGCATGATATGAGCCGTGACCCTGAGTTCACCGAGATGTTCAACCACTGGTATTCGGTGCGGATGAGCAACTATCCGGTCCAGGACGAGTATCTCAAACGGAACCTGCGGATGGAGACGGAGGCGACGATATGATGCGGATCGTGCTGACGATGAAGCCGCGCACAAACCCACATGTCCCCATCGAGGCCGAGAAGATCAACCCGGCCTTCCTGATGTGGGGGACCGACGACCTCACGGTCTGGGAGGGGAACAAGGAGCGCCGTCTCGACGAGGTCTTTGAGGTCGAGGTGGAGGGGAAGGCCACCTCGGTCAACGAGGTCGAAGTGGTGCTCCGCGGCGATACCTCAAGGGTGAAGCGGGTCGGTGAGTATATGGACGGCGGGAAGATCACCGTCGAGGGGGACGTCGGGATGCACTGCGGGAACTTCATGGCCGCGGGTACCATCGAGGTGATGGGAGATGCCGGCGGCTGGTTCGCGCGAGAAATGCGGGGCGGCACGATCACCTGTCATGGCAACGTGGGTCATTACTGTGCCGCAGGCTACCGGGGCGAGAAGAAAGGGATGAGAGGCGGGAAGGTGGAGGTCTTCGGGAATGCCGGAGACTTCACGGCCGAGCATCTCTTCGGCGGCGAGGTGGTCGTCCACGGGAACTGCGGCGATATGCCTGGTGTCGATATGCAGGGGGGGTATCTCACCATCCATGGCAACTGTGCACGTCCCTGTGGGAACATGACCAAAGGGAAGTGCACGGTGCTGGGGTGTGTCTCAGGGATGATCCCGACGTTCAAGACAGAGGGCGAGGTCGAAGGGCCGGACGGTCTCCCACTCACTCATTTCACCGGGGACGTGGCCAACCGAGGAAAAGGAAATCTTTTGGTCAGGCACTATCAATATCTGGACTGATGATACGGCACGAATGCGGGTATGAGGCGCCGGTCTTCTGCCGGCGCTGCGGCCGCCCCCTTGCATATTCTGAACGTCGTGGAGTATATTGTCCAAACTGCGGCAGACAGGTGACGATGATCTGCCCGAGGTGCGGGAAGCGCTGGTGAAGGTGGAGGGTCGTCGGTCAGGAGAGGTCTGATGTGGGCGTGATGGATTCGATTTCTCTCTTGAAGAGCCAATTTTTAGCTCTGTAGAATCTGGCATGAGGCGAGAACACGCCTCAAGCATACGGGATGAAATTTTATATCAGAGTTGAATCAATTTTTGACTCTCCTCCTTGAGTCCCGGGAGTGAATCGAAGTCGAGCGTCGTGCCGCCCCTCGGCTATCTTCGTCGTGGGGGTCCGGGGGGTGCAACCCCCCGGCGCGAGATGGCAGGGAGATCTCCACGATTCGGGGCGGCCGATTCATCAGAAGAATCCTCTATCCTCTGCGTATTAACTTCAACGGGATATGGAGAATTAAAACTCCAATGCAAACCTGAAGAGAGGATCTTCTTGATCAGTTTCATGGTAACTTCTCTGGAGGTTTCTCTCTGGCAGACGGGCGTGCCGCCCCCCGGACCCCCGGCGCCACGATAGGTCGTGGACGGCAGCACCCTCTTTATGATCGAGGTCATCCCAAAACTCTCCGGCCCTCCTCCTCACCGATTGAGAGCGATGGATGACAATGAAGAGATCCCAGCTTTTTTTATCGCGCACCCATGTATTCGTCGCCTTCCACATCACCCACGCCGGGGGCTCTGCCCCCGGACCCCCGGGATGGCGATGAGGATGGGAAGATAGAGTTAAGTTCATGGAGACGGGACGCAATCCTCCGCCAATCTTCATCGGCGGGGGGCCCGGGGGGTCTGGGGTAGCGCCCCTGGCCAAAGATGTAGGAAGGTGGAGGAGTCGCGCTCACACCAAGAATTGACATGGGTTTCTCCAGAGCCGATCTTCTCGCATGCCGAGGTGCCGTCCAGAACAATGTTCATCCAGAGATATTCCTGAACTCTCAGAGGCTTAGATATCCCCTTGAACTAGGGCGCTTCCTTCCTGAAATTTAGAACCCTATTCTTCACCTGGTGGCGTGCCGCCCCCTAACTCTCGCTGATGAAGATGAAGCGGAGTTTTCCCAGTATGCGTGACCTCCATCTTCATCTCTGACTCTCCAGAGTCGGCACCGCGAAAAACCGTGTCGTCCTAACAAGTGTGGTGCGCCGAAAGGATAGCCTCCTGGAACAGGCACGAAAAACCGTGACGAACAAGACTCATGCGGCATGCCTGAGGCGTGCCATGTGCCTCATGAATGATTCAGGAAGATGCTCGGACCTTTGACACTCTCAGTCGATCCGGCTCCTGACCCAGCGGGCATATTCTGAGCGGATTTTTTTCTTCTCTGCATCGTCGAGATCTTCCCTGCAGGTTTCTTCGAGATAGTCCTGGAGCTGGCAGACGACCCTCTCCGCATCCTGGTGGTCGATGACTTCGAGATACACAGGTGCGCGCGTGGCGTCGATCACCTCGCCGCAGACATGACAGAGTTTCCAGTGCTGGTACGGATCGACATAGGTAAAGGTGAGGCACCCCGGACAGCGGATGACGCGGTACATCATCCGGAAATGGGGGTTGCTTGGTGAAAAAGATTCCTCTCTGTATCGATAAAAAGAAGAAGGGGCGTGCAGTGCCCCGGTCACCAGCGCCAGCCGCGACCGCGGCCGCCGCCAAACCCACGGCCGCACCCGCGTGGGAGTCCGCCGCGCCCGAGGCCGTAATAGGCGGCACTCTGTGGAGGCTGTGCGGGCTGTGCTGGAGCTGTGTTTTCAGTGGTCTCTGCAACGGGTGCGGGAGCGACCGGTCTGCACCGACCGCGCCCCCATCCGGTCATTGGCCCTCGTCCCAGAGGGCCGGTACCATCCATTCCTGGCATACAATTAGTACTCATATGCGCATTAATAGATAAAAGATGAGGATCAGGCAAATGTTCCCGAGTCCCAAAAAAAGAGATTACGCCGGCCCTTTCACCAGTGCCAGTGCCAGCGCCCTTCCTGCTTCCCGGTCTCGGTCCTGATGACGACTTCCATCGTGGCCGGGACTGCCGCTCTCTCGGCAGTCTCACCGGTGCCTTTCTTCACCGGGGGTCCAAACTTCCGCTGGGCAAGTTCCTCTTTCCCAAGTTTTCCGATGCTATACCATGTCATCTCGACACCTCCACGGACCTCCCTCCACGGACGCCCGCTCACTCTCCCCCATCACGGCACACCTATATCAAACCCATGGCTGTGTAGAAATTCTCCCCTCTTTGAGGTGCACGCGTGACTCGACTGTCTTCTCCTATACTCGCGCCGGGGGCGCTACCCCCGAACCCCAAGATGCAAGATAGAACTGGGAAAGCAGAATGGGTGACTGTGACAAGAGCGATGCCGTCCTTGATCTATCATGTGGCAGGGGGTCAGGGGGGCGGCACGCCCCCAGTCAGAGATTCATCAAGAGGATTTACCATGAAAATGACCCTGACGATGACATCTCGGGGTTTTTATGAGAATTTGAACCAGCCGATCTCGTTGAAGATGATATGCAGATGAGAAGGACTGCTTCAGCATGATCGGCGTTCTGCCTTCCAGCCCCATCGCCATCCCGAGGGTCCGGGGGCGCCGCGCCCGCGGCGTGAAGGTGTGGGATGGCGTGATAATCAGATGTGCCGCCCTCAATCGTCAAATCTTCACCGCCGTCTCGCGCCGGAGGGCCTTGCCCACCCGACCCCCCCACGACAAAGATAGGTGGGGGCGGCCATGTGATGATGTTCCCGCGTGGTGTCGTGCTCTGAAGGAGGAACACTGATCAGTGCACGATCCAAAGACCCATGATCATTTTTATCTCGTATGCCTGACCCCCAGGATTATGTCGGATTCTACAGAGCCCCAATGGCTCACCTTCCCACGTGGTCGCGCCGGAAATTCTGCCCCCAGACTCCAGGATGAAGATTGGGCCGAGAACGCAGCATCGAAAGTCCAGGAGAAGATTATGTCGTCCCTTGCCTCTCTTCGCGCGGGGGACAGGGTGGAACGGCCACCTCCCTGCCAGAGAACATCATCAAGCCGCGATATCACTGTATGAAGATCGTGGGCCTGTTCTATCGTGTGAATTTCCCATGATAGCGGCGTTCAGGTCTTGTATGGGCTTGCCGTCCTTCCGGCCATGTCGAAGACTTCTTTGTAGAAATCCTCACTCATTCCTGGAATGACCGTGACTCACTCACCTTCCCCCATCGAGCGTGCCGGGAGCTCTGCCCCTAAACCCCAGAGATGACGATTGTGTCGGGAAGGTACAATCGATGAACGTTCCCCTTCTCGCCTCTGTTGCATGGGGAAGGATCATTTTGTAGAGACCTTCGCCTCTTCATGGGGGATTTGTGCATCGCCCCCAGGCGGTGAGGATCACAGGACCTCCCTACAAAGCAAAGGATCAAAGATCGGTCCTCTCACGTCCCTGAGAACAGTGAAATGAGACATTCATCTGGTATGCCTGGGCCAGGGCTCATGCCCAGTCGATGTCTAAGGGCTCGCATGTATTCATGAACCACAGGCGCCCCGACCGATGGCTATTAGTCTGGAGGAGTATGATAAAGATATTCTATGCATATCGAGGTAATCCCGGTCAAAGGCCTCCCACTCATTCATCAGGGGGATGACCTCGCAGAGATGATCTGCCGGCAGGTCGCCCTCGAGGACGGCGACATCCTCTGTCTCGCCTCCTCGGTCTACTCCAAGGCGCACGGCCACACCAGACTGCTCGACGAGATCGTCCCCTCGGGCGACGCAGAACGGATCGCTCAGAAGACTCATGAAGACCCCAGGTTTATCCAGGCCGTCCTCGACGACACCACCGACGTCATCCTGGAAGAGCCCTTCATCCTTTCTGAGACAGTCACCGGTCATATCGGCGTGCGGGCCGGACTCGACCACTCCAATGTCGAGGACGGCATGATCGTCCGCCTCCCCCCCGACCCGATGCAGGCCGCATCAGGGCTATGTGACGCCCTCAAGGCGGCCTCCGGGAAAGAGGTCAGGGTGATCATCACCGATACCTGCGGGCGCTCATTCAGGCGGGGCCAGGCGGGCGTCGCTATCGGGTGGAGCGGAATGACGGCGATCCGCGACTTCAGGGGTGACCACGACCTCTTCGGCCACACCCTCGAGATCACCGAAGAAGCAGTAGTCGACGAGGTCGCCGGTTTCTCGAACTTCGTGATGGGCGAGAGCAACAACGGCATCCCGGTCGTGGTCTTCAGGAACTGCCCTGGGTGGACCGGGCACGACGACCTCCACTTCAGAAAAGACGAAGACCTCATCAGGCAGGCACTCGACAAGAACTGATCCTTTTGGTTCTGTAGAGCGGGGGGCGTGCCGCCTCCCGTTCTCCCCTCTACACGATGGGTCGAAGGCTGCAACGCATCCTTTATAGTCATCGATTCTGTTTTCAAAGCGCAATCGTGATCTTGGGGGTCCGGGGGGCACTCGTTCCCGGCCGAAGAGAAGGGAAGGTGATTCAGTCAGTCTATCAAGAACTGGCAGGAGTTTCTACAGGGCCACTCCTTTCAACTTTTATCTGTTCAAATGTCGGGTGCGAGTGGTCAGGCCCTCTCTCCCATGTTGGTGCCCTCGTCACGACAATTGGAGTGTCTTACCTGGTTCACCCCTCTGGCGTCCCCGTGCCTGTCGTCGCGCAGGAGAGTCAGGGGCGCGCCGAGCCCACGGTGGAGGGCATGAATACACTTAGAACATATCCCAAAACTCTCTTGGGGTGAACATCTCCTCGAACCTAAGTGCATCCTTCCAGAAATTCTAATCTTTCTCATCCCCTGGGGGGCGTGTCGCCCCCCGCACCCCCCGCCGATGAAGATTGACGGGAGATCGCAGCCTCTCTTCGTGGCTTCTCGCTGCCTTCCCGTCCCTATCGTCATTTATGGGGCCAAGGGCGGAGCGCCCGGATCGAAGGCGAGAAAAGGCGATCTGGTGCATGGAAGCATGACGAAAAATAAGAACCTCTCCATCATCATCCCGCGCTCTTTTCTGTAAGGATACAGTCAGAGAGTTCTGGGATAGGATTTGTAGAAACTTTCATTGATCTGTCAGAGTACCCTTCTGATCACGAATCTTTCCACCTTGATCACGCCGGGGGTTGCACCCCCTTTTTCATATTCGTCTATTCAGCCTTCCCGGCCCAATCTTGCTCCTGGGGGTCAGGGGGGCACTTGCCCCCGGCTATGTGATGGGAAGACGGTCCTGTCGCGCCCACACCAAGAACTGGTGAGGGTTTCATATAGAGCCCTGATCTCCGTACCGCTCACTCGGCCTTACCGTCGCATCAAGCGCAAAACAGGGACCGCAAGAGCCCTGTGAAGGGATAGGATACAGGGAAAACAAGGGTCCGCAGTTCGGTCGACGGCCCTCCGGCGATCTGCCCCGCCCACATCCGACTGAATAAAAAAAGTATCAGTAGAAGAGGTCCAACAGAAGAATAAAGACGCCCACCGCTGTAGCGATTGCGAGCACATACATCGGGTTGATATGGAACGCCCGCCGGCTCTCGCTGTCATAATAGTTCACAAGCCCCGCAGACGAGACAAGCCGTCCGCCACTTTTCTTCGCCATGATGAAAGGTTTACATTCAATATATATAAATACGGTGTCAATGGATGGGTATGCCCGAAGAGGTATATGAGGGGACCATCCTTCTCGGGGAGGGCCTTGACGCAGTGGACGGGAGACTCGTCGTCGAAGACGGGGTGGTGACCGGGATCGAAGAGGGACAGGTCTCTACAGACCACTGGATCTGCCCGGCCTTCTTCAATGCCCACACCCATCTCGGCGATACCGTCGCAATGGACTGCGCCACCTTCGGCAACCTCTCCGACCTGGTCACGCCACCTGACGGTCTCAAACACCGTATCCTCAGGGCGACCCCGCGTGACCGACTCGTTGCCGGTATGCAGGCCAGCCTTGACGTGATGGCCGCCACCGGCACCGCCGGGTTTGCCGACTTCAGGGAAGGAGGGCCAGACGGAGTGCTCGCCCTCAGAGAAGCCCTCGAAGGTTCGCCCCTCCACCCGTTCATCCTCGGGCGCGACGGAGGGGAGGGGCCAGGCGACGGCGTCGGGATCAGCAGCGTCAGGGACGTCGCCGACGCCGACGATCAGGTGGCACGGGCACGGGCCGCCGGCAAGGCCGTCGCCTTCCATGCCGGCGAGAAGGATCCAGACGACATCGACGAGGCCCTCGCCTATGACCCAGACCTCCTCGTCCACTGTACCCACGCCACCGACCGACACCTGCGGGCCATCGCCGACGCCGGCATCCCCATCGCCGTCTGCGTCCGTTCCAACTGGACCCTTGGGGTGACCACCGGTGCCGGTCACCCGCCCCTGAAAAAAATGCTTGAATTTGGGTGTAGCCCTCTCCTTGGCACCGACAACGTTATGTTCGTCCAGCCCGATATGCTCAGTGAGATGGCCTTTGTTGAGACCGTCACCCGGCTCCCTCCACCTGAGATCATGCGCGCCGCCGTGAAGGGCGCAGAACTGACCGGCCGGTCATATTTCATAGAAGAGGGAAAAAAAGCCCATTTCACCATAATTAATACATCTCGATCAAATCTCAGATTCAGTACAGACCCGGTCGCGTCCATCGTCAAACGGACAGGACGGAACGACCTCCTCGAAACTGTTATAAACACACAAACCGAGTGATCTTGCAAATTTTGATTTTTGGAGGTGCAGGTATGTTCCACACAATTGTCGTCGCTGTCGACGGCTCAGAGATAAGCATGAAGGCCCTTGAGACCGCCATGCACGAAGCAGAGGTCTGGGACGCAGACCTCCACCTGGTCTACGTCGTTGAGACCAGCATGTTCTCCTCTATCCCGATGGACAACACCTGGGAGATCATCTACTCTCTCCTGGAGACCGAAGGGAAAGAAGTCTTTGAAAAGGCCAGAACGCGCGCTGAACAGGAAGAACTCTCCGTTGAGACCCACCTCAGGGACGGTCACGCGGGAAGTGAAATCCTTGCCCTGGCTGACGAGGTCGGGGCCGACCTGATCATCATTGGTTCTCGCGGCAAAAGCAACATCGACCGCCTTCTCCTCGGTAGCGTCTCCGAGCACGTGGTCAGGAACAGCAGCTGCACGACCATGGTGGTGAGATAATTCCTGCAACAACAGTAGACATGTACGTCAGAGACTACATGACCAAAGACGTCGTCTCGGTTGAGATCCCCAGCAACCGCGACGACATTCTCAAGATCCTCAAGCGGACCGGGATCAGCGGCGTGCCGGTCACCGAGAAGGGCAAGATCGTCGGGGTCGTGACCAGAAAAGATCTCCTCCGCAAATCGGAAGAGACCCAGGTCGCCCTCCTGATGGCTCCAAACCCGGTCACGATCCACCCGGACGCCACCCTCACCGAGGCGGCCACCTTGATGACCAAACATCACTTCCGCAGACTGCCGGTCGTCGAAGAGAACGGTGCGCTCGTTGGGCTCCTCTCAGTCGCAGATCTCGTGGCGGCGATCGCTCAACTCAGGATCAAAGATGAGATCTCGTCCCACTTCACCAGCAACACCTTTGCCCTGTGGGAAGAGACCCCGCTCCCCCTCGTCGGTCGGATCATGGAGATCTCAGATGTCGAGGCGGTACCGATCATGGACGACAAGGGGCGGGTCGCCGGGATCATCGCGGAACGCGACCTCATCAGGAGTTCTCACATCGAGGACTCGGTCGAGGTCTCCGACTTCTCGAACGGGACCGACGACGACGAGTGGACCTGGGAGAGCATCAGGGACATGCACGTGATCAGCTATGGTGTCTCCAAGGTTCTGCTCCCAGACCGTCCTGTGAGTGCGGCGATGATCCAGAACGTCATCACCGTCCCGAAAAACGCCGGCGTGAGTGAATGCGCCCTTCTTATGAAGCGTTCGCGCCTCGACCAACTCCCGGTGGTCAACGGCGACAAAAAACTCATTGCAATGCTCTTTGACCGTGAGCTTATCAAGGTGCTCTGTGCCGGGCCTGAAGGGGCCCCAGATCAATAACCTTTAAATTTCTTGGTATCACTTATAACTGATAACGCTTTTCCAACTTTTAGCGTGTAGTTTTTGGGGGTATCCGAATGCCTGAAATTAATCAGGAAATACTCAAAGGGACCACAACTGTAGGTTTAGTATTTAAAGAGGGCATCGTTCTCGCCACTGAACGGCGTGCGACGATGGGCACCCTTATTGCAAGCAAGAAAGCAAAGAAGGTCTACCAGATTGCAGATCGCATCGGGATGACCACGGCAGGAGGCGTCGGCGACGCACAGTCGCTTGCCAGGCTGATGCAGGTGGAGTGCAACCTCTACAAGGTTCGCCACAGCAAACCGATCTCGGTCGGGGCAGCCGCAACGCTTCTCTCCAACTATCTTCAGCAGAACCGCTATTACCCGTATTATGTTCAGCTCCTTGTCGGCGGCGTCGACCGGAAGGGACCAAGTGTCTACTCGGTCGATGCGATGGGTGGAGCCTCACTGGAAGACGAGATCGTCGCCACCGGTTCAGGCTCACCCATGGCATACGGCGTCCTCGAAGACCGCTACCACCCTGAGATGGAAGAGGCCGAAGCGGCCGAACTTGCCACAAGGGCACTCAAGGCGGCGATGCGTCGCGACGCCGCGTCAGGGGAAGACATCAGTGTTGTTGTCATCACCAAGGAGAAATACGAGGAAAAAACCGTCGAGGCTACCAAGAAATATTCTGAACTGACTCAATAATTCTTTTTTCAGGACGATAGTAATGCTCATAGAGGACAGACTTAAAGAACTCAGGGACAAGATCAACGCCAAGGTCCCGGCCGGGATTACCATCTCCCAGGTCGAGTTTGAAGGCCCTGAGCTGGTCATCTACACCGACGAACCCAAGAAGTTCGCCGACCAGGAAGACCTGATCAAGGTGCTTGCCAGGGACCTGCGTAAGCGTATTGTTGTTCGACCCACCATTCTCGAAGATCCCGAGACTGCGGCCACCGAGATCAAGGGGGTCGTCCCTGAGAACGCAGGCATATCAGACATATTTTTCGATCCCGATACCGGTGAGGTGCTCATTGAGGCCGAGAAACCAGGAGTCGTCATCGGGAAGAACGGGGCAACCCTGCGTGAGATCACCAAGAAAACATGCTGGACTCCCAAGGTGGTACGGACCCCGCCGATCGAGAGTTCAACCGTAAAACAGGTCCGTCAATATCTTCGTTCTATTAAGGACGAACGTAAGGATTTCCTGCGCACGATCGGCCGGCGAATTCACCGGGACGTCATCGCCAGGGACCACTGGGTCAGGGCGACAACGCTCGGGTGCTGCCGGGAGGTCGGACGTGCGGCCTTCCTGCTCACAACCCCAGAGAGCAAGATCCTCATCGATTGTGGAGAAAAGCCGGGGAGTGCCACGAGCACGCCGTACCTGTACGTGCCTGAGATCTCCCCGCTCTCCTCACTCGACGCGGTGGTGCTCACCCATGCCCATCTTGACCACTGTGCTCTTGTCCCGCTGCTTTTCAAGTACGGATACGACGGTCCTGTCTATTCGACACCCCCCACACGGGACCTCGCGGCACTCCTCCAACTCGACTACCTGGACGTGGTCAAGAAGGACGCCGGAAAACAGCCATACACCTCCAATGAGGTGAAAGAATATCTCAAGCACTCGATCACCCTCAACTATGGGTCGGTCACTGATATCGCGCCTGATATCAAACTCACCCTCCATAATGCGGGCCATATTCTGGGGTCGGCCATTGCCCACTTCCATATCGGCGACGGGCTCTACAACATCGCCTTTACCGGCGACTTCAACTACCAGAAGACCCGTCTTTTCTCACCGGCGGTCTCGAGTTTCCCCCGTCTCGAAGCGATGTTTATGGAGAGCACCTATGGTGGGTCGAGGGCTCTCCAGCCACCACGCGACGAGGCCGAGAAGAAACTCTACGAGGTCGTGAACCAGACGATCGAGCGGGGCGGGAAGGTGATCATCCCGGCATTCGCGGTCGGGCGGTCGCAGGAGGTCATGCTCGCCCTCGAGGAGGGGATGCGCAAGAACAAGATCCCCAATGTCAAGGTCTACCTGGACGGGATGATCAAGGAGGCGACGGCCATCCACACCACCTACCCGGAGTATCTCAACAACGACCTGCGCAACCAGATCTTCAGGGACGGGCTCAACCCCTTCCTGGCCGAGTGTTTTGTTCAGGTCGACTCTTCTGAGCTGCGGGAGAAGGTCATCGGCGGCGACCCTTGCGTCATCATCACCACGAGCGGTATGCTCAGTGGTGGACCGGTGATGGAGTATCTCTATTCCCTGGCGCCTGACGAGAGGAACACCCTGATCTTTGTCGGCTACCAGGCCGACGGGACCTTTGGCCGCAGGCTCCAGAAGGGATGGCGCGAGATCCCGATGGGCAACCGCGAGACGCTGGTCGTCAAACTGGATATTGAGACGGTCGACGGGTTCTCAGGTCACTCTGACCGCAAACAGTTGATGAACTTTGTCCATCATCTCCAGCCAAGGCCAGAGAAGATCTTCACCATCCACGGCGACGAGGGGAACACCATCGACCTGGCCAGTTCGATCTATAAGCGCTACCGGATCGAGACTCGTTCGCCGATGAACCTCGAAACCTATCGTATGGTATAAGATGAGACAGCGCCTGACCCTTTTGCTCGGCGTCTTCGCCGTGATGGCGCTGTCCAATGCGGTCGTCCCGGTCCTGCCGGCCCTTGCAGAGGGTGCGGCATTCCAGGGCGCCATTTTTTCGGCATATTTTTTAGGAGCATTCCTGACTGTCTTCCCGGCGGGGCTCCTCTCTGACCGGATCGGGCGGGTGCCCCTGGTCAGGGCTGCGCTGGTGCTGACCCTGGTGAGCGGGGCATTGATCCTGGCGGTCGCAGATCCAATCGTCCTCCTGGCGGCACGGGCCCTGGAGGGGATCGGGGCCGGACTCTTTGTGCCGGCGGCGATGTCCTGGATCAATCTCCAGCCAGACCACCGGAAGATGAGCGGCAACTTCATTGCCGCCCTGAATGTGGGCCTGGTCTCGGGTCTGGTCGTAACCGGGTGGCTGAACGAGGCCATGGGGCCGGCAGGAGGAATCGCGGCCTTCACGCTTGCTACACTTCTCCCGCTCCTGCTCAGCGTGGTGATGAAGGACGCGGCGGTCGGGGATGTGCCGCGCGGGAGTGCCGACCTGGCGGCGATTGGCAGGGATTATTTCTGGATGTATGTCGCGACGATCATGCTGATCGGGGCGACCGGGGCGGTGACGGCGCTTTACCCGGAGTATACGGGCGAAGAGGCGGCGGCCCTGGGAGTGCTGATCGGGGCGATGAATGTGGCCACGATCTTCTCGTCGCTGGTGGCGTCGAGGGTCTCACTGAGCCCGATCCCGACGATACGGGCGGCGGCAGTGTTGATGGGAGCGGCGGTCGCGGCCCTGTACTTCACGCCGGCGGCCTTTGTGGTCATCGGGGCGCTGGCAGGGGTGGTGATCATCGCCCAGGTCAACTATCTTGCGGCCGACCCGACTCGTCAGGGGGCGGTGATGGGGCTCTTCAACACCTCGACCTATGCCGGGATGACGCTCCTGCCTTTTGTTGCAGGGGTCGTCGCCGAGGTCCAGGGGTTTGTGGCGGCGTTTGCGATGGTCGCCGTTCTTTCGGTCCTGATGGCCGTCACAATCGGGCGGTGCCGGTGTCATGTCCCGGCGTGAGAGGGTATATATTCGGGTGCAGGAGAGTCGGTGGTGGATGGGGGCGCGGCACCTCGCCTATATCCTGGTTCTGAAGTCATCCCAAACCTCTCCACCCTTCCTCCTTCCAGAAGAGAGCAATGGATGTGGTAGGAAGTTCATCACCTTTTCGTTGCGCACCCATGCATTCATGCCTTCCCGACACCACTGCGTCGGGGGCACTGCCCTCGAGATCCCGGGATGGCGATTGGAGTGGGAAAGTAGAGCGATGATCGTGAAGACGGGATGCGGTTCCCCCGCTAATCTTCATCAGCATGGGGTCAGGGGGGCGGCGCCCCCGGTGAGAAGATGAGGGAAATGGTTTCGACACAACCCCATTTTCACGTCTTCCTATCTCTGGATACAGATTGAAGTGGGCAGGCGATGATGGGGAGAGTGACCCCCCGGCATGAGATTACAGGGAAGGTTCTACGATCTGGGGCGGCACACCCGATTATCACTCTTTCTTGCACCTTCACGCCGCGGGCGCGGCTCCCCCAAACCTCCGGAATGAGGATAGGAGTGGGAAGGCAGAGCACCGATCATGCTGAAGGTGTCTCTCTCATCTGTATATCATCTTCAACGAGATCTGGATGGTTCAAATTCTCATAAAAACCAGGAAAGATAATCGTCAGGATCATTTTCATGGAGGTCATCCCAAAACTCTCCTGAGTTCCCCCTCTGCCAGAAATAAAGAAAATTGATGGTGTCAAACTCTCCTCTTTTCATAGCGTGAACATCCATTCATCGCCTTCTTGTATCTTTTTCGCCGGGTGTCCTGCCACCCGACCTCTATCTTCGTCATGGGGGGTTCGGGGGGCGGCAAGCCCCCCGGCGAAGAGAACCATCAAGAGGGTTTCTACAGAGCCTTTAATCTATATGTGGGGCGGCACGTGATCGGTCGCCGTCCTTGAACAATCTCGCCGGGGGCGAGTGCCGCCCGGACTCCCAGGATGAAGAGAGGGGCGGGAAGGCGCATGTGATGATGCAGAAGAGGGGATGACCTCCTCCCCCCTCTCTCTTCTGCGGGGGGACTGCTGGGCAGCCGGCCAGCCCCCCGGCGGAAGATCTGCGCTCAGAATTTCTGGAATGAAAGGTTTAGATCCAGACGGAGATTCATGTCCGGGATACTTTTGGGATATGCTCATGGTAAACCTCACGATTTTGGTTTGAGTATGATTTACCGGTCTCTCCTTGTGTGGGGTCTGAGGAGAGGAGTGAGATCTATCAAGGGCTTTTTCCAGACCCTGTTCTCCCTTCTGGGGGTATCTCCGGTATTATCTGGAGAGAAAGAGAAAGACCACTCCATCCTCCCTTTCCAGAACTTACATAACATCCGCACGAAAAACCTACTACAGAGATCAGCGCCAACCCGCCAGAAGGTTTCGGGACGAATTCGGTGAAAATCCATGAGTACGAAGAATGTGTTCGAATATCTGGACGGAGAAAATGTCCAGGAGAAGTTTGCCGGCCTGGGGATCGCCCCTGGCGAGCGGATCGATATCCTCGAGATCCAGCGGTTCAGCCAGGACTACGGGTTCAGGGCGGTCCTCTATTTCGAGGAGGAGATGGGGAGGAACGGCAACCTTGCGGCCGACGAGAAGGCATACGAGAACGTGCCCGAGACTGAGCGCCCGTTCATCTCGGTGGAGAAGTTCTTGCAATTTGCCAGGGAGTTCGATCCCTACTCGTTTGAAATGCGGCTCAAAGAACTCCCTCTCATCATCGAGGTCGTCGCCGTCGGCGAGATCGAGGGTGAGCCTTATATGACCGGGCTGATGCCGTTCCTCGACGATCTGGAAGACTTTGAAGAACCTGAGATCATCGGATAGGTGAACCTCAGATCTCTCTGGTTTAATCTTCAATCTTTATCCAGGGGATCCTGGGGTTTGGCTTCCGGTCGGGGGCATGAGTACACTTTTCCCAAACACCCTGCTCATTTCCTCACAGAGAGCATGAGTGTCTATCAGAAAAATAACGATCTTTTGGCTCTTTAAAAAGCGTCTTGATAATTATGATCTCCGCTGGGGGAGGCGTATCACGACACGATAGGGTTGCGGACGGCACCTCCCTCTTCATGATCATCCATTCCACCTTCCTGGCATAATCTTCCTCACGAGATCAGGTGGCTGTGAGCGATGGCGACCACTGGGAAATCTTTGAGTTTCGGGCTCTGTAGAAATCCTCCGGACAGGTATCTTTGGCGGGGGGGCGTGCCGCTCGCTCCCCCGGTCTCCCCGCGCGAAGAGAAGTGGTGGACGGCATTACGCCCTTCATAGCGATTGATTGTGCCTTCCCTGCCCTGTCTTCATCCAGGGGGGGGGTGCGGGGGCCGCGCCCCCGGCGAGAAGATGGGGGAAGGCAGCAAGAAGCCATGAAACGAGGCTGCAATCTCCCGTCAATCTTCATCGACGGCGGATCCCCGGGGTCGGCACGCCCCCTGGTGGAGGAAAACGTTTTGAATTTCTGGAAGGACGCACTTCAGTTCAAGACGATGGTCAGGCCTCAGGGAGTTTTGGGATATGTTCTATGAAAATGATCGCGAAGATCATCTCTCCCTCTTTCTATAATAGTTAGAATTCACGAGATATCCTTCAAGAGTGATAGCGCAGATCGCAGATACATCTCCAGAATGATCGAGCCTCTGCCTTTCTGGTCCAATCTGGTTCCCTGGGGTCAGGGGGCGCAAAACCCCTGTATGAGAGTGGAATGTGGGGAGGCGATGGAACAAGGTCTCCACCGATCTTCCAGTCTTGGAAAGAGAGGTAAAGCACGCGACGAGAACGTTTCATCCCGTGTTTCATCCCGTATGTGTGAGGCGTGCGTTTGCTTCATGAGCGGTTCAAAAGAGTCTATAATTCTCGTACCTGATCGCCTGTTTCGCCGTTTTCGACCAGTCACCTCTGTGGGTGTGTCCAGGGGCGGCATACCCCTGGCATGAAGATAATTTCTTTTGAGTCGGCCCTGTAGAATCAGGCATGACCCTGAGGCTCACGCGTACGTGATGAAAATGATCGTGGTTCCCCAGGGTGTGTGAAATTGTGCTCCCCTTCAGCGCAGGAGACTCTGTGAGACCGCCGCCTCATTGCTGCCGCCCCGCCCCTCTCCTCGTCGGGGGAGTTCAGGGGGTGCCCCCCCGGCACGAGGTAGATGAGAAGGCACGTGATCAGAGAGGTACTCTCACCGATCTATCAGGGTTTCTACAGAGCCTTTGAGTCGGTTTTTCTCGCGTTCAATCCCTCTCTCACCCGGCCCTGTCCATCCTCTTCTGGAGACGATGAGAGAGGGGCGAGAGCCTCTCACAACCCTGAACATACCTGCTTCCTTCGTTCCTGCCTTCCCAACTACCTTTCCGCTCTCTTCTCCAGGGCGGCGAGGGCCCTCTGTGCCGCGGCTCGTTTTGCGTCGGCCTTGCTCCGACCCAGGCCCCTTGCTGAGAGGAGGCCGGGGGCGGTGACCGCACAGGCAAAGGTCGGGGCATGGTCAGGGCCTGTGCGCCCAAGGAGGTGATACTCCGGCATCTCATTGTATTCTTGCTGGAGATGTTCCTGGAGCCTGCCGATGACATTTCCGTCTGGGTCGAAGTGGAGGACGTCGTCGGCGATAAGCCCGAGGACGATCTCGCGCGTCCGGTCAAGCCCGAGGTGGAGATAGAGGGCGCAGATAAATGCCTCAAAAACGTCGGCGATGATCGGACGGGTGAGAGGTTGGCCGGCGCCGAGGAGGATGTGCTGTTCCAATCCAATCCCGGTCCCCGGGACGATCGCCCCCAGGTGCTCGTTCTTGGTCGCCTCCATCCGTTTGGAGAGCGCACCCTCCGAGCAGTCGAAGTGGCGGAAGAGATATTCGGCCACGATGAAGTTGAGGACGCGGTCGCCCAGGAACTCGATCCGCTCGTAGTCTGGGCGGGGGAAGGGCCCGATGGGGTGCTCGTAGGCATAGGAGCGGTGCGTCAGGGCCTGGTCGTACCGGGCGAGGGCGTCGTCGTCGGGGTCGGTGACGCCGATCCCTGGCTGTGCAAGAAATTGTATGAGTTCTTTTTTTCTGGTCCATTCCATCGAATAACCACCGTCAGGTGAGGTTGGCCTGCCCGTTGCCCGGGGAAAAGGCTATTGTGCAGAGAAATATAGAAGTGACGCATTATGAAGATGCTCATCGGAGGAGAATGGAAGACGGCAGCAAGCGGAGGAGAGATGGAGGTGATCAACCCGGCGACCTGGGAGAAGGTCGGGGTGGTTCCCCAGGGCGGCCAGGACGACGTGGGTGCAGCGGTGGACGCCGCATCAGAAGCATGCTCGGGCTGGGCCGCCCTCCCGCCGGTCGAGCGGGGAAAGATCCTCTTCAGGACGGCGGCGCTGGTCCGTGAGGAGGTGGGACGACTTGCAGCCATGCTCGTTGCGGAACAGGGCAAACCCCTGCGTGAGGCGACCGACGAGGTGCGTGGGTTTGCTCATGTCCTGGAGTACTATGCCGGGCTCTCGTCGTCGCTGTATGGGGAGAGCATCAACACCAGGCTCTACGGACGGATCATCGTCGAGAAGCGTCCTCTCGGGGTTTGCGCCGGGATTATCCCCTGGAACATGCCGGTGATGATTGCGGGATGGAAGATCGGACCGGCCCTGACGGCCGGGAACACCATGGTCCTCAAACCGGCGAGCACCACGCCGCTGACGACCCTGGCCATCGGCGACCTCTTCCTCAAGGCCGGCCTGCCGGCCGGGGTGCTCAACATCGTCACCGGGCCTGGCGAGACTGTGGGGGAGGCCCTGGTCACGCATCCTGAGGTCAGGAAGGTCTCGTTCACCGGCGAGATCGGGACCGGGCGGCATGTGGCCGAGACGGCGGCGCAGACGATGAAGCATGTGAGCCTGGAGCTCGGCGGGAGCGATCCCATGATCGTCTGCGACGACGCCGACCTTGAGGTCGCGGCGGCCGGGGCAGCGGCCGGGCGGTTCTATAACTGCGGCCAGACCTGCACCGCGGTGAAGCGGGTGTATGTCTTCTCGGAAGTTGCCGAACGGTTCAGGGAACTGCTCACCGAGAAGACCCGCGCCTTCACTATCGGGAATGGGATGGAGAAAAGGGTGCGGATGGGGCCGCTGAACAATGCCGCGGGCCTCGAGCGGATCGAAGCGGTGGTCGAGGACGTGCGCGACGAGGCCGAGATCCTCACCGGCGGGACGAGGCCTGAGGGGAAGGGGTTCTTCTATGAACCGACCCTGCTTGCCGGGCTTCCTGCCGACGCCCCCGTCCTCAGCGAGGAGGTCTTTGGTCCGGTCCTCCCGGTCGTGGAGGTCGAGGACCTCGACGAGGCGGTGGAGGCGGCGAACAGCACCCGGTACGGTCTTGGCGCCTCGATCTGGACGAAAGATCTCGGGCGGGCCGAGCGCGGGTGCCAGGACCTGGAGGCCGGCATCGTCTGGGTAAACCAGCACATCAAGGTGCCGCCTGAGACCCCCTTCGGCGGGGTAAAGTGGAGCGGCACCGGGCGAGAGAACGGGGTGCATGCCCTTGAGCGCTACACCGAGGAGAAGGCGCTGTTGATCAGGCCGTGAACAGGGGAAGGGCAACGCCCCTCTGATCACTCACCCGAAGAGCCCGAAGATTGAAACAGGACGGCAGAGCGGTGATCATGAAGGGGGCGGTGCCTTCTTCGGCGCAAGAGATGATCTGAAAATACTGGCCCCGTAGAAAATCATTGTGATGGTTCTCTTTTCGAGGGGGGGTTGGCCGCCCCCAAACCCCCCCGCGCGATTCGATAGGCGGTGGACGGCATTACCCTCTGCATGGTCATTGATGGCGCCGTCCCACCCCCATCTTCATCCCGGGGGTCCGGGCGGCACTCGCCCCCGGCACCGGTGTTTGGGAAGGCGTGATGATTGATCAGGCGTGCCGCCCTCAATCGCAGGCAGCATCTTCACCGCCATCTCGCGCCCGAGGGTTGCACTCCCCGGAACCCCCCCACGACGAGGAGAGGCAGGGGCGGCGATGGAACAAGGTCTCCAACAATTCTCCTGTCTTGAATAAGAGAGATCAAGCGACGAGATATTTTCATCCTGTATGCTTGAGCCTGAGGCTCATGTTCAATTCTACAGATCCAAAAAAAGAAAAAAAGGGGAACGCTCTTTTCAGTCCCTGAAGAGGATGTGGGTAGTCATAGTGCGAGCGCCGAAGAACTGCTTGCAGAACCCCCCCATCTTCTTGGGGCCGTACTCTTTGCAGGAGAAGATGTCAAGGTAGGCGGCGTTGGTCTCGTTCGCAAAGTGGCCTGAGACCAGGGAAGTCTCGATGAGCTGGGTCATCGAGTAGCCCGCCACCTTCTCGTTCGGGCCGAAGTGGACGACGGTCGGCTCGCCAAAGCGCTTCATATCAATGAGGTCGCAGAGCTCAACAATGAACCGCCTGATCGTGTCGGCGTCTCTGATGGCCTGGGGGTCGCAGTCCTTGAGGTCGACACTGGTATACAGGCCCCATGAACCCTGTTCCCTGAACCGCTCGATGATCTCTTCGTCGGAGAGGGCGTCCCAGGTTGTCATCGCACGGTTCAGGCCAAGCATGTCAGGCTGGTTGTTCATTTTGGTAGTGGTCATCTCCATACTGATCCCCTCCTGGGGGTCTAGAGGATATTGATGGATCTACAACACATGATGGAGATTTAAAAATATCTCTCGCGATACCTCGGAGGGATTGAAAATATACTGCGAATATTCGATTAAAAATGCCAAATAATGGTTAAAAATGTGCATATCTGGACAATTGGGACAATTCCGGGAGGAAAATAGATGGGGGCCAATTATCGGCAAGATTCAGCCTCCCATATCCAGTGAGGGACGCTCAGGCCATTAATCGGTTCTGCGCCCCATACGCGTCCAGATTTGAATTTGGCATATCTCGGCACGATGAAAATCAAAATAAATAGGTTTTATTTGCCTGAATATTTCCAATTCTGTTTTTATTTGGGCTTTTAAGAATCATAGGGGAATAAAAGGGACAAAAAGTCTCTTAGATGTTATTATTTGTCCGATATTCGGGCTCATGAAATCCTACCGATATCGAATATGAAATATTGTTCAAAAAATATGTATACGTTAATGCACACTGCAGCACATCCTCACGCCCCATGCCCAGCCAGGTGCGGCACCTCAACCAGTTCAGGGGCAGGGCCGTGCTCGGCGACGTACCTCGCCACCGCATGCGGTGCCCCATGGAGGAGGCGGCGGGCGGTGTGGTAGACACTCGGCTGCATCTCAGGGTCGACGCCCCGCATCACCGAGAGAAGCACGCCCACCAGCGGAATCTGGTGCTCCTCTGCCATCCTGTCAAGGGCGCCGAAGACCTCGAGGGCGCTGACCGTGTTGTACTCGTTTATCTGGCCGAGACGGCCGAGCACCTCTGCAAGATACTCGCGTCCCTCAGGAGTTTCCAGGGAGAGCCGACGATTCCTGGTAAACCGCCCGAAGAGTGCCCGCTGATCATTGGACTGCTCGATATGGAAGGATGGCGAAGCCGCCACCTCCTGCACCAGGTCGAGGGTGTCGGGGGCTGACGACCCCGCGACAACGGCAAGGAACGTCTCCCATGAGACCGGATGTTCCTTCGACTCAGCCTCAAACTTTTCCAGTACCGCACACCGGTCAGGGGCCGAAGAATCGAGGTACGCGGCAAAGGCCGCAATCTGGTCGGTGGCGCAGCCCGCATCCTCGAACTGTTCCCTGATGAGGGCATGGACCTCAGGGGTGTCGAGGGCGGCGAGCACCTGCAGGACGGCGTTCTTCACCTGCCGTGCTTTGATCGCCGACGGGCTCCGGTCGGCCGGCGCCGCCGCGTACCGGTGGTACAGGGCCGTAAGCCGCTCCTGGTGGGCGGCCGCGATCCCCCTCAGCAGGCGCACCCGTGCCTCATGGAGGGCGGTGTAGCAGTGGGCATAGTGCGGGTCGGTCACCGACTCGAAGAGGGTGAGGAACTGCCCGCCGGCCCGGCGCATCAGGTCGTCGTCAGAGGCGAGGTCGACGTAGAGCGTACAGAACTCATTCGAGGGAGCGGCCGAAGGGTCCTGGAGCAACCTGAGCATCTCGGCCTCCGCACACCGCTGGAAGGCGCAGAAACGGGCAATGAGGTCGGGGTCGGTCCGCGCCTGGAGGTAGAGTGCCGCAGGCGCGGCGTCGTTGGTCACCCGTCCATAGAAGGTATAGCCGCGGTTGACCGAGAGGTAGGCAGGAGCGTCGACGCCCTCAAAGACCATGGTCTCGTGCCGACCTCTCACCAGATGCGTCTGCTCCGCGAGGTCGACGCCGTCGGCCCCGACCAGGGCCATGGTCAGCGGGAAGGTCCAGGGCTCTGCACCCTCGGGGGTCTCCTGCTCGATCGAGAGGGTGCAGGTGCGCCTCGTCGGATCGTAGCGGTGCGCCACCCGCACCTCCGGGTACCCGGTCTGCTTCAGCCACCCCGCCGCCATCTTGCCGAGACTGCACCCTGAGACCTCCTCCATCGCCTCCAGCCAGTCCTGCCTGGAAGCGTTCCCATGGGCGAACCGTCGGTGATACACCCCGAGCCCACGGGCAAAGGTCTCTTTTCCCACGACCGTCTCGACCATCCTCACAAACTCAGGCGACTTCACGTAGGTGACCCCAGTGATCAACTCGTTGGGGTCGTTGAAGCCGTCTGGCTCGATGGGCATCGAGGCCGCCCCCTCGTCCAGGGCGAAGGTGCCGGTCTCAGGGTCGACGAGTTCGAGGACTGTCTGGAGACGGGCGTACTCCTCGCCGAAGAAGAACCCGAAGTGCTGGTTTTCCACATGCACCGTCACCGCTTCGTTGAGCCAGATCTCAAATGGCGTCTTCCCGGTCACCTCAGAGCCGTTGAGGTTGTGGTAATACTCGTGGACCTTCACCCGCACCATATATTCATAGGCCCGGTCGGTTATCTGCGGGAAGGGCATCAGCCGGTTGGTGGTGATGGTGGTGTTGCCGACATTCTCCATCCCGCCATAGTCTGAGTTCTGCATCCCGATCTCGCGGTAGACCGTGCCGGTATAGGCATACCCGGGAGTGATCTCCCTGACTTGTTCGACGAGTCTGGTCCGCAACGCCTCGACGCGCTCCTCGTCTCCTACCGCCTTTGCCAAGTCACGCTCGTGGCAACGCGCCATGAGAGCCTTGCGGAGAGGGAGGTGGCGGTACTGCTCCGGCCCGGTGAAGAGATAGACCCAGAGCACGCCGTCGGCGAGTACCTCCAGGGCCTCCTCTGCGGCCGCAGGGTCTGCACCCGGAGGGGCCAGGAGTTCGAGGGTGAAGGTCCGGCCATCCGGGTACTCGAACTCGCGCCTGAAGGTCGCATAGGTTCCAACGCCCAGGAAGAAGAGGTATGGGGCCATCGGGGTGGTGGTGTTGTCGAAGGTGACGATCATCTGGCCGTCCCCATATGGCCTCGGGGCCGAGAGCGGGTCGCCGTTGGAGATGATGTTGGTATAGCGTTCGTCGGCGATGACCGTCGTGGTGTAGGTGCACTTGGCCGTCATCTCGTCGAAGCACGGGACGATCCGCTGGAAGCCCCACTGCTGGCACTGGGTGATCTGGGTCGGCGGGGCGCCGGCAGGGGGCACGTCATAATACAGCCCCTCCAGGAGGTGGTCGGAGGGCCGGCACCTGGTGTGGGTGAGGAGGTGGAGATCTGTCCCGGCGGGGTGCGGGGTGGCGAAGGTGAAGACTAGGAGGTGTGCCCTGGCGTCGTACCTGACCGGGGTCACACACTCCTCGCACGAGGCGCTCAGCACCTTGAGGTCGCGGGCATTCAGTGCAAGATGTGCGACTGGTCGGTCCCGCACCCGCAGGTGCATCCGTGACTTTACCTCGGTCGCCTCGTCGCCGACCAGGATGACGAGGTCCATGTGGAGAACTTCAACCGGCAGTTCACCGAAATCTTCAGGATAAAAAGTAAAGAGACGCGTCATCAGACTCACTCAGGATAGGGGCCAGGGAACTATTATCCTTGCCCCAGGGGGCTCTCCGACCTGGTGCCGGACCTCGAAGATCAGCGGTCATCTGGTGCATCGTCTGGTTGTACACCGGAGACTGGGTGGAACCGTTTCCATCTGCACTCATCGTGCGAGGAGAAAAAGCACGTTTTAGGTTCTCTGATGAAATTTTTTCCTTTGAGGTCATCCCGAAATTACTCTGGCCTTAATTAGTGAGTGGAGGAAGTATCTGAAGCAGATCTCGTTCAAGAACTTCCCCCCTATCTTCATCGTGAGGGGTCCGGGGGCAGCGCCCCCGGCAGGAGAGAGCAAGAACCATGTTTTATTTTTTTGTGGGCGGCACGTCTGATCGGTCGCCTTCCTCCGTTATTCACACCGGGAAATGTGCAAATTCTCATGCAAACCCTGAGAGGCGATCTTCAGGTTCATTTTCATGGGGGTCATTCAAAAACTCTCCCGCCTTTCTCCTCGTCGATGAGCACGATTAGAAGAGAATGAAGAGACCTCTGCATATTCATCGCGCACCCATGCATTCGTCGCCTTTCCTCACGCCACTATGCCGGGGATGAGTGCCGCCTGATCCCTCTGGACCACAATTGCACCGGGAGGGCAGAAAAATAAACCATGAAGACAGGACGCAAATCCCCGCCAATCTTTATTCGTGGGGGTCCGGGGGGCAACAAAAGCCCCCCGGTGGAAGAGAGTGTTTCGAATTTTTGGCTCTGTAAAACCCTCGCCCCTTCCTAGTGTGAACATGACCCTCCTCCCTTCCCACATCATACGCACCGGGGGGGGGCGGCGCTCCAGGCCTTCCGGGATGAAGATAGGTGGTGCAGGGAAGTGGTGAGTCCTGCATGCATTCAGTTTCCCTGGCACCTCCCGGAATGGCGATTGGTGCGGGAAGGCAGAAAAAAGGTCATGAGAACAGGATGCGGTCCCCCGCGGAGATCTGCGTTCCGCAGGGATTATGCTCTCCAATTGAGAGAGCCTCGCGCGTCGCGGCGGCCCCCTTGAAAGATTTCATCTTCGGAGGTCTATTCTCTTCTCTGCAGGAGAGTCCTGATCCGCCCGAAGGGTACATCAGGCGTAGTGATAAGACAGAGAACCCCTTCATCCTCGTCTGAGACCAGATAGGTCCCAGAGCGTGTCTCAAGCGTGAAGTCCGAGATCTCGCCGATCCCAAGAGTCTCTGCAAGTTTACGGGCGACTCCAAAGGACGAGCAGAGGGCATGCTCGTTCAGATCTGCAGGCCGCCGCCCGGCCAGCACTTCGAGGCCTTCGGACCCGCACCGGCCGACCATCATTATTCCGGCATCAGACCACTGTGTGGCCTGGACTGGTTGCGTCGGGGGCCTTACCTGGGCTTTCTGTTCATCTGGTTCATCTGGTTCATCTGATCCAGTCGCCGGTGCCGGGGGGGATGAGGAACCCGCGATCTGGACCCCGTGTTCTCTGCACCATTCTTGAGCCGCAGAAAATTCTTCTTCAGTATATCGGCAGAGGTTCAGGTCGACGACCCCCTGGGAGAGAAGATATTCTCTGGCTGCGTTTCCACGCAGGATCATCTTGCCATATCTAAACCAGTAGGCAATCGCCTCCCCTTTCCTGATCAGGAGAAAACCGTTTCCACCCTGGACCTGGACTGCAACCTTCCCGACAAATTTGCCGGTGTGGGAGAAGACCCAGGTGAGCGGGGCCTGCATCGTGCCAAGACTGGTTCCTTCAGGGAGTGTTACTGTCATACCACCGATGTGATCAATTCTATATTCTTCTTCATCTCGTATCTGACCCGTCCCTGGTTGGCGCCAGGGCCGAGGAGGACGGCAAGGACTGACCCGTCTTCGATGGGCATGACAAGGAGGCTCCCCCCGGCCCCCTCCACAATGGCCCCACCGTACCGCTCGGCTTCAGGTCCGCCGGCAAGACAGTCCCAGGACGATGCCGCCTCATGGATCAGGGGGGCGGCGCCGTCCCAGTCGGCCCCTCCCGCCTGGCCGAGAACCTCTCCGTCAGGCCCGACCAGGGCGGCACCGAACGCCCCACCGATCAGGAGTTTTTTCAGGACAAACGTGAGCATTCCAACCATACAATCCCTCTTAGACCCTTAAAAGTATCTCGATCTTATTTTTTATCTTGCCGGACGCCTCGGTGCCGAGGACCGGTACCGCCGCGGAGTAACAAGCATCAGCCAGGGCGGGGAGGTCGGTAACAGTCAGGCTGGCCGGACTCTTGTTCAGTGCTTTTTTTGCAGACCTTGAGAGGACATAACTGGCCGATGGACCGGTCTCCTCCTCCAGGGCGGTGAGCACGTTCTTGTCCAGTGGCATGCAGGGACCGCCTCACTCATTATCTTCACGGGCAAGGGCGTCGAGCACCCGATACGAGTTGATCATCCTGTTGAAGGACGCGGCAAGATCCCCGATCTCGTCGTTGCTTGTGACGTCCACATTTGCCTCCCTGAGATCTCCCATCGAGACATTCCTGGCCACCTCTGAGAGCTGGGTGATGGGGCGCGTGATGCTGCTTGCAAGGAAGAGACTCCACATCACCACAATCCCGAGCGTCGCCAGGGTCAGGACAAAGACCGTCCCCTGGAGACCAAGGATCTCCACAATCCCTTCGGTATCTCCTGCTGCCATGATCCCGAGCAGGATGACGGGAATTACGGCGACAAAGAGCATACTTGCAAAGAGCTTGTAGAAGATGGGGATCTGGAGGGTGGGGCTCCTCCCCCCTGCGCCGGACTTGGCCATACCTTCCATGGGAGATTATTCTACACTTTAATATTTAAAAGTATTCAATTGTGTTATTTATCTATATGGTATTCAAAATCAAATTAAAAATAATTATAGCTTGATTCAGGACATTCGGGAATGAAGTGACCGGGAAATACGAGGACAAAGAAAGAAAAAGAGATATGATCATTTTGCGGCGGTATTTCCTTGATCTGGGCGCCATGAGCGCCCCACCAGGGAGAGAACCGCAGGCATCACGATGATCGCGCCCATCAACGAGAACCCGACCGTGATCACTGTGACGACGCCGAAGTTCTGGATGATGTTGAAGGTCGAGAGGACCAGTGCCGAGAACCCAAAGACCGTCGTCATCCCGGAGACTGTGATCGCAGTCCCTATCTGGGAGACCGCGTGCTGGACTGCATCATAGACTCCTGACCCCTTGTCGCGCTCCTCATAGAACCGCTCCATGATCAGGATGGTATACTCTGAGGCCACTCCGATGGTCATCGAACCAAGGACCGCAGTGAGCGGGGTGTAGTCGATCCCGAGGAGGTACATGATCAACCCGTTCCACCCCACGATCATCATGATCGGGATGAGCGGGGAGGCCGCCTTCCCGATTTTGCGATATATCAGGAAGAGGAACCCGAGGATGAGCCCGAAACCGAGGAGCGTCATCTGAGTCTTGCCCTTGGCGATATCGTCGATGAGCGCCGTGAAGAGTTCAAGAGAACCTGTCGGGTCGGCGACGATCCCGGCCGGCGGTTTGTCCCAGGCAATGTCCTGGCGGACTTTATTGATGAAACTCTCCGCCTGTTCCATCTCCATGTCGGTCAGGGAGAACTGGATGACCGTTTCCATGTTCCCGCGCAGGTACTTCGCTTTTTCTGCCTCAGGGATCAGGTCCAGCACTGCAGCGACTTCGGCGTCGGTCCCTGGCAGGACTCCATGGTTGTACTGCTGGACCAGACTGACGATGCTCGTCGCCTCGGTGATCTCGGCATTGTCGTGCACCTCAGATCGCGAGAACCTCTCGATCCATTCCAGACTGTCCATGCTGGTGACGTCGTCGCCCCTGATATAGATCGGGAGTGTCTGGGTCGAACCCATCGTGCGCGTGATCTTTTTCAGGTCGACGACCGCCGGCATATCAGAGGGGACAAAGGTCTGCTCGTCGGTGCTGATCTTGATCTCGCTGTCCATCTCGACCCCGACAAAGGCGACGAGGCCGAGGATGAGGAGGATGGGGACCGGGTTCTTTGCGATCTTCACGGCCAGGCCGCCGAGGAAGTTGTTGTATGCGGCCATCTTCCCACTTGCGGCGCTCCCGTTCTCTTCCCTGGGACGGTACTTGAAGAGTACTCCAAAGGTCGGGACGATGATAAGGGCCGATAGATAGCACATCACCACCCCGATGACACAGACGAGACCGAAACTCTGCACCATCGGGACCGGCGAGATCCACATCGCAAGAAAACCCATTGATGTCGCGGTCATCGCATACAGGACCGAGGGCCCGGTCCTGGTGATGGTGGTGACCACCGACTCATCGACCGGGGCACGCCGTCGCTCTTCGTCGAACCTGGAATGAAACTGGATCGCATAGTCGATCCCGATCCCGATGAGCACCGGGAACGCACCCATCGTCGCCATGTTGATCTTGATCCCGGTCAGCCCCATCAGCCCGAAGGTGAGGACAAGCCCGGTGGCCACGATGAAGACCGGGAGGAAGCGGTACCTCACATGCGAGAAGAGGAGGCCGACGGCAAGGATCATCAGGAGCATCGCCGCCCCGATGAGCACGCCCGTCGAAGAGCCCATCTCGTCCTTCATCTGCTGGGCGAAGGCTGGGTCGCCACTGACAGTGATCTCAACCCCTGGCGGGGGGTTGGAGATGGCCACTGCCGAGTCGATGGCATTGAGGACGGTCTCTCTTACATCTGAGGAGACGCCCGGCTCAAGGGTGATGATCCCGATGGTCATCATGTTGGAGGGAACGTAACGGTCCATGACCTCCTGGGGAACCAGGGCCCTGGCCTGCTGCACCTCTCCGTCTGAACGGGGCAGGACACCGCCGTTGACCTGCTTGACCATGTCGACGATGCTCTGGGTCGAACTGACATAGCGTTCGTCGGCAATGTCCTCCTGAAGAGTGTCCAGGTATTCGAGGACCTGGGGGTTGAGCACATTGTCGGTCTCGACCAGCAGCATGATGCTGTCTGACATGAATGAGTCGGAGTACTTGTCGTAGAGCATCCCGCGGGTGGTGGTCTTGTCCAGGTAGGTGTCTGACCCGGTCTCCATTGCGATGAGGCTCGTCCCATAGAAGGCAACGAGGAGGAGCATCACGAAGAGGCCGGCCACTGTCGCGGGGTGTTTATTGATGGTTTCTGCAATTGTCTGATACGGGGACTTCACACCTCGACCTCCATATTAACCCAGTATGTATGTCCGGGAGATGAATAAACTATTTGTTGCGATTGTGACAACACAATCCCCGGGCCAGATGATCCTGGATGGTCATTTTTTTGCCAGGGAAAATCAAGTCTGGACCCTGGAGAACCCCTCATCCCTCACCAATCTCTGGGACGAGTGCCGCCCCCGCCTTCTCCATCATATGTGTCGGGGACGCTACCCCCGGACCCCCAGGACGAAGATAGGACTGGGAAGGCATAATCGATGGACCTGTAGGGCGATTTAACGTCCACGACCAATCTCGTGGTGGGGAGTTTTGGGAGCGACACGCTCCCTGTCGAAGAGTTATATCCTGAGGGTTTCTACAAACCCCAAGTATGGACCATTGTACCGCGTATACACGATAAATATGACCCAGAAAATCTCCAGGAGTGTGGGGAGTATTCTTGCCTTGTGAATCGGTGTCAGGAGAGAATCCTGTTTCCCTGGTTCTGTAGAATCCGGCATGAATCTTAAGGCTCACGCATACTGGATGAGAATGATTTGGGTCTCCTGCTCGTGCACTGATCTGTCTTCCTCCTTCTGAGCAGTACAACGGGTGGAAAGCCCACTGCATTGCCGCCCCTTCCTCTCCTCATCGTGGGGCCTGGCGTGAGATGACGACGAAGAACCTGTGACTGAGGGCGGCCATTCTGATCGGCGTGCCTTCTTGCGCCATCATGGCGGGGACATGTGCCGCCCGGACCCCTGGGGCCCGGCACGCCCCCCCCCGCCGAAGCGCATCAAGGAGAATATTATATCAGTATGCTCTCCTGTCTCTCCGGGGTGACCGCCAGAGGGGGGACCGTAGTATTTGTATTCGCATCTGCTTCCCCTGGAAGCACCGTGAAGACGCCCTCCTCACCTGCAAGGTGAGCGTCGAGATCAGTGAGGTTGTCATAAAACCTGCAGAAGGGTGAGGCGGGTAGAGAGATGGTATTATTCTGTGCACCGGCACGGAATCTTTCGTACATCGCTTCAGGCATCTGTACCAGAACAATCCCATCATCCGGGCCGATATTTGTTTCAACGAATCGGTGCGGGTGTTCTTTGTAGTTCATATACCGGTCCTGACAGAGCGACGGAAGAGGGAGGACAATGATCCCACTTCCCTCATCTTGCGCCGATATGTTGAGAGTTTTTTCCGAGAGAATAAAAGAGATCATTTCAGATTCTGGCAAGGGTGTTGCAGGTCTTGCGTTCATGAAATATTCAGGAGGGATGAAATGATCCGGCACATCGGCGGTTGAGTTCACGTCGGCGTGATCATGTTCATCGAATCCATCTTCTGCCGCACCCAGGATCGAGACCATGGTCACTGCCACTATAATGATTGCAAGCAGGAGGATCCTGAACTTCAGGGCCTTCATGTCAATCATACCTCTCTTCATTCTCAGGAGGTGCAGGGGCACGTCCCTATAGAATTCAACCTATGCTCCTGCCCATATATCATGTTCGCCATTCCTGGAAATACGTACTATTCTCGCTCCAATATCCGAATAGACCGATGGTCCCTCCCTCATGCAGATCTCATCCTCTGTTCCTCTTTCCCAAGGAGAATGAATCACGCGGGAACCTGATTCCACCGTTTTTGATTACAGCATCGTATGATCTCTGGACAAAATAACACAGACAGATCATGGTGGGGATGACGATGAACAGGACGACTCCGTTCTGCAGGTACCCGGGAAGATCCATTCTAGATATGAAGTAGCCAGATATGGCAAACACCGGCATGTGAAAGAGGAAGATACAGTACGACGCATACGAGAGTGCAATGACGGCAGGGGCGATGCTACTTCTGTACCTTTTGAGTGGACGCTCAAGAATAAGGAAACGGCAGTTTTTTTCTGCTGCAAATATCCCGGCAATGAAGAAGAAATAGTAGAAAAAGAAGCGATAGTCGATGATGTCCAGAACCTGATGAAGGATGAACAGGAGAGCAAAGATGCTTGCAGCGAGGATGACTCTCTTCCTCATCTTACCTGAAGATCGTGAAAATAAGGGGTAGAGGGCATACATCACCATGATGAAACCGATAAACCAGAGAGTGAAGATCGGTTCGATATAGGGTGCCAGCAGTACCTGGAGAGAGAGGATGGTGGCGATCCATTCGATAGTGCTGTAGTGGAGAGGGGGGAAGAGCGCAAAGACCTGGAAGCAGAGAAAATATACCAAGAGTGCAGCGAGGTAGAGAGGATAAATCCTCATAATTCTTTTTTTATAGAAATGCAAACCTTCCCTTCTGGTTTGTATGTTTGAATTGTTCCTGTAGATGGCGTACCCAGAGGCAAATGTAAAGCATCCCACTGCGATAAATTTCAAGATCTCAAAGATAAGAATATTCTTTACGAGGAAGACTGAGAGGAAATTTTGCATATGAATAAAAATGACAAGAAGGATTGCGAAGGCCTTTATCTCGTCCAAAAAGAGGATCCTTTCCATTTCATTTGCCCCCTTACATGATATGCACTGATGATAGGATCATGATAGTCTTTTTGATCTGTTATTTTGGAAGGGCCGAGTGTAATTGAGTGTCAACAGAATTGTCTCCCCGGCGACGAAGGAACAAAAAAGAGAGGGATTTGTATATCCGGGCTCTGTTGAATTCCTAGATCATTCTCCTTATAGCAAAGCAGCAGTCGGGTCCAGAGTTCCTTGCCCACCCTCGGCTATCTTCATCCGTGGGGGGTCAGGGGGGCGCTCCGACCTTCCGCTGTTTCTCTCCTTTCTTCCTGCCCTCATGCCTTCTCACATCAATTGCGCCGGGGACTAGCACCCCAGAACCCCTGGCATCAAGATTGGAGTGGGAAGGCAGAATAGGGAACGTTTCTAAGATTGGTGGCGTCCTCTGCCTATCAAGTTCACATGAAACAGAGATGTGGTCAGCCCCACTCCCACTCCAGAAGAGGGTTTCAACAGAGCCTATATCTGAAAACACTCTCCATCAAACCTCGTCGAGGTCAGGGAGATGAATGAGAAGGAGGCGCACGAGTTTTTTGAATGGTATATCTATCAGATTCCCCACGATATGGAAATTGTTGCCGGTCTCTCAAAAACGAGTGCGAAATCAAAAAAACATCTCTTCGGGCTCACCGTGCGCAGGGGTGACGAAGAAGCAGAAATTCGACCTTCATGCATCGTGCCTGCTTGCCAAACTCGCTCCAGATCTCCACCGAACAGGCAGTCCAGGGCCTTGAAGAGGCGTTTCAGAGTTGCATACAGGATTTCCCTCACGATCGGAACCGATGCAGATTGTTTGTTAGGGAAAGAGATGCACCCGTTCCCATGGTTTCTTCAGGCAGCCGGTTGAACTCTGCAGTACGATACGAGATTGTCTCACGGCAACTGTTTCTCAAGTTTGATTGTGGCATTTGCTCCGGGCGGAACATATGTACCTATATAGTGAATTTCGAGAGGAATACCTGGAGATTCTACTACGCTATCATTTTCCAGAGTGACCCCTCGAAAACCTACCACTATGCCATCGATCTGATATTCTTCGTCCAGATTCACAGGAGCGTAGCGTGTTCCGTTTTCCGCCTGTATGATATATGTCCCGTTATCGTTTTCGACATATAAGACCGTCCCAATAACGATTTCTTCCTCGGTTTTTCCTGTATCAGTACAACCGCTTGAGAGCAGAGCTAAAATGAGAACGAATGCAATTGATATAGTTGAAATGTAGGACAATATCTTATACGTCATATATACTCGCCATTTATTAATTTAAACATCTTGGCATATAATTCTTACCCTGGAACCTTGAAGGTTCTCAACCTTCCGACGGCATTTGCTGCTTTTGATGATGCGTGCTCTCTTATACACGATGGATAAATATTGGAGTGCGACATTGCTTCAGGCGACTCTTTATAATGTTTGATCCGTTTTTAAGACAGAGTTGGAAGCGCACTTCCCTGAGTTCCCGTTTTTTTAAGCACATCATAATTGTATTTTAACTACCCAATTCTTCTTTCACCCAACTAATCAGAAGATATTTAATATTTTTAATGCACTTATTAATTAGTAGTGCTCCAGAATAGAACTGAAAATCTATTTCTGAAAATCTGACCGAATTCCGTTGAGCAGTGACCTGTATTCATAACAGAAACTGGCGCAGAGAGAGTTTTTTTTGTTATCAGTTATTGCCGGGGGCACTACCTATTAATTCAGTATATGAAACCCCTCGTCTGGATCAAACGAATCAAAGGAAAGAAATACTGGTACGAAGACATCCCCTACTACGACTCCGAAACAAAGCAGATCCAGCACAAATCCTGATATCTCGGGAAAATCATCGACGGGAAACCCGTCAAAGTAAGGACCGAAACCGCCGGTACATCCATCGCCTCCGTCCCCACACATGCTTATTCTCACGGTCCTTTTCTTCCCCTCCTGGCAATCACCAAGGATCTTCATCTGGACGAATATCTCTTATCATTGACGAGCGATATCGAAACAAACGTCATTTTAGCACATTCAATGAACCGGGCCGTGCAGCCGCTAGCCATGCACCTAGTCTCGTCGTGGTACGAAGATACTTCCTCTTCCTGACCAACCCGGGCCTTCCGCTCTCCAGCCAGCGGATCAGTGAACTTTTCTTCGAGATCGGTGAAAGTGGTGTTCCCGACGCATTCATGACGTCCCTCCTCATGGGTATCAGTACCGACTCAACCCTGATCTATGACATCACCAGCCTGTCCAGTTACTCCCATCTCATTCTGCTCCTCGAACACAGTTATAATTGGGACGGTCTCAATCTGCCGCAGATCAACTTCTTGTTCATCTTCGACACCGAGCACGCGATTCCAGTCATGTACGATATCTATCCCGGCAGCATCGTCGATGTCCTCACGCCTGAAGAACACCGTCCACAGGCTCAGCGCACATGGTATCCACAACTATACCATGGCCCTCGATCGCGAGTTTTTCAGCCAGGGAAATCTGGAGGAACTCCTCCAGGAAGAGATATCCTTTGTCATCCCGGCCCCACTCCCCCTTAAACAGGTGAAGGAAGTATTGACGGAAGCACAACAGGTTCTCGAAAGCCCGCAGTACCTGTAGGTGTACCAGCAGGATCCGATCTTCGTGAAACACGTTACTCTGACGTTTCAGGACATTCCTGTCTCCGGATTCTGTAATTACGATCTGAAATGAGAGCAGACGGAGTGCAATCTGTTCTACATCCGCCTGCATGACCTAAAAGCGAAACTCGAATCGAGTCGGATTCCCGGGTGGCGCAGGCCTGAAGAAGTATTCAAGGAACAAGCAGGAAAGATGACGAAATACTTAGCAGGTGGTTGACAACTGATTCTAGGTTGAGATACGGAAGAATGCGGTCTCGCAGAGGGTAAACCAGATGGGAAAACAGATTATCCTCACCCATAGTTCACTCGACTGGCAGGAGTGTCTCACAGTGTACCGGGAGCGCGATGCGGTGGAGAAGGCGTTCCGAACGTTGAAACAGGACATTCAGGTGATGCCACTCAACGCAAAGAACGAGTCTTCGATGAAGGGGTTCCTGTTTGTGACCTTCATCGGCCTGATCCTGAGGGTTGTTGAAATGGATGAAAGAGACGGGGCTGATGGAGGACTATATGCATGAAGGGATGCTGCTGGAACTGGTCAATATCAAGAAGATTAGACTTACCAATGGTGAGATTATGGTGACGGAACTCTCGCGGAGACAGAGGACGATCCTTGAGAAGTTGAGATTATGCGCTTAACTTTCGGGAAGTCAGTTACTCCATGATCGCGATCTGTTCACACATTAATTGTAGTTTTATCAAAATTTGCTAACTATATTTCTCTAAAGTTCTCACGGGCCTAATAAAAAGGCTTGTTCAAAAAAAGAAATTTTTTCTGTTCAGCCAGTTTAGTGTCAACTAACGTAAAATACTTGGCTCGTGCTGTACCCCGGGTTAGACCCTACTATGACATAGCCTGGAGGCGGGACACCACAATAATGGTCACCAAGCACCTGGTATAAATTGTCTCCATCTACGGATTTTTGCCCCGTTACTGTCTGGGATGTAACAAGAATCCCAATTTTCTCCTCGTTTGCGATCTCCACCCACGCCGGCTTGACGAACATGAATAATCGTGTTTTTGTCGACATGTAGGGTATTTGTATCTTAGGCTGTGCCTGACTTGAAGAATAATAGTTTACAACCCTGTTTCCATGAGAAGCCCATGATAACCCAGCAATGCATAAATCGCTATCCTTCGATGCGCTATTATTGTTCATTATATTTCGAAGAACTACACCAGCTTCTTCCGCAGATGGGACTTTGTTGAGACCGGATTTCGAATCAGATGCCCTCGACCTGATCTCACTCATCTCCTCTTCTGTGAGAGGTTCTGGCATTTGCTCTTCAGGAGCAGTCCATTGAATTTTACTGGATTTATAGAGTTTCTGAAGATCTTCTGGGAGTTTCTCCATCTCGCCGGGATAGACTGCTTCGTAGAATTCTGCGTAAGTGATATCTTTCCCAATAAGGTTGGAGATTAATTCCCTGTAATAATCTTCCTCTGATAAATCAGGTGTGTCCAAGCTGGCATATTCACTATTCCCATATGCACTTGCCATAGGAACAAGCATTGCACCAAATATGCACAACGTTATTAGGACTCCAACTGTTTGACCTACGTTTCTTGTTCTATTCTTTTCATTCATTTTCTTTCCTCCTACCATAACCCGGAGGCAAAAGAGGCACAACCTTAAGTACAGGAAGCGCAAACCTATCCCTTGCCTTTGGGCAGTGGGGGGTTCACCCGGCCTTGGACAGATTGGATGAACCTCCGCAGTTTTGCCTGCAGTCAGCAACCTGCATGTAGTTGTACAGGCCGCTCGATAAGTTACAGGCAGGGACTTTTTGGAAGTCATTTATGATAAAGCTTTTGCCAAAAAATTGTATTTGTAGTAGTCCGAGTTAATTTTACACCTATTAATCTTCCGCATTCATCCACCTCTGTGCATACTCTAGGATCCGCTCCGGAGGCAATCGATAAAAGAACGCATGTACCGGTTCATCGTATTCGAGACTGCTATGCGGCTTGATCTCATTATGCCAGTGTACCGCTGCCTCCACTGATCCGAATTTTATCGCTCTCCGTTTTACTTCCTCGAATGAGCCTCTCGATCTTGCCGTTTGTCTGAGGATGGTGCACTCTGGCTCTTATGTGTCGAATCCCGTGGTGTTCCATGAATTTTCGAAAAGTGTGATGTGCAGTTTCCGGTTCTCTGGCTGAAACAAACTGTGAACCATTATCTGTGAGGATTTCACGCGGGATCCCGTATTCTCAAAACCCCTGTTCGAGGATCTGTATCGTGTATTGAGTCATTGGTCGATCGAAGACGCCATAACAGGTAATAAGACGAGAAGAATCGTTCATGAATGCGATGAGCCATCTGTCCTGGCCGTTCAGGGTAATCATCTTCCGGTCACCCTTCCAGAGAGACATGAAATGTTCCCGTTCATAGCGAACCCATTTCCGCTGTTTTCGCTTCCTCGGAGGGTGCCATGGGTCATCCACAGTTCTGCCTCTGGCACCCACGGTATTTGTGGTTTCTGTGTCGATCGACTTTATTGTCCAGGTGGAGATGAGCGAAGGCGTAGGATTGGTCTCACCGGTTTCTCATGAGTGAGGGGATGCACCGTATCTCAAAGTATCGTCCCTTGTACTCGTATAATCTCAGATGGGAGAAACACTCTGATCTGGAATAGTTCTCAGGACAGAGGTTAAATGACCAGAGATGCTCATCTGAAAAGTCCTTTACTTCATAAATAAACCGCTTCCCATCGCGCCATTCCATGGTACTAAAATTTGCCTCCTCCATTCCCCGCTTATATTCCGGATAGTCCTCCAGGTCTGCGTCAGTGAGATGGAATACCAGGGCGTCTTTCGTGAAACTCTGGTTATATTCGATGATAAAACACCGGAACATTGTCTCTTGCGTCTTATTTTCCGGCTGATCGTGCCAGGGCGTTCTCCCCGTAAGTGCCCCATAGGCCAGGTAGGCGCAGATGGTCCCGATGCATATGAGAATACACGCGATTGCGATCTTTTTTCGGGTATGTTGAGACAATGTCATCAGACTTGGTCATTATCGTCCTCAGGAAATATTTTTCGAGATGATATTTTCATGATTCTATCGCCTCGTTGATGAAAGTGTAGTGCCGGGCATGTCAATCGCGTACGTTGCATGCAATATGGGTATCGAGATCAGTGAGGTTATCATGAAACTTGCAGAAGTGCGATGCGGGTAAAGTTATCGTATTGTTCTGTGCACCGGCACGGAATCTTTCGTACATGCTCTCCGGCATCCGTACCAGCACGACCGCGTCATCGTGATCGATGTTTGTTTCGATGAATATGTTCCGGTGTTCTTTGTATTTCATGAAACGGGGATCTTGATCCGGGGATGGAACCGGGGGTTCGATGATCCCTTTTCTTTTATCCTGCGCCGATGTGTTGAGAGTTTTTTCTGAGAGAATAAATGAGATCATTTCAGATTCTGGCAAGGGTGTCGCAGGTCTTGCGTCCTTGAAATATTCGGGAGGGATGAAATGATCGGGCACATCTGTGGATTTGTTCATCTCATCGTGATCGTGTTCATCGAATCCTTCTCCTGCCGCGCCCAGCATCGTGACTATCATCGTCACGGCGATGAGCATTGCAAGCGGGAAGACGATCAATTTCAGGGCTTTCATGGATCTTCATACCTCCAGTTCTCTGAGATTGCAGAGGAGGAGCCGGACATTTATGTGAACTTTGCCGGGTCGCGTCAGGATGAGGATCTTTCTCTTCTCATTTCATCTGCTCTCTCACATGGTATGGACTGATGACGGGATCGAGATAGGTTTTTTGATCTCTCTCCGGTCGGGCGTGTCATCGTAGAGTACGGCGACGGCGTGGATTCTCATGGAGAAGAAGGAATGAAAAAACTGCGTTCATTCAGGGTTGTGTAATATCATCGGTTCCGTAGAATTCGGCATGAGGCGAGATCACGCCTCAGGCATACAGGATGAAAATTTCTCGTCGCTTGATATCTCTTTTTCAAGAATGAAGAATCGGTGGGAATCGTGTTCCATCGCCGCCCCCGCCTATCTTCGTCGTGGAGGGTACGGGGTTTTTCCCCAGCGTGAGATTGTGGGAAAGAGTCTGCGATAGGGGCGGCACCTCGGATCATCACGCCTTCCCCCATCCTCCCGCCGGGGGCTCTGCCCCCGGACCCCGGGGATGAAGATAGGGCCGGGAAGGCAGAGAGTCTAATCGTTCGGAAGACCGTTTTGTTCTCCGCATATCAATTATGGGAGAAATCTGTGTGTTCAAATTCTCATCCATAACTCCAGAATTGAACGTCTGGATCATTTTCATGGCAATAGAGCATGAACCCGGGGTTCATGCCCGATTCAACAGAGTCAAAAAAGGTGTGAGTGTTTGACAGGGCCGATCTCTTCACTCACTCTCAGGCAGGGCATAATAATACTCGCCACTCGAGCGCTGTTCGCGGTCGAGGTACGACCCTGACTTGTTGATCCTGGGCCGTCCGGTCTTGTCCCGCCTGAAGGTGACGCCGAGTTCTGAGAGGAAGAGGTTCATGCCGGTGCGCATCGAGAACGGTCCCTTCGCCTCACCTGCGATCCCTGGTTCGCCGTCGAAGACGACAAGACGCTCAGAGATCATGTCGATGAGGTAGATGTCGTGATCGATGACGATCACCCCACACTCCTTCCCCTCGGCATGGTGCTTGAGCACCTTGGTCAGCCCCATCCTCTGCTCCACATCGAGGTGGGCGCTCGGTTCATCGAGGATGTAGAGGTCGGCGTCCCTGGAGAGGCAGGCGGCGATGGCCACCCGCTGCAGTTCGCCGCCAGAGAGAGTGTTGAGAGGCGACTGGAGGATCTGCTGGAGACCGAGGGGCTCGATCACCTCGTGCTGGTAGAACGAGGTGTCGAACCGCCGGGTGATCTGCCTGAGCATGAACTCCACGGTGTCGGCCGAGTCGGCCCTCACATACTGGGGCTTGTACGAGATAGTGACCTTCTCCTCGATCGGGCCGCCGTCAGGCTCTTCCACTCCTGCAAGGAGTTTTGCGAAGGTCGACTTCCCGATCCCGTTCGGCCCGACGAGCCCGAGGACCTCGCCTTTCTTCACCGTTCCGCCCTTCACTGTGAGAGTGAACCGGTCGTAGGACTTTTTCATGCTCGGGAAGGCGACAAGGTCTTCTCGCACCGTCTCCTCGGCATGGGCACGCTTCTCAAAGACCACCGCCGAGTCCCTGAACCGCACATTCTCCTCAGGCAGGTAACCTTCGAGGTACTCGTTGATCCCGACCCGCACCCCCTTCGGCCCGGTGATCACCCCAAAGACCGCAGGTTTGCCGTACGCCACATGGACTGTATCGGCGAGCAGGTCGAGGATCGCAAGGTCGTGCTCCACGATCACGACAGGCCTCCTCTCGGCCACCTCTCTGATCAGGTCGGCCGCCGCCATCCGCTGGTAGATGTCGAGGTACGGCGTGATCTCGTCGAGGAAATAGAAGTCGGCCTCCCTGGCAAGGCAGGCGGCGATAGCCACCCGCTGCAGTTCGCCGCCAGAGAGGTTTCCTATCTCGCGGTCCAGGATCGAGGCGAGGCCAAGGTGCTCGACAAGATGGTCGAGCGTCCCTCGCTCGTCGGTGGAGGCGAGCAACTCCTGCACCGTCCCTGAGAAGGCCTTCGGGATATAAGTGACATATTGGGGCTTGACCGCGACCTTGATCTCCTTTCCTGAGATATGCTTGAGATAGTCGAAGAGTTCGGTCCCGGCAAATCGTCTCAGGACCTCGTCCCACGCTACCGTTTCCTCGAAGATCCCGAGGTTCGGCTTGATCTGGCCAGAAAGGACCTGGAGTGAGGTGGACTTCCCGATCCCGTTTGGTCCCAGGATCCCGGTCACCTTCCCCTCGACCGGGACCGGCAGGCCGTAGAGCACAAAGGTGTTTGGCCCGTACCGGTGGGTCGGATACTCGAGTTCCTCCGGGAGATTTACGATGTCGATCGCTTCAAACGGACACTTCTTCACGCATATGCCGCACCCGGCACAGAGTTCCTCGGAGATGACGGCCTTCCCGTCCTCCTCGCTGAGGACGATGGTCTCGTCCCCGGATCGTACTCTGGGGCAGTAGATGATGCACTCGTTTCCGCACTTTTTTGGATGACACTTGTCTTTATGGATGACCGCTATGCGCATGGCTGATCACATCAGAGCTGTGGTGAGCATGGTGGACCAGGAGATAAACCAGAATGCAAAGGTCATGAAAGCCTGATAGAACCAGTCCTTCCCACCGAGTTCGGTGTAGTCGATCCGCATCATCATAAAGATATGTTTCTGGAAGACTACCCCTGCCATGAGGAAGAGGACGCCGATGATCGCATTCGGCTGGAGTCCGGTCGCAGGGTCGGCCGGACCTGAGACATAGAACGAGAGCAGACCCATGGCGATCCCCATAAAACAGGCTACCAGGGTCCGTTTGATCCGCTGCACATGCGCAGCCTGTTTTTGCGCCTTTTCATCAGCACCCTTTTCTTTCGGCGCTTTCGGCGTTGTTTGCAACTGTTCCTCCTCGCTCATCACGCATCAGTAGACTATTTCTTGGTGCCAAAGCCATATTTAATTTGGTATAATTCATGGCAGACCAGAAGGGGATGAGCGGGATCGACGTCAGGGCGATGACGGCCGAATTATCAGAAAAGCTCCCGCTCTGGGTGGGCAAGATCTACCAGTACGACGCCACGACTCTGGGCATCAGGATCAATGGTGAGGGAGGGGCAAAATATCAGTTCTTTGTCGAGGTCGGCAGGCGGGCCCATCTTGTCGGCGCCCTTCCTGAGGCCCCGAAGTTTCCCCTCAGTTATGCGATGCTGCTGCGTAAGCACCTTGAAGGGGGACGGGTCATCGAGGTCGGGCAATACGGGCTCCAGAGGATCTTCTATATCGATGTCGGGAAGAAGGGGGGGACGCTCAGGCTCGTCTTCGAACTCTTCGACGACGGCAACATCATTCTCCTCGACGGGGAGGGCGTGATCATCAAACCGCTCTGGCACCACCGGTTCAAGGACCGGGCGGTCGTGCCAGGCGAGGTTTACGCCCTTCCCGAAGGGACCGACTGTAGCGGCTACGACGAAGAGGGGTTTGCCGCGATGCTTGCGGCTTCTGACCGCGACCTGGTCAGGACCCTGGCCGTCAACTGTCTCCTCGGGGGGAAATATGCCGAGGTGATCTGCGCCGCAGCTGGCGTCGACAAGAACATGCCGGCCCCAGAGGCCGACGCGAGCGCGATCTATGCGGCGTTTCACCAGACCCTCGCGACGATCGAGGGGGACCGCCACCCGGTGATCACCGACAAGGGGTGCTGGCCGGTACCAGGGATCGGCACGGAGAAAAAGGAGTATCCCTCGTTCAACGAGGCACTGGAAGCCTTCTATCCCACGACGGCAGCCGAGAAGAAGGCAGAGAAGAAGAAACCGAAGCTCTCCAGGGAGGAGGTGATCCTCCGGCAGCAGAAGGCGGCGCTCAAGAAGTTCGACGGGAAGATCGCGCGGGCTGAGAAGGCAATCGAGGCTGTCTATACCCACTACACCCAGGTGCAGGAGGTGATCGCCGTCCTCGACCAGGTGAGCAAGGAACGTTCCTGGCAGGAGATCGAGGCGGTGCTGAAGGAGAGCGACCTGCCGGCGGCACAGGTCGTCGTGGCCGTCCACCCGGCCGATGCGGCCGTCGACCTTGATCTTGAGGGGGTGCAGGTGAAGGTCTATGTCCATGAGAGCGTGGAGGTAAACCTGCAGCACTACTACGACCAGATCAAGAAGTTCAAGAAGAAGAAACAGGGTGCCCTCGACGCGATGGCACGCGGGGTGCCGAAGAAGAAGGAGAAGCCCAAAGAGACCTTCACGCTGATGAAGGCAAAGTGGTTCCACCGGTTCAGGTGGTTCTACACCTCTGACGGCGTCCTCGTACTCGGCGGGAGGGACGCTTCCCAGAACGAGGAACTGGTCAAACGCTATATGGAGGGGAAAGACACCTTCGTGCATGCCGACGTCCACGGCGGGTCAGTGGTCATCGTCAAGGGCGAGACCGCCCACCTGGAGGACGAGGTGGCCCAGTTCGCCGCCTCGTACTCGAATGCCTGGAAGGCCGGACACTTCACTGCCGATGTCTATATGGCCAGGCCAGACCAGGTGAGCAAGACGCCTGAGTCAGGCGAGTACGTGGCGCGGGGGGCGTTCATCATCAGGGGCGAGCGGCGGTATGCCCACAACGTCACCCTGGGTGCGGCCATCGGGGTGCAGTTCAGGCCGAGCGTGGCGGTGATCGGTGGACCGGTCGAGGCGATAAAACAGCGGGCCGAACACTTCATCGAACTGACGCCCGGCACCTTCGGCCCCAACGACGTCGCGAGGAAGGCCCAGCGGGTCCTGAAAGAGAAGGTCGGCGAGGAGACCTGGAAGAGTCTGCGGACCGCCCTCAACACCGAGGCGATCGCCGCCTTCGTCCCGCCTGGCGGCACCGACATCGTGGGAGAAGAATGAAAGTCGAGTTTGGAGAACTGAAACAGTCGTACGGCGAGGCAAAACTCTTTCCAGAGAATGTCGACGACCTCTGGCATCTCAAGCACCTCATCGCACCCGGCGACCTGGTCTTTGCGACCACCTTCAGGAGCGTCGACGGGGCGACCGACAAACTCAGGCCAGAGAAGACCGAGAAAAAGCCGGTCCGTCTGGGCATCAGGGTCGAGAAGGTGGAGTTCCACGAGTACGCCACCCGTCTCAGGGTCGGGGGGATGATCAAGTACGGGGTGGACGTCGCCTCGTACCATACCTTCAACCTCGATCCCGGTCACGAGGTCTCGGTCATCAAGCGCTGGCGTCCGGTCGATCTCCAGCGGGTGGAGCGGGCGGTCGAGGCCACGCTCCATGATGTCATCCATGTCCTCACTGTTGAGGAGGGGGAGGCCGAACTCTTCCGTATCAGGCAGTATGGGCCTGAGCGGGTGGTGACCGTCACGGGCGGCAGCGGAAAGCGGGTCGACACCGATAGCAGGAGTGCCTTCTTTGCCGACGTCCTTGCCACCCTCAAAGGGGTGACCGGGCCGGTGGTCGTGGCAGGGCCAGGGTTTGTGAAGGACGACTTTGTCACGTTTCTCAAGGCCAGGGACGCCGACCTCGGTGAACGGGTGATCGCCGTCGAGACACGGCGCACCGGGCGCGGCGCGGTGCAGGACGTGATCGGCCAGGGCGTCCTCGACCGTCTGGTCGGCGACCTCCAGCTCTCCCGCGAGGTGACCAGGATGGAGGAGGTGCTCAGGCGGATCGGGTGCGACGGCCCGGTCGCCTATGGGCGGGCCGAGGTGACCGACGCTGTGAATTATGGGGCGGTGGAGGAGATACTTGTCCTGGATGAATCTCTCAGGAACCCCTCGATGAACCGCCTCCTCGAGACCGCCGAGCAGATGAACGCAAAAGTTGTCGTTCTCAGTTCAGAGTTCGACCCCGGTCAGCAACTCGAGGCCCTGGGAGGGGTGGCGGCGCTCCTGCGGTTCAAGATCGGGTAAATGGAAGGAAGGCATTGGCCGGGTCTCTGAGGGGAGAAATTCTGAAACCCTCTCGGGTGTCATCGCATCACTCCCTGGGACACCGCCCGCACGACACTCCAGTCTCTCAAAACCCTTATCACTCCCTGGCACTATTGGACACTCCGAAGAGGATGACCAAGGTCTTCATTGACACCAACCTGTTCCTGGGGTTGTACGATGCAGGCGAGGATTTTAAGACGGTCATGGGGGAGATCGAACGGTTGAAGCCAGACCTCATCCTCCCCGAGACTGTCCTCGACGAGTTCCTCCGCAACAGGGACCGCCTCCTGGGACACCATGCACGAGAATTGAGACGTGCCGCCAGTGCCGTCCAGGACCCACCTTCTTTTCTCGAAAGTTCGCCTGAAGCCGCCGTTTACGAGGAGGCGTCCGAGGGGTACGTCCATGCTCTCCTGGCGCTCGCCCAGAAGGTCGAGGCGATGATCACCGAGAAGAGAGACGATCCCGTATGGGTGGCCATCGAACACCTTGCCACCGACCCAGAGGTGCGGGTGATCAGGTGGACCGGTGAACACCTGGGACGGGCCCAGAGCCGCAAACTCGTCGGCAACCCCCCGAAGAACGAGCGGGGCCAGACCGTTGGGGACGAGGTGATCTGGGAGATCCTGCTTGACGAGGCAAAAGACGACCTCATCGTCATCACCCGCGACCAGACCTACCGGAACCACCTCTCCTTTCTCATCCACGAGTTCAAACAGCGGACCGCCCACCGTCTCATCGTCGACGACCGGATCTCCGCGGCCCTGCGGGCGACAGACAGGGAACCGTCAGGGGCACTGCTCATGCTCGAAGGCGAGGGATAAGGGGGAGGGGCCATGGGGATCAGATTATTTTTTGGTTTTGCAGAATCCCTCACTTATTCCTGGAGGTCATCCCAAAAATCTCCTCACCGATGAGAGCGAAGGGGGGTAATGAAGAGACCCCTGCGTTTTCATCACGCACCCACGCATCCGTCGCCTCCCCCCCTTCACGTCGGAGGCGGCACGCACTCCGGTGAGAGGCAGGATAGGGTTTAGAATTTCAACTCTGTAGAGACCCTCATCAATTTTTGGTGCGACCGTGATTCTATCGCCGTCCCCCGATGCTCGCGTCGGGGGCTCTGCCCCCGCACCCCCGAGAACCACGATGAGGATGGGAAGGCAGAATCGACGATCCTGATGAGTGTGTTGTCGCTCTTGCCCTTTCGTGTTGTGGGGAACTGGGGGCGGCACGCCGGATCATCATGCCTTCCCGGTTCAATCTTTATCCCAGGGGTCCGGGGGTGCAACCTCCGGCGCGATTCATGAGGGAAGGCGGGAGAATCACGCCTGCACCCATAAAGGGCAAGGGTCTCTACAGAGCCAGAATTCCAGAAATGAAGCACTTCGGTTCGAGGGGATCTTCACCCGAAGAGACTATTGGGATATACTTCTGGTACGAGCGTGCCCCACTCGCCTTCCTCCCCCTTGATCGTGTCCGGGACTCTGCCTCTGGACTCCAGGGGGGAGGACTGAGCCGGGAAGGCAGACTCCATATTTTTGGAGAGAGATGTGCTTTCTTCAGTCCATTCTTCAAATTTGGTCCTACCATTGGAGATCATTATCAAGAGGATCTCTCCATAGGTTTTCTTATGATGGTCGGCCTTCTGCGTGTCCTTTCCATGCCGGCATGCCTGCCCTGTTGCAGCCGCGCCACCTTCATATACTCCGGCGTCATGCCTCACTCACGGGGGGATGTAGGTTGAGAACGCTACTGGCAGAAGAGAAGAGATATGAGGAACTTGTCGGGCTTGCACGGGATGCCTATCTATACGGCTACCCACTGACCGAGTGCGTCCGCACTATGACTCAGATGACCCGCGGGATCGAGGGGGCGATGGGCGCCCCGGTGAACGCCTTCTGGCATGCCGACCAGTTGCTCGACCCGGCGTTCAGGCAGGTGGTCTCGCCCAACAACGACACCCTGTACTCGGTTGCGGTCGTCGACGTGGGGCCCGAACCGATGGTTCTCCATCTCCCAGACACCCATGGGCGTTACTATGTCATGCAGTGCGTGGACGCATGGACGAACAACTTTGCATATCTGGGTCGGCGAGCGACCGGGACAGAGGAGGGGGTCTATGCGTTTGTCGGGCCAGAATGGGGGGGGACTCTTCCCCGGGGCGTGGCCGGGATCAGGGCGCCGACCGACCTCATGGGCATCATCGGGCGGACCGAGGTGAGCGGGGCCGACGACGTGCCCGCGGTCCGCGCCCTCCAGCAGCAGTACACCCTCACCCCTCTCCATGCCTGGCCAGAAACCCCCCCTGATCTCGGAAATCGACGTCACGATGACTGGGCGTTCCCTGCACCCCGCCCTGGCGTCAGGGCCGATCTCCTGGTCTGGGAGGAGATGCGGGTCTGGATGCAGGCCTACCCGCCCCCTGCCGACGAGGGTGAGTACCTCGACCGTTTTGCCCTGCTCGGACTCACCGAGAAGGAGAGCCCGTACCTCGACCCAGAACCGGAGATCGCCGCGGTGCTGACCCTCGGGCGGACCGCGGCCGAGAAGGTGATCCGGACATACATCAGGAGCGCTCTCCCGAAGGTGAACGGGTGGCTGTACACCACGCACCTCTGGGACTACAACACCAGGTTCTTCGAGGTCGGGACAGTGCAGGAGGAGGCATGGACCAGCGGGAACTTCATGCGTCGTGCGGCGGCAGCGAGGGCCGGGCTCTTTGGCAACCACGGCTACGAGGCGGCATATCCCTGGACCTACGAGGACGGCGAGGGCGACCTTCTCACCGGCGAGCGCCACTACCTCCTCCACTTCGACCACCTCCCTCCGGTCGGCGCCTTCTGGTCGGTGACGATGTACTCCTCGCCCGACTATCTCCTGGTTGAAAACCCCATCGGCCGCTATTCCATCGGCGACCGCACTCCAGGACTGCAGTACCATGACGACGGTTCGCTCGACCTCTATATCCAGTACGACCCGCCAGGGCATGAGAAGGAGTCGAACTGGCTCCCCGCACCTGAAGGGGAGTTCAGGCCGATCATGCGGATGTACCAGCCCGACCAGGCGGTCCTGGACGGGTCGTACCTCCTCCCGCCGATCAGGCGGGTCGACTGAGGAACCGCCGGGTCGCAGGGAGTAGTGAAACAACAGTTCTGTAGAAACCCTCTTCATGGTTATCTCTCCGCCTTCCTCTCTGTAGAATCGGGTATGAACGTGGGGTTCACGCATACGCGATTGAAAATTTCATGTCACAGGGTTCGCTGACCCCAAGGATGAAGACAGGACGTCGAATTCACCAGATTTCCTTTAAGAAAGATACACAGATTACAGATCTCTCTCCTGAATGATCGAGCCTCTGCCTTCTCGTCCTTATCTTCATCTCGGGGTTCCAGGCGGCACGTGTCCCCGCCAGGCGCAAGAAGGCACGCCGATTAAGAATGGCCGCCCTCAGTCACGGGATCTTCGTCGTCATCTTGCGCCGGGCCCCGCGACGAGGAGAGGTGGGGACGGCGAAGTGAACACGGTCTCCACCACTTCTCCAGTCCTGGAAAGAGAGAAAGCACGTGACGAGAATATTTCATTCCATATGCCTGAGCCTCAAGGTTCATGCTATATTCCACAGAGCTGTTTCTTCCACACGGCCGAAACAACCTTCACCTCCCCCACCACTTCTGGCACCATCACGGGGGACTTCAAGAATGGAACCAGAACGGATCTCATATCATGCGTCGGTGAAGAGAGCGTATGAACGCCTGAAAAAAGACGGCATCTCGAATGTCTGGGACCGCTACGAGGCCCAGGGACTGGGCGGTGACCCTGACCAACGGTGCGCCTTCTGCACCGGCGGTGTCCGCTGCGACTTCTGCTCCAACGGTCCCTGCCGGGCCGACGCCGCACAGGACAAACGCGGGGTCTGCGGGATCTCGGCCGACGGGATGGCGATGCGGATGATGCTCCTGCGCAATGTGATGGGGGCCTCGACCTACCACTACCACTGCGAGCAGACGGTGCGGACCCTGCGCGAGACGGCCCGCGGCCGGACGCCATACCGGATCCAGGAGCCGGAAAAACTCGCCGATTTTGCCAGGCGACTCGGTGTCCTCACCGGCGGCGAGGACGCCGAGGTGGCGCTGCGTCTCTGCGACTTCCTGGAGAGGGACTTCCACCGACACACCGAGGAGGAGAGCGTGATCGTCGAGCGGCTCGCCCCGCGTGAACGGCGGAAGGTCTGGCAAGATCTCGGGATCTTTCCTGGCGGGATCTATGGGGAGATGATGCGCACCACGAGTTCGTGCCTCACAAACGTGGACGGGTCCTACCTCTCGCTCGCCAGAAAGGCGCTGCGCCTCGGGGTGGCGATGGCCTACCAGAGCCAGGTGGTCCTGGAGACCCTGCAAGACTGCCTCTTCGGTACGCCGAAACCCCACTCAATCAGGGTCGACCTCGGCGTCCTGGACCCGGACTATGTGAACCTCCTCCCGAACGGTCACGAACCTTTCCTCGGGTTCGCGCTGGTGGAGCGTGCGAGGGATCCGGCCTGGCAGGCGGCGGCAGAGGCGGCCGGGGCGAAGGGGATCAGGGTCATCGCCAATATCGAGACCGGGCAGGAAATGGTCCAGCGTCTCCAGGTGGACGAGGTCTTCTGGGGGTATACCGGGAACTGGATCATGCAGGAGGCGGTGCTCGCCACCGGGGCGGTCGATGTCTTTGTGGCCGACATGAACTGTTCACTCCCGCTCGACCCGGCGTACGCGGAGAAATATCATTTCAAATTGGTCCCGGTCTCCGAACTCGTTGCCTTCGAGGGGGTCGAGAACAGGGTGGACTATGACCCGGTGCAGGCCGATGCGCAGGCGGCCAGGTTGCTCCAGATGGGGATCGAGAATTTCAAGGGGCGGCACGGCACCGTCGAACCGCTCGCCGGGCTCCCGGTGGGGGAGGCGGTCGCCGGGTTCTCCCCGGAGAGCATCGCCGCCGCCCTCGGTGGGAGTCTTGCCCCGCTCCTCGAAGCGATCAAAGACGGGCGCATTCAGGGCGTCGTCGCCCTCGTCTCCTGCACCACTCTCCGGGACCAGGGGCAGGACGTTCACTCGGTCACGGTGGCGAAGGAACTGATCGCACGCGACATCCTTGTCCTCTCGATGGGGTGCGGGAACGCGGCGATGCAGGTCGCCGGACTCTGCTCTCCCGAGGCCGCTGCTCTGGCCGGGCCTGGACTGAAAAAGATCTGCACCGGCCTTGGCATCCCGCCGGTCCTCTCCTTTGGGACCTGCACCGACACCGGGCGGTGCGCCGACCTCGTCGCAACGATCGCCGACGCCCTCGGCGGAGTGCCGGTGCCCGCCCTGCCGGTGGCGGTGGCGGCCCCCGAATACATGGAGCAGAAGGCAACGGTCGACGCCATCTTCGCCCTTGCCTTCGGGCTGTACACCTATGTCAACCCGGTCCCGACCGTGACCGGGGCGCCGAACCTCGTTGCCCTGCTCACCGACGAGATCCAGGGACTCACCGGCGGGGTGCTGGCCCTTGAGAAGGATGCGACGGCGGCGGCCGACGGGATCGCCGGGCACATCAGGGAGAAGAGAGCCGGGCTTGGAATATGAGGAGATGAATTGAGATGAATATCATCAATCTCACCGAGGTGCCGGTCCACCCAAATCCCCATCATGTGGACGCCAGAAAAGTCTATGACTCCAAAGACGCCGTCGCCGTCGTCATCACCCTCAAGCCTGGAGAGACCCTTAAACAGCACATCACCCCTGTGGACGTCTTCTTCTATGTCCTTGAGGGGGTCGGTGTCGTCGAGATCGGTGACGAAGGGGCGCGCGTGGAGAGAGACCACCTTGTCGAGAGCCCGGCAGGGATCCCGCACCGGTGGTTCAACGACTCTGACCAGGACTTCAGGGTGCTGGTGGTCAAGGTGCCGCGGCCGACAGGGGCTACAAGACTGCTCTGAACGACGAAGGCCGCGTTTCCCCGGGACAAAGATAGGGCCTCCTGGAAGGCAGAGGTCCGATCATGCGGGAGAGGCCTCTGTCCTCTGGGTATTAAGCCTGAAGGGATCTGAAGACAAAATGTCCCTCATACCGCCAGGGTTGAAATCAGGGATCATTTTCAGAGAGCATATCTCAAAACCCTCTGGTTTGAATATCCCTTCGGACCGCTCTGTCGAAACCCCCGCCTATCAGGGATGCGAGCGTGATTCTAACACCTTCTCACATGCTCCCGCCGGGGGCGCGTGCCGCCGCACCCCCAGGATGAAGATAGGGCCAGGAAGGCATCATCAACGACTATAAGGAGGACATTGGTGTCCGCCACCTATCTTCACGCGGGGGGACCGGGGGGTTCTGCCCCCCGGCGAAGAGAACGAACAAGAGGACTTCTACAAACCCTCGTGAACCGGTTTTTTATCCCAATAGTATCGAACTATTTTTTAATTTCTTGTGAAGGGTCTGGAAGGTTACATCACGTATTTGATCGGTCGTTGCTCTTGCCAGAGAAGATGCCTGGAAAGATCCTCTGATCAAGGGCGGCATGCCTGGGACTCTATCGAAAATTTTTGATTTGCAGGTGGCACGCTCCCCGCCACAGAGCACTATCAAGAGGCTCTCTACAAGATTTGTTCAAGATTTTCTCCACCGCTGCACATGGTATCTTTTGTATGGTGACGGTTTTGTCTCCTCACACTACACTGATCCAGGTTTTGAAATAATTTCCTTCATATTCGAGATAAATCGGCCTGTCAAGGGTGCCGTTGTATATATACTCATGAGTGAACTCACTCCGCCTTGAGGAGTTCGTCAATTCAGGTGCATATGGATTGCTACTCTCTCCCTTGACCGCTTCCCCGAGAAATGGCCACCTCTCAAAGTCTTCCTCGGTGAGGTGGACGATGACACCATCCCCTGTCTCGCTCTCATTCACAGATGAGAGATGGATAGAATAAGGATGATCAGTACTTTTTATTTCTCGGTACAGCCCATATCCTGCAAAGGCCACAAAGAGGAGAATGGCGATGCTGAGGAGGACTGGTCCTAATTTGATATTTGGGTGACTTTTTTTGGGTGTCATGGTTTTCCCGGACTTTTGACCCTGGCGAAGTCCTCGTGATGGGCCCCCGGCGGTCAGGATAGGTCGAAGACTGCACCCACCTCTTTTCATGGTCGTCTCGTCTTCCTGGTCTTATCGTGGTTCAGGGAATCGGGGGACTCTGCCACCGGCGCGATCGATCCGGGAAGACGGTGGGGTCAGGTTCACATCAGGAATTGGTGAGGGGTTCCCATGAAAATGATTGCGAATATTATCTCTCAGGGTTTCCATAATGGTTTGGATCCACCAGATTCCTTCAAGACCGATACACAGATTATAGATCCATCTCATGGATAATTAGGCCTCTGCCTTCCCGTCATCTCACACCTGGGGGCGGCGTATTGAACACGGCCTCTCCCGATATTATCGTCTTGAATAGAGAGAAAAAGCACGTGACGAGAAATATTCATCGCGTATGCGTGAGCCAGGGGTTTATGCCAGATTCTATAGGGCTGATCTTCGAGATGATCAGATCATAAATCCCGGAGGTCATCCCAAAACTCTCCTCACGGTCTTCTTATCGATGTAGAGCGATGGATGATCGCACCCATGCATTCGTCGCCTCCCCCCATGACCACGTCCCCCGGTGGAGGAGAGGGATCTGAATTTCAGGAAGGAAGCATTTCAGTTCGAGGAGATGTTCACCCAAGGAGAGGTTGGGATCTGTTCCCGCTGCAAAGATCGAAAAAGAGTGCCGTGATCTCTTCTCAGAGATCGCCCTGCCGCTGGGAGGCGGCCGTCCCCCTCGCACCGGAGGAGCACCCTGAGGGCGCCGCATATTCCTGCTCCTCCGCCCTCATCGCCAGCGTACCGAGTTCATGCCTCATCCAGAGGAACCCGACCGCATTGCCGACCACCTCGCCGACGACGATCCCCCACCAGACCCCGGCCACGCCAAAGCCCATGACGTCCCCGAGGAGGTAGGCGAGACAACTCACCATCCCGACCCCAAGAGAGGTGACGGTGAGGGAGGCGACCCCCCGGCCAGAGGCCATGAAGAACGCCCCTGCCAGGACTCCCAGCGGGACGGCCGGGAAGAAGATACAGACCGTCCTGAGGAAAGTGACGATCTCGGGGGCGATGCCTGCACAGGCCTCAGAGTAGGTGAAGATCAGGGTGATCTGCGGGGCGAAGACGAAGACCGCAACGCTCAGCAACACCCCGATCCCCACCCCCAGGCGTACCGCATACCTGAAGACCTCTTCGAGTTTCTGGTAGAGTTTTGCCCCGATCGCCGCACCCGCCACCATCATCACGGCCGACGAGAGTGCGAAGAGCGGGACCAGCACAAAGGTGACGACCCGCCACCCGGAGGTGTAGACCGCGATGGCCGTGTCCCCCGCGATGGTAGAGAGGATCGCGTTGATCACGATGACAACGCCCGAGATCAGGGAACACCCGAGCGTGTTGGGGATGCTGACCCTCACGATCTCGGAGATGACCGGCCACCTGACCGGCGTCCTCCGGAACGAGAGCGTGACATAGGTATCTTTTCTGACGAAAAACCAGTAGACCATCACCAGGAACTCCGCGATCAAAGAGATCACGGTCGCCCACGCCGCACCTGCGACCCCCATCCCGGCGCCGTAGATGAGTATCGGGTCAAGGATGAAGTTGATCACTTCGGCAGCGATGATGACCTCCATCACCCGCTTGGTGTCCCCCTCTCCCTTCAGCACTCCATACGCAAGTTCGGAGAAGAAGACGATCGTCGAGGCTCCAAAGATGATCGTCGCATACACCGAGGCAAGAGCGGCGGCCTCACCGTCCCCGAAGAGGCCGAAGATGTTCTCGGAGAAGAGCACCATCGAGACCGTGAAGACGACGGCAAGGAATGCGGCAAGGATCAGGCCCTGCGCCGCGACGCCGTTGGCTCCTCTTCGGTCATTCCTGCCGACCCTCCGGGCGATGGCCGTCCCTACACCTGCGCCCAGACCTTCGCCGCACCCGACCATGATCATATAGAGCGGGAAGGCGAGTCCGACGGCGGCAAGAGCTTCCTCGCCAAGGCCCGACACCCAGATGGCGTCCACGATGTTGAAGGCCGAGAGGAGGAGCATGGAGACGACCAAAGGGCCGGAGAGTTTCCAGATCGCAGTCCTGGGCTCTCCTTTCAGGAGAGCCACACCTTTTGTCTCATTATTTTCCTGGTTTTTTTCTACGTTCCTGATATCCCTCTTTGAATCGAGATCTTTCTAACAGACGGCATGGACTGGTCGGGGTTGGTCGCAGGACTGAAACAGGGCTTGAAATGGTCGGAAAAAAGAACCGTCCATCATGATGAGACCTGAAAACTATTCTCTATGATCTTTCTGGATATTCTATGGTGCCAGAGTATCAGTCATGGAAAACCTGGAGGCGTGGAATAGACGTAGCCCATGCCGTCGGACAAAACTATTGACCGGTATTTGGATCTATATATGTCTTTGAACCCATATAGTGTTTCCTCACCCTTCTCTGTCGTGGACCGGTGGCAAAAATCTGTGAGGTGAGAGAAGGCGAGAAGTCTGGTGCATACTATACCCCCCGCTCAGGAGCACGTTCCCCCGCCCCCTCTCCAGGGTCGCACCGGCGCACATACTCCTTCATCTCTTCTCCAAAGACCGAACCGATGAATACGCGGTTATAGTCGACGACCTGGTTGTTGAGGTACTGGAGGATAAGACGGTCCTCGCCGTTGGACGAGGGGTCCACCCCGGCAAAGAAGAACCCCATCTCCTCGATCGTGCCGGTGATCCACCTGGTGATCGGGTCGGTGAGCGGGAGGGAGAGGTAGACGACTTCCAGGCGTCTGGTGCAGAGGTCTCGAAGGACCGCCCTGAGCGAGGGCAGGGTCTCTGCACCATAGGAGTGGACGGCGACCTGTGCCGAACCGTACGGTTCGATCTCCACTGTAGGTCTGGTCTCGGGGTCGCTCCATTCCATCGGACACTCCCAGGTGGTCTCAAAACGCGGCACGCCCCCAAGGCGGCGGTAGATCGTGCGGACCATCTCCTCGTGATGGGGGGGTACAAAAAGTGTCGTGGGCCCTGGTCTTCTCAGGTAGCGGTAGAGGAGCACGACGCTCTCTCTGGCCTGGTTCTCGGTAGCGATTCCCGTAAACTGCATCACAGGATAGTGGGAGAGGAAGAGGGCGCACTCGCTCATCCCAAGGAATGCGACAGACTTCTGCGAGTACGGGTGGGTGCAGACGCCCTGCCCCCTCACCGCACAGAGACCCCGCCGCTCGGCCTCGTGCGCGGTCGTCGCCATCAGTCGCTTGAAGACCCCGTGCCTGCGGAACGGGGGGTCCACAAACCCGAGCGAGAGTTCGGCCGCGCCAGGATCGTCCCCGAAGAGCAGCCCGGCATGGCCGATCACCGCCCCATCGTGGACGGCGACGAACGAACTGAGTTGTCCGCTCCTGATGAGGGCTTTGAGGCGATCAGGAAAATAGACATCTTCGTAGCCGTACGAGTAGCCGTACGAGAGATAGGCACGCTGCGTGATCGCCACGGCCTCGTCGATATGGCTCGGCCTGATCTCGCAGGCGAATGGAGCGTCAGATCCGTGGAGTGCGGGGCTACCGGCCTCCTCCTCTGCCGTAGGAATCCTTGCGGGAGGGAGCCGTTTCCACAGCCGCGTCTCTTTGCCTGCGGCGCCAAGGGTGTGGAAGGCGACGCCGTCAAGCACCGTCCTCCATTGGTCGAGACCGGGGGGCGGTCCCTCGACCGCCGGGTCGTAGGGTGCCCCCTTCTCCCTGAGCGTGATCTCCAGCATCTCGCCGGTGCGCTCAAAGGTGAGCGTGATGGCCTCTTCTCCGCGGGTCGAGAAGGCATGGGCGATGAGATGAGCGACGACTTCTTCGACGCAGGAGGCGACGGCGTGTGCCTCGTCCTCTGAGCACCCGGCAAGGGACGAGAGGTGAGCGATGCCTGACCTGACCAGCGGGAGGTAGGAGGGGTCACCTGGGATACAGACTATACACCGCTCTGGCACACGAACACCTTCTGCCCTTCTATGACATGGGGGTTCTTGAGTGTTTCTGGTCTTGTCGGGTCGGAGCACAACGCATTTCATGCCGCATGTAGGAGAAGGGATCATCATGCACGAGGACCTGAAAGCCGCCCTTCTCCAGCGGTGCCGGGCGATGGAGATCCCTCTCGTCGGGGTGGCGGATGTCGAACGGTGGGAGGAACCGCCTTTCCAACCCTGGATGCCCGAAGAATTTTATCCGCGGCACTTCTTCCCTGAGGCGCGCTCGGTGGTCGTGATCGGTCTCCCGGTCCATCTCCCGGCGCTGGAGAGCGCTCCGTCCATCTGGTACCGCGAGACCTACATGACGGTGAACGCCCTCCTGGACCAGTACACCTACCGCCTGGCAGAGTTTCTCAATGAAGAGGGATATCCTTCGGTCTTTGTGCCGCGGGACGGGTATGGAGGGATCGGGGCGCTCCTGAAAAATCCGGTCGCCTTCTTCTCTCACCGGCACGCCGCATACTTTGCGGGGCTTGGGACCTTTGGGGTGAACAATATGCTTCTCACCCCCGAGTATGGGCCACGGGTCCGTTTCGGATCAGTGCTCACCGCCGCGCCCCTCCCCTCCGATCCGGTGATGACCGAAGAGGTCTGCAACCGCTGTATGCGCTGCGTGGAGATGTGTCCGGCAGGTGCCCTCAAGGCTGAGGACTATCCCGAGGGTCTTACTGACAAAAAGGCCTGCGCGAAAAACAGCGCCGAACTGGAGAAGCGGCGGCTTGCCCCGTGCGGGGTCTGCATCAAGGTCTGCCCAATCGGGAGGGACCGGGCGTTCTATGACAGGGAGGACGCCTCGGTCTATGGAGACCATACGCGCCGCCCTGACCTGCACCGCGCCTGGGAGCATGTGCGCGCATATGGGAGCAGGTGAGGCAGGGAGAAGGGAAGAGTGGCTCTGCGGAATTCAGCATGAGGAAAGCCCGTCACGCGGCTCTGTAGAAACCCTCGCCTCTTCTCAATGCAAACTGACTCAACCGCCTTCCCCCATGCTCCCGCCGGGGGCGCTGCCCCCGGACCCTCGGGACGAAGATTGGGCTGGGAAGGCACCATCAATGACCATGAAGAGGAAATTGCCGCCCGCTGCCTATCTTCACGCGGGGGTTCGGGTGGCGGCACGCCCCCCGGCGAAGAGAACCATCACAATGATTTCTACAAAGCCCGTCACGCAGATTTGATGATCATTTTTCGTCGTGTGATCTCTCAATATAAGACAGGAGAGCCAGGTGGAGACCTCACTCGATCGCCGCTCCCCCCTCTCCTCGTCGTGGGGGTCTCCCCTGGTGGAGGAAATCGTTTTGAATTTCTGGAAGGAAGCACTTCGGTTCGATGAGATCTTCACCCCAGGAGAGTTGTGGGATATGCTCATGGGAACCCCTTGCCTATTGTGTGGGGAGGATGTGTGTCACCCCCCTCGCCCCTCACCCCTCGCCAGTTGGGGGCGAGTGTCGCCCGGCGCAATGGCCCCCTCCTCACAGAATCTTTTCTATCCACTTGTGCCCTGGGGTGTGCATTCGCTTCATATCGAATTCTCCAAAGCCGTTCTGTATTCTCTTCCCACAGCCTTGAATGAGAGAGGGCGCAGTGGTCAAATGGTGACACAGAAGAGTACGAGCAAAAAATCGTGCAGATCAAAATTGAGAAGCGGTCATGGTGAACCGCTCCATCTCGAATAGCTCTGAAATCAGATGATTTCAGATCAGTACCTGGGCTTTCTGTGCTTGGGGAAGCAGTCGTTGCAGTAGACCGGTCTTCCCTCAGTGGGCTTGAACGGAACTTCACACTCTTTGCCGCAGTCAGAGCAGATTGCCTTGTGCATCTCACGGGGGCCGAAGTCTCTCCGCCCACCAAAATTGCCTCTTCTTTCCATACGATTAACTCATGCAGTATTGTGCTGCACAGGAGTAAATGCTTGCTGAGGTTATGAAGGTGTGCATTTGGATCAGGGGGCGACCGCCCGGCGTCCTGGGAGTGGCGATATGTATCATGGCGAGGTCCTGGGATTTTGGGCATATTGGGTTTGTAGAATCTGACATGAACCCCAGACTCACGCATACGCGGTTGGAAATGATTGGAGTCCTCTAAGAGTGAATGGACCCCTGCCCTCCCCCTTCTGAGCAGGATACCAGAGGAAGACTCTGCTTCATTGCTGTCCCCGGAACCTCAGGGGAGAAGATAGGGATGGATCGTTCTGAAAAAGGGGTTCTGTAGAAATCCTCTGGGCAGTTATCTTTGGCGGGGGGCGGCCAAGCCCCCCGGTTCCCCCGCGCGAGCGATAGGCGGTGGACGGCAATCCCCTTTCCATGATCATTGAGTGTGCCTTCCCGACTCTCTCTTCATTCCAGGAGGTCCGGGGGCAGCGCCCCCGGCGCGGTATATAGGGAAAGCGTGAATTTAACGGGGGACGACGGTTAAGAGGTCCTCGTCTCTTCATAGCGTACAGAAGCATCTATGGCCTTCCCACGCGCTCGCACCTGGGACGTGCCGCCCCTGGACCCCCTGGATCAAGATTGGGCCTGGAAGGCAGAATAGATGGCCATAAAGAGAGTGGTGCGGTCCTTGATCTATCGTGACACGGGGGGTTCGGGGGGTGGCACACCCCCTGCAAGAGATGGTCATCCAGAGGAATTACCATGAAAATGATCCTGACGATGAACCTGGGAGGTTTGTATGATAATTTTTCTTCGCCTGGTTCCTCCAGACCTGATCTACGAACTACAGAAACTCTTTCAGAAAGATCGCTTGCCCTCAGCGCAGCACCGTCTCACCGTCGTCTCGCACCAGGGACGGAGAGAGGATAGGCGGGGGTCTCACAGAGTGTCCTGTGCTGAAGGGGCGGGCACGGATCTACACATCCTGGAGGACCGTGATAATGTTCAATCACGTATGCGTGAGCTTCAGGATCATGCTCGATTCTACAGAACCCAAGTTTCAGAGAGTTTTAGGATATGCTCATGATAACCCCTCCGGGTGACTATCTCTGTCCCCACTGACCCCCCGCGCGAAGAGAGGTCGAGGGCGGCAATGTCCTCGTCATGGTCGTTTATTCTGCTATCCCGACTCCATTGGCATCCCTGTGGCCAGGTGATAATGAAGAGGGTATCCCAAAACTTCTCTGGCCTTGATCGGTGAGGAGAAGAAGTTTCTGAAGCATGGTGTCATTCAAGAGATTGGTGCCCCCCCCTCGGCTATCTTCGTCATATGGGGGTCCGGGGGGTCTCCCCCCGGCAGGAGAGAGCAAGGAAACATTCTTTATGCTCTCTGTGGGCGGCACGGCTGATGTATATGCGTTCCTCCGCCACTCCCCCGGGAGGCGTTGCCTCTGAAAACCTCTAGATGGCAATTGAAGCAGGAAGATAGATGAACGGCCGAAAAGAGTCTTGATCCAGATGATTGATCGAACTCTGGATACTTTTGGGATATGCTCGAATGTACGAAAATTTCTGATTTTTGATTGAGCCCCCCGTGTGGGACTATGGGAAGATGGGTGCGTCACGCGGTCTCAAAATGTCGCATTCATACCTCTCGCTGTCAGTCGTCGCCCGCCCCCAGGGAGTGCCCATGCCAGGTGTGCACCCAGACCTGGCCGGTCCGGTCGTTGACGCTCAGCATCCCTTCTCTCTCGTCGCGCCCGTATTTGAAGGTGTAATAGCCAGGGAAAGTCCGGTTTTCCTGCAATGTTGCACCCGGCAGAAACCCGTCAAGGAAGGTCTCCGCGATCGTCTCTGCAGCGGGAAGATCGTACCTGGCAGTGCCGGGGTCCATCCCAGCCTCGCCGGTGTAGCGGTCGACGGTCACCTCGCCGATACCCTGGTCGGTGGCCTGGTCGACGAGCACGGCATAGTATCTGAGGGAAAAGGCGGTGAAGTCCCTGACCCCCACCCCTGGCCCGAACGCTTCTGCATAGACCAGGGTTCTCCCGCGCCGCGTCCTCGGTGATAGGACGGGCGCCGGGGTCATAGAAGGCCACCACCCCATAGTCGGTCGGCCCTGGCCCAAGGAAACCACGTGAAGGCGGCCCCCCACCGCTCTCCCGTTATATCCGCGCCTCAGAGGATGGGGTGTCGGCCGACCATATAATGACAGTGCATCGCGGGTGGTTGTCAGGGTCGCGATGGCGATGGGCAGGAGATCGCAGAACGGTGAGTTCAATGAATTTCATTCATTTTGATCGACCGCCTGTCGTCCCTGATCAATCTTCCTGATGAGAGTCTGTGTTCTCGCCCCGATCTTTTTGAGCAGTATATTGATTGCCCCTCGCCGGGGACTGGCCAACCCTGCACCCCTGAGATTGGGATTGGGCCAGGAAGGCAGAGAGAAAAGATCCGAAGAACTGGGTGCCGCTCCCCACATACTATTTTATATCTTCGCTCACTCTATCGCCGGCAAGGTGATGCCATATGGCAACAGAGGAAGGCAATTTCTGGTGGGGTGTCGTTGTCGGATGGGTCCTGATGATGATCATCAATATCTTCATCCCGATCGTCGGGCCCCTGGTCGGCGGATTTGCGGCCGGTTACATCGCGAAGGGGGGACTGTGGAATGGGGGCATGGCGGGGTTGGTCGCCGGGATCATCGGGGCGGTGATCATCGCGATCCTCATCCTCATCGGGGCGACGGCGTTCCTGGGGGGCATAGGTCTCCTTTCGGGTTTTGTCGTCGGTTCACTCCTGGTCGTCAGCGTCTTCATCGTCAACGGGGTTCTTGCCTTCATCGGCGGGGCGATCGGTGGGGCGGTCGCGGGGTGAATAAAGACTCATCTTCTGGCCCTGGAGAACCCCTTGCCTCTCCAGGGCACAGGCACACCTCACCCACTCCCAGCCTGAGAGTATCATCAAGAGCGGTTACTATGAGGTCATTCCAAACTGCGTTTTCATCACGCACCCATGCATTCGTCGCCTCCCCCCCCCCTTACGCCGGGAAAATTCGCCCCTGACCCCCTGATGGTGATTGGGGCGGGAAGGCAGAAAACCATGAAGACGGGCTACGATCCCCTGTCACTCTTCATCTGCAGGGGGTCAGAGGGGGGCGGCACGCCCCCTGGTGGAGGTAAGGGTTCAGAATTTCTGGAAGGATGCACTTCATTTCGAGGAGATATTCACCCCAGGAGAGTTGTGGGATATGCTCATAGAGTGTTCGACAACAGGAAATTTTCATCCCCTATTGGTGAGGCGTGATATCACCTCATACTGAATTCAAAAGGGTCAGTTTTCGGCTCTGTAAAAATCCTCTGGACAGTTATCTTTGGCGGGGGGCTCGCCGCCTCCGGTCCCCCCGCGTGAAGATAGGCAGTAGACAGCATTACGCTCTTTATGGCGACTAATTTTGCCTTCCCTGCACTATCCTCGTCCCGGGGGTCCGGGGGCAGAGCCCCCGGCGAGAAGATAGGGGAAGGCGGTTGAATCACACCTGCACCTAGAAAAGGTAAGGGTTTCTACAGGGCCCAGTTTTCCCTTATCATCGGTCTCCCTCTGTGGTAGAGAGTGGGATAGGGAAGGTTTTGGGAGGTCTCAAATTATGCCAGAACCTATATCCCCTCTCTTCTGCCTACTGCTCCCCTATGCCAAGGATTGTGCTCATCGACTTCTACTCAGAATGGTGCGGGCCGTGCAGGGCTCAGACCGCAGCAGTGGATGAGGTGGCCGGGCGGCTCGGGGATCTGGTCGAGGTGCGGAAGGTCGACGTCGCCGCCAGGCGCGACCTGGTCTCGGCCTACCGGTTGACGACCGTGCCGACCATCGTCATCGAAAGGGAGGGAAAAATTGTCACACGGCTTGAGCGTCCTGTCGATGCGGAGACGCTCGAAAGTCTTTTAAATTCCCTGGCCGATGATCATGGAACGCGAGGAGACACATATGAGTAGACCAGTGCTGACTGACTTTTTTGCGACATGGTGTGGCCCCTGTAAGATGCAGACGCCTATTCTTGAGGAGCTCAAGGAAAAGCTCGGCGAGCAGGTCGAGATCAGGAAGGTCGACGTTGACCAGGACATGGAGGCGGCGATGAAGTACGGCATCAGGGTCGTCCCGACGCTGGTCATCGAGAAAAATGGCCAGGTCATCCAGAAACTGGAGGGCGTGACCAGGGCCGACGCCCTGGAACAGTACCTCAAGCCCCTGATCGAGGAAGAATAAGGCGGGGTCAGGCCCCTGCAAGTGCAGGGAATTATTTTTTTCTTTTCGATGGACATAGATAGAAGAATCCAGGTTCTTTTGCAGGAACTCGAGGGTCGCTACGGTGCGATATCCTGGTGGGAGGCCCCGCCTGAAGAGGTGCTCATCGGGGCCGTCCTCACCCAGCAGACTCGCTGGGAGAATGTAGAGCAGGCCATCGCCACCCTCAAGGAGATCAGGTGTTGTTCGGTCGCCGGGGTGGTCGAAACTGAGCGCGAGGTCATCGAGACGGCGGTGCGGCCGACCGGTTTTTATCGGGTAAAGACCGAACGTCTCAAGGCGCTCTGCGGACAGGTGACGGACCTTGGCGGGGTCGAAGCCCTCGCGGCGATGCCAACGGCAAGGCTGCGTGAAGAACTCCTGGCGGTCCGTGGGGTCGGCGAGGAGACCGCAGACAGCATCCTCTGCTATGGCTTTGGCCGCCTCGCCTTTGTGATCGATGCCTACACCAGGCGGATATGCCGGTGCATGGGCGTCACCGTGGGCGACGCGGAACTGCGACGGCTCTTCGAGCAGGCGCTCCCCAGGGACGCCATGGCATATGCGCAGGCACATGGTCGGATCGTTGAATATGCAAAAGAGTGCTGTAAATCAGAGCGAGGGTGTAAAACATGCCAGGTCAAGAATTTGTCAGGATAGGAAAGAGGCTCTTTTCTGAGGGGCTTGTCGGAGGAAATTTTGGGAACATCAGCCTGCGGGCCGATGAAGGATTTTATATCACGCGGACCGGGGCATACCTCGACGTGCCGGGCGTCCCTGTCCTGGTCCCGCTCGAAGGCCAGGCGCCTGCCGGGGCGTCCAGCGAGTACCGTGTCCATCAGGCGATATATCAGAGGACCGGGTATAGGGCGGTCGTCCATGCTCACCCGGCCCATGCAGTGGCGGCCTCGGTCGCCCTCTCAAAAATCATCCCGGTAGACAGCGAGGGCGAGATGCTCTGTCCGGAGATCCCGGTCGTTGGTGGGGCGCCAGGGACCGACGACCTTGCCGAGAATGTGGCGACGGCCCTGGAAGAGGCCCCACTGGTCATCGCCAGGGGCCACGGCACCTTTGCGGGCGCCGACGACCTCGACCGCGCCTATCTCCTTACCTCGCTTGCCGAGCACTCGTGCCGGGTGCTCGCCTACTCGGGTTTCTTCGGCGGCTGCAGGCGCTGAATCTCCCTCATCATCTCGCGGTGGAAGGAGAGGATCATGTCGCTGATCACCCCGAACATAAAGATCTCAAACCCGACCACGATGAGGAGGACGGTGAGGACGGTCAGCGGCAGGTGCTCGATACCATTGAGCCATTCATAAAGGACGTACAGGGCGAGAACCCCGCCGACCGTTGCGATGCCGATCCCGATCAGTCCGAAGTAGAAGAGCGGGTTGTTCACTTTTGCAAGCCGGTAGATGGCCGAGACGATCCTGAAACCGTCTTGGAGGGGGTTGAGTTTGGTGGGCGTGCCAGGGCGCGGGAGATATCTGGTCGGTATGACTGCGACCCGCTGGTCGCACTTGACTGACTGGACGGCCATCTCGGTCTCGATCTCAAAGCCCGCCTCCTTGAGGTTCATCTCCCGTAACGAGGAGAGGGTGAAGGCCCGGTAGCCTGAGAGGATGTCATGGTAGTCGCGGCCATGGGCGATCTTGAAGAAGAAGTTGATGACCTTGTTGCCAAAGAGGTTGAGGCGGGTGAAGGCGCCTGTCTCGGGGTAGGCCAGGCGGTCCCCGATCACGTGGACATAACCCTTGAAGAGCGGGGCCAGCATTTTTTCCGCGTCTTCTGGCAGGTAGGTCCCGTCACCGTCAAGCATCAAGGCATAGGGGAGATCGATGAGATCGGCGGCCTCGATGATCGCGTTGCCCTTGCCCTTTCCGGTCTGGACATGGACCTCAGCACCAGCCTTTCTGGCCAGGTCCCGGGTGCCGTCGGTGCTGTTGCCGTCCATGACCATAATATGGGAGTAGCCCAGGGAATGGAAGGCATGGATCAGTTCGGTGATGGTGGGAGCCTCGTTCAGGGTTGGAATCAGGATGCACACCTGGTCTCTCTCAATCTCCATTGAAATACTATTTAAGAGCCATAATCATAAGTGCTTGCATGCACCTGGCGAAGAAGGGGCTGCGGGTCCTTGGGGTCGCCGAGAGTTTCAGGGGGCGGGAGGACTCCACCCTGGCCGGGGTGGTGATGCGCCGGGACAGGATCATCGACGGCTTTGGGTTTGCGGAGGTGACGGTGGGGGGCATGGACGCCACCAATGCAGTTATTTCACTTTTTAAGGCCTTTGAAAGGGAAGATGTCAACCTGATCATGCTGAGCGGGTGCGTCATCGCCTGGTACAATATCATCAGTCCTGAAGAAGTCTGGAGGGAGACCGGGGTGCCGGTCGTCGTTGTTACCTACGAGGACTCCGAGGGGCTCAAAGAGGAGATAGGCGCGCATTTTCCCGGTGACGAAGAGCGCCTGGAGGCGTACCGCCGCCTTGGGGCGCGCACGCCCCGCACCCACCGCACTGGTTACACGGTATACCTGCGGGCGGCAGGGATCGACGTACAGGAGGCCGGGGCGCTGGTCGAGGGCTTCACCCTGGAGGGGAAGGTCCCTGAACCTCTCAGGACCGCCAGACTCGCCGCACGCGCCCTTATGCGTCATAGGTATGGGCGGAGATGAGGTGTTCTTCAGACTTCGAGTAGATCTCCACCCTCACCATGTCGCCTGGCCCGAAGGTGCCGTCAGAGAAGTCGATGGTGATCCGGCCGTTCATGGACCACTTACTTCCGTGGCCGTTCATCGTCTTGATCTTATAGTGGTGCGTTGGAATGAGACGAGAGGCATCCATGGTACTGACTTGAAAGGTAAGCGGCTCACCGTTCCGATAAAATTGTGCCCAGAGGTCATCTTTGAGATAGTCTTTCTCGCGGTCTGGCACCTCCTTCACCCATCCAAATATCTCTTTTATACGCGTCGCCGGGTCGTGATGATCTACCTGGACAGGGGTCTTGTTGTACCAGAGGGTGACTATGCTGGCCTTGGTGTATTTCCCCTTCTCATTGGTGTGGAGGACCGAGACGATCTCAAAGATGCAGGGTTCCTCCTGCGGGAAAAGATCAAATGTGGGTGGGAACTCAGGGAGGAGGGCCAGAATGAGAATGGCAAGGACCGCGGTCAGTGCCAGGAGGAGGAGTGCGCCGGTCAGGGGAGAGACACCCGCGTCATCCCTGCATCTCAGAGCCATCGGACAGGGATTGTCCAGGCAGTATATATTGGTTCGCTCTCCGGTCATGCACGGGTGGACATTGAACAGAATCAGAGGACAGGATCGCAGCCCCTCTGCCCGTGAGCGCAACCTATATATTTTATCTCAGATATGACAGCGTGACAGTCAAAGCATGATAATGCTGGGTTTTCTGGGGGGACGATATGATAGGAAGGGTAGTGGTCGTAGTGCTCCTGCTCTCGGTATCCTGGGGTGCGGGTGCACAGGAGATGCGGGGTGAGATGATATGGGAAGAGACATTCGGGGGGGAAGTCCTGACTGCGTCCATCTCTCCGGACGGATCGCATATGGCCTTCGGGACAAAAGGGAATGGGGCGCTCTATTTTTATGATATAAATGGGACGCGGCTCTGGGACCACCCGACCGGGTGTCCGGTCTTTGGTTCGGCGATCTCTGAGAACGGGGCATATGTGGTCCAGGGCGCAGAGAAGGTGCGGGTCTTTACCAGGGAGGGCGCTCACGACTGGCAGTGGGACTCTGGCTTTTTTGCGTATTCGGTTGCGGTCAGCCCGGACGGAAAGTACATCGTGGTCGGGAGTGACAACAAAAAGGTCTACCTGCTTGAGAGGGGCGTAGGAGAGATCTGGCAGAATGAGACGGTCGATGATGTACGTGCAGTCTCGATCTCAGGGGACAGTGAGTATATTGCCGCAGGGGCAGGGAACAATGTCTATCTTTTCGCCAGAAACGGCACCCTTCTCTGGGAACATCCGACTGCAAAGGGAATCTCCGGAGTTGCGCTCTCGCCTGACGGCAGACTGGTAGCCTCTGGCTCGCAGGACTATAGGGTTCACCTCTATGACCGGGCAAGCGGTGACCTTCTGTGGGAGCATAAGACCGGGAACAGGGTGCATAGCGTCTCGGTCGCAAACAACGGGACTATCGCCGCAGGGGCCGAAGACCGGTGGATCTCGCTCTTCTCAGAGGCAGGCGAGGAACTCTGGAGAGAGAAGATGGCGGCAAAAGTCAGCAGCGTCTCCCTATCAGGAGATGGGGCGTCACTTGCGTTTTCGACCGGCAGCGGCGGCAACTGTGGTTTCCTGTATGCCCTGGGAGTGCCGGTTGTCGAGGAACCAGTCCCCACCGCGATCCTTGAGACCATCGGCACGACTGAGATACCTGAGGCAGAGACGACAGAAGCACCGGGAGGAGAGCAGGTGGCAGCTGCAGAACTTGAAGAAATAGGAGAGGGCATCCCTCTCCCGGCACTTGTGGCCGGGGGAAGTGCCCTGGTTGCGGTCGGCGCGGCCCTGGTCTTGCTTGGGAGGAGGAAGTAACCTCTCCTCTTTACTCGCTGCTCATCTCAGCGATTGCAAGTTCATACATCCAGTCCATGAGGAGGGGGCATTGCTCGACATTGCAGTCGAGTTCGCAGCCGATGCAGGGGATCAGTTCGTCCCCTGCCAGGAGCAACGAGGGGTCGGCCGCCTGTTGCCGTGCCTTGAGACGGTAGGTCTTGATCCCCTCTTCCCTGAACTCGATGCGGTCGATGAGACCGGCGTCGGCAAGTCTGCGCACGACCCTTGAGCACTTCCGGCTGTCGATGTTGAGAAGTTTCCAGAGTTCGCTCTGGAGCACTCCTTCAGATCTGGACTGGATAACTTTCAGTGCTTCATCTTCGATAGACGGCATGGCCCATCAGACAAGAGGTGAGATTGTCAGGATGTTGTTCCCTCTGATGACGACCGTGCCGAGGGTGCGCCCCCGCTGGTCGCCGTTGTACTCGATCGTCTCATCCATGTGCAGGTTCATGTGTTCGTCGACCGCGACGAGCCTGCCCTGAAGTTTCTTCCCTTCGTCCTTGATCTCAACGACGATCCTGGAATCGACAAGCGAAAAAACCTTCTTGACCGGCAGAACGATACTGTTGACCATCTGAGGTTATGTGGAGGTGGAAAGTATTTAATTTATGGGTGTGAGAGGGCGGAGCAGGATGGGGCGGGCCTTGAGGGGCAGGGATGACGCGGCGTATTTGAAGGGCCTGCCTGGCAGAGCGCAGTTTCAATGTGCCGTGAGGCGCCGGCACCCAATTGAATTCGAGCATATCCCAAAACTCTCATGGGGTGAACATCCCCTCGAACCGAAGCGCTTCCTTTCAGAAATTCTACACTCTCTCATCCACCGGGGGCTTGGCCGCCCCCTGGCCCCCGCGCGAACGATAGGTCGTGACAGCATTACGCTCTTCATGGCGATTGATTTTGTCTTCCCAGCATTATCTTCATCCTCGGGGTCCGGGGGCTGAGCCCCCGGCGAAAAGATGAGAAAAAGCGGTTGAATCGCGCTCGCACCGAGAATTGGTAAGGGTTTCTACAGGGCCGGAATTTCTTCATTCTCATCCATCGCTGTCATTGGTGAGGAGGTGGGCGCGAGAGTTTTGGGATGACCTCTTCATTTTATCTCGCGTACAATAATAGGTCAGGAAGATACAGGCATGCAACGAACGCAGATGTCTCTCCCATTCCTGGACACCGCGCTGGAAGTGTACTTTGTTCCTGAAATTCTGGGCCTGGAGAAATTTTTTGATGATGCTCTCTGGCGTGCCGCCGCCACACGGTCCTCTCATCGTGGTCGTCCATGCTGCCTTCCCGACCCCATCATCATCCCGGCAGGTCAGGGCGGCATTCGCTCCCCGCGCGATCAATAGTCTGGGGCGGACCGGTGCGCGACACATTTGCCGGAGAGACGGGGTTCTCTCCACCATTATCATCCAGGTGCCATCTTCTGCAGATACGGGGAGGAGAGTGCCGGGATGAACCAGGGGTATACATGTGGGGTGCTCTCGACCCATGCCTGATCGTATAGAACGGAAAAATCAGAGAACGGCCCGGTCATCTCCTCCCCCTTTCTTTTTTCCAGCGAGACCCTCACTCCCCTCTTCAGCCCAGTAAAACATAAGTATACGGTGGAATGATTGAGTCTGTATGTCTTCACAGGCTTCCATTTCCGTCCCCGCCGACGTCCCAGAGACGGCGCGGGAGATCTATATCAAGAACCTCACCACCATCACCCACGGCACCGGCCGCCTGATGCTCTTTGCCGGAGACCAGAAGATCGAACACCTCAACAGCGACTTTTACGGCAAAGGGATCCCGGCAGACGACGCCGACCCAGAACATCTCTTCAGAGTCGCGGCGCAGGGGCGCATCGGGGTCTTTGCGACCCAGATCGGGCTTGTCGCGAGGTACGGCCCCGACTATCCCGAAGTACCCTATCTCGTCAAACTCAACTCCAAGACCAACCTGGTCAAGACCGCCCAGAATGATCCGGTCAGCCCGCTCCTCACCACTGTCGAGCAGGTCGTTCGGTTCCGTGAGCAGAGTGGGCTCACGATCGCCGGCGTCGGCTACACCATCTATCTTGGCTCTGAGTTCGAGGACCGGATGCTTGCCGAAGCGGCCGAAGTCGTCAACGAGGCCCACCAGCACGGCCTGGTCACCGTGCTCTGGATCTACCCAAGGGGCTCGGCGGTCAAGGACGAGAAAGATCCTCACCTCATCGCCGGGGCGACCGGCGTCGCTGCGTGCCTGGGCTCAGACTTCGTCAAGGTGAACGCTCCCAAGAAAGAGGGCGCCGCCTCCGCCGACCTCCTCAAGGAAGCGACCCTTGCCGCAGGCCGAACCTCGGTCGTATGCGCCGGCGGGTCGAGCGTCGACGAAGAGGCCTTCCTCAGGCAACTCTACGACCAGATCCACACCGGCGGTGCGCGGGGGAACGCCACCGGCCGCAACATCCACCAGAAGTCCTTCGACGAGGCGGTCAGGATGTGCAATGCCATCTCGGCCATCACCCTCGACGACGCCTCGGTCGAGGACGCCCTTGCGCTCCTGAAGGGCAACTAAAACTCTCTCTTCTTTTTGGCCCTCCTGGAGGGGGCGGTCTTCTTATAGGGGATCTGATATAGAGATTCTCGGAGTTGTGGATTATGACGACACTGCGCGAATATCTGGAGTCCGTAGACTGCGAGGCCGGACTGCAGAACCTTATCATACTCATCGCCGGACAGGCGACCCCGATCAGAGAGGCCTTCATCACCCATCAGGCCTATGTCGATACCGAGAACGTCTTCGGGGAGCAACAGGCCGCAATGGACACCTGGGCTGACGCCTGGATCACCCGCGTCCTCGGGGAGTCGGGGCTGGTCAGGGAACTCGCCTCTGAGGAGCAGGAGGAGGTGGCGGTCTTCCCTGACTCTGCCCATGAGTACGCCGTCGTGATGGACCCGATGGACGGGTCGTCCCTCATCCAGACCAATCTCTCAGTCGGGACGATCATCGGGATCTTTGGCGGGGGCAGCGTGATGCAGAAGGGAAGAAACCTGAAAGCCGCCCTCTATATGCTCTACGGCCCGATGACCACGCTCACCCTCTCGGTCGGGCAGGGGGTGCAGGTCTTTGCGCTGGACAAAGATGGGGAGTACCGTCTCCTCCACCAGAACATGACGATCCCGGAAGGAAAGAACTACGGCACCGGCGGGACGCGCCCGACCTGGGTCGTCCCTCACCGCGCCTTCATCGAAGAGATCGAGGCCGATGGGGCAAAGATCAGATACACCGGATCCTTCGTGGCCGACTTCCACCAGATCCTTACCTATGGCGGGATCTACTGTTACCCGGCCCTCGAAGAGAAACCGAACGGCAAACTCCGTCTCCTCTATGAGGCCATCCCCATTGGGTTCATCGCCGAGCAGGCGGGAGGGAGAACTTCGGACGGCCGCCAGAGTCTTCTCGACATCCTCCCTGAAAAACCGCACCAGCGCACGCCTATCTATGTCGGGAGCCCGGGGATGATCCAGAAAGTGGAAGCGGCCTTCGAAGGGACCAGGCGATGAATGCGGTCACGGTCTTCACCGTCGACCTCGGCGGCTACCCGGCCGGGATGCGGGCCCATCCGCTCGTCGTCGAGCGGGCGGCAAAGGCGTTCAGGGGCGAGCACGGCGGGGTGATCGCCGACTCGTTCGTGACGCGGGCCGGCGGGAGGACCGCCTGTGTGGTCACTCACCAGGAGGGTGCGGAGGTCGCCGCCCTCTGTGATGACGTCCTCTCTGCATGTGCAGAGACCGCAAAAGAGACCGGGGTTTTCGGGGAAGGGGAGGTGCAGACCGTCACCCTTCCCCTCGGCGAGGAGAGTGCGGCCGAGGTGCTCGTCTTCCTCACCAGCGGGGCGGAGGCCGGGGCATGGGACCAGATCTTTGCCAGGCTCTATGCCGACCCCTTCACCTCTTCGGGCCTGGTTGGCGACCCTCTGATGCGCCGGGGGTTCGAGTTCGTCTGCGACGGCGGTGCGGTCTTTTGCACCCCTGACGAGACCTACGCCCTCCTCGCCCATCTGGACGCAGGCGGGAGGGTACAGGAGGTCAGGCGAAGGGACGGGGTTCTGGCCGCCGTCGCAGGTCAGGGTGCCGACCCGGCCCTTCTCCTCAGGGTGGGTTCCGGCCTCCCGGACGTCGTGACCGCCCTTGGCGTCGCTTCGGCGTCAGGGCTCATGCCGGTCAGCCTCTGCGACATGAACCCGACCTGCCCGAAGACCGCCTGCCTCGGGTTCTCGGTCCGCAACCAGATGCTTGTCGGCCCTGCCGACCTCTACGACGATCCCGCCTATGAGCGGGTGCGGATACACGTCCGGCCGACGACCGGGCGGCGTGTCGCCTGATCGAAGCAAATTTTTTCGGCTTTGTAGAGACCATTCCTCATTTCTGGTATGGACATGAATCACATCGCCACTCCCTCTATCGATCGTGCCGGGGCGTTACCTCCTGACCCCACGGATGATGATTGAGGGGGGAAGATACAATCGATGACCTGGAGAGAGATGTGATGTCCACCACCCCTCGCTCAAGAAGGGAGGAGGAGGGGTGGAGGGCAGTGACCTGAACACGATCTCCTCCGATTCTCCTGTCTTGAAAAAAGAGAGAAAACAAATGACGAAATATTGGTTCTGTAGAGACCCTCACCTCTTGTGTGGCTGAGATGTGTGTCGCCCGCTTTCCTACCCTTTGGCCGGGGGCGCTGCCCCCCGCCAGAGAGATTCATCAAGAGGATTTACCATGAAAATGATCCTGACGATCAATCCAGGAAGTTTGTAGATACTCCCTCGGCATGCTCGGCCCTCTGCCTTCCCGCTCCTATCTTTGTCCCCGGGGTCCGGGGCAGGGCCCCCGGCGCGTATGGTGAGGAAAGGCATGATGATCAGAACATGCCGCCCCTATTGCAGACCCTTCACCGCAATCTCGCGCCGGGGGCGCACCCCCGGACCCCCCACGGAGAGAGAGGATAGGGGGGCGGCAACGAAGCGGTGTATCCCGTGGTGTCCTGATCTGAAGGGGGAGCACGGATCCAAACACCCTGGAGACCCACGATCATTTTCATCTCGTATGCGTGAGCCCAAAGGTTCATGCCTGATTCTACAAAACCCGACGTTCTATTTCCCGAGGTTTTCCAGGATGTCTTCGCAGGTATTCACCGTGATCTCTGAGCGCGCCACCAGTCTTGCGGCAAGGAAGGGGGCGGTCTTTGGGTCAAGGGCGATGGCCTGGTTATAGCAGTCCATCGCCTCCATGTAGGGGTCGATGTTGGGGAAAGAGGCCCGGGCCGCGGCACCAGGGGTGCCAAGGGAGCGGTAGGTCTCTTTGAGTTGCTCTTCTTGTTTGATGGAGATGTACAGGAAGGCGTCCCCGCGCCGGATCCAGGCGGCGGCATCCCCTGGGCGTGCCTCGGTGATGGTGTCATAGTAGTCGGCGGCCTCGAGGTACCTGCCAAGGCGCAGGTTGAGGTACCCGGCCTTGTCCAGCGCGGCCATCGTCTCTGGTTCGCTGGCAAGGGCCTGCTCGCAGATTACTAAGGCTTCATCAAGTTCACCGGCCATCGAGAGGGCGTCAGCCTTCCCAACCAGCATCTCTGGGTTTTTGGGGTCTTTCATGAGGACGATGTCGTAGCAGGCGACCGCCTCCTCATATCGGCCCAGTGAAGAGAGGGCGTCCCCCTTCACCCAGAGCAGATCGGGGTTGTCGGGGTCGGCCATAGCAAAGAGTTCGATACAGTCGAGGGCCGGTTCGGTATGTCCGGCTGAGAGGAAAACTTCGGCAACGATGGCCCCGCTACCGGCGGCCTGCTCCTGGAGGTATTCTGGGTCTTCCGCGATCCTGTCGGAGAGAAAAAATGCGGTCCCGACAAGGAGGAGGGCGAGGACGACGGCCCACTTCACCTTCATAACCAGTAATCACAATGGATCACATATAAAATTATTGTATTTTGTAAACCTATTTTTAACCGATATTATTGGATATTGGATATATAGCTATGAGATAATGGGCACCATACAGGGGTGGCCCCTCCCAGGATACACTATATGCAGGTTTCGCCCCTGGGACCCAGAAAGAATTCTTGTCCGCCTCTCTTTGTGCGGGAGGCCGGGGATCTCAATTACTCTGTCATGAAGAGAGAACGCAACTGGACTGATCTATGGTGTCCCGTCCTCGCCAGAGAGACCGATCCTGAAATCTTCTCCAGGTCGAAAAAAGAGGATAGGTCCATAGGAACCGCTCAGGCCCCGCTCATAGGGGCCGTAAGGCCGGCATAGGATGGTTTTTTCCTGATCGCTTCGAGTTTCTTCTCCAGGTCGTCGGTGAGGTGCTGGACCTTCGCAAAGTCCTTCTTCCTCGCAAAGACGGCGTTTTCCAGCGCCTGGACCATGCCCTTGATCTCCTCGTCCTTCTCTGAGTCCTTGATGAGGTCTGCACGCTTGATCAGGGCGGCGGCCGTCTCGAGGGCGGCCCGCTGCTCCCCGCCGTACAGGATATCCCAGGAGAGCCGCTCGAACTCTTCGAGCCGCTCTTTCGGGAGCGACGGCTTCACCTTTGCAAACCCCTCCTCGAAGTGCGTCTTCGTGAGCCGCACATTTGCAATGGCGTCGGCCCGCTCCTGGGGCGACTTCTCCCGCATCGCCTCAATGAACTCGCGCATCGCCGCCAGCTTCGCCTCCCTCACCAACGCCTCGATATCGGCGCCGGCAAAGCCCTCTGTCCGGTTCACCATGGCTTCGATATCGACATCGGCGGCGAGCAGTCCCTCGATGCCGCGCAGGTAGACCTCGAAGATCTTCTTCCTGCTCTCTCTGTCTGGGGGCGGGACATAGACGATCCGGTCGAGCCTGCCAGGGCGCATCAGGGCCTCGTCAAGCATGTCGGGCCGGTTTGTTGCACCCAGCACCATGACGCCCTTGAGTTCCTCCAGGCCGTCGAGTTCAGTGAGGAGCTGGGAGACGACACTCTCGGTGACATGTGTCGACCCGGAGTACGAGCCGCGCCTAGGCACCAGCGAATCGATCTCGTCGAAGAAGACGATCGACGGCGCCGCCTGCCTGGCCTTCCTGAAGATCTCGCGCACGCCCTTCTCGGATTCGCCGACCCACTTGGAGAGGAGTTCTGGGCCCTTCACCGAGATGAAGTTGCACTCGCTCTCGTTTGCCGTCGCCTTGGCAAGCATGGTCTTGCCGGTGCCGGGAGGACCGAAGAGGAGGATGCCCTTGGGCGGTTTGGTCTGCATCCTGGCAAAGACCTCGGGGTACTTCAGCGGCCACTCCACCGCCTCGCTCAGGTCGGCCTTCACCTCCTCAAGCCCGCCGACATCGGTCCACTTCACGTCAGGCACCTCGACGAGCACCTCGCGCATCGCCGAGGGTTCGACATGCTTGAGGGCCTCGTCGAAGTCATCACCGGTCACCTTCAGTTCCTCGATCAGGCCAGCCGGGATCTCCTCCTCTGACTTGATCTTCGGGATCACCTTGCGGAGGGCGTGCATCGCCGCCTCCTTCACCAGGAGCGAGACGTCGGCCCCGACAAACCCGTGGGTGATCTCGGCCAGGTGGTCGAGGTCCACGTTCTCGGCAAGGGGCACGCCCCTGGTGTGGACCTGGAGGATCTCGTGGCGTCCTTTCTTGTCAGGGATCCCGATCTCGATCTCGCGGTCGAACCGCCCGCCCCGGCGCAGCGCCGGGTCGAGGACGTCGGGGATGTTGGTGGCGGCGATGACCACGACCTGCCCCCTCGACTCGAGCCCGTCCATGAGGGCGAGGAGCTGGGCGACCACACGGCGTTCCACCTCGCCCTTCGTCTCCTCGCGTTTGGGTGCGATGGAGTCGATCTCGTCGATGAAGATGATCGTCGGGGCATTCTCCTGGGCCTCCTCAAAGACCTCGCGCAGCCGCTCCTCTGACTCGCCATAGTACTTGCTCATGATCTCAGGGCCTGAGATCGAGATGAAGTGGGCGTCCACCTCGTTGGCGACGGCCTTGGCGATGAGGGTCTTGCCGGTGCCCGGTGGGCCGTAGAGGAGTACGCCCTTGGGCGGCTCGATCCCGAGGCGCTCGAAGATCTCGGGGTGGCGCAACGGGAGTTCGATCATCTCCCTGACCATGTCGAGTTCCCGGCCCAACCCGCCGATGTCCTCGTAGTGTATGTCAGAGACCTGTGTGCGTTTGCCTTCCTCTGGCTTGTACGGGGTCTCTTTCAGTTCAATCTCGGTGGTGTCGGTGATGATCGCGATTCCCCTGGGAGTCACCTTGGAGATGACGAAGGTGAGCGGGTTGCCGAGGACGTTGATCCTGAAGGTTTGTCCCTCAAAGACCGGGCGCCCGGCCATCAACCGGCGGAGGTACTGCTCGCCGCCGACGAGTCTGATCGGCTGGGTGGGCTGGATGACCACTTTCTGGCCATAGCCCACCTCCACCTTTCTGATCTTGACGGTGTCGTCGATCCCGACGCGTGCGTCGCTCCTGATGTTGCCGTCGATCCTGATGATTCCCCGCCCGGTGTCCTCTGGATAACCGGGCCAGACGATGGCGGCGGCTTTCTCCCGTCCCTGGATCTCAACCACATCGCCGGAGACAAGGTTGAGGGCCTTCATCACGTCGATCCCGACGCGTGCAATCCCCCGGCCTGCATCCTCGTGATATGCTTCCTTGACGATGACTTCAACCTGATCCTTTGGCATGGTTCCACCTTGTATACGTGACTTACTACAAGTTAGTGCAACCAGTACTTAAAAATTTCGGGTGGCTTTTTCATGATGGACAGGAGATACACTCACCTTCGGTAATGATCCAGTCCATCCGCCGGTCGAAGGGCTCGCTCGGGATGGACTGAACTTCCTGACAGGAAAAGGCGACCCCGATGATGGTCAGGCCTGGGTTGGCCTCGAGGAAACGGTCGTAGTAACCGGCCCCATACCCGAGGCGGTTGCAGCCACGGTCGAACCCGACCATGGGGACGACCACGGCATCAAGGGCGGCGGGGTCGACCGGCACCTCGTGGCCGATGGGTTCGGGGACATGAAAGGTGCTCTCGACCAGCACGCTCCGGTCGGGGATGGAAGAAAGGCGGAGGGTGTGGGTTTCCTTTTCGATGATCGGGAGGACCACCCTCCTGCCCGCGGCGAGGAGGGCGTCGATGAGGCCGGCGGTCTCGACCTCTGGAGATTTGGAGGCGTAGAGCATCACGGTCTCCGCCCTGTCGAGAAGGGGGAGGAGGCGCCTCGTGATGGCCTCGCTCTTTTCTGTGATCTCGTCTGGAGAGAGGGCGGCACGGCGTGCCTTGACCTGCTCTCTCAGTGCGTTTTTCTCTATGGCCTGTCTGTCCGGCACAGCACTCATCCTAGAGGCGTGGGACGAGATCCGGGATAAATCCGCTGTTCGGGCCGTGTAGTATTGGGCATGGGTCAAGAGCATGCCTCACGCATGCCACATGAACATTGCTCCGAGCAACGCTTCGGAGTGTGGAAGGATCCTTATTCCCTCTCAATCACGGCCGGGCGGTGGGGAAGGCACCACCCCCAGCGCGAGGGTATGGGAAGGTGTGATGATCAGACGTGCCGCCCCGATTGTAGAATTTTCACCGCCGTCTCGCGCCGGGGGGCGTTGCCCCCCGGACCCCCCACGGACAGAAGATAGGCAGGGGCGGCGATTGAACGGGATATTCTCTGTTGCCCTGTCGTGAGGAAAGGGATTCCTCCACACCTCGAAACGCCACTCAGAACAATTTTCATCCCATATGCCTGAAGCGTACGTTCGCTTCATGCCCTATTCAATAGAGCCGTTATTCCTGTCCTCCCCCCACCGGTCACACGGGAGCGGTGAGGGTGTGGTCAGCCCCTGATTCATCCTCCCGAAGAGAATTGTACAGAGCCACTGTTCAGAACGATTCCTTGAACGCCCTGAGGGAGTCGGCGAGCACCTTTGTCTTGCCAAGGATGCCGGCGATGAGGATGGTGTCGAGGATCTCGTCGCGGGTCGCCCCTTCCTTGAGGGCCGCGCCGATGTGGACCTTCACGCACTTGTCGGCACCTGCCCCGGCGGCGGCGGCGATTGCCACGAGTTCTGCGGTTTTGGCGTCGAGACTCTCGGGGCGGGCGGTCTTGTAGTCGCCGAGCGCCGAGAAGACGAAGGCCTCGGGGCGCTCGCGCATCAGTTTGAAGATGAAGGGAACGGTCCCGAGCCACTCCTCGGTCTCTGCAAGGACATCGTCTGCCATCTCATCGGCATGGGTGAGAAAGTCGTCGATGGTCTTCTGTGTCGTCGGTTTCATGAATGGATCTTGGAAGGCGTGGGTTATCAGTCTGTCTTTTTTGGATTTAGAGAATCGAATATATCAACTCTGTAGAATCTAACATGAACCTTGGGGCTCAGGCATGTGTCTGGGGCCGTGCTCTGCTTTCAGAGCAGGACATCACGCGGGAATCACCTGATGGCCGCCCACGTCTCTTCTCATCGTGGGGCTGTACCCCCTGGATGACGATGAGGCAAGAGAAAGGGTCGATCATTCAGAGGATGGAACTGCAATCTGCGTATCTGTTCAGAAGGTGTTTGATGGGCTCTGTAGAAACCCCCACCTATTCCTGGGGTGAGCGTGACTCCCCCGCCTTCCCCATCAGCTCACCAGGGGCGAGTGCCGCCCGGACCCCCGGGACCACGACGTGAACGGGAAAGCAGAATAGACGACCATGACGAAGGGGCTGCCGTCCTCGACCTATCGTGTGGTGGGGGTTCGGGGGGCGCCACGCCCCCCCCCAGAGAGATTCATCAAGAGGATTTCTACAGAGCCGTTTAATGAACTCAAACCAGTATGGAAACCAGAAGAGATGATCATCAAGATCAAACTCTCCGCCCCTGCGATGTGACGGAGGAAGTTCCTGAAGTACGGCGTCTTTCAAGAGCGCGCTACTGCCCTGCCCCCACAGTGAATATGAAACCAGGAAGACGGAATGGTTGACTACAAGAGGGGTGTTGATGTCCTCGTCTCTTCTCCTACATAGCTGAAAAAAAGATTCAAAAAAATTTTTGATTTTTTAGAAATGGAAATTCTTGTTGACGATCTTGAGGGCGCAGTAATCGCCGCACATCGTGCAGCCGTCGGTGTCGGCGGGCATCCGCTCGTCCCTGATCTTCTTCGCACGCTCAGGGTTCATGGCGACCGCGAACTGGCGCTCCCAGTCGAGGTCGCGGCGGGCATGGCCCATCTCGAGGTCGTCGTCGCGCTTCTTGAGTTTGATCATGTCGCCGACATGGGCGGCGATCCGTGAACTCATCACGCCTTCATAGACCTCCTCAGGGGTCGGGAGGGCAAGGTGCTCTGCCGGGGTGACATAGCAGATGAAGTCAGCGCCGCAGGCCGAGGAGAGGGAGGCACCGATCGCGGCGACCCGGTCGTCGTAGCCGGGGGCGATGTCGGTGACCAGGGGGCCGAGCATATAGAAGGGCTTCCTGTTGGTGACCCGCTTCTGGACGACGACATTTGCCTCGACTTCGTCGAGCGGGATGTGACCGGGCCCCTCGATGATCGTCTGGACCCCGAAGTCGTTGGCCTTGTCGGCGAGTTCGGCATTGATGATCAGTTCCTGGAGCTGCGCCCGGTCGGTGGCGTCGTGGACGGCCCCGGCCCGCATGCCATTGCCAAAGGAGAGGGTGACCTCGTGTTCCTTGAGGATCTCCAGAAGGTAGTCGAACTCAGCATAGAGCGGGTTCTCCTGCTCATTGTGGAGCATCCATGCGGTCATGAACGCCCCGCCGCGGGAGACCAGGCCGCCGTGCCTGCCCTGGTTCTGGAGCCTCTTCATCGTCTCCAGGTTGATGCCGGTGTGGATGGCCATGAAGTTCGTGCCGAGCTTCGCCTGCTCCGCGGTGATCCTGAAGAGGTCGTCAGGATCCATGAAGACGACGCCGCCTTTGTTCCTGGCGGCCTCGATGAAGGCCTGGTACAGAGGGACACTCCCCACCGAGAGGGTCGTCGCCTCGACGACCCGGCGCCTGATATCCAGGAAGTCGCCGCCGGTGGAGAGTTCCATCAGGGTGTCGGCGCCGGCGAGTTCGGCCTGCCGTGCCTTCTCGATCTCCTGGTCGACGTCCACGATATCGGTGGAGGTCCCGATGGATGCGTTCACCTTGGTCCGCAGTCCCTCGCCGATACCGCAGATTTTGACGTCCCTGTACGGGGAGACCGGAATCGTGATATGGCCCTCGGCCACGCCGCGCCGGACAAAGTCCTCGGTGACTCCTTCCTTCTCGGCGACGATTTTCATCTCTTTCGTGATGACGCCGCGTTTTGCATCCTCAATTAGTCCCATATCCCTAAGATTGGAGAAACTCCCAGATAAACTCTCTGTTTCCAAAATCTTCGCTAAATTTTGCTTGTTCTCCGATCAAGTAAATTTGTTTACGTTTTCACAAGTGAATTTTTCTCCATGGGTCTGCGCCCCCATTCCCTTCGCGCGTGCGATAGGCAGTGGACGGCGCCCTCCTCTTCATGGACACATCTCCATCTTCCCGTCTCAATCTTGTTCCCTGGGTGCGACCGATGTGGGGGGTGGTCGAATCATACTTGATCCAGGAAATGATGAGATTTTCTACAGGACTATAAATATCGATGATATTGATGAAAACTATGAAATAAAATTATTTTTTCCAAAATTGGAAGGTTAAATCACTATAAAAATTTAGAAATCATTATCATAACTTCAGAGAAAATATTATCCTACGTGAGACCTGAGAGACCCCCCAGAACACAGTCACTCTCCAGGGCAGGATGTGACGCGCTGGTCCTTCTCTCAGCCGGAGGCCTCCTCTTCCTGACCGCCGTATATATTGATGCCTTCGAGATGCTCGTGGCGTTCACTCGCCTCTATGAGCGCTGGGAGATCGACGAGATCTTCATCGCGGTCCTCATCCTCTCGGTGGGGCTTGCCATCTTCTCGCTGCGGCGGTGGCGTGAACTCAGGGCCGAGATGCAGGCACGGAAAAAGACCCAGGAACGGCTGAACCTTGCCATCGAGGGCGGTTCTCTCGGGGTATGGGACTGGGACGTTGCCACAGGAGAAATATCACTGATCCATGGGTGGGTCAAAACCAGGGATGACCGGTCCCTTGAGGAGGAGACTCATGTCTCGACCCTGGGAGAGCGCATCCACCCCGACGACCGCTCCCTGCTGATGAGAAAGATGGCAGAGGTGCGGGACGACACCATGCCCTATTATGAAGGGGACTGCAGGCTGCAGGGCCATGAAGGAGGATGGCGGTGGGTGCATGTCAGGGGGAAGGTGACGGCCCGCGACCACGAAGGCCACCCTGCCAGGGCGACCGGGATCTCAAGGGACGTCACCGAGGTCCACCGGGCCCAGGACGCCCTCAGGGAGGCAAACAAAAAACTCGACCTCCTCTCCACCATCACCAGGCACGACCTCCTCAACCAACTCAGTACCATCGTCGCCTATAATGGCATGGTCGAGGGGGCAGTCGGCAAGAATGAGACGCTCAAGGATTTTACCCGGCGCATAGCCGCTGCGAGTGAGACGATCAGGGAACAGATCGTCTTCATGCATGACTACAGGAGCATGGGAGTGAAGGCCCCTGCATGGCAGTGCGTGGAGGCGGTCGCCAGGGCCGCCGGGGAGAGGGCTTCACGTGGAGACCTTGAGATCACCATCCTCACCGGGCGACTCGAGATCTTTGCCGACCCACTCTTCGAGAAGATCCTCTTCAACCTCGTGGACAACACCCTCCGCCATGGGAAGAGGGCGACGAAGGCCATGGTCTCGTTCCGTGAAGAGCAGGAAGAGGGCGTCATCGTCTATGAAGACGACGGGGTCGGGGTCCCCCCTGCCCTCAAGGAAAAGATCTTCACCCGCGGATTTGGGCGAGAGGACTCAGGGCTCGGGCTCTTCCTGGTGAGGGAGATCCTTGCCATCACCGGGATGACCATCACCGAGACAGGGGGCGAGGGGGAGGGGGCGCGGTTCGAGATCGTCGTGCCGGCCGGCGGGTTCCGGTGGGGCCGTTCCCTCGACATGGCTGCGCCGTGAGGGCATCCTGCACTCTTCGGCCGATCGTGTCCCTCTTGATGCCATGGGGAGGGGTCTCAAAGATCAGTCCGCACCCCTCACCCATACCGATGTAAATTCTCACGAGTCTTCCAGGGCGTGCACTGTCTTCCCTCGCCCCAGGTAGTGGACAACCAGGGGATGACCTGAGGACGTCGAGAACAGAGAATATCTCCGAGGTCATCCCACCATCTCCCGCCCTCCCCCTCGCAGAAGATAGCAATGGATGTGGTGGAGAGATCCTCCCCTTTTCGGTGTGCCCCCATGCATTCATGCCTTCCCTCCCCACTGCGCCTGGGGGGCCTCCCCCGGACCTCCGGGATGGCGATAGGAGCGTGAAGGCAACGCGATGATCGTGAAGACGGGGTGCGACCCCCCGCCAGAGAAAGACATCCAGAGGTTTACCATGAAAATGATCCTGACGATCGACCCGGGAGGTTTATACGATGATTTCCCCTCACCAGGATCCTCCATACCTGATATACGAACTACAGAAACACTCTCAGAATGATTGCCCGTCCTCAGCGCAGCACCGTCACCGTCGTCTCGCACCGGGGACGGAGAGAGGAGATGTGGGGTCGGCGATGAGGCGGCAGTCTCACAGAGTGCCCTGTCCGGAAGGGATGGGCACAGGTCCCTCGCCCTGGAGACCCACGATCATGTTCAATCGCGTATGCGTGAACTCAGAGTCATGCTCGATTCTACAATGCCGGAAAAAAGGTTCTGTAGGGAGAGTTCAGGCCCCGAAAAATTCTGGGATATACTCCTCCACCCCTCTCCTTGAACGTTCGATAGGTTCTATAAAACCGATCACCCATACTACACAACGGTGATTTTTTGAAGGTGAACTTCGGGGGATTTATCCCGCTCAGCACGGTGGACTGGAGAGGGAAGGCGGTCTGTACGGTATTTTTACGCGGCTGCCCGGTACGGTGTCATTATTGTCAGAACACCGCCATCCTCGAAGGAAAAGACGAGCGCGAGGTTGATGAGGTGCTTGCCATGATCAGGGAGTCCACCCTCCTCGCCTCTGGCGTCGTCTTCTCAGGCGGCGAGGCGACGATGCAGAAGGACGCCCTCCTCGCCCTGGCCAGGGGCGCGAAGAAGATGGGGCTCGGCGTCGGCCTCCAGACCAACGGAGTCTACCCGGCGACGATCAGGGCCCTCCTCGAAGAAGGGCTCATCGACCATATCGCCCTCGACGTCAAGACCACCTGGCGCCGCTATAACAACCTCCTCAAACAGGACTTCAAAGAACGTGTCCAGGAGTCGCTCGACCTCTGCATCAGGGGCTTCCAACAGGGCGCCCTCCCCGAGTTCGAGGTCGTGGTCACGACCTTCAGGGGATGCGAGGACGAGATCAGATATATCGCACAGGACGCCGACGGCGTCGACTTTGTCCTCCAGCAGGGAGTTATCGCCGGCGTCGCCCCCCTCACCTTCACCGAACTTGCGGCCATCGCCGACGGCCTGGGCCGGACCGTGAAGATCAGGACACGAGAAGACGGCGAGGTCGTCTACGAAGGCAGACGGATCGTCAGAGCAGAACGCATTGATGTCAGCAGGATCGAGCAGGAGCATGTACGATGAAGGTCATCGGGATCGTCGGGATGCCGGCGAGCGGAAAAGGAGAGTTCTCAAAGATCGCAGAGGCCAGGGGCATCCCGGTCGTGGTGATGGGCGACGTGATCAGGGCCGCCGTCCTCGAAGCAGGGCTTGAGATGACCGACGCCAACATGGGGAAGGTCTCCTCAGACCTCCGCGCCGAGCATGGCATGGGGGCGATCGCCCTCAAGACCGTCCCCTTCGTCGAGGGCCAGGCCGCCCCGATCGTGGTCATCGACGGGATCAGGGGCAGCGCCGAGGTCGAGATCTTCAGGGAACACTTCCCCACTTTCCTCCTTGTCGCGGTCAAGGCCTCGTTCGAGACCAGGTTCGGCCGCCTCAAGGAACGCGGCCGCGCCGACGACGTCGAGTCTGCAGAAGAACTCAGGAGACGGGACGAGCGTGAGCGCGGCTGGGGCCTGGGTACGGCGATGGCCATGGCCGACGTCGAGGTCACGAACGAAGGCGGCATGGGAGAATACACCGCGAAGGTCGCCAGGCTCATCGGGGCGATGGAGGGGTGCCCATGAGCGTCGTTCCCTATTTCTCGTCCTCCTCGACGGTCTGGAAATCGGTCGAGTGGGTCTTTGGGATCGAGGAGGTCGGGTATACCGGCTGGGAGATCTCGGCCGACGGCAACTACCGCCTTGATGATCCGGAGAAGAAGCGGGCCGTCCTCGACGTCATCGAGAGCACGCACCTCGACGTGACCGTCCACGCCCCCTACGCCGACCTCAACCTCGCCTCCATCAACGACCCCATCTGGCAGGAGTCGGTACACCAGCTCTGTGCCTGCGTCGAGCACGCCGCCGACCTCACCGACCGGGTCACCATCCATCCCGGCTACCTCTCGCCTGCAGGAAAACTCCTGCCTGAGAAGGTATGGAGCCTGCAGAAGGAGGCTCTCCGCGTGCTCGGGGCATGCGGTATCGAGCACGGGGTGAAGGTCTGCCTCGAGAATATGATCAATATCCCTGAGTTCCTCTGCCACGACCCCGACGAACTCCTCGGGATCACCGAGGGGATCGAGGGCGTGGGGGTCACCTTCGACCTGGGCCATGCCAACACGGTCAGGGCGGTCAACGGGTTCCTTGCGCATATCGGCGATGCCGACCACCTCCACATCCACGACAACCACGGAACCTCGGACGAGCACCTCGCCCTCGGCGCCGGGACCATCGACTGGGAGAAGGTCGGGCGCGTCGTCGCACAGGGATACCGGGGCAAGGTCGCCGTCGTCGAGGGGCGCAACCTCGACGAGGCACGAGAGAGCCTTGCAGTCTTCAGGAGGCGGTTCGTATAGCCGGCGAGACGTTGCAGGTCTACTTCCTCGGCACCGCCGGGGCGCTCCCCACCATAACCCGCAACCCCCCCTGCATCATGGTGAGGCGGGGGTCTGACACCCTCCTCTTCGACTGCGGGGAAGGGGGCCAGCAGCAGATGATGCGGGCGCGGACCGGGTTCCTGGTCGACGCGATCTTCATCACCCACTGGCATGCCGACCACTTTCTGGGGGTGCTCGGGCTGGTCCAGACGATGTCGTTCAACGGCCGGACCGAACCGCTCGTCATCTACGGCCCGGAAGGGGTCTACGAATTTGTCGAGCACACCAGGCAACTCGGCAAGACCAGGCTCGGCTTTGACCTCCAGCCGGTCAGGCTCAGTCCTGGTTCGACGGTGCGCTTCGATGGCTACCAGGTGGAGGCCTTTGCCACCTGTCATGGGATGCCGAGCCTCGGGTATGTCCTCAGGGAGGACGGGCGCCCGGGGCGGTTCAACAGGGAGAAGGCGATCGCCCTCGGGATCCCCCCTGGCCCGCTCTTCGGCCATCTCCAGCGCGGTGAGACGGTGACGGTGGATCACGAAGGAAAAGAGGTGACCGTCACCCCCGACCAGGTCATGGGGCGGGCGCGCCCCGGGCGGACGGTCATCTATTCTGGGGACACGCGGCCCCTTCACCACGGCCCCCTCGACGGCCTGGAAGACGCGGATCTCCTCATCCACGACGCCACCTTCGATGACGCAGAACGAGAACGGGCGAGCGAGGTCTTCCACTCCTCTGCAGGGGAGGCCGGGGAAGCGGCGGCGGCGCTTGGGGCGCACGCTCTTGCCCTTGTCCATATCAGTTCCAGGTACACATCGACGGCAAACCATATACAGGATGCACGAAAGAAGTTTGAAGGCGAAGTGATTGCACCACCAGACCTGACAATGGTGGAGATTCCTTTCAGGGAGTGACGAAGTGATGGATGTGACGGAGGGGGAGGATGAGTGCGGGAAACGTCCTGGGGCGCGAGCATCGCCTCTTTCTTACCGGCACAACAGCGCTGCTGATCAGCACCGCCGTCGCGGTCGTCGCCGGGTCATATCTCTCCTCTATCCGTGAGACTCTCACGCTCATCCCTGGGCTGCTGGTCCTCGTCCCACCGACGATCAATATGCGCGGCAGCATCTCGGGGGTGCTCGCCTCCCGCCTCTCCTCGTCGATGCACCTGGGGGAGTTCTCCCCTGACTGGCGGCGGGGAGGCGTCCTTGCCGAGAACCTGCACGCTTCTTTTATTCTTACCGTCGCCACCGCCATCGCCCTCGGGTTCATCGCAAAACTTGCGGCCTGGGGCTTTGGGGTCGAGGTGATCGCGGCCGGCGACCTCATTCTCATCTCGGTGATCGCCGGGATCCTCTCTGGGCTCCTGGTGATGGGGTTCACGGTCCTGGTCTCGGTTCTCTCGTACAGGCGCGGGGTGGACATGGACATGATCGCCGCCCCGGCGGTAACGACCATCGGCGACCTGGTCACCATCCCAGTCCTCGCCCTCACGGCGGTGACGGTCGTCGCCCTACCCACAGAATGGCGGGCCGCTCTCCTCGTCCTTGTACTCATCGTTGCAGCGGTGGCGACCGGGTATTCATGGGTGCATGGTGACCGGGCCAGGGAGATCGTCTCCGAGATCCTGCCCCTCCTTGTCGGGCTCTCGGTCCTCGGGACGGTCGCGGGGGTGACCTATACGATGGACCTCGACCGTCTCGTCACGGTCGGGGCGCTTCTCATTCTCATCCCGCCTTTCGCCGGGATCTGCGGGTCGATCGGCGGGATCCTCTGCTCGCGTCTCGGAACCTGGATGCACCTCGGGCTGATCGACCCGTCCCTCCGGCCGTCCCGTGAGGTCGGTATCCAGTGTGTCCAGAGTTATCTCTTCACCCTCGTCCTCCTCCCGCTGATGGCCGCCCTCGCCCACGGCGCCGCCCTCCTCCTCGGGGCGACCTCGCCGGGCCTGTTCACCCTGGTCGGGATCGCCGTCTGCGCAGGAGTGGTGGTGATGACCATCGTCAACGGGATCGCCTATCTCACGGCGAGTATCTCGTTCAGGTACGGGTTTGACCCTGACAACTTCGGGATCCCGGTGATCACCTCGGTGATCGATCTCCTGGGGGCAGTGGTCCTCATTGCGGTGATCAACTTCTTCCTGTGAAGCAGATGCGGGGGTGCCGGGTTCCACATGTCGAGAGACCCACGATCATTTGCATCGCGTATGCGTGAACCCAGAGATCATGCCGGGCTCTACAGATCCATGGATGCTTCTATGCCTGAGATCCGCGCCCGCGCAAGCGGGTGTCTGGACCCCTGCTCCCCCTTCAGAGCAGGACACCACGCGGCAACATCATCAAATGGGTGCCATCACCTCTCCTCCTCGCGAAGGATCGGAGGTGTGATTCGCCCGCCTTCCCCCATGAATCGCGCCTGGGGCTCTGCCCTCGGACCCCCGGGATGAGGATAGGGGAGGGAATTCAGAGAAGTCATCTCAAAACTCTCCAACCTTACCTTTACAGAAGATAGCGATGGATGATGGTTGAAAGATCCTCACCCCCTCGTAGCCCAGAAGTACCTATGGCCTTCCCGCACGCTCGTGCCGGGGGCGCTGCCCCCGGACCCCCTGGATGACGATAGGAGGAGGGCGGCACCCTCTCGTCATAGTCCTCTATTCTGCCTTCTCGTTCACGTCGTGGTCTCGGGGTCCGGGCGGCCGCGCCCCTGGTGAGATGATGGGGAAGGCGGGGGAGTCACGCTCACCCCAGGAATAGGCGAGGGTTTCTACAGAGCCCTTCTCTCCTCTTCATATCATTTCGAAAATATTCTAGAGAACTGAAACCATCATGCAAAACTGGAGAGAATATCTTCAGGATCATTTTCATGGAAAATTATCTCGATGATTCCCTTCGCTTGAGAGTGGTCGCCTCACGACCCCCCACCCATCACATGAGCGATGAGGCGAGGAATGCAGCCCTCCTTTATGTTCGTCCATCGTGCCTTCTCAGCCCCATCTTGATCCTGTGGGTCGGGGCGGCACTCGCCCCCGCGCGGGCATGAAGGAACGCGATTGAGTCACACGTGCACTTCGAAGAGATGAGAGATTCTACACGCCTGGAATTTCATCTGATATGCGTGCCCGATTCTTCATCACCGCAACCCCTCACGGCGCTCACGACGACCTGTGGATCACAGAGATGCCCCTGCAAAGATCGATCTCGCCGCGCCTCCAGGGACCATGGCGTCAGTCCTATCATCCCCGGCCACAGGCGGCGTAGGGGAAACCCGTGCAACCCCTGAGGAGGTGCGCCCAACTACCAGTTAATATACCCTCGGGACAATACCAAAATGGAAGACGGTACTGACCATGATGGAAGTCGAATATCAGCCGACCAGCCTCAAAGATGTCCTCATCGAGATGAAAGACATCTCTGAACTGATGGTTGACCTCGCCTATTCTGCCATTCTTTTTGAAAGCCGGGACGTCGCCGGCGAGGTAGGAAACCTCGAAGAGATCATGAACAGGCACGTCTACCAGGCCCGCATCTCGGCGATGCTCGGGGCGCGGCGGGTAGAGGAGGCTGAGTCGATGAGCGGACTGTTGCAGATCGCAGAGTCGGCCGAGCGGATCTCGAACTCGGCCTCAGAGGTCTCGAAGCTCATCCTCAAAGGGGCCAAGTTCCCGCAGAAACTCAGAAACGCCCTGCCCGAGGCCGAGGAGGTCACGGTGCGGGTCGAGGTCAGGTCTGGCTCGGTCCTCGACGGCCAGACCCTGGGCGAGGTGAAACTCCAGAGCAGGTCAGGGATGCGTGTCATTGCCATCAGGCGGGGGAACGGCTGGATCTATGACCCTGACAAGTATTCAGGGGTCGCGGCCGGCGACATCCTCCTTGCAAAAGGGCTTGAAGCCGGCATCCGCCCCTTCCACATCATGACCGGTGCAGTCCAGGAAGCAAAAGAAGAAGCGGCAAAGGCCGGATGCGTCGACGACCTCGACCGCGCTGTCGCCCTTATGATCGAGATGAAAAATCTCTCCGAGCTTGCAGTCGGACTTGCATACACCTCTCTCCTCTTTACCAACGAGGACGTGGCCCAGGAGGTCGTCGCCCTCAATGAACGGATGGAGGACATGCGCTACCAGTTCGACCTGTGGGTGCTCGAGGCCGCAAAGAGGATCGAGAACGTGGAATATCTCCGCGGTCTCCTCTACCTCTCCTCCTTTGCCGAGACCATCTCGGGTGCGGCCTCTTCGATCGCTGATATCCTCCTCAGGGACATCGAGATCCCGCCGATCTTCAGGATGATCGTGCGCGAGTCAGACGAGATCATCACCCATCTCCAGGTGGAGAGGGGTGCGGCCCTTGCCGACCGGAGCCTCAAGGAGGCGTCGCTTGCGACGGTCACCGGCATGGTGGTGCTCGCGGTCAAACGCGGTGGTGAACGCTGGAAATACCGTCCCGGCCGTGACGAACGGCTTCACGCAGGCGATCGCATCATCGCAAAAGGGAGGAGAGACGGCGAGGAACGGCTTGCCACCCTTTGTTCAGCTGAGAATACATAACGCACGTACAATCAAGTGAGTTAAAGAAATGGTTCAACAAGAAGATACGATTGTGTACTCCCTTGGCTCGGGATGTGGGCTCGAGGACGTCGAAGAAGGCAAGATCTATGCAGGGACCGTGCAGGGCTTTGCTAACTTCGGCACTTTTGTCCAGTTGAATGCCAGGCTCAAGGGTCTGGTCCACAAGAGCAACATCCTTGGGCGTCATGAGGAGAAGGAACAGATCTTCGTGAAGGTCATCAACATCAGGAACAACGGGAACATCGACCTTGCCGAGGTCACCCCCACGGTCTTCCGCCTGGAGAACGTGACCAGACAGGCAAAGGTGACCGGGCTTGGCGACCTGGCCTCGCGGGTCGGGCGTGACGTCACTCTTGAGACGATCGTCGCTCAGATCAAGCAGACGAGCGGGCCGACGATCTTCACCCTGGTCGATGCCACCGGGAGCGGGAATGCCGCGGCCTTTGTCGAGGCCGGGGTGCGCGCCTACCCTGAGGTCGAACTCGGCGACTCGGTCTTTGTCGTCGGTGAGGTGATGCGCCGGCAGAACCAGCTCCAGATCGAGGTCAGCGCCATGGAACGTCTCTCCGGCGAGGACGCCCAGAGGGTCCACGACCGGATCGAGGAGGCGCTCGATGCCCGCTCTGAGCCCGAAGAGATCCCGCTTCTCATCGAGAGCGAGGCGATGGAGCAGTTGCGCCCTGAGATGCGGAAGGTCGCCAAGCGGATCAGGCGGGCGGTCTTTGAGGCCCAGCCGATCATCCTGCGCCACCACGCCGACGCCGACGGGATCAGCGCGGCGGTCGCGGTCGAGCAGGCGGTGGTCTCTCTCATCAAGGAGGAGGGCAATGACCTGGACACGGCGTATTATCTCTTCAAGCGCTCGCCGTCGAAGGCGCCCTTCTACGAGATCGAGGATATCACGAGGGATCTTGACTTCGCGCTGAAGGACAATGTCAGGTTCGGGCAGAAGATGCCGTTGATCGTCCTGATGGACAACGGGTCCACTGAGGAGGATATCCCGGCGATGAAGGTGGCCAGGGTCTACGACCTCCCGATCATCGTCGTCGACCACCATCATCCCGACGCTGTCGTCGACGATTACCTGGTCGCCCATGTCAACCCCTATCATGTGGGTGCCGACTTCGGGATCACGGCCGGGATGCTCGGGACCGAGGTGGCACGGCTCATCTTCCCGGGCGTGAGCGACCGGATCAAACACTTCCCGGCGGTTGCGGCGGTCGGTGACCGGAGCGAGGCGCCCGAGAGGCAGCGTTACCTCGACCTCATCGCCGACGACTACACCGAGGACGAGTGCAAGGACATCGCCCTGGCCCTGGACTACGAGCAGTTCTGGCTGCGGTTCAATGACGGCAGGGAGATCGTCAAGGACCTCCTGAATGTGGACGGCGAGCGTGACCTGCAGGACAGGTTCGTCAACCTCCTGGTCGACGAGGCGAACGCCGCCATCGAGGACCAGATGAGTGCGTCCATGCCCCATGTCACCGAGGAAATTCTCGCAAATGGTGCGCATCTCTTCAGGATCGATGTGGAGATCTTTGCCCACAGGTTTACGTTCCCCCCGCCGGGCAAGACGTCGGGCGAGATCCACGACCGTCTCTGCCAGCAGCACCCGGGCGAACCGGTGGTCACGCTTGGGTTTGGCCCGGACTTTGCGGTGCTCCGTTCCCGTGGCGTGATGATGAATATCCCGCAGATGGTCAGGGAGCTCCACGAGGAGATCAAGGGCGGCGGGATCAGCGGCGGCGGTCACCTGGTGGTCGGGTCGATCAAGTTCGTCGAGGGGATGCGCGAGGAGGCGCTCGCCAGTCTGGTCGAGAAGATCGGGCGCGTGCCGGTGGAGACGTCCCTGCCCGAGCATTCAGAAGAGTGAACCTCAGGCTCAAGGCCTCTTCTTTCTCCTTTCTCAGGAGAGGCGGGGTCATGGCGTACTATTCTTTTCATATTATTCAGGAGGGCATCCCAAAATTCTCTGGCTTTCCCCTACGCTCCTGCCTGGGGTGCGTGCCGCTCCCCGAACCCCCCGCCGCATATAGATAGGTCAAGGAGGGCAGCATTCTCGTCACGGTTGCCCATGATGCCTTCCCGGTCCTATCTTCGTCCTCGGCTCGGGGCCCGGGCGGCAACGAAGTGGTGGTTCCCCCCGTGGTGTCCCTGCACGAAAGGGGAGCACGGGTCCACACGCCCTGGAGACACGCGATCATGTTCATCACGCATCTGTGGGCCGGGGGTTCATGCATGATTCTACAGAATTGAAGTATGGACATTCTCCTGACCTGAAGCGCTTCCTTCCTGAAATTTTGGCCCTGTAAAAATCCTCTCAGTTCCTCTCGGTGGCGGGGGGTTGCACTCCCCGGTCCCCCTGCGGCACGATATGTCGGGGACGGCATCACGCTCATCATAGCCGTCCATTATGCCTTCCCGGCCCTATCATCGTCCCTGGGGTCCGGGGGCGCCGCGCCCCTGGCGCGGAAGTATAGGAAGGCAGGTGAGTCGCGCTCACACCAAAAAGTGGAGAGGGTTTCTACACCGCCGAAATTTTGGACAGATGGTTCTCGGTGGTGGGAAGCGTGCCGCCCCCCACGCCCCCCGCCACACGGGAGGTCGAGGACGGCACCACCCCCGTCATGATCATCCATTCGGCATCTCCGTCCCCCGCCCGTCCAGGGTCGCACCTTTTCTCCTCTCTTTTGGGTGCGCCATCGCGTCCTCCCGCGGCAGAAGTGATTTATGCGACGGCCCTGAGATAGTAGTTCATTGGAGGGAATGCCATGGTACGAAATATCTATTCCCGGGCCTCCCTGTTCGGGATACTATGCGGTCTCCTCCTGCTGGGCCTGGTTGTCATGTCGCCGGCCGCCGCACGAGGAGATACGATATCCCAGATCGAACCTGGAGACACGGTCTTTGTCTATGAAGAAGGGCTCAATCTCTCTGCCCTGAGAAATGAGACGACCAACAATCCGGTCACGGCGTTGGTCAGGTACGAAGACGGCGATGTCGAGAAGGGCGAGCAGAACCGGATCTCGGTCCCTGACGACTCCTCTGTCAGCCTCATCGATGTCGATATAGATGAGGACGAGACCGGGACATACTATGCCTACAGCAGGGGAGACAATGGACGGACTGGGGACAGGATCATGATCCGGTACCCTGAAGTCAGGATCGAACCTGTCCTTGCCGCCCCCAACCATGCCGACAGGATCGAGGGGATCACCATCCCGGCAGGGACTGCGATCGCCTTCAAGGTGGTCGGTCACTATGTGGGCACCGAGTATCATGCCGGTGATGAATATGCCATGGTCGATCTCGTGGTCACGTCACCGAGCGGGGCCGAAGTGACGTACTTCAAGGGGCAGGATCTCTCAGATATTCCGCTCACCGCTTCGGTCATCTATACCGACGACCCAGGGGTATCTGGACCGATCGTGCTTGACAGACTCGAAGAAGGGGAGTATAAAGTCCAGGCACGGTGGAGTGCACCCCAGGGCTTTGCCGACTATGCTGAGGACTCAAATGTCGTCACCTTTGACTCGGGTAACAGGATCGGCGTCAATATGACCGTGCCGACAGAGACGGTCACCGAGACCCCGAGTGTCACCGAGACCCCGGCGCCGACTGCAACCACGCCGGTACCGGCAGAGACGGTCACTGAAACCACGGTCCAGACGACGCCGGTTCCGGAGACGACAACAGAAGCTCCAACGACGGCACCTACGCAGACCCCGTTGTCATTGATCCCTGCTCTTGCCGCGCTTTCACTTGGAATCCTCGTACTGGCCAGAAAATAAACACTTCTCATTTTATTTTAAGCCAACGGGTTTAGCGGACCCAAATTCGGAATTCCTGGGATAAAATGGATAGAAAACGTAAGATATATATAAACAACTGATGATAGGACTAACAAGTCGAGGTATCGAGATGGTCAAACATAAAAGTCTCCGAGAAAATTATAATGATACACAGAGCCGGATTGTCCAATATTTAATAGGCGGTCTGAGAAGAGGGAAGCACTACTTCAAGTCAAAATACATCGCCCATGACCTCGGACTTTCAGCAAAAGAGGTCGGTACAAACCTCGCGATCCTCTCTGAGATCTGCGAGGAACTCGAGATCACACGCTGGAGCTATTCAAACTCGACCACCTGGATGGTCAGCCCCAGGGCGGCATGATACATATACTATAACTACAATTTTTAGGTATGGAACCGATTGTCTCTTTCGAGTCTGAGATCGAGTTTGTTGCCAGGATCAACGAGTTCAAGGACTGTATTATGCAGCAGGGCCCTGAAAGTGGGGGCGAACAGGACCCTGAACAACTCTGGTTCAATATCGATATCCCGAAGGCCCATGGCCTCAAGGCGGGCGACCGCGTACGGATCACGGTCGAGAAGATCTAAATTGGTGAAGACGGGGATCGTATTTTGCCCTGCTGATGGGTGGGGCAACACATTTTCAGAGACAAATACTCCCAATTTTTCTATAAAATAAGTAAATTACGCAGAAGTGAGTTTCGAAAAGTAGATATGAACCTGCGTCGCACCACATGGTGATGGCACGCGAGAAACTCAAACTCTGCATATTTGGCACCTTCAATGCAGGGAAGTCCTCTCTCATCACTGCCCTCGATCCCTCTGCAAGACACATCGAGGCAGACTGCGACGGCGAGGCGACGACCATCGCCCTCGACTTTGGGAGGGTGCGGGTGGGAGAGCAGCAGGTCTTCCTCTTCGGAACGCCCGGTCAGGACAGGTTTGAATTTGCCAGGAAGATCCTCTCCAGGGGAATGGACGGAGCGATCATCGTGGCGGACTCGACCATTGCGCCAGATCAGATGACAAGACAATTATATTCATGGTTGAAAGAGACCGGTCTCCCGGTCGTCTTCATGCTCAACAAATGTGACCTCCCCGAGTCAAGGCCGTCGCTCTATGCCGAGGCGGTCGGTGACGCCTCGGTCCATCTCATCTCGGCACGGACCGGGGAAAATGTCCATGAAGCCCTTGTCTCCTTTGTCAGCGGGATTGTCGAGGGGTGCAATCCCGCATAACCCATTTCAATACCATTCATCGGTGCCAGAGTTCTCCGTTCAATCGGTCCCCTTTCACCCCCTCTTTTTATTCCAGTTCGACCGCCGGGAACTGGAAACCAATACTATATCTTCTCCCAGCGGTCACATTCTGATGATGGCAGCAATTCCCCGGACTGCACCTCTGATCTGGCTCCCCTGCCTCTGCATCCTCGCGCTGACCGCAGGATGTACTGGCACCGGATTTGGAGAGGTGGACTATGCAGATGGCGCTCTCCAGGTCAAGGTGGACAACCCGTCAGGACCGCTGGAGGCTACCTTCCAGGTGACCATTTCCAGGACCAGCACCTTTGAACAGGAAGAGGTCGAGACCATCGTCAGGAGTGTAGATTTACAGGACGGCACCAATACCTTCTCCTATCCTGTGGCCCTTGAACCTGGTTCCTATAAACTCTATCTCTATCTCCTAGAAGGGGATGAACGGACGGCCGCAGTGATCAGGGATATCCAGGTGTGAGCATGGACGCATACATGGATGCCGCACGCGGGAGGGTGACCGCAGGCCAGGTCTTCACCCATCTCTCTCTGTACAACCCCTTCACCTGTTCCTGGGAGGAGACCTCTTTTGCAGTGAAGGACGGGACGGTCGTCGGGATGGGCGAGGGCTACGAAGGGCTGGAGACCGTCGACCTCAAGGGCGCGAAGGTCGTCCCTGGACTCATCGATGCCCATGCGCATATCGAGAGTTCGATGCTCTCGCCTGGCGAGTACGCACGGGTGGTCCTCCCGCGCGGGACGACGACGGTCGTCGCCGACCCACACGAGATCGCCAATGTCTCAGGCACGGAGGGGATCGAGTTCATCCTTGCAGAGGGTGCGCGCTCCCCCCTCTCGGTCAAGGTCACTCTTCCCTCATGTGTCCCTGCCACACCCCATGACGAGGGCGGGGCGGTGCTCACGGCTGAAGACCTTGCGGAGTTTGTCGGGAGAGAGGATGTGGTGGGCCTGGGCGAGATGATGAATGTCCCTGGCGTCCTGAACGGCGACCCCGAGGTCTGGAAAAAACTCGGGCTCATGCAGGTCAGGGACGGTCATGCCCCACTCCTCTCAGGAAAGGATCTCAACGCCTACGTGTTCGCCGGGATACAGAGCGACCACGAGTCTACTTCGCTTGAAGAGGCAGAAGAGAAACTCCGTCTCGGGATGTACATCATGATCAGAGAGGGCTCGACCGAGAGGAACATCAGAGCCCTTGCCCCGCTGCTCACACCCTGCACTTCGTCGCGTTGTTGTCTGGCGACCGACGACCGGCATGCCGATATGCTCGTCTCTGAGGGGCATATCGATGACTGCATCAGGAAACTGGTGGGGTGCGGGGTGTCTCTGGAGGTAGCGCTCAGGGCGGCGACCCTCTCCTCTGCCCAGCGTTTCGGGCTGACCGACCGGGGTGCGATCGCCCCTGGCCGACGGGCTGACTTCTGCGTGCTCAAGAGTTCGGCAGAGTTCGAGGTGGCGGCGACCTATGTGCGGGGTGCACGTTACCAAGACCCTGGCTACCAGGCGCCGGTCTCCCCACCGCCGGTCTTCAGGTGCCGCCCGCCCGCCCCCGACGAGGACCTCAGGATCGAGGGCGAGGGCGTTGCCAGGGTCATCGGGCTCAACAAAGGGCAGGTCGTCACCGACGACCTGCGGATGAGGGTGACTGCGGTCCCCGACTTTGAGCAGGACGTCCTCAAGGTGGTGGTCTGCGACCGCTACCGGCACGGGGGGTGCGGGGTCGGCCTGGTCCATGGTTTTGGGATGAAAGAGGGAGCGATCGCCGCGAGCGTCTCCCACGACACCCACAACATCATCGCTGTCGGGGTCTCTGACGAGGAGATCTGCCTGGCGATCAGGGAAGTGATCGCCCACCAGGGCGCGGTGGTCGCGGTGCGAGGCGAACGGGTGACGGCCCTCCCGCTCCCGTGCGGGGGGTTGATGGCGACCGAGCCCTACTCCGAGGTCTGCGAGATTCTTTCGGCCCTCAAGGAGGAGGCCGGGGCGATGGGGGCGGTCAGGAATCCGTTCATGTACCTCTCGTTCCTTGCCCTCACTGTGATCCCGCACCTGCGGGTGACCGACCGCGGGGTCTTTGATGCGGCGGCATTTGCCGACGTCCCCCTCTTCTGTGAGGATGAGTAGATGGACGAGCATATCATCGAGGCCGCCGGGAAGACGCGGGTCGTGGTGAGGGACGGGAAGGTCGTCGAGGTGGGCGAGCCCGTGATCAGGTCGTGCCCGCTCGCGGAACGTTTCTCGTCCCCGGTCCGGGAGATGACGAGAGAGGAGATCAAGAAGAACATCGAGGCGCGGATCCGCGGTTTTGGGATGTGCACGCCGGCGCGCGAGGTGCTTGCCGACCCCGACTTCGTCCTCTTCGGGGCCTCGGAGTTGATGAGCGCGGCGGTGCGGCGCGGCGATCTCGACGCTGCGGTCATCGCCTGCGACGGCGCCGGGACGGTGCTCGCCAGAAATCCGCGGCTGGTCCAGGGGATCGGCGGGCGGATGTCTGGGCTCGTGAAGACCTCGCCCATCCCTGCGGTGATCAGGCGGATCGAGGAGAACGGCGGGACCGTGCTCGACCCGGCCACGGCGCGGATCGATCCGGTCTCCGGGGTCGAGGCGGCGGTGCAGGCCGGGCACCAGGCGGTGGCGGTGACGGTCGCCTCCCCCGCGGTCGCCGTCGAGGTGAGGAGGCGCTATCCCGATGTCCTCATCGTGGGGGTGCACCTCACCGGTCTGTCGGTCGATGAGGCCGAGCAGATGGCGGCGGTGGCGGACATCGTGGCGGTCTGCGCCTCGCGGCACCTCCGCGAGGCTGCCGGGCGGCGGGCCCTCCTCCAGGCCGGGACTGCGGTCCCGGTCTTCGCCCTCACGCAGAGGGGCAAGGAGATCGTCCTGGATAAGATCAGGGAGACCGACCGGCAGGTGGTGGTCACCGGCGGGACGCTCCCGGTCGCGGGGCCGCGGGGGCCCGAGCCCCTGGTGTGACCTGGGGCCTCCGATGTTTTGGCTCTGGAGAAACCCTCACCTATTCCTGATGTGCGCGTGACTCAACCTCCTTTCCCCATCATCTCACCGGGGGCGCTGCCCCCGGACCCCCAGGATGAAGATTGAGCTGGGAAGGCATATTCGTACTCCCTGAAGAGGGATTGCCCCGTCCTCGACCCATCGTGGGGCAGGGGTCCGGGGTGCACCCCCCGGCGCGACCGAGGCGGGAAGGCATATGATCAGAAGGCCACTCTGACAGATCTGTAAGGTTCTCTACAGAGTCGAAAACTCATTGATCTGTCTGTGTGGACTTCAAGTGTCGCTGTCCCCACTAATTCATCGAAACTTAAAGATCGTCCCGCTGTGTAGAAACCCTCCCCTCTTCTAGGTGCAATTGTGACTCAACTGCCTTCCTCAATGCTCGCGCCGGGGGACGAGTGCCCCCGGACCTCCGAAAGCAAGATCGAGCACGGAAGGCAGAATCGACGACCACGACGAAAGAGGTTGGCGTCCTCGACCAAAATCGTGTGGTGGGGGTCGGGGGATGCACCCCCTGGCGTGACCGAGGCGGGAAGCCATGTGATCAGAAGCCACCCTGACCGATCTTTATGGGTCTCTACAGGGCCGAAAACTCATTGATCTGTCTGAGTGGACTTCAGGTCATCGCGGTCCTGATTATTTCCTCCTATCCCCTTACCTTGATAGAGAAAAGGACGGCGTATCTCAAGATCGTCCTCACTGACACGGCGAAACCCTTCCCCAATCTCGGACTTGCTGACGCTTGTTCCCCCACGAGAAGAGGGTGGAGAAAGAAGGCAGACTCTACGTTCTTGGGAGACTGATCGACTCTTCTGAATGATCGGTCTCTGTCCCTGGACCCTCCGGGTGGAAGATTGAGCCGGAAAGGCACCCTCAACAGGCATGAAGAGGAAAACGCAGTCCAGTGTCTATCTTCGTGCGTAGGGTCGGCGGGGGGCACGTCCCCCACAGAGCGGCGACGGGTTCATACCCTCTGGGTGCATGAAGGGATATGATAGACGATGAAGGGGGATGAAGGAACCCATACACTTCTCGTCGAGCGCGACGAGGACTTCCTCGCCGAACTTTCCGAGTATCTTGACGTGCTCGGGAGCGGGACGCGCCTGAGAATCCTGAAGGCGATCGAGCGGCGACCCAAGGATGTCAGGGAGATCTCGCGCGAGATCGAGACGAGTTATGAGAACACCAAAAAACACCTCGACAGACTGCTCAGGATCGGGGTGGTCAGGAAAGAGGCCGGGATGAGCAGGCCGACGGCAAAAGGGGTGCACCCGGTCTGGAAGTATTCGGTGGTCCCGGGCGGGATGGAAGGGATTGTCAGGAGCCTCAGTCTCTTCGGCAATGTCGGACTCATGCCCGCCGACGCTGCGCTTTCAGAACGGATTGCCGCGGTGCAGGGGCAGGTCTCTGAGGAACTCGCAACGGCCGTGCCGGTGCTGATGCTCCTTGGCGGGCCTGACGACGGGAAGGTCTTCCCCCTCCATGGGGAGCGGGTTGCTGTCGGTCGCGAGGATCCGGGCGGGGAGGGCGGATACGACCGGGTGGTCGACATCGTCCTCGCCGAACACTACGCCGCGGTGACCAGGGTCACGCACCCGCACGCCCTCTTGTCGCTGGAGGAGGGTGTCTGGTACCTGGAGGACTGCGGGAGCACCGGTGGGACGGTGCTCAACAGTGTGCCGCTTGAAGGGAGAGAGAGGGTCGCCCTCAGTGACGGAGACCTCATCGGTCTCGGGAAGGGCATGAAGGGCGCCCGTCTCGTCGTCACCCTGCCAGGGGCCTGAGGCGGCGGGGTCACCTTCCGTCGGTTTCATACCCTCGTCTCCCCATATTTTTTTCAGGTCAAAATACCTCCCCTCTCCGGTGACATGCATGCAATCCCCCGAGCCCCTCTCCCTCTGGTGTTTTCTTCTTTTTTTCCTCGTCGGAGTGGTCGCCTCGGTTATGGGAGCGACTGAGGTGATGATCCCGGTCGAAGGGCCGCATCCGGATTTCCAGGAGATGCAACATTCCTGGCGGGGGGGCAATGCCACCGGGGACGAACCCGGCTTCCAGGCGGCGAGGAGCGCGATCCATCCGGCGGCACATCAGGCCGCCATGACCGCGACGGTGATGGCCTTCTTCACCGCACTCGTGAGCGGCGGTCTCTCCATCCTGGTTGTCGCCGTGCTTTTTGTCCTCGGGAGGGATCCGTCTCGTGGCTACCGATACGCCTTCCCCGGATGGGCTTGCGCCCTCTTCACAGTAGCGTACGGTATTCTCGGATCTTTCTCCGCCGTCTCCGCTATCGGCGCCCTTTCGTCATTCAGTGTAGTGGCGACAGGCCCGGTCACCGGTGGAGGGCGAGCGCCTGATCTGGCAGTCGCCATCATGGGTATCTGCCTTGTCTACCTTGCCTTTTCCTCCTTCGCCCTGGCGTATGCTTCGTTCAGGCGTGTCCCGACGGTCTATCTTCTCAGGGCCCATCCGTTTCCGGCGCTGGGCCTCCTCCTGGTCGGTCTGATCGGAATCATGCCGCTCTTCCGCGGGTCGGGCGGTGATCTCCTTCTGGTCCTGGTGCTCGTTGCGTCCGCACTCCTTCCGGTTCTCCAGATGCGGAGTCTCACCGTTGCGGAACGAGGGCCTATGACCATCACCGGCGGCGGTGACGAGGGGCCCCTGACGATCGTCGGGGACGACGAGGCGGTGGCCACCGCTGCTCCGTCCTCGGGTTTTCCCGCTGGGCTTGCGGGCCGGTACACCGACGTGATCTACATCGGCAGGGGTGGGAACGCGAAGGTGTTCCGTGCGGTCCGCCGTACCGACGGCGAGGTCGTCGCGGTCAAGATCCCCCTGGGGACAGACGAACTGACTGGGCGCTACTTCCTCAAGGAGATGCGGATCTGGGAGGGGCTTGACCACCGGAATATCGTGAAGTTGTACGCCCTCAACATCCTTCCCGTCCCCTTTGTCGAGATGGAGTATGTGGAGCGGTCGCTCCAGGAGATCGAGAAACCGGTGAGCCCGGCGGAGGCCGTAAAGATCGCACAGGGAGTCGCTGCGGGCCTGGCATATGCCCACGAGAGGGGGGTGATCCACCGGGATATCAAACCGGCAAATATCCTTCTTGCACCAGGAGGGGTTCCAAAGATCACCGACTGGGGTCTGAGTAAGGAGATGGCTGATACCGGGATAACCGGGGTGATCGCCTTCTCCCTGGACTATGCAGCCCCAGAACAGGTTTCGCCCTCAAAGTTCGGGCCCCTCGGGAGAGAGACCGACATCTTCCAGTTTGGGGTGGTGCTGTATGAACTCCTCACCGGCAGGCGTCCGTTCACGGGTGAGGGGATCGGCGAGGTGAGTATGGCGATCCTCACCGCCGACCCGCCGCCGCCTTCGGTGATGGATCCCTCCCTTGCCGGATGGGACCGGGTCGTCGGGAGGTGTCTGGCAAAGGATCCTGAGCGGCGGTATCACACGGCCGCTGAACTCCTCGACGCCCTCGACGAGGTCGAGGAGAAGGGGTGAACTGTTGGATGTTGTGGATCGATCCTGAAGTGAAAGCGTGATGATCCGACGTGCCACTCCCACGGAGAGAGGATATGCGGGGGCGGCAATGAAGTGGTGGTTTCATCTGGTGTCTTGCTCCGAAGAGGGAGCAAGGATCCACACGCCGGAGACCAAATAGAATTTTCATTCGGCATGTCTGAGGCGTGCTTTCCCCTCATGAAAAATTACTATGAAAATGATCCTGACGATCCTCTCTTCAGGTTTGTATGAGAGTTTGAACTCGCCATATCTCGTTGAAGCCGATACGCAGAGGATAGAAAGTTCCTCAGCGTGATCGGTCCTCTGCCTTCCCGATCCTATCTTCATCCCCGGGGTTCGGGGGCAGCGCCCCCGGTGCAAGGGTGTGGGAAGGCACGTCGATCTGATCGGCCGCCCCAAATCGTCGAATCTTCACCGCTGTCTCGCGCCGGGGGGTTTTACCCCCCGGACCCCCCACGGACCGAAGATTGGTGGGGCGGCTAATGGAACATGATCTCCATCGATTCTCCTCTCTTGAAAAAGAGCGATCAAGCGACGAGGAATTTTCATCCCGTATGCTTGAGGCGTGCTCTCGCCTCATGAAAAATTCTACAAATCATATCGTTGAACCAACCGGTTCAACCGTTGCACTCCGGGTATTTCGGGAATATTTATCCACACCTGCCGAGTGGTGATCAGGGTGCCTTCCGGCACCGAATATCCAGAGGAAAAACATGAGAAAGATCGGCATCATCGGAATCATATGCCTCTGCTGCGTCTGTGCGTTCTTCGCCATGCCGGCGAGCGCATTCTTCGGCGGAGGATCCGGCGACGCCCCTGGCATGCATTATGCCCGGGGAGGGGCGCCGGGCGTTGTATGCGAGGAGAACAGATTCGGCGGGCACGGGTTTGGTGCGGGCAACCACGGCGCATACCCTGCGGCCCCGGTGCTCGGCGCTCTCGATGAGAGCGGGTACGACACCTCGGCGCTGACCGCTCTCCTCAAGACTGCGCAGGAGGCTCGTGAGCACGGAGACTGCGAGACGGCATTCGAGACGATGCAGGAGTTCAGGACCGAATTGCAGGCCGCCCTCGATGAGAGCGGGATTGCCGCAGGGTTCGAGCGGTGCGGTTTCCAGCACGGCCGGTGCGTCAGGTCCGCGTGAGAGGGAAAGCCCCCTTATTTTGGCCCTGTAGAAATCCTCACTTTTTTTGGTTCAAGTACGATTCAACCGCCTTCCCCATCTTCTCGCCTCCTTCTCCTCACGCCACCAGTCCAAGGGCCATCATCACTCCCACGATCACGGGCTGGTGGACGAGATAGATGAAGAGCGAGTTCCTGCCAAAAAGCGAGAGGAGGTCCGCCCACCAGTGGTGCACCTCAGGGACACCAAACCGCCTCTTCCCGTCAGGGTACAGCCAGAACCCGATCGCCATCCCGATGAGGGCGACACCGAGCCAGGGGATGACCGGGACATAGTCGACGCTGTAGAAGGAGGCCGGGTGGACCCCGAGCCAGAGGAGCCAGTACGGACCGTTGACCCCGGCGAGAGGGACGGAGGCGAGGACGACCGTCGCTCCGATAAGGAAGTTCCAGAGTCCGAACCTGAGAAAGAAAGGGGCGACGATGATGGCAAATCCGATGAGGTGGAGGATCCCGAAGACCACGAACCCGTCGCCGAGGTAGAGCCAGGTGGCGAGGGTGACGAGGAGACCGTACAGGAAGATCTTCCCGCCACGTCGTGCATAGTCGGCCCAGAGTGCCTGCCCTGAAAGCCTGTCTTTTCTTCTTGCATAACTGATGGGAAGCGAGAGCCCGGCAAGGGCGATGAAGAGCGAGGCCGTGGCAAGGGCAAAGGATTTCCAGACGCCGGTGTGCACCTCGACGTCGGCGATCCCGAAGAAGGAGAGGTCGAAGAGGAAGTGGTAGAGGACCATCATCAGGATCGCCACCCCGCGCAGGAGGTCGATCTCCAGGAACCTGCGGCCCGCGCTATGGGTGGAGAAGATTCCGGTCACGAGGTCCTGGACCCGGGTCTGGTGCGGGTGCGGCATATCTGGAGTGAGAACTATACACCCCAAGAGGTGATGACTCTTTTCACGCCGCATAGAAGAGAAAAAGTCGGCCCTGTGGGACTCCTCGCTCATTCTTGGTGTGAGGGCGATTGGATTGCCTTCCCATAGTCTCTTGCCCGGGGGGTTGCCCCCTGATCCCCTGGGCGGAGATCAGGACAGGGAGGCATATTCGACGTTCCTGAAGAGGGTGCTCAGGGCCCCGAGCGATCATATTCGAGGGGGTTCGGGGGGCGGCACGCCCCCCGCCAGAGAGAGGCATCCAGAGGGTTTCTACAGAGCCCATTTTTATTCTTTTCTTTGTCAAGAGATTTTCCTGGCGACGACATATGGAATAAATAATATATATCGTCGATCGAATGGTCGATTAGAATCCTGCTGAGTTGGTGGTGAAATATGATTCATCTGCTGTTGGTGGACGACGAACCCGCGATTTTAGAGGTGGGGAGGGAATTTCTTGAAGACCAGGGGGGATTCTGTGTCGACGTGGCGGGGTCGGCCGAAGAGGCGATGGCCTGTCTCAGGTCCCACAGGTACGATGCCATCGTCTCGGACTATGAGATGCCCCAGACCAGCGGGATCGCCTTTCTCAAGGCGGTCCGCCGTCTTTTCCCAGGGATGCCTTTCATCCTCTTCACTGGAAAGGGGCGGGAAGAGGTGGTGATCGAGGCTCTGAACAGTGGTGCAGATTTTTATCTCCAGAAGGGGGGAGATCCAGTCTCCCAGTTCACCGAACTGGCCCACAAGGTCAGGCAGGCGGTGAACAGGAGGTGGACCGAACGGGCGCTGCGGGAGTCGGAGAAAAATTACCGGGAGTTGGTGGAGAGTCTCCCAAACATCCTCTTCAGGGCCGACCGGGAGGGAGAGATCACCTATCTCAACAAGTACGGACTTGCCGCACTCGAGATGAGCCGTGAGGAGGTGATCGGCCAGAAGTGGGACCTCTATCTCCACCCTGACGACCGGCAGGCGGCATGGGAGCGGGGGAGCGAGATGGTCAGGACCGGTGAACCAGTGATCAATTATGAGACCAGGGTTCTGCGGCAAAGAGACAGGGAAAAGGCGTTCCCCGTCCTCCTCACTTTTACGCCGCTCTGGGATGGGGACGGCCAGTTCGTCGGTCTTCACGGGATCGCCGTCGACATTTCTGAGAGAGAAAAGGCACAAGAAGCCCTCATGGAGGCGGAGACCAAATACCGGGTCATCGCCGAGGGGATCTATGACGGCGTCACTATTGGAGAGAGGGACGGGACGATCACCTTCGCATCCCCGTCGATGGAGCGGATCATCGGATACACGCCTGAAGAGATGGTCGGAGAGTCATACCCGTCCTTTGTCGGGGGTCCAGACCTTGAGAGGATCCAGGAGCATTTCAGGAGGACGCTTGAAGGGGAGTTCTTCGAGGGGTTGCATGTCCGGGTGGTGCAGAAGAACGGCGAGTGTGCCGACCTCGAGATGAACGGCGGTCCTGTCTTTGACAAGGAAGGGGGGATCTGTGGCGCCCAGAGTATCATGCGCGATGTCACCAGGCAGAGACAGGCCGAGCAGGCACTCAGGGAGAGCGAGGAGCGTCTGAATGTCACTCTCCGTTCGATCGGGGACGGAGTGGTCGTGACCGACGAGATGGGGCGGGTGGTGATGCTCAATGCCGTGGCCGAGGGGATGACCGGGTGGATCGAGAAAGAGGCGCTGGGCCATCCCCTCGACGAGGTCTTTGTCATCATCAACGAGAAAACCCGCAGGACGGCCGAGAACCCGGTGACGCGGGTGATCGAGACCGGGCGGGTGGTGGGTCTGGTGAACCACACCGCGCTCATCGCGCGAGACGGGAGCGAGCGGTTGATCGCGGACAGTGCCGCCCCGATCAGGGACCGGGACGGCAGGATTGTGGGGGTAGTGCTCGTCTTCCGCGATGTGACCACAGAGAAGAAGGCCGAGGCCGAACGGCTCAGGCTTGCGGCCATCGTCGAGTCCTCAGAGGACGCGATCTTTGGGACTGACCTGGAGGGCGTGATCACGAGCTGGAACTCTGCGGCAGAGACAATCTATGGGTATGCCCCTGACGAGATGATCGGCCGTCATGTCTCGATGTTGGCCCCTGAGGACCGGAAGAGCGAGTTCATGGCGGTCGTCAGGCGGATCAGGAGGGGCGAGACGACCGAGCATTACGAGAGCAGGCGGAGGAGAAAGGACGGGAGGGAGGTCGAGGTCTCGATCACGATCTCGCCGATGAGGGATGAAGACGGGTCGGTCACCGGGTTCTCGGCGATCTCGCGGGACATCACCAGGCGCAACGAGGCGGTGCGGGCGCTGAAGGAGAGCGAGGAGACGATGAACCTGGTCATCTCAGGGGCCAACCTGGGGGTGTGGGACTGGAACCCGTCCTCAGGGGAGTTGCTCTTCAACCAGATCTATGAGCAGATGCTCCGGTATGACCAGGGCGAACTGGAGAGAAGTGATCGGCTCTGGGACGATCTCATCCATCCTGAGGATTATCCTCGTGTCCAGGAGACCTTGCGGGCGCATATTGACGGGATGATCCAGTATTATCATGTCGAGTTCAGGATGAGGCGGGGAGATGGACGATGGGCATGGGTGCGGAGCCAGGGAAAGGTAGTGCAGAGGGACGAGCAGGGCCGGGCGCTCAGGATGACCGGGGTCCACCAGGATATCACCGAGGTCAGGGGGTATGAGGAGGCGCTGAAGAAGGCGAATAAGAAACTGAATATTCTCAACGGGGTGACGCGGCATGATATCGTCAACCAGATCGTGGCATTGCAGGGTTACCTGTATCTCATCGGGCGCTCGGCCGGGGCGGACCGTGCCCTTAGCGGGCGGGTCAGTTCATGTATGGACCTGACCGACAAGATCAAGCGGCAGATCCTGTTCACGCGTGACTACGAGAATATGGGCGTGAAGGCTCCTGAGTGGCAGGGACTGGAGGAGGTGGTGCGGCAGGCGGCCGGCGACCTGGGTGTGAATGGGGTCGCGCTCACGGTGGAGACCGGGGCGCTGGAGGTCTTTGCCGACCCGATGCTCCAGAAGGCGGTCTTTAATTTGTTTGAAAATTCGGTGCGGCACGGTAACGAGGTCTCGGAGATCAGGGTCTCGTTCAGGGAGAGCGAGGAGGGGGGTGTCCTGGTCATCGAGGACGATGGGGCAGGGGTGCCGGTCGAGCATAAGCCCCAGATCTTCGAGGCGGGGTTTGGGAAGAATACGGGGTACGGGCTCTTCCTGGTGAGGGAGATCCTGGATATCACCGGGATGACGATCGCCGAGACTGGTCGGGAGGGGGAGGGGGCGTGTTTCGAGATCGCGGTGCCCGAGGGGTTGTTCAGGTCCAGGATAGGGCGGTGAGGACGGCCCCGACGGCCGGGGGGATGACGAGGTTGTCGTCGACTGGCGAGAGGAGTTCGGCGAGCATGGCGGTGGCTGCGGCGATGAGGGCGGCGAGGGGAGGGAGGAGGATGAGGAGGACGGCGGCGAGTGCGAGGAACCCGCCGGCAGAGCCTTCGAGGGTCCGGCCGTTGACGAGTGGGTGGCGGCCGAAGGTGAGTCCGGCGACGGTGGCGACCGAGTCGAGGACGGCAAGGGAGAGGACGGCGATGAAGGCGGTGGGGGGGTCGTAGAAGATCGAGGAGAAGAGGGCGGCGGCCACGAAGTATGCGGCGCCTTTTCCAGGGATGGTCTCTTTGCGTTCGAAGGCCTCGACGATCGCGGTGAAGAGGGGGACGTGGCGGCCGTGGAGGATCGCTTCGCTGATGATGAGGCCGGCGATGAGGAAGGCGGCATAGATTTTGGGGGCAAGCCCGGGGATGGGGATGAGGAGGACTGCGGCGATGCCGAGGCCGAAGATGAGGTGGACGGCCTGGCGTCCGAGTTCGCGCATGCGGGAGGATGGGCAGGGAACGTGATAAGTCTTGTCTGGAGGGGTGGTTTTCGATGGGTTAATGCCTCATCTGGGGCAAAAGAATGGTATGGAGATTGAATACGAGGAGGTGGTCTGCAACCACTGCGAGGGTGCGGGCTGTATGTACTGCGAGAAGACCGGGAAGGTGCGGGTCAGGAAGCCTGCCCGGCGGTGTGAGGAGTGCGGGGGGGACGGGTGTATTTATTGCGGGTATACCGGGTGGGCCGGGGTGAAGGGGAAGTACGACTGATCAGGGGCGGCGCTTCGCGATGAGAAGGGCGAGGGCGGCGGCCGCGGCAAGGCCTGGTGAGGGCGTGGTGGTGGCCGGGGTCTCCGGGGTCTCGGTCTCTTCGACCCGGGTCGTCGGGGTCTCTTTGGGTGTCTCGTCGGGTCCGTCGATGACGAGGCCAGGACGCCTGAGGCTGACGGCAAGGGTGGAGTAGGTCGCGTCGCTTGTCCCGAGGTCGTTGTGCGCGGCCGGGCGGTCAGAGGCGTAGACGGTGTAGGTGCCTGGATCGATCCCGAGGCCGGCGGTCTTCCAGCGGTATCGCCACCTGCCGTCGTCGCCGGCGGTGACGGTGGTGAAGGTCTCAGGCTCGCCGGTTGCGACGGCGTCGAGGTGCACGAGGTCGACGCCTCCGGCCGGGAGGTTTGGGCCGGTGAAGAAGAGGTAGACGGTCTCCCCTGCGGGGGCCGTGCCGGTGAGCGTCACTTCCTCCCCGAGGACGGCGCCGTGGGTGATGGCGACGAGGGCGAAGGCGAGGAGGAGGGCGGCGGGTCTGCGGTGCATCCGGGGCCCACGATTTTTTTCAGAGAAGGTTTGCATAGACGATGCGGTCGGTGACTTCGGTGAACCTGGTGGTCTCGTCGGCGGTGAGCGGGACTTCCCTGATCTCTTCGATCCTGAGGTCGACGGTGCCGTCGGCGTATTCGGCGACGATGGCGAGGTGGCCGGTGACGGGATCACCGAAGATGGCCCTGAGGTCTTCGTCACTGTCGAGGTCTTCAATGATGGCGGCAAGAGTCTCTAGCCTGATGCCTACTCGTTTCACGACATGCTCCCCCCCTGTGTCTGCGTGCCTGATCGATCTATCATTTCGTCTCCTCTATATAAAACCGGATGGTTCCCTGAAGAAAGGTTGATGTCGATTCCATTCAGATATCAAACGGATCTGAGGCGGCATGATCGACGGGTGGATGAGGGAACGGACAGAAGGGATGCTTTCGCGGGTGGCGGCGGTCATCGGGAAGACCGGGGTGACGCCGAACATGCTGACGGCTACAGGGCTTGTCATTATGGTCGGTGCGGCGGGGCTCATCGCCATGGGGCATCTCCTGGCCGCGGGGCTGGTCCTGGGTTTCGGCGGGGTTTTTGACGCACTCGACGGTGCGGTGGCGAGGACCAACGGGCAGGCCAGTCGGTTCGGGGCGTTCTTCGACTCGGTCCTTGACCGGTATGCCGAGGCGTTTCTCTTTGGCGGGGTTTTTCTCTATTGTGCCGGGGACGAGACGGCCCGGGTGCTCACCTTCGCGGCGCTGGTGGGGTCCCTGATGGTGAGTTACACCCGTGCGCGTGCGGAGGGGCTGGGCGTGGAGTGCAGGACCGGACTTTTCACGAGGCTTGAACGGATGCTTGTCCTCATCGTCGGGCTTCTCACCGGTCTCCTGGTCCCGGCGCTCTGGGTGCTTGCGGTCTTCACCAATCTCACGGCGGTGCAGCGGATGTGGCATGTCCGTATGGTGACGAGGGGGGAGTGAGCCCCCTCGAAATCGCGCCGGTTTCCATGCGTTCCTGGGCCTCCAGGATAGGCGTTCATGGGGTCTGAGGGGCCATAGCCCTACGCGCAGATATCACTCAAGGGCATACGGATCCACTCGATGATTTTTCCTTTATTGCATGATCGCTCTTCATTTTCCCGTCTGATCTCGATCTCCCCGTACCGGGCCCGGATCGCCAGGCATGATCCCGGATCCATGGGCGATATGGCCGTATTTTTCCCTGAGAGACGGGTGGTCTTCTCACCGGATCCAGGGGGGGTGGCAGGTGCGCGAATTCGGGATGCCGAAAAATCGCGCCGATTTCCTGCCATTCTCACGCCTCCAGGACCGGCGTTCGCCGGGCGAGTGGACCCATAGTATCTCTGAGGCTCATATCTCTCATATGCATGCGGATCCGGTCCATGGTTTTCTCTTTATTGTGCGATCCGCCCTCATTTTCTCCTTTGTTCCCGATATCGCCAGATCGTCCCTGGATCCGACGCCCCGCCCCTGGATCCAGGGGCAATATGGGCGTAGTTTCACATGAAGGAGGGCGGGGGTCCAGGCCAGCAACCTGGCCCATTGCCCTGCGACTCCTCTCATGAAGAGGGGGAGACCACACTCGTGTGGCGTGTGCCAGACCGGGTGCGGGGGCGTCCGCACCTGGAAAAAAGATCTGGAGAGGTTCTCGCGACGGCGTTCTCTGGTCGGCGTGCGCTCCTCAGTCCCATGATAAAGGCAAAGCCAGCATCCTCCTCTCCTGGAACTTCGAGACTGCCTTCCCTGATCGATCTATCTCCTGGGGGTTCTGGGGCGGAGTCCCTGGCGCGAGTGACGGGGGGAGGCGTTGATGCACACGTTCTCTTGCAGGAGGCGAGGATTTTTTCAGGGAAAAAAAGATGATAGGAGGTAATGAAATGAAACCGCTGCCCCCCAGGGCCCAGCGGTGGCGTGATCCCACCAAGGGTGAATGGTTGAACCGATGAAACTATGTGTGAGGGGCAGACATCTCTAAAATATAATTCATGACCATATAAACCTTTTGATATAGATTTTAGAGGATAGTTGCCCCCCCGCCTCCGCCAGGCCCCTCGGGCCAGGACAGGCCGCGGTCGCGGCCGGTTTGTTCACGCCGGCGGGAAGGTCGCGATGACCCAGAGGTTGTTGACGAACGGCAGGAGATAGAAGGCGCACGCCGCGGCGATGCAGTACACCCCTGCCCCTTCCACGAAGCGCTCGGCCGCCCCTGCGAGTCCGACCACCACCCCGGCATAGGTGAGTTTGAGCAGCAGATGTGCCGGAGGGCATGCCGTCACGCCGGTCATCACCGGGTTGCCCTCATAGCCGATCCCCTTCCCGACCGCATAGGTGGTGGTGACCACGTCGCAGACGAGGAGGGCGACCAGGCAGAGGAGAAGAATTTTTTCGGTCAAGGTGAACGGGCGCGGGAAGACTCCCGCGCCCAGGGGAGTCCTGTCCCCCTGGTCCCGGCATGCAAAGGGGCGGCGGCGGAGGGTGTTCTCCAGGCCCCCGTCTTCACGGGCGCCTCCCTCCCCCTCGCACCTCACGCACCGGTCCCAGGGCGGCATGGATTTTTTCGCTCCTCAGTGGTCAACCAGGTTAGAAGTTCTTGGTGAGGAGGAGGGCCTCTGAACCGTCAGAGAATTTTCCAGCGATGGTCAGTTTGCCTGAGTCTCCATACTTATTATTGGTACCATCATAGTCGATGGTGATAACATCACCTGGAGCGAAGTCTTTGTCAACAACTCCAGTAGTTATCGCTGATCCCTCCCCATTATATGTAAGTGACTCAGTATTCTTGCCATCCCACTTCAATGTAAGAGATTGAAGTGCGTTGAGGTCAGATCCCCCTACAACCGTGACCTTAATTTCTGTAAATTCTTTAGAATCATCAGTGACGATACTTTTCTCAGCCGTCATCGTGACCGACTTCGACTCAGGGATCGCGTCGGCCTGGCCCATCACGTACATCCCGACGACCGCCGCGAGCACCACCGTGATCGCGACCATCAGGATTACGCCGATGACCGGCGAAACGGCCTCTTCATGCATTTCTTTTTGTGAGTTCATCGAGTTTCACCGCCCCGTGCGGGGCATAGGATCAGATCTCGCACAAAAATATAAACATTTCGATATGCTTTGGAGAGCTCCTCTGGCAAATTCGAGATCTAAAACCCCAAAATACCGTAAAACCACACCATATTGATCTGAAGATCGAAATAGATCTCGAAACGCGTTTCGGAGGTTTTTTAACCTTAATCCACAATCTTTCTCCTGTCGGCAGGACTTCGGCGACCCACTCCCTCATCGACCCAGAAAATCCGCGGCCAGGTATTGTGCATCCAGGCAACTCACCAGGCGCCTTGACCGCCCTGGCCCCCCAGCAACCGGCCCCCGACTTACCTCCCGGGTGCCGGAGAATGAGATGATGTACCACCTCGCCGGGGCCTGCCGCGTCCTCCATGCTGCAACTCGTAGCCCACAGACTACAGAGATAAAATTACAACCACAAAAACACCCCTACAACGAGGTACGGCGGCGGGACATGACAGGGAGAGACCGCCGTACTCTCCTCGGTGCCATGCGCAGGTGCGAGGACTCAAACGTTTTTCTGCCCGGCGGGTAGGCCCGGTCCTGAGTTCTGTTCAAAATTGTGTACTGCGTGTATGGGTGAGCATATCCCAGAACTCTCGGGGAGGAGAAGAGACGATCATGAAGAGGGGAGGTCGCCTCTTCGTAGCGCACACATGCATCCATGGCCTTCCCATATCCTCGCGCCGGGGGCGAGTGCCTCCTTGACCCCCACTGATGAAGATTGGCCGGGGACCGCACCCTCTCCACCACTATCTCTCTCGATCTTCAGAGAGAAGCAGGAGAGTTCTGGGATAGCCTCAGAGAGATGGACCCTTCCGCCCCATGGAGAGGCATTTTTTTCTTCGCACCTGGTTTACCCCTGGAATAAAACGCATATGCCGCGTCTGATCAGTCGACCAGGCATGCGTGCCAGGTTTCCCCCCTTCATTTGTACGTTCCCCCCCTACACCTGGCCGCCATGGGTGCCGGGTGTTCCCTGGATCGTATGCAAAATACCAGGGGGAACTGTACACACTTCTCTCTCTGTACTCCAGTACCAAAATCACGTCAGGACTGAGGTTCTTTCCGGGCCGCCATCTTCGCGCCCGCCGGGTGCGAACCAGGCGCGAAGGTGCGAAGGTGACGAGGTCAGTCAGGGGCGGCGGCGTCGATCCAGAGGCCTCCCTGTCCGCTCGCGGGAGACATGGTTGAAGACCGGGAGACACACACCACCCGAAGAAAAAAGATCGCCCACACTTGGTCCGCCACCCTCCGGTCCCCGACCACTCGCCCTCTCCGGGAGTCCCGGGGCACTCGTCCCCCGATGGAGGTGAAGGATCTACTCACCAGAAAAAAATCCTCTTGCTCTCTCTCAGGGCCGGGCGGTTGCACCCCTCGGACCCCCCACCACACGATTGGTCGAGGACGGCACCTCCCTCTTCATCTGGTATGATCTCACAGTAGTCCTCCGCCACAAAGACCGGAAGACACACACCTCCCGAAGAAAAAAAGATCGCCCTCACTGATCCACCGCCCTCCGATCTCCGACCAATCGCTATCGCCGGGGGACCGGGGGCACTCGTCCCCCGGCGGAGGGCAAACGATCTACTCGCCACAAAGACCAAGAAGACACACACCACCCGAAGAAAAAAGATCGCCCTCAATGATCCACCGTTCTCTGATCCACGACAAATCGCCATCGCGGGGGTTTGGGGGCACTCGTCCCCGGGCGGGGGGGGGAACGACTCACTCACCACGAAGAACTATGATCACTCCCACCAATCCGCCGCCCTCCGGTCCACGACCACTCGCCCTCGCCGGGAGTCCGGGGGCAGAACCCCCGGCGGAGGGTGAGAGACATACTCGCCACAAAAGTCCCCCGGCGCGGTCGCGGCAGGGAGGCGATCGAGAGAGCCCCTCGTGAGAAATAGATCAGGCCCCCTCCTGGGCCAGGAAACGAAGAATCGCCTTCACCTGATCTGTTGGCCTGCGCTCCTCTCACCCTGCCTCGCACCCGGCCCCCCACCCCTCAACCATCGCTCCCATTCGCCGCCGCAAATCTGGAATTATCATGAAAGATAGTCAATAATCCGGCAGATTCAATTCAAAACGACTATAACTCCCTCGGCCAAACGCGAAGATACCATTATGCAGACCAAGATGATGATGTACCGCGAATCCATCAAAGAATGGTACGACGGTGAGTTCAGGGAATGCATGCGCAATGTCAACCTCTACCATGCCGTCATGCTCAATGTGCGCGGCATCAGCGCCGAGGCGATCGAAGTTCGAGAACTCTTCTGAAATCATACCCCAGGAAGAGATCCTGGTTTTGCAGACCTCTTCCAGGGAAATTGCACCATGAAGGGGAGGGAGGGCGTTGGTGCCCCCCCTCTCTGTCTTCACCGATTCTGCCCCCAGGCATATGGGGGAAGACGATAATCAGGCGCGACTCCAGGAGATCTCAGGTCTCTTGGCCCTGCAGAACCCCTCCTATTGTGAGGGGATATGTGTCGCCCGCCAAAGATACCCGTCCAGAGGATTTTTACAGGATCGGTCTCTCAGTTCTCCTTCCAGACATCGACAGGGGAGCAGGGACGCCGACCAATCGCGCTTCGTCACTCTGCCCCTCCTCTTCACCCCGGAGAAACAGACTGGAGCGGCCCCGGTCACCTTGCAATGAGCGCAAAGAGGATACGGGCAACCCCGGCCGGAGTGACCCTGACGCCAAGGCGCGAAGTATCGACCTCATCGATCCACGCAGGCGACGGACGGCGCCCGGCCTTCATCCTCTCCAGGAGAGTGCGCTCCCCCTGCATCCCCGGGAAGGCGTCGAGGACCGCCTGCGTGTAGCCCGCAGGGTCGTCGAAGTGGTCGAGGAGAAGACGGGCGGAAAGGAGGGCAGGAACGATCCCGTCGCCGACCAACGGATAAGTACACCCGATCGCCTCGCCCACCCCGCAAACATTTCCAGAGACAAACGGCTGCGCCCGGTACGGCGACGTGACCCGCAACCTGCTCCTGCACCCGCAGTGCGCCTCGCCGTCCAGATACCCGGTCTCCCCGATGAGCCCGGCGGGGTCGGCGAGATGGCTGAGACACCCGACATGCCGCTCGCCGCCGCCGAGCGGGAACGACCAGGCATACCCGCCATGGACATACCGCACCGACGGGAGGGAGGGCGCCCGGTCCCCGCCCTGCACCCTGAACTGGACGCACCGGCAGAAGTCGTCCCCCGTGATCGCCGGGAGATAGGCCCGTGCCGTCCCGGTGGCATCGATGACCCGGCCATATTCCGAAAGGTCGGGCCTCCCTGTCCGCACCCCCACCTCGCCCCGCAGGTCGGCGAGAAGCGCCGGTTTATGGATCGTCATCAGGTCGGCCTCCAGGCGCTGCTCCTGAAGGAAGAAGGCGTCGAAGTGCTCGATCACGTATTTTTCGGGCTCAAGCCCCTCGGCCTCGAGCACGGCCGGGAAGTCCCGTGTCGCCATCCAGGCACATGGAGACGCCCGGCACGCCGTCTGTGCCGGGAGGTCATAGAGGTCTACCACATATCCTGCATCAGAGAGCCGGGAGGCAAGAAAACTCCCGGCCACACCTGCGCCTGCCACGGCTATTTTCATACTCCCCATGTGCTCTGCAAACCTCCATCAACCTTGCGCCGGGCAGGTTCTGCATCCTTGACTCGGCTCTGTAGAAACCCTCACGTATCGTGGGGAGAATGCGTGTCTGTCATCCGCCTTCCTACCCCTTTGGCCGGGGGCGAGTGCCGCCGTCCTTGACCTATTATCGTGTGGCGGGGGTGCGGGGTGCGCACGCCCCCCGCCAGAGAGCCCCACCCAGAGCATTTCTACAAAGCCCTTGACTCTCTAAAATCCCATGGAAAAAAGGAAGGAGTGACCACCCGACGCTGCCCGGGCACAACTCCTGATGTACAGAATGAGCTCGAGGGCGCCTCCACCCCCCAGAGAGTTATCGTGCCGCCCCACCACTCACTCATGGGTGTGCCGATGGTGGAGGTCGGGGGCGTGCGAGTGGTCGTGGACCATTGCTTCATGCCGGTGAGGATGCGAGTGGTAACCCTTTGCATCGAGCGCCGGGGTGCCAGGCGGATGCGGGTGGCCGTCATGATGGAGGTCGTCGTGCCGGTGCCGGTGCTCGTGGACCATCACCTCGTGCCGGTGAGGGTGGGAGTGCTTCTCGGTGATGAGAAGCCAGGCACCAAGGGCCATCACCAGCAGAGAGACGAAAAAGGCAGGTCTCGGTTCCTCGGTGAAGAGCAGGAACGAGACGAAGACCCCGAAGAACGGCGAGGTCGAGACCAGGGCGCTCGTCCGCGCCGACCCGATCCCGCGCAGCGCCATCAGGAAGAAGACGCTCATCATCCCGCCATAGCCCAGGAACCCGATCACCATCGCCGCCAGACAGGTGGCCGGGTCCGGGATCGCCTCGCCAAGGAGACGGGCGATGACGAAGGTGACCGCCCCTGCCCCAAACCCCTTGATCATCACGATCGGGATCGGGTCCTTTGCCGAGATCTTCTTGCTGAAGTTGTTGTCCATCCCCCAGAACGTGCAGGTCAGGATGACCCCGAGCGCCCCGAGCGAGAGCCCGAAAGGCTGGTCAGGGACGTACGAGAGGATAATGCACGAGAGCGTGATCAGGGAGAGCGCGGCCCACATCCGCCTCCCTACCGGCTCACGATACCAGAGCACCGCGATGATCGTCGTGGCCACCGCCTCGAAATTGAGGAGCAGCGACGCCGTCGCCGCCGGCGTCTGGGCCAGGCTGATCATCAGGGTGACCGGGGCGAGGATCCCACCGAAGAAGACGACTCCTGCAAGCCAGGGCAGGTCGGCCGGGGCAAGGGCGGCCTCGATCCCGTCGCGTCTGCGACCGAGGAGGGACCCCCCGAAAAGATAGAGAAACAGACCCGTCCCGCTCCCCAGGAAGAGGAGCGAGGCCATCGTGATCGGCCCCACGCCATCGAGGAGCAACTTCGAGAACGGCGCCGTGATACCGAAGAGGAACGCTGACGTCAGCCCATAGAGGATGGGGAGGAGGTTTTCGCGGGTCATGGTAGTCTGAGATTGAATATACTGGTTGGCCCTGCACGCAGTTATAGATACAGGCCCGGAAAAGAGCGCCATGGCTCATCTGTAAGATTTCATAAAAGTGAGTGCGAGGGGAGCGATTCGAACGCTCGAACACCTACGTGACAAGGCCCTCAACCTTGCGCCTTTGACCTGGCTCGGCAACCCTCGCCTGTTACCCTATAAAGAAGGATATCAAAGTAATTGAATCTATCGCCCAATTATGGCCATGCAAACCCTCCCTTTCACCCCGACGATCTGAAAAACCAGAGAACTGCCCTGGATCAGGTGCCACGCGCAGGGGCCCTGACCCGAAGGATAATATCGATGCATGCGCGTACTCTCTGGTGATTATGTGGGCAGCACTCATGCAGGAATTTGCCGATTCGCCCGCGCAGGCCAGAGTCGTGAAATTTCTCCTTGAAAACGGCTTTGGCGTCTCGGAAAAAGGGCGTATCACCTGCAATGACATCGAGATCCCGGCCACTCATATCGCGCGCGTCATCGGGATCGACCGGCGGGTCGTGGACGCCACGGCACGCCGTATCCAGGGTATGGACTGGGCCAGGAAGGTCTTTTCTTCCATGCGAGCGACCCCCGACCTCTCCAAGGTCGCCGAAGCCCTTGGCCTGACCGTCATCACCATCCTCCCAACCGACGCCCACGAAAAAGGGATCGTCGGGGCCGCGGTGAGGGTACTCTCTCGACATGACCTTGCGATCAGGCAGATCTTCGTGACCGATCCGTACTTTGCCGAGTCGCCCAGACTGGTCATCATCCTTGACGAACCCCTCCCATTCGGGGTGATCGAAGAACTGCGGTCCCTCCCCCAGGTGCAGAAACTGGTGATTTAGTCGCCGACCAGGAACAAAAGATCATCACGAGAATGTAGCGGGAAAAAAGGCCTCTGCCCTCTCGCACAAGAGTATGGCAGGAATTAGAGGGGACGCTCTCGACTCCGCCTTCCCGGCACTCATTTTTCCATAGGGGACGAGCGAGAGCGAGAGCGAGTTTGAAAACACGGGGAGAGATTCCTGATGAGAGAGATCTTTGATTTTTGCGGTACCAGGAGAGTGTGAGAAGACTCGCAGGTCTCCGAGAGACTGCCCCTCAAAACACAGGGAGAACCCCTTCGCAATTATGAGCGCGAGTGCCGCCCCCCCGACCCCCGTTGATGAAGAGTGGCAGGAGTCCGCATCCCGTCTTCACGATCATCACTCTGCCTTCCCACCCCATCTTCATCCCAGGGGTCCGGGGGCAGCGCCCCCGGCGCGGGGGTGGGGGAAGGCAATGCATGGACCCCGCAACGAAAAGGGGAGGATATTTTCTCCACATCCACCGCTATCTTCTGAGAGGGGAGGACTGAAGAGTTTTGGGAGGACCTCAGAGGATAAAAAAATTCTTCTGATGGATCTGCCGCCTCTGATCATCGAATTCCACCGTCATCTCGCGTCGGCGGAGTTGCACCCCTGGACCCCCACAGACTGAAGATAGGTGGGGGCGGCACAGTGAACACAGTCTCCACCAGTTCTCCTGTCTTGAAAAGAGAGAGTACATGACGAAAATTTTTATCCCATATTCTTGAGGCCTCGCCTCATGAGCAATTCTACAGAGCTCAGAAAAGAGATTTGAAGTCCTCTCTCTATCGTGTGGCAGTACGCCCCCGCCACACGATAGGTCGAGTACGGCGGCACTTGCCCCTGGCCAAAGGGGTAGTAGGAAGGCGGGTGACACATGTCTCACCTACACAAGAGGTGAAGGTTTCTACAAAGCCAAAAGCCAAAAAAATCAGTCACTCCCTCCGCGCCAGGGAGCGCGGGTTACGGGAACAACCTATCGGTCCGTTCTTTGAGTGGAGACCTGCCTTCCAGGCAGGTGCCTGAGCGGTTCAAGATCAAGACCCAACCTGAATACCCGGACCGCCGCCTTCCGCCCGAGCACGACCGAGCGGTCCATCCGCTCTTCCAGCGTGATCGCCCTCGTGCCCTTGGTGAGGTTGTCGGCATGGGCGACCACCCGCTCTTCAAGACGTCGAGGGACGGCGTCGGCGGGCAGAAGCCCGAGGAGCGCGCATTCTTCGGCGGTCAACCCGGCGCCGATATGGCGCCTGATCACCCTGACCACCTCGTCGGGAAGCCCAAGGGCGCGTGCACATCCGGCCCCCGCCTCGGCATGTGCCAGGGCATGCGTCCTTGACCGTCCAAGGTCATGGAGCATCCCGCCGGCGACGACGAGGTTGCGGTCGATTGCCGACGACCCCGTGTATTCCAGGGCGGCGGCGGTCACCGCCCGGCAATGGGCGATGACCCCCTCGTCGCACCCCGCACCTCTCAGAATATCTTCATGCATGCCCGAGAATCGAACGGATCTCCTCGACCCGGTGCTTCAAGGCGACAAGCAGCATCTCGTTGTCGAAGTGCTTCACCTCGCCTCCGCAGACCGGGCAGGTGAAATTGGTGTCAGAGACATCATTGAAGGTGAAGATTCCGCACTCGTCACAGATATAGAAATCATTCTCCTCCTCGTACTTTTCACGCTTCTGCAGGATCTCAAGGACACGCTCGAGTTCCTGACCGATATAGGGATAGATCTGGTCCATCCGCAAAGTCCAGAGATAGGTGAGCCATCCGGTATCCGGGTCTTTGATCCGCCGGTACTCGGCAAGCCGCCTTTCATACAGGGTATAGAGCGTGTGCCTGACCGTGTTGAGGTTGATCCCGGTCTTTTCCGCGAGTTCTTCATCTGAATACTCGCCGTCAGGCGGGAACTTCTCCAGGAGTTCGAGCCCCTCCGCCTCGATCAGGCGGAGAAGGTAGGCCCTGATCCCCGGATCGCCCAGCATATCGTCAATGCCAACCATCAGGACATATATTGACGGACGCGTGTTATATTTCTATCCAGCGCTGCAAGGGCGGCGGCCCGGTCAGGTCCATGACCATAGACGCTGACCACCGCACTTCCTTCCTCCACTTCGGTGCCTGGCCAGGGGATATCGGCGATGCAGGAGGAGAGCGGAGCAAGGTCTTCCTTCACCACGAGGTCGCGGTCGGCAAAGAGGATCGCCCGCGCCGCGACCTGCGCAGGCACAGGCCTGGCCGCGGGCAGCGTGCCGGTGCAGGCACCGAGGTGGTGCTGGAAGACGCTCTCACCGATCGAGGCCTCGACGGTGTCGAGCGTCCCCTGGAACCTGGGATTGATCTCGATCGCCCAGAAGTCGTCGTCCCCGACGACAAAGTCCACCCCGACCGACCCGACGCACCCGCTCCTGGCCACCGCCTCCTCGGCGACGGCCATCATCCGCGCCGCATGCGGGTGGACGAAGGGGGTGACCGAGCCCGAGAACCCGTACGCCCGGTCGCCGTCGCCGCCCCTGAGCAGCTGCTCGTTGGCGGCCAGCGCCACGGCACGCTTCCCGTCGGAAACGCAGGAAACGCTGGCCGGCACGCCCTCGACCACCTCCTGGGCGATCGCCGGGACATCAGGCCACTCCTCCTCCCAGGCCCGCAGGTCTTCTGCCGACCTGACAACCCGGTTCCGCCATCCGCCGGCACCGTGCCTGGGCTTGACCATCGCCGGGAACTGCCCGTCTTCGGCAAGGGCCGGAGTCCGGATCCCATGTTTCTCGAAGAAACGCTGGATCTCGAGTTTGTCCAGGAACCGTGCCGAGCATTTGGCCGAGGGCCCGGCATGCGGGATCTGAACCGAGAGGTCCTCGGCCCCTGAGGTGGTCACCAGCCAGTCGGCCGTATGCCCGTTGCAGATCTGGGAAACCAGGTCAGGGATCTCGTCGAGTTCCTCGAACTTCAGGTGCCGTGCGGCGTCCTGGCAGAGGTCCTGGTCGCAGAAGTGGTCGACGGCATAGACCTCGTACCCGGCACGGCGGGCCGACTGGACCACATGCCTGGTGGCGAACCCGACCACGAGGATCCGTTTCACTGCTCGATCACCCGCTTGCCGGCCTCGCAGGGCTCGACACGGATTTTTGCTCCTTCAAACTTCTTCTCCATCTCCTGACCCATGAAGAGGCGGTCCAGGAAGATGGCAAGGCTTGAGATCTCAGAATGGGGCTGGTTGGTCACCGAAACATTGTAGTCGACCATCCCATAGACGTCGCCAGGCACCTTCTCGGCGCCGACGATGATGAGCAGATCTTCGGGCCGCTCCTGCACCGCGGCGACGACCTCGCCGACTTCGAGCCCGTACATCGTGAGGTGAGCGACGATCCCGCCATTCTCTTTCCACCTCCTGATGCACTGTTTCCACTTCACCTTGTCCTCGATGAAGAACTCACCGCCCCAGCGTTCAACAACGTCCCTGACCGACCCGACGATCACCGGGTCTTCGCCCGCGAGGTACATCCCGTCGGCGCCAAGGGCGCGGGCGGTGAGTCCGACATGGGTGGTTACCCGGTGGTCACGCTCAGGCCGGTGACCGAGCCTGAGGATGCATACTTTTCTCATGGTTTGTCACCGTTCCGTGCAAAATCTGGTATCTTAATCACGCCGTTCTCGATCTCAAGCGGGATACCGGCGGTATGTTTCAACTGACATTTCAGAATCGATTCTTCAACCGAAAGCGCCCGCACCTTCTCGCCGTCCCGCTCGATGAGCAGATAGGAGACGAGCCGGTCGACCGACTCCTCGACAGCCGTCTTCTCCCTGCCGACATACTCTATGAGGGCGGGAATGGTCGCGGCGTGGCCCCAGGCGATCGCATGGTAGACCATCCAGTCGAATTCTTCGGTTTTCACACCGTATTTTGTGCGTGATTCCACAATATACTTTATCCTGGAGAGATGAGGTGAGTGGGTATGACTGATTACCCCACACTTGCAGAGATCGCCGACCGACTGCTTGAGCAGGCCGACGAAGACGACGAAAAACTTGTCCGTCTCCTCGACGACCTCTCCGACGACCTGCGTCTCGAACTCCTCACCTCAGACCTCCTCAACGCATACCAGGCATACCTCTATTTTTTCAGGGAAGAACCGGGCGGCGAACTCCAGGCCGAGCGGCTGATGCTCACCCCTGCCTCTGAGACCCTCAGGGGGATCCTCTTCGATGAGGCCGATGTCTTTGAACTGGTCTTTTCGGTCGGGGAAGGCGGGGCAGGGATCGAGGTCTCAGACGGCGAGAAGACCTACGAACGCTTCACCGGGAAGGGAGCGCGGGAGCGGGCGGTCGATTACGTCTACGAAAATCTCGCGTGATGAGGGGCGGCACGACTGATTGATCACCATACCGATCCCTTGCACCGATCAACCGTGTGCCTTCCCTCATGAATCACGCCGGGGGGTGCGACCCCCGGACCCCCGTGTCAGGATTGGACCGGGAAGGCCGCGTTGGAGATTCTTTTGATCATTCCCCTTACAACAGGACAACAGAGAAAAACACCACCCGTTGCCGTCCCTCGGCTATCTTCGTCGTGGGGGGTTCCGGGGGGCACGGCCCCCCGGCGCGAGATGGTGGGAAAGATCCTCTGAGAGGGGCGGCACGCCTTATCATCACACCTTCACGCCGGGGCACTTCCCCAGAACCCCTGCGATCACATTTTACCGGCGACCTTCCGGTCTCGACTCACCCCTCGTGATGAGAGAAGGGTCGACGGTCGCTCCCGTAATCTCGGGCACCTCCCCCCAGACCCCGATCTCCTCGCCCAGGATCACGATCGCCCCGTCCACCGCCGTGCCTTCGAGGGGGGCGAAGGGCTCCTCATCCCCTGGACAGAGCGTGTTGCACAGCGACGTGGCCCAGGCATCGGCGCGTGAGACGTCGCGGGAGAAGACCGTAACCGCGTCCGCGACCCCGAAGGAGATCGAGGGCCCGACCGTCGCCGACGAGGTGCAGATCCCGAGGATCTCCTCCTGCGGCGGGACGACGAAGGCGAGTCGATCTGAGAAGGGTGAGGCCCCGGCATGGACCCCGACCCGCACCTCGCGATTCGAGAAGAGGGCGATGTCGCCGCCGTTGTCGACGACCCCGAACCTCGCCCCCGCCGCCTGCATCGCCTCAGCCCCTGCCCAGGCGATCGTCCCGGCCACTGCCGCCATCGGCCCGACGCCCGCCTCACGCGAGGCGGCACCCATCCGCCGCACCGTCAGGCTTTCGGCCTCCGGGGCGTAGGGGTCGAAGGTCACCCCGAAGAAGGAATCCTCCATGATGAACCGCTCCAGTTCCTCGCGTGCACGGAGCATCCCCTCCTTTGCCGCCGCGACGTGCGCCTCCTCGTCGGCAAGGACCGTCGTGATCGTCTGTTTGTACTCGAAGTGCTCTCTGATCATCAGAAATCCTCTCGATCAGCGGGTTGGGTCTTCTCATGCAAAAGAGCTTGCGAAGGAGAGGGCCGCAGGTCATGAGATCAGGTAAGGGCGACCATTCTTCCCCCGACCCATCTCTCTCCTCCCCAATCATCATGATAAGGGTAGAGGTATTGGATCGCAGAAGATCAGGAGAGTGGAAGTGTACATCCCTCACCAGTTGAATCCCTCGAAGACGTCCGTCGTCTCATACCAGAGATTATCTCAAGTCCTGACCTGAGTGAGGGGGTTCCTCTTTCTTTCGACTGATACCCGCCCCCCCTGTCTTCATAATAAGGGCTCTGTAGAATCGATGATGAAACAACGTTTCAAGCGGTTCTTTGGAAAAACATCGCAGTGTTTTTCATAGCAAACTCTCACCCCTTCCTGGTATGAGTGAGGGAATCTACAAAGCCAAAAATAGCACGATTTACCGCAGCAGATCAAAAAGGTCTTCTCTGGCACTATTGTTCCCACTGCGATACCCTGGTGACGATATCATTCAGCGTACCCTTTGCGATCTCTTCATGCAGGGGAACCGTGATCCGGTGTTTTCAGACGGCCGTGAGAGAGAGGTACAGATCGAAAGCACCCTCTTGCGAGAACCCCGATATCACCAGGAATCATTCCGCCGCATGCCCGCGAGAGATTCCGCACCAAAAAAAGAGGAGAAAAGAATTACTTCTCCACCGTCAGTGCGCCATGTGGGCAGGCCTGCACGCACCGACCGCAGAGGACGCACCGACCCTGGTCGAGGGTGAGGGCCCACTCCTCGTCGAAGGAGAAGACCTCCTGCGGACAGACGCTGATGCATGCCCCGCAGTCCACGCACTCCTCCTCGTCGTGCATGACCGCATGCTCCAGCACCTCGACTGTGGCACCGAGCGCCCGCATCTTCTCGCAGACCAGTTTCACACTCTCGTCAGGGACATCGATCAGCACCTTCCCCTCGCTCGGCTCGATCCGTGCCCGCTCGACATTGATGAGCACCCCGGTATCCCTGACCACCCTCGCGATGATCGGTTCGCTGACCTTTTTGCGGGAGAACGAGACCTGCAGTTTCATAATTGCCACCTCCCGCCCAGGAGTTTTCCTAAATCGATCGCAGAGAGCATCCCGATCACCCGGTGGGCGGGATCGACCACCGGCAGGGCGCTGATATTGTGCCGCTCAAGTTTCTGGGCCGCGACATCCACCGCCTCCTCAGGCGTCGTCCGCACCACCTTGCGGGTCATGATATCCCGCACCACCGTGAGTTCACGGGTGCTCCCGACCGCCTTGGTGACATCATAGGTGGTCACGATCCCGACGAGTTGCCCCTCGCCGTTGAGGACCGGGAGATGGTTGGTCTCGCCCTTGAGCAACTTCGCCGCGGCCGTGCGGATCGGTTCGTCCTCGGCGACGGCCACGACCTTTGTGTCCATGATCTCGCGCACTCTCGGCACCACCTTCGTCTCCCGCATCGGCCTGGTCCGCTTGGCGGCGTTGAACCTTCGGGTCGGGAGTGAGAGTTCCATGGACCCGGCCTCCACCCAGGTGCGGATCGTCTCGGCGATCTCCCGGGCCTTCCGGTAACTGGAGAGCGAGGACGTCCGCACCTCCTCGCCGTCGATCTCCACCTTCCCGCTCTTGAGGTCGGCATAACTGACCCGGGCGATGGCCGGGCGCTCGCGGTGCGGCGTCCCATAGTCCACGATATTGGTCATGATCTCCTCGTCTCTCACCGCCGTGCTCCGCACTACGTCCAGGTCCACGACCGGGATCGGGACGCCGACCCCGACGTACATCGTCACCCCATAGCCGGTGAAGGTCGCCGCACGGAGGAACTCAGGGCTCATCTCCTTGAGATTCCCGGTGGTCATCAGGTTTGCAAACCCGGTCGCCGGCGAAGACTGGGTCCCCTGGCCCACGACCATCCCCTGGGTCCCGCCCAGGAAGATGGGCACCCCGCTCCCGATCACCCGGTAGGCGGGGTCGTTTGCAAGCGGAGAGAGCGCGCCTGCGCCAGAGAACGAGACATTCCCGGTGTGTGGGAGGAGCATCCCCATATAGGTGTGGATGACACGCTCGGTCATGTTCGTGGCGGCATCATAACACTGGAACGAATTTCTCGGGTTGACCATGACGGCGTCATTGAGGTCTTCGAGGAGCAGGGTCGTCGTCACCGTCCGGCGCGGATAACAGTCGGTGCCCTTGGAGATGGCGCGCACCTCGACCGGCCGCCCTGAGACGAAGTCCTCGATAACATGGGCGCCGCCGTAGGCGTTCCCCTGCGTCGTCGATTCGCTTGCCGCCCCCATATAGGCGTCCACGGCCGCAAGTCCGCTGTATGCCTCGACGTCATTGAGCCAGACCCGTTCCATCCTGATCGGCGGGTCGGCATGCCCGAAGTTGAGGAAGGCGCCGGTCGAGCACATCGCACCGAAGGTACCGGTGGTGACGACGTCCACCTCTCTGAGGGCCTCTTCCTCGCCGAGTTCCGCGACGATATCAGGCATCTCCTCGGCCGAGACGACCCTGGCATTGCCATCGCGTATTCTCGTATTGATCTCTTCGATGGACTTCTCCATATCGAGATATAGATTGAGCATATTTATAGCCCTTTCTAATCACTCGGGGTAATACATCGTTTCATTATGGGGGACGCTGACTCCTGTACATGCATATCGCAGACATCGTCGCGCATCTCGAAGAGATCGCACCCCCCGAACTCGCAGAAGAGTTCGACGAGGGACGGATCGGCCTCATTGTCGAAGGGCGGGAGGAGGTCGGCACCGTCTGCTGCGCCCTTGACGCCACCCCCGCCGTGGCTGATGCCGCCGCGGCACGGGGCGCCGACCTCCTGGTCGTCCACCACACCCCCCTCTGGACCCCGGTGACCGCGGTGCGGGGCAGGGACGCACAGGTGCTCGCCCCCCTCCTTAGCCACGGCATCAACCTCTATGTGATGCACACCAACTTCGATCATGCGAGCGGCGGGGTGAACGACATCCTTGCGGCGCGCCTCGGGCTTGAAGATACCAGGCCGATGTCGCTTGGCGTCGTCGGCCGGTGCACCCTCTCCCTCACTGAGATGGCCGCACGGATCGGCGGGAACGTCAGGGTCTGGGGCGAGGCACACGACCCCGAGTACCTCGGCGTCGTCGGCGGGAGCGGGTTTGACCCCGCCCTCATCGAGGAGGCCGCCGCCCTCGGCGCCGACGCCTTCCTCTCTGCGGAGTTGAAGCACCACGTGGCCAGGGCCTCCCCCCTCCCCTGCATCGAGTCGACCCACTATGCCCTCGAAGCCCTGGCCATAGAGACGCTCGCCCTGCGCGAAGGCTGGGACTATCTTGCAGACACCCCGCGCCTCACCACCATTCCATGAACGAGTTCTGGGCAGGAGTGCAGGAGGCCGGGCTCACCCCTGAGACCCGCGAAGCCCTCCGCAAGCGCTACCGGATGCGCGGCCAGAAGGCCATCGAGGCGGTCGAGAGCGGCAGAGTCAAGAAATATCACGATTTTTTCGTGGTACAGGGACGCAGTGAAGAATACATCGTCGAAGACGACTTCTGCACCTGCAAAGACTTCACCTACCGGGGCCGGTGCTGCTGGCATATCCTTGCCGCCCGTATTGCCGCTCTGACCGGCCGATACACCCCGGTAAATGCCTGGTATCTCGACATTATGGGGCGGAATCGATAGGCCTGATGAACACAATTATGAATCATTGACAAGTAATACAATACCAAGACGTGGTTTTGAATGCTCGAAGAAGAGTATCAACTTGATTATTTTAAATCCCAGGGACTTGTGCGGAAGGTCTGCACCAAGTGCGGGGCGGCCTACTGGACACGGGACCCTGAGAGGGAGACCTGCGGCGACGCCCCCTGCGAGCCGTACTCCTTCATCGGCAACCCGGTCTTTGAACCGCATACCCTTGACGAGATGAGAGAGGCGTTTCTTTCGTTTTTCGAGCGCCACGGTCATACGAGGATCGAGCGGTACCCTGTTGTCGCCCGCTGGAGAGACGACATCTACCTCACCATCGCATCCATCGCCGACTTCCAGCCCTTTGTGACGAGCGGACTCGTGCCCCCGCCGGCCAACCCGCTCACCATCTCGCAGCCCTGTATCAGGCTCAACGACCTCGACTCGGTCGGGCGCTCTGGGCGGCACCTTACCCTCTTTGAGATGATGGCCCACCACGCCTTCAACTCACCCTCAGAGGACATCTACTGGAAGGACCGTGCGGTTGAGTTCTGCGACCAGTTCCTCGCCTCCATCGGTGCCGACCTCAAAAAGGTCACCTTCAAGGAGCACCCCTGGATCGGCGGCGGCAATGCCGGGGCTTCAGTCGAGGTACTCATCGCCGGGCTCGAAGTGGCGACCCTCGTCTTCATGTGCTATACGAGGCAGCCTAATGAGGAGGAACCGATCGATCTCGAGGGCGACCTCTACTATCCGATGAAGATGCGGATCGTGGATACCGGCTACGGGCTGGAACGGATCACCTGGGCCTCCCGCGGCTCCCCGACAGTCTATGACGCCGTCTTCCCCTCGATGGTCAGTCACCTGATGCAGTCCGCCGGGCTCGAACACCTCCTGGACAACAAGGAGTTCACCAAGATCCTCGGGCTCAACGCCAAGTTTGCCGGACTTATGGACATCGAAGGCGCCCAACTTTACCAGCTCCGCCGGAAGGTCGCTGACGCCATCGACGTCCCCCTCGACAAACTCGACCGGATGATCACTCCGATCGAGAAGATCTATGCCATCGCCGATCACACCCGCTGTCTCGCCTACATGCTCGGCGACTGCATCGTCCCGTCCAATGTCAAGGAAGGCTATCTTGCCCGCCTTGTCATTCGGCGGACCCTGCGGATGATGAGCGACCTCGACCTCAAGGACACCCTTGCCGACCTGGTCGAGATGCAGATGCGCGAGATCGGCACCGATTCCTTTGAGCAGAGCGTGGCCGTGGTCAGGGAGATCGTCGACCGCGAGACCGAGAAATACGCCGCCACCCTTGCGCGCGGCGCCAGGATTGTCCAGCGGCTTGCCCGGTCATACAAGAAGAAGAGCGAGCGGATCCCCCTCCAGGAGGTCGTCACCCTGTACGACTCCCACGGGATCCCGCCAGAGATGGTCAAGGAGATCGCCGGTCAGGAAGGAGCGGTCGTCGAGATCCCTGACGACTTCTACTCGCGGATCGCCGACCTTCACTCAGAGAACCTGCCAGAGAAGGCCGAAGACCCGATGGCAAAGTTCCGCGAACGTGCCGCAGGGCTTCCAGACACCAGGATGCTCTACTACGACCACCCGACGTCCTTTGAGTTCGAGGCGATGGTCATCGACGTCTTCGAGGGATATGTGGTCCTCGACCAGACTCTCTTCTATCCTGAAGGCGGCGGTCAGCCCTCAGACACCGGGACCCTCGTCACCGCCGAGACGGTCGCAAGGGTGGAGAACGTCGTCAAACTCGGCAACGTGATCCTCCACCGGGTGCAGGGGGCGCCCCTCAAGCGCGGCGAGCGGGTGAAGGGGATGCTGGACGAGGAGCGGAGACGCTCACTGATGCGCCACCACACCGCCACCCACATCCTCCTCCACGCCGCAAAGGAGGTGCTCGGGGCTCATGTCCACCAGGCCGGCGCCCAGAAGGGGAGCGAGACTTCGCGCCTGGACATCAGGCACTTCAAGCATATCACCCCCGACGAACTGGCCAGGATCGAGGTCCGCGCCAACGAGATCGTGATGGAGAACCACCCCGTCTCCATCAGCGTGGAGAACCGGACCAAGGCCGAGCAGAAGTACGGCTTCGACCTCTACCAGGGCGGGGTTCCGCCTGGCAAGGAGATCAGGATCGTCCAGATGGCAGGCGACGTCCAGGCCTGCGCAGGCACGCACTGCCGTTCCACCGGCGAGGTGGGACCGATCTCCATCCTCAGGGTCGAACATATCCAGGACGGGTTCGAGCGCCTCGAGTACTCCGCCGGTACGGCGGCGATCTATGCGATGCAGCACCTCAAAGACCTCCTCAGCACCTCGGCCGAGACCCTCAGTGTCCAGCAGGAGAACCTCCCGTCCAGCGTGACCAGGTTCTTCACCGAGTGGAAGGAGCAGAGAAAGGAGATCGAGCGGCTGCAGGAGAAGGTCGTCGAACTCGAGGTGAACCAGCTCAAGGGCGAAGAGATCGGTGGGCTCGAGGCCGTGATCAAGGAGATCGACCTCCCGCCCAAGGAACTGGTCGCCCTTGCTTCACGTGTCGCGGAGAGCGGGAAGGTCGCAGTGCTTGCCGGCGGGACCGACCGGGTCCATGCTGTGGTGGCCTCGCCGACCAAAGACCTGAATGCCGCCGAGATCGTCCGTGAGGTCTGTGCGACCCTTGGTGGAAAGGGCGGCGGAAAACCAACCCTGGCCCAGGGGAGCGGGCAGGACGCCTCGATGATCCACGAGGCCCTGGCCCGCGGTCGGGCACTTATCGAGTCAAAGCTCAATGTCTGAAGAGGTCGTGGTGCTGGAGCCTGGAGACGAGCAGGCAAAGAAGATCGCAAAGGCCATGGCGAGCCAGACGGCCAATGATATCCTCGGCTCGCTGAAAGATGGGCCGAAGAGCGCGACCGAGATCGCCGCCGCCCTCTCCATCCCCATCACCACCCTCAAATATCATGTCGAGAACCTCGCCGAGGCAGGGCTGATCGAGATCGTGAAGACGAAGTGGAGTTCGAAGGGGCGCGAGGTGAAGATCTACGGCCTCACCGAGCGGCTCTTGATCGTCGCCCCTCAGGTGAAGGACATCAAGTCGGTCCTTCTCAAGTTCATGTCCCTCTTCGGGTTCGTCGTCCTTGCAACTCTGGTCGTCGCCGTTCTCCTGCCGCTCCTCGCCCCGGCTCCGGAGATTCCTGATCAGGCGCCGCGTATGATGGCGGCCTATGACGGCGCCAGCACCGCGGCGGAAGGGGTGGATAACGGGATGATGCCCGACTCAGGGCCTGACCCCAGGGTCGTCGCCTTCTTCTTCGGCGGGACGGCGGTGATCCTCTTGCTCCTCCTCTATGAGGTCTACCTCTACTTCTCGTATTACCGGAAGAGGAAGAGGAAGACACTGGACTGAAAGGAGCATTTATACTTTTTTTGGAACCCTCCCTCTTCATGAACCAGTGCCCTGGTTTTCCAGCCCGCTCTTCGTCCAGGGGGTCTGCGGGAAATGGATCGGCTCTGTAGAATTCCTCTCGATGGCCATCTCTGCGAGGGGCCGGCCGCCTCCTAGTCCCCCCGCGTGAAGATAGGTGGTGGACGGTATCTCTCTCTTCAAGTCCATAGATTGTGCCTTCCCGGTCCTATCTTCATTCCTGGGCTCCGGGCGGCACCCGCCCCCGGCGTGTAGGTGGGGGAAGGCGGAGGAGTTATGTTTTCACCAAGAAGTGGCGAGGGATTCTACAGAGCCGTTTTACCATGAAAATGATCCTGACGATAATCTCTTCGGGTTTTTATGAGAATTTGGCTCTGTAGAATGAGCATGAGGCAAGAACTCGCCTCAAGCATATGGGATGAACATTTTTCGTTGCTGGATCATTCTATTTTAAGACCGGGGAATTGGTGAGGATCATGTTCCATCGCCGCCCCCATCTCTCTTCGTCGTGGGTGGGTCGCCCCCCGGTGCGAGATTGTGGGGAAGATGCTGTGATTGAGGGCGGCACGCCTGACCGACGTGCCTTCCTCTATGTTTGTGCCGGGGGCGCTGCCCCCGGACCCCCGGGATGAAGATTGAGCCAGGAAGGCATATTCGAACTCCCTGAAGAGGGATTGCCCCGTTCTCGACCTATCGTATGGTGGGGGGTCCGGGGGGTGAAATCCCCCGCCAGAGAGATTCATTAAGAGGATTTCTACAGGGCCCAATTTAGAGGATAATCAGTGCGTTCGAATTCTCATCCATAACTCCAGAGTAGAACGACTGGATCATTTTCATGTAAACCCTCCGGATGGCTCTCTGGCGGGGGTCGTGCCGCCCCCGGTTCCCCCCGCCATTCGATAGGCGGAGGACGGCAATCCCCTCTTCCTGTTTGTTGATGGTGCCTTCCCGGTCCGATCTTCATCCCGGGGGAACGAGCGAGAACAAGTTCGAGAACAGAGGGAATCGAAGATTCCCAATGATAGAAAGATCTTTGATCTTCGCTGTCCGGGGGCGCCGCGCCCCCCGCGCAATCGATTGAGGAAGGCGGGTGAGTCGCGCGTACACCAGGGATTGGTGAGGGGTTGCTATAGGGTCACAAAACTAAAAAAAGTAGAGAGGCCGCGCCCCTCTTCACGCCAGTTCGATGAAATTTTTCAGGATCCGAAGCCCGGTCGCCCCACTCTTTTCCGGGTGGAACTGGACACCATAGACCCTTCCGTTCTTCACCGACGAGGCAAACTCGCAGATGTACTCGGTCGTGGTCAGGGTATGTTCGGCCGGGGCCGAGGCATAGTACGAGTGGACAAAGTAGACATATGAACCGTCAGGCACGCCGTCATAGAGCGGTTCGTCGGCAGGGACCGTGAGGGTGTTCCAGCCCATATGCGGCACCTTCATCCCTGGCACCCGCGGGAAATGCCTGACCGCGCCAGGGACCAGGCCCAGGCCAGGGCGCAGGCCTCCTTCCTCAGAACTCTCCATCAACATCTGCATCCCGAGACAGATCCCGAGCACCGGCACCTTGCCCGCCTGCTCGCGCACCGTCGCTTCGAGGGGACCGAGCATCTCCATCCCGTCCCTGAAGCCCCCGACGCCAGGGAGGACCAGGGCGTCGGCCGCGGCGATCTCGCCGGGGTCAGAGGAGACCGCCGCCGAGGCCCCGGCATGCTCGAGTCCGCGGCTGACACTCCTGAGGTTCCCGAGCCCATAATCAATTATAACTATCTGCTTCATCCCTGCCAGACCCCCGCCGTCTCCATTCGCAGTTGGCCACCCAGGCCTCTGGCAGACCGTGCGCTTCCTGCCAGACCCGCAGTTTCTCTTCCCAGGACCGCCAGAGGTCGGGGTATTCCCTCTGGATCCCTTCCAGCACCGCAAGGTCGCTTGACGGGCACATAAAGCACCCGATACGATCCAGGCCGCGGTCGTACAGCACATTGTACGGCGCCTCCTCCCTGAAGAGATAGAGCCAGACATGAAGCGCCGTCCAGTGCTGGATCGGGGCGGCCGAGAGCTGATTTTTCACCTGGCGGTTCCGCCATATCCTTGGGCTCCGCTTCCGGTTCAGGGACTCATATTTGCGCTGGCCGATAAAGGAGAGCGACTCCCCCCACCGCTCGGCAATGACCCTGCCGACCGGTTCGAGCTTGCAGACCCGGCAGCACCAGCGTGCATCGACCGCAGGCGGACCTTCGGCTTCGAAATGCTTCCAGAAGGCCTCGCCGGTCTCGGCCCGCACCACCTCGACCCCGTAGCGTGCGGCGACGTCTTCGATATTTGCCTCGGTCTCAGGGAACTCAAGCCCGGTGTCTGCGTACAGGAGCGGCACCTTCCCGACCGCCTTGAGGACCAGCAGGAGCGTGGCAAGACTGTCCTTGCCTCCAGAATACGAGACATTCCGAGGGAGGTCGGGGTGATCGGCGCAGACCTTCCTGATGAACTCAAGAGACGCCCCTTCATAGGTGTCGAGGATCTTCTGGTTTGCCGTCACCGCCTCGTCCCGGGTCGCCGGACCAGGGACGACCTCTGCAGGAGCGGTCCTGCGTGTCCTGACCACCTGGCCCCGCTCCATCGTGCGGGCCTCTGCGGCGTCGACCTTTGCCCTGCCCACCCCGATGCACTCCCCGGTGCGGGTGAGGACAAAGACCTCGTCGCCCGCCCTGACCGAGTCCTCGATCTCGACGAGTCCAGGGGCGAGGAGGCTTGCCCCGTCCTTGATGAAAGAGACCGCCCCGTCGTCGACGACGACATACCGCCGTGTCGGCGTGCAGTAATTCACGGCCGCAGGGCGCGGGAGCGGTTCCCAGACCCCTTTGTCAGGGCGGTACCTGATCGCGGCGACGACCGCCCCTCCAAGGACCACCTCCTCCATCCGGTCGATCTCAGGGACCTTGTTGAGGACGGCAAGATGCCCCTCCGGAATGAGAGGCACCCCGAAGTGCTCCTGAAAGACTGTATTGACCAGTTCGACATCGGCGGCCATGGCCGGTCTGGCATCTCCCGGCGGGGTGATGGCGACCGGTCTGGTCCCGGCCCCGCATGCGCATTGTTCGCCGAGGACCGGCGCATGACAGTGATCGCACCAGTGCAGCGCGATCTTTCCCAGATATGACGGACGCATTGCATGTACCTTATGGACAGAGAGAATAAAAGCCCAGGGTTCGAGCACGATTCGTGGATTCAATCATGTAAAATATTAATCATGATGGTTATTTTGCGATTAGAGCGCGCAGGGTGCGATATGGATAAAAATGCGCCAAAATTGCCGACAAAAGGTATAATGAATATCAGAGAGGTGATAGAATCAGGTGCACCCCATCATGGAGGACGCAAGAGATGCCGAGAAAACTGGTATAATCGACAGGTTTTTTACTGATTAAAGTACGAAATTCGGATAGTTAATAAACCTCGAAAATCCACCGAATGAGTGAGGGATACGGATGAATGAACTAATATTCCTGATACTCTTTCCCTGTATAATTGCATTCATCCTGTTATTGTTGCCTAATAACCGGATCAGAGATGCAATCGTTGCATTATCGGGTCTGGTCATCTCAATTGGCTCCATATACCTGTTCGCAACCTCCTTTACCGGAGGCTCGGTTTATTTCCCCTTTCCCTTTGAACCGACCGCACAGGTGATGTTTGTCATTGAGGTGGCCATCGCCCTGTTGCTGCTGTACCTGGGAGTGAAATTCAAGCAGTACCTTGCCGTCCTGCTTGTCCTCGTACAGACCGCAGTGATGCTCTACTTTGAGATGACCATGGCCCACGGGCTCGAACCGGTGAGAAACCTCTTCATCGACGAGTTCTCTATCATCATGGCCCTGATCATCGGGATCATCGGGAGCCTCATCGCGGTCTATGCCACCAGCTACATGAACACCTACCACGAGCACCACCCCGAGGTACGGGACCGGCGACGGATGTTCTTCTTTGTGATCTTCGTCTTCCTGGCCGCGATGTTCGGGCTTGTCTTCTCGAACAACCTGCTCTGGGTCTTCTTCTTCTGGGAAATTACGACGCTTTCGTCCTTCCTGCTCATCGGTTACTCCGAGAGCGAAGTTGCGACGAACAACGCCTTCCTTGCCCTGAAGTTGAACCTGCTTGGCGGGATCGCCTTTGCGGCCTCCTTCCTGTACCTCGCAGGGGTCGACCCCTCTGGCGGGCTCCTTGAACTCGACACTCTCATCGCCTCAGGCCAGGCCGTCGCCATCATCCCTGCAGTGCTCATCTGCTTTGCAGGCCTGACCAAGGCGGCGCAGATGCCCTTCTCGGCATGGCTGGTCGGCGCAATGGTCGCCCCGACCCCGGTCTCGGCCCTGCTCCACTCGAGCACCATGGTCAAGGCCGGCGTCTACATCATCGTCAGGTTTGCTCCTGTGCTCCTCGGCACCCTTGCCGGTGTCGCCTTTGGGTTTGTCGGCGCCGTGACCTTCCTGGTCGCCTCGGCGATTGCGATCTCGCAGACCAACGCCAAGAAGGTGCTTGCCTACTCGACCATCGCCAACCTCGGGCTCATCGTTGCATGTGCCAGCGTCGGGACGCCCGAACTGGTCTGGGCCGCGATCATGCTCATCATCTTCCATGCGGTCGCGAAGTCGCTCCTCTTCCTCTGCGTCGGGACGGTCGAACACCGCACCGGCAGCCGTGACATCGAGGACATGGACGGGCTGATCGTCAGGTTCCCCAAGATCGCCGTGATGATCGCCACCGGGATCGCCGGGATGTTCCTCGCCCCCTTCGGCATGCTCATTTCCAAGTGGGCCGCGATCGAGGGGTTCATCGACGCACCCTTCGGGATCGTCTTTGTCACCATCCTTGCCTTCGGAAGCGCCGTCACGGTCTTCTTCTGGGCCAAGTGGATGGGCAAGGTCCTCTCGGTGACGCCGTACGGCGAGAACCTTGAGGGCACAGTCTCTCGCGGCAAGTGGGTGGTCCTCTCGTCGCTCACCGCACTTACCGTGCTCGCCGCCCTCCTCTTCCCGCTGGTCTCCTCGGTGCTCATCGAGCCCTACGTCTTTGGGATCTACGGCGAGACGGCGCGGCTTGCCCAGGACAACATCATCATCATGCTCCTGATGATCCTCCTCCTGCTGATCCTCCCGCTCTCTCTGTATACTTCAAGCAAAGAGAGCAGAAAACTCCCGGTCTATATGGGCGGGCGCCCCACGACGCCTGACCTGAAGTTCGACGGGGCTCTCGGGATCCAGCGCGAGATGACCACCAGGAACTACTACTTTGAAGAGTACTTCGGCGAGAAGAAACTCCTGCACTACAGCAACCCGCTCTGCGTCCTCCTTATCCTGACGGCCGCGGCCCTGGTTGCATGGGGTGTCATGCAGGGGGTGGTCATGTGATCTCGATCATTACGGCCCTTGCCTTCGTGATTCTCGCCCCACTCGTCGGCGGATTGATCGCCGGGATCGACCGGAAGATCACTGCCAGGATGCAGGGCAGAGTCGGTCCGCCGATCCTCCAGCCCTTCTATGATGTGGCCAAACTCTTCGAGAAGGAAGACGTCACCGTCACGCCCTCGCAGAACCTCTACATCCTGGCCTACCTTGTCTTCATGGTAGTGAGCGGTGCGTACTTCTTTGCCGGAGGCGACTTCCTGCTCGTCATCTTCGCATTCACCCTGGCTCACGTATTCATCGTGCTGGGTGCGTACGCCGCCTACTCGCCGTACAGCCACATCGGCGCAGAGCGTGAACTGATCACCCTGATGGCCTATGAGCCGATGGTGATCTTCACGGCGGTCGGACTTTACATGGTCACCGGGAGTTTCTACATCAGCGATATCGCCACCTCGACGGTACCGGCGATCCTGTACCTGCCTGGTGTCTTCCTCGGCTTCCTGACCATCCTGACCATCAAGTTGCGCAAGTCGCCCTTCGACATCTCGACCTCGCACCATGCCCACCAGGAACTGGTGAAAGGACTGACCACCGAGTTTGCCGGTCCGGTCCTTGGCAAGATCGAGATCGCCCACTGGTATGAGACCGTCGTCCTCCTCGGGATGATCTACCTCTTCTTCGGGTTCAACCCGGTGCTGGCCATCGTGGTCATCGCCCTCGCCTACTTCCTAGAGATCTTCATCGACAACACCTTCTCCAGGATGAAGTGGCAGTGGACCATGAAGAGCGGGTGGGGCGTTGCCGCAACCCTGGGGTTCCTAAACCTCGTCATTGTATATTATCTCTATATGGGGGTCTGAGAGAGCATGGCATATCTGAAAAAGTCACCCTGGCTGCTCCATTACGACGCGTCCAGCTGTAATGGCTGCGACATCGAGGTGCTGGCCTGCCTCACCCCGCTATACGATGTGGAGCGCTTCGGGATCATCAATACCGGAAACCCAAAACACGCCGATGTCTTTGTGATCACCGGCGGGATCAACGAACTCAACCGCAAAGTCGTCAAGAACATCTACGAACAGATCCCCGATCCCAAGGTCGTAGTGGCCGTCGGGATCTGCGCCTGTTCTGGCGGCGTCTTCAGGGAGTGCTACAACATGGCCGGCGGCGTCGACCAGGTCATCCCGGTCGACGTCTATGTCCCTGGGTGTGCCGCAAGGCCTGAGTCGATCATCGACGGCATCGTCAAGGCCCTGGGGATCCTTGAAGAGAAGCGGGAAGAGATGAAAGAAAAGGAGAAACAGCATGGCAATTGAAGAACAGGTGCTCAGAGATATTGCCCTCACAGACCTGCACAAGGAGGTGCAGGTCTACCATAACCGCGGCTTCCGCCTGGTCCAGGTGAGTTGTTCGATGGTCGAGGACTCGTTCGAGCTCAGTTACAGTTTCGACAAGGACCTCCACTTCGAGAGCCTGCGGGTCATGGTCCCGGCAGGGACCGTGGTGAAGAGCATCTCAGGGATCTACTGGGCGGCCTTCATCTACGAGAACGAGATCCACGACTTCTTCGGCCTTGAGTTCGAGGGGATGTCCCTTGACTACAATGGCACACTCTTCAAGACGGCGAAGAAGTTTCCCTTTGCAAATGTCACCTTCAGGGGGGAGGAACCATGTCAAAGAAAATAGTCGTGCCTTTCGGGCCGCAGCACCCGGTGCTCCCTGAACCCCTCCACCTCGACCTGGTCGTCGAGGACGAGAAGGTGAAGGAGGCGATCCCAGGCGTCGGGTATATCCACCGCGGCCTGGAGACCCTGGTGCAGAAGCGCGAATATCCGGAATACGTCTATATCGCCGAGCGGATCTGCGGGATCTGCAGTTTCATCCATGGGATGACCTACTGCCAGGGTGTCGAGACGATGATGAACGTCGAGGTGCCCGAGCGTGCCGAGTTCCTCAGGGTGATCTGGTCGGAGTACTCGAGGATGCACTCGCACCTCCTCTGGCTCGGGCTCTTTGCCGACAGCATGGGTTTCGAGAACCTCTTCATGGACGCCTGGCGCCTGCGCGAGCATGTCCTCGACGACATGGAAGCGACGACCGGCGGCCGGGTGATCCAGGGAAGCGCGAAGGTCGGGGGTGTGCGCCGCGATATCAGCAGCGAGAAGCTCGACGAGATGGTCACCGGCCTCGAGGGGATCAGGGGCGAACTCAAGGACATGATGGACGTCTTCCTCCTCGACAGTTCGGTGAAGTCAAGGCTCAGGAATATCGGGATGCTCTCGCCTGAGGACGCCTACGAACTCGGGGCGGTGGGCCCGACGCTGCGTGGGAGCAGTGTCGCCTCTGATGTCAGGATGAATGGCTACGCCGCGTACGACCGTCTCCACTTCGAACCGGTCGTCGAGGACGGGTGCGACTGTTATGCACGGTGTGCGGTGCGGGCAAAAGAGCTCTTCTCCTCCATCGACCTGATCAAGGAGGCGGCCCAGAAGATCCCTGACGGCCCGATCGAGGTGAAGGTGACCGGCAAGCCTGAGGGCGAGTACTTCTCGCGGGCAGAACAGCCCCGCGGCGAAGTGATCCATTATGTCAAGGGCAACGGCACCAAGAAACTGGCCCGTCACCGGGTGCGGACGCCGACGATGGCGAACATCCCCCCCCTGGTCAAGATGCTGGAGGGCTGCGAGTTTGCCGATGTGCCGGTGATCACGCTGACCATCGACCCGTGCATCGGGTGTCTGGAGAGGTGAGAGAGATGGTATATTTCGAGATGGCAAAGACGGTGGTCAAGTCGCTCATCAATGGGCCGTCTACCATCCGCTATCCGGCCGAACCTGCCAAGGAGTACCCGATCTCGCGCGGGCATGTGACCATCGACCCGGCACGCTGCATCTCATGCGGGATGTGCATGCGCAAGTGTCCGGCAGATGCGATCTGTGTCAGGCGCGACGAGAAACTCTGGGAGATCGATCTCTTCAAGTGTCATGTCTGCAACTGCTGCGTGGAGGTCTGCCCGGTGCACTGTCTCACGATGGACACCGACTACCGCCCTGCTTTCTCCAAACATGACGGCGTGAAGGTGGTCAAGATCACCTATGTCAAGCCAGAGAAGAAGAAGCCGGTGAAGAAACCGGCTGAAGAAAAATCCGAAGAGTAAGTATGAGGGGGCGGAATGCCCCTGCATTTTTTTGGCCGGCGCCCTGGTCTGGAGTTCTTTTGCGGGGATGATCTCTGTGGTGACCCGGGGGGGGTTGCACTTATCTTATGGTCGTCCATTGTGCCTTCCCGGTCTCATCTGCGTCTTGTGGTTTGGCTCCCCCCGGTGCGAGCATGAAAAAGGGCAGAGAGAAGATCAAGAAAAGAGGAGAAGGCACGTCGAACCAAAACGCTGTCTTCACCACACACCGGGGGCTTGGCCACCCCCCGGTCCAGACGCCACACGATAATGTCGAGAACGGCACCTCCTTCTTCCTGTTTGTCAATTCTCCCTCCAGCACAATCTTGATCCTGGGAGTCCAGGGGTGCCCCTGGCGCGAAGAGGAGGGAAGGCAGGTGATCAGAAGGCCACTCTGACAGATCTATGAGGGTTTCAATGAAATTGATCGCGAAGATTATCTCTTTGGGTTTCCATAATGGTTTGAATTTCTGGCTCTGTAGAATTCCTCAGGACAGTTATCTTTGGCGGGGGGTTGGCCGCCCCCAGGTCCCCCCGCAATACGATAGGACGAGGACTGAAACCCCTAATATTTGTCTATTATGCCTTCCCCGCCCTATCTTCGCCCCTGGGGTCCGGGGGCGGAGCCCCCGGCGCGATATATATGGGAAGGCGTGAGTTACGGTCACACTAAGAATTTGTGAGGGTTTCTACAGAGCCGAATTTCCCAGATCTCTTCAAGAATGATACGCAGACTGCAGTTACAGATCCTGAATGATCGAACCTCTGTCTTACCGTCCCGATCTTCATCCCTGAGATCTGGGCGGCACGCTCCCCAGCCGAAGAGATGGGAAGGTGCGTCGCTCAGAGGGGTTACCCTCAATCGTTGAATCTTCGCCGTCATCTTGCGCCGGGAACTTTTGCCCTCCAGAACCCCCCGATGACGAGAATAGAGGGGGACGGGCATATGGTGATTCCCGTATGGTGTCGTGCTCAGGAGGGGGTACGCAGATCAGTGCACGACCCGAAGACCCACGATCCTGTTCTATCATGTATCCCCGAGCAAGGGGTTCACGCATACAGGATAAAAATTTCTTGTCACGTGGTCTCTCATTTTCAAGCCTGAAGAGCAGGTGAACACGATCCTCACCAATTCTCCGGTCTGAAAAAAGAATGATCCAGCAACGAAAAATGTTCATCCCGTATGCTTGAAGCGTGTTCTTGCCTCATGCTCATTCTACAGAGCCAATGAACAATTTTTTTGGCCGAAAAAAGGTATAATGGGGGTTTTGTACGCATGAAGTGAACACGAGTTCACTCCTTCGGTTCCTTCGGCTGCTTCTTGCCGCCCTTCTTTGCCATGGCGCCTCACCTCCTGTGAGTGCATTGATCAGAGATTCGTATTTCAGGGTTTAATGTTTGTGCCTGGCCCCCCTTGAGTTTCCCGATCTCCTCGCAATTGAGAGATTTTCCCCGCCATATTGGACGTATTTCTCCCCCCTCGCACCAGGGTCCAGGGGCGGGCCATGAGAGCCCAGGATTCAGGAGTGATCATGGGGCCACTGCGCGAGGTGCGGCACCCCTGATGGCGCGGCCCCTGGTCCTGGGAGCAACCAGATCGATCTCCCAAAAGTAATTCAAATACCCGGAGAAACCTCTCATCAAGCTCCGGACCATCCCGATTGCCATATCGTGCCATTATTCGGTTGTTCCTGTCAGAGATCAATTCCAATACCAGAGAATCAGCAATGTACACCTACATCTCAGGCACCTTCGCCATGGTCGCCTCTCTTGCCATAGCCTCGGTCCTTGCCGTCGCAACCTGGAAACGACGTGAAGCACCCGGTGCACGGACCTTTTTTCTCTTTGCTCTTGGTGTCCTCATCTGGTTGCTCGGCGAGGGGTCGGTCCTCCTCCCGCTCGGTCCAGGATGGCAGGGCTTCTGGGCTGAAGTGACAATTATCGGGATCGCCGTCATGACCCCGGCATGGATGGCCTTTGTCATGCAATATACCGGCAAAGAACAACGAGTAACACTGACGACGACGTTCCTTGCCTCGGTCGTCCCTACCGCCGCCGCTGTGCTCTCCCTCGCCGGGGCGGTGCCGGTCGCCGACCTGATGAGCGGCACGTCGTACTTTGTCCTTGCCGGGGCGGTCTATCTCGTCGTCATCATCTGCATCATATTTCTGGTGGCAATGCTCCTCGCCGCACCTGCGATGTACAGACGCCAGATCGGGTTTGTCCTGATGGGTGCGCTCATCCCCTGGGCGGCGGTCCTCTCCCCTTCGCTCATGAATCCCTCGCCCTCGCCGTGTGCGGGGTGCTGCATTCTCTGTATCATGACCGCCGCCCTTACCGCCTCGGCCGGTGCGTTGCAGGCAGGACTCTTCGGCACAGTCCCCCTCTCCAAGGAACGATACTTCAATGGTCTCACCGACGGGATCTTTGTCCTCGACCCCCAGTTCAGGCTCGTCGAGATGAACAGGAAGGGCGAGGAGATAGTGCGGCACCAGTCTGAAGAACTGATCGGACTGCCGGTCGCAGAATTTATCAACCATTTTCCTGAACTCCAGAAAGGATACAGAGGAACATCTGAGGTCGCCTATGTCCAGAGCCTCACCAAGAAGGATGGGAAGAGAGAGCACTATGAACTCCGGATCTCCCCTATCATCGACTGGCGTTCCAGGACCACCGGCCACTTTCTCCTGGTCAGGGATATCAGCAGGCTCAAAGAGACCGAAGACGCTCTCCGCAGAGCCCAGAAGAAAGCCTCGATCCTCAACCAGATCTCCCAGCACGACATCAAGAACCAGCTCGAGGTGATCATCGGCTATGGAGGGCTACTCGAAGAACTCACGCCTGACGGCTCTGAGCAGAAGACGTATGTCAGGCGGATCATCGAGGCCTCGGAGATGATCGGGGAGCACCTCGGCGCCGCCAGGGACTACCGCGATCTCGGGCTCAGGGCGCCTGAGTGGCAGTCGGTGGCGGGGGCGGCAGAGCGTACGGCCAGGATCCTCGATCATCATGGCGTCACTCTTGAAGTCGAGGCAGGAGGGCTTGAGATCTATGCCGACCCCCTCTTCGGGAAGGTCTTCTACAACCTCTATGAGAACGCCATCAGGCACGGCGGCGATGTCACGGCAATGAGGGTGAGCGTTTCAGAGGCCAGGGGAGAGAACCTGATCGTCGTTGAGGACAATGGTATGGGGGTGGCCGCGGCGGCAAAAGAGAAGATCTTTGAGAGAAAATACGGTTCACACACCGGCCTTGGGCTCTTTTTGACCAGTGAAATCCTCTCTGCCACCGGGATCTCCATCAGAGAGTGCGGAGTGCCTGGCAGGGGGGCGAGGTTTGAGATCCGCGTCCCGTCCCCCCGGTGCCGGTGGCCCGGGCCCGGGGGAGACGGCCCGGGATAGAGTTATATCTGAAGCGGATGAGGAGACGGGGGGGACGGAAGATGGATAAGAAGAGTACGTCCGCCGGTGGACCGACGGTCGCCGAGGCGATGGTCGCGGCACTGGCAGACTGGGGGGTTGGTCTCTATTTTGGGGTGCCGGGAACGTCGTCGCTCGGGATCATCGACGCCGTCAGGAAACACCCTGGGGCCAGGTTCATCCAGGTGCGGCATGAAGAGAATGCAGCGATGGCGGCGTCGGCCTACCATAAACTGACCGGGAAGGTGGCGGCCTGCGTGACGATCGCGGGGCCCGGGGCGACGAACCTGGCGACCGGGCTTTATGACGCAAAAGAGGACCGCGCCGCAGTCCTGGCAATCAACGGCCAGGTGGAAGGCCAGTATCTCGGGCCCGGGGGGTTCCAGGAGATCGACCAGGACGCTTTCTTCAGGCCGGTCACGGTCTTCAACAATACAGTCCATGAGAAGACCCGTGCCCTCAAACTTGTCGACATGGCGGTGCGCCGCGCTCTCGTGGACCGGGGCGTCGCCCAGATCTCGGTCCCGAACAATATCCAGAAGGAGGTCCTGGACCCGGCCTGCTGCCCGCGTGAAGGACCGCCCCCCTCGGTCAGGATCGCACCAGACGACGAGCAGGTGAAGGAGGCGGCACGGGCCGTCAATGCCGCAAGGCGCCCGGTGATCATCGCCGGGTGGGGGGCCCGCGGGGCGGTGGAGACTCTCCTTGCGATCGCCGAGCAGGTCCAGGCCCCGGTCCTCACCACCTACCGGGCGAAGGGACTGGTCCCTGAAGACCATCCCTGGCACCTCGGGGTGCTCGGGAGCGTGGGCACCCCGGCGGCGCGACGGTGGGCGAACGAGGCCGACCTCCTCCTCACCTGCGGGGTCGGGTTCTCAAGCCAGACGCGAGTACCGGCAGAGACCCCGCTTGTCCAGGTCGATCTCGACCCGGTCAAACTCGGGAAGAACAAGGAGACGGTCTCTCTCTGGGGGGACTGCGCCGTCGTGCTCCCGCGTCTCCTGAAAGATCTCGAAGCGCGAGAGGAGAAAGGGGCAAAAGATGAGATCGCCGGTCAGAAGGCGGCATGGCTGGCACAGATCAGGGGCGAGGCCGACCCCGCCGCTGTGCCCCTCCGCCCGCCTTATATCATGCAGGTCCTCTCCGAAGTCCTCCCTGACGACACCGTCATCGCCGTCGATGTAGGCGAGAATGGGTGGTGGTTTGGCCGGAACTTCAGGATGCGCCCAGGGCAGACGTTCGTGATGTCAGGCTACCTGGCAACGATGGGATTCGCCCTGCCGGCGGCGCTTGCTGCACGTCTGGCCTACCCTGAGCGTCCGGCTGTCTGCATCACCGGCGACGGCGGGTTTACGATGGCGATGGCCGAGTTCCTCACTGCGGTCAAGTACGACCTCCCGGTCGTGGTCGTCGTGCTCGACAACCATGAACTCGGGATGATCCTGGTGGAGCAGCAGATGGAACATTTCCCCCGCTTCGGGACCGAACTGCACAACCCCGACTTCGTGGACTATGCACGGGCCTGTGGGGGAGAGGGGTTCAGGGTGGTGCGGCCAGACGAACTCGCCCCTGCTGTTACGAGGGCGCTTGCCGCGGGCGTCCCTGCGATCATCGACGTGGAGACCGACCCGAAGCGGTTCTGAGAGAGAAAAGCCTTTTTGGAGGGGTCATGCGAGGGGTTCGCCCTCTCCCCCTTCATTGATGGAGATTGGCGGGGGATTGCATCCACTCTTCATGATCTTTAGGTTCAGTAGAAATTCTCTTGATGAATATCTCTGACGGGGGGCGTGCCGCCCCCCGACCCCCCCCGCCACACGATAGGTCGAGGACGGCACCACCCTCTTTATGGCCATCTATTCTGCCTTCCAGGCCCTATTGCCATCCCGCGGGTCAGTGCGGCACTCGCCGCTGGTAGGAGGGTGTGGGAAGGCGTGATGATCGGGTGTGCCGCCCTCATCGTAGATTCCTCCTGTCCTCTCGCACCAGAGGACGGCACAACGCTTGATCTCTGTTCGTTTATCTGAGGCAAGGGTAGGGGCCAGGGATCGATCTGTCCTCACACCAGGGAACCACAAGAATGTGCAACCGCGTATGCGCGGTCCTCGGGTCCATGCCCCATTCTCCAGGCCCGGCAGAAGGGATTTATAGCGAGGGTTGTGCATAGGATGCCGGAGTGGGGGGAGAGCAATGCAGCAGATGTATGCGATCAGGACAGATCCACGGATCGATGCGGTCGCGGTCCCTGAGAACCTGCGGGTCGGACTGATGGTCGCGGAGCAGAGAAAACGGTGCAGCGCAATGGGGTGCCAGGCCAGGTTCTTCAACTTCGCCTTTGGACAGTCGCCCTTTCCGGTGCCGCCCGAACTGGTGACCTCATTGAAACGCGAGGCCACGCTCGGGTATTATACCGATGCCGCCGGGACCGAGGAATTGCGCGAGGCGGTGGCCGGGTTTTATGCACGACATTTTGGTATCGAAGCCGGACCAGAACGGGTCGTCGTAGGCAACGGATCCAAAGAACTCATCTATATCATCGTCTCGATGATGGAGGCGACCTGGGTGATCCCGTCGCCGGCCTGGATCGGGTATGCTCCGATCATCACGTTGCTTGGCAAGGAGTACAGGACGCTCCCTTCAAGACCGGACCGGGGATATCGTCTCGACCCGGCCGACCTGGAGGCGGTGCTTGCGGCGCATCCGGCCGAACGCCACATTCTGATCTTCAACAACCCCAACAACCCGACCGGGGCGGTGTACACCAGGCAGGAACTGGAGGCGATTGCATCGGTCTGCCGCGAGTACGGTTGCCTGGTGATCGCCGACGAGATCTACGCGCTCACGACATACGACTTCGAGCGCTTCACCTCGATGGGGACAGTGTACCCCGAAGGGACTTTTGTCACCGGCGGGCTTTCGAAGGACCGTTCGGCGGCAGGCTACCGCCTGGGTACCTGTATCCTGCCCCAGGACTGTCCCGAAGAACTGGTCGCTGATTTCACAAAGGTGGCGGCGACGATGTACACCTCGGTCGCCACCCCGGTCCAGTACGCCGCCATCACGGCGTACGCCGAGGACCCGGCAGTCGAGGAGTACATGCAGACGGCAAGGGCGGTCCACGGGATCATGTCCCACTATATGAGTAAGGCGGTCTCGACCATCGATGGGGTGCGGGCGACGGTGCCTGAAGGCGGGTTCTATTTTCTTGCCGATTTCAACCTCCTTGCCGACGACCTCAGGCAGTGCGGGGTCACGCGTTCCCATGACCTCAGCACCGCCCTCCTGGCCCACCCGCACCATGTGGCGACGATCGGCGGAGACGCGATCATGCTCCCGCAGGACCAGTATGGTGTCAGGGTAGCCTGCGTCGACTATGACGGTCGCCGGGCCCTCGACCTGTATCGGGAGGACCGCCCGACCACCAGTCTTGAGAAGACAGCCTTCGTCCACGAGGTAGCGCCGCTGATGGTGGAAGGCGTCGGGGCGATGCGGCGGTTTGTGGAGGAGGTGCGCAAGGAGTCAGGATAGAAAGGGGAGAGAGACATTTTTTTCATCGACGCCGCACCGCCGCACGTCTCACCCATAGGCGTGCATATTGGTCTGGGGCGCACTTCCGGGCATGGAGGGATCTCTGCTCTTTCTTTCTTTCCAAAAGAGCAGGGGGGAGCACCACACCATGCCGTCCCTCCATTTTCACGTGGGGCCCCTTGAGAGTCAGATATCTACGGAAAAACCTATTTTTCGCTCTGGAGAATTCCCTCAGGCTGGGTCTCTCTATGGGGGAAGACCACCCGAATCAAATGCGGAGTGCCCCCTGTCTCGCGCGGGGGCGCAATGACATCCAGGGACTCTTCCTGGTCGTCGACCCTATGACCTGAGCAGGATGACGATGGAGTCAGGAAGGCGGTATAGACAACCATGAAGAGAGGGGAGGGGTGGAGAGTGTTGGGATGACCTCGATGAAAAACCTCCTCATGATTTTTCAAAGAGCCGTCAGAAATTCAGTTTTAGAAATTCGTCTCCAGATCCGGGTGCAGGACTACCCAAAGACCTCCTCGAAGGAATACCTGGTGAACGGCGCAAACGGGGCGTCGAGGGTGTGGTTCACCAGGTCCTCGGTCGCCACGGCAAACGCTCCCTGGTCGGGGTAGGCAACGAAGGTGTACTCGGTGATCCCCTGATACTCCTCTGAAGTCGACGCCGCCTGCATCAGCGCGATCATCTCAGGGGTACCGATGGTCTGCCCCTCCTCCTCATACGTATCGAAGAGGTCGAGCATCGCCAGATATCGGTAGTCTCCGGGTTCGATCGTCTCGTGATGACCCTGCACCTTCGAGACTGCCTTGGGATTCGCACCCTGGTACTGGTAGAAGTTGTTTGTGATGATGAGGGAGAAGGGGTCTTCCGGCTTGATGAACCCGGCTTTGCGCTCGACCCCCCCATAGGAGTCCGCCTCAAAGCAGACCGGAGCGCTTCCTGAAGAGTTCAGGTACGGCATCGAAACCCCGGCGTTATGCCCCCCCGTCCGCGTCTGGTTCATCGTCTGCCAGAATTCCCACGCACTGTCCACACTGCTCTCTCCCTGGAGCGTGTCCATGTACAGCAGGACGTACGGGAGAAAATCGGTCTCGTTCCATGCCGGGACCGAGGGGGATGAGTGGGGCACCAGGACAAGTCCGTCCTCATTCATGCCATTGAAGGTGCCGATGAAGCCGGGCCAGTCGAACCCGACCACACGCTTCTGTCCCGACCCTACCTGAGGCTCAGAGGCGACGATCAGAAGGGAGTTCACCGTCACCTTCCTGAGGTCGGTCTCGCCGTCCATGTTTTTGCCATGGATGACCCCCCCGCCGAGTTCGTCGTTCTCTGTCCAGTTCCCCCATGCAACTGCGCTCGAACAGAGGTGCGGTGAGATCCCTCTGTCCTGGATACTTTCATTCCCGGGATCGAGGTCGCCCATAGCGAGGCCGTAGATCCTGAAGTACAGGAGGAAGGGGTAGGCATTCTCAGCGAGGATCTCCTCGCGGGCGAGATCTCTGCCCAGGGTGTCGGAATAGAGGTCGACCCCTCTCGCTTCCATCCCATCGATGACCGCATCGAACTCGTCGCCGCGTGTTGCGAGCACGCCTATCATGTGTGCTTTCAGATAGGGGATGAAGATATCATCATACTCCTCGACTGAAGGGTAAAATGTCTCAAGGAGGACGTACTCGATCCAGTCCTTGATCTGCGGCCCTGCCAGATACCCCATCGCATATGCCCGCTCCTCGGGTGTGCCTCTGAGCTGGAGGACAGGGCGGCCTTTCATGACGGTGAGTCTCCCCCCGCCGTCACCGACTGAGATCTTCAGTTCGGCCGGGTATGGGGAGGGGGCGACGAGCCTGATCCCGACGTCCTGGAGGGACTCCCCCTGAGCGAGCGAGATGGTACCCGGCCCAAGACGTTCCCCGGTGCTGTGCCATCCGGTCGGGTCGCGGTATGCCGCATGGTCGATCCAGCCGTTGTCGTCGGTGTCGGCCCAGGCGTACAGGGTGTAGTTCCCGGCAGGCAACCCGTCAATCTTGAAGGCGCCGGGTGCCGTGAGAACAGTGAACGCGGTGACATACTCCGACTGTTCAGGATGCTCACCCTCCTCCATCACTCTGAGATCTGAGGGCCCATACCGGTCTGCATCGAGGGCGACGACATAGACCGGCCCTTCGGTGTAGTCGCCGGTGATCGTGCCGGCGACCGAGGCCTGCGTCTGCCCGGTCGTGGTGCAGCCACAAGAGATGAAAAGAAGAAACAGTACTGAGAGAAGAAAGAAGAGTTCAAGTCCATGAAACACATTTTTTCCTGGATCCATTGTGCACATTCGGATAATCTCTATTTATCTTTTTCCCGTGTCACTCTCAGGTCGAGATGTCGGCCCGGGCAAAAGCATGATGAGGGGGGAGAGAGCAGAGGGGGGACCAGCACATGGCCACACCTACAGGACCGAACAGAGAGAATCTTCCCCAGATGCCCCCCCGCACCAGGCCGCGGGGGCGCTGAGCGATGTGGCTGCGACGGGCCGTCCCCTTCATCTGGGTCTCGCTTGTCGCCTTCGGCCTCATGGCATATCTGCGGTACCCGGAGTGCTTCAACCTCACCGCCCTCGAGGGCACCACCGCCGAGCACCATGCCGTCGCCCTCCTCGTCTACTTCCTTATCCTCTCGATCAGGGGCCTGGTCCTCGTCCCCTCGACGCCTCTCCTCATCTCGGGGATCGTGCTCTTCGATCCCCTGGAGGCATTTGTCGTGAGCATGCTCGGCATCCTCACCTCCTCCACCCTGGTCCATTGCTGTGCACGGCACCTTGGTTTTGATGCCGTCCTCGAGAGGCGCTACCCCGAGCAGGCCGGGCAGATCAGAGCGCACCTCATGGAACACCAGTTCCCTGTCATCGCCGGGTGGAGCATCTGTCCTGTTGTCCCGACCGACCTCGTCGTCTACCTTGCCGCCACGCTCAGGGTCCCGCTCTGGAAGTGCCTGGTCGGCGTCGGGGCAGGGGAGGCGGGCCTCCTCTCCCTGTACATCCTCATTCTCAGGGCGGTGCTCGCGGCCTGACCCTCACAACCGGCACCTATTCATAGGAGACGGCGCAGTATCGGCAGACATGGTCATCAAGACTCTGCAGGTCGATGTGATGAAAGACACAGAGGCCCTGCTCGACCGGTATGGAGGGATGCCGCTACGCCTCTTCGAGGACGAACTGGTCAGGATGGGTTTTGTCCAGCAGGGCGGCGACCCGGCAAAGGTGGCGATGGAACATGCAGGACAGGGGCTGTACCTCGAACTATCCCTTGACGAGGAAGGGGCACTCCACAGTTACACGCTTGTCCCCCTCGGGGAGTTGAGGAGAAAACAGGAACGGTTCAGGTGGTGAGGGGTCGCGTCCACCGGGAGATGCCAGGACCCGTCGACAGGGTGATGGGGGCCACCCTGGGTAAAACTTCTGTGGGCAGAGAATATGGTGGTCCTGCGCGGCCATAAAGAGCAGGAGGCGGCGCGGAACTATCAGGTGGCCCTATGTTTGCCTGGTGGCCCGGCATGATCGCACCCGGCCAGATGAGTCTGGGTCGGTGAATCGCCCGGACTCACGGGGGCGGCGTTTTATGATCTCTACAACGACCCGCGCGAGGTCCAGCCAAAGATGCTCCCGCTCTTCCCGACAAAGGGCATGTTCAACATCATGAAGGCACGCCACGAGATCTGGAAGCAGAAGTACCCTGACCGGAAACCTGCACGCGACTTCCCACTGAAGGGGATCGAGAATGCCAGACCTGAGACTCTGGCCGCCTCGCAGATCAGGGTGGACCTTGAGAAGATACCGTTCGACCCGCGTGAGTTCATCAGGAACCTCCCTGACTGGGAGAACATCGATGTGGGGTGGGGCGCGGGTGAGAAATGACCGCCCGGAAGGACGAGGAAATCCTGCGGTGCTCTCTCGCGCGTTGTGCAGGACCATGGGCAACACCCCTGGCGAAGGTGAGGAGGAAGGCATGAGATTCACCGATGGGGCCTGTAGAATATTTCATGAGGCGAGAGCACGCCTCAAGCATATGGGATGAAAATTCCTGTGATTTTACGGTGTGTGCATAGACACCTGCTCTGCCTTCTAAGCAGGATGCTCCCCGGGATCACCCCTTCGTTGCCGCCCCCACCTATCCTCGTCGTGGGGGGTCCGGGGGGTTTCCCCCCGGCAAGAAAGGGCAAAGAACCACTCTTTATTCTTTCTGTGGGCGGCATGTCTGATCAGTCTGCCTTCCTCTGTCACTCGCACTGGGGCCGCCGCCCCTGGACCCCTGTGATGGCGATTGAAGTGGGGGAGGCAGAGGAATGACCAGAATGTCTCTCAATCCTGATGATTGATCAAGCCAGGGATACTTTTGAGATGACCTCATGATGAAAATCTCATGTCGAAGTTCTCCGGGCGTGGAGGGATCGATCCTTGATCATTCTCCTTGTGACGGGGAAAGATCGTGTGAACACCACTCAATCACCATCTCCCAACGGCGAGGCGGGGGTGAAGATGCTGCAATTGAGGGGCGATCGATTGGTGCGATGGGCAGATGTTCCCCGTACGCTCTTCAGCCGCGATTGAACGTGATCGTGATCTCCAGTATGGCCTCCCCCCCAAACCCTCCCCACACCCGATACCTCTATCATTCAGAAAAGGCGATCCCCGCTCATGGGTCAGGCACCTCAGGCCTTCCATGTGCTCGCCAAACCCACCGGCGCGATCTGCAACCTTGCCTGCCGCTACTGCTTCTTCCTCGAAAAAGAGAAACTCTATCCAGGCAGCAACTTCCGGATGAGCGATGCCCTGCTGGAGGAATTTCTCAGGCAGTACATCGAGGCCCAGCAGGTGGCGCAGGTGACCGTCGCCTGGCAGGGGGGCGAACCGACGCTCATGGGACTCGACTTCTTCCGCCGCTCGGTGGAACTGGCGGAGCACTACAAAAAGCCCGGCATGCAGGTATCTTATACCATCCAGACCAATGGCACGCTCCTCGATGACGAGTGGTGCACTTTCTTCCGTGAGCACGACTTCCTTGTCGGGATCAGCATCGACGGCCCGAAGGAGGTGCACGATGCCTACCGGGTGGACAGGCGGGCTCAGGGGACATTTGACCGGGTGATGACCGGGCTCCGGTGCCTGCAGGAGCACGGGGTGGAATACAACATCCTCTGCACGGTGCACACCGCGAACAGCACCCGCCCCCTCGATACCTACCGCTTCTTCCGCGACGAGGCAGGGGCGCAGTATCTCCAGTTCATCCCCATCGTGGAGCGGGAGGACAGGACCGCGGTCACCGATCGCTCGGTGGACCCGGTGCAATGGGGGCGGTTTCTCTGCACTGTCTTCGACGAGTGGGTGCGGCGGGACGTGGGGGAGGTCTTCGTGCAGCACTTCGACACGGCGCTCGCCGCATGGGCGGGCCACCCTCCTGGCCTCTGCACCTTTGCACCCACCTGCGGGGCCGCAGTCGCGCTCGAACACAACGGCGACCTCTACTCCTGCGACCACTTCGTCGAACCGGCATATCTTCTGGGAAATATCACCGAGACTCCCCTTCCCGTGCTCGTCGGTGCAGAGAAACAGCAGCGGTTCGGGCGGGAGAAGCAGGACGCCCTCCCAGACTACTGCCGGGAATGTCCTCACCTCTTTGCCTGCCGCGGGGGGTGCCCGAAAAACCGTTTCATCTCGACCCCTGACGGCGACCCCGGCCTCAACTATCTCTGTGAAGGCTATCGGATCTTTTTCTCCCATATCGAGCGGCCCATGCAGGTGATGGCCGGTCTTCTCAGGCGGGGACTCCCCGCCGACGGGGTGATGGAGATGCGTGCCGGAGAGAAGGGCGAGCACGGGGTGAAGGCGGCAAAGGTGGGGCGCAACGACCCCTGCCCGTGCGGGAGCGGGGTGAAGTACAAGAAGTGTCACGGGCGTCGAAGATCAGGAGAGTCCATGGACCGGTGAACGGTCCGCCCGGTCTGCCAGAGTCTTTATGCTGATCTCTGCTCCTCGCAATCCCGGTTCCTGGCGAAGGATAAGAGTGTTGCCCCAACTCCAGGGAGATGCGGTCGGAGAAGGAAGACCGAACATAAGGGCTTGGAGAGGAGGGACGGACTCGATCATCTGACTTTGTAGAATTCGGCATGAACCCCTGGCTCAAGCATACCGGATGAAAATGAGATGGCTGTTGTAGTGCCGCCCCCGCGTATCCTCTGTCCGTGGGGAGTCTCGGGGGTGAAACCCCCCGGAGCGAGACAACAGGAAAGATTCAATGATAGGGGGGCCGATCTGATCGACGTGCCTTCCCCCATCGTACGCACCGGGGGCGAGTGCCGCCCAGACCCCCGTGACCACGATTGCCTCGGGAAGGCAGAATAGATGAATATGACATAAGTTGCGCTCTTGCTCGCATTCCCCACGATAATGGTTGGGCCCGAAAGCCTGAGAGTAAGATCCTGACATCCGGCGACGCCGTCCCCCGCCACAGCGCGATCAAAAGAGTGTCTCCAGATCCGATCTTCCAGACCCCTTAGAGGGACACCTTCTCTCCCGGCAATGCCCAGACCTCGACGGCGCCCTCCTCGTCCGCCCCTGCCTCTCTCACCCTGCCGCCCCTCACGACGAGGTGCCGGCGGGCTTCAGGCGGACGGTCGGGATTGATCTCCCGGTGGTCGATAGCCCTTGCATATCCGAGGGTGCAGTAGCGTCCTGGTTCGGTTTCGAGGAGGGTGAGAGCGACATAACGCCGCAGGTACCACCGCAGTTCGGCGGCAAGAGAGAGGGCGGCGCCAAGGGAGATCACGTCGATCACCACCCCGCACTCCGCCTTCTGCGGCCGGTAAAACCTGAGTATCTCTCTGCTGGTCTCGGATGCAAAAAGAGTATGAAAGAGGTCGGTCCCCTCACGCGGGATGAGGAGCAGGTGCATATCTTTAGATATACATCCTGGAGTCAGGTGCGTTCTTCTCGGTGTGCCCGACCTTCTTGATGGCCTCAAGGAAGTCGGCATGCTCCACCTTCCTGGCGCTCCGGCGGACCGCACGCATCCCGGCCTCCCGGCAGATCGCCTGGATCTCGGCGCCGGTCATTCCCTCGGTCTCGGGGAGCAGGTTCTCGATGCCGACCCCTGAGAGGTTCATCTTTGCCGTGTGGATCTTGAAGATCTCGCGGCGAGAGTCGGTGTCTGGCACCGGGATCTCGATGATCCGGTCGAACCGTCCTGGCCTGAGGATGGCGGGGTCGAGCATATCGACACGGTTGGTGGCCGCCATGATCCGCACATTGCCCCGGTTGTCAAAGCCGTCCATCTCGGCCAGGAGCTGCATCAGCGTCCGCTGGACCTCGGCGCTGCCAGACGTCCCGTCGTTGGTCCGCATGCTTGCCACCGCATCGATCTCGTCGATGAAGACGATCGCCGGGGTGTGCTCGCGGGCAAAGGTGAAGAGTTCCCGCACAAGCTGGGCGCCCTCGCCGATGAACTTGTGGACCAGTTCAGAGCCCGACATCCTGATGAACTCGGCCTCGGCATTATGCGCCACGGCCTTGGCGATGAGGGTCTTGCCGGTACCAGGGGGACCGTGCAGGAGGATGCCCTTCGGGGGTTCGACGCCGACCTCCTCGAAGATCTCGGGCCTCGTGAGCGGGTACTCGACCGCCTCACGCACCTCCTCGATCTCCTCTTTCAGTCCGCCTATCTGCTCGAAAGTGGTCTCAGGGACAGATTCCAGTTCCATCACCCGCACGCGGGCGTCATAGATGGTCCCGACCGTCTTGACGATGGAGAGGGCGTTGTTCACCGCCACCTTCATTCCGGTCTTCAACTCGGCATAGAGCTCGGGGTTGACCCTGGTGATATATTCCTGGTTGTTGCCCTGCTGCCTGAGGTAGACCTCACCGTCGCCGAGTTTGTCCACGACCGCAGCAACAAAAAGGGGGACGCGCTTGAGCTGGTTGTTCTCCCGGCGCAGCTGGTTGACCTCTTTCTGGAGCAACTCGTTTTGCATCTTCAGATCCAGGATCTTTGCCTTCATCTCCTGAAGCTGAATTTTATACAGGTCATTGTCATTGCTGACGTTAACCACTGAGTCTTCCATGTCTCTAATATAGTGGAGTCTTTATACCATTTATTAGGTGTGGAAGTGATAGTCAAAGGAAGAGGTATTGCAAGAGGCGTAGCGTCTGGAAAATTGTTGGTCTCAGATGCACCGCTCTCGTTCTTATCCGGGGTCGACCCCGAGACCGGCGTCATCATGGAGGAGGGGCACCCCCTCCAGGGACAGTCCATCGCCGGGACAGTCTTTGCCTTCCCGTACGGCAAAGGTTCGACGGTCGGATCATATATTATGTACGCCCTCAGCAGAAACGAAAAAGCCCCGGCGGCGATCATCAACACCGAAGCCGAACCGATCATCGCCACCGGTGCGATCATGGGCGGGATCCCGATGGTCGACCGCCTCGAGGTCGCCCTCGCCGACCTGCCTGACGGGACCGAGGTGACCGTCGACGGCGACGAGGGGACGGCCGCCTGGGACGCATGAGGGGCGCCCCATGCAGGTGAACTGGCGGGAGATCACCCACGCGAGAAATTCGTTCGCCGCCCTGTACGCCGCCTGCGAAGGCGAGGGGTTCAGGCTCAGGCCGGTAAAGGCCCCTGAGGGCGACGTCACCTGCTACAGTCTCAACTCGCTCAACGCCCCCCATCTCAGGGTCGAGATCGCCTCGGCCCCGTGCACCACCATCGTCGGCGGCCCGCATGCCACGGCCTGTCCGATGGAGACGGCGGCGTACGCCGACTATGTGGTGGTCGGCGAGGGGGAATGGACCCTCCCGCGCCTGTTGCACGCGATCAAGGCCGGTGAAGCCGGAGAGGTGCCGGGCGTGGCCACCAGGGAAGGGGGGATCTGCCCGCCCGACCATACGGTATATCTCCCGGCGTACCCCCCGTTCTCGCAGTTCAAAGGGTATCTTGAGATCTCGCGTGGATGCCCCTTCGGGTGTGCTTACTGCCAGACCCCGCGGATCTTTGGTCACCGGATGCGTCACCGGCCTGTCGACGAGATCGCACGCGCCGCCACGGCGTTCAGGGACGCGCGGTTCGTCACCCCCAATGCCCTTGCCTACGGTTCTGACGGCGTTCACCTGAGACTCGATAGGGTGGAGAAACTCTTCCAGGCCCTCCACAAGAACAGGATCTATTTTGGGACCTTCCCCTCAGAGGTGCGCCCTGAGTGCATCTCAGAGGAGGCGCTCGACCTGATCACCACCTACTGTGCCAACCGGCGTCTCCATTTCGGGGCGCAGTCCGGCTCAGATCGGGTGCTCAAGGCGCTCAGGCGCGGCCACACCGTCGCCGACGTCGAGCAGGCGCTCGACCTCTGCCGGGACCACGACCTCCTCCCGGTGGTCGACTTCATCGTCGGCCTCCCCTGCGACGAGGACGAAGACGAAGCGGCGACACTTTCGCTGATCCGCGAGGTCGCAAGAAACGGCAAGCCCCATGTCCACCGGTTCATCCCGCTTCCTGGAACCCCGATGGCCGGGATGGCGCCGCGGCCTCTCCTCCCCGAGACGCAGCAGGCCCTCGGCCAGCTCGCCCTCGCAGGGAGGATCACAGGATCATGGGACGATCCTGAGAGAAGGTTTTTTAAGAACCATTCAGATGTTCTATCATGACGAAAGTGTTATTGCTGGCTGATATCCATGGCCAGTTGGGCAAAATGGATGCGTTTCTTGACCTGAAGCCCGACTTTGTCATTATTGCCGGTGATCTCACGCAGTTTGGGCCGTGCGACCTGGTCGGCAAGATCGGGTCGTTCATCGACGTCCCTTGCTTCGTGGTGCCCGGCAACTGCGACCCTCGCGAGATCTGCGATTCCATCGAACGCTCCGAGTGCGTCAACCTTCATGGGGCAAGTTTCACGATGGGCAAGATCTCGATGGCAGGGATCGGCGGCTCGAACCCGACCCCCTTCGACACCCCCTTCGAACTCCAGGAAGAGGAGATCGAGCGGTTGATCACGCAGGGCACCGCCTTGATGGACAGAAACGTTCACAACGTGCTCATCTCCCACCCGCCTCCACACGGCGTCCTCGATCTGGCGGGCGACACCCATGTCGGGAGCACGAGCGTCAGGGCCCACCTCAAGGAGTTCGACCTGGTCTGCTGCGCTCACATGCACGAGCACAAGGGCGTCGTCGAGGTGGACGGGGTCAAGGTCGTCAACCCTGGCCCGGCCGCCGAGGGCAACTGCGCCATGCTCACCTTCGGCGACGACCCGGGCGAGATCACGATCGACCTGATCACGCTGTGAGAAGTTCGAGATAGGACTGCGGGATGTGGTCGCCCTCGATCCCCAGTTCCCCTTTTATGCGGGCGATCTCGTCTTCGGCCCCGGCGTCCAGGTCATGGACCATCACCTCGATCTCGACATAACTCCCAAGCCCCTCGACCTCGTCGAGGGCGACGGACGCAGTCCCAAGAGCGAACTCCTCCCGGTGTTTCCTGACTTCGGCACTCTTTCTGAAACCCAGGCGGACAAAGACCTCCTCCATCACCGCCCCCGACTCGACGGTGACATTGAACTCTTCTCGCGCCTTGGCGCTCTTTGAGATACACTTCGGACCTTTGTAGGTGACCGTGCACCGTTCGTCCTCGTACCTGAGACGGAGTGCCTCGTCGGTCTCCCTGAAGTCCCTGTCAGGGTGGTTGTAATAGACGTCACGCTGATCGCTGGAGATCGGCGTGGTCGCACCGACCCTGACAAGCCGCGCCCGTATTTCTTCGAGATCTGGAACCCGTATCTTTGCTTCGACTTCAAACATCCGATGGCACCCATTTAAGTATCTTCGTCATGACTTAATATAGACAAGGTGTATCCATGGCAATCCAGGAAGGAGACGTCATCAGACTCAATTATATCGGTCGTATCGAAGGCGAGGTCTTTGACACCACCATCGAGGCCGAGGCCGAGAAGGCAGACATCAAGAACCCGAAGAAGGACTATGCCCCGATCGTCATCCGTGTCGGGAGCGGCCACGTGATCCCGGGGCTTGACGAAGCACTTGTCGGCAAGGAGATCGGCGAGGAGAACGAGGTCGAGGTGCCGGCCGAGAAGGGTTTTGGGCCGCACGACCCAAAGCTCGTCGAGTCGGTGAGCACCAACAACTTCAGAGAGAAGCCCAAACCGGGCATGCGTGTCCAGACCGGTGAGCGCGAGGGCGTTGTCGTCAATGTGGTCGGCAAGCGTGCCGTCATCGACTTCAACCACCCGCTTGCAGGCCAGGCGCTCTCGTACACCTACACGATCGAAGGGGTCGTGGAGGATGTGGTGGAGAAGGCACAGGGCTTCATCAAGCTCTTCTCTGGCCGCGACATGGATGTCGTCTTCGAGGACGGCGTCCTGACCGTGACCCTGCCGGCAGGGATCAACTATGACAAGCGCTGGACCATGTCCCGCGGGGTCGTCGTCTACCAGACCTTCGAGTACATCGAAGAGGTCAAGGAAGTCGTCTTTGTTGAGTCCTTCAAGCGCCCTGAGCTCCCGAAGGAGGAGCCTGCAGAGGCCGCCGCAGAAGAGCCCGCCGAAGCCGCTGTTGAGGAACCGGCAGAGGCTCCAGAAGAGGCGAAGGAGGAAGAACCTGCAAAGAAGCCTGCAAAAAAGACTACGAAGAAGTCTACCAAGAAGCCTGCAAAGAAGGCCACCAAGAAGACTACGAAGAAGCAGGCTGAGGAATAATCCTCAATATCTTTTTTTACTTTCCTGCCAGGACGTCATCGAGAAAGGTCCTGGCCCGTGCATCAAGACGGTACCTGACGGTGCGTCCATCTTCTCCAGGTTCCACGGTCCCGTCGTCGCAGAGTTGTTTCAGATGTCTGGAGACCGCCTGGGGCGTGATCCCGAGGTGTGCGGCGATCTCTTTGCGACTGAGTCCTGGTTCTGTGATAAGAAGGGAAATGATCGTGCTCTTCGCCTCATTCCTGAGAGACCCGAGGATCTTCATCTCGCTCTCATCGTATCTGCCGCAGTTCTCATAGTAGCGTACATACCCTCCGGCACGTGCGGCGACGATCTTGCCGGTATCCTGGAGGAGTGCAAGATGATAGCGGAGGGTGCCGATGTTTGTCCTGGTCAGCCTGGAGAGCATGCGCATATGGGCGCCCGGCGCTGCTCTGACCGTCTCGTAGATCCGTCGTCTGGTCCTGTTCTCGAGGATATTCTCTCTGGAAACCTTGCGGTAGCTGAGATAGGGCCAGGCATGGAAGACAGCGGCAAGATCTGGAGCAAAGAAGAGGAGATGAGAGAGGAAGAAGGCCAGGTCCATGAGCGGCATGCCGGTCACCCCGGGAACCCTCTGCCAGATGCTCTTCGGAGGAGTGAAGGCAAAGGTGTCCTCAGGGAGGAGGACGCCGATCTTCATGTCCCTGAACTCCGCGGTCAGGAGTACCGCCCCGTCCCGGTCAAGCCCTTCGACTTCAAGAATCTCCATACTCCCGGCGTCGATCATGATCCTGAGATCTTCAGTCTCTGCGGGAAACGGCCAGGGGTCCGCCGGCGCTCCGGTCCGGAGCAGATAGACAGGGCGGCCGTCATGCTCTGCCGTCCGCGCCTCGCCAGCGGTCGTGCCCCTGAGCGCGGTGACGGCGGTCTCAAGATATGTGCCCGGAACGTCCGAGAAGGTGTCTGTTGTGGCGCCTCTCATCGCCGGGAAATCGGCGGTCGGCGGCCAGTATTTCCACAGAAGGCCGTCACGTACGACGACGACCCCGATGCCGTCGTGATACACAGGTTCCAGGAGGTCGGCCCTGAAACGCTCGGGCGGTTCTGCCCTGATCAGGATCTCTTCGTCGCGGGCCCCTGGGCTGTGCACCGCCACCGTCGTCGAGATGGATCCCGCTTCCTCGTAGGCCGCCACCGTTCCCTGGGCGACCTCATCGGCGTCGGCGACCGGTCCTGCCGCACCGTCCCCGACGAAGCTGGCTGCAAGGACCAGCAAGGCAAGCGCAATGAGTATTTTTTTCCCTGGTATCACGCCGTTTGTATCCTCCGCCCTGATCAGAGGATGGGAATCTGTATAGAAAGATATTCTCTCACAGAATGTTTCAGGTCGGGTTTTTCGGATCTCGGGGGCCTGTTGAACCCGGCATGAACCCCGGGTTCACGCATACGCGATGAAAATTTGCCTGAGCAGAGTTTCAGAGTCCGGAGAGATCTCTTTCAATCGTGACAGGGCAACAGTGAGTATCCTGTTTCATCGCCGCCCCTCGGCTATCTTCGTCCGTGGGGGGTCCGGAGGGCAACGCCCCCCGGCGCGAGACGACGGGGAAAATGCTGCGAGGGGGGCGTCACGTCTGATCATCACGCCTCCCCAAACATCGGTGCCGGGGGCGCTGCCCCCCGACCCCCGGAATGAAGAGAAGGCTGGGAAGGCACCATCAATGACCATGGAGAGCGTAGTGCCGTCTGCCATCGATCGCTCGCGCGGGGGACCGGGTGGGGTGGCCAACCCCCCGCAGAGACAGCCATCCAGAGAAATTACCATGAAAATCTTTTCATGCGGCATGCCTGGGGCGTGCTCCTGACTCATGAGCACTTCTACAAAACTACATCTCGTTCAATTGCATCGTGTTGGCGACTTTTTGTTCCTGACCTGTCACCAGATCCCGGAGAAGCTGATCATGAGAGAAAAAATATATTCAGGGCTTGCATGAGGATCAATCAATGCACAATCCCTCTCATCTCAATAGCACTGTTGAGATCACGTCGGTCAGGTTCTGGCCGACGATGAAGGCCCTGACCCCGATCTTCGTCTTCCTTGGAGTGATCATCCTGGTCTTCGCCGCGATCGCTCTCCTCACCTATGAGCCCTATTCTGAGATGGTCTCAGAGACCTCGTCTGGAACGGCCACTATGACAATGACGAACCCACCACCCCCCGACCCCGTCGCCGTCCTCCTGGAACCTCCCTTGTGGGTGATGTTCGTGCTGGTGGCCGCGGCAGTCGCAATCGTGATGTACAATCTGGTCGCCGCCCATATGGGGGGGATTGCGCTCAGGACCGGCACCTCTCCAGGGGTTGAGGAAAGAGAGATCGCGATCAGGGACGTGGAAGTCTGCGCCGCAGGCGGGATCGGCGGGGTGATCTTCTTTGGACTTGGGGCCTGCACCTGCCTCCTCTATATAGGTCTCGGGTGGCTGAGTTCGGTCTGGTGGCCGCACTCCGGGGCGATCTACGGGGTGAACACGACAGAGGAGATCATCATCACCGTCCTCTGGCTCTTCACCCAGGTTGCGCTTGGTGTTGTCATCTTCGGGGGTGCCGCCCTGCTGTACAATCTCTTTCTGCCGTGGACTCGCGGTGCGGTGGTGACCGTGAGGGGGACGGCCGACAGTGCCGTGAGCAGGAGTGCTCGTGGGTTGTATGCGATCAGGGCGTTCGCCACCCCGACGGTCGCCAGGGCCGCCGCGGCGATCGGATTCGGGCTTGGGTGCCTCCATTCGGTGAGCATGCCCCTTGGCGCGATCACCGGCCTCCAGTTCCTGCCGGGCCTCCCAGAGACCGAGACCGTCATCTTCGACCTCTTCCTCTCTCCCTTCATCTACGCGGGAGGAGCATTCCTCATCGGGGCCGTCGCTTCTCTCATCTACAACGTGGCCGCCCGCGTCCTGCAAGGGTTTGTGTTCTATGGTGAAGGAGAGGAGAGTCCATAGGGCGTAGAGTCGCGGATGATTCAGGACACTCTTTTGTCGATCCTGGCTCGCGGGTGGGGCGGAGTGCAAGGATAGTTTTGTCTCCCAGGTTTTGTAGAAATTCCCCTCTGGCAAGTGGCAGAGATGAGCACACTTCCCATCGTCTCTTGCCGGGGCGCTACCCCTGCCTGGACCTCCGGGATGACGATTGGGTCGGGGAGGCACGTGATCAGAAGGGCACTCTGACTGGTCAATGAGGGGTTACCATGAAAATGATCCTGAATATCGGCTCTGTAGAACCCCTCTTGATGGTTCTCTTCGACGGGGGGCGTGCCGTCCCGGCCCCATCGTAGTCCTGGGGGTGCAGGCGGCACTCGCCCCTGGTGTGATTGTGTGGGAAGGCGATTGAGTCGCCCTTGCCACCTTTGCACCGAGAAGAAGTGAGGGTTTCTACAAAGCTGAATTTTTACTTTCATCTTGGCCGGGGGGTGCACCCCCTGACCTCCCGGAGAGGAGAGGCGGGGACGGCAATGAGGCGCCCTCCTTGGTGTCCTCAGAGGAGGAAGCACCGGTCCACACACCCTGGAGACCCACGATCCTGTTCAATCGCGTATGCGTGAACCCCACATTCATGCCTGATTCTACAAAACACAATCTTTTCGCCCTCACCTTTGTTCCATTTCATCACCACCCTCCTTCTCTCCTGACCCGCGGGATGAAGAAAGACGCAAAAAATCCTATGAAGAGGAGGGCCAGGATCGCATCGAACGAAGACCTCATCGCCTGACTGATCGAGGCGTCCGCGACCTGCTCGGCCTCGGCAAGCACAGGCGCCGGGATCTCCTCAGGCGTCCCGGTCTCCATCTTCTCGACCCACCGATCGATCTCGGCCGCGATCTCTTCGCGCTCCATCCCCTCGAAGTAGCCCGAGGCATCGACGGCGGTGAGCAGGCCAGAGAAGATCGAGATGAGGAGGACGACCCCGATGAGGGCGGTCCCCACCGAGGTGCCGAGTTGCTTGGTCGTGTTCAGAACGCCTGAGGCGTCGGTCTGCTCCTCCTCTGGGGCGGCCGAGAGGGTGAGGTTGGTGATCTGGGAGAGGACGAGCCCCATCCCGATCCCGAAGACCACAGAACCTGGAATGATCATCTCGGCGGTCGTTTCCACACCGAAGATGTCCCTGAGCATCACCGTCCCCCAGATCCCGAGGGCCATCCCGATGAGGACGAGGTACTTCGAGTCGATCACCGCCGAGAACCTGGCTCCCCCGATCGAGACGATGAAGACGGCCATCGAGACAGGGAGGAGGGCGATACCGGTCTCGAATGCCCCGATGCCGGTGACCGACTGGAGAAAGACCGGGATGATAAAGAGGAACCCGGCAAAGACCGCGGTCTGCAGACTGCCGACAAGGTTGCCGACAAGAAACATCCGGTCACCGAAGAGCGCGGTCTCGACGAGCGGAACCCCCCCGGCCCGCCTCACCCGCCGCTCCCACCAGAAGAAGATCGCAAGCAGGAGGAGTCCGCCCCCGATGAAGAAGGGGATGGCCCTCCACACCCCGAGATTTTTGAGCTGGAGGATCCCGATGACGATGAGAAAGAGCCCTGCCGAGGAAAGCGCCATCCCGACAAAGTCGAGGTTCCTGAATTTTTCGGTGGGTTTTGAACCAGAGAGGAGGACCGAAGCGATGAGAATGACGACGACGACCAGGAGTTCGAGCCTGAAGGCCCATCGCCAGGAATAAAATGAGGTGAGGTAGCCCCCGATGATCGGGCCGAAGGCCGCCCCGGCCGCCGCGACCCCGCCCCAGACCCCGAAGGCGACGGCACGGTCACGACCTGAGTATGCCGCGGTGAGGAAGGTGGCCGTCGCCGGCATCATAAAGACCGCCCCGACTCCTTCGAAGACCGACCACCCGACGAGCAGCACCCCGATGTTCCAGCTTATCGAGGCGACGAAGGTGCCGATCCCGTACAGCACCACCCCAAAAAGAAAGGCACGTTTTCGCCCCATCACGTCCTGCATCCTGCTCCCAAAGAGCATGAACGAGGCCATGATCAGGGCGTAGATCGCGATGACCGACTGGATCGCCGGGACCGTGGTGTCGAGTTCGACGACCAGGGCCGAGATCGAGACGTTCATGATGGTCGTGTCGATGACCATGATGAAGATCGCCAGGCAGACGACGACGAGGACGCCCCATTTCTTCAGTCCGCCCTGCCCCTCCATCTCTTCCCCCGACCCGTGGTGCCTCTTCAGCGTGCGGCGATCGGGATCTTCTTCCTCTCCTCTTCCTCGGCCGCCTCCACCGCCTCGGCAAGTTCGGCGCCGACACTCACCAGGACTTCGGGGGTCAGCATCCCCTGCGTCAGGACGACGCCGCCCGCCGACCTCACGGCGTCCCGCAACTCAAGCGCCCAGCGGTGTTCGACGAGCATGATCGCCGCGGCCGAGTTCGGCGGGATCGAGAGACTGATGTCGTCGAGGTCGTCCTCATTCAGCCCGAAGTCCCGCTCTGAGACTGCCATCACCCCTGCCTTCGCCCCGGCCCGCGCCCCTTCCCGTCCGGCGGCGCCATAGCCGATGAGCCCGCCGATGACGGCGCCGAAGCGTGCGGCCTCCTCGTCGGAAAGGTCGGTCGCCTCAAAGGAGGTGAGGTTCCCGTCCTCGTCCTTCCAGACAAACTGGAGATCGATGAGCCTGAGCAACCCCTCTTCTCGCACTTTTCTCAACTGTTCCAGGATCTCCCCGTGGAAGTCAGGGTCCTCAAACCCGATCACGAAGAGCTGTACCGGTCCAAATGCCATGTTTTCTCTCCCCCTTGCAGACTCCGAGCCGTTCACTCGCGGCTCATCATCGCCTCGCCTTCAGTCTCCAGGTGGACATAAGGCTCCCCGCTCACATCCACCACCACCTTCTTCAGCGTCCCGGTGAACCGCCAGGGGCGCTCGCCCGGATAGTCTGCGGTCACCTGACTTCCCTGCTGGAGCCCGACACTGATCCCGCCGCCGCTGAGCGAAAATTTGCCGGGCTGGGTCTTGATCTCTCCCTCGCCTACCATCCTCTCGTCGATGTACAGCGCAAGCCGTCCGTGGGCCGTGCCCTTCGGTTCTTCGCCGGTCTTCGTGAAGACCGCCGAGAGGATGCAGGAGCCTGTCGGTACCTCGACGACGCTGCTGACCTGCTGTTCGATGCTGCCCGCAAAATTGTAGACATAGTGGAGACGGTTCTCTCTGATATAGAGGGCATGTCCGCCAAAGGTGTCGCCCTGGGCAAAGAGCACGCCCCCGCCCCCGCCGTCCGGAACCTCCACCTCGGCGGCGATGGCGTACGACTGGTTGCGGATATTCACGCCCACCGACTGGGGGACAGGGGTTGTCCCTGGATAGTAGACGAAGAGATTTCGCCGCGGCGCCGGGTGCGGCCTGGGCGAGGTGAGCACCTCGATCGCAGGCCGGTCGTCGAGCGGAAGCCCGCCGTACCGCCCGGCCTCGTGGAACCAGAGGGCCTTGAGGTGTTCGAGCGTCCCGGGATTTTCTTCCGCGAGATTTCGCACTTCCGAACGGTCGGTATCGGTATGGTAGAGTTCCCAGGTGTCCTCCATGAACCCTCCCCACCCGGAGAGCGTCGGGTGGGTGGTGACCGCCTTCCAGCCCCGGTGCCAGATCCCACGGCTCCCGAGCATCGTGTAATACTGGGTCTCTTTGCGGCTCTCAGCACCCGGTGCGTCGAAGGAGTAGCGCATGCTCGCCCCTTCGAGCGGCCACTGGGTGACGCCCTTCACGGTCTCGGGCATCTTGAGTCCGACGCACTCGAGGACCGTCGGGGCGATGTCGACGGCATGATGGTATTGGTGCCTCATCTCGCCCCGCGCCAGGAACCCCTTCGGCCAGTGGATGATGAGGGGGTCTGCGATCCCGCCGGCATAGCAGTAGCGTTTCCACATCTTGAAGGGCGTGTTGAAGGCCATCGCCCATCCGTTGCAGTAGTGGTTGTAGGTCTCAGGGCCGCCGAGGAGGTCGAGCATCGTGAAGTTCTCTTCCGGGCTCTCCGGGATCCCGTTGAAGAACTTGTTCTCATTGACCGAGCCGTACGGCCCGCCCTCGGCACTGGCGCCGTTGTCAGAGGCCAGGACGATGAGGGTGTTCTCCAGTTCCCCGGCCTCCTCCAGGTAGGAGATGATCCTGCCGATCTGGTGGTCGGTGTGGCTGAGGAACCCGGCATAGACCTCGGCCATCCTGGAGAAGAGTCGTTTTTCCTCGTCTGAGAGCGAGTCCCAGGAGAGGGTGTGGTCGGTCTCGGGGAAGGGCTCTCCGTCAGGGCCTTCCCTGCTCTCGGGCGTGCCGATCGGGTTGACGGGCGGGAGTTCGGTCTCGGGCGGGACGATCCCCATCTCCTTCTGGCGCGCCAGCACCTCCTCCCGGTAGTGCTCGTAGCCCTCGTCGAACTTCCCGGCGTACCGCTCGGTCCATTCTTTCGGGACATGGTGCGGGGCATGGGTGGCGCCGGGAGCATAGTACATGAAGAAGGGTTTGTGCGGATCGATCTGCCTGAGGTCGCGAAGGTACGTGATCGCCTGGTCGGTGAGATCTTCGGTGAGGTGATACCCCGCCTCGGGGGTCTCTGGCTGGTCGACCGGGTGGTTGTCAGAGACGAGAGATGGGAAATACTGGTTTGTCTCGCCTCCAAGGAAACCGTAATAGCGTTCGAACCCGCGGCCGACCGGCCAGTTGCGCCGCGTCGAGGCGAGGTGCATCTCCTCTTCAGGGCAGAGATGCCACTTGCCGAGCATGCAGGTGCCGTACCCCGCCTCGACGAGCACCTCGGCAAGGGTGGCGCACTCGAAGGGGATGTGCCCGTTCGAGTTCGGGAACCCGGTGGTCCCTTCGGCGATGCAGGCCATCCCGGCGGTGGTGTGGTTGCGGCCGGTGAGCAGGCAGGCGCGGGTCGGCGAGCAGAGGGCGGTGGTGTGCCACTGGGTGTAGAGAAGTCCGTCCCCGGCGATGCGGTCGATGTTCGGCGTCTCGATCAGGCCGCCATAACAGGAAAATGCGGAGAACCCGACGTCGTCGAGGACGATCATCAGGACGTTGGGTGCGTCCTTCGGGGCTCTGGGGGCTTCATATGGGGTCCAGTCAGGGACCGAGTCCCTGATGTCCAGGTTGATCACTCCTTTGAACTGTTCTGGCATCGTCTCTCCTCCGGGATCGCCTCTGCCATGCGGTCATCTCATATATCTTTTCACTTCGCCCTGATCCCGGCCACGATCGCCGCGATCCCGCCGACGATCGCAAAGGCCCCGAAGATGAACGGGAGCGTGACGGCGCCGATGAGCGGGTTGATAATGAGGATCACCCCGAAGATCAGGCTCAGGAGCCCGAGGACCCCGGTCCCGACACCCCCGCCCTGCATGGCCCAGACAAGTCTGGTGATCCCGTATACGATCCCCCAGATCCCGAGCACGATGATCAGAAAGGTCAGGAGCACGAACGGGGCATAGATAGGGTAGAGCAGGATCACGATCCCGGCAAGGATCCCGAGGACCGCCGAGAGGATGTTCCATCCCCTATTTTCACGGATCGATACCGCGCCGATGAGCGCGAGGACTCCTCCAAAGAGCCATAGGATCCCGAGGAACTGGACGATCACGACCATCGTGATCCCTGGAGTGGTCAGGAGGAGGACCCCGATGACAAGGGCCGCGATCCCCTCGAGCACCACGGCCCACCATGGCAGTTGAAAGTCTTCGTATATGACCGGGGCACCGGTTTCTTCCATTTTTTCCCTCCGGCGTACTGTTCTCCAGACGAAAGGTGTGTCGGGCGCTCAAAGACGGGATTCCAGCGATCTGTAGCGGTCGGTGCGGTCGAGTCTGGTGATGGACGGGCACTCTACGTCATGACCCTGAATAAATCTTTCCGGTCTCCTGGCCTCAGAAGACGATCTTGACAAGCCCGAGGGAGGTGAGAAGTACGGCAAGCGAGGCGAGGAACCACCCGAGGAGGATGAAGAGCACCGCAGCCTTCCGCTCCCACCCGAAGATCCAGGCGATGACCGGGCAGGCGTACAGCCCGAGGCCAGGGAGCCAGGAGATGAAGATGAGTGAGTAAACCCCATATTTATCCAGGACCGTGATCTTCTTCGCCTTCTCGCCGATCCCCTGGATCCACCGGTTGACCCGCTCTGACTGTTCTGAGGAGGTGTCGCAGACCTGGAAGATCGCAAGCACCATCCCGAGGGCGAAGGAGGTCATGACCAGGAGGATGAGGCCCGGGTGGAGCCCGAGCGAGACCCCGACGGCGGCGGCCGCGGCCTGGAAGAGAAAACTCGAGGTGACCAGTCCGAGGAGCGGGGCACCCTGGAGGCCGAGCGCGAGGTCGAGGAAAATCGGGACGCCAAGAGAGAAGACGAGGACATATGAAAGCGCCCGTGAGACCTGGACCAGGAACCTGATGAGTCGGTGCATGATCGATCTCCATGAGCACTGCCAGGGGGATAAAGGGTGTGGGTGGGAGGGCTGGAGATCTTTCATAGAGCATATCCCAAAACTCTCCAACCTTCTCCCTCTCAGGAGATAGCGATGGATATGGTGGAAATATCCTCTCTTCTTCATTGCGCACCCGTGCATTCATGCCTTCCCACACCACTGCACCGGGGGGCTTGCCGCCCGGACCCTGGGGATGGCGATGGGGGCGGGAAGCCCCCCGGTGGAGGTTAAGTGTTTAGAATTTCTGGAAGGACGTGCTTCGGTTCGAGGAGATGGACACCCCAGGAGAGTTTTGGGATGACCTCATAGTCTGGATCTATAGAATTCCTCCAGGTGATGCTCTCTGCCAGGGAACGTGCCGCACCCCGCCCCCCCCACAGAAGAGAGGCGAGGGGGGAGGGGGCACCGCACTCTGAGATCGTTTTCTCAGCCATTCTGGTTCACTCATCATCTCTGAAATCAGGGTTCTGTAGAATCGGGCATGAACCCCTGGGCCCGGGCATACAGGATGAAGATGATCGTGGGTCTCTGAAATGGGCATGGACCCGTGCTCCTTCTTCGAAGCAAGGTATCACGTAGGACCACTATCGAATTGCCGCCCCCCCGCCTATCCTCGCGCGAGATGGCAGGAAAAATTCAATGGCCGGGGGCGGCACGTCTGATCATCACGCCTTCCCGTCCCTCTCGCCGCGGACCCCAGGTGTGGAGATAGGGCGGGCCGGGAAGGCATATTCATAATCCCTGAAGAGGGAGTGCCGTCCACGACCTCTCGTGGTGCGGGGGGTTTGGGGGCGGCCAGCACCCCGCCAGAGAGAGATCAAAGGGACGGAGCAAAACTCTCTTCAGGATCTTTTTTCCGCCTCTGATTTCTCCAGGGAGTGCGAGTCGAGAGAAGCATGAGAAAACGTACCGGTCTTCGAGTGCAGGTCTGCTTCTCCAGGACCCGACGATAAAAAAATTAGAGGGCACGGGTCGCGATCCCGTTCAACTCGTCGATGAGCCCTGACAGTGCCGGTGGGACCGCCCCGTCCTCTGCACAGACCGTCTTGCCCGCGGTCGTCACCTGGTACGAGAAGAGGTCGTAGCCCTGGAATGCCGGGTGGTACTCTGGTCCAAGACTCTGGTAGTCCTCAGAAGTGATGAACCCGGTGATGTTGTCCACCGTCGTCTGGTCGAGGGGGACGAGCGTCTCTTCGCCGTGCCTGGAGACGACTGCGGTCCTGTTCGCATAGACGACGACGGTCTCGTTGGCGCCCATGAACCCGCCGCTGAGGTGATATTCGACAAGTGTCCTATCGGCGTCTTCAGGGGCGCCGGCCGATGAGGTGCACCCGGCCGTCATGAATACAAGGAGGAGGCAGCCCGAGATGATGAGAATGTGGATCGTCTTCATATCTGGATATGATCCGACGTCTTCCACGATAACCGGTCCTATAACTGCGGAATTCTTCGCAGTTATGAGAAGCGGCGCCCCTCTCTCACCGATCATGACGGGGTATCAGCGGCGGCACTAGAGATCTGATGAGCGTCATCTCCCCTCCTCCCTTGAGAGATAGAAATTTTGCCGCGCGATCTCTACAGCGCAAAAAAAGAGGACAACCCGATCCTGTAGGAATTCATGTCTATTCCCGGGGACGTGTGCGGCGCCCCCGGCGCGAGATGAGTGTGATGGTCCTGCGAATGAGGGTGGTGGGTCAGATCAATGTGCCATCCCGACCACCATGGCGAGGGGCGTGCCGCCACCCGTCCCTGCGCCGCACGATAGGACAAGGATGCAACCCCTCATATTCGTCTATTGTGCCATTCTGCCCCAATATTCGTCCCGGGGGGACGTGAGGACAACGCCTCCGGCGTGAAGATCTGGGAAGGCACGTCGATCCGATGTGCCGCCCCTACCGCAGAATATTTCCTGCCGTCTCGCGCCAGGGGAGTTGCACCCCCCGGACCCCCCGCGTCAGATAGGCGGGGGACGGCAATCCCATCCTCAAGGTCATTGATTGTGCCTTCCCCCTCCAATCTTTGTCCTGGGGCCCGGGGGCAGCGTTCCCGGCGAGAGATAATGGGAAGGTGGTTGAGTCGTCACATTCTCTCCACCATAGGTACGGATTTCTACAGGGCCACAAAACAAAAAAAAAAGAAAAAAAATATTCAGGCGAACATCTCGCCGAACGTATTCTTGATGGGCGGACGGACATAACCCGAAGAGACCTTCTGCATCGCACGGATAAAGTCGTCCTGGCGTACCTCGGTCCGCTCGTCCCTGATGGCAAACATCCCGGCTTCCATGCAGATCGCATGCAGGTCGGCGCCATTCCGTCCCTCCGTGATCCTGGCGACCTCCACGAGGTCGATGTCAGACCCGAGGTTCATCCCGTTTGTATGGATCTTCAGGATCGAGAGACGCCCCTCAGGGTCAGGCAGGGGGATCTCGATGATCCGGTCAAACCGTCCTGGCCGCAACAGGGCGGGGTCGAGAATATCGATCCGGTTCGTCGCCCCGATGATCTTCACGTCGCCTCGTACGTCAAACCCGTCCATCCCGGCGAGCAACTGCATCAGGGTCCGCTGAACCTCGCGGTCGCCCGAGGTGATCGACTCGGTCCTGTGCGCCCCCACCGCATCGATCTCGTCGATGAAGATGATCGTCGGCGCCTTGTCCTTTGCAAGCTCGAAGAGCTCGCGGACCAGCCGCGCGCCTTCCCCGATGTACTTCTGCACCAGTTCGGACCCGACCACCCTGAGGAAGTAGGCGTTCGTCTCATGCGCCACCGCACGCGCCAGCAGGGTCTTGCCGGTGCCTGGCGGCCCATAGAGGAGCACGCCCTTCGGCGGGGTGATCCCCACCTTCTCGAAGAGGTCTGGCCTCTTGAGCGGGAGCTCCACCGCCTCCTTCACCTCTCTGATCTCGTTCTCAAGCCCGCCGATATCAGAATAGATCGCGTCGGGCCGCTCTTCTACTTCCATCCCATAGACCTGCGGGTCGTAGTTCTGCGGCAGCACCTCGATCAGCGCCAGCGACTGCTGGTTCAGGGTACACCGGCTCCCGGCCTTGAGGTCCTTGGGCTCGATGAACTGTGAGACCCTGACCAGGAAACGCGGCCCTGCGCTACTCCTGACGATGACCCGGTTGTTATCGATGATATCGATGATCTCCCCGACGACAAGAGGAGGGCTCCTGAGCTGTTCTATCTCGCTCCGGAGCTTGCGCATCTCGCGCTCGTAGCGAATCTTCTGCGTCTCGACATAGCGCTTTTCCGACTCCATCTGACGCATACGCTCCCTCAGTTCGAGGTTGCGGTTCTCAAGACTGGAGATTCGCTCGAGCAGGCACTTGCAGAGCTCTTCGTTATTCTGCAGATCGGTTGGATCACAGCCACTGTCCCCCATCAGTCCTCCTCGAATAGATATATAGTATAAAATGACTTAAATGTGTTTGCGAGTAGTATGCAGTGTGAATTGTGTGGGGCTGTAGTTCGCGGCGCCCCGAAGAAGGTACAGATCGAGGGTGCAGTGCTCCAGGTGTGCGAGAAATGTGCACGCCTGGGAGTGGAGATCGCACCGCCCCGTCCGGTCGCGACACGACGGAGAGCACAGACAGGGGCACGACCAAAGGCGGCCGCCAGACCCCAACAGCACCGGGGTCGGGATGTCTTCGATATGATGGTCGGCGAGATCGTCGAGGACTTCGGGGACAGGATCAAGAAGGCCCGTCTTGAGAAGAACTGGACACAGAAAGACCTCGCAAACGAGATCAAGGAGCGTGAAATCCTGATCAAGAAGATCGAGAAGGGCGACCTCATCCCTGAGGACGATGTCAGGGTCAAGATCGAGAAGGCGCTCGGGATCAAACTTCTTGACGTTTCTGACGATGACCTGAAGAGCAGAGGCCCTGCTCATGTCTCCACGACGGTCGGGGATATCATCAAGATCAAGAGGGAGTAAGATGGCCAGACCCCTGATCATTGTAAACCTCAAGGCATATGCCGAAGGCACAGGGGAGAAGGCAACTCGCATCGCCGCCGCGGCTGAAGAGGTTGGGAAAGAGAGCGGGGTCGTGATCGGCGTCGCTCCGGCATATACGGACCTGGGCCTTATGGCCAGGGACTATGACGTCCCCGTCTATGCCCAGCATATCGACGGGGTCATGCCTGGCGCCCACACCGGACATGTGACCGCCGAACAGGTCAGGGGAGCAGGGGCCATGGGCACCCTCATCAACCACTCTGAACGGCGGTTGACCCTTGCAGAGATCGAGGCGAGTCTCTCTGCCGCGAGGCGGTGTGGGCTCGAAGCGGTGATCTGCACCAACAATGTGGCGACGACCGCGGCCGCCGCGGCGCTCGGACCTGAATATGTTGCCATCGAGCCGCCCGAACTGATCGGGACCGGGGTCTCGGTCTCGAAGGCCGACCCCGGGATCATCGAGAACTCGGTCGAGGCGGTGCGGGGGGTCAACCCTGAGGTGAAGGTGCTCACCGGCGCGGGGATCAGCACCGGCGAGTGTGTACGGATCGCGCTCGACCTGGGGACCGACGGTGTCCTTCTTGCGTCCGGCGTGGTGAAGGCCGCCGATCCGGCCGCGGCCCTGCGCGATCTGGTCTCGCTCCTTTAAGCGATAAGGGCGATCAGGTCGTGTTTGGTGATCACGCCCTTGACCTTCCCTCCGTCGAGGACGAGCACGGCGTGATGCTGCTGGAGGAGGTGGACCACGGTCTCAACCCCGACGTCGGGGGGGACGGTCGGGAAACTGGACTCCATAAAATCTTTCACTTTTCGTGCGTGCGCCCGCGTCAGGCCAATCTGCTCGACGATGGCGACGATTGCAGACTCTGAGATGCACCCGATAGGGACGCCGTTCTGGATGACAGGGAGCTGGGAGATATCTTCGCGGCCCATGATCTCGACGGCGCTCGTGATCGAGTCTTCGGGGGTGACGGCATGGACGGGGGCGTGCATCACCTGTTCGGCGACGATCGCCGGATGTTCGGCCACTTTCAGCACCTGGATGATCTTCCTGAGCGTGCTCACCCGGGGGTCGACGGTCCCTGACTCGATCCTGGCGACCATCGATTGAGAGACGCCGGCCCTGTTGGCGACGTCGGCCTGCCTGAGGCCGAGCATGATCCGCTTTGCCCTGATCTCGGCGGGTGTTGGGATATACATGATATTACCCTTGGTGATTCCATACATTAAAAATATTCACATTTTTGATCAGGAGATCGTTTCAAAGGTTCTGCTTTGAAATTGAGACGAAATAGTCCTGTAGAATTGTTCATGAGGGGAGTGCATCCCACAGGCATAGCGCATGAATATGGATCTGGATGAAGGGTGTGGCCGAGGTGCCTTCCCCTCCCCTAACGCGCGCGCGCCACTCCCGGCGATCAGAGGTTCACGGAAGATCGTCGATCATTGAGACATAAGAAGATGAAAATCTTTGAGATGCGACAGGAAGGATCTTGAGAACACAGGAAATCAGTATGGAATATTTTTCCGTGCACAGTAAATCTGAGATCTTCCTGTTCAGGTAAATCTCTGATTTTCCACGACACAAAGTGTTTCCAGGTGCGACGAAAAGGAGCATGAGAAGACGAAGTCTTCGAGGGTCTTTGGCGAGAAGATATGGGATGGCGGCCAAGCCACCCCTCCGTCATGAGTCGGTGAGGTCTTCTCCAGCACAGGGTCTGTAGAAATCCATGACACTTGATATGAGCATGAATTAATCGCCTTCCTACTTCTTCGGCCGGGGAGCGGCACGCCCCCTGGCAGAGAGTTCCGTCCAGAGAAATTACTATGAAAATGATCCAGAAGATCAGATCTCAGAGGTTCCATAGTGGTTTGAACCTATAAGATTCCTTCAAGAGTGATACACAGATTGCAGATGCATTTTCTGAATGATCGAGCCTCTGCCTTCCCGCTCTAATCTTCCTCCTCGGGGTAAAGGGGCAACACTCCTGGTATGGTGGTGCAGGAAGGCACGTCGATCTGATCCGCCGTCCTCATCATAGGATCTTTCCTGTCGTCTCGCGCCAGGGGGTTACACCCCCCGGAACCCCCTACGGACGAAGATAGGCAGGGGCGGCGAAGTGAACGCGGTCTCAACCAATTTTCACGTCTTGAAAAGAGAGAGAGAGAAAGCACGCGACGAGAAATGTTCATCCCCTATGCCTGAGCCAGGGATTCATCCTGGATTCTATAGGATCCCAAGCACAGGGATACCTGGATGGACTGATCAATCTTTAGATGGATTCAAGATAGAACGCCCTCCCGATTTCCCATCCTGCACCTTCCATCCAGACGACGACTGCCGTCTCTGCCGGTACGGTCAGGTGTTCTGATGAAGTGAGACTCATCTCAAGGTGCGTCGTCTCTCCTGCTTCAAGGGTGAACGTCTCTGGAGTATAGGAGACCTGCACTCCCTCCGGCACTCCTTCGGTCCGGGCGACCCTGATCTCTGTGCCGGCGTTGGCCTCTGAGGAGACGACGATCGGGAGGGCCGCCGATGCATTTGATATCAGGACCAGTATAGGCGCTCCTGGAAGATCAGTTCTGACTGTGTCGAAGCCAGAGGCGTTCATCATATCAAACTCAAAGAGGAAAGGAGGGGCCCCTCCCTCTCCCTCGGGGGCATTGATGATCGGTTTGTCCAGAATATCTGGCTGAAAAGCAGGAGGGGTCGGGACAGGGGTCGGGACAGGGGTCGGTGTCTCCGGTCCCTCCTCTGCCGTGCATCCGGCCGTAAAGAGGCTACCTCCGAGAATGGCAAGTGAGCACAAAAGGGCCAGAATTCTTTTCTTTTTATACATTCTCCTCTCCTCGTTTAATTTCATCCCTCAGACAGAGGATCCATCACTATTGAACGGTGGTTCAGGAGTCCACGGCCAGAGATGTCTCTATAGAAATATATGTGGATTGTGTGTCGGATCTATGCACTTCAAAAAGATGATGTCTCTTTCTTGACGCAAGGCACCTGCATAATCTGTGACCAGACACGATCCCCCACGCGACAGAGGGGGGGAGCCTGTATGATTGTGGATGATGCAGGATGTAAGCATCTTCCAGATTGAACTTCCAGTTCTTCCCGAACCCCACGAAGAAGATTGAATTGGGACGTCGAAACGCGCGGCTGTCTCCCCACTACTCTTGTGAGAAGGGAGAGCGATCTCCTCCCCGCAAAAAAGGGATTCACTGGCTCTGTAGAAACCCTCTGGATCTCTCTCTCTCTCTGTGGCGGGGGGCGTGCCGCTCCCCGGTCCCCCCGCGCCAAGATAAGTCAAGGACGGCACTCCCTATTCAGGGATTTCGAATGTGCCTTCCCAGCCCTATCTTCATCCGGGGGGTCCGGGCGGCATTCGCCCCCGGCGAGAAGATAGGGGAAGGGGGGTGAATCGCGCTCGCACCGAGAATTGGCGAGGGTTTTACAGGGCCGATTAATTGTTTCTTCTCAGCGCAATGAAGGCGCATGCAAGGAGGGCGAGAGGTGCCCCAAAGCCCGGAATGGACGGGGTCGGCACCTCGCTCTTTGCATAGATCGGCACCTCGAAGATGTCAGACCCGGTCAGGTGCCATTCGGCACTCTTCCCATTGAAGGTGTTGGCATTGGACTCGACGATCTCCCCTGGCATCTCAAGGGAATAGTGGAGGGTGCAACTGCTGAGCATGGCGCCTGTGAGTTTGTCAGAGGCATCTATCTCTTCGTCCTCGTCCAGGAATCTCATATCCTTGTAGACCAGGTACCCGTCCTCTTTAGTGACCACCCACTTCGGTGCGTCCGGAAGGAGAGGGTCGCTGCACTGGATCGTGAGGGTCACCGAGTCGTCATCCCAGGTCTCATTATAGGATATGCTGGTATTCCCTGCTTCAGCCTCGATATATTCCCTTACATTTGCGTATCCATTTTCCTTTGCGTTTTCCTTGATGAGATTATATGCAAATGAGGAGGTGGTGAACTCAATGCGATAGTCACTGACGGTTCCGTCTTCGTGTGCCGCGGCATGGACGTCCATCGTAAAGCATCCAGAGACCAGGATCAGTCCCAGGAGTGACAAAAAGACGAGAGCAACAGTTCTATTCTTTGAAAATGTCATATTATCATCCTATATCTTAAATCATTGATCATTATTTAACTATTATGAATTTTAATTCAACACAATATTAATATAAAAAATGAACTGGGGACACATTTCACGAATTCCAGGGATGTCTATGGGAGATATAATTATGGCTGAGATCTTTCCCCACCCTTCTCACCGGGGGCGCCGCCCCCGGACCCCCAGGGATCAGGAGAGGGGTGGGAAGGTACAGATCAATGAACATGAAGAAGGGGGTGCCGTCCTCCACACTCTTGTGTGTGGGGATCTTGGGGTAAAACCCACTGCCACCAAGAGAAGTCTGGATGGATTCTCCAGGGCCATTAATTGTTTCTTCTCAGCACAATAAAGGCGCATGCGAGTAATGCAAGAAATGCGCCAAAGCCGGGCAAGGACGGGGTCGATACGTCTTCTGGGTGCCAGGCCGTACCATTGCTCTTTGCATAGATCGTCGTCTCAAAGATCTCGAACCCGTGCAGGTGCCATTCAGCACGCTTCCCACTGACCGTGTCGGCATTGGACTCGACGATCTCCTCGGGCATCTCCAGGGAATACTGGAGAGCGCACCCACTGAGCACCACGGCACTGATGAGTCTGCTAAAGATATCCATATCTTCACTGGTGCTTGAGAACCTCGTGTCCCTGTAGACCAGGCACCCGTCCTCCTCGGTGATCGTCACGGCCGTCGCCTCTGAGGACATGGGTTCGTTCTCCAGGATCGTGAGGGTCACCGAGTCGCCATTCCATGACTCTTCATAGGATATGTTCCTAAACCTCGTTTCGGCCTCGACATATTCCTTGACATCCGTGTATCCATCCTCCTTCGCACACTTCTTGATGAGTCCATACCCCTGCGAAGAAGTCGTGAGTTCGAGAGAGTAGGCGCTGAGGGTGCCGTCTGCGTCTGCCGAGGCCTGGGTGCCAATCGTAAAGCATCCCGAGACCATAATCAGTCCGAGCAGTGCGATGCAGACGAGAGCAATGGTTTTGTTCTCTGGAAATCCCATGGTATTTCTCCGTATTTTAAAAAACTGAACACTACTTAGTATCGATGAATTTTCTTTTTTTATGGAATTTCTTTTGAGAATAAGAGAATTATTTTTTTTTCTGTTGCTTGAGAAAGCCGCCAGGCTTTCGAGGAACTCCTGGTGTGAGTATGCGGGTGATTCACGCTCACACCAAGAATAGGTGAAATTCTATAGAGCCACAAAGAGAAACCAGTGCACCCCCAAGTCCATGTTCTTTTCAAAAAGATTTCAGCGCCGTTTCTTCCTGTACACCGCAACAAGGGCAAGGGCAAAGACGAGCACACCGCCGACAACAAATATCCTGATTATTGGTATCCCTTTCGGTCGGGGTTCATAGAAGGGGTTGTTGTTCGGAGGAAAATCGAATGACTCTCCCCATGCTCTTTGAATAATGGTCGTCTCATCGCTCCCGACGACCCCGCCGCCCTCCCCGTACGCCACGATCCCGTAGGTATGATTTCCTGGCGTGAGGACGAGAGAGTTCTCTGAAGAGAGGTCTGCGACTCTGATTCCGTCGATGAAACCGGCGACCGCAGCCACCTCTTTGGGCCTCTCGATCTCGTAGCGAAGTTCCTGAATGCCAGGACACCACTTTTTATTTCGACCAGAGGCCTCAAGGGTGATCCCGGCGTTATTTTTTGCCGCGACCGGGAGATCGAGGTCTCTCCCTTCTGCGGCAAGGTGGATCCTCTGCCGGTTGCCGGCGGCGTCATAGCCGACGACCTCCACCTCGTGGGCGCCCGGGACATATTGTATCGGCCCCCAGAGAAGGTTCCCAAAGTAGTCATGGCCGACCGTCTCTGCGGTGTGGACGCCTTGAGGCAGGGAGACTGCACCCGACGGGAAGGAGCCGAGGTTCTGACGGTCCACGATCACCTCGTAGGTGAGATCTTCTGGTGAGTCGTAGTAGATGGTCCCATTCTCCACCCTGGCCACGCATTCGGGAGGCGTCAGGTCGCCGGTCTCTTCCACCCATGCGATACCCCCGGCCACCGCCCTGGCGCACCCGGCGGCGAGGGTGTAGTTGAGCCTCTCGGGGCGGTCTTCCGGCGTATCCCAGATAGTGACATGATCGCCGCCGTCGATCAACCTGATCACCGGGAGGTGGTGTTCCTGAAACCTGAACTCGTCTCCTGTCGCGACCCCATAGGCGCGATCATATGTGATACTTCCACTCTCAGGGAACCACTCATAGAGCCAACGGTGCTGGGGAAGGGCAACGGCCCTGAGAGAATCGCCATATGCCACGCAGTCGAGGTTGATGGCGGCGATGATCTCGTCGTGGCGGTCTTCGTGTGCGTCCAGCCACTTTTTGCTCCCGAACAACCCCACATCCTCACCGGAGAAGGCGATGAAATAGAGAGTCCGGTCCAGGTCCTCGTCCTGGAGAAGGCGGGCAACTTCGAGCATCGAGGCGACGCCGGCGGCGTTGTCGTCGGCACCTGGATACTCCTCGCCAGGGTGTTCGGGGGCGGCGGTGTCGTAGTGGGCGCAGACGATCACGGTCTGGTTGCTCTTCCCTTCCTTCACCCCGATCACATTGGAGCCGATGAGCACCGGTTGTTCTTCATCTTCTCTCCCTCCTCCACGGATCTCGACCGGCACCTCGAAGGACTCGACTGTGACGGTAAGCCCGCGCTCGTGCATCTTTTCACTGATGTACTCGGTCGCTTCTTCCTCGTCCCCCGTGAACCGCGAGAGATTACAGAGGTCGCGGGTGACTGTCTCGATCTCGTCGGTGTCCGCGGTGAAGGCGGAGGTCGTAGGGACGAGAAGGATGAATAGAGCAAAGACAAAATAGAGCCCCTTTGTGGGGATTAATGTTTTTTCACGAGATAAACCAAAAAAGAGGGGAAATTTTTGTTTCATCTAGGCATCTCCGATCACTCGTAAAATAAAATGTCAATTACATCACTTGCTGATTCGGATCCCCCACTACAAGAAATCTCAAAGTTAAACACGTCATTAGCGCTATTTGGCCTGAACGTATACTCAAGCGTTCCTCTCCAACTCTCGTCACCGCCTGGCGTGTCTAAAATTTCTTTCGAGTCGAGTACTCTTCCGCTTGCATCTTTCAAGAAGAATCTGGCAGTCTGCACCCACACATCGCCAGTCTCAATATACTCGCAGTTGACTTTGATTTTGTATGTAAGACCACGGACATACTTGACATTGAATGATTTTGCATCCGCGGTACAGGTCATACCACCAGTTTCGTCAACGGTCAATTCTCCAGCATTGAGTATTTGCACAGACTTAACTCCAATAGAGTCAGTCTGTTCGCTTTCGGCACTCACTGCAGGAACCAGGAGCATCCCGACAAGGAGAAGTCCTGCGAAAACAGCGAGTACGCTTCTGCTTTTTCTCTGCATTTCTCTCACATTTCTCCTCCCGAAGGTGCGGCACCGCAACGGCTATCAAGGATGACGACCCACAGCACCATAGCCTTCGGGCGATTTGTTGGGGCAGGGAAGTACTCGTGTTAAGTTCTCCAGCCCCGACAGGACACCGGTTTGGGTGTCCATGGACATGCATGGGGCCTTCAATATATATAAGTCTATTATGATCTCCCTATGCATCGCGAAAAGATGAGAGCCTCTTTCTCGATACAAAGAATCCTTACAGTGTTGCGATTGAATAAATATTGAGTATAAAAGTGTTATGAGTCGCGTATGACCGCATGTGATTCCAGTCGGAGTCATGTCGAGATCAGAATGAGTTTCACTTAGAGCATGTCCCAAAAGTATCCCGAACGTGAATCATCCTATGGATCAAAATCCTTCACTCCTGAAATTCCAAGCGCATATCTTCTGCCAGGGGACGGCAGCACCCTTGTCATGGTCATCTATTCTGCCTTCACGGTGCAGTCCTGGTCCCGGGGGTCCAGTAACTGCGAGTGATAAAGAACTTGAGAAGATCTTCGATCTTCGAGAACGCCCCCGGCACGGGCATGTGGGAAGGCAATGGATGCATGGACGCGATGGGTGCGCGATGAAGAAGCGTGGATCCTCCAATCATCATCCATTGTTATTATCGGTAAGGAGGAGGGCTGGAGAGTTTTGGGATCTGCTCTTGGATAGAACAATTTTTTCCCTCAGATGAAGAGTCGAAAATTTCGTGAATCTTACGTGGTCTTTGATCAAACCTCGAAGACTTTTGTCGTCACAAAATCTCCCTCCTTCGCTTCTCCACGATGAAGAGTGAACCGGAAAGACCGAAAAAAAGATCGTGAGAATCATGATGCCTTTCACCGCCTATCTTTACGCGGTGGGGGCGGCACACCTCTTTCTGGATCTTCAGTCTTGCTTTCTCGATGCAATTTGCCAACCCAGAGGGGTACAGGATTGCAATCTCCGGCGCGATTGAAGTGGGAAGGCACATCGATCGAGAGTATTTCCCACTAGAACAAGATCGTCATCTAATGAATGCGTGGAGGATGGGAAGATATTCTACCGATCCCTTCACTCAGAAGATGATGGACAATTCTCACCAGTTATCTGCGGTACATGCCCCTGGCTTGTGCTTACGATCACCCCGAACCATAGTAAACGGCTGTGTAAGAACCCTTCGGACAACGCCCCCTGTGGGGGGCCGGCCGCCCCCCCCCCCAAAGCCCCCCGCCAATGAAGATTGCGGAGGATTGCGTCCCGTCTTCATGATCTTAACTCTAACTTCCCACCCCCATCGCCATCCCGGGGGTCCGTGGGCGGCGCCCCCGGTGAGAAGATATGGGATGACACGCCGGTCAGAACAGCCGCCCTATTGTACAAACTTCTCTGCAATCTCGCACCGGGGGCTTCGCCCTCGGACCCCACGATGAAGAGAGATGGGGGCGGCGATGGAACACGATCCTCACCAATTCTCCGGTCTTAAAAAAGAATGATCCAGCAACGAAAAATGTTCATCCCGTATGCGTGAGCTCCAGGTTCATACCAAATTCTACAAAACCTGGAATACAAAAAAAGATCGCCCCACGAAGAACGGAGTCGGAGGAGTAAGCCCCCTTCTGTTCATTGCGGCATTCGACTTCGCGCCATACCCGGACAGGCCCAGGCGCCTATATGTCCTGTTCTGGCTTGCACCCGCAGGGATTCACCGTTTCATCGATTCCTGCCGTTACGTTCAACGGGTTAACTCACGCACCTGGATGCGCTTCTCGCCCGAAGGCTCGGCCGCATCATCACTGGCGGCAGGGCGTGTCGTTTCTGTGTCATTGCCATGACTCTCGCCACCCGCACTTGCATGCGGCTGCGTGCCTGGTCGGTGGGGGGACTTTCCTCAGCAGCTCTCAAGCCACCGTCGGCCGCACTCTCCCTCTCCACTTAATATATGGAACGCCCTGAATATAGTGCTAATGTTTGCGCTGACCAGTGAAGAGGGCAGGACGGCGGTCAGGACCGCCCGCGCCGCCCTCGAAACAAATCTCAGAGGCGAAGAATATACTCCGCCAGACCTCTCTTCAGTATTTTCAGAGAAGAGAGGGGTCTTTGTCACTCTCACCTCAGGAGGAGACCTGCGCGGCTGCATCGGTCTCCCGCACCCGGTGATGCCCCTTGGCGAGGGGATCGTGCACGCCGCACTCTCGGCCGCCCTCGAAGACCCGCGTTTTCCCCAGGTCCGCGCCGAGGAGTTGCCGATGATCAGGGTGGAAGTGACCGTGCTCTCGGTCCCTGAGACCCTCGCCTGCCCGGCGACCGCACGGCCCGGCAAGGTCGAGGTCGGCAGGCACGGGCTGATCGTCAGCGGGATGGGACGGAGCGGACTCCTCCTCCCGCAGGTCGCGACCGAATATGAGTGGGACGCGGAGGAGTTCCTCGACCACACCTGCCTTAAGGCCGGACTCCCGCAGGGGTGCTGGCGGCGGGACGAGGTCGAGGTCGCCGTTTTCGAAGGTCAGGTCTTCACCGAGGAGGACGAATAAATGAGTATCAGTTTTGAGATCCTGCAAAAAGATATCGCCGCCAGGAACGGGCGGCTCAAAGTCGGCGACAAGACCATACGCACCCCGGCCCTTCTCCCGGTCGTCAACCCCCACCTCCCGCTCGTCACGCCGCGGGAGATGCAGGAGATGGGCGTCGAGGCGATCATCACCAACGCCTACATCTTCTCCAAGAGCAGCGAATACCGGGACCGCGCCCTCGCCGAAGGCCTCCACAAGGTCCTCGACTTCGACGGCGTCATCATGACCGACTCGGGATCATTCCAGCTGATGGTCTATGGCGAGGTGGAGATCACCAACACCGAGACGGTCACCTTCCAGAAAGAGATCGGATCAGACATCTTCGTGCCCCTCGACATCCCGACCACGCCAGACACCCCGCGTGAACAGGTCGAGGAAGAACTCGAAGTCACCCTCGACCGGATCAAAGAAGCCCGCGAGTTCCTCGGCCCAGACGCCCCGCTCGCCGGGCCGGTCCAGGGGGCGACCTTCCCTGACCTGCGCGAGTACGCCGCCAGGCGCGTCCAGGAGATCGGGTTCGACTTCTGCCCCATAGGGGCAGTCGTCCCGCTGATGGAGAACTACCGGTACAAGGAACTGGTCGAGGCCGTCCTGGCCGCTAAACGCGGGCTCTCGCCCTCGACCTGCGTCCACCTCTTCGGCGCCGGTCACCCCTCCATGCTCGCACTCGGTGCGGCGATGGGGTGCGACATCTTCGACTCGGCCGCCTACGCCCTCTTTGCCAAGGACGGACGCTACCTCACCACCTATGGGAGCCTGAAGATCGACGAACTCTCAGAACTTGCCTGCCCGTGTGCGGTCTGCCGGAACCACACCGCCGAGGAGCTGAAGAAGAGCCCTGACAGAGAGCGTCTCCTCGCCCTCCACAACCTCTACGTCACCCTCGCCGAGATCGCCAGGATCAGGCAGGCGATCACCGACGGCACCCTCTGGGAACTCCTCGACCTGCGGTGCCGGAGCCACCCGAGGCTCCTGGAGGGCTACCGCGAGTTCCTCAGCCATGCCGAGGAACTCGAACGCCAGGACCGCCCCTCCAAGAGGCGGTTCTTCTACCAGGGTACCGAGAGCTGCCAGCGGACCGAGGTGGTCAGGTACCATAAGATGGTCGAGCGCTTCAGCCTCGGCGAGCAGGTGCTTGTCTCCATGACCGGCGAGAAGAACACAGGAGAGTACGACGACGTCCTCTCCTTCAAGCCCCCCTTCGGGCCGTACCCGACCGGGCTTGCCGAGACCTTCCCGATCGGCCAGTCCGAGGTGCCGACCTGGGACGAGGCGATGATGGAGGCAGGGTGCAAGGGGATCGCGCGGCTTGCAGAGACCCACCCTGAGAGCACGGTCTCTGTCCTCGCCCCCGCCGACTGGGCGTCCTTCGTGCGCCACGCCCTCCCTGACCTGGAGGTGCTGGAATGAAGGCGTTCTTCGAGGTGAAGAACAGGGACGGGATGGCGCGGACAGGAACCTTCACCCTCGGCGAGGAGGTCCACCAGACCCCGACGGCTCTCGACCTTGAGGAGGTCTATCCCTCGCTTGCGACGATGGCCCATGCCAACGTCCCCCTCACCGCCGACCAGGCATTCGTGGACGAGTACCTCGTTCAGCCGGAGGAGGAAGAGGTGCGGGTCGTCCATCCGCTCAGGGGAGAGGTCAATGCCGGAGGATGCGCCCTCGTCGCCAACTGGCAGACCATGCTCGAACGCCCCAGGGACTATGTCGCCACCCTTGCGACCCTCAGGGAGCAGGTGCCCCCTGACGCCGCCTGGTATGCCCCGGCGGCGGCCCTTCCTTCGAACGTTCTCTTCCTGGTCTACACCGGCTTCGACCTCTTCGACTTTGTCGGGGTCGACCTCATGACGGCACGCGGACTCTTCTGCACCCCGGAAGGCGAGGTCCCGCTCGCCGAGGTGGAAGAGGGGACGTGTCGGTGTGCCGGGTGCGAGGCCGGAGACCTCGGGCTCCACAACCGCCTCGCCCTCCTCTCGGCCTGTGCAACCGCCAGGCGGTTCATCGGCAAGGAACAACTCCGCGAACTCGTGGAGATGCGGTGCAGACTGGACGCAAACCAGGTGACCGCCCTGCGCCTCATCGACCAGGACTACACGATGGCCGAGGCCGCCGCCCCGGCGGCGCGCCCCTGCCGTCTCCTGGCCAATGCCGGCGAGTCGATGGAGCGGGCCGAGGTGAAGCGGTTTGCGGCGCGGGTCGTGGAACGCTATGTCCCGCCGCGAGACGACGTCGCCGTCCTCCTCCCGTGCTCGGCAAGGAAACCCTACTCCACCTCGCAGAGCCATCAGAAGTTCGTGCGCACTGTCAACGGCCGGGCCCATGAGGTGATCATCACCTCGCCGCTCGGCGTCGTGCCGCGAGAACTCGAAGGCGTCTATCCGGCAGGGCACTACGACGTCCCGGTCACCGGCTACTGGGACCGCGAGGAGTGCGGGCTCCTTGCCGGGTTCCTCACCGACTATCTCAAGGCCCATCCCTACGGGCGGGTCATCGCCCATCTCGAAGGCGGGGCGCTGGAGGTCGCAAGGACGGCCGCCGCCGCCTGTGGGATCGAACTCGAAGAGACGGTCGCCGCCGGGCGCCCGACTGCCCCTGCCTCGCTTGCCGCTCTCGACGAGGCGCTCGACGGCGGGTGGAAGAAGCGGGTCACTCCGATCGCCGGGATGCTTGCCTGGCAGTTCGACGAGCAGGTCGAGACCAAGGGGATGCAGGTGAAGGGCAAACCCTGGAGGCGCGCCGTCTTCAAGGGCAAGACCATCCTCTTCAACATCGACCCAGGGACCGGGCTGTACAAACCGACCTTCAATGGCTGGAAACACCTCCACGGCTACCGCGTCGAGATCGACAACTTTGTGCCGCGCGGCGACGTCCTTGCCCCTGGTGTCACCGCCGCCGATCCCAGGATCCGTGCCGGCGACGAGGTGCTGGTCGTCGGTCCCTCGGCGATGGCGACCGGACGGGCGGCGATGGGTGCGGCCGAGATGGTCAGGGCGCGCCGCGGCGTGGCAGTGAAGGTGCGTAAAGTAAAGTCATTGCAACACGAATCATGAAAGCACAGTGCACCATGCAACTGGAGTGGTAGAGTTTGTATCAGGTTGAGGAGGCTACACATCTCTCAGACAATGTGTATCAGATCTGGGTCCACGCGCCGCAGGTGGCGCGCCACGCCCGGGCAGGGCAGTTTCTGATCATCAGGGTCGACGAGACCGGCGAGCGGATCCCGCTCACCATCTCGGCGACGAAGGGTGACTCGGTCAGAGTCATCTATATGGCGGTCGGCAAGACCACTGAACTGCTCGCGACCAAGAAAGAAGGAGACGTCCTTTCCGACGTCGTCGGTCCGCTCGGCACCCCGAGCGAGATCAAGAACTACGGTACCGTCGTCGTCATCGGCGGAGGCGTGGGGATCGCGAGCACCCCGATCATCGCCCGCGAGGCGAAAGAGGCCGGGAACCATGTCATCGGGATCATCGGGGCGAGGAACAAAGATCTCCTCATCCTCGAAGACGAGATGGAAGAGGTCTGCGACGAACTCTTCATCACCACCGACGACGGGAGCAAGGGCGTCCACGGGTTTGCAAGCACGGTCCTGGAAGATCTGCTCAAGGAGCGGACGATCGACTGTGTCTGGATCGTCGGCCCGGCCATCATGATGAAGGTGACCTCCAGGGTGACCATCCCGTACAAGGTCAAGACCTTCGTCTCCCTCAACCCGATCATGGTCGATGGGACAGGAATGTGCGGGTCGTGCCGGGTCACGGTCGGCGGCGAGACCAAGTTCGCCTGCGTCGACGGCCCTGAGTTCGACGCCCACCAGGTCGACTTCGACAGCCTGATGCAGAGACAGCGGATGTACACCGACGAGGAGCAGGAGGCGCGCGAGCACTTCCACCACCATGACCATCATGGCGGGTGCGGATGCTGCGGGGGGAAGCACTGATGGCGAAAGAGGTGAAGGACTTCAAGGAGGTCAACAAGGGACTCACCGAGGAGAACGCCGTCCTTGAGGCTCTTCGGTGCATGAACTGCGTCATCCCGCACTGTGTGAAGGGGTGTCCGGTCGGGATCGATATTCCGGGTTTCATCCTGAAGGTGGCAGAGAAGGACTTCGAGGGGGCGGCGGCGGTCATCAAGGCCGACAACATGCTCCCGGCCATCTGCGGTCGGGTCTGCCCGCAGGAAGCCCAGTGCGAGGGCGAGTGTATCCTTGCAAAGAAAGAAAAGCCGGTGGCCATCGGGGCCCTGGAGCGCTATGTCGCCGACCGGGAACGCGAGCACGGCATGAAACTCCCGGCGGTCGCCGCACCGACCGGCAAGCATGTCGCGGTCGTGGGCTCTGGCCCTGCCGGGCTGACCGCCGCGGCCGAACTGGCCCGGTTCGGGCATAAGGTCACGGTCTATGAGTCGCTCCACGAGGCGGGCGGTGTGCTCACCTACGGGATCCCCGAGTTCAGGCTCCCGAAAGCGATCGTGAAGGCCGAGATCGAGCAGGTAAAGGCCCTCGGCGTGGAGTTCAGGCTCAACCACCTTGTCGGGCGGAGCGTCACGGTCGAGGAACTCCTCGGCTACGACGCCGTCTTCCTCGGGACCGGCGCGGGACTACCGTACTTTATGGGGATCGAGGGCGAGAACCTCAATGGGGTCTACTCGGCCAACGAGTTCCTGACCCGTGTCAACCTGATGCATGCCAACTGCTTCCCTGAATTCGACACGCCCATCAAGCGTGGGTGCAGGGTTGTCGTGGTCGGCGGCGGGAATGTGGCGATGGACGCCGCACGTGTGGCCAGGCGGCTCGGTGCGGCGGTGACCCTGGTCTACCGGCGGCGCGAGGAGGATCTCCCGGCCCGTGCGGTCGAGGTGAAGAACGCCCACGAGGAGGGTGTGGAGTTCCTCTGCTGCGCCAACCCGGTGCGGGTCGTCGGTGAGAAGGCCGTCGAAGGCGTCGAGTGTGTCAGGATGGAGATGTGCGAGGCCGACGAGAGCGGGCGGCCAAAGCCGACCTGTATCGAGGGGAGCGAGTTCACCCTTGAGGCCGACGTCTTCATCGAGGCCATCGGGCAGGGGCCTAACCCGCTCCTGGTCTCGATGGTTCCCGGGCTCGAGCGCGAACGCCGGGGCAACCTGGTCGTAGACGAGGACGGGCGGACAACGGTGGCGCGGGTCTATGCCGCCGGCGACGCCGCGACCGGTGCGGCCACGGTCATCTGGGCAATGGGCTCGGCGAAGACCGCTGCGGCGGCGATCGATAAGGCACTGAAAGAGGAGTAAAAAGAAGATGATCGAAGGGCGGTATCTTGAGGAGCGGAGGACTCTCCTCCGCCTTGCCGGCGTCGAGGACAGGGAGGTGCTGGACATCGGGGCCGGCCCTCTCGCCCTCATCGCCACCAGCGAGTATGACTGTTTTGTCACGAGCATCGACATCGACACGGCTCGGTTGAAGGAGACCGAGCGGCTCGCGAGAGAGGAGGGGGTCGCGGAGAAGATCTATTTCGAGGAGGCCGACGCCGCCGATCTTCCGTACGGGAACGAGGCGTTTGATATCGGGATCTGTTTCGGGGCGCTCCACCACATGGACCCAGGGACAAGACGCGCCGTCCTCTCTGAACTGGCACGGGTCTCGTACGAGAGGTTCATCGTCGCAGAGTTCAATGAGGTGGGGTTCAACGAACTCCACGCCGACGACCCCGACCTCGCCCCTGTCGATCTCGCCTGGCTGGAAGAGGAACTCAAGGGCTTTGGCCGTCCTGTCGTTCATCCACTTGAGAAACTCAGTATCTTTGTCGTGGAAAAGAGGGACTGAACTCTTTTTTTGGGCCCTGGAGAATCGGACCAGATCCTGGGCCATGCATATCCATTTTTTGAAGGGGGTGTAGAACCTCTCACCTTGATCCTTGGGGGAGGTACGCGTCGAATGCCGCCCAATCTCAACTCACCAGACCCCAGGGTGAAGAATGAGTCAGGAAGGCAGAACCGACGAGCATGACGATGGTGCGCCGGTCCCTGCCTTTATTCATCGCGGGGACAAAGCAAAAAAACTCATCGTCATCCTGTTTACACCCGTGCACCGGCATACACCTCGTTGCACTCTATAGTTGTCACTGAACAAGCGAGATTTAGAATGCTGTTCAATAATATGGCCCAATATATCCAATTTTTGTCCTCGCGTGCACCCCGCTCCCGACCGCACACACTGTCACCCAGAGACCTGGGGAGATCATGGGTAGTCTGTGTGTTCTCTATCGAGTGCAATATAGTACTATGAGAGAGAGATCTCTCTCTCCTCTCTCTAGAATAGGTACTCTAAGCCAGCATCTCTGTCCGCGTCCATTCTACTTTTTCAGTGCAATTCCGGTGCAGATCGGGTGCACATGTGCGAAATATTGGCTCTGTAGAGGCCCTCGTCTATGATCTCGTCGCCACACGATCACGCCTGGGGCGCTGCCCCTGGACCTCCAGGACCATGATGGAGCCAGAAAGGCACGCACAAAAAATGACCATGAAGAGGGGATTGCCGTCCTCGACCTATCCTCGTGCGGGAGGTTCGGGGGGACGACTGGGAGGAGTCGAGAAGATCTCTGATCTTCAAGCGGCGAGCCCCCCGTCGAAGAGAACCATCAACAGGGTTTCTACAGAGCCATTTTTTCTGCCTTCCTGGCCCTATCTTCATCCCGGGGGTCAGGACTGTTCTCTCCACTCACCCCTGCAGGGATCACCGGCGCGCGTCCAGGAAAGAGAGGAGCAAGAATATATCAGGTGCTGACCGAACCTAACCGGTATGACTCCTGAATCTGAAGCCGTCAGGCTCGTCGCCTCGCTGATGGCGCTCTCCGCCAGGACCGCACCAAAAGGGAAGGGCGTCGACACCATCGAGACAGCGGTGCTCGACGGGAACGACCTTGCCAGACTTGCCGGAGCAATGCGGACCTTCGGGGAAGAGCACGGGCTTGGGTTCTTCCTGCGGGACGCCAAGAACATCGAAGCCGCCGACGCCTGTCTTCTCATCGGGTGCCGCGGGACTGAGCCCGCCAATATCAACTGCGGGGCCTGCGGCTACCTCACCTGCACCGAGATGACCAGGGCCGTCCGTGCGCCCCGAAAAGGCGACACGCCGTTTGCCGGCCCGAACTGCGCAGTCAGGATGACCGATCTCGGGATCGCCGTCGGGTCTGCGGTGAAGACCGCCTCGATCCACAATCTCGACAACCGGGTGCTCTACTCCGGGGGCGTCGGCGCCCGGGCTCTCGGGGTCATGGAGGGGTGCACCGTCGTCTATGCCGTCCCGCTCAAGGCCTCTGGAAAAAATATCTTCTTTGACCGCACATAGGAACAGACCATGCCGATGATGAAGATCAGAGGCGGCGACCTCGACCTCGTCGAGTACGAGTTCGAGCCCTTCACCGCGGGAACCTCTCTGCGCCCCCTTGCCCTGGAGCGCGAGGTCAGGGTGGAACCGCAGGAAGGGGCCTTCACCGCCCGTGCGCCGGCCAGGATCCACTCGACTGTCCTTGACATGAACCGCTTCGCCCCGGACCGTCCTGGCGGCGGGGGATTTGGGTATGCGGTCCAGGTCTACTGCACCGCCACGGTGCGGTGCACCGAGGGCAAGACCGAGATCGAATATGACCGTGCTCCCATCGTTATCCAGGTCGTCGAGGCCTTCAAGGCGACGGTCGGGTATGAAGGCGGGTTTTTGATCCAGGCCCAGGACCATCAGCACAAACATGTCGGCCTCGGCTCGACCGGGACGGTCCTCACCGCGGTCTGTCATGCGATGAACGCCGCCGTGGGCTCCCCGCTTACCGCCGAGGAGATCAGGGTCCTGGTGGGCAGGAACTTCGTCGAGGAGACGGCCGACGATCGGGTGGCCTTCGGGTTCGAGACCGGCGTCGGGCCTGCGGTGAGCACCTACGGCGGGTTCGTGGTGATGGGTGACGACCTCACCCTTGTCTATCACCATCCCTTTGCCGCCGGGAAGCATGTCTACGTGATCATCCCAGAGAGCGGGATCTCGTCTGCCGGCAAGAGCGAGTTCGACCTCCTGATGAACCGTGCACGCGACCTCGACTACCGCGACCGCCCGCTCAAGGCCTACATGGTCATGATGGACCTGATCCCGGCCCTCGACCAGGACAACCTCGTGAGGGCCGGCGAGGTGATGTGGGAGATCGAGTTCCGCGGCTCGAAGAGGGCCGAGATCGAGCACCACGGGTTTGCGATCTATGCCTATATGAGCAGGCTGCGGGAGGCAGGACTTGAATATGTAGGGATGAGTTCGGTCGGCCCCTCCATCGCCGTCGTCACCGGGAAGTCCAGGGACGAGGTGGAGGCGATCGCCGGAGAACTCGGGCTTACCGTCACCCTTGCCACCATGGTCGACAACGAGGGGATCACCGTCTGGCGAGAAGAGGAATAAGAGGGCTTTGCGGACCAGGGGAGGCGGTCCTTTTGATCGGTTTCTCTTCCCTTGTCTCCCTTGAGGTGCGACTGAAAGGATCTACTTGTCGGACTATGTGGAATCTCTCAGATGTGTCAGAGTGACCCTCCGGTCACGTGCCTTCTCCCATGCTCGCGCGTCGGGAGGGCACAATTGATAGCCATGAAAAGGGTATTGCCGTCCTCCGCGCATCACTCGCGCGCGGGGTCCAGGGGGCGGCACTCGCCCCCGGCACATGTGGCGGGGAAGGGGGCTACAGCACACTCATACCAGGAATTGACGAAGATTTCTACATGGCCCGCAGAACCCCGAGCTCACGAGGATCTGATCTGGTCGGCCGGGACCGAGAGGACGAAGCGTACTCCCTCGCCAGGCACTCCCTCCTCCCTGATCTCAATCCCGGTGGTGCCCAGGATCTGGCGGGCAAGGTGGAGCCCGAGCCCGGTGTTCTTCCCGTGCCCGAGGTCAAAGATCTTTTTCTTCTCCTCAGTCGGGATCCCGCACCCATTGTCCTCGTACACGATCTCTGAGCTCTTGACCCTCACCCGCACCTCGGTCACTCCTCCTCCGTGCCGCCGCGAGTTCTCGATGAGGATATAGAAGACGCGGTCGAAGAGGGGGTCGGCAAGGACGCGGGCGCCCCCGGTCCTGGTCTGGAACGCAAAGTTCTGGACATCGGTCCCAAGGTACGACCGCGCCGAGACGATCACGGCATCAAGGTCCTGCCATACTGGCGTCGCCGTCCCGAGGTGCTGGACCTTGCGGGAGAACTCGAGATGTTTCTTGATCATCTCTGCAGCGTTCATCGATTTCTGGAGATATGCCTCGACCTCTGGCTCGTGCGTGGTGCAGGCCGCAATATCGATGCATCCCATCATATAGGTGAGGAGGTTCACCTGCTCGTGGCGGGTAAGACTGGCGACCAGATTGTGCATCCTGTCCCGCTGGACAAGGCCGTCCATGACACTCTTGATCCCGCTGATATCGACCACCACCCCCCGCGTCCCGGCCACCCCCCCGTCCCTGGTCACTGAGACCGAGGAGATGATCACCGGGACCGTGCTCCCGTCTCTCCTCTGGAGGGTGTATTCACGACACCCTGGAGACCTGCCGGTCCTTGGTGGGAGTCTCTCCTCAGGGAGGTCGACGAGGTCGTAGGCGTTGAGCCCCTTCGTGAGATCTTCCTCAGTGAACCCGAATTCAAGGAGGCCGTATCTGTTTGCATAGGTGATGACGCCCCTCTCGTCGGTCTCGAAGAATGCCAGCGGGAAATGGTCGAGGAGAGAGATGAGGTCGTCACGCGTATCAGAGGCGTGCTGGATGGAGACCGCGTCCGCCCTGACAAGGCTTACCCATATGCCTTTTTCTGCGGGGGTGAAGACGGGCAGGACATGGAACCGGTGTCTGTTCCGGTCGAAGGCGGTATAAAGCGACGGGGGCGAGGCCACGTCATGGACCGCCCTGGCATATTCCTTCGCGAACCGTTCTCTCTCATCAGGGGCGAAAAGATCGGTGATGGGCCGTCCGGCGGCGCACTGGCCAGGAAGGCAGAAGATGTCCCGCCCCCTCAGGTTCATGGACTGGATCATGCCCATGGGGTCGACCAGACAGAGAGTCTGGGGGAATCTGTCGAGAAGGGATGGCACTTCCTGGAGGAGGGGGGGTTCATGGAGCATTGAAGTACAATAACATCGAGAGATATATAGCTTTTTCATAATTGTTCTATGAATTATAGTATATACTATAACAAATCATGGCGATGAAATAGATTACGCAGTGTGATAGCAAATCTTCTACTTTAATCGTCCTTGTTCCTTGATATTCCTTGTGATCTGGGCGTTCTTTTATATGTACGCGTTTTCCCCTGGCATAAAGAGCATTAAAAGATGGTACAGTCCTCATCAGGCCGGACGTAGGAAGGAAGAGTGGATGGTCTGTCTCCCCGTCCTCCACTGATCGCGAGGGTGTGCAGGGAGTGAGGTTCCAGTGAAAGAAGACCTCTGATCTTCTGTGAATCATGGGCCCCATCCCCAGATCCCACGCGGATGAAGATTGGCAGAGGATTGTGTCCCGTCTTCATGGTTTTTTTCTCTGTCTTCACGGTGCAATCGTAGTCCTGGGGGGAGGCGACGAATGCATGAGTGTGCGACGAAAATGCAGGGATCTCGGCTCTGTAGAAATCCTCTTGATGAATCTCCTGGCGGGGGGCGTGGCCGCCCCCCGAACCCCCCGCGCCACGATAGGTCGAGGACAGCAGCACTCTCTTTATGGTCATCGATTCTGCCTTCCCGACCCTATCTTCATCCCGGGGGTCCGGGCGGCCCTCACCCCCGGCCAAAGAGGTAGGAAGGCGGGGGGGAGAGTTTTAGGATGCCCTCATAAAGAAGGAAGTGCCTTCCCTGACTTTTCTACAGAACTGCTCTTCGAGGTGCGAGCGAAAGCGGGTTTGAGAACGCAAGAGATCATAATTTTTCGGTGAGAGAAAGATCTCAGGTCTTCTCCTCTCCCGAATTTCACTTTCACCCCGCGCCCGGGTCATCCTTTTCCTTTCCCATGAAAAGTAGAGAGTAATGTCTCGTGCCGCAGAGGTCGCGGCCCTCACCAGGGCGGCGCGCTTTGATCGCTGTGTCCCTGACCCTGTTCTCCCTGGGACCGCAGTCGCCTCGGGAGGGTGCCGGCGGATGATGAAGGTGCTCCTCCACGGGCGGTGTGCGTACGACTGCGCCTACTGTGGGGTGCGGACATGCCGGGAGGACTGCTCCCTCTCGCCGGCAGACCTCGCCGATCTCTTCCTGCGGATGTGGCGCGAGGGGCGGGCCGACGGGCTTTTTCTCTCGTCAGGGATCCCGCGCGGGGTCGACGAGGCGATGGAGGGGATCGTCGAGACCGGGGAGATTCTGCGCCGGCGCGGCTACGAGGGCTACCTCCACCTCAAGGTGCTTCCCGGTGCGGCGCGGGCCGACATCACCGATCTCGCCAGGGTGGCCGACCGGATCTCCATCAACATCGAGGCGCCCTCGGCCTCGCGGCTCTCAGAACTCGCAGGGGTGAAGGACTACCGGCAGGACATCGAGAAGAGGCAGGCCTGGGTCGCCGACGCCATGCCAGGGCGGCACACCACCCAGGTTGTCGTCGGGGCGGCCGGCGAGAGCGACGCCGAGGTTCTGGAGTGCATGGCCAGGCAATACCAACGCCTGGCCCCGGCGAGGATCTACTACTCAGGCTTCACCCCCCTTCCCGGCACCCTGCTCGCCTCCCACGCCCCCACCCCGCTCTGGCGGCAGAACCGGCTCTACCAGGCCGACGCCCTGCTCAGACTCTACCACTTCACCGCCGACGAGGTGGCAGGGGTGCTGGATGAGGAGGGGTTCTTGCAGAATGCCGACCCCAAACGCCTCCTTGCCGGGGGGAGGCCGCGGGTGGACGTCAACCATGCCCCCCTCGCCGACCTCCTCAGGGTGCCTGGCATCGGCCCGAAGAATGCCCGCCGGGTGCTTGCCGCACGGGAGAAAGCCCCTCTCAGGTCTGAGCGCGACCTCAGGGCATGCGGCGTGCGCGGGAGAGGGGTCGGGCGCTACGTCGCCTTCGGGGACGGCGATGTGCAGAGCGGGATCTTTGAGTTTTGATGGGGGGCTGATGAGTTTGATTTCAGATCTTCTCTCGTCCGGTTTTGATCCTCTATTCAGAGGTTCTTCACCCCTGACACGATGGTGTGAGAAAGCGTGATGATCCGGCGTGCCGCCCCCAATTGCAGAAACTTCTCCGTCGTCTCGCGCCGGTGGGGTGCACCCCCCGGACCCCCCACGGACGAAGATGGCCGAGGGGCGGCGATGGAATGATCCTTCCCTGTCGTGATGAAAGGGATCCCTCAATATCTCGAAACGTTGATCAAAGCGATTTTCATCCCGTATGCTTGAGCCCAAAGCTCATGCTCAATTCTACAAAGCCGAAAAAAGATGATCACGAAGAGGGGGCAGGGGTTTTCAGTCTCCCGCCGTCCCGCACCCTTCACTTATACTCGCGCTTCGAGTACGAATACTTCTCAGAGTCCCCGCCCCGCACCACGATATAGATCCACTCCCAGAGGGACTTGAGCGTCCCGAACTGGTCGTAGCGGCGCATGTCGAAGGCGACGCGCAGCGACGGGTCGAGGTAGACCTTCCCGACCTCCCTGGTGCGGCGTGCGATCTCCAGGTCGTCGCCGGCGTCGATGCACTGGTACATCCCGACCTCGATGAAGACCTCGCGGCGGAAGGCGGTGTTGCACCCGAGGGTGTAGTAGATCGTGTGCGTCCACGAACCGAGGCGGGAGAAGAAGTTGGCCAGGGCAAGGGAGATGGAATGTTTGAGGTTCTTCTCCTTGGGATGCACCAGGCCGTAGACCTGGACGACGTCCGTGTGGCGGGCAAAGTCTTCCTCGATCCGCTCCAGCCAGTCAGGCGGGATGATGCAGTCGGCGTCGGTCGTGGCGACGATCTCGCCCTTCGCCGCCTTCGCTCCGTCGTTCCGGGCGCCGCCGACCTTTTTGCTTGTCTGGAGAAAGACCTGGTCGGCATATTTGGCGGCGATCTCGCGGGTTTTGTCCTTGGACCCGCCGTCGACGACGATGAGTTCGTAGCCCTCCCTTGGGAGAGTCTGGTTGCAGAGCGACGCAAGACAGGCGGCGATGTTCGCCTCTTCGTTATAGGTGGGGATTACCACTGAGATCATGAAACTATCAACTCCTGGTAGAGGTCAATGTGAAGGGCCGCAACCCTCCGGATATCAAATTGTTCTGAGAAATCCCTGGCACGAGCGGCATGGGCGCTCAGGAGGGCGTCGTCTCTGAGATACTCGCTGGCCCCGGCAAGGTCGTCGAAGTAGAGGACGGCGTCCTTGAAGAGCCCGGTGAACTCCGGGATATTGCGGGCGACGACCGGCAGGCCGCTGGCAAGCGCTTCCAGGATGACGAGCCCGAAGGTCTCGGCAAAACTTGGCATGAAGAAGAGGTCGGCGCCGCAGTAGGCGGCGGCGATGTCGTCGACGAACCCGGTGAAGAGGATGTTCTCCCCGCACCGGCGCTTCTCATCCTCGATCTGGCTGCGACTTTTTGAAAACTTTCCGTACGGGTATCCTCCGACCCAGACAAATCTGGTGTCCGGGTGCTCGCGTGCGAGGGCGAAGAAGTCGAAGATACCTTTCCGCGGGGTCTGCTGGGCGACGGTGAGCACCACCTGTTCGTCCTCGCCGATCCCGTAGGCCTCGCGGAAGCCCGCCCGCTTACCTGCGTCGGGCCTGAACCGCTCCCTGTCCACCCCGTTCGGGATGAGCGTGGTCGGGACGTCGGGGGCGAACGTGTGTACCTCCTCCTCGCAGCACGGCGAGACGGTGATGATGTGGTCGAAGCTCTGGTAGATCCCGGGATAGAGACGGTTGACGCTATCAGAGAAGGTGAGGTTGCCGGCATTGAGCCGCGGCGTCGAGTGGGCGGTGAGCACGCTGACGGCGCTGCCTATCTGCTTGTGGGCAAGAGCGAGGGGGCCGAAGGTGTGGTAATGGACGAGGTCGAAGTCACGGCCATGGGCATTCCATGAGACCTCTGGGCCGTCCTCCGTGTCCTCGATCGCCCGGTACAGACTCCTTGCCAGCGTCGAGCATCCGATGTACTTGAAAAAGAGCATGTCCTCGACGAAGAAGTCAACTTTCATGAACACTCCTCAAGTAATACTATCCAGGTCCACGCTCATATCAGGGTGCCGGTGTACCCCGCCCGGATCACCGGCTGGTCAACTCCTCGTAGAGCCTGACATGGAGGTCTGAGATCCTCCTGATGTCGTAGCGTTCGGTGAAGGGTCTGGAGAGGGCGGCGTGCCGGGCGAGGAGTGCGGTGTCCTCGATGAGTGTTCCGGCCTCTGCAATATCGTCGAAGTAGAGGGCGGCATCGCCGAAGTTCCCGGTGAACTCAGGGATCTTGCGGGCGACGACCGGCAGGCCGGTGGCAAGTGCTTCCAGGATGACCATCGGGAGGCCCTCGGCGAAACTCGGCATGAAGAAGAGGTCGGCGCCACAGTAGGCGGCGGCGATGTCGTCGACGAACCCGGTGAAGAGGACGTTCTCCCCGCACGTACTCTTCTCCTCCTCGATCTGGTGGTGGTCTTTTGAGAACCTACCGTATGGGAACCCGCCGACCCAGACAAATCTTGTGTCCGGGTGCTCGCGGGCGAGGGCGAGGAAGTCGTAGATGCCTTTCCGCGGGGTCTGCTGGGCGACGGTGATCACCACCTGTTCGTCCTCGCCGATCCCGTAGGCCTCGCGGAAACTCGCACGCTTCTCTGCGTCGGGTCTGAACCGCTCCCTGTTCACCCCGTTCGGGATGAGCGTGGTCGGGACGTCGGGGGCGAATTCGCGCACCTCCTCCTCGCAGAGCGGCGAGATGGTGACGATGTGGTCAAAGCCCTCATAGATCCTTGGGTAGAAGGTGTTGACCGTGTCGGAGAAGGCGAGGTTGCCGGCATTGAGCCTCGGCGTCGAGTGGGCGGTGAGCACCTTCACCGCTCCGCTCAGCCGTTTGTTTGCGAGGGCGAGAGGGCCGAAGGTGTGGTAGTGGACGAGGTCGAAGTCGCGGCCATGGGCGTTCCAGGAGACCTCGGGGCCGTCGTTGCCGTCGGCGAGCGCCCGGTACAGGGTCTTTGCCAGGGTGGCGCAGCCGATGTACTTGAAAAAGAGCATGTCCTCGACAAAAAAGTTGACTTTCATGGGAGAGCCTTCACGAACTCAAGGACATGACGGATGCACCCGTCCATATTAAGATACTCAAACTCTGAGAACCGACCGACGAGATCGATCCCGAGGGCTTCGCAGTACTCCCTGACAATTTTAATATTTTTCAGGTAGGCGAGGTCGTAGATGACATAGGCATATTTCTGGCGTTCGACCGAGGTGGTGAGCACCTGGTCACGGGAGGTGATGACTCCCATCTCCATGAGGCCGTCGAGGGTGGAGGCGACGAGGTCGGCGTCGGAGAGGGCGGCGGTGGGGTCGCCGTCGCGGTAGGTCACCTCGGCGAGGACCGAACTGCACCCCTCGGGGGCGTTGGTGTCGCTGTAGCCTGAGGGGAAGGAGATTCTGTTGAAGGGTCCGAGTTCCTCCTGCGGGACATAGACCCAGGAGTACGGCGGGACGTCGCCCTTCAGCCCGACGCAGACGCAGGCGACCGAGTTGTACTTGAGGCCCCCGCAGGCCTCGGCCACGTCAGACGGGACGCCGTCCAGGGCCGGGAGGAGGGCCTGGAGGGGGATGGTGGAGACGCACCGGTCGGCGACGACCTCCTCGGTGCCGTCTGAGATCACCCAGCGCTCGCCCTCGCGCCTGACCGACCTGACCACAAACCCGGTCCTGATGGCGTCCTCGACCGGGGCGGCGACGGCCTTCACCATCGCCTCGATCCCGCCCTCCTGCGGATACGAGAAGACCGACTGGTGGGTGTAGCCCTCGGTCTCGATCCCGACCGCCGACCTGACCACGTCCTCCACCGGTGGGCGAGGCACGCGCCCGTCCATCCAGTGGGCCGACATCTCCTCTGGCGGGAACTTCCAGATCTTTCGGTTGTACGGGAGCATGTAGCATGCCGCGATCCCCTCGCCGAAGGTGGTGCGGATCCACTCGCCAAAGTTCTCAGGGGGTTTCACCTCGCCCTTCTCGGCGGCGATGAGCGCCTTGATGAACTCGTTGATGCAGAAGAAGAGGTCGTCCTTCGGGAGGTCGGCAAGCCCGTTCTCGAAGGGGTACTTCACGTACCGGCCCTTGTAGAAGATCTTCGTCTTTCTCTGCCGTTCGGTCCGGTTCTCCCCGAGCGCTTCCTTCATGAGGGAGAGGACCTCGGTATCTCTTGAAAATATAATGTGCGACCCGCCGGTGTCGAAGGTGAAGCCGTCGATGACCTTCGAGCGGCAGAGCCCGCCGTACCCGGACTCTGCTTCAAGGACGATCACGTCTTCGCCCTGCTGGCGCAGCAGTCGCGCCAGCGTCACCCCGGTCAGTCCGCCGCCTAATATCGCCGTTTTCACGGTGTAATAGGTTTGTGGAGGATTCATTTATGGTTGTTGATATTCCGGTCCAGGCCGGGTGCGGGGGTGCAGGATGGACTGATCGTTCTGGGGTGAGCAAGACGATCTTTTACACGGTCAGGCCACCCGTTTATCTCGATGAGTGGATAGATTGATCGATATATATATTTGCGCAAAAAAGACTTCCTCTATCATGAAAACCCCTGGAAAACGTACCTCGACCCTGCTTATCGCCCTCGTCCTCCCCCTCGCCTTCATGGGTTCCTTGCTGGTGCTGATGTGCAGCGTTTCCAGCGTCCCTGAACTGATAGCCGCACTGGTGTTCATCGGCGGGGTGCTCATCGCCGTGGCCCTCGGCGCCGTTGCGAGTGGAAAAGGAGCGAAGGCGCAATGGATCGCGGTCTCATTCGTCGTCGGCGCCCTCCTCTGCGTCGTGATCGTTTTTGGGATCAGTCTCAGTCTTGCCTGGCACGAGCACCGTCCAGGCCTCGTCTCCTACCATGTCTCGGTCACCGGCCTGGAAGGAGGGAGCGGCGAAGGGTCCACCACGCTCCTCGTCCCTGTCCCGATGAAGGACGGCGAGATCGTCATCCCACCGTCAAGGCTTGTGAACCAGACCTTTGAGAACTGGACGACGGCCCTGGTCGAAACAGAGGACGGGACGATGCTGGCATTCCAGCACCAACACACGAATCTGACAGATATTCAAGGCGACTTCTATGTACCTGAGGAAAATATAACCGACACGAAACGTCTCCCTGAAGAATATCTTTCCCCGGTCCTGGAAACGATCAGTGACGGCTGCTACACCACGGTGATCTATGTGGACGAGGGGATCAGGCCACCGGGAAATTTGACCGTGGACCTCAGACTGAGCGCAGGGGGTGGTCTCTATCATGGAATGTTCGAGCAGATGTACCGCACAGAGGTCCAGGAAACTGTGCCGCCAGGGACTGCCGGGCGGATCGTCGTGACGGCGGAAGTTGGAGAGTACAGGCCGCGGGGACCGTGAGAGAGGGAGTGGTGGAGAGCAGGAGGCGGCATTCTTTTTGATCTCCGGCTTTGTAGAAACTCTCTTGATGATGTTCTGTGGCGGGGGGGCGTGCCGCCCCCGGTCCCCCCACGGAGAGAGGATATGCAGGGGCGGCATAATGCTCGATTTCTATTCGCTCATCAAACGCAAAAAGAAGGATCAAGGATCGATCCATCCTCACACTGGGGAGTTACAAGAATGTTCATCACGTATGCCTGAACCCGAAGTTCATGCCCGATTACTATGAAAATGATCCAGAAGACCATCACTCCAAGATTGCATGGCGATTTGAATCCACCAAACATCTTCTAGACGGATACGCAGAGGACAGATGCCCCGTCTGAACGATTCTCCCTTCTGCCTTCCCCGCCCAATCGCAATCCCGGGGGTCCGGGGGCAGCGCCCCCGGCACGAAGATGTGGGAAGGCGTGATAGAATGATCAGACGTGCCGCCCCGATCATAGAATCTTCCCCGCTGTCTCGCGCCGGGGGGTTGCACCCCCGGACCCCCCCACGGACAGAAGATAGGTGGGGGCGGCGATGGAACACGATCCCCCCTGATTATCTTCTCTTGAAAAGAGAGAGAGCACGTGACGAGAAATTTTCATCTCGTATGCTTGAGCCAGGGGTTCATGCCGAATTCTACAGAACCAATTTTACAGAACGTCCCGCGGTCCCGTCAGTACCTCTGCTTGTGGAGAAGAGAGAGGCCCGGAAAATCCATCCCCTCACTTCAGGTACCGCGAATAACTCTCCAGCGTATAGACCGCCGCGAGGGGGTTGTGGCCGAGCAGACGGTCCTTGACGGCGAGGACGGTGCAGGGAGCCTCTGCATATTTCATGAAGAGGGAGTCGTGCCCGACGCAGAGGCCAAGCATGATGTTGAACTCGGTCTCTGCGGCATTGAGGAGCATGGCCTGGAAGATGGGGTTGCAGATCTGCTCCTCGGTGCCGGGCGCCACCTTCTCCTCGTCAGAGATGCCGAGGCTCTCCTTCGGGACGCGGCCCGCCTTGCAGACCACCGAGACCACCTCAAAACCCCGGCTTCGGAAGAAACGTTCCACCACCGACGCCTCCTTTGCAAGCCCGGTGCAGAAGGCGAGGCCGAGGCGGCGGTAGCCCATCTTCCCGGCAAACTCGGCCGTTTCTTCAAGCCGGCACTTCACCGGCCTGAGCCGCTCGTACCCCTCCTCCTTCTGTCCATACCCCTCGCCCTCCTGGACCGCCGCCGCCCTTGCGAAGGCGGCCACCGCCGGACGACAGTACTCCTCCTTCGCCGCGGCCAGGAGATCGGCCTGCCCCTTGGTCGGGCATCCGGGGATCGATTTTCCGTCTTTGTTCCTGCAGAGCTGCTCGTTTTTTTTGATCCCGCATCTGGCACATGCAGGGTAGTCTCTTTCCATGGATCACTCCTGGGAGGCCGGAGAAAAAAAGGCTGTGGAGAAATATTCTGGGATGCTCTTGTTGTGGGGGAGACCGGTTTTCCGATCTTAAACAACCTCTTCACGATCGACCCTCTCTGCCTTCCCTGCCCTATCTTCATCCCGGGGGTCCGGGGGCAGAGCCCCCGCGAGGGTGTGGGAAGGCACACCGATCAGCCGGGCCGCCCTCAATAGCAGAACCTTCACCACAATCTCGCGCCGGGGGGTTTCACCCCCTGGACCCCCACGAACGAAGATAGCCGGGGGGCGGCGATGAAGTAGTGGTCCTATGTGGTGTTCTGCTCCAATTTTTGGGAAGGCGTGACGATCCGACGTGCCGCCCACAGAGAGCAGAAAGAATGGTTCCTTGCTCTCTCATGCCGGGGGGAGACCCCCCACGACGAAGATAGGGGTGGGGCGGCAGCATGCTCCTGAACGACACCGTACTTCAGAACTTTCGTCCCCTCACCTATCAGGGCGAGCGGAGTTTTGGAATGACCTCTTAAAAAAAATGATCCAGTAACAGGAAATTTTCACCCTGTATGCCTGAGGCACGCTCTCGACTCATGCCCGATTCAACAGAACAAAAAAAGGGCTCTGTAGAAATCCTCACCTCTTCTCAATGCAAGCGTGACGATTGGGCCGGGAAGGCACCATCAATGACCCTGAAGAGGGGATTGCCGCCCGCTGCCTATCTTCACGTGGGGGGTTCGGGGGGCGGCGAGCCCCCCGTCGAAGAGAATCGTCACAATAATTCCTAAAAAGCCAAAAAGAGAGAGAGATTGCGCCAGTCCGTTCACCTGAGATGGATGAACTTGCCGGTCAGCGTGGCGTCGAGCACTTTTGTATCGGTCTTGTGTGTCGCCATGCTCACGACGACCATCGTGGCCGCCGAGAGGAGGAAGGCATACAGGCTGAAGTGGAAGGGCATCTTGTCGATCACATAGTACCAGTAGCCAAGCGCCCCGCCTGAGACCAGGCCGACGAGCATCGAGGCGATGGCACCCTCTCTGGTCGCACCCCGCCAGTACAGCCCTGCAAGGAGGGGCACCGCAAAGGTCGCAAGCATGATCCCGATCCCTGACCACATCAGCCACGCAAGCATCTCGGGCGGATTGATCGCAAGCAGGAGCGTCCCGCCGGCGGCGAGCACGACCGCCACCCTGGAGACCGTGAGCACCTCTCTGTCGCTGGCCGCGGGCCTGAAGATATTCTTCCAGACATCCCAGGCAAACATCGAACCCACCGTGAGCATCAACCGGTCGGTCGTCGACATCACGGCGGCGAGCACGATCACCGCAAAGAACGACCAGACCCAGAGGTTGGGCATGGCGTACTCAAGCCCGGAGATGAAGATGTAGTCCTGGGCATTGGGGACGTTCGGGAGGGCGATGCTCCCGTCTTCGACGAGCACCCGGCCCGCAAACCCGGCAAACTTCATCAGGAGCATCACGACCGCGTAGACCGCGAAGGCGATGAGCGGCGACCACTTGAAGTAGCGCTCCTCCTTGGCCGCCAGCACGTTGTTGACGACGTGCGGGGCGCAGGCAAGCCCTACGGTGAGCATCAGCCCGAACGAGAGGAGGAACTCGGGCGTGAAGGTCATCCCCTCGGTGAGGTAGGGCTGGACAAAAGTCGGGTCGATCCCGGCCATCACCTCGTTGATATGGGCCATGCCGCCGGCCTTCATGATCAGAAGCGGGGCGATCGCGAGCACTCCCACGATGAGGAGCCCGCCCTGGATCACCGTCGTCCACGAGACGGCGTACAGCCCGCCGACCACCGTGTAGGCGGTGATGATGACGCCCGAAATGATCAGCGCCTGCCAGTGCGGGATCTCAAAGAGCCAGACGAGCACGATGGAGATCGCCGTGTACTGCCCGACCAGGTAGATGAGGGAGACGACGATCCCGGCCACCGCCGAGATCCCTCGCATGGCCTTCGGACTCTCGAAACGATCGGCAAAATAATCTTCGACTGTCAGGTAGTGGTTCTTCTTCCCGATCCGGTGGAGTTTGACGCCGAAGACGATGATACAGAACGAGGCGGCGAGCGGGACGAAGAGTTGCTCCCAGATGGAGGGCCACCCGGTGGTGAAGCCGAGTCCGCTCACGCCAAGCAAGGTCATCCCTGAGCAGATGGAGGAGACCATCAGGATGGTGAAGACCCAGAACCCGAGCGATCGTCCGGCGACGATATAGTCCTCGGTGTTGTGGATCTTGCCCGAGGCCCAGGCGCCGATGGCGATGAGGGCCAGGAAGTAGACGCCGATGATCGCCGCCGTGACCGGTTCGATCATACGGTGTCCTCTTTGAAGACGAACGCCCAGAGGGTGAGCATGACGGTGACCGCAATGAAGGCGGTGCTGACGATGGCAAGTGTCTCGAATGGAAGCCCGATCATAGTACTATGCTAACGTGTGTCATGCCAGCATATAACATGATCGGTCTGAGCGGCTTCCAGGCCCGTGAATGTGAAATGAAGGGGGGTGAAAGAGCGGGTGCGGCGGGCAGTGCGCAAAATGGGGTAACCGATGGAGACTCCAACAAAAAATCGATACCCGGCTCTGGAAAGTCGCTCATGACGCAGACACACATCTCACATCTATGGAAAGAATGTTCCTCGTCGTTTGATCTCTCTTTTTCAGGACTGGAAAATCGGTGGAGATCTGGTTCAGTTCGCCGCCCCTCCGGGATGAAAAGAACCAGGAAGACAGAACTGACAAAGAGGTCATCCCAACGCTCTCCCACCCTCCCCCGCTCAGAAGATAGCGATAGATATAGTGAGGAACCCCTCCTCTTTTCGGTGTGCCCCCATGCATTCATGCCTTCCCACGCCACCACGCCCCCCGGTGAAGGATAGGGCGTCGCACTCCAGGAAGGAAGGCCTTCAGTTCAAGACGATGATCAGACCTCAGGGAGTTTTAGGATATACTCAAAGAGAAAGAGGATGGTGCCGTCCCCAGTTCGACTCTGCCGCAGGGGATCCAGAGGATCTCTACACACCCGAATCTTTCATTTTCAGAGGATCCGTATCAGATACCACAATGCAAGGAAGAGAAGAAGGACGAGAGCGGCGATCCTGACCCCCCGATAGACCGGAACCGACGGTTTTGCCTCAACGCCCTCCTCTCCTGGCGACATGGGGAGGGCGTCCTCTGACTCGACGACGAAGGATCCGGTGTAGCCGCATCGTTTGCAGCGGTACGTCATGCCGGCATACCCGCCGAGCACCTGATAGAGATCGGTGCTCCCGCACCGCGGACACCTGAGCATGGAAGCACTTTACCTCGACCTGACATCAACGTTCCGTCGCCCAAAGGTTGAAACCTCCATAGCGACCATGAGGGATGATCATCCATGGGAGCGACGCTCGTCGAGAAGATTTTCTCTTCCCGGTGCGGCCGGGAGGTACAGGCAGGCGAGGTGGTGATGGCCTCGGTGGACAGGGCAATGATCCACGACATCACCGGCCCCCTCGCCGTCAGAGTGTTCAGAGAGATGGGTGGAGAGGAGGTCTTCGACCCCGCACGGATCGTGATGCTCTTCGACCACCAGGTCCCGGCCGACTCGGTGCAGGCGGCCGAGAATCAGCAGTTCATGCGGGACTTCGCCCGCGAGCAGGGGATCCACAACTACGACCTCCGCGAGGGCGTCTGTCACCAGGTGCTCATGGAGAAGGGGCACGCCGCCCCGGGCGAGATCGTCGTCGGGTCAGACTCGCACACCTGCACCTACGGGGCCGCAGGGGCGTTTGCGACCGGCATCGGTTCGACCGACATGGGCTTTGTCCTCAAGTTCGGCGCCCTCTACTTCAGGGTGCCTGAATCGATCAGGGTCGAGGTCGACGGCGCCTTCGCCCCCCGTGTCGGGGCAAAAGACCTCATCCTCTCCATCGCCGGCGACATCGGCGCGGGCGGCGCCACCTACCAGGCCCTCGAGTTCTCTGGCGAGACCATAGAGGCGATGCCGATGGCCGGGCGGATGACCTGTTGCAACATGGCCATCGAGATGGGGGCAAAGGCCGGGATCGTCCCGCCCGACGCCGTCACCCGCGAATATCTACGGGCCAGGCGCCCCGGTGCGGAGATCGCCGATCTCGCCCCTGACCAGGACGCCGTCTATGCCGACCGGCGGAGGTACGACGTCACCGACCTCGCCCCGCAGGTCGCGGTCCCCCACAACGTGGACCATGTCGTCGAGGTCGACGAGGTCGCCGGGACTCGGATCGACCAGGTCTTCATCGGCTCGTGCACGAACGGACGCTACGAGGACTTCGTCGAGGCCGCCGAAGTGCTCGGCGACCGAAGATTCTCCGACGAGGTGCGGGTGATCGTCGTCCCGGCCTCGAAGGAAGAGTACCTCAAGACGCTCAGGGCCGGACTGGTCGAGCGGTTCGTCGAGGCGGGTGCGCTCGTCGAGGCGCCGTGTTGCGGCCCGTGCATGGGTGGGGCCTTCGGACTCCTCGCCCCCGGCGAGGTCTCGCTCTCCACCTCGAACCGCAACTTCAGGGGACGGCAGGGGAGCACCAGGGCAGAGGTTTACCTCTGCTCCCCGGCGACGGCGGCGGCGAGTGCGGTCACCGGCATGATCACCGACCCGAGGGAGGTGTGAAGGATGCGGATCTGGAAGTTTGGCGACGACATCGATACCGACGCGATCATCCCAGGACGGTTCCTCACCGAGTACGAACCCAAAAAACTCGCCGAGCACGTCTTCGAGGGGACGAGGGACGACTGCAGGGCCGGGGTGTGCTCTGGCGACATCATCGTCGCGGGCAAGAACTTCGGGTGCGGCTCCTCCCGCGAGCACGCCCCCCTCGCCCTCCTCGGTGCAGGGGTCAGGATCGTCGTGGCTGAGTCCTTTGCCAGGATCTTCTACCGCAACGCCGTCAACACCGGGCTCCTCCCCCTCGTCTGCTCCGACACCGGGGGGCTTCTCGAAGGCCACGAGGCGACGGTCGACCTTGCAGAGGGATGCGTCGAGTCAGACGGCGCCAGGTATCCAGTCGAACCGGTGCCGCCCTTCATGCAGGCGATCATCGATGCCGGCGGACTGGTCGAATATGCAAAAGCGATGAAAGAGGTGGAAATATGTACAGGCTCGCAGCGATAGGCGGCGACGGCATCGGCCCTGAGATCCTCGACGAGGGAAAGAAGGTCCTCGACGCCGCAGGAGAGAACTACGGGTTTGACATCGACTGGACCGAGTTTGAGATCGGCGCCGAGCGCTACCTGGAGACCGGCGACCTGGTCACCGAAGACGAACTCAAAGAACTCTCACGGTATCCGGCGATCTATTTTGGGGCCATCGGCGACGAGCGCGTGAGCCCCGGCATCCTGGAGAAGGGGATCCTCCTGAAGATGCGGTTTTACTTTGACGAGTACGTGAACCTCAGGCCGATCCGTCTCCTGCACGGGATCCAGACCCCGCTTGCCGGGAAAAGACCCGAGGATATCGACTTTGTCGTGGTGCGGGAGAACACTGAGGACTTCTATGTCGGGATCGGGTCGCGCTTCAGGCACCAGGAGACCACAGAACTCGAGGTCGTCAGAGATCTCTACTCGGTGAAGTTCGGCCTCGACGTCGAGAGCGATGCCGAGGAGATCGCCTACCAGATCGGGGTGCTCTCGCGCGAGGGGTGCCGGCGGGTGATGGAGTACGCCTTCGATCTTGCCGAGAGGCGGCAGAGGCGGGTGGCCTCGGTCGACAAGGCAAACGTTCTCTCAGACGTCTACGGGCTCTGGCGCGAGGTCTTCAGCGAGGTCGCAGGTCGCCATCCTGGCGTGACCACCGAGTTCACCTTCGTCGACGCCGTCACGATGTGGTTTGTCAAGAACCCTGAGTGGTTCGATGTCGTGGTCACCCCGAATATGTTTGGCGACATCGTCACCGATCTCGGGGCGATGATCCAGGGCGGGCTCGGGCTTGCGCCGGGAGGAAACATCAATCCGACGGGCACCTCGATGTTCGAGCCCATCCATGGGTCGGCGCCGAAGTATCGGGGGCTCGGCGTCGCCAACCCCATCGCCACCATCTGGGCCGGCGCCCTCCTCCTCGACCACCTCGGCGAGCACGAGGCGGCTGAAGGAGTGGTGGAGGCGATCGAGGGGACGATCAGGGACGGCGTGGTGACCCGCGACCTCGGCGGGACGGCAAAGACTGCAGACGTCGGCGACCACATCGCGACGCTGGTCCAGGGGTAGAGTGTAATGAGGTCGGGTCGCATTGAAAGGTGTACCCGGGCATTTTTCAGCGCGCGCTACCCCAACGCCACGTCAAGCACCATCATCACCACAAACCCGGCAAGCACCCCCAGGGTCGCAAGCCCTGGACTCCCCTGCGCTTCAGGGATCACCTCTGCTGCCACGACAAAGATCATCGCCCCGGCAGCGAAGGCGAGGGCGTAGGGCAGGACCGGTGCGGCGACGATGACCGCCGCCGCCCCGAAGACTGCAGCCGCCGGTTCGACGACGCCGGAGAGCTGGCCGTACCAGAAACTTCGCAGGCGCGAGAACCCCTCGCGCCTGAGAGGCATCGAGACCGCCATCCCCTCAGGGAAGTTCTGGAGCCCGATCCCGACGGCGAGTCCGACCGCCCCGGCCAGGGTTGCCGAGGGATGTGCGGCGGCCAGGGCGCCAAAGCCCACCCCCACCGCCAGGCCCTCTGGGATGTTGTGGACAGTCACCGCAAGGATGAGCATGAGACTGCTCCGCCGCATCCCCGGCCCGCGGCTGCCAGAACCTCTCTCTGAGGTGTCAGGGTGAAGATAGGGGAGCAGCGCCTCGGTCACCCACATCGCCAGGCCCCCTGCAAGGAACCCGGCGGCAGGCGGGAGCCAGACCGGCACCGAAAGTCCGGCCGAGAGTTCGACCGCCGGGGCCAGGAGCGACCAGTAACTTGCGGCGATCATCACCCCGGCAGCAAACCCGAGCATGAGGTCGAGCACCCGCCGCTCCACCCCCCGCGTGAAAAAAACTGTGCCCGCCCCGAGGGCGGTGAGCCCCCAGGTGAAGCACCCGGCAAGAAAGGCCTGCCAGACCGGCCCAAGGCTCTCCAGCAGGGCCATCATCTGCATCAGATCTCAGCGCATGAACTTTGAGACGAAAGGCGAGGTCTCCCCTCTCCTGAGGAAATGCCCTGACGGCCCCTCGCCCAGGAACTCGGAGAACCAGGACTCGTGCTCCACCTCCTCGTTGAGGATCGCCAGTGCCAGGTCATAGGTGCGGTGGTCCTTGCCCGCGGTGTAGGTGCAGATCTCGGTATACCCACGGACCGCACACCGCTCTGCCTCGACGAGGACGGTGAGCATTGCGGTGACATCGGACGGGTCTGGCGGGAGCCTCGCCGGAGGGCAGGCCGAGATGGTGTGAAACGCCACCATGTCGTCGGGAAGTTTCCCGCCGAGTTCGTAGATCCGCGGGACCAGCGCCTCGAAGTGGTTCCTGTCCTCGATCCGTGCGGTCTCTGCGATCTCCTTGATCGTCTCTCCCTCCAGCCCGATGAGGTTGGCCCGCAGGATGGTGTAATAATAAAAGGTGGTCAGTTCGGCCGCGGCGTTTTTGACCAGCATCTCCAGCAGTTTGTCGACGTCGATCCCCGTCGCCTCGACCATTTCCCGTGCAACTTTTGCCACTCGATTTCCCCCATGTCCCGGGTGGGACGTGAGGTGAAGACGCGGCCGCGGGATATATGGGTTGCGCCCCCTCACCCCCGACGCCGGGCCATGGAGACGAGGGCCAGCGCGGCCAGGACGGCGGCAACTGGGGCAGGGACCTTCGTCGTCGATGCTGGTTCCCGGGTGTGTTCATAGATAAAGAGCATGACAGAACACCCCTTACTCCAGACGATGCAGTCGCCTGAGATGAGATCATCGCTCATGGAACGAGAGCCAGAAGAACAGACGATCATCTTCTCTCCTGTCACAAGGTCGAAGAGATAGGTGTCGGCGTCCGGGACGTCGCTCTCCCTGAAAACATACTCGGTCCAGACCACCAGGTCGCCTGAGATCGAGGGGCCGCTCTTCATGGCCGACGAATTCGCGAGCACGCACTCGCAACCGGTCGTGATATTGTAGAGATAGACGTCGTCATTCCCATGGCGCCGGTCGGTCCAGACGATCCGGTCGCCCGAGACGTCGGGGTCGCTCTATGGAGCCTGATCTGTGCAGACCAGGTAATCTCCCAAGACGCGGGGGTCGCTGTTCGCACGGCTCTGTAGAAACTTTCACCTCTTTCAGGCATACGTGTGAATCACCCGCCTTCCCTTATCGTTCGCGCCGGGGGCGCTGCCCCCGGACCCCCGGGACGAAGATTGGGCTGGGAAGGCACAATCAACGAACATGAAGAAGTTGTTGCAGTCCCCGGCCGATCTTCATCATAGGGGGAGCGGGAGACCCTCACCCCCCGTCACCGAGAGTCATCACAAAGATCTCTCCTGGGTCTGGACTTATGAATGAAGTTCCCTACAAGGACGCTCTCGCTCATGCGCGGGGAAGGCGGGGAGACGGGTGGCTGGGTAGTATCCTGACCCGGACGAGAACTCGCAGATCCAGGCGCCATGTCAGGGTCGGATCCACCAGCATGCCCGAAGAGACGCACCCCATGCCTGTGATCTGAACCTCAGGTCAGACTGAACATCTGAGATGATCCAGGGAAGGAGGAGCATAGGTATATTCATCACGAATCGCAAAAATTTCTGGAGGAAATCTGGGAGCACCGCGTCTGATGCGTCATGCCGGTGCAGACTCGTTCCTATTCACAGTTCATCAGACTGAGGTATTCCTATGGGCCACGAACGAGTGACTATAAGTATAAAAGAGATGTGTCTGGGGGTTCAGGTCCTTTTCGTCGCCTTCGGTGCGCTTGTCATCGTCCCGCTCCTCACGGGGTTGGACCCGAATGTCGCGCTCTTCACGGCGGGTATCGGGACCCTGATCTTCCAGTTGATTACACGAATGAAAGTACCGATCTTTCTTGCCTCTTCTTTTGCGTTTATTCCTGCGATCATGTATGGTGTCGCAACATGGGGCATACCCAGCACCCTCTGCGGTCTTGCCGCCGCAGGCCTGTTCTACGTGCTGCTGAGTTTTGTGATCAGGTTTTCTGGCGTGGGGCTCGTCAACAGGCTCTTCCCGCCGGTGGTGGTCGGCCCGGTCATCTGTGCGATCGGTCTCTCCCTCGCCCCGGCCGCGGTAAACATGGCGCTCGGGATCGACGGTAGCGGGGTCCAGGTCGTGCCGGTCGAGACGGCGCTGCTCCTCTCAGGGGTCTCGCTCCTGACGACGCTGGTGGTCTTCACCTTCTTGAAAGGGTGGCTCAGGCTGATCCCGATCCTCTGCGGGATCGCGGCGGGATATGCCCTCGCGGCCGCGCTCGGGATCGTCGATTACTCGGGGATCCTTGCAGCGGCCTGGTTTGCAGTCCCGGCCTTCACCCTGCCTGAGTGGAACCTTGAGGCCATCCTCTTCATCGTCCCGGTCGCGATCGCCCCGGCCATCGAGCACTTCGGGGACGTCCTGGCCATCGGGTCGGTCACCGGGAAGAACTACCTGGAGGACCCAGGCGTTCACCGCACCATGCTGGGTGACGGGGTCGCCACCTTTGTCGCCTCGTTCATCGGCGGGCCGCCGAACACCACTTACTCTGAGGTGACCGGCGCAGTGGCGCTGACCAGGCAGTTCAACCCGCTGATCATGACTGCCGCCGCCGTCTTTGCGATCTGCTTTGCGTTCATCGGCAAGATCGGTGCGGCACTGCACAGCATCCCCATCCCGGTGATGGGCGGCGTGATGATCCTCCTCTTCGGGCTCATCGCAAGTCTTGGCATCAACCAGTTGGTCCAGAACAAGATCGACCTGACGCTCCAGAAGAACGCGGTCATCGCTTCCATCGTGCTGATCACCGCGATCGGCGGGCTTTTCATCCCGTTCGGCGACTTCAAGCTGGCCGGGATCGGGCTTGCGGCGATCATCGGGGTCGTCCTCAACCTCGTGATCCCTGACCCTGAGGGCCAGGCACCGCAGGGGGTGGCGGCAGAATGACTGTACGGCCAGTCTCCCACCCGGTCATCACCCACAAGATCAATATGCTCAGGGACATCGGGACAAGACCCAAGGACTTCAGGCAGATCGTGACCGAACTCACCTCGCTGCTGACCTATGAGGCGACCCGCGACCTCGAACTGGAGGCAACCACCATCGACGGATGGCAGGGCTCTGAGATGGAGGTCGAGATGTTCATGGAGGAGGACCCGTCCATCGTCCCGGTCTTCCGTGCCGGTATCGGGATGCAGGAGGGGTTCCTGAGCATCATCCCGAGCGCCAAGATCAGTTATATCGGCTATTACCGCGACGAGGATACACTCGAACCGCAGCTCTACTATGCGAAACTCGCCGAGAACGTGCATCTCAGGAGGAACTATATCCTCGACCCGATGCTTGCCACCGGCGGGACCACCTCGGCGGTCTGTTCGATGCTGAAGAGGGCGGGCGTGAAGAGCATCAAGGTCCTCTGCATCCTTGCGGCGCCCGAGGGGCTTGCAAAGATGGAGGAGGACCATCCCGACGTCGAGATCATCCCGGCGGTGATCGACGACCATCTCAATGAGAAGGGCTACATCATGCCAGGTCTTGGCGATGCCGGCGACCGTCTCTTTGGGACAAAATAATCTTTTTTTGGCTGTGGAGAAGCCCTCACCTCCTCCAGGTGCACGCGTGACTCAAACGCATTCTCCTGTGCTCGCGCCGGGGGCGAGTGCCGCACGGACCCCCGTCGAAGAGAACTGTCAAGAGGATTTCTACAGAGCCATTTTTTTTGAGAATAAAATTTCTGTTTTGTTGGCCCTGTAGAAACTCTCATCTATTCTTGGTGCGAGCGCGATGCAACCGCCTTCCTCCATCTTCTCGCCGGAGGGCGGCCAACCCCCGCCAGAGAGATCCATCCAGAGGATTTACCATGAAAATGATCCCGACGATCCTCTCTTCAGGTTTGCATGAGAGGGTGAACGTGCTCTATCACGTTGAAGCCGATACACAGAGGATAGAAAATTCCTCTGATGGATCGGCCGCCCCAAATCCTCAAATCTATCCCGCAATCTCGCGCCGGGAGCCCTGCCCCCGGACCCCCTCGACGAAGAGAGCCGAGGGGCGGCACGATGCTCGACTTCGATTCGCTCCTCGAAAGCAAGGATGAGGGTCAAGCATCGATCCAGTTCTGAGATGATATTTTCATCGCGTATGCGTGAAGCGTGATCTCGCCTCATGAAAAATTCTACAGAGTCGTTCTGTTGAATTTCTCCTGAGAGAGCGATCTCGGAGGGGAACGGTTGGTCAGAGTTTTCGATCTCTGAGAAATGATTTGGGGGAGTTTGAGAATATTTTTGACTCAGGAGAAACTTTCTGTACCAATCTTCGTGCAGTGGAGTTGGCCGCCCCCGAACTCATGCCACACGATTGAATCGAGGGCGGCACAATTCTCATCAAGATTGTTGAGCCTGCTCATCAGAGCCAGGGTGGCACTCGCCCCTGGCGCGATCGAGAGGGGAAGGCGGTCCGGTCACGCTCACGCTCACATCAAGAATTGGTGAGAGGTTCTGCAGAGCCAGAACCTCATTTCGACCATGTCTCTTCTCATGCTCACGCTCTGATCTCACACGTTCTCCTTCATCTCGACCACCACCGCGATCACCCGTCCCCCCTCCTCGTCGACCAGGAAATCGACTGTTGCAGTCTGGTTGGTGATCCTGAGGGCCGGGGCGCACCCGTCCCCTGCCGAGGGGAGGGGCGTCGGGTGGCAGGAGAGGAGCACTCCCTCGACTGTGCCGCCCTCCTGGTACATCACCCGCGCCGCCTCGTCCCTGAGGGCGGTCCTCGCGACATAGGAGGCATTGGTCGTCATCCAGTCGGTATCGCCAGATGAGATGACCGGCACCTCTGCGTACTCAAACTCTGGGAGGTCGGTGGCGAGGGCGGGCCGGGTGGTGACCGGCGTCTCTATAGGGGTCGCGGTCGTCGTTTCAGGGACTGTGTTCTCCACCGGTGTCGTGCACCCGGCGACAAGCGCCAGGACTCCGATGAACAGAAGAAAATACCATGGGTTTTTCATACTCGGTTCCTCGTCTCAGGTGTCGCAGGACCAATGCCTGGCGGCATCCATGACACACTATACTTCTGGAGATTATATCTGCTCTGGATCGACGTTCTCATCAGCAGGGAGACGATGAAGCATCCGGTTCATGGTGTACAGGAGTCTCTGGTGAGGCGGACTCGACCGTCCTGTCAACGGTGAGAGATCATGATCCAGGGTGCTCGGACACCCATGGATCAACTTTGTAGAAAACGGCTCTGAGAAACCCACACCCTTTATGGGTGCACGCGTGATTTTCCTACCTTCCTTTCTGAATCGCGCCGGGGGCGCTGCCCCCGGACCCCCGGGATGAAGATAGGGCAGGGAAGGCGTATTCGAAATTCATGAAGACGGATTGCCGTCCACAACCTATCGTGGTGCGGGGGGTCGGCGAGAAGATGAGGAGAGGCGGTTGAATCGCGCTCGCATCTGGAAGAGGCGAGGGTTTCTACACAGCCAGGGACCTTATCTTTCGGCTCTGAAAATCTCCTCCCCCCTTCCTTCTTCGTGCCCAGGGTTCTTCGAAGGTCACGATCTTCTCGAACTCGCTCATATTCGTTCCCCCTGGATGACAATGAAGGCGGGAAGGCGCAATCGGTGTACCTGAAGAGGATGGTGGTGGTTGGGGCTGACCGCCGACCTCGCCACAGAAAGCCGTCACAAGGTCCTCTCCAGGGCCGATTCATCTCGGACCCATGGGGTCATGTCGGGAGAAAAGAAATATACCCTCGTCGCCACTACTGTATATTGCACACTACTGTGCGTGGCACACTACCATGCGCACGAGATGAACCCATGAATGTCCAGTTTAAGAAAGGAGTCCTCGACCTCTGCGTCCTCTCCCTCCTCTCCAGGAAGGCGTGCTACGGTTACGAGATCGTGCAGGAGATCTCAGGGGCCGTCGAGATCTCAGAGGGTACCGTCTATCCGCTCCTGCGGCGCCTGAAGAACGAGGGGCATCTTGAGACCTACCTCCAGGAGTCGACCGGCGGGCCGCCCAGAAAATATTATCGTCTCACCGAGAGCGGCCACGCCCTCCACGCCCATCTGAGAGCAGAGTGGTTCCTCTTTGTCGGGCAGGTCAACCGGTTTCTCGGGGACAAGAGAGAAGAACATTCGACTGAGAGCAGGGGATGAGAGAAGATGGACAGAACAGAATTTCTTGAGAGACTGAGCGCACGCCTGCATGGGCTTCCCGACGACGAGGTGCAGGAGATCATCGCCGATTACGAAGAATACTTTGCCGCCGGTGCCGAGGCCGGGCGGACCGAGACCGAGATCGCCGCCGCCCTCGGAGACCCGGATGAGATCGGGAAACACCTGTGTGCTGCCTCACACATCAAGACCGCCGAGCAGACAGGATCGTTTGCCGCCCTCTGCCGCGCCGCACTGGCGACGCTCGGGCTCGGGCTCTTCAATTTCTGTATCGCCCTGGTGCCGATCGTCATCGTCGCCTCCATCATCTTTGCAATCTTCGTAACCGGGGTTTCCCTCGCACTCGGCGGCGTCGTGGCCCTGGTCGTCACGGCCGTGCCCTCTGTGGTGCCGCCCGAGATGACCGTGGTCATGCCCTTCGAGACCCCGCTTATGAGGATGGCGACGGCCGCAGGGCTCATCGCCGTCGGGGTGCTCGTGACCGTCGGGAGCATCTACCCGGCACGCTATTTTGTGCGGGCGATGGCACACTACTTCAGGATGAACCTCTCTGTGATCAGGAGAGCGTACGACAGTTGAGGCTATGGGCCTGCGACAGCCCGCCCGGCCGCCGGGCACACGGCGCAGTAGACCTGGCATGGAGCAAGAGGCCCCGCCCCCTCCTGCCAGACCACCATCCCGTCGGCGATGAACAGAGCCTTTATGGTGCCGTTCCTTGTGATCCTGCTCTCGGCACCGTCAGAAAGACGGCGCACCACGATCGCCGGGTGCCTCTCCCCGTCTGCATACTCGGTCAGCACCCATGCGGCATAGTCCCCCTCGACGATGGCATTTCCAAGATCGGTCCCGTCCATCGTAATATTCCCCGGCCCCCTGCCCTCGCCGGCAAGCGAGGTAGCGGCAAGGTCTTTGGCGTCGCCTCCGGGAAGAGAGATCAGGGAGAGCACAGCATCGGTCGAGATGCTCTGGATCTTCTCTGGGTTTCTGCTGAACCGGCCGTTGACATCTTTTTTCACCCAGAGGACACGGTCGCCAGAGACCGAAAAATCGCGGGGGTTGCGGCCGGGACCTGCGAGGACGACCTCACTCTGGTCTGAGAGGTTGATGGCCACGACGGCGTGTTTCTGCTCTGGATTGGTCAGGACGGCCCAGTCGCCCCCGACGTCGCCCAGGTCGGCGTCACCCTTGAACGTCATCCTGCTCCAGGTCTTGCCTTCGCCGATGCGGTGCACCCTGAGCGTCGAGGTGCCCTCTCGCCCTGTGTCGTCATGTTCCATCCAGCAGACAAGGTCTCCGGCGACCTTCACTCTCTCCCCGTAGCCGTGCCCCTCATCGATCACCTGCTCTGTGCCGGCCACGAGATCTGCAAGGACCACCTGCCCCTTTTGCTCTGTGCCAGGGAGCACGGGATATGTTCTGAGCCAGGCGGCATATCGCCCCGAGAGATCAGGAGGCCCCAGGGTGTAGCATGCCTCTGGCGCAAGGTGTTTGGACCCGCCGGGGGCATGGTCGAGGGACCGTTTCTCGCCGGTCGAGAGGGAATAGAGGACGATCTCTTCTTCCGGGAAAATGGCGTGTGCAACAAGGACGTCGCCGGAGACCGCCACCGCTTCCCAGGCGCCTCCTTCAGGTGAGAGGGGGGTGACTTCCCGGGGGTCTGTCGCCATTCCAGATGAGACCAGGGCTATTGAGATGATTATACCGAATATTGTTATTTTTTTGAATAAACTGGATGGCGAGAAATACGGATTCCGGGATGGCATCGAAATAAAAACTGGTTTTATACTATTTATTCTATGTGGTCGCCATTCTCAGGTCCTGGCGACAGGCGGCGCACCCGGCCTGAGAGGCATCTCTATATATCGTGGGGTCATGATCCGCACTCCTGTCCGGATTGACCGGAGGGGGGGATCATGAGCGATTTAGTGGTCGTGGCATTTGACGACGAGCAGACAGCATTCCAGGTCAGGGATAAACTTGCCCGGATGACCAAGGAACATCTCATCGGGCTTGAAGACCTGGTCGTCGTCGTCCGCCACCAGGACGGGAAGACCGACGTCAAGCAGTCGATGAGTCTTGCCGGGGTGGGGGCGTTGAGCGGGAGTTTCTGGGGACTTCTCATCGGGATCATCTTCCTGATGCCGCTCCTCGGACTGGCGATAGGGGCCATCACCGGTGCCCTTGCCGGGCACCTCACCGACTATGGGATCGACGACGCCTTCATCAAGGAAGTCTCAGAGACCGTAAAGCCGGGAAGTTCGGCGGTCTTCATGCTGATCAAGGAGGTCACGCCCGACAAGTTCCTCACCGAGATGGAGGAGTTCAGGGGGACGGTGGTCAGGACCTCGCTGACCGAGGAGAGCGAGGCAAAACTCCGTGAGGCATTCGGCGAAGAGGTGGAAGAGAAGGAGAAGGTCGCCGCGCCTGCAGTGTGAGTGTGAGGACGGTGGATGGCACCAGGGGGGGGCGGCCTCTCCTGGGTCATCCTGATCTATTTGTTCAGAGAATGGCTTTGTAGAATCGGGCATGAACGTGGGGTTCACGCATACGTGATGAAAATTTCTCATCATGTGCTCTCTCTCTTTTCAAGAGAGGAGAGTCGGTGGGGATCGTGTTCCATTCGCCGCCCCCACCTCTCTTCGTCGTGGAGGTCCGGGGGGGTGAAACCCCCAGGCGCAAGATGGCAGGGAAATCTCGACGATGGGAGCGGCCGATCCATCAGAAGAATATTTTTATCCTCTGCGTATCGACTTCAACGTGATATTACGAGTGCAAACTCTCATGCAAACTTGAAGAGAGGATCGTCTGGATCATTTTCATGGTAAACCCTCACCGATTCCTGGTGTGAGCGCGACTCATCCGCCTTCCGCTATATTCGGCCGGGGGCGAGAGATTATAGGAAAATTTCCTGTTCTCCCCCTATACCTCCAGCATCCGCTCGATCGCCACCCGCGCCCGTTCGGCGGTCTCGGGCGGGACCGTGACCCTGGGCTCCAGGCGTTCCAGTGCGTCCCTTACTAAGGGGAGGTCGGTCTTTTTCATACTGGCGCAGACTGCCTGTTCAGAGAGAGGGTAACACCGTTTTCCAGGACATTTTTTCTGCATCGGGTACAGGATCCCGGTCTCGGTCCCGATGACGAACTCCTCCCCTGACGACGAACAGACATGCCTGATCATCCCTGAGGTGGAGAAGACATGGTCGGCGGCATCGATCACCTCTGGCCTGCACTCGGGATGGACGAGCACCTCGGCGTCCGGGTGAGTCCGCCTCGCCTCCTCGACGTCCCGGACAGACATCAGGTCATGAACATAACAGAACCCCTCCCAGGGGATCACCTCCCTGGCGGTGAAACGTGCGACATACCGCCCAAGGTTCCGGTCAGGCACAAAGATCACCTGCTCGGCGTCCAGCGACTCGACCACCGCCACAGCATTGGCCGAGGTGCAGCAGATGTCGCTCTCAGCCTTCACCTCTGCCGGGGTGTTCACATAACAGACCACCGCAGCAGTCGGGTACCGCTCCTTGAGTGCCCGCACCTCGGCCGCCGTGACCATCCCGGCCATCGGGCAGAGGGCGTCGACGGCGGGGAGGAGCACCCGTTTCTCGGGGGCGAGGACTGCGGCGGTCTCGGCCATGAAGTCGACCCCGCAGAAGACGATCGTCTCTTCTTCCAGCACCGCGGCGGCACGTGCAAGTTCGAGGGAGTCGCCGACGAGATCGGCGACCTCCTGGACCTCGGGGACCTGATAATTATGGGCGATGATCACGGCGTCCTCTGCGCTTTTCAGGCGTGCGATCTCATCCTTGATGCTCTGGCTCACCATATCACCTGCTCCTGATCTCTTCCCGGTCTCGTCCCATTGTTGCCGGTAATGGGGTGGGAGGTGGTGAATGTTGCGGTGGATGGATGCGGCACCTCCGACAACGACCATGCCCCCGTCCCCGCGCGGGGTAGACTCTGCGACGGCACGTGGACCCTTCCGTATGAGAGACGCCAAAATAAACGCCCTGATCCTCCTGCTTCAACACGAATCCCGTGGGTTCTCTCTTGCTCCCCTCATCGAGATATTCGGAAATGACAATATATCCGAAACTTTTTCCGAACGACCAAAAATCCCGAAAGTCTTTCGGCGAGTCCTCATATCAATCGAACATTCAATTCTTTTCCTGAGGAACAGCGTGCATGCAGCTGACTGAACTCAACTCCGGTGATCGTGCGCGGATCACCGATATCCACGGTAGAGACGGCCTCCACCAGCACCTCGCTCTCCGCGGGGTGCAGGTCGGTCGTATCGTCACCATGGTCTCCTGCACCTTCGGCCCCGTCGTCCTCCAGAGTGGGGGCGGCGAGATCGTGCTCGGCAGGAGAATGGCAGCACAAATAGACGTCGAGAGATTGTATGACGCAGAAAAAAGTGACAGAGATGGAATTTGGCGAGACCGGGGTTGTCACCGCACTCCTTGGATCCCACCACGATTTAAACTGCCTTGGCATCAGAAAAGGAAAACGCCTGGAGATGATTACCAAGCAACCGATAAAGGGCCCGGCGGTTGTCCTCGCCGAAGGGGTCGAGGTCGCCATGGGCCTTGAGATCGCCGCCCTGGTGGTGGTCGAGGTCTGAAAAAACATCCCAGGAGCGAAACACCCATGAATAAAAAGAATACACACACCCAGACCGTCCTGATGGTCGGGAACCCCAACGTAGGCAAGAGCGCCCTCTTCAACCGGCTCACCGGTTCCGAGGCCGTCGTCTCCAATTATCCTGGCACGACCGTCGACTTCACAAAGGGCACCCTCGTCGAAGGCGGCACGACCTACGAGATCATCGACGTGCCTGGAGCATACTCGCTTGAACCGCGGGACGCCGCCGAAGAAGTGGCCTCCCAGATCCTGAACAAATACCCCAAAGCCACCGTGCTCCTTGTCCTCGACGCCACCCGCCTGGAACGCGGGCTGTATCTGGGCTTCGAGGTGATCGAGCGGGGTGCGCCGGTGATCGTCGTCCTCAATATGATGGACGCCGCCCGTGCGAAATCGATCAAAGTCGACGCCCGCCGTCTCCAGAACCTCCTTGGCCTCCCGGTCGTCCAGACCTCGGCCACAGTTGGAGAGGGGATCAAGGACCTGGCCGGGATGCTCAGGAAGGCGCAACCCGCCGACATCGACGCCATCGCCGCACGGGCAAATGGTTCGTCCCCTGAGACCGCCCGTATGAGCAAATGCGCAGGATGCGCAGGATGCGGGGGGAGCAGTTAATGGGGCTTACCGCAGACGAGCGCTGGGACCTCGTCGACCAGGTCGCAAGCAAGGTCGTCTCGACCGGGGTCTCGCGCCGCGGCCTGGGCGACGCCCTCGGCGACCTCACCGTCAAACCGCTCACCGGCCTGCCGGTCGCCCTCGCCGTCCTGTATGCCTTCTGGAGCATCTTCTGCTCGTTCGCAGGCGACCTGGTTACCGACGGGTTCATGGTCAAGTTCTTCGACAACCACTGGCTCCCCTGGCTCCAGAGCGCCTGGCCGGACCCAACCAGCATTCACTACTTCCTCTTCGTCGGCGACCCGCTTGCTGACAACTGTTTCGAGGCCTTCGGCGTCCTGACTTCAGGGCTCTTCGTCTCCCTGGGAGTCGTTCTTCCGGCAGTGTTCATCTTCTACCTGACCATGACCCTCCTTGAGGACTCAGGGTATCTGCCGCGGCTTGCCGTCCTGGCCGACACCTTCCTCCACAAGATCGGGCTCCACGGGTATGCGATCGTCCCGACGATCCTCGGCCTCGGGTGCAATGTCCCGGCCGTCACCGCGACCAGGGTACTGGAAACGAAGAAACAGCGGTTCTTGATGATGACGCTCCTTGCGATTTTCGTCCCATGCGGGGCGCAGCTCGGGATCATGCTTGCTGTCATCCCTGAGACCGTGGGATGGGTCATCCTGTATCTCGTCGTCGGGTTTGCGATCTTCGGGTTCCTGCTCGACCGCCTGATACCAGGGGACAATCCTGAGATCCTTATCGACGTCCCGCCATACCGCTGGCCGATTCGCGAGAACGTGGCGAAGAAACTCTGGAACCGGACCAAAGGCTACCTCAAGGAGGCGGTCCCCTTTGTCTGGCTCGGTATCCTCATCGTCAACGTGCTGTATCTCGCCGGCGTGATCCAGGGTCTCTCTGAACTCCTTGCGCCCATATTCATCTCGTGGTTCGGGGTGCCTTCAGAGACTGTCGCTCCGCTCATCGCTGCCTTCCTCAGGAAGGATCTTGCGGTTGCTCAGCTCTCCACCATCGCCATGACGCCGTACCAGATGATCACCGCAGTCGTCCTGATCTCCATCTACTTCCCGTGCGTGGCCACCTTCGTGGTTATGCTCCGTGAAGGCTGGAAACAGCTCCTGGCCGCAGTTGCGACCCTGGCTGTAGTCGTCTTCGCATATGGTGGGGCAATCCATGCAATCGGTATCCTCCTGGGGTTGGCATAAATGAAGACATCATATACTATCGCATCCATCGTTGCCGCCCTCGTTGGAGTGGCGGCACTCATCCTCGGCCTTGCCGACGTCCTTGTCTGGGCGGGCGGCGCCGGGCCGATCAGTATCGGCATTCTTGAGATCACCGGCGACGACTTCTTCCGCTGGGCCTGGGGTGGCCTGGTCGTCGCCCTCGGCGGGTTCTTCATGCTCGCCGGGGCCCGCGGCCTTGGAGACCTCAACCAGCGCGCCACCGCGGTGCTGGGAGCGATCATGGTCTGGCTGGTCGCAGGCTGCGACATCTTCGGCATGATCTGCGGCGGTATCCCGGCGGGAGAGGAGAGCGAAGCGTTCTTCAACTCGGTTGGAGGCTTTATCGGCGGGTTTGCACCCCCATATGCCCCCGCGATCGTCCTCCTCCCCTTCACGATCATTGTCGCCTGGCTCCTCCTCAACGAGAGGCAGGGAGCCTGAACAACCTTTTTGATGAAGCATGGTAAAGGTACAGGGCGTGATTGCCCTCACCAGAAAAGCCGAAGATTACCTTGAGGCCATCCTCAATGTCTCTCTTGAGAAGGGGTATGCCAGGACCAAGGACATCGCCGGCGAACTTGATGTCAGCCCCTCAAGTGTTGTGGAAATGTTCCAGAAGCTCGACCGGATGGGTATGGTCGAGTACCGGAAATACGAAGGGGTGACCCTCAAACCTGAGGGGGAGAAGGTCGCCTGGGTGATCAAGTTCAGGCACGATACGCTCAAGTCGTTCTTGATGCTCATCGAGGTGCCTGAAGATATCGCCGACAAAGATGCCTGTTTCATGGAGCACGAACTCCACCCTGAGACCATCGAGCAGATAGGAGCATTGGTGGAGTATTTCAAGAACGGTTCCCGTTCGTCTGACATGCTTGGGCGTTTCTCCGCGTTCTGCAAGAAGTTCCATTATGAGAAAGGCTGCCGGTGAGACTGGCAGAGAGGTCAATTGCAACGGTTTCGCCCTCATTGAGACCTGAATTTCAGCATTGGTTCTGGAAATAGATCTCCCTTCTCTTTTTGGGTTTGAATTCCCAGAGTCTTGAACATCTCCTCGAACTGAAGCGCTTCGAGGAAACCCCGAGCGCGGGGGTGGGGGGAGATGATGGATGGCTGTACAACGAAGAGGAGAGGATCCCCCCACTATCATCCATCACCATCTTCTGGGTGGGTGGGGAAGTTTGGATTCAATCGCCGTCCCCCCTCTATTGTACCGGGTGCTTCTGGAAGACCCTGGAGATGTGCTCATGCTCCTTCCAGTCGTCTCTCTAAAAATCATAGGCCCACAGAAGGTCGAAGAGAGTGAACGATCCTGAAGAAGGGTATGCCGTCCCTCTCATCTCTTCTCTTCTTCGGAGGAACAAGTATTTTCATCGCGTATGCGTGAGCAAAAGGTTCATGCCTGATTTTACAGGGCTAAACTCAGATATTTTGGCCCTGTAGAAATCCTCACTTCCTCTCGGTGCAAGGGCGACTCAATCGCCTTCCCGCACAATCATGCCGGGGGCGAGTGCCGCCCGGACCCCCGGGATGAAGATAGGGTCGGGAAGGCACACTCAATCGCCACGAAGAGCGTAATACCATCCACTGCCTCTCGCTCGCACGGGGGGGGCGGCACGCCCCCTGCAGAGATTGTCATCAAGAACATTTCTACAGAGCCGATATTTTATTGAATTTACTCTCACTCGTCTCCTCTGGTCCTCCCTGGAGTCCTCTCAGAGTGAGTGGATCCCTGCTCTCCCTTCAGAGCAGGAGGCCCCAGAGGGAGACACTGCTTCATTGCCCCCCGACGCGAGACGAGGAGGAAGACTCTTCAGTTGAGGGCGGCCACCCCTGATCATCTCGCCTTCCCGCGTCTTCACGCCCGGGGTTCTGCTCCCGAGACGAAGATCGGGCCGGACCGTGAAGGCAGAGAGCCTGATCGTTGTGCCGATCTTCGAGATCAGGTTGGAAGGCAGAATAGATGACCATGACGAGTGCGTTGCAGTCCACAACCTTATCGTGTCTTGGGGGTCCGGGGAAGGATAAGATTCTGAATTTCGGCTCTGTAGAATAGGGCATGAACCTCTGGCTCACACATACAGGATGAAAATTTTTCGTCGCTTGATCGCTCTTTTTCAAGAGAGGAGAATCGATGGGGATCGTGTTCCATCGCCGCCCCCACCTATCTTCGTCGTGGGGGGCCCGGGGGTGCACCCCCCCGGGGCGAGATGGCAGGGATATCTCGACGATTGGGGGCGGCCGATCCATCAGAGGAATATTTTATTCTCTGCGTATTGGCTTCAACGGGATATGGCGAGTTCAGATTCTCATGCAAACCAAAAGAGAGGATCGTCAGGATTATTTTCATGGTAAACCCTCTGGATCTCTCTGTCGCGGGGGGTTGGCCGCCCCTCTCCCGTGCCACATGATTGAACCCTGGATGGCAGCGGCACTCTCTCCAGAATTTTCTGTGTTGCCTCCCTGTCTCTATCCCTATCGTCACCCCGGGGTCTCCCACCTCATCCCCTCAAAAACCTTTCCCAGACGCACCCTCTCAGGATCGGAAGGGCGTATGGGAGGTGGTGGGGGAGGACCGCCGCTCCCATCATCGCCTTCTCGGCAAGATTGCGCTCTCGCCCGATCACGACGCTCCTGCGGCGCACAATCGCCTCCAGGAACTCCTCGACGCTCCCGGCCTCGGCGCAGGTGACGACCCCGCCGAACTCCCGGAGGAGGTGGCTGTCGGTCCCGCCGGTCCGCCCGAGGCCGTAGGTGCAGGCCAGGTCGGCGGCGGCGAGGTTGTGGGGGCGGGCCATCCCGCCGCAGATCACCTCGATGGCGTCGAGGCGGGTGATGGTCCTGGCATCGATACGCCCGCACTCGATCCCCTCCTGCATCCCGCGGTTCAGGAAGGCATAGCCGCAGGGGTGCGCCTCGGCGGCGACACAGTGATAGTCCTCGCGGGCGTCAAGAATTTCTGCGGTCGTCATCCTGATGGCCAGACATGGCCCGTCCCTCTTCTTCCTCTCGATATGGCGGCGGTAGAAGTCGGTGAGGTCAGAGAGCGCCGGGAAGTAGAAGAGGAGGTGGGGGCCGTCGTCGGCGCTCACCTCGATGCCAGGGATCACCGGCACGCCGCTTGCCAAATGACACGCCTCGACCGCCCCGCGGACCTGGTTGTGGTCGGTGACCGCACACCCGATCCCCTGCCTGGCCGCGGACCGCAGGAGGTCGCGCACTCTTGTAAAAGAGTCCGAGTGGTTGGTATGGACATGGAGGTCGGCGGCGAGGTAGCCCTCGCGTGCGGTCTCCTCAGGGGTCGGGGTCTTGAAGAGGACCGGTGGGGGTGGGGGGAGAGTAAGAGATCGCATCAACTGATCAATCATGTCTCTGCCAGAAGAAGAAAAAAGATGAGATCATACACGGAGGGACTCTGCCAGCAAGAGTAGATCACTATTCTCACGCATGTACCGCCCCTCCGCTCTTCGCCTGCGGCAATCTCCCGAGGAGAGAGTGTGTGAAGAATATCGTGCAGGTGAGGTCGAGGGTGAAGGTGAAGACAAAGAGGGTCATCACCGTGGTGAAGACCGGGACTATGACGCCGGTCTTCATGAGGATCACGAATGGGAAGACCACCCCTTCCCCATCATCTCACCGGGGGCGCGGCTCCCCCGACCCCCGAGACCACGATGAGAACGAGAAGGCAGAATAGAGGACCATGACGAGAGGGTGCCGTCCTCGACCTATCGTGTCGCGGGGGGCCCGGGGGGCGGCCAGCCCCCCGCCGGAGAGTTCCATCCAGAGGGTTTCTACAAAGCCGACTGGCCCTGGGAGCCATCGGGTGCATCGCCATAAGCGGCCTCATCTCCTGGGACTGGCTCTCTGTGGTCTTCAACCTCAACCCTGATATGGTGGCGTACTCGGTACAGACCTTCCACTGGCTCATCGTCCCATACATCTTCTTTGTCTCTCTCATCGTGCAGGCCTGGGAGTGAGTCACGCTCGCACCAGGAACTGGTGAGGGGTTCTACAGGGCCAGGAAAAACGGTTTTTCCCACCCTGTCTCGGTCCTGGGAATGACGAAGGGAGGTTCGACTGATTTGAGGATAGGCCTGAACAGGAGAGAGTGGAGAGTGCCGCATCATATTCAGACCACCAGCAGCACCCCGGCCATCACCGCCATCCCGAGGACCAGGCCGTAGACTGAGAGGTGCGCCTCCCCGTACTCCCTGGCCGCGGGCAGGAGTTCGTCGACGGCGACGAAGACCATGATCCCGGCGACCGCCGCAAAGAGGAGGCCGAGCACCGCTCCACTGAGATAGGGGAGGAGGAGGAGGAAGGCGACGACCGCCCCGGCAGGTTCGGCAAGCCCTGAGAGGAGGGAGTACAGGAATGCCGTCCGCCTGCTCCGGGTCGCGTAATAGATCGGCACCGAGACGGCGATCCCTTCAGGGATGTTGTGGATCGCGATGGCCACCGCGATCGCCACCCCTATGCCAGGGTCGAGGAGGGCGCCTGAGAAGGTGGCCATTCCTTCGGGGACGTTGTGAAGAGCGATCGCCGCGGCGGTGAGGAGCCCGGTGCGGTACAGCCCCTCCGCCTCCTTTTCCCCCTTGTCTATCTCCCCATCGAGTGCCTCGACCTTCCGTACCTCATGCGGGTTCTGGGGATAGGGGACGAGCCGGTCGACGAGGGCGATGACCCCCACACCGCAGAAGAAGGCGAAGGTCGCGGCCGGTGGCCCGGCGACCTCCATGGCGCCGGAAAAGAGTTCGACAAAGGAGACGAAAAGCATCACCCCGGCCGAGAACCCAAGGGCGGCAGAGAGAAAACGGGTGCTCGTCCGCCTGGTAAAAAAGACCATCAGGCTCCCAAGGCCGGTCGAGAGCCCGGCAAGCAGGGTCAGCCCGAAGGCCATGAAGAACGAGGCGGGGTCGGTCATCATCTGGATGGAACGAGTGTCCTGTCATCACTTAAATGGCGGCCCTTCTTCATGTCCGGGGCGTGAGGGGCCGGGGAGCGACCGGTCTCTCTCGTGCGAAGATGCGGGGAAGATGCTATTTGATCAAGGGCGGTACATTCAGGTCACATCCTATCTACCTTGATGGTTCGCGCCCGGCCCTCCACCCAGGGAGAGGAAGAGAGGGGTCCTAAAGAGGTACCGTCTTACAATCCTCTCCCTACCCAAGCGGCGAGAAGAGCCTGGAGACCGACTCCTTCATCCTGACCCCGCGGGGGCGGTCGGCATAGCGTTCCGGCGTGATCTCGGTGCAGACTTCAAGGTCCTGGACAAACCGCTTCTTCATCTCGCCCCCCACCTCTGCGTCGTAGAAGAAGACGTTCGCCTCGAAGTTCAGCCTGAAACTCCGCACATCCCAGTTGGCGCTCCCCACCGATCCGGCCGTGCCGTCGACGACGATCGTCTTGGCATGGAGGAAACCGTGATCATAGGTGTAGGCCCGCACCCCGGCGTCGAGGAGGTCGCCGACAAAGGAGAGACTGGCCCAGTAGACAAACGGATGGTCAGGCTTGCACGGGATCATCACCCGCACGTCGACGCCTGAGAGCGCCGCGAGGCGGAGGGCGTCGGTGACGCTCTCGTCAGGGATGAAGTACGGGCTCTGGATGTACACCGACTCCCTGGCCGAGTTGATCAATTTGATATAGCCTTCCTTGATCGGGCTCCACCTGGTGTCAGGCCCACCAGAGACGACCTGGAGCGGGACGGTGCCGGCGACGTCAGGGTCAGGGAAATAGATCGGATCATCGCCGCGGTACTCCCCGGTCGCATGGTTCCAGTCGAGGAAGAACCGCAGTTGCAGGAGGTTCACGGCCCGCCCAGAGATCCTGACCGCGGTGTCCCGCCAGTAGCCGAGCGGGCCCTTGCCCAGGTACTCGTCGCCGATATTGAACCCGCCGATGAACCCGACCGCCCCGTCGATGACCGCAATCTTTCGGTGGTTGCGGTAGTTCACCCGGTACAGCGAGGGGAAGAAGACCCCGATCTCCCCGCCTGCATCGGTCAGTTCATGAAAGACTTCCTTCGATCCCCCACCGGCACGCGTGCCGACGGCGTCGAAGAGGAGACGGACTTCGACGCCTTCCTTCGCCTTCTCCGCGAGAGCGTGGACGACCGCCCGCCCAAGGTCGTCGTTGTTGACGATGAAATATTCCAGGTGGACATGGTGGCGTGCCCCCCTGATGGCCTCGAAGAGGGCGGCGAACTTTTCTTTTCCGTCGGTGTAGACCTCGACCTCGTTCTTCTCGGTCACGAGCGCCTGGTTGTTCCTGAGGAGGGCAAGGATGGTGTCGCGGTACCGTTCTGCCGCTGGGTTTGCGAACCTGAAGCCGCGGTCGACGAGGTCCTGGTGTTGCTCCTCGAAGAGCCCTTTGAGGTAGTGGTCACCCGCCTCCTTGAGGGTGAACATCTTCTGTCTGGTGAAGTTCTGCCCGAAGACAAGGTACAGGGCAAACCCGAGCGGGGGCAGGAGGAAGAGGACCATCAGCCATGCAAGGGCGGCGGTGGGATTTTTTCGTTCAAAGAAGACGACGGCGATGGCAAAGAGGATGTTGAAGAGGAGGATCACGCTGAGGATGAGTGACCAGTCCATTGTTACCCTCCTTGGCGGGAGGGGAGATATGGGTTTCGAGAAGGAGACATCCTCGACTCATGACTTTCGCGGTGTCACGGGTGTCACGGGATGGATCGGCATGCGGGAACAGTAAGAATGGTGAATACACCGCCCTGTAGAGGCCCCTACCGATTCATGGTGAGCATATCTCAAAACTCTCTTCGGGTGAACATCCCTTCGAACCGACGTGCTTCCTTCCAAGAATTCCGGACCCTATCCTCCGCCGGGGGGCTTGGCCGCCCCCCGAGACTCCCCGCCGATGAAGATTGGCGTGGGATCGCAGCCCCTCTTCATGGCTACTCGCTGCCTTCCCGACCCTATTGCCATCCTGGGGGTCTGGGGGCGGAGCCCCCAGCGCGGTGATGAGGGAAGGCGATGAATGCATGGGTGTGCGATGAAGAAGCAGGAATCTCTCCATGATCATCTATCGCTCTTCATTGGTGAGGAAGAGGGCTGGAGAGTTTTGGGATGACTTCGGTGTGAGCGTGACTGGACCGTCTTCCCGTGGATCCTTGCCGGGGGCGAGTGCTGCCAGGATCCCAGGAATGACGGTTGGGGGGAAGGCAGGGGGTATATCATGACCCCTGCTACTTTTCATTCTCGACGAAAATTGTTCATGACGCGGCCAACACACCTCATGCTTCGGTTCCTGCCGCCCGACGACCTGTGTTTGTACCGGCCATCCGCCGCCTCAACTCGGCCCCGTTCTCGATGAAGACGAGAGCGAGGGCGACGAGGACCAGCGCCAGGAGGTCGAGCATCAGGGTCAGGAATGCCTGGGGGGCGAGGACGATGAGCGAGCCCAGGACGAGCGAGAGCACCCCGAGACCGAGGCGCTTGAAGACACCCTCTGGCACGCTCCGTCGTTCCCGATATACGCGCCTGAACGAGACGAAGGCGCTGGCACACATCCAGACGGCCAGGACGACGAAGATGATCATGGTCCAGAGCGTGACCGGGAGGGAGGCCGAACTGAAGCCCAGCGCCACGACGCAGACCCCGAGGAAGACGCTCCCCATCGAGGCGACACCCGGGGGGTGGAGGGAGATCCCGCCCCCGACGATGAGGAGGCCGAGGCCCGCGATGAGCAGGGGGACGAGGAGCGAGACGGCCGCGGCGAAGAGCGGGATGGGGCGGGCGAGGATGGCAAGGGCGGCGAGGAGCACCGCACACCCGGCAAGGACCATGAACTGCCAGGTCCGCCGCTGACCTTCGAGGACGAGACGGGTGGTCTCGCCGTTCCGTGCGGTGCGAGCGTTGGTGACCAGGGCAAGGAAGGTCTCGCCGATCATCAGGATGAGCGGGGCGTCGTCGATGAGGTGGAGGAGCGGGTGGCGGGTGGGATCGTAGCGGTCGTAATGGACCCGCCACTCGGTCGCGGTCTCGTGGAGGTGGTAGTTTCCCTTCCGGTAACTGGCCAGGGTGCCGGGGGAGGGGATGTTGATCCTGGAACGTATCCATCCGTCGTCCAGCGGTTCGGTCACCGCCTCCTTGGGGACGGCGACTTCCCATATGCCCTGGTCCAGGGGTCCGAGGAACTCTTCAAGTCTGGTCATAGTCCTGGTGTGCCGGAAAATTGTACCAATTACACTCTCAGGAGAAGGGATATGTCTTGTCTTTTCGAGTGGAGAATGGTATGGCGAGACCCCGTGGTCATGTTCATCATGATAAACCGGCGGGCAGGAACACAGGTCATCGCCGCCCCTTGGCACCTCATCCTCACGCCGGGAACTCTCTCTCTGGACCCCCTGGATGACGATGGGGCAGGGGAGGAGTAATCAATGACCATGATGAGGGGGTTGCGCTTCCCCGTCCAATCTTGACGCGGGGGGTTTGGGGGGGCGGCCCAGCCCCCCGGAGAGATAGCCGCCATGAGGAATTCTACGGGGCCCACGAGAGTTTTTACAACGTTCAGGGATTGGCTCTGTAGAAACCCTCGTCTCTTGTGTGGGGGGATGGTGTGTCGCCCGCCTTCCCACCTCTTCGGCCGGGGGCGCTGCCCCCGGACCCCCGGGATGAAGATGGGGTCGGGAAGGCATAATCGCTGAATCTGAAGAGAAATTTACTGTCCACCACCTCTCGCTCGCTCGCGCGCGGGATCGGGGGGCGGCATGCCCCCCGCCAAAGAGATTTATCATGTGGATTTCTACAGAGCCCAGAAATTGGGAAATCTTTTCCTCATTGGCTCTGTAGAAACCCGTATCTGTTGTGGAGAGAATGTGTGTCACCCGTCTTCCCGGAGTTTCTCGTCCGGGGGTGCAATCCCCAGCGCGATCGAGGGAGGGATCCACAAGGTCGATTGGAGAAGCCATCAGATCTTCTGCTCCTCCCGCGCCTCTATAAATATCACCATAACCATCCCACCCCTGGCCAGACCGATGCCGCCAGACGATATCGCCACACTCTGGCAGACCCTGCGCTTCGCACTCGCGGCCGTCCTGCTTGGGGTGGCCGCTGCAGGAGCGATGGTGTTCTTCCTTGCGGTGCAGTATGGAGGGGCGGCGCTGGTCTGGCCTGAGTCAGCCCCGGTCCCGTACTACACCCTCCTCCTTACCACCGCCAGCGGGCTCGCGGTCGGGCTCTGCCTTCACTTCTTCGACGACCACGTGGGGCTGCTCCAGGAGACCCTTGCGACCTTTAAGGAGACCGGACGCTTCGAGCCGCAGTATCTCCCGGCCGGGCTGCTCACCATCTACCTCTCCCTCGTCGGCGGCGCCAGTCTGGGGCCCGAGGTGGCCGCCGTCGATATGGGCGGCGGGATGGGCACCCGCCTCGGCGACCGGGTGGCCTGGCTGAAGGAGCGTGTCCGCGCCCTCTCGACGGTCGGGGTCCTTGGGGCCCTCGTAGGGTTTGCGGTCTATCTTCTCCTCACCGGCCCGCCCGGCGCCCTGTACCCGGTCCCGCCCTACACCTTCGTCGCCGTTGACCTTGTCTATGCGGCGGTCCTCGGTCTGGTCGGTGCCGTGGCTGGGGTGGGCTTCATCTATTCTTACCACCTCTTCTCCCGCCTCATCGTCCCTCTCGCCGACCGCCCAATTTTCCGCGGCCTCCTCGGGGGCCTGGGCCTCGGTGTCCTCGGCACCCTCGCCCCGCTCGTCCTCTTCTCAGGCCAGAACGAGTTTCAGACCGTGCTTACCGAAGGGGCGGCGATGGGGGCGGTCATGCTCCTCGCTCTCGTCGCGGCGAAGATCCTGGCCAGCACATGGTGCATGGCCACGGTCTTCAAGGGCGGCCCGGTCTTCCCGCTCTTCTTTGCCGGCGGCACCCTCGGCATGGCCGCCACTCTCCTCGCCCCTGCAATCCCAGTCGCCCTCGCCGTCCCCGCCGCCATGTCCGGGATGACCGTCGCGGTGCTGAAGATGCCGTCGGTGGTCTTTGTCCTGCTTGCGATGGTGTTTTTGCAGTGGGATGTCGTGCCTGCGGTGGTGATCGCGACGGTGGTGGGGTACGTAGCGACGCGGCGGGTGGTGTTGATTGAGAAGGGGTGAGGGTTCTTCTGGCTTTGTAGAAATCCTCACCGTTCTTGATGTAAGCGCGACTCAAGTGCCTTCCCATAGTTTCTTGCCGGGGGCTCCTCGAAGATCGAAGATCTTCGAGTGGCAAGCTCCCCGGTGGAGGATAGCGCTTAGAATTCCAGAAAGGAATGACTTCAGTTCAAGACGATGTTCAAGCCACAGGGAGTTTTGGGATATGCTCAATGAGACGAGGGGGGTGTCTTCGTGCGAGACCTTCGTGTAGCATGGGATCAAGATTCTAAGATATATAGCCGGTCTGAATCTTTTTGTGGAGAGCGAACATTGCCAGACTACAAAGCGGGGCATCTCTTTCAGACTCCGACTGACGGCGTCATCATCGCGACGATCGCAGCCCTGGTTACAGCAGAACCGCCACCTCTCCCACCGACCCCCCTTCCAACGAGATTAATCTCCAGAGACGACCAACTTACTAGAGGACGTGACCGGGCATGAAAAAAACCATCATCACAGTCGTAGGCAGAGACACCGTCGGGATCATCGCGAAGGTCTGCACCTACCTCGCCGAGAACCAGGTGAACGTCGAGGACATCTCCCAGACCATCGTGCAGGGCTACTTCAATATGATGATGATCGTCGACACCGGCAGGTCATCGAAACCGTTTGGCGAGATGGTGAGTGACCTGGAGACGCTCGGCGACGAGATCGGGGTCAGGATCCGGTGCCAGCGTGAGGACATCTTTACCAGCATGCACCGGATCTGAGAGGCGTGGCGATGATCAATCTCTTAGAGGTCAACGAGACAAACACGATGATCGAGCAGGAGAAACTGGATGTCCGCACCATCACGATGGGCATCAGTCTTCTCGACTGCATCGATGCCGACCTTGACACCCTGAACCAGAATATCTACGAAAAGATCACCCGCGTCGCACGGGACCTTGTCTCGACCGGCCAGGAGATCGAGCGCGAGTACGGGATCCCGATCGTCAACAAACGCATCTCAGTCACCCCGATCGCCCTGGTGGGCGGCGGGGCCTGCACCTGCCCTGAGGACTTCGTGACGATCGCACGGACCCTTGACGCCGCCGCACAGGAGACCGGGGTAAACTTCCTCGGCGGCTACTCGGCCCTCGTCTCCAAGGGCATGACCAGGGCCGACGAGAACCTGATCAGGTCCATCCCTGAAGCCCTCGCCTCGACCGAGCGGGTCTGCAGCTCGGTGAATATCGGCTCGACCAGGACCGGGATCAACATGGACGCCGTGAAACTGATGGGCGAGATCGTGCTGGAGACGGCCGAAGCGACGAAGGAGAACAACTCGCTCGGGTGTGCGAAACTCGTGGTCTTCTGCAATGCTCCAGACGACAACCCCTTCATGGCCGGAGCCTTCCACGGCGTGACCGAGGCGGACGCGGTCATCAACGTGGGCGTGAGTGGGCCTGGCGTCGTGAAGCATGCCCTGGAGAATGTGCAGGGCGAGAACTTCGAGGTGCTCTGCGAGACCGTGAAGAAGACCGCCTTCAAAGTGACGCGTGTCGGGCAGTTGGTGGCCAGGGAGGCCTCGGAGAGGCTCGGGGTGCCGTTCGGGATCGTCGACCTCTCGCTTGCACCGACGCCGGCGGTGGGCGACAGCGTCGCCGGCATCTTAGAGGAGATGGGGCTGGAGTCGGTGGGTGCGCCAGGCACCACGGCGGCGCTCGCCCTCCTGAACGACCAGGTGAAGAAAGGAGGAGTGATGGCCAGTTCGTTTGTCGGCGGACTGAGCGGGGCGTTCATCCCGGTCAGCGAGGACCAGGGGATGATCGACGCCGTCACCCGCGGGGCCCTCTCGATCGAGAAACTGGAGGCCATGACCTGCGTCTGCTCGGTCGGCCTGGACATGATCGCGATCCCCGGCACGACCCCGGCGACCACCATCTCGGGCATGATTGCCGACGAGGCGGCGATCGGGATGATCAACCAGAAGACGACCGCCGTCCGTCTCATCCCGGTCGTCGGCAAAGATCTCGGCGACACCGTGGAGTTCGGGGGGTTGCTCGGGTATGCGCCGATCCAGGCGGTCAACCCGTTTGGGTGCGAGGCGTTCGTGAACCGCGGCGGGAGGATCCCGGCGCCGATCCATAGTTTCAAGAACTGAATGCTGGAGGGGTGAGCGCTCCCCCAGAACCCGGTGCATCTTCCCCGGGTTCCATCCCAAATTCCCCCTTCTGTTTTTCAATCGGGGGCATCCATTTTTCGATCGTCCCTTCTTCCGCCAGAGGGGAGGCACCAACAGAATTTCTGCCAGACTCCTGAGTGCAAAAGCCCTGGGTCTGTAAGATCACTCATAAAGCGAGAGCACGCCTCATGCATATGAGATCAAAATTTTTCATCGCGTGATTTTTCTCATTTCAGGACCGGAGAATCGGCCCCACCCCTCACCTGACCAGGGCAATGAAATTTCCAACGATACCCTGGCCGCCTATGTTTCCTTTTCAAAGGTCCTCGCCTTTTTGATCAGATAATACCCACAGGCCAGGGCGATGACGACAAACCCGATCCCAAGGAGAGGGAGGTCCTGTGCTTCTTCTGATTCGAGGATGATGATCTTTCTGGCGACAGCGATGATCGCCACAAGCATGATCACCTCGACATGGACCCGGTGCTCCTCGACATATGCCCGGATCGTCTCCATGAGTTCAAGGCCGATGAGGACAAGAAGGAAGAGCCCGAAGACACCGATAATCTCGTGGTTCTCAAGTCGCAACGGTGATTGGTGCCATAGTCCCTGGATGGTCAGGGCTGCCAGTTCGATCACGGAAAAACCGATGATGACTGCGAGGAGGCCGATGAGGACATAATATATCCCCTTCTGGTAGGTATCCAGCGCCTTGAGCATGGGTCCACGTATCCATTTCTTTCATTGGGGAGGAGAAGAGATAAAATCAGATGGTCGGAGTTGCCCGGTCTCCATGCTTTTTATAGAGTGCGCTCGTATCAGAAAGTGGTCTTTGCGCCAAAAATGCGAGGGTTGCCAAGCCTGGTCAAAGGCGCTGGATTTAGGGTCCAGTCTTGAAGAAGTTCGAGGGTTCGAATCCCTCCCCTCGCATCTATCTTTCTTTCATGAGGCGGGAGCCTGCACGAGACGGCCACTGTTCTTTACGCCCATTCTCCTCCGCGCGCGGGTTCTGTGCGCAGGGCAGATTCTGAGACTCACCGACGATCGTTCCAGGGATAGTGTCCAGGTCTTGATATTCTGCGGAAAAATCGCGTCGTCCTCATAACGACGGACCTGCACATCGGAAGGTGAGACCCACCAGGAGCAAGGGAGCGCCGCCATCCTTCCTATCAGTACCGAATTTCACGAACCCAAAAAAAGGTCTGTTCTCCCTCTTCAGGTGCGGCCCGGCATCCCGGACCCGCCACCAGAGAGGAGTGTTCTCTTAATTGTCTTACTTCGAGAGGATCGCCATGATGATCTTCCCGTACGCTGGCCTGGTGATCAGCACCCCGACGAAGACGCCGAGGATCGTGATGATGGCAAACCCGCGCAGGGTGGAGAGGTCCATCAGGGCGAGCGGGAGCATGGCGATGATCGTCGTCGACGCCGCCACCATGATGATCCCGAGCGCCCGGCCAAGCCGCTTGAGGTACACGCTCGGCGAAGGCACCCGTCCCTCATGGAGCACCTCGTCGGTGATCACCACCAGCTGATCGATACCTGTACCCATCACGGCGATGATACCGGCGATCGAGGCGAGATCAAGCTGCTGGATGAACCTGGCGATGCCAAGCAGGATCAGGATCTCGGCAAGGGTGGTCATGACCATCGGCAACACGATGCTTGGCTCACGGTAGCGGTAGTAGATCACTACCCCGACCACGATGAGAGCAAGGACCGCCGCCAGGAAACTGAGGATCTTGAAGTAGTCCCCGAGCGCCGCCGAGACCGAACCTGACCCCACGACCTTCACGTCCACCGGCAGAGAACCGGCACGCAGGTGGATCTCGAGGTTCATCGCTTTCTCCAACCCCTCGTCACCGGTTCCGGTTGTGGCGGTGAGCGAACGCACCGGGTTGGCCTTCAGGCTGTTGGCCAGTTCGACGGTGAGCGGTGCGCTGTAGACCGTCTCATTGTCCAGGTACATGATCAGTTCATGGTTCTGGGGATCGTTGACGGCATTGGACGAGATCGCCGCCTCCTGGAAGGCCTTGGCGCCCGCTTCGTCGATGGTGAAACTCACCCCCCACTTCCCATAATGGGGGTCCTTCTCAGGCGTGCTGACGCTGGTGATCGAGTCGCCGAAGAGGACATGCTGGGTCTGGTCCCCGGTTGTCTCGACCCTGATCTCGAACTTGCCCTGCTTGCCGACGATCTCGTTGGCCGTCTCCATATCGACGCCGGCAAGTTCGACCCTCACGTACCTCGTGATCCCGTTGAGCCCGGTGAGGACGTTCACCCGCGCGTCCTTGGTGCCAAGGCTGTTCACCTTCTCGTCAAGGACCCGCTTCACCGACTCGGCCGTCTCCTTGGAGACGCCCTGGTTGACGGCCACGACCTCGGCCCCTGCCTGCTCGAAGAGCGGCCTGAGTTCGGCCTCGGTCATCGGCATCCTCACCTCAATCTGGTCTGGCCCGACCGGGAGTACCTCGGCGTCCAGTTGCTCGGAGAGGTTGGCCGCAATCTCCTGGAGCGGCTGGCCGGTCTGGACCGTGACCACTTCGGCCTGGAACTCCATCTGGAGCCAGGAACCTTCCTGGAGGTCGAGCCCGTACTGGAGGTTGGTCGCAAACTGCCCGTTCTCGTCGAAGTGCGGCCCGATTGCGATGACCGAGAAGATCACCAGGGCGACCATCAGGACGACGCGCCAGTCCCTGGAGAGTTTCTTGAGTACGCTGTCCTCTTTCATGCGCGCCCTCCGTTCTTCTGCATCACATAGCCCTTGAGGATACCTGCATTCAGCACCCAGGTGTTCATCAGGTCGACAAAGAGCCCGATAAGAAGCACCGCAGAGATCTGCGCGATGACTTCCACCTGCCCAAAGGCCGTGACCGCAAACATCGCCGCGATCGCCGCGATCGTCGTGGTCGTCATGATGATCCCGGTCCGGTAGGCCCCGGCGAGTTTCTCATCCAGTTTGCCCTGCCGTTTGAGGAGGCGGGTCGTGAGGAGAATGTCGCTGTCCACCGAATACCCGATGAGCATCAGGAGCGCCGCCGTCGTCGACAGGGTGAGCTGGATCCCGACAATATCCATGATCGCAGCGGTGATGATGATATCGGAGAGTGCCGAGAGCACCACCGCGATGGACGGGACTACGTCCCTGAAGGCCAGGAAGACGACAATACCCATCCCGATGAAGGAGAAGAGCAGGGCAAGGAGGGCCTGCTGCTGGAGGGCCTCACCGAAGGACTCGCCGATCTGATCGATCTTTGGGTCGGGGTAGCGGTCATTGACCTTCTTGACAAGCGCTTGCTGCTCGTCGTCGTCCATCGGACCGAACCTGATATATTTTCCGCCATTTAGTCCTTCACCCACTGAAGTCAGGGGGAATCCGGCAAAGTACGCCTCAATATCCTCGACACTGTCGTCAGTCATGACAGTGACTGCTGTCCCGCCGGCAAAATCTATGCCAGGCGTGAGCAGCGTCCCGGTACTCAGCCAGTTGATCCCCAACAGGCCGAGTGCCAGGAGAAGCACGATGAGTGGCACCGCCACCATCTGCTTTGGGGCATATTTATTGACATCGTAGATATCAAAACCCATAACTACATACTCTGCAGAAGAGCGGATTAATATTTGGATAACATCTCCTGGCTCCGTTTCCAGGAGCGATCAGATCGGGACGCCCCGTGTAAATCATTCTTTTTTTGATGAAATAGCGAAGAGCACAAGAATAAAACGGAATATTTATATGGGGCATCATTCAAACACCGGATCATGCGGTCGCCGGCCGATATCAGGACAGAGATTGAGGCCCGCCTGAAGAAGTACCTCTCCAGAGACAATACCGGAATCAGGCATGAGTTGCTCTCATTCTTTGTGAAAATGAAGACGACGACAATACCAGAAATCTACGAGAAGATCTCTGAGAGTTTTGAGATCAGTTATCATTCTGTGGCCTCAATGGTGGGCATCATCGCCTCCAGGATCGGTGTCCTCCACGTAAAGCGGGACCCTGAGGGTCCAAATGCCGTCTACGAGATCAAGGACGCGTACGTCGGGATGGTCACGCACCTCCTGAAGTGCGCCTGACCCCTGATCACAATGGTTTTACCTTCTCCTGTAGCGAAGTATATAGAATGATACAGGGCGGAAGGGACCTCTCTCCTGAGAGGATCACGATTTCACCAGACGTGATCTCCTATGTCGAGGGACGGGACTGTGACTTCAGGGTCTGTACCTCCTGCGGGGGGCCAATCCTCCTCCCGGTCGCGGTCAAACCCCCGAAGTACACCGACGTCCAGGTGAGGGCAGGACGACAGATGATCTATATCTCGATGTACCAGGCACCATATATCGACGTCATCGGGATGGACATGGTGCCCTCGTACTATCAGGAGTGACCGATGCCCTTCGTCGAAGTCCCGCACCCTGCCGACGTCAAGGTGCGCGTCTGGGCAGATGACAGCACCGCCCTCTTTGCCGAAGCAGCGAAGGCGATGTTCGCGGTCATGTACGTCAACGCCGAGGACCGGGGAGTGGTGCGCACCCTCTCGGTCTCCTCAGACGACCCCACCTCGCTGATGGTCGACTTTCTTTCAGAACTTCTCTTTCTCTCTGAGGTCGACCGTGTGGTCTTTTCCGAGTTTGAGGTCAGGATCGACGGGACCGAACTGGAAGCCAGGGCGATCGGCGAACCCTTCGACCCTGCGCGCCACCTGGGGGGCATGGAGATCAAGGGGGTCTCGTACTCGGGGCTCACGATCTTCAAGGATGGAGAACAATTTTGTAGTGAGATACTCTTTGATGTGTGAGATGGGTCTGATGCTTGAGGGGATGAAGAGAATCGATGAGGTGGAATGGGAAGTGCCGGTTGGGTATGTGCCAAAGATGCGCGTCCCAGGGCGGTTCTTCCTCTCCGACGACCTTACTGAGACACTTGAAGCCGGCGCCATTCAGCAACTGGCAAATGTCGCCACCCTGCCAGGGATCGTCAGGTATTCTCTTGCCATGCCTGACATCCACTCTGGATACGGCTTTCCGATCGGGGGCGTCGCCGCCTTCAGGGAAGAGGATGGGATCATATCGCCCGGTGGTGTCGGCTATGATATCAACTGCGGCGTCCGCCTCCTTGCCACGCCATTGCGGGCCGAGGACCTCACCGAGATGCGCGCCCTCGTCGAGGACCTCTTCAGGGCCGTGCCGACCGGCGTCGGCGCCGAGAGCAGGATGCGTCTCTCGGCCCAGGGCCTGGAGGAGATGTTGGTCGAAGGCGTGCCATGGGCCGTCAAAGAAGGCTACGGGGTCGAGGCCGACGCCCTCCACTGCGAGGAGCACGGCCAGATGCAGGACGCCGACGCCGTCCCGGTGAGCAAGCGGGCAAGAAAACGCGGCATGCCCCAGGCCGGCACTCTCGGCGCAGGCAACCATTTTCTTGAGGTCCAGGTCATCGACAGGGTCTTTGACCAGGAGGCCGCCGCGGCCTACGGGCTTGAAGAGGGGCAGGTCTGCTGCATGATCCACTGCGGGTCCAGGGGGCTTGGCCACCAGGTCTGCACCGACCACCTCCGCACCCTTGAGTCGGCGACCAGGAGATATGGCGTCGAGATCCCTGACCGGCAGCTTGCCTGCGCCCCGGTCCACTCGCCCGAGGGCGAGGCCTACTTCGGGGCGATGGCCGCCGCCGCGAACTATGCCTGGGTGAACAGGCAGGTGATCACCCACGAGGTGAGGAAGGTCTTCTCAAAGCGCTATGGGATCGACTACGAGGAGATGCCCCTCGTCTACGACGTCGCCCACAACGTGGCCAAGCGCGAGGAGCACGATATCGACGGCGGCCGCGAGACCGTCTATGTCCATCGGAAGGGCGCGACCAGGGCTTTTGGGCCCGGGCGGGTCGAGGTTCCGCAGGACTACCGGGGCGTCGGCCAGCCGGTGCTCATCCCTGGGAGCATGGGCAGTGCCTCCTATGTCCTCCACGGCACCACGACCGCGATGGAGCGGACCTTTGGGAGCACCTGCCATGGTGCCGGCCGGGTGATGAGCCGCACCAAGGCGAAGAAGTCGATGCCTGGAAAAGAGGTGAGAGAGGCCCTCCTTGGACGCGGGATCTATGTCAGGGCGACGAGCGACGCCACCATCGCCGAAGAGGCCCCGGCGGCGTACAAGGAGAGCGACAAGGTCATCGACACCGTCACCCGTGCAGGGCTCTCCCTCCCGGTCGTCCGTCTCCGCCCCCTCGGGGTGATCAAGGGATGACGACGACCAGGGCGGCGGTCCTCTGGGACGAACCAGGCACCTTCAATCGCTATGTTGACGAGTGCTGCGGGATCTGCTGCGAGCACCTCAACCAGCACCTCATCGCCGCCCCCTTTTACCGCGGGCGCTATGTCAGTCTCATCATTCCGACCGGGTTTGCCAACCAGGCCTACTCCAGGCTCCTGCCGGGGTTGCGGGCGGCATCCGAGCGGATCGAGAGGTTTGTCGAGAATGGCGGGCGTCTCCTCGTCTTTGGTGCCGCCGACGAACGCCCTGGCGCCTATGACTGGCTCCCTTTCGGGGTGGAGTATCATTTCGAGTTTGGGCAGAGGCGCCTTGCCGTCGCCGACGGCGCAGAGCGCTACATCCAACTCCTTGACGGCTACGACCTCGACGCCGTCGAGACCGACGGGTTCTTCCCCGCCCACGAGGGCGAGGTCATCGCCGCGACCCCTGAGGGCCAGGCGGTGATCATCAGAAAAACGGTGGGCAAGGGTGAGATCGTGGTCACCTCCACGCATGAATACCCGTCTGCGAAATTCATGGGCACATTCTGCACCGCTGAAAGAGAAACCTTATTTTAGAAGAACGTAATGGAGTGTAGTGGTGGGACCATGGACCAGTATATTATCTCTGCCTCGTCCACGTCTGATGACTTCCTGCCGGTGGTGATGGCGCTCCACCGTCTCCTCGGCGGGCTTCCGGTCACGGCACGTTCCAGAGAGGCTCCAGGGTTGCGGGTCGAGAATGACGCAGTAGTCGACGACCGGTATACCGGCCCGGTGCTCGAAGCTGCAATCAAGGGGAACGAACATAAAAAAATCGTTCCCGGCTCAGGCCCGTACCAGGGGGTGCCGGTCGTCGTCACCCCGCTGCGGGACCGCGCTGGCACGGCGATCGGTGCCATCGGGGTCGTCGATATCACCGGGGTCTTCGACCTCGCCACGCTTATGGAGCACCATACTGCGATCCTGCAACAGGTCTGTGGAAAAGATCCCTGTCCACTCCCGTCAGAATCTGTCGCTGCGAAAAGGTAATGGCTATGAATGAACTCACACGAAAAGTTCTTACCACACTTGAAACTACGGAGGGGTCGGTCACCCCTGAGGCGCTGAGCGCTACACTCGGGCTCCCGGTCTCCTCGGTTGCCCGTCATATCAAAATACTCAGAGAAGCAGGCTACGATATCGAGTCATCCATCGATTCAGGATATTTGCTGGTCAGGGTCGGCGGCGCCCTCACCCCTGAGACGATCCAGAAGGTTCTCAAGACCACCACCATCGGCAAAGAGATCGCCTATTATGAGAGCACCACCTCCACCAACTGGGCGGCCAAGAAACTCTGCGCCGAGAAAGGTGTGGCCGACCTCCACGGGACGCTCGTCGTCGCCGAAGAACAGACTGGAGGGTTTGGTCGTCTGGGGCGCGCCTGGGCCTCGCCGAAGGGCGGGATCTGGGCAAGCGTGATCCTCAAGCCCACCCTCCCCATCGATGCGCTCCCCATGATCATGATGGCCGCCTCGGTCGCGGTGGCGCGGGCGATCAGAAGGAAATATGACCTCGGCGCCCTGATCAAGTGGCCAAACGACGTCTATATCGGGGACAAAAAAGTCGCCGGCCTCATCCTCGAACTCTCCAGCGAGGGCGAGGAGGTGCACTACTGTCTCCTGGGCCTTGGCATCGACGCCAATGTCGACCTCGATGAACTCTCGCCCGAACTGCGCCGGATGGTCACCTCCATCTCGGCCGAACTCGGCCAGGAGGTCGACCGCGCCTCCCTGCTTGCGATGATCCTGCGCGAGTTCGAGAGCAGGTACCGGATCCTTGAGAGCGGCGAGTTCGAACCGGTCATCAGGGAATGGAAGAGTCTCTCGCTGACCCTTGACACCCGGGTCTCGATCCGGACGATGCGAAAGACCTTCGAGGGGGTCGCCATCGATATCGACCAGCACGGCGCCCTTATCATCAGGCGCGACAACGGGCGGGTCGAGAAGGTCGTGGCAGGCGACATCGTGCACCTGTAGGGGACGTGGATGTACGGAGACGAACGACGTTCCAGGATTATCGCAGAGTCCGCCGGCTTTATCGCCCTCATCGCGGCCGGGTCATGGATCTCCATCCCTTTTATCCCGGTCCCCCTCACCCTCCAGACCTTCTTCGTCCTCCTTTCAGGGGCGGTGATGAAGCGCTGGGCGGTGGTGCCGGCGACGCTGTACCTCCTCCTCGGTGCGCTCGGGCTTCCGATCTTCCACAACGGGACCGCGGGTCTTGGCGTCCTCCTCGGGCCAACAGGGGGGTATATCGTCGGGTTTATCGGGGCGGCGCTGGTCGCCGGGCTTGCCTATGAACACACCTCTGAGAAGGTGCGGGTCGCCGGGCTGGTCCTGGCCACCGCCGTCATCTACCTCTTCGGGGTCTCGTGGCTCGCCCTCTCGACCGGCATGGGCCTCTGGGCGGCGGCCGTCGGGGGGATGCTTCCCTTCCTGCCTGGCGATGCTTTCAAGGCGGCGGCGGCCTACCTGGTGGCCAGACGGTTGGCATGATCGAGATCACCGGGCTCAGGCACCAGGTTCTCTCCGTCCCTTCGCTCGCCATTGACGAGGGCTACACGGCGGTCATCGGCCCGAACGGCAGCGGGAAATCCACGTTCCTCTCCCTGCTCGCCGGGCTCTCTCTCCCGGCCCGGGGAGAGATCACCGTCGACGCCCGCCCGCCCCGCCAGGTCGAGGTTGGGTGGGTCAGCGAGTTCCCTGACCAATCTCTTCTCTTTACCAGGGTTTACGACGAGATCGCCAGCCCTTCACGGTTTGCCCATCTCTCCTGCGCCGAGGTGGAGCGGCGGGTCGAGGAGGCCGCGGCCCTCGTCGGGATCGAGGCGCTCCTCCCCCGCACCTTCCGCGACCTCTCTGGCGGCGAGCGGGCCCTGGTCGCCCTTGCGACCGCCCTCTCTTCCAGGCCAGAACTCCTGGTCCTCGACGAGTTCGACTCCCACCTCGACGCAGAGACCGCCGGCATGGTCGGCGAGGCCCTCGAAGCCTCCCCTTGTCGCTACTGCGTGAGGTGCACCCAGGAGATGGAGACGGCGGCCGCGGCCGACACTGTCCTCTCCCTTGCACACGGATCGGTGAGCCATGCCGGAACCCCGGACCAGGTTTTTTCAGCGCTGAAAGAGACCTGCTTCTACCCCTATTCATGGAGGATGCGCGACCATGCAGGTCGCCTGTGAGGGCGTCGTCTTTACGCGGGGGGCGTTCACCCTCTCCTGCACCGGCACCTTCAGCCCCGGGATCCACCTGGTCACCGGCAGGGTCGGGAGCGGGAAGACGACGCTTGCCCTCCTCCTCGCCGGGCTCCTCGACCCGGCCTCGGGCATGGTGCACCGCGAGGGGGTGAGAGGGTTCAGCCTCTCCTTCCAGAACCCTGAATACCACGTGACCGGGTCGACGGTGCGGGCCGAGGCCGCATCGTACGGTGCCGACGCCGATGCGGTCGCCGCAGAGGTCGAGCTCTCCGCCCGACTGGACGACGACCCCTTCGCCCTTTCGCGGGGTGAACTCAAACGTCTCCACCTCGCCGCCCTCCTTTCCAGGGAGGATGACCTCCTGGTCCTCGACGAACCCTTCAGTTCCCTGGACTGCATACAGAAACACCGGTTCTGCCGCGCCCTCGAAGAACGAGAGGGAGAGATCACCGTCATCTTCACCCATGAACGCCAGGTCCTCCCTGCGGTCGACCGTCTCTGGGAGGTCGAGGAAGGGTCGGTGCGCGACCTCGGGGCGGTGCCAGAGGCGATCCCGCACTGGCGCCACGCTCCTCCGTACCTCAGGGAAGCCCTGGCCCGCGGGCTCGCCCCAGAAAACATCACCTTCAAAGACACCATCGAGGCGGAGGGTGCATGCAGGACGCGCGACTGAGACTGGTCTGCACCGTCCTCCTCTCCCTCGCCGCCTTCCACTCGGTCGCCGGCGCGGCCTTCGTCTATCTCTGGTGGGTGGTATTCAGCAGGCGGCGGGGCTCACTCCCGACCTCTCCCAGGGCCGCTGGGATCGTCCTCCTCACCCTCGCGCTCACCGCCCTGCTGACGGCGTTCACCGGGGGAGACGGAGTTTCGTATTTCTTCAGGCTCTCTGCGGTCTTTCTCATCGCCTTCTGGGCCTATAGAGAACGAGAACCAGGCGAACTCCTCGCGGTCGGGACCGCCCTCTTTGGCCGCGGCCTCGGGTTCGACCTTGGGCTGGCAGGCGAGATGGGGATGGAGGCCCTCGCCTCCCTGGAGACTGACGTTGCCAGGACCAGGATGGCGCTCCAATTGAAAGGAAAAAGATGGGGACGAAACGCACTGGTCCCCTTTGCACTCACCGTTCTCCACGGCCAGATGCGACGCTCCGCCGAGCGTGCCGCCCTCCTCGCAGTCAGGGGGTACCGGGGCGGGGGTTCGGTTTGTCCGGAGTTCAGGCCAGATGCAGCCGGATATGGCGCCACAATTCTCGCCGGTATGGTCTTTATTTTTTCATTGGTTCCACTTGGTGATGTATTTATATGATCATGATAAAAAATTGAGAGGCTTATAGATATTTTAGAGCCCCGAGGTATTCAGATGAGTGCTGCCAACCCAAAACGAGTACATATAACTGATACAACACTCAGGGATGCCCACCAATCGCTCATCGCCACCAGAATGAGGACCGAGGACATGCTTCCTCTGGCCCGCAAGATGGATGATGTGGGATTCTTCTCCCTTGAAGCATGGGGTGGAGCAACCTTTGACAGCTGTATCCGATTTCTTAACGATGATCCCTGGGACCGACTCAGGGACCTGAAGGCCGAACTCGCAAAGACCCCCATCCAGATGCTGCTGCGGGGGCAGAACCTGGTGGGCTACCGCCATTATCCCGACGATGTCGTCGAGAGGTTCATCGATGCGGCGTACAAAAACGGCGTCGACATTTTCAGAGTCTTTGACGCCCTTAACGACATCAGAAACATGGAAAAGTCCTTCGCCTCGGTGAAGGAACAGGGTGCCCATCTCCAGGGCACGATCTCGTACACCACAAGTCCGGTGCACACCACGGCGAAGTTCATCGAGATGGCCGAAGACCTGGCGGCACATGACTGCGACTCGATCTGCATCAAGGACATGGCCGGGCTGATCATGCCTGAGGCGACCCGCGACCTCATCGCAGGGATCAAGGAGCAGGTCGATCTCCCGGTCTGTCTCCACTCGCACTCGACGAGCGGGATCGCCTCGATGAGTTACCAGGCGGCCATCGAGGCCGGGGTCGACATCCTGGACACGGCGATGTCGCCCTTCGCCCTCGGGACCTCGCAGCCCCCGACCGAGAGCGTGGTGGCCTCGCTCAAGGGCACGACGCGCGACACCGGGATCGACCTCCATACTCTCCTTGAGGTCAGGGACCGTTGTGTCAAACTCAGGGACAAATATGGCGGGCTTCTCAACCCCATCTCCGAGCGGGTGGACAGCAATGTGCTGGTCTACCAGTTGCCTGGAGGGATGATCTCAAACCTCGTCTCCCAACTCAAGGAGCAGGACGCCCTCAACCGTCTCGAAGAGGTGCATGCCGAGATCCCGCGGGTGCGCAGAGATCTCGGCTACCCACCGCTGGTCACCCCGACGAGCCAGATCGTGGGGACGCAGGCGGTCCTGAACGTCCTGATGGGGAGTGACCGTTATTCCAATGTGACCAAGGAGGTCAAGGACTATGTCAGGGGGCTGTACGGCCGCCCGCCGGCAGAGATCTCAGAGGAGATCAGGTCCCTGATCATCGGGGACGAAGAGGTGATCACCGTGAGGCCGGCCGACCTGCTGGAGCCTGCCTACGAGAAGATGCGCGAGCAGGCCGAGAAAGACGGGCTGGTCAGGAAAGAAGAGGACGTCCTCACCTATATCATGTACCCGGCGATTGCGCCGTCTTTCCTCAAGGGCGAGCGGACCGCCGAGCCCATCCCTGAACTGGCCCAGGCGGCCCCGGCCGCGGCCGAGGTGCCGGGTTTCATGGAGGTCGAGGTCGACGGTGAGGTCTTCTCGGTCCGGATCCTCTCGGTGGAAGGGAGTGCGGTCGAGACGGCTGCCCCCGCCGCCGGCAAGGAGATCCCGAGAGGCGAGATTGCCGGCGGGGTCAAGTCCAACATGCAGGGCATGGTTCTCGAGGTGCGAGCGAACGTCGGCGCAAAGGTGAAGAAAGGCGACGTCCTTCTGGTCCTTGAGGCGATGAAGATGGAGAACCCCATCTATGCGACGGCCGACGGGAAGGTCACCGAGATCTTTGTCGATGTCGGCGATGTCGTCCAGAACGGCGACGTGCTCATGGTGGTCGAGTAGACCGCCCTCTCATTTTGTGAGGTTGTATGAGGTATTTTGAGAAGGTACTCATCGCGAACAGGGGCGAGATCGCGATCAGGGTGATGCGCGCCTGCCGCGAGCTCGGGATCGAGACGGTGGCGGTCTACTCGACCCCGGACAAAAACGCCCTCCATGTGAAGTACGCCGACGAGGCGTTCTTCGTCGGCGAGGCGCCCCCCCAGAAGAGTTACCTGAATATGGACCGGATCCTCGAGATCGCAGAGATGTCGGGGGCCGAGGCGGTCCACCCTGGCTATGGGTTCCTGGCCGAGAATGCCACGTTTGCACGACGGGTCGATGAGGAGGGGCTCACTTTCATCGGGCCGTCATGGAAGACCATCGAGATGATGGGCTCAAAGATCGAGAGCAAGCAGGCGATGAAGGATGCCGGCGTCCCGGTCCTGCCAGGCACCGAGGGCGGGGTGCGCAGCCTCGACGAGGCGGCGCGGGTGGCAGACGAGATCGGCTACCCGGTCATCGTCAAGGCGAGCGCCGGCGGCGGAGGGATCGGGATGCATATCGTCAACACCCCGGCCGACCTCGAGGAGGCGATCAAGGGGAGCATGAAGATCGCGGAGTCGGCCTTCGGCGACTCGACCGTCTTCATAGAGAAGTACCTGGTCAAGCCGCGGCATATCGAGTTCCAGGTGCTGGCCGACAGTTATGGCAACACCCTTCACCTGTACGATCGTGAGTGTTCGATCCAGCGCCGTCACCAGAAACTGGTCGAGGAGGCGCCCTGCCCGATCATGACCGACGCCCTCCGCGAGCGGATGGCCGACTCGGCGGTGACGGTCGCAAAAACTTCAGGCTACCAGAACGCGGGGACGGTGGAGTTCCTGTACGCCGACGGCAACTACTATTTCATGGAGATGAACACCCGTCTCCAGGTCGAGCACACGATCACCGAGATGATCACCGGGATCGATATCGTCAAGCAGCAGCTGGCGGTCGCGGCCGGGCTTGATCTCCCGTTCGGTCAGGAGGATATCGGGATCCGCGGGCATGCGATCGAGTGCCGGATCAATGCCGAGGACCCGCTCAACAACTTCCAGGCCGACCCGGGCAAGATCATCAGGTACCGCTCGCCTGGCGGGCCAGGGATCAGGGTGGACTCAGGGATCCACATGGGGTATGCGATCCCGCCGACCTACGACTCGATGATCTCCAAACTCTGTGCCTGGGGGCAGACGAGAATGGAGTCGATCGAGCGGATGCGCAGGGCGATCTATGAGTACGTCATCCTGGGCGTGAAGACCACCCTCCCTCTCCACCATGCGATCATGCATAACCGCGAGTACGTGCAGGGCAACACCCACACCCACTTCCTCCAGGAGGAGCATATCGCCCAGACCCTGGGGCGCTCCCTGCGCGAGGAAGAGGCACGCATGCAGACGCTGGCGGCGTCGTTCCGCCAGGGGAAGGAGATGGCGGCGATTTCAGCCGCGGTCAATGTCTACATCAACCAACAGCGGCGGGGATAATCTCTGCCCCACAATAACCTTTATTAACCCATCCGTCCTTGTTATAATGCACTTAGGTGCAAACACTCATGCTGCGGTGGCCTAGTTGGTTAGGGCGCCAGACTCATAGGGTTTTGAGCAACGGACGCGCCCAGATCTGAGATATCTGGAGGTCGGGGGTTCGGATCCCCCTCGCAGCATTCCGACTTTCGGTCAAAATCCCTTACACTTTTCCCGTCTTGACCGAAGGCATATGTATGAGACCTGCTCCAACACGATCTGATAGCTCTTTTCATTGCATCAAGAGCGAGTATGCGGACCGTTCCATCGCCAAAGGGCTTGCAAACGGCACCCTCACCTCGTGCGACGCCGACCTGATCCGCGAGTTCGTTGCAGAATGCCAGTCCTGCAACAACATCAGTGCCGCCAGAACCAACAAACTCGTCTACACCCTCGTCGGGTGGCGACGCTTCATCGGCCCGTACCTCGAGAACCACATGGCCGACATCTACGAAGGCATCTCTATTCTCAAGACCGCCAAAAGCGCCCGCGGCAAACAATTCAAGCAAAACACCATCGCCGACCACGTCATCATCCTCAAACAACTCTACGTCTGGATGATCGAGAACGGCTACACCGACCTTCCCCTCAGGAAAATTCAGCGCATCAAAAACCCGCCCAAAGACACCATGACCAAGGAGGCCACCGACCTCCTCACCCCGGCCGAGGTGACGGCCATCATGGACGCCTGCCTCTGGAGCCGGGACCGCGCCCTCATCATGATGCTCTATGAAGGCGGGTTCCGGATCGGCGAGTTAGGTACCCTCGCCTGGAAGGACGTTCTCATGGACGAGTACGGCGCCGTCGTCAACGTCAAATTCAAGACCAACAAACCCCGGTATGTCAGGCTCGTCATGGCCCGCGAGCACATCGCCGCATGGCGTGCCGACTACCCGTTCAACCCCGTCGGCGAGGCCCTCGTCTTCCTGACCGAACGGAGAGGCCCGCTCACCCACGCCGCCGTCCAGAAACAACTCGACCGCATCGCCAAACGGGCCGGGATCACCAAACACATCACGCCGCACATCTTCCGCCACTCCCGGATCACCCACATGATCACCGAAGGCGTCTCAGAAAGCGTGATCAAACTCATGATGTGGGGCAACATCACCACCCCGATGTTCAAGACCTACGCCCACCTCACCGGCTGCGACATCGACCAGGAGATCCTCAGGACCTACGGCATCGCCCAGGGAGACGGCAACGGACACCGGCGGCCGCGGCTCGAACCCCGGCAGTGCCCGCACTGTCAAGCCGTCAACGGCCCGTCGTCCAACTTCTGCAGCCTCTGCGGCCGGACACTCACCGAAGAAGCGACCGAGAGCATGGACGAGTGCGTCATGATCGCGAAAGGTTCCCCAGAGTACGACCTTCTCCTCAAGCAACTGCGCAGCGACCTGAACCGGCAGGGCGAATCAGACCTATGAAGCGGGGAGGACGTTATGATCCTTAAGACGAAATGCAAAAACGGCGTGCGAGCGCCCATGGGAGAACTGAACCAGATGCATTACTACAAAAACCTCGCCTGATCTCGCGTTCTTCACAAAGCATCGACATTTCACTTCCAAACAAATCACCGCCCCTTTTTATTCTCATTCTTCCACCCCTCTTCAGTGCGGTGCCGCCGGTCCCCCCGACCTATTTTCTCACAAGGTGGCCCGCACAGGAGGAAAGCAGACTATGAGAGAGATCTCTCAGGAAACCCTCGACCACATGCCCGATCCCATCGCAAAGATGATCTGGGAGAAGTGGATCGAGGACGGCAAAGCCAGATTGAAGACCCCCCACAACGAGGCACAAAAATGTCAGGCGACGGCCCGATAGATGGCAGCCCCCATGTAGAACCATGCTCCAACACGAGTTCACGGAGGTCTGCCAGATCCCCTTCTTCGCGGGAAGAAATTAAGACTGTCGATCCGGTGCCGTTCTATCTGATCCCGCAGGTGCTTGCACGCGAGATGAAGCGGTACGGGAGTGCGATCTCAGAGGTGTACATCTACCCGACCCAGGGGCATTTCTATCTGATCACGCTGGTCATGCGGGGTGAGGAGCCATGAGCGAGATGATCAACGGCACGCTGCGCCCAGGGTCGCGCGGCGGGCTGCACCTCATCATCGGCGACGAGCATTATCAGATCGCACACGACGACCTCAGGCCCCTCCTCTTCCATGGCCATGTGGTCCCGGTGACCGGGGTTGTCGCCGAGGAGACCGAGGACGGGGCGGTGGTCACCGAGACGGCGATCGTGGGGCACGCGGCGATGAACGTCTTCGAACGTGCGGTGACGATCTTCACGGTCGCCGGGCACTTCATCGTGCCGCTGGTGAGCGTGCAGCGGGTGGTCCGTGGGGAAGCGGCTTCGGCGCCGCTCTTCCCACTGATCCCGGAGGGGTGTCCATGATCGACACCGCCCTCGCCGCCCTCTTCCCTGAGGGCGGCGTCGTGGAACTCCGCACCCTTGCCGACCGGTTCACGCACTCAGGCTACTTCGACGACTTTGCGAAGTTGGCGAACGCCGCCGCGGCGCTCGACGCCGATCCCGAGACGAGGGGGACGTACGTCACCCTCAACCTCGTCGACCCGGCCCTCCTCGCGAGGCGGGCAAACCGCGTGAAGATGCGACTCACCAGAAGCGACCCCACCACCGCCGACGCCGACATCCTCCGCCGCCGCTGGCTTCCAGTCGACCTCGACCCGGTGCGCCCGAGCGGGGTCTCGTCGACCGAGGATGAGCACGAGGCGGCGCTGGAGCGTGCCGAGGCGATCGCTCGCTGGCTCGCGGGGCAGGGGTTTCCCGATCCGATCAAGGCCGACTCAGGCAACGGGGCACACCTTTTGTACCCCATCGACCTCGCCAACGACGAGGCGGCGACGGCGCTCGTGAAGGCCGTGCTCGTCACCCTCGACGCCCTGTTTTCGGATGATGTCGTCACCGTCGACACGGCAAACTACAATGCCGCCAGGATCTGGAAACTCTACGGCACCACCTCGCGCAAAGGCGACCACACCGACAACCGTCCGCACCGGCGGGCGAAGGTCCTCGCCGTGCCCGAGCACCCTGAAGTGGTTCCCACCGACCTCCTCGAAAAGATCGCCGGCCGCCTCCCGACCGCCCCGCCGCCCGCACCGAAGCGGGGGAAGCCCCTCGACCTTGGGGCATGGCTCCGTGAGCACGGGCTTGGCGTGCGGAGCACGAGGCCCTGGCAGGGCGGGACGCTCTACGTCCTCGAAGACTGCCCGTTCAGTAGCGCCCACCATGACGGGGCCTTTGCGGTCCAGTTCCCGAGCGGCGCAGTCCATGCCGGGTGCCACCACGCCTCGTGCGGCGGCGGAGTGCAGCGGTGGTCTGAGTTGCGGGACCGCTACGAACCCAGGGAGAAACACACCCTGAAAAAACGGGAGGAGGTGCCCCCACCCCCGCCCGTCCCACCGGCACCAGACCCCGACCCGGCGCTCAGGGAAGAGGCGATGGCGGTCCTCACCGAGGGCGACCCGCTCGGCTTCCTCCTCGACACCTTCGGCCGCGAGCACGTCGGCGACCGCATCGTCGCCGAGTGCCTGGTGATGTCGCTCGCCTCGCAGTCGGTCGAGAACACGAGCGGGCTGCACGTCTCGGTCTCAGGGAACTCAGGCAAAGGCAAGAGCCATGCCTGCACCACCATGCTCAAGCAGGTGCCTGAGGCCTACCGCCTCGCCGGGACGGTGAGCAACAAGGCACTCTACTACCACGACAACCTTCATCCGGGGACCGTCTTCCTCTTCGACGACGTCTCGCTCTCCGACGACCTCCAGGAAGTCCTCAAAGCCGCCACCGCAAACTTCAGGGAGCGGATCGAGCACCACACCGTCTCCCCAGACCGCAAGATCCAGGTCTGCCGCATCCCTGAGCGCTGCGTCTGGTGGCTTGCACGGGTCGAGGACCCGGGCGACGACCAGGTGATGAACCGCATGCTCACCGTCTGGATCGACGACTCGCTCGAACAGGACGAGCGGGTGCTCGAACACATGAAACATGCCGAGGTCCGCGAGGCGGCGGAGGGCGACGCCGAGGATCCGGGGCTCCCGGTCTGCCGGGCGATCTGGGAGGTGGTGAAGGAGGAGCGTCTTCATGTCTCCATCCCGTACGCCGAGGCCGTGCAGTTCTCGGTGACGGCCAACCGCAGGAACCCAGGGATGCTCTTCGACCTCATCAAGGCCTCCGCACTCCTGCACCGGTTCCAGCGCGAGCGCTATGAGGGCGGGATCCGGGCAAACCGTGAGGACTTCGAGACGGCGGCCCGGATCTATGCCGCCATCAACGGCGACTCAGGCGGCCAGGAGACGAAGGTGACGAAGAACGAGGCGGCGGCGCTGGAAACGGTGGCGGCGATGAACTGGGACCAGTTCACGATCAAGATGCTCCAGGAGGCGCTCGGGCTTTCCTACCACCAGACCTACCGCATCCTCCACGGCTATGTGAGCCGGGGGACGACCTACTCCGGACTGCTGGAGAAATGTCCGGCGGTCAGTTACTTCGACACGACGGTCACGGAGGACGCGGAGGGGTATGCCGTCCGCCGGCGAGAACACCTCTTCTCCTTCGACCTGAGGGTCTACCGGCAGTGGTCCCGCGGGGCTGGGGTATGGATCGACGACCGCAGAGACGACGGCGAGGACCAGGATCGGGACGATGGTCCCGGCCCCGCCGACGCTTGCGGTATTCCAGCAGGTTTCCCGCAGGATTGCAGCGACGTCTGCGAAGACCAAGCGGCCAGGAACGGTTCTGGATCTGACAGTACTAGTACAGATAGAGAGACGCGTCTCTCTCTTAGTACTAAAGTACAGCAGTACGCACACGCACCCGGTGGCCCGGGTTCTCATGGGTCTGTGGGTGGGTGTGTGTGTGAAACCCGGAATGGTGGAAACGATCTGGTGGTATCACCGTGCCGGGGTGCGAATCGTGATCAGCGCACCCCACGCCGCCCGTTGAGTGACGTCATCATCCGCAACCTGCTGAAAACCGATGGAAATAGAGACGGGATGTTGCAAGAGACATTGCCGGGCGTCCTGGACCTCGGGGAGTTCACGCGGGTGAGCACCGATCTCGGCCGGTGCGATGTGTGCGACGAGGGGCGGGCGGTGCATCGCTCGGCCGACGGGCAGGTGGTGCTCTGCGAGCGGTGTTATGCCGGGCTGGTGCGGGCGTGGAATATGGGGAAGGGGATCTCATGATCCCCCTCCTCGGGCTGGTGGGGGTTGAGATGGTGTTCTTTGAATGCGGGTTTGATCCTTGTTTTGTGGATCTTGTTCTGCAACTGCAAGGTTCGCGGCACCCTCAGGGAGTTTCAATCCTTGTTTTTCGAGCACCGCCGGCGGCGCCGGTGCAGGCTCATTTCTTCGGTGCCAGATCTACAGACCTGGATCAACCAGCATCCCCTGAGAAAGGATCCGAACGCCCTCGCTGTTTGTCACCTACCACCGCGATACGGTGCGGGAACGAAACGCCTCAACCTGCACACTGTCCAGAACATGCTCAAGTGCATCGGGAAGCGCGTCCACCCTCATGCTATCCGCCACGCCAGGCTTACCGGCCTCTTCCAGAGCAATGGCGGGAAGCAAGGCCTTTCCGAGATGGAGCTGCGGCTAGTTGCCGGGGGGGAGAAGAATTCCAACATACCCGAGGTATATGTGTATCTCTCGGGGGTCGATGTGGAGCGGAAGCTGTTTGAGAACGCAGGGCCCATCGATAATGAAGACAATCAGGCGGAGAAGGCGAAGAGAAGTCTGGAGTATAGGAAGTTTATGAAATTGTTGGATTCGATTTGAAATAGGGAGTGTAAGATCAAGTAGAGTCATCAGAATTAACAATACTTATAATCTAAAATTTACACAAAGAGTCCCGTTTTAAAAAATAATATCCAAAATTAAAAATGCATATCTGTATTTCTACTTTCACGTTTTTGATTCAAGCCGATAATTACATAATACGTCTTTGAACAAAAAATGTTTTTGAATTTTTTCAATCGACGTTTCGCACGTATCCGAAAGAAATAACCGAATGTTAATAGTCTTAAGAAGACATGATAAAAGGCTGTACTTTTTGAATTATCTCATCCCTTGCTTCTATTTCCATAAGAATGGAATCCCCATACTCGACTGTGTGCACAATGCCTTCATCATGAAGCCACGATACCATGGACATACCCTCTTCGGATGTCGGGATGGATATCCTGCAATGTTCCCATGTAGGAAGTTTCTCAAAGAGAAGTTGTTTCAGTTCAGTAAGACCTTCTCCTGATTTGGCAGATATCATGACAGGAGCAGGAGAAAGATCACGGATCACTTCCAGTTTTTCCTGCAGCTCTTCTTCAGGAATAAGATCAGCCTTGTTAAGAGCAGTAACAATTACAGCACCCTCTGTTCTCCCCAAGAAGATATCATGGCTGACAGCCAGTTTTTCTTGAATAATATCCACCGGATCACTCATATCCACCACAAGAAGAATGATATCAGCCATGAATATCTCATCAAGCGTTGACCGGAAAGCATCCACCATCCAGTGTGGGAGGTCTGAGATAAATCCCACAGTATCTGTCAGAAGCATTTTTCTACGATTTACCGTGAGAGAACGTGTTGTAGGAGAGAGTGTCGTAAAGAGCATGTCCCTGACGACTGTCTCTTCCTCTATGAGTGACTGGAAAAGAGTACTTTTTCCCGCATTTGTATACCCTGCCAGAGTTACAAGGGAAAATCCTTTTTCATGCCGGAAAGTGCGTTGTTCTTCGCTCCCGACTCCTTGCTGAAGTTCGGCCCTGATCCGTGCGATCCTTTTCTTAATATCCTGCTCGTACGAATCTTCATAACTTCCAAGGCCCATAAACCCCTGCCGTTCCTTCTTCTTCTGCAGGGAAACGATAGACTTTGCTTTCGGAAGTTCATATTGTAATTCCGCAAGTTCTACCTGCAGTTTTGCACGTCTTGTCGTGGCTCTTGCAGCAAATATCTCAAGGATCAGCTGGAACCGGTCTATTACTCCACATTTGCACGCTTCAGAGACGTTATAGATCTGCGTCATTGAAAGCGGGTTGTTAAAAATAACTTTTTCAGCATCCAGAGATTCCACAAACTCCGCAAGCTCATCCACCTTACCGCAACCTATCTGGTACTTCCTGTCAGGATGTCTTGATTGCACAAATGTGCCAACAACCACATAATTTACAGCACGTGCTAACTCCTTGAGTTCTAAGAGCTTCCGCGAATTTGTAGCAGCATCAGAATTCGGATCATTTCGCTGGACAACAATAATTCTTCTCGTTGTACAGCCCTGAATTTGATCATTTGATACGAATTCCGTTTCGAATGTCATTTAATTCCTCAATTTGTAATGTTAAACATTTTCCATTTGACGATGCAAAAAATCTCCCATATAATAATAATAGCAAAAATAAGTGTATTGATACGCATACCCATAATAAAAATACAGATATAACTATATCAATAATACTCCCCCCGTCTGGAGGGGCATGAATTATTTATGTAATACTATTATATGTTTCCATATAATGGCATTATAAACTCTTCATGCAATAAAGATCTAATTTATCTGTATATAAATATTGCTATGAGGTAACTGCATATGCTAAAACTTTATTGATTTTGGCAATTTCGGCTCTGTAGAATCGGGCATGAACGTAGGGTTCAAGCATACGGGATGAAAATTTCTCGTTGCTTGATCGCTCTTTATCAAGAGAGGAGAATCGGCGGGGATCATGTTCACTTCGCCGCCCCCCGGCTATCTTCGGTCCGTGGGGGGTTTCCCCCGGCGCGAGATGACGGGAAAGATTCTACGATCCGGGCGGCCGTTCTGATCGACGTACCTTCCCGCACCCTTGCGCCGGGAGCGCTGTGTCTGGTGGCTGGCGAGGGTCGAAGACCCGGGCGACGACCAGGTGATGAACCGGATGCTCACGGTCTGGATCGACGACTCGCTCGAACAGGACGAACGGGTGCTTGCGCATATGAAGGAGGCGGAGGCCGACGCCGAAGATCCGGCGTTGTCGGTCTGCCGGGCGATGTGGGAGGTGCTCAAAGAAGAGCGTCTCCATATCTCCATCCCGTACGCCGAACAGGTGCAGTTCTCGGTGCCGGCCAACCGCCGCAACCCCGGCATGCTCTTCGACCTCATCAAGGCCTCGGCGCTGCTGCACCGGTTCCAGCGCGAGCACTACGACGGCGGCCCGGATCTACGCCGCGATCAACGGCGACTCAGGCGGGCAGGAGACGAAGCTGACAAAAAATGAGGCCGCCGCCCTGGAGACCGTCGCCGCGATGGGCTGGGACGTCTTCACCGTCCGCATGTTGCAGGAGGCGCTCGGGCTTTCGTACCGCCAGACCCGCAGGATCCTCAACGGGTATAACAACGGCGGCTCTTCCTACACCGGGCTGCTGGAGAAGTGCCCAGCGGTCGGGTTCGTGGACACCACGATCTCCGAGGAGGTCGACGGCTCCATAGTCCGCCGGCGGGAGCACCATTATTCCTTCGACCGGTCAGTATATCGTCGGTGGAGCGGACGTGCGCATGTCTGGCTCGACCGTGACCGTGACCCCGATCCCGACCTCCCGACGATGATGGCACGTTTGCACCTGGTTTGCACCGTATTTGCACTGAGGATGTGCAAAGCAAGGGGACGAAGGAACGGCCCCGGAGTACCTATTCTAAAGAGAGGAGAGAGATCTCTCTCTCTCATAGTACTAGATTGCACCAGAATGAGGATGCACCCACCACCCCTGATCGGTCGGGGTCTCCGGGTGAGGGTGGGTGCGATCAGCGTTCTGGTGCACATGACGATCATGATCCAATCGATATCGCCCGGATCGAGAAACAAGGCCATAAGGTTCCCCCGTTTGGTGGCACTTTCAGAGTGCAACCCAGTGCAATCCAGTGCACATGTGCAAACAAGGTACTCCCGCTCCCTGGTGTCCTGGACTGCGGAGAGTTCACGCGGGTGCGCACCGACCTGGGCCGCTGCGATGTGTGTGCCGAGAGGAAGGCGGTGCACTGGTCTGGTGATGGACGGGTGGTGCTCTGCGAGGCGTGTTATGCCCGGCTGGTGCGGGAGTGGAACATGGGGAAGGGGGGTGAGCGGGTGAATCCCGACGGGGATGATCCACGGGCGTCGGCGACCGTTCAGAGCACACCCTTCCGAAAGAGTTATCTTTTTGTATCCGTCATACGAGGAGTATAGACGCATACCGCCCGGAAAACGGCGCTTCGTTTCCGGCGATGTGGGGGTGATGGAATGAAAAAAATCAAGAAAATCCATGCAATGCTCTATGCGATGGAGCAGGACCCCGCCATCGGCCGGACAAAACTGATGAAGTTCATCTTTTTCGTCGACCTCATCCACTATAACCAGCGGGGCGTTACCCTCTTTGACAGCATCTACCTCAGAATGCCCAACGGTCCTGTCGATTCAGTGGCATACGCGCTTACCGGCGAGACAAACGATTTCTTCACGGTCAAAAAGAGCAGAGGGAGCAGAAACAATCCGGTCACCGGCCCCTATGACCACTACCTCTTTCAGGTCAGGGTGCCGGTGAAGACTGAGATCTTCAGCCGCTACGAACTCGCCCTCTTTCATATGGTTCTGACCGCACTCAGAACAAAAAAGGCAGCAACGGTCAGTTCCCTTACGCACCACCTCAGGCTCTGGAGAGAGTTCAGAGACGGTGACGAGATCCCGCCGGACTACTTCGGCCTGGATGCTGACGAGATCCGGCTCCTTGAAAATTTCGGTTTCTTTGTCGACGGTTTCCAGCGGGAGTTCTGTACCCGCATGACCCCCCTGTCCCGGGACCTTGCGGAGGCCATCTATCCTCTTGCCCACGAGCGGGTCGTGAAGGTGGAAGAAGTCCTCGACGATCTCGTCGTGCAATATCCCCTGCCGACCCTCGCCGTCTTTTATGACACATTCCTCGCATGGGACGACACTTTCAGGTCCGCCCTCAGGGTGAACCCGGCGGCGGTCTCGTCCCTGACTGCTGAGTGTTGCGACGCCCTGTGTTTCGTCTCATGTGCGGTGCATGCCGGTATGGTGGAGGAAGACGAACTGGCGGCGTACTGCGAGGAAGTGGAGGAGAAATTTGATGCCGTCAGGGAGGATCTCTGCCAGGAGCATCCTGAAGATCTCTGTGCGGTCGAGATGGACGGGGGCGACCTTCTCGACCGGACGATGCACCTCTCCCGGTCCCTGGCGCTGGAGAACCTGTCGCCGGGGAGGAGATAGGTCTGCCCTATTTTCACGACAGCAACGTCCTGATCGGCTACTATTTTCATGCCGCCGACGGGTGGGGCCGGGCGGCGACCTCAGTCTTCGACGACCCCGAACTAAATTTTACGAGCACCTCGGTCTGGGGGGAATGTTTTGGGATCGAGAAGGGTGGACGGTGCGCCACGGTCCAGAAAAATATTGTGCGCGAGTTCCGCCGGGCGATCGCCGCACTGAAACGGAACCCATCGGTCGAGGCGCTTGAGGGTGAGGCTGGGGCATGGAGGATCCGGGATATTGTGGCGCAGGCGATCGCCGCAAGTGGGAGAGACCCCAGGGCGACGATGAGGGCGTTTGAGGGCGTGAAGGCCTGCTACGAACTGGAATGCACCCGGCGCCTCGCCCGCCTGGAGGACCGGTCGGTGCTCTCTCTACACCGGCGACGGACCCCCTATGCCGACCTCTACCAGGACCTGACCTCCATCGACGACCCCGACGATATCGAGGTGGTGCTCGACGCCCACGACCTGGCATGCTCGATGCCGGGTCTGGTGCTCTGGACCGGGGACGGGGCCCATATTGTGCGGAACCGGGAGCGGGTGCTGGACCTGACAGAATTGGTTGATGTGCGGTTCCTTGGGGACACAAACCATTGATTCCGATGACATTTAGCCCCGCGGCGTCTCCGTCGCCTTCATGATGAACGCGTAGTCCTCCTCCGGGATCGCTCGCATCGCCTGCCCCCTGATGTGTCCGGACCACTGCTTCTTGTTCTTGATGAACTTCAGATCAGGGATGAGAGGCTTGAACTCCATCGGTGGGTCGAAGACCTCGACGGTCTTCAGTCTGATCCTGAGGGGGAAGACCTCGGCCCCGAGTTTTTTTGGAGCGGTGAAGATCGGCCTTGCGTCCTCGTAGACGGCAGAGGTGATCGCAAAGCACCCGGGGAAGCGCCGGCGGGAGTGTGGTGTCCTTGTCGATCACCTCCTGCCCGACATAGACGAGGAGGGTGTCGCCGAGGTTGGGTCTTGCTGATCGTGTTGATGTATCTCTTCGGGACGCCCTAGATCTGCTTTTTTATCGTGATGTCTGAGTTCTCACGGTTGGAGATGGCGAGCCAGTGGGTCATATATTCGCAATGCGCCTCCTGTTCGGAAAAAAGTGTCGGGAGATGGACGAGGCACGAGAGAAGACAGACGCACCAATACCGGTGACTTCATGCCATGTCCTCTGAACAGTGCTTTTTCCTCAGAACAAACCTTCAGACGCGAGAGAACCTTAAGGAGGAACTGGCTCAATCTCTCATGCGGGATGAGTAATTGGGGAAGATTGGGGCAATTATCTCAAATTTTTCCCCCTTGAATCGAATAATAAGCGGCTATGAGTTGATATCTTCCATACGGGATCGGGGAACGATTGGGGATCGGATTGTAGAAGATTGTAGAAATGGTTCCACATATTCTACCCGGGATTGCACAACAGACGGATCTAAATTGATATTTGAACGCCCTGATTGGAGTATGATTGTAGGGTTCTGTAGAATTCCTCTAAAAAAATAGCAACTGAAATATCGGTCGTACAGGAACTCCAAGTATATTTGGAGAAAGTATCTTCTATCGCATGTCGCTTGAATCCTGTCGTACTCACTTAGTTTTAAGCACTAGGAATAAGTGGTCTTTTTCATAAGGTTCTAATTTCAATTCTTCTAATATCTTAAACTTAGCGCTTAGTTGTTTTTTAACATCCATGAATATTTGATTTACCGGCATAGTAGAATCGATGCTTCTCGCTTTTACAGCGATGTACATTAAGCCATTTTCATTCAGAAACTCAGCATTCTTGATTAGAATATCTACTTGATTTCTTTGAGCTACGTCTTGATATAAGAAATCACATTTTTGTATTCTATTCTGATATACATCGGGCCTATTAGCATCAGCCAATATTGGAGCAATATTCTTTCGCTCTTCTGATAGGAATACGAGTTCCCTTATCGGTTCTGGTGATATTTCTACAGTGAATATTACGCCCTTTGTTAATATATCACTTAAGTGGCTAATAGTTGTACCAGATGCTCCACCAAGATATAACATGGTGCTATCTGATTTTAGAGGTAAATTCTTCAATCCTTTCAGGATGGCCGCAGCTAGCTTGCTACGTGAAGGATTCCAAAGTCGATACTCTTTGTTGTTCTTCTTGACAAGTTTTTCACCATAAACTTGCTTGCCTGGAATAAGATTAGGTGTAGCTAGTTTGTTTTTAATGTAAAGAATATTGGGGGTCCTCAGGCGATGTTGGTCTAATTTCATCATTAGATACTCCCTTTTCTTTGTTTTTACTTTAAAGTCTTGCGTAGTCTTTTCTAGCAGCAATAGCTAGCTTATTTTTAATGTAAAGAATATTGGGGTGCCCTCAGGCGATGTCGTTAATTTCATCATTGGGCACCTTCTTTACTTTGTTTTTTTAAATCCTTGCGTAGTAAATCCTTGCGTAGTCTTTCCTAGCAGCAATAGCCAGCTTACAAGCTATTCGCCTAGCATTTTTTCCTTTTTCTTGAGGCTCAACAGACTTAACCGTTGCATGCTGAAAAAGGACACCGTATTTGGGGGGTTTAGCACCAGTTCTTATATGTCTGAATAAAGCTGTCTCAGCGCCTAACAATTGTATTCTACTCGCTGGCAAAAAAGCTAAATTACGCAATCCTCCTGCTCGCTCAACAAGTTCTGCGCAAATTCGATAACTAGCTATTTTAGCCATGTTTGGAGTCAGTTCAGCAACCAATTCTTGTATATATTTTTTTGTTTCAACTACAAATAACTCGTTTTTCTTCATCTTTCCAGAGATTAATAGCATCGATGCAAATTGCTCAATAAACTTAATGTCCTTCATGCGCAAATCTAACCCAAAACTTTGGCTAGAGATTTTCAATCGCTTAGCCAGAACTTCACGCTGAGCGCCTTTCTGTGCTAACATGAGCAACTGTTTAGGGCTTTGTATTTTATGCTCTGCTTCAGGAAAATATAACTTAAAGAATTCTATAAGTCGATTGTAGTAATTTGGAACATTATGATCCAAATCTCTGAGCAGACGCATAGCGATTTTCATAATTTCATCTCTAGCTAGTGCTACTTTGATATCTTGCTTAGTTTGATCTATGTTAGTCTGTACTAACTTATGCATATCAGCCACCTCGTAAGATCATCTATCAGAGATCTCAAGTGGTTTTACTTTTTGAATGGTCTCATTACGTGCCGAATTTGATCATTTGGAACGAATTCTGCAACAAATCTCCCATATAATAATAATAGCAAAAATAAGTGTATTGATACGTATGCCTATAATAAAAATATAGGTATAACTATATCAATAATACTTCCTCCGTCTGGAGGGGCATGAATTATTTATGTAATACTATTATATGTTTCCACATAATGGCATTATAAACTCTTCATGCAATAAAGATCTAATTTGTCTGCATATAAACATTGCTATGAGGTAACTGCATATGCTAAAACTTTATTGATTTTGGCAATTTCGGCTCTGTAGAATTCCTCAACAAACAGCAAGAAAAGATTTTTTCATTACCATCTTGAGGTTGTAGAGGATCAGTTTGATCTTGATCTCCTTGACCTGATACCAGTATCTGCGTGCCTTCAGGAACCTCTTTCTGGTCTTTCCTGTCCTCCACGAATAGAAATCCAAATGGGCCGCCCTCGAAGCCGTCGTCGGCACCCCGCACCGGATCGAGATCGTCGCCGCCGACATCGACCGCCACTTTGCACAACAACAGGAGACACTCGAGGGCAAGGCGATGATCGTCTGCATGAGCCGCCGGATCTGCGTCGAGATGTACAACGCCCTCATCCACCTCCACCCTGAATGGGACAGCGACGACGACACAACCGGTGCGATCAAGGTTGTCATGTCCGGCACCAAGTCGGAAAAACTGGAATGGCAGAAACACATCAGGACAAAACAGCAGATCAAAGTTCTGAGAAAACGGTTCAAAGACCCCGAAGATCCCTTTAAGGTCGTCATCGTCCGTGACATGTGGAACACTGGCTTCAACGCCCCCTGCCTCACCACCATGTACGTCGACAAGCCCATGCAGAGCCACGGCCTGATGCAGGCCATCGCCCGGGTCGACCGCGTCTTCAAAGACAAACCTGGCGGCCTTGTGGTCGATTATATCGGTATCGCACCCAGGATGAAGAAGGCCCTTGCCGAATTTACCAGCAAAGACCACAAAGGCCTCGATGTCCACCAACTCGAAGAAGCCGTCGCCATGATGATGGAGAAGTATCAGGTCTGCTGTGACCTGATGCACGGCTTCGACTGGTCGGGATGGAAGAGCGCGACCCGATGGGCCGACTCGCTCTGATCAACGGCGGCATGAACCATATCCTCAAACAACCAGACGGCAAGCAAGATTTCCTGGATACCGTCGCACAACTCTCAACGGCATACGCCCTTGCCGCCAACCATAAGGCCGCAGAGGAGATCAGTCCAGGTCATGCTCTTCGCCGACCGGCCGGAGGTGTGGAATCCGAGACAGTTGCCATCCCTCTCACACCTGAGGATTTCGTGTCCCGCATGCCTCGATTTCGCTCAATTTTCTCCTTGCAGAACCACTGTTTCTGGCCCACTACATCGAGAAGGTCGGTACCGGCACTCCCGTATGATCGATCTCCGCAAGCGGGCAAGGGGGCTCCCTTCCCCGGTGTTCCAGCAGCAGGAGGGCGGGCAATTTGTCTCGGTGCTGTTGAGACAGGATCAGGATGGGACCAGGGTGGACTATCAGGAGATTGTCAAGATCCTGTGTGTGTGCATGATCGAAAGAAACATCATGGGTGATCTCCTGACGGTTGTCGGCAGCATCATGACAGGAGAAACGGGATCTCCCCTTCTTCTCCGAAGATGTCGCCGCCCGATCCAGGTCAAACAAAAGAGAGGTGGGGAAAATCAGTTCTTGTCCCGGTTGAGACAGACGATGAAGGCCATTGCATTGTCCCCGTCCTGGAGGTGCCGGAGTTCGATCTCATCGGGTCCGATGAATGTACCGAATGTGTAGCCGTCATCGTGTTCAACAATGGAGATCTCCCCGGCACTGGAGATGACACCAGACAGGTTCTCGGAATATTCGAGTCCATCCCAACGTGTATACACCTTCGAGCCGGTAAAGGCCGGCCCTTTTTGTGCCGTGATGGTGTAGGATGTATTGCTTTCGCGGAAACCCGCGGCTGTGGTGTACCCGGTCGTTGTTCCGGTCCAGACCCCGACAATGTCGGGGGTGGAAGGCGATGTGACTTCCGGGGAGGGGGTTGCCACATCGGTGACGGGCGTGATGGTTCCGGACTGCGCCTGCAGGCAACCGGCGGTCAAGAGGAACAGGCCGATAACGGCCGCAACAAGGAGGGAAAACGACGATCTTTTCATTTTGAGAGATGGATTTTTTCTGTTAATAAATACCGATCATTCGATGCTGGTTTCCGAGACACGTAATGACGATATCAGGAAACGGATCATGATAGGCCATCCGATGGGGATGATATGCCATATCATCCCTATTCCCGATAGGGCCCCGGCACGCACCGGGGGGAAAGGAGGGCGCCCGACGACCCGACCCTCCCGTCGTTCACCTGGCGGCCAAGGAAGATGCTCGTTTGATCGAGATCGTACCCGAATCGTTATTGATTATACATCCGGGCCCTCCATCCATCGCGAAAGGCTACCCATCCGCTTGAAAGCCTCCAGCATGGGAAGTCCGATCCCGGAACGACGAGCATTGCAGAAAAACCTCCATCGATCCCGCAGCCTCGGCCCGCTCTTTCCTTCAGGTGAGAGAAGATAATCGAGCGTTTCCCGCTCTTTTTTCATCCAGGCAAACCGGCCCAGCACCGATCTGGTATAGTCCTCTGGGTTCGGCCAGGAATCTGCCAGAAGTCTTGCACATTCCAGAGAATAAACAATTCCTTCTCCCGTGAACGGCGATACGGTCCCTATCGATTCGCCGACACCAATGATCACCTGGGGCGAACCGTCGCTCCGCGTCTTTCTGACAGAGAAGGGCGTCGAGTAGTACGGAGAAGCGACCCGGACGAGACCATGACAACCGCATTGCCGGGTGAATGAAAACTGCCCGGACGCATCCCGATAAAACCGTTCCAGAAGGGTATCGTGCTGGAGGAGGCCGATACCGCCAATGCCGACATGATAGTGATCGTGGCCGAGCGGAAAGATCCACAGGTACCCGAGTCCTGGTATCCGGTTCCCGTACACCCCCGCTCCAAGGCGCTCGCTCCCTCTGGATTCCACGATTACCCGGTGCTGCAGCGTCGGGAGCGTCAGGTCGGACCTGCAGTGAGGAAGGAGAACCCGGCCGATCCCGGTCGCATCCACCACAATATCATAGTCCTCTGCCTTCTCCGGCACCAGGTCCTGCCGCTTCAATCTGGCATATTTCGTGAGATCCTGGAGAAGCCGGGGTTTATGTACGGTGCAAAGGGGCGTCGTGGCCACAAGGCCGTCAAAATCCATGGAGGACATGGGTTCGATGAGGTAGTCGTCCAGGTCGAGGCCGACATCGGCGAGGTACAGTCCGATACCCGTCGGCGCACCCCACCCGCACGAACGGCATGTACAGCGGGTGGCATGTTCCCGGCCATCATAGACATCAGGCGAGATCCCTCTCTGTTCGAGAAGCCCGGCCAGATACCCGCCGGCGATGCCGGCACCTGCAATCGCAATGTTCATACAATCTTCCCGGATGTCAGTACGATCACGGTGATCGCCACGGCATGGACCATCGATGCTCCCACCTGCTGCAGCATTACCGTGTTGGCTTTCGACTCGAAATCAGGATAGACGGAGTACAACGCGCGGGTGCACAGTTGATCGATTCGTGCCCCGCAAACCGTGTTCATCGCAGCGATAACGGCCGTTGTGAGGATAAGAAGATATGCGAACTTCGTACTGCCGAGAATGGAAACAAGAGGATAGAACATCAGGACAGACACGAGCAGGGTAACGATGCCGTACACCGTGGCGTGTGGGATCTCCGGATACACGACGGAAGATGTCTTTTTCCCCCCCAGCCGGTCGGAGCGGACGTCGCGACGCATCATCGATACCGCGAAACAGGTCACCGTCAGGCCGTGCAGGAGCGACAGGATGAAGGCCAGGAGAGAGAATATGCCGATCGCGGCATAGACGATCGTCACCGTCACGCCGACCACCAGCCAGGGAAAAATGTACCATTCGGTATAGGGCCGGTACGCCAGCGCGATGCGGGGATGATTATAGCCATAATCGAAAAAAAATCCCATGATAAACAGGAGTGGGATCAAAATCCGCTGCATCGTCAGGTATGCGGCGAGGACCACCACCAGGACCGTGATAATCGCGGACATCTTCCTGTAATCGCCGACAGTAGCCCACCCATAGACGAGGGGCCGGTCACGTTTCGTTTCCCTGCTCTTTTCACGCCGGTCGACCTCGAGATCCATGATATCATTCCAGATGTGGGCATCGATGTGGACGAGGAGAACTGCGAGAACCGCGAGAACAAATAAGCGCCAGTCAGCGCCCGAAAAACCGACTTCCCAGAGTGCCACTGCAAACCCGATGAGAATTGCACACCCGGTAAAAGGAATGAGCCCCTCGATCCGCAGGATGTGCCGGAATGTGCGAAAGTCGAAGCCATCTCCTGTAGCAGGAGGCGTCACAGTTTTTTTGTCATCAAAATGAAAATATGGCTTCATACTCTCTGGATCGTATCATGAAACGGATATCGCCGCACACATTTCCATACCAACGATCTGTCCTCGCTCTGTTAATCTGGCGGATATTCACTCCTTCGTACTTTTCACCTCGAACGCCTTCAGTGGTCCGGGCGGCATTAATATTTTCGCTGTCGATACTCTCGATGATGTCAGGATCCTCCCGAAACAACCAGCGCCGTGATCGAACCCGACACCCCGTATGAATACGAGAGGCGCTTTCCTCAATGCGGTACCCCTGATCGAAACAAACCGGGATTCATCGTCTGTGAGGATTTCACGCGAGATTCCAGATTCCTGAAATCCCCGTTCGAGAATCAGGATGGTGTACTGAGTCGTTGGTCGACCTGATACCCATAGCACGGAATGAAACACGAAGTATTGGCCATGAATGTGATGAGCCATCTGTCGTGGCCGTTCAGAGCAATCATCCCGGATGCCGGATCGGAGAGTGTGCTCGCATCGACAGATATGTTCGATGTCAAATGATTTCAGGACACTATACGGCCGTCTTCAAATGATACGTCTTTTTAAACTCGTCGTAATCAGCATCATGCTCACATTATAATAGTAATATTTTTATCATCAAAAATGATCACTAATTCAATAATAGAGGAAGCGAGATTCAAATCGATCGATCTCTGTCTTCTTCGGTAGAAGGTGAAACCATCACGGCATCCCTCTCCGTCCTCTACATCGACGACGATCCGGATCTCCTCGAGATAGGCAAGATCTTCCTTGAGCGGAGCGGGGAGTTTACCGTCACCACCTGCGAATGCCCGCTGGAGGCGAGCAAGATCATCTCCGGGAAACACGTTGACGCCATCATCTCCGACTACCTGATGTCCGGGATGGACGGAATCCGGTTCCTCCAGCACCTCAGGCAGCATGGCACCATGACACCTTTCATCATGTTCACCGGGAAAGGGTGCGAAGATGTTGCCATCGATGCATTGAACAGCGGCGCCGACTTCTACATCAGGAAAGAAGGGAGCCCAGAGCAACAGTTTGCCGAGATCGGTAATACTATCAAGCGTGCTGTCGCCGGAAGACGAGCAGAAGAGGCGTTCAAAAAGAACGAAGAGTTATATCAGTGGCTATCCGTGAATGCACCACCCGAGATCGTTGAGAACCTCAACGAGGTCTTCTACGTCCTGGATAAAAACGCCACCGTTACCTATGTCTCCCCGAATATCAAGTCTATCGGCGGTTATCCCGCTTCCGCGGTGATCGGGAGGTCTTATGTCGACCTCGTCCACCCCGCCGACAGGACAGGACGGCTTCTGCAGTTCGGTTCAAGCCTCGCCGGAAGTAACGAAGCGACCGAATATCGCTTTCTCAAAGCGGACGGTGGTGCGGTCTGGGTGAAGACGGCTGCCCGTCCGATACTCAGGGAAGGTCGTTTAATCGGCATTCAGGGCATTCTTACGGATATCACCAGCCTTAAAACGATGGAAGAAGCGTTGCGGGAGAGCGAGGAGCAGTACCGTGACCTTGCAGAGAATGCGCCGATCGGTATCCTCACCTGCGACATCGAAGGATGCATCACCTACATCAACCAGCGTGGTCTGGATCTCCTCGGGGCGCCCGGAGAGGAGGAGGCTCCCCCCGCCAACCTCCTGACATTTCCCCCTCTGGTCCAGAACGGATTCTCAGGGCTGCTTCGAAAAGCCATGGAGTCGGGGATCTCCATCCCTCCCCTCGATGGAGAATATTGCAGCAGTTGGGGAAAAAAAGCCCACTACAGGATACATATCTCGCCGATTGCCAATCAGGAAACCGTCACCGGTGCCCGGATCATCCTGGACAATATATCAGAGCAGAAAAGATCCGAGATCGCCCTCAATAACGCAAACAAGAAACTCCAGCTCCTCTCAGAGATCACCCGCCACGATATCCTGAACCAGATCATGGTGGTCCAGGGATTCCTGCAGTTTGTAGAGAAGATGAGTGTCGATGCTGTTCAGGCGGGGTACCTCGGGAAAGTGAAGTGTGCGGCGGCGGCCATCAGGCGCCAGATCGAGTTCACCCGCGAGTATGAACGACTGGGCGTGAAAGAACCTGCCTGGCTCTCCCTGGGCGGCCTGATCGGAAAGATCGTCGATGCGCCGATCCCCATCAGGTGCGACCGTCCCGGCGTCTCGATCTATGCCGATCCGATGGTCGAGCGGGTCTTTTCGAACCTGATGGACAACACCGTCCGCCATGCCGAAGGAGCAACCGCCGTGCATGTCTGGTGTTCGAAGACCGAATCTGGCCTCCTGATCCTCTGGGAAGACGATGGTCCGGGTGTCCCGGAGGACCAGAAAGAGCGGATCTTCGAGCGCGGCTGTGGGACGAACAGCGGTTTTGGCCTCTTCCTTGCACGAGAGATCCTCGAGATCACCGGGATCGGTATCACCGAGGCGGGTCGGCCCGGCAAAGGGGCGAGGTTCGAGATCCTGGTGCCTGAAGGCGGGTACAGGTTCATATGAGTCCTGAAACCGGGTCACGCGTTTCTGTTTCCAACCGTTCGCCTCTCCCGATTGGGGTTAACGCCCCCGGCCGCATCCCGGACGATAACCCGGCTGACAAAGCGCGGACTGATAAAAAAAGTTCGCGGCCTGCGAAATGAGACAGAGGTCACTCTCGAACTCACCGGAAAAGGGCAGACCGCATGCCCGGCCCGCAGCCTGTTCATGAGCCATTCAGTATAGAAAGCCGGGATGCCTGTCGCCCGACTCGCCGAGATGATCGCGGGCGTTCGTGTGTTCATGCCGTCGCGAAAAAAGATGTGAGCCTGATCTCAAAAATACGTCCCCCCCTTCTCAAACGCCTCCCTGCGCTCACGCGCCATCTGGTACAACTGCGCCTCCACCTCCTGGTCGCCAAGAACATATCCCCTCCAGGCATCGGTATTCGGATCCTCGGGCACGACGATGATCCCCCTCTGCTCCGCCACCCGGTCCAGGATCAGCGCCGCCGCCTTCTCGACAGGATAGGCGTCGTCAGGGATCCGCAGGTCGCCGTGGGCTTTGCCGTCGATGCTCTTGTTGAAGATCGCGGTCGCGATATTGGCAGGACAGATGGTCGAGAAGTGAATCCCCTTCTCTGCAAACTCGTATTTCAGGCACTCGGTCATGCCGGTCACCCCGTATTTCGTGAGAGAATAGAGCGCCTGGAACGGGGGCGGGATGATGCCTGCAATCGAACTGGTGTTCACGATATGGCCCGAGCCCTGCCCGAGCATGATCGGCATCGCAAAATGGACTCCATAGATGACGCTCCAGATATTGGTATCGATGATCGTCTTCCAGTCCTCCAGGCTCGCCTGCTCGAATGGGATGGTGCCCCCCACCCCCGCGTTGTTGAAGAGGAAGTCCAATCTGCCGGCCTCTGCCGCCGTCTTCTCGATGCCCTGCTGCACCTGCTCCTGCTCCGTCACGTCCATGACGAGCGTGTGGACGCGGTCCCCATACGTCGAGAGTTGCGCCGCGGCCCTGGCGATTTTTTCTGGATTCCGGCCGGCCAGATAGACGACCGATCCCCTCTTCAGGAGTTCCTCGGCCACCGCATACCCGATCCCCGAATTCGCGCCGGTGACAAGACTGATCTTCCCATTATAATACTCATCCATATGTTCCACCTCTCATTCGATGACCCTCGCACCCATCGCACGAAGGACGGCCGTCCCTTCTGCCAGCACCGCCTGCGTCACCCTTTTGACCGGGAGCGCGGCAAGACTGTTGATGATGTAATACTGGGCAGGGTTCTGCATCGGGGTCAGTTCGGTCCACTGGAGGGTGCCCAGCCCTGCCTGTGCTGATTCCACCTCCATGCCCTGTGGGTAGAGGACAAACTGGCTCAATTCCGCACCGGGCGCTCCCACCTTCGGGATATACCGCCACCCCAGGGTGTTCATCGACGCAAACTGGGTCTTTACCGCCTCCAGGTCTCCCCCGGTGACCGCTCCCGTGGCCTCGAAGTCCATGGTGAGGAAGGTGTTCCCCTCGTAACTGACTGTCGTGGCATAATGCGGCCTGACGATGTGCAGGTCCTCGATCTCTGCATAAATCTTTGGAATACCAGTCTGCTCCCGTCCCCCGAGGATCGGAGCGGTCTTGTTCTCCCAGACCACCAGGGTGTACGCACCATCCACCTGGTCCTTCTCCCCATGGAACCTGACCGGCGCCGCCACATTGATGAGGTTGTACTGCCCGCCCTGCATCCAGTTGATCTCGGTGAATTTGCTGAAGTTGACCTGCACTTCAGGCGCCAACAATTCAAATCCTTCAGGGATGTAGTGTTCAAGACTCTCTCTCTCGGTCTCATAACTGAGCGCCAGAGAGGTCGATCGCTGCGTGACGACCGTCTCGGGATCAAAGAGGGATCCTCCGAAATGGACCGGCATCAAATACGTGTAGTCGCGACGCGGTTGGAACATAGATATTCCTCTCTGGCACATATTATCCGTCTATATATATAGTGTTGGATTTCACTCTGGCTTCCAGGTTTTAGAGAGCAGGGAATACGGTAAACGCAAACCAGAGATCAGATGCCCTGTGATCTCGCCGACTGGTAGAGGTGATGGTAATTTCGGTCCTGTAGAAACCCTCGCAATGTTTCCAGGTACAGGAGCGATACAGCGGCTTCCTCCCTCCCTTTTCTGCCGTCCGGCCTTGACCTCAGGGAAGAAGATTGGGCCGGAAAGACCTATTCAAACTCCCTGAAGAGGGATTGCCGTCCACGACCAATCGTGGCGCAGGGGTTCGGGGGGCGGCACACCCCCCGCCAGAGAGAGAGCCAGAGGATTTTTACAAAGCCAGAAATGCAGAACATTTTCCTGACCGCCAGATCTGGAATCTCTCAATAGACCCCATGCAGAAGAATATAGGGGGAAGTCGATGCATGGTCAACCATCCCCCATCTCTCTCTTCTGCAAGAGTGAGGCCTGAAAAATTCGCAATGACCCTAGCGTACGCCTGAACCCCGGTTTTATCCCTGATTCTCCTGCCCTGTTGCAGGAGATGAGATGTGATCCCTTTTCCCCCGACAAAAAATAGAAATCCTTAAATATGCGTCGACGAATATTCCTGTGCGTTATCTGATCAGCCTCATCTCATCATCCTTTATCGAATACATCCATGGAGGAATGGACTTCTGGCACCTGAAGGTCAGCAGCATGAAAACCCCTCTTTGACAGGAAAAGTGGCGTCCGACCTCTCCCTCGAAGTGGTGATCATCCTGATCTTTGGCATATTCATGCTCCTCTTCGGGCTGCTCCTCTTCTGGATCCATACTGGAGCACTCCCCTATGCGCCCGACAGCACCTACGGGCTCTTCCTCGTCATCATCTCCTTTCAGGTCGTCACCATGGGCAAGACCCCCTTCGGTGACCTCCGCCGGTCATGGGCGGTCATCATCCTCGGGATCTGCACGGCGGTCGTCGGGATGGTCGCCTGTTTTATTCCAGGCACCCTGAGCACGCTCGTCCGCGTCCTTGTCGGAATAATGCTCTCGGTGGGGGGAATCACGCTTCTTCTCCAGTTGTTCGTCCCAGAAGAGAGGGGGAGAAGGTGGATGAAGATCTCTGGAATATTGCGCCACCTCACCGTCGCCTGCACCCTCGTCTATCTCATCTCGGTCATCCTTGGGCTTGTCACCCTCTTCCCTGGCCTCACCACCGATCCAGAGACCGCGGTGCTCCTCATCCTCTATGGGTCCAGTTTTTTCTATCTCTCGTGGAGCCTTCAGACCGTTCATCGTGAGTACTCCCCTGAAGGGACAGAGAATCCAGGATGACTCCCATGACGCAAGAGAACCCGGTGCACCGCTCAAGACTGTTCAGGGACGTCTCCCTCCCGCTCACCATCGCTATACTCATCCTGGTCGGGACGCTCCTGGTCCTCCTCGGGCTCCTGCTCTTCCCGGTAAACCTCGGGGTGATCCCCTTCTCCCCTGACGGCCAGCTCGGTCTGCTGATGGTCATCATGGCCATCCAGATGATGGCCCTCGGGGAGACGCCGATGGGCCAGTATACGCGTTCGTGGTTCCTGATGATCGTAGGGGTCGTATTTGCCGCGATGGGAGTGGTCTCATGTATTGTGCCGGGGGTGCTGACCGGGGTGATCCAGGTCCTCCTCGGGCTCCTGAATATCCTTGGCGGAGGGGTCCTCCTTACAAAGCGGTTTTTGTCGCTGAAGGACGGCGCCGGAACCCCTGTCCCCGGCCCGCTCCCCCCGACCATCAAAAATCTCCTGGTCACCCAGACAGTCTTGAACTTCGTGGCCATCGCCTTCGGGATCACCATGCTGATACCGGGTCTTGTTTCAGGGATGGTCATCGCAGGGATCGTCGTGGTCAACGGCCTCCTCCTCTTTGTGCTGGGTGGCATCATCACAAAGATCCCGTAGAAAGGGGTCTGTAGAACTCCTCCTCAATTGTTAGTACGAACATGACTCCTCCGCCTCTTCTGGTCGTCCCAGCCGGTACAGATAAGGGAAGGCGTTCGATGCGCGCATTCTCCCTGCAAAAGATAGGGGAGGAAGACACCTCCCTCGTAAAGAGTATTAGATGGACTTTCCAGGCCTGATCTTCCTCGTCTTTATTCTCTCCGATCTTCCATCATCTCGATGATCGACTCAAACGCTTCATAGGCATCAGACGCGCGCTCGCCGTAGTGTTCTTCCTTGGAGATCATCTCCAGCAACGTCCTGAGGGCCCGTGGGTCCCCGATCTCGCCGAGGGCGCCGATTGCGGAGAGGCGACATATATCCTCGTAGTGCCTGGTGTCGCAGGCGACCCTGCAGAGTGGGGCCACCGCGCCGGTCGACCCCCGACGCCCCAGGGCGTCGGCCGCCCATGCCGCAACCTCCTGCTCGTCTCTGTTCTCCAGCGCCTCGATCAGGACCGCCTCTGAATACTGGTCATGGAAATACTCCAGCGTCTGGACCGCCATCGCCCTGATGACCAGGCCATATTCCCCGGCGACGATCTCGTGGAGTGTCCCGACGATCTCCTCCCCCATCCCGGCCACCGCCTGAAATGCCTCCTCATAGAGTTCTTGGGAGTTGAGGAAGTGGTCCGTAAACACCTCGGACTCCTGCTCGATCTCGTCGAGGGTCTCGAAGAGCGGTGTCACCGCCGATGCATCGCCGATCGTTCCCACCGCCGTGATTGCCTCCCGGCAGAAGGTGAGGTACTCTTCACTCTCTTCCCAGTTTCGAAGGGCCTCAAGGATCTGGGGCACGGCCCTGGAATCCCCGAGCGCCCCAAGCCCCCGCACTCCAAGGACCTGCATGTCGGGGTCAGGGGAGGCAAGTGCCTCGATGAGCACCCCGAACACCTCATCGTCACCCTCAACGGGTTCTTCCCCCCATTCCTCCTCGTCTTCGTCGAGCACAAGCATCTCAAGCGCATCGGCGGCGCACTCTGCAGTCATAGAATACGGGGCATCATCCTGGTCGGCGAGCACCACCACCAGGGGAGCGAGCGCCCTCTGGTCCCCGATCCGCCCGAGTGCGACCGCCGCAGAACTCCGAGTGTCGTCGGTATAGCGCTCCCTGTCGGCCATGACCCTGCAAATGGGTTCGAATGCGTCCCTGCACCCATGGACCCCCAGCACATAGATCGCCTCAGAGACAAGATATTCGTCTACCTCTCTGTCCTGGACCAGATCAAGAAGAACCCGGTCGGCGTCCAGGGTATCGACCTCCATGAGGAGGCTAATCATCATTTTTTTGACGCCGACGGAATATGGCCCGTACATGATCTCTTTGAGGGGTTCGACGTCATACACATAGAGTTCTGCCATCGATTCAATAGCAGACCTGTCGTCTTCGGTGAGGTTCCAGACAATGGGGTGAAGGTCGTCGAACTCGGCATCAAGGAGAGAGACTAACGGTTTGAGAGCGGTCCTGTCACCAAAGGAAGCAAGGGCTTCGATGACGTCGCTGATATACTGACAGACGTCTTCCACATCTGCGCCGTCCAGGCCCCTGACCGATTCGATGATGGGTCCAAGTGCCCTCGCATCCCTCTGTCTGGCAAGTCCCGCCACCGCGATGGAGCGCACCCTGAGCAATGGCGTTGAGAGGGCGTCGATCAGGGGAGGGACACGATCGAGTTCGGGTTTTTCAGACATATTTGATCTCCTTTACGGGTATGGCCGTTAGAATGTGAGATGGGAGGTCGGCGTGATAAGGGTTGTGTTCTGGCACGAGCGAGGGGGAGGATGAGATCTCAGGGTTTGCCTCTCTGAAAAATTTTAGGTGAACCCCGTACCTCTTGCAGGGGGAGGACACGCCACCTGCCTTCAGACCCCTTCCGATTTTTCTGGAGAGGATTGTGCAGGGGAAGTGGGGGCGACTGAGACCTATCAGGAGGATCATTAGAGATTTGAAAATTGGGCTTTGTAGAAATCCTCAGGTTTGCTATCTCTGTGGGGATCTGGCCGCCCCCCTCAGTCCCCCGCGACGAAGCAAGAGGAGGGAAGATGATCGAGCCAGGGGCAAAGATCAAAAGCATGAGAAAAGACGCGAGGAGTATGACCCATACAATTTTCCTATTTTTTCGGCAGCCATTCTCTCCCTCCTATGGGGGTGAGTGTCGTGCTGACCTGGTCTCCCCCTCCCAAAAATACCCCCATACCCTCATTTGATCCAGGGTATGTGGGCCGGATCGGGATCTCGATAGGACGGGGCCTGATTAAGGGGTCATCCCAAACCTCTCCGACCTTCCTCGCAGAAGAAATTATGGCTGAAAGATCGGCTCTGTAGAACCCCTCACCTCTTGTGTAGGGGAGACGTGTGTCACCCGCCTTCCTACCCCTTTGTCCGGGGGCGAGTGCCGCCCGCACCCCAGGGACCACGATAGGATGACCATAAAGAGAGTGCTGCCGTCCCCGACCTATCATGGAGCGGGGTGTTTGGGGGACGGCACGCCCCCAGGTGGAGGACAGGGTTTAGACCGAGGGGCAGGACCAGGATCTTTTTTTTGCACCGTCCGGCGAAAGCACATTCTCAACTCTTTTTTACCTTTGCACGGACCATTTCATACCCCTGCATGTGGAACGGACAGACCCGTATGCACACCCCGCACCCATGGTACTCCTCGAAATAGGGATGGCATTTCTTCGCGTCAATAAAGGGGCGGCGCCCCTCTGGACCTGGTTCGTATCCCAGGTTGATCGCTCCCCCAGGGCAATGTTTGGCGCATTCCCCGCATGTCCTGCAGAAATCACGGATCCATAGATGCGGGTTCTCGGAAGAGGTCGGCAGGTTCGTGATGCTCGTATAGACCGCCGCAATCCTCTGGCACGGGCCGTTCTCAGGGGAGATCAGAAGCCCGTGCCTCCCGCGAAGACCGATGGTTGCGTTCTCCGCGAGATCTGGGAACGACACCTTCCCGCCCAGCGCCGGATCTGCCTGGGCCCCGAACCCGTGTGCCCGTAGATGACCGGCAACCTGGTTCACGATCTCTCCAAGCATTGCATAAGAAGCAAAGGACGTCTCAGAACTATCAAAACCAGGTGCAGTATTGATCTTTTCTCTGTCCATCGGCGCGGTCAGCACGATGGCGTTTTTGTAGAGGATCCCTTTCTGGGTAAAGATCTCATCTTCAGAGACCGTGGCATACCCGATCGCAGAGGCCCCCATCTCGGTCGCTGTGAGTTCGAGGTCGTGAAGAAAATCGTCACTGGCGATCGTCTTTGGGTTTTCAGGATTCTGTTCCAGTGAGATGACGCTCTGTTTCTGGGCCTTCTGGACCCGTCTGATGTGGGGCAGAATTTTTATGACAAACAAAACTTTCTCTTTCACACTCGAGGGGAGAGAGATCGGTCTGTCTGGATCTCGAAACTCGTCTCTTTGTGGGGACCCGGGGCCAGAGAGGATCACCCCATCATATTCGAGGATTTTACTCTCGTCTTCTTCGAGTTCGGCAAAAAAATCCCGGATCATTCTCCCCTTCATCCCTTTCTTCAATCTATTCCCTCCTGAACTCACCTGCACATTCAGGGATGAAATAGCATTCGATCTTGCATCGTGTGATCAGAGGGACTGTCTGTTCTCTCAGGGAGGGGGACTGCGGGTCGCCATCCCATCCTCTCTTTCCAGATCACAAATACGGCCATATCGCCCTTTGATCAGGGATCGAACTCCCAGATCCAGGGGCAGATCGGGTGTATTTTGTGGTCTCAACAAAACGGCGCCCCCTCGTGAAATGGGGGAATATTCATGGACTCTTCGGGGTTCTTTCAGACCCCATATGATTGAAGAGGGTGTTTCCACCCTCGGGTCCAGGGAACGTCCGTCTATGGCCTGATGAAATTGGCGGAGATCGCTGCGATTTTTATAGGAGGTCATCTTGTGGGTGGGATATCCTCCCCTCTTTGTCGCACACCCATGCATCAATCGCCTTCCCATAGTCTCTCACCGGGGGTGCTGCCCCTGGAACCCGACGGGCCATGATGAGGGGAGAAGGCACAATCGATGGACCAGGAGAGAGAGGTGACGTCCACGACCTATCGTGTTGAGAGGGGTTCGGAGGGCTATGATCAGGCCTTAGGGAGTTTAGGGATATGGCATCCTCCCCATGGAAGAGGGGCATCCCTCATTCAGTATAATACGCGATCAACCCCTCCATATCAGGCCGGTGCGTCTCGTAGTTCCTCTTCACCGTTTTCTCCACCGCGTTGGCATAGCAGTAGCGGCAGAGGTGAGGACAGGTGGAATAGGCCCCGATGTCTTTGCTCTTGATACACCCGCACTCTTTCCGCTGCCCCTTGTCCTTCAGGCGTTTTCGTCTCCCGGGATCTTCGACACTGTTCCCAAAAAGATCGCGCTGAGGGGCTGGGCCGAGAAATGCCATCAGTTCTCTGTCCTCAGGGAAGAGACGGCGGAGGAGGCGGTCGTCGATGCACCGGTTCTTCTCGACCCCATAGGCGGAGAGATTTTTTCTCTCTGCACAGGTGGCGAGGGCGAGGCCCCAGTCCTGGTTTATCTCAGCGATGGATTCGGCAAAGTAGTTCATCTCGTCAGGGCTGAACTCACGATACCCTTCACCGAGTCGCCGCCTGACCGAACGGTATGTCTCGATGTCGGCGAAGCTGAAGACCAGGCGTTCGGTCGAGGAATGCACCTGGTCTCCTACCCTGCGCACCCGCTCCAGAAGGTGCTCGACGGTAAGATCGTCGGAGAGAAGGAGAGGGTCGAAGCGCCAGATCACCCGCGCCTTCCCCACCCGCTCGGCAAGTGTCCTGAACGTCTGGATGCGTTCGTCCAGGGGGGGCAGGCCTGGTTCGAGCCCCTCCTCTTCATAGTCGTTGAGGGTGTACTGGAAGTAGTAGTGATACCCCATCTCATCGATCTCGTCGAGGTGGGGCATGAGCGGGGCGGGGTTCTTGGTCCAGAAGACAAACGCACGCGTCTGTGCAAAAGAAACTTTCTGGGAGAAATTTCTGTTGAACGGATTGGTCCAGATCGCATACCCTGCCCGGATCCGGTTCATGAGCCATTCGCTGTAGAATGCCGGGAGATCGGTCGCCCGACTTGCTGAAATGATCACTGGAGTGATGGTCTTCATTGTCATCGAAAGGGGTGTGTGTCGATAATCTGTTACATCATTGGGATACAAAAAAATTCTACATGAACCAAGAAGCACATCTCAAGCATACCAGGAGGTCATCCCAACACTCTCCTACTCTCCTCCCTCTTAGAAGAGAGCACTGGATGTGGTGGAGAAATCTTCCCTCTCTTCGTTGCCCAACCATGCCTTCATGCCTTCCCACATCACCGCACCTGGGGCGAGTGCCGCCTAGGCCCCCGGCATGGCGATGGGGGGAAGGCGAGCAATGATCGTGAAGATGGGATGCCATCCTCCGCCAATCTTCATCGGCGGGAGGTGAGGGGGACGTGCCTCTCGAAAATCACAAATCTTCTCAAATTCTCTCTCGCTCACACTCCCGTCACATGATAGAATAAAGGACGGTTGCCCCTTCTTCATGTCTGTCCATCGTGTCTTTCCGGTTCTATCTTTGTCCTGGAAATCTGAAGACAGAGCCCGTCGCACGGTTGATGCAGGAAGACGGGCTCTGTAGATATCTTCTGAGTGGAAATCTCTGGCAGGGGGGCATCTCGAAAATCAGAGATCTTCTCAAGTTCGCTCCGCTCACACCCCGCCACACGATTAAGAGGAAGGAAAGCAGTTGCCTCTTCATGGTCGTCTATTCTGCCTTCCTGGCCTCATCGTGGCCCGGGGGTGCGGGCGGCACTCACCCCCGGCAAGAGACTATGGGACGGCGGGTGACACACATTTACCCCCACAATACATCGGGAAGGGTTTCTACAGAGCCGAAAGGCGAGATGATCAGAGGTGCGACGCCTCTCGCCTCTCATCGGAGAATTATTTCTATAATCTCACGGGGGGTGAGATTCCTGATCCCTTCATGAACGTTCCAACCGCGTATGCGTGAGTCTGGAGTTCATCTCTTATCCTGCAGGGCCAGGGCCAGAGTCCAATGGGTCTGACTGGTATTTCTGTGAATCTATCCCCGATCAAAAAATATCGGATTTATATTAGTATATTTTAGAAATAAATTTATTATTTAGCCCACAAAGGGAATCAGGAGTTTTATAGAGGATCAATATGGAAAATACATCGGGATCAGTCAAAAATCTAAACTGGTTACATATTGTGCAATACCACAGGGAGATCATTGAGAAGAGTGCAGACGATTTTTTCTCGATCAATACGCACAACAGCGAAAGATACGCTCTCTTGATGAATTTTCAGCCCGAAACTTTCTCAGGCCCCTGGGAGGTCCCTTTTGACGATACCCTGAGATCCTTTCTGAATGAACAGCAGCCAGAAGAACACACCCGCCACCTCATGCTCGGCTGTCTCTGCTGGGTCAACAACAAAAAAGTCAATAATTCCTGGGTACTCTATTTAAATCCACTAATCTGTCTCGACGTCAGCGTCGAGGAGGGGCCGGAAGGCTCCCTCTATATCACCCCCGACGCCCAGAAATGGGAATTTTCCCCGCGGCTTGAGCCGGTATTGAGAAATAAATTGTCATATCGTCCTGAAAAAGGGTTGCACGAGTACCTCCCTGATTTTATTGAAAAGGCAGAGGAGACGTACGCCCGGAACGGCAAAAGTCTCTGCACCTCCCTGTATGCCGAGATAATCACTGAAATTCCTGTCCTAAAAGAAATCCTGGATACAAGCAAGACGCAATGGATCCTCTTTGCCCCGCCCGACTCGTACAGTTACTCAAAACACCTCCTCGACGATTATAACGAGATCGAGAGGAGGTTGCGTGACGACCCAAACGACATAGGAGGACTGAGACTCCTTGGTGGGTCTGCATCTGGCATTCCTGAAGAGAAAGAGACAGTGCTCCCTGTCGTCCCATTGAACAATGAGCAGCAGATGGCAGTGTCCACGATTTTGTCTGGAAATCCCGTGAGCGTCATCAGCGGCCCTCCAGGATGCGGGAAAAGTCAGGTGGTTGTTTCACTGCTGGTCAACAGTTGGGCGCGAGGTACGTCTGTACTCTTTGCAAGCAATAACAACAAAGCGGTGGAAGTCATCCATGACCGGATCAACCGCATCGAATCCAGCAGACCTCTTCTTCCTGTCACTCTCAAAGCCGGGAATAAAAGCACCAACACGATATGCAACGGTCTCAGGAGGATTAAAGACGCAATCAAAGTTTATAATCCATATAACCAGGAAAATTTACGGAGTCTCATAGAGAAGCAAAAGTCGCTGGAAAGAGAGAAAGACCGATATAAGGACTATATCAGAACCGGCGTCCCGCAACAGATTGAAGAATCACTCTTCTCTGCATTTGACGCCTATGCCAAAGTAGCCGAGATGAGACATGAACTCGACGGCGCCTCTGCCTCATACCGGTCGTCGCTGAATGAGATCGGATACCAGATCCCGCCAGAAGAGTTCGAGGAGGCCGTTGCCGGTCTGGAGAGGTGGCTGGGCGAAATTCCGAGTTACCAGCAAGAGATCAAGAATAACACAAAGAAACGTGAGCACTACCAGAGGGAGATCGAAGAGATAGACCTCGATCTCAAAGAGGTCCTCAAAAAACTCGGGCTGGAGCCAGACATGAAGAACTGGCCGACCCTCAATACACACCGTGACGAACCCGAGGACCTGCTGAAATGGTACGGAAATTATAAATCCTATCTCTCCAGGCCTCTTGAAAAGACCATTGCCTCTCATCAGATGAAAGAGGAGTACAGGGTATGGTCTGGGAAAGAGGAGGCAGAAAAGTGGGCGGGAAGCGCAACATCCCTGATGGACGAGATCAATCTCTCCTGCCACAGAGAGACCGAGACCATCGAGACGCTCCAGGAGATACAGGACAAATACCGGCGTGCAAAAGAGAGCGTGAATAATCTTGGTATCTCAGAGGATGCCCAGATCGATCCAGACCCTCTTGAAAAATGGATGGCAGGATACAAGGAATATGCCATGCTCCCCAGGGGTTTCTTCCCGAATCCCTTCTCCAGGAGGAGCAGACTCAACAGGAGACTGAGAGATCTCGAAACGCAGATCTTCCAGCAGTACCCGGTATCAGTCCAGCGCGAGATAGGGACGCCGGACGACCAGTCACGCGCCACACTGTCTGAGATCATAGAAGATACCCTGAAGTGGCTTGCCGCCAGGAAACAGTATGAAGACTCGGCGGCGGAATCTGCACGGGTCAGGTCACTCTTTTCACGTCTCTGCCTCGACCTGAAAGGACTGAAATTCTTCGATTCCCCTGAGAGCAGCACAGATATTCCCGCATGGAGAAAGATCGCCGACGAGATCGCCGGAAAGATCGACCTTACAGAGAGAGCCGCGGCGGCATGGGAGGCCTATGGAAAGGCAGAGAAAGAGATCGGTACCTTGAAAGCAGTTGCGTCGGATTTTGAGACCATCGCCCCCGGCAACCCCATTAAGAAGGCATGGGTCTCGGGGACTGGAAAAGCATTCACCGACTCGGTCAGGGCGCTGACCTCTCACCCGGACAATGCAACCCTCGCGGCGGCACGAGAGGCGCTCTATACAAATGATATTGAATCGTTCGTCGACACATGGCGCACCCTCTTCTCACGTCTTGACACCTACCAGGCACTCCAGCAGACGCGGGATGCCGTCCCGGCAGAGGCAGACACCCTCGGCCGTTGGTGGGGTAAAGAACCCTACAATCCGGTCGAATACCCCGACCACACCGTCTTCCCAGAGGACGATTCCTATCTGCTCCATCTAGACCAATGCCACAGATGGCTTGAAGAATGGAAGCACTACTCTGAAACCGTCCTCCCCCCTCAAAAAGCCAGATTGAACGAAGAACTCGAATGGGCGAGGGACGAAATCAAAAGTGCCTGCCAGAAGGTCCCTGACGAGAAGGCGCAAAAAGAGTTACTCGCAGAGATCCTTCCTGTCATCACCGCAAACGACACCAACTGGCCCATACAGGAATGGCGTACACTCTTTGAACCTTTCAGGTCGTCAGAGATCAATATCAGGATCACGCGGATCGATCAGAAACAAGAGGTATTGTCTTTTGAAATTGCCAGTGAAAAGAGGATCGCAGAGATCAGGAGTATATCAAGCGGCAAAAAAGATCTGGACCAACTGCTGCGCAGCTATGAGAATCACAAGTTTGAAAGTTTCTCGCTCCCTGCCTATCAGGCAGACCTTTTTATGGACTGTCTCCCTGTCGCCCCGATCTGGATCACGACATCTCTCTCAACCCAGTCGATCCCCCTGCAGCCTGGAATCTTTGACATCGTCGTCGTCGACGAGGCAAGTCAGTGTGATATCTCGTCTGTTCTCCCCCTCATCTACCGTGCCAAACACCTTGCGGTGATCGGAGATCCAAAACAGCTCCCCGCAATTCCCAGGATCAGTTCGCCAGAGATGGACCAGAGGATTGCGACACATCACGGCGTCGAGAATATGCCTGACATGTTCAGGCACATAAGCAATGACCTCTACCGCCTCGCCGAAGAGTCCCTGCCTGACGGGTGCCAGGTGATCGACCTGCTCGAACATTACCGGTCCCACCCGCTCATCGTGGGGTTCATCAACCTCGTGATATACAATAAAAAACTCGCAATCATGAGAGCGATCGAGTGTTCAAAGGAGGATCTCGGGGACAACGGCATATTTGGGATAGATATCAGGGGCTACTGTGTCAAGTCCGGGAGCTGGAAAAATGATAAGGAGGCAAAACGTGTCGCCGAACTTGTCGATACCCTGGTACATTCCCAGAAATCTGATCCGAGGTCCATCGGGATTGTGACTCCTTTCCGTGCACAGAAAGAGTTAATCCAGACCGAACTTGCCAGACTCAAGATCGAGGACGTGACTGTCGGGACGGCCCATACATTCCAGGGCGACGAACGCAGGGTCATCGTCTTCAGTCCTGTGATCTCCAGGAACATGGCGCCTGGAGCGGTCAACTTCGTCCAGAACCCCGTGAACCTCATCAACGTCGCGCTCTCCCGGGCAAAGGACGCATTGTATGTGGTGACCGACTACGAGTTCTGCAAAAAATCTGGGGGCATCATGGCCGATCTCGTACGCTATATCGAGACGGTGGACATGCTCAGAAAATCCGCAAATGCCCAGGGCTATGAAAAGTTGTACCTCTTCAGCCTGATGCTTGTCGAGGGCTGGAAACCTGAGGTCGACCTACATATCGGCGGGGTCGGTGTCGACTTTGCCCTGAATGAAGGAGGGGTTGCCCTGGCGGTGAACATCGTGTACAAGTCCGAGATTTCGATGGAAGAGAAGGCGCTCCGCCACGAGAAACTGAAAAAACACGGATATGACGTGATGGAGATCAGGGCACGAAAGATCTCAGATACGCCAAGAGAAGTGATCTCTGACATTAAAACGAAGATCGAACTCTGAATGTCGTAATAATCCCTTCATCATAATTTTTCGGATGACCATGACGCAAAAGAGAATCTCCGGCCTGACTGCAGAAGAGTGGTTTGAGCGCGGCTATGATATGCCGGTCCCTGAGGTACAGAGAGAATGCTATGAAAACGCCCTTGCCCTGGCCCCGGACAATCCTGGGCTGTGGGAGGCCATGGGGCTTGCATGGTCTGAAGTCGAAGAGTTTGAGGAGGCCTTTGCATGCCTGGACAAGGTCTCGGGTCCGCTCTCCACTCACCCCGACCATCTTTGCAACCTTGGCTACGCCTATTTCAGACTGAAAAAATATGACGATGCGCTTGACTGCTATAAGAGGGTGATACGGCAGGAGAAGCAGCACCGGCGCGCATGGGAGTTGTCAGGGGAACTGCTCTTCGAGAGGGGGAGAGAATATGATGCTTCTCGCTGCTTTCGAAAAGCGAAAAAATTCCCAGAACCAGAGAATGATTTTCTCGGGGAATTGTATGCCGTGGTCATCAAAGGATTCGAACATGCTCGTCATCGGCCCGCTGTCCTTTCAGACGACTCCCTGGGCAATGAAGAAGATTTCAAGATCTTTTTCGGGGAAGCGGGGACCTACTGGGGCGAGCACGAGCAGATGAAAGAGATCGTCTCCCTTCTCTCCTCGGCCCTGCATGACGGGGTGCTTGAGCCCCCCCTGTACCTGTTCTTCAATGTCAGGGTCGCAAACGGGGAGATCGACTGCCTGGTCCTGATGAAGCATGGACCTGTGATCCTTGAACTGAAAAATTATCTGGGCGAGATCACGGGTTCGGAGAATGGGGACTGGACTGTACATACCAGGACAGGCACCACAGTGAGGGTCACGTCCAATGTCTTCAGGCAGTGCAATAAACACAGGTTCGACTTTTATACGAAATATGTACAGATCGCCAGGGAGCATTTCCCCGCCATCATCGAACATACCGGGCGAGGATGCTATTCCAACCTGATCCGGATCCAGTCGTGGGGATATTTCAGGCAGGGGAGCCGGTATGATCTGAACCAGATTGCCGGCGAGAAGGTCAGGGCATGGTTTGCGGTCATCACCGCCGACGACCTGGTCGAGCGCCTGAAATATGTCAATGCCGGCTACACGTTGCTCAAGGCGGATATGGAGGCGATGGCGAGAGCACTGAGCCTGACAGAACTGTCTCCTGAGGAGTATGGGTGGTGTGGCATCAGAAAGGAGAAAGCCCTGTCTGATTCTGCCGGTCGTGGGGTGGGTATTCCCTCTGAGGTGGCGGTGCCTGGCGGGGTCCAGGACTCATGTCTAGGGTATGAGACAGCATCGACGACGAAGGGAACTGACCTGCTCAGGTCCAGGGACTCGGCCTATTATTGTACCAATCTCATCATTGCATGTCTCGAACTACATGACCTCAAGAAGGCATACAAATATTCTGGAGACCTCATCAGGTATTCTCCTGAGGAGGTCAGGCAGGACGTCATCGACCTCCACACGCAGTTGGGATGCAGACTGGAAGGGGGACTCTCTGAGGTCCCAGAGGAGTTGGCGGCAAAGGCCGATCTCATCCTGCATATGATCGCCGGATCTTGAATCATAGGAGGATTTTTTTCTGCGGTCCAGTAGAGCCACAGGATAGGTTCTGTAGAACCCTTCACCTATTGCGGGGAGCATGTGTGTTACCCCTCTTCCCATAGTCTCTTGCTAGGAGCGCGGCTCCCACGGGCTCCCAGGAGGGTAATTGAGCAGAGAAGGTAGTATAGACAAAAAAGAAGAGGGGACTGCCGTCCTCGACTCTATCGTGTGGAGGGGTGCGACCGAAGGGAGCTTGAGAAGATTTTTGATCTTCGAGAGCCTGGGGGCGAAACCCCCTCGCAAAGGGGGGAAACACATGACCAGAAGGCTACTCAGACAGATCTATGAGGGTTTCTACAAAGCCATGGGGGGAGAACATCTCTCAAACACCCTGTGTGAAGATCGCTCTAAGTTGATCTCTGGAATACCCCATTATGGCACTCTAGATATCAGAGGTACTCTGGTTTGATGCGATCCCGCGCAAAGAGAGGCGATGGATGCACACGCAGAGGAGAAGTGACTGATCGAATAATCATCTCTCACCAAACCATCACAACCCGTGAGAAAGGTCGACTTAAATAATTCCACGTCCATAGATCGATTCATGACACCCCTCAGCCATGACGACTTCCCAGACCCCCCGGTCTGTCTCCCTGCCTACAGGAGACCCGCAAAAAAGACCGGACAGGTGGTCTGGTGCCCGCACTGCGGTCTCTTTCACCTCCACGGCGAAGGCCCTGGCCGCCTCTTCTTCCACCGGGTGGCGCACTGCGTCCACCCTGTAGATGGGGAGGACCCTTCCCCCTATCTGGCGTCCGGATACTTTGTCATCCCGACAGGAAAGACGCTGCCCGAAAAGGCACGCATCATCGGAGACCGTCTCCACAGAAAAAATCTGGAGACGCCGTCACCTGAGACTCCCCGTCCCCTTCCTGGAGAGTGGGCGCGGCCTCTCACCTATGCCGAGGCCGTCGACTCTATCGTCGAGTGGTACCAGCAGGCAGAGTGCCCTGAGGTGGAGATTGCCGGTGCCCTTGAGGGATTCACGTGGATGTACGAGAGAATCACGGAGAAGTATCGGGCAGAGGAGGGTGAGCAGTCGGCCACCTGATCTCTCCACTTCAGAAGGTGGAGAGTTCCTCCCCTTTTCGGTGTGCACCCACACATCCATCCCTTCTCACACCGCCGCCGCGGGGACGAGTGCCGGCCTGACCGCTGGGATAGCGAGAGGGACGGGACGGCGGAGCTGTCGCCCCCGTGCTGGGAAGAGACACGGGGATCTAAAGGTCCCATCGGATGAGGAATTCCTCCTATTGTCCCAAAATTATGAAGATAAAGAAAAACAACATTTATCAAATCAGAATTCATTTGATATATCATGGCCTTCTTGGACATGCTGGTGAACCGGAACCAGACACCAGAATCAGAACCCACCGAACCCTCAGAGAAGGAGTGCTATATCTGCAGGCGCTCAGAAGAGGAGATACAGGCACTGACCGCGACCATGACCGGGGAGATCGATATGAAGATCCAGCTCCTCTACAACAAGATCAATGTGAGAAAGACTGAGTTCACCCAATATTACCAGTCAATGGTCGACCAACTCGCCGGGAACCAATATCTTGACCTGAAAATCGAGACCATAAAGACCGACATCCCGAATTTCAGCAAAAAAATCCCGAACGTAAACGAGATCATTCAGAAAAGTCAGGACGATTCCGAGACCGTCCAGACCGTCGTGAGCAGGTTGAAGGTCGCGATCGACCAGATGGCCAAGAACCCCGACTATGACCTCAGCAAAGACCATCCAGAAGTGAAAAACACCTATAACGAGATCCAGACCCTTGAAGAAGAGAAAACCTTGATTGCAAATTATCTCAAACTCCAGAGCAAAGAGCTCTGCACGAATAATTCAGGGAGAGACCAGATCAGGGTCCACCTCTGCGGGATCTGCTCGGGATTGCTGGAGGAGGCGAGCAGGGGGTCGTATACGACCGTCGAGGAGTCATCTGAGAACTGATCTGGTCGGCCCCCCTACGCGAACACCGGGCGAGCATTCATTGCGCCCGGGGTTTCTGTCCCTCTACTCCTTGGATGGCAAGGGAGGAAGGACCGTGAGGATTCTTCTTCTCCTCTTGTCCCCATCGTGAGGTGGGGGGACCAGGGAACAGCACCCTCTTACCGCCAGGGAGGGAGAAGTTCATCTCAGTGAGGACTCGGCTCTGTAGAACCCTTCGCCTATTGTATTGTGTGGGAAGGATGTGTGTCGCCCGCCGCCCCCCGCAGAGATGGCTGTCCTGAGGATTTCTACAGAGCCGAGGATTCTTTATTTCCCAACATATTTCCGGTAGTTTCTTGCACCCTGCAGCATCCCCTTATAATTTTTCTTCTCCAGCCTCTTCAGGCCAGGTTCGGCCCGCTCTGACTGAAAGGCGAGTTCGTCCATCAGTTTGTGATAACTATTCACCCGCTCCTCGGTGATGACTCCCTGATGGACTGCCTCCCTGACGACGCAATGTGGTTCGGTGCGATGTGTGCAGTCCTTGAACTTACAGTTCCGGGCCACCTCAAGGATATCTGAGAATGCCTTATCCACACCGTTCGAGGAGTCTCCAAGTTGAATTTCCCGAATTCCAGGATTGTCTATAAATATTCCACCATCTGGGAGGACGAACAATTGCCGCACCGTGGTGGTGTGTCTGCCTTTCTCGTCATCTTCCCTGACGTCTGTGGTCTTCTGGGCCGTTGCATGGAAAAAGGCGTTGACACGCGTGGACTTGCCCACCCCGGACGAACCGATGAGCGCCACCGTCTTATTGGGACTGAGAGAAGATGCGAGCACGTCAAGCCCGTCCTTTGTAAGAGCACTGACGCCGCATACCGGAACGTCACCTGCAATGGACTCCAGTTCTTTGAGGACCGCATGCGGGTCCCCGGCAAGGTTGATTTTATTGAGTATGATCACCGGGCTTGCTCCAGATGAATAGACAATAGTGAGATATCTCTCTATTCTTCTCAGGTCGAGATTTTTTCCAACTGCGGTGACGATGTGTGCGGCGATTCCTTGTTCTCCCCTGCCAGGCCCCGTGCAAGACAGGTCTTCCTTGGCAGGATATCCACGATGGTGTATGAGTTCAATCCGGCATGATCCAGCAGCACGACAAAATCGCCGACCACCGGAGATTTCCTAACCCGGCTCTCATAGACGGTCTTGTGCTGGGCCGCAACTCTTCCTGCAATGTAAGCGGCCAGTGTATGCGGAAAATGCTCTCTCGAACCCTTCGTCCCATCCGGGAATAGAATTCAAGAGAGTCTCTTCTGGCATCTTCGATTCTGGTGGCCCCTCCATTTTGGATCAATCGTAGTGTCTCACCACTATGGGTGTTAATCTTGCTGAGATCTCTTTGAGAGAGAGTAAGAGGAAGTGAGGGTTTCACAGGACCCAGCAGAAGATTTCCACAGGGGTGGTTCTGTGAAATTCTTGCTATATCTCGGTTTTGCGTGCGACTCACTTGCCTTCCCATATCTTCTCGCCGGAGGCGCGGCTTCTCCCCGCACTTCTGGAACGAGGATTGGGCCCAAAAGGCGGAGAGAGCGTGAAGAGGGGTGTGCCGTCCTCGACCCTATCGTGTGACAGGTGTAAGCGGAGCGAACATGAGATGATCAAAGATCTTCTCGAACTTGCTTGCGCTTGTCTCCCCCACATGCCCGGGATAAAGATTCGGCCAGGAAGGCAGACCCGATGGTCCTGGAGAGAGAATCGACACAAGGATCTCCACATGGATGGTCCTATGAATGCACCCCACGCCCTGGATTTATATGCCCGCACTCCCTCACCGATACCCATGGACGAGGTACACGCGGCATTCGACGCCGGGGCGTCAGACTACGACGCCCAGCGAAGATGGATCATCCCTGAGATCGAGGCGTTCTACGGCGCCGCAGTCTGGGCGGCGGCATGGCCCGGGGAGGCGCCCGCCATCCTCGACATCGGTGCCGGGACCGGGCTCCTCTCTGCGCTCCTCCTGCAGCGATACCCAGGAGCCTCCATGACCCTCCTCGACAACTCAGAGAAGATGCTGGAGATCGCAAAGAAGCGTTTTGCCGGGAGGAGCAGGGTGCAGTTTCTGGTCGCCGACTACCGGTATGAACCTCTCCCCGGACACTACAACCTGATCACCTCGGCCCTCTCCATCCACCACCTTGAGCGCGAGGAGAAATATGCCCTGTACAGGCGGGTCTTTGAAGCCCTCACCCCGGGCGGGATCTTTGTGAACGCCGAGGAGGTGAAAGGGGAGAGCGCCTGGCAGCAGGAACGGAACTTCGCCTACTGGGACGCCTTCGTAAACAAAAGCCCCCTGCCCGACGAGAAGAAGCCCGAGATAATTGGACGACGGGACCGGCTGGACCAGATTGAGAGGCTCTCGGTCCAGATGAAGTGGCTGACCGAGATCGGGTTTGTCGACGTGGACGTGGTGTATAAGAACCGGCCTTTTGCGGTTTTTACCGGGAGGAAATGAACGACTGGCAGTTCAGTAAAGATTTTTTAATGGTGCTCTGTGGCGGGGTGGTCGGCCATCGAAGAACAGAGATCTTCTCAAGATCCCTTTGGTCGCACTCCCCCACGAGATCGGTCGAGGACCGCAAGCACCTTCTTTATGTGTATCTGTTCCGCCTTCCCGGCTCCATCGTCATCATGGGGGTCACGGGGCAAGAGTCCCCAGACCCCCACAGACGAGAAGAGAGAGAGGGGCGGCAGTTCGGTGATGGTCTCACCAGAAGGGGAGCGGAGATGCACATCCTTTGGAGACCCACAAGAATTTCAAAGTCGCGTATGCGTGGGCCCAGGGTTCGTTCCTGCTTACCAGGCCATCAAGAGGAACTCTCCAGGCTCATTCAATTCGCATCTAAAAATATCGAGGCATACCGCTCTGCAACCTCAGGGGCCACCAGGGGTTTTTCCTCGTCTAGCCACTCGTAAAACCCCGACATATAGGGTGCCGGCGTCCTCTTCCCCTGGTACACCAGGTCGCCGCCCGTATCCAGCACGACCTTCAGGTACTCCTTCTTCCCCTTCACCTTGAGATAGATGACCGGGGTGTAGCCCGGGATATCGAAGGCGATCACCACCCTGCCAAACTCCCTGACCACATCGTCGGCAGAGAAGACGGCATCCTTGACCCTGACCTCATGCTCCTCGAAGAGCGCCCCGGCACCGGAATGGTCCAGGGTGCCGAGCATGATCTTTTTCGAGATCGGGTTGACGACCGAGGAGATCGTCTCTATCCCGCCGTTTCCCGGGGCGAGCATGGCCCTGACGACCCGCTCCCGGTTGCGGTCATGGACCGCGAGGTAGTCGAAGGACGCCCGTGAACCGATCTCGGCAAGGTCGATGGCCTTCGGGTGAGGAGCAGATCTCTCCGGCCTCCGCCGCAGCGACCCTTCATAGATCAGGTTCCTGATCTCCTCGACCGGGTTGGTGATCAGGATCAGGTTGTCTGGATCAGACGCGATCATTTGAATGCTCTTATACCGCGAGACGTCCACCGACGAGACCAGGACAAAGGGGACGCGCTCCTGCCCGAGCATCGAGGCGAGCAACGTTTTTTTATAGCAGACCTCGTCGTGGAAGGGCTGGAGGTCCATCGTCGAGGTGATCACCTCGAAAAAGCCCAGGTCCCCATGGGGGTCGGTATACATCAGGTCCATCTCGGCGATGGTCTGCCCGTTCCCTCTGACGGTCAGGTCCCCTTTGTCAGAGTAATACAGTCCGTTCTGGCCAGGGTGCGGTTCGATGAACGGGGAGCGAACATCGACGCCCTTCCTGACGATGGACTGAATGGTGTCGGTCTGGAGGGCAAGAGTACGCACGATCTCGTAGACCAGGAATTCATACCACCGCCCCTCACAGGTGCGCTGGAAGCCATAGTCCTCAGAGAAGAGGCCCCACCTCTCATGATACTGGAGATGGCGAAGGGCCCTGAGTGCAATGGCCTCGTCAAAAAAATCTCTGGGATAATTCTCATCCAGCCAATCCAAAAATTCCATTTTCTGATTAGAGGATAAAGGTATGGGAATATTATTGTTTCCATCGTCTGGCCCGGTAAAAACCCCCTGGAATGGATCTCTCTGACCGCGGACCGCCACTATTTTCTGGTGCCAGGCCCACCTCTCCCCCATGGACCTCGCAGCCGAAGCCGTCATACGAGCACAGGACCTCGGCGCCACCGTGGCAGGGTGTGTCCTGGCACGGGCGCTGAACGACTGCCCCTCTGCGCTGAGTGACGGCCCGCCCGGGTTCTGTGCCGATACCGGGTCATTCATGGTGCTCGGGCTCTTCCATGACCCCGACCGTCCTGAACTGGACTGGTGGGAGGAGGGACAGGGTACTCCTGGTGACCAGATGCTGCACCAGATCGCAGAAGATCTCTGCCGCTGGCTAGGAGAGGTGCACGGGACCGATGCCCGCGTCCTCCCCTACCAGATCTATGACGGCGGGATCTACCTGAAGGACGCCGCGGTGATGGCGGGGCTCGGGTTTGTCGGGAGGAACAACCTGGTGATCGTCCCCGGGTGCGGCCCGAGCATCCGGTTCAGGGCGCTCTGGGTCGATGTCGACGTCCCTGAACTTCCGGTCATGCCCTGCTCCTCCTTCTGCGAGGAGTGCTCCGCCCCATGCCTGAGGGCGTGTCCCATGCATGCCTTCTCTGGCGGGCGATACCACCGCGCCCCATGCCTGGAGAGGATCGACGTGAACAAAACGACCGCAAAAGGGGAGCGCCGGGCGATCGATCACTGCCGGGTCTGCGAACTGGTCTGTCCGGCAGGGAGGGAGTCCTGACCCGCCCGCGAGGATCCAGGAGTCCAATACCATCTCTCGCAGCATAAGGTCGCATGCTCCCCCACACGATGGAGAGGAGTGCGGCGGCCCGGTCGTCAGGACCATCGGATGTGCCGCCCTCAATCGCAGAATTTCCGCCGCGGGCTTGCGCCGGGAGGGTCGCACTCCCCGCAGAGATAAGAGAGGCGGGGGCGGCAACGAAGTGGTGGTCCTCTGTGGTGTCCTGATCCGAAAGGGGGAGCACGGGCCCACGCCCTGGAGAACCACGATCATGTTCATCACATATGTGTGAGGCGTGGTCTCGCCTCATGCTGACTTCCACTGACCCACCACTCTCCAGACCTGTTCAGGAGGACCGCCTCTCACAGTCCTCCGGAGATGTGCCTTCCCGGGCTCTTTCCCCGGCCAGGTCTCCGTAATGATTATCAGACGCCGCGAAGAAAAAGCCCCGAGGTGACCTACCGGCATGGGAGAGGCACCCCCCCACAAAGATCGACAGGCGGCCGACGCCGTGGTCCGGCAGGTTGCGCTCATCTCCCTTGCCGTGAACGTCGGACTCGTGCTGGTAAAACTCCTCCTCGCCCGGGTCTCAGGAAGCCTGGCGCTCGGGGCCGACGCCGTCCACTCGTCCCTGGACGTCCTCGCCTCGCTCGCCCTCCTTGCCGGCATCTGGCTCTCCTCGCGCACGAGCAGGGAATTTCCCTATGGACTGTACAAGGTGGAGAACCTCGTCGCCGTGGCCATCGCCCTCCTCGTCTTTTTCACGGCATGGGAGATCGCCGCCACTGCCCTCGCCGGCGAGGCGACGCCCCTCCCCTTCAGCGGATGGGTGCTCGTCGCCGTCGCCGCCCTGGTCTCGGTGCCCTACGTGCTTGGCACCTATGAGGTGCGGATGGGCACCGTCTACCACTCGCCAAGCCTTGTCGCCGACGGGAAACAGCACCGGGTGGATGTGCTCTCCACTTCGGTGGTCTTCTTCGCGCTGCTGGGCCGCTACTTCGGGCTGCCCCTCGACCACCTTGCAGCCCTCGTCGTCGCCGTCTTCATCGCCTACTCGGGATGGGGCATCCTGAAAGACAGCATGCGCACGCTCCTCGACGCCTCGATCGACCACGAGACGCGCGACGTCGTCAGGGCGGCGGTCCTTGCAGAGCCGATGGTGACCGGGGTGAAGGATCTGACCGGCCGAAACTCGGGGCGCTACATCTTTGTCGAGGCGAGCGTCGTGATGAAGCCGACCGACCTTGCAGAGGCGACGCGGGTGGGCGAACGCATCCAGGCCCGCATCCGCGACCAGGTCCCAAATGTGGAGCGGGTGGTCATCCACCCCGAACCAGGCGAACGTTCACGGGTGCGCTGTGCCGTGCCGCTCAGCGATCTCGAGGGGACGCTCAGTTCTCACTTTGGGGAAGCGCCCTACTTCGCCCTCCTCGACTTCAGCGTGAAGGAAGGGAGAGTGCAGCGCAAAGAGATCCTCTCCAACCCGGCCCGCGAGATGGAAAAACAGAAAGGGCTCCGTGCGGCCGAGATGCTCCTCGCCCACAAGCCCGACATCGTCTATGCGAAACAGTCGTTTGCCGGGAAGTCGCCGGAATATGTCTTTGAGTCGGCAAGGATCGAGATGAGGACGACCAGGGTGGAGACACTGAGGGAGCTCACGGGAGTGATCGAGGCGGAGTTGGCGGAGGAAGGAGATAGAACTGGATAATACAAGAAAACATCTTTGAAATGTCTAAATTATACTTGATCGTATCTATCATCAGTTTTGAACACATTGATCCATTTATTCCATAAAATCTCAAGATCCGACAAAAAGCGTCATATTAATATGTATTTTTTGCTATACTGGTTCGCATACAGTGATAAACGTGTTAAAGTTTCTACATACATCTGATTGGCAAATGGGGATGAAGGCAGTCCATACAGGCACAAAAGCAAAAGAGGTCAGAGAGAAGAGGTTTGAAACCGCACAGCACATCGTCGAACTTGCTCATCAGGAGGACGTGGACTTTGTGGTCCTTGCAGGAGACACCTTTGAAGACCACAATGTCGATGATCTCGTAGTAAAGAGGACCGTCGACATCCTCAACCAATTTGCCCCGATCCCGGTGTATGTTCTACCAGGCAATCACGATCCCTGGATACCTGGCGGTGTGTGGGAGAGAGACAGTTGGGAACGGATCGGTCCGCATGTCACTCTCCTTACAGAGAATGAGGAATATTGCCATAGCGACGATGTCGTATTGTACCCCTGCCCCCTCACCCAGAAACAGAGCGGCCTTGATCCGACCGCCTGGATCCCACGCCGCGATGAAGGAGACACACATATCCGCATCGGTATCGCCCATGGATCCCTGGATCTTTTTGCAGACGATGCAAAAAACTTCCCTATAGCCAGAGATCGGGCCGACCAGTGTGACCTTGACTATCTCGCTCTCGGACACTGGCACAGTTTCCAGCAGTCAGGGAGAGCGGTGTATTCGGGTACAATGGAGCCGACCAGTTTTCGTGAACGTGATCCTGGAAATGTAGTTCTGGTCGGCCTCAAAGAAGCCCGCGCTCAGCCACAGATTGAAACGCAGAAGATCAATGCTCTGCAGTGGGTGGAGATCACCCCAGACATCCACACCGTTGAAGATGTCGAGTCCCTTGATGCACAGATCCGCGACCTCGGCCCACTGGCGTCGGTCCTGCTCAAAATATCTCCCATTCTTGAAGAATGTACCGACAGCGATGCTCTGCAACGCCTGGATACATTACAGAAAGAGATGCAGGAACGTGCCTTCTATCTGGAGTGGGCCGAGCCCGTCTGTCGAACATACATTGGTGAAGCCTCTGCCCAACTCCCAGACGGGATACTTTCTCAGGTGGACGAGGCGCTTGCAGCCATTGAAGACGAGCGGATACCCGACGGACCAGGACGGCAGTTTGCGGATCAGGATCTTGAAATCGTTCGAACTGCACGAAATCTCCTGCACCGCCTTGCAGGGGGGCGGTCGGCATGATCATAGAAGAGATCACCGTCAAGAGCTGGCGTAGCTACCGGGAACCTCACACCTTTCAGTTCGATGACGGGTTCAATCTCCTTGTCGGCCGCAATGAAGCAGGGAAATCAACCATCTTTGAGGCATTTACCAGGGTTCTCTTTGATCGGCATTCCTCAAAGGCCGAAGAGATCAGGCAGATACAACCTCTCGGGAGTTCACTCGCTCCAGAGGCGACGATCGTGTTCCGGACGAATGGAGGAAGGTACAAGATCCGAAAGAGATTCCTCAAGAACCCTGTTGCAGAACTTTTCACCCAGCGCGGCGATCAATGGGAACGTGACCACGAGGGCGACGCCGCAGACAACGCAATACGGGAGATTCTTCGAGGAAAAGAGTTTAATCGAGCATCCAGGCCTGAGCACCGGGGACTCTGTCAAGCTCTCTGGTACCTCCAGGGGGACAGCCCTCTCCCAGAGAAGGCATGGGCGGAAGGGGTGAAGGAAGGACTTTCTGGATTTATCTGCCAGGTCGCCAAGTCCGCGGATGAAGATAGGATAATTCAACAGATCGAACATGAATACCTGAAATTTTTCACCCCATTAAATGGTAATATAAAATCCGGTAGTGAACTCGATCGACTCCAGGAAGAGATCTCAGAAATCAAGGACAGACTGCAAGAATTCAATGACGGCACCAGACAGGTAGAAGAATATCGCCAGGATCTGGAAGGACTTTCCGAGGCAAAACGGCTGAAGGATGAAGAATTGAAATCTGCCAGGGATGAAATCACTGGATTGAAAAAGAAACTTGAAAACAGCAAAGAACTGGAAAAGAAGAAACAAGAAAGAGATGAGGTGGTTCAAGAAGCTGAGAGAGAACTTGATAGAATTTCAGGAGACCTTAAGGCAGTTGATCATCGCGTAAAGAAGATCGACGAGATCAACGAGGACCTGACACGGAAAAAGCAGGATTCCGAGGACCTCCAGTTGAAGGCACGTCTGGAACAGAAAGAAGCGGAGCATCACCGCAGTGCCTGGAAACAAATCCAGGAACAGCAACTCCAACAGATGGAGAAAGACATTCTCTCACTTCAGGCGATTGAAAAGACAAAACAACTTGAAAGTGAGAAGAAGGACGTAGAGAAACAGATCAAAAGCATTCAGGATACTGAGAAGGAACTCAAGGTAAAACAGGATGAACTCTCCACGACGCCTCTACCGACGAAGAAACAATTCAAAAAATTCCAGGAGGTACAGAGAGAACTGGAGGTTGTCAATGGCAAGGTAGAACAGGCCGCGATCAGGATCGGGTTCGACCTGCAGGACAGAACCATCCCGATCACTGCAGATCCAGAGGTGGAAGATCTCACCGACGAGGAAGAATTCCTCATCCTCGGCCCGACGACGTTCACGATCGGGGATCTCGGCACGGTTACCATCCGGGGCGGGGGCTCATCGCTCGAAGAATTACATACAAAGGTTCTGACTCTCTCTGATGAAAGAAAATCAATCCTTGATCGTTTTGAAGTGACAGACGAACAGGGACTCTATGATCTCCAGCAGCACCGCTCTGATCTTGAAAGAGAGATCAAGGTCCTTAAGAAAGATCGAAAGAATCTTACCTCCAATGAATCGCGTGACGATCTCAATGAGAGACTCGTAAAGGTCCAACAAAAGATTACAGGCTGGCACAGTGAGGTTGACTCCGCTCCTGTCGAGTGGCGTAATCTTTCTGCCGACGAGCTCACGGAGAAGACAAGAGTTCTCAAAAAACAGAAAAAAGAATTATCAAAGGAAATCGAAAGCAAGCAGCAGAAGGAAGAGGCGGCACGGAGCGCGTACAATGACGCATCCGAAAATGCGGAGAAATCATCACACGATCATATAAAACTTCAAGCACAGAAGACGAGCCTTGAAGATGAGAACTCTGAGGTCTTGCGATCGTACGGCACATATGCTCACCTGCGAGAGGCACTCGCAAACGCAACTGCGGCACTTGATGAAGCCAATGAAGATCATGAGAGCGTACTGCATGAATACAGGATCCTCGTCGAAGAACCAAAGGAACAGTATGAAGATGCCCTGCATGTTGTTCAGGGTCTTGAAGAACAGATCCAGTCTGTCACAAAAGAAATCACCGATAAAAAAGCCCGCATTGATATGATCATTGGCCGGGACATCTACTCCAAGACTGCAGATCAAGAGGCCTTACTGGAAAGGAAGCAGCATCAGTTTGAGAGAATCGGCCGGCAGGCCAGTGCCATAAAACTCCTCCACGAGATGGTACAGGCATTCAAAAAAGAACAGTCAACAGCGCTCTGTGGGCCGGTATCTTCCCTGGTGAATCAGTGGCTCATGACACTCACCGACGGGTCATATCATTCGGTCGGGGTGAACGGGGAACTCCTCCCTGTTGAAGTCCAGAATCCCCGATATCACGAGACGCTCCCGCTCAAGAGTCTGAGTTACGGCACCCATGAACAGATCGTCGTCCTCCTGCGTCTTGCGATGGGCGTCATCTTAAGTGAAGAAGAGCGGAACCTCGTCGTCATCGACGATCGCCTGGTGAACGCCGACCCGTTCAGGATGCGGCGTCTCTGCCAGATCCTCAATGAGGTCGCCGCAGATCATTGTCAGGTTGTCGTAGCCACCTGTAATGATACGCCATATGCGAGGATACGAGGAAATGTGATCCGGGTTCCAGATGATGGGAAGAGAGAGGATTGTAATTTTAACTGATCTGGAGAGGTGGAGATAGGATATCACCTTTTTGCTGATCTATCCCCACTCCACAACCAGACAACAACCTTCATCCACCCTCCCCTCCCATCCTCTCACGACCAGAACCATGCCTGTCACGCTCTACCCCATCCTCCCTGGCGACCGCCTGGACGAGTTCGTCGCCGGCTTTCGCGCCGCCGCAGCCGTCGACCCCTTCGGCACCTGGCTCATCCTTCCCACCGGCCGATTGGTGCGCGAGGTCCTCCGCCGTCTCGACGAGGAGGGCGTCGCCGTCATCCAGAGCAGGGTGACCACCCTGGCCGGATGTGCCCGCACCCTCTTCGAGGACCACGCCACAGACGAACGCCTCATCGACGAAACCGAGTCGACCCTCATCCTCTCGCACCTCCTTGCCGAGCATGCCGACCGCCTCACCCTCCTGACGCGCACCGGACGGAGCGGGCAGGGGGCGGTGCAGGATCTCAGGAGCCTGATCACGCAGATCGCCTACCGGCAGGTGGCCTACCCTGAAGCCCTCGGCGACCTGCAGAGCGAGAAGAGCGCGGAGATCGCCTGGGTGCGGGAGGCGTACCTTGCATACCTTCACGAACACCGGCTCGTGAGCCGCGGCATGATCCTCCTCTGGGCAGAGCGCTGGCTTCTCGACCACCGCGAGACGAGCACCGGCACCGTCTGGGTCTATGGTCTCATCGAGCCGTTGCCCCTGCAGAAAGCGCTGGTCCTTGCCATCAGAGACCGGGCGGCGGCGCTCCACTATGCCCTCCCGGTCCTTGGCGGCGACGAGGGGGCGTGGCTCGGCGAGGTCGAGCGTCTTCCTGGCAGGGCCGCGGATCCCGCCCGTCCCCGCCAGATCAGGCTCGCGGCATGGAAAGACCGGGTCGAGGAGGTGAGGGGGATCGCCGGCGAGGTCAGGGCCCTCATCGAGGAGGGGGTGAGTCCGGGCGAGATCACCGTCGCCTTCCCAGACCTCTCCAGGAGCGGCGCCCTCGTCGCCGAGGTCTTCCCTGACTTCGGGCTCCCTTACGCCCCTTCAAAAGGCCTACCCCTCCCCCGATCGCCTCTCGTCCAGGCCCTGATGACCGTGCTCGCCACCCCAGCCAGGGCCTACCGGCGCGAGGACGTCGTGGCCCTCCTCAAAACGCCCTATCTCGGCGGTCCGGCCGGAGAGGTCGACGGCGACCTGGTGGATGCCCTTGCTCGCGAGGCCAACATCGTCGCCGGGGCCGAGGCCTGGGACCGGCGGCTTGCCGCCCTGGCCGACAGGCAGGACGACGACGAAAAAGTGGCGAAGATCGCCGAGGTCAGAGAGAGACTTGTCGCCCTCTTCGCCGACCTGGCCACCCTCGAGGGTACCAGGTCGCTCTCCGAACACCTCGATGCCTTCCGCGCCCTCCTCGATTGCTGGGAGTCACCCTGTCTCCAGACAGAGGGCGACCCCGTGCTCTCCGACCAGGAGGGGCGCGACCTCGCCGCCTTCCGCGAGGTTCTCGACTCCCTGGCAGGTGCGGCGCCCTGGGTGCCGACGCGGCCCATGGACCTGGCCAGGTTCCACTCGGGCCTCGGCCTCCTCCTGGCCGGGGGCAGGGCCGCCCCCCTGCAGAACCGCCATGCCGTGCAGGTGGTCGGCATCCGCGAACTCCCGCACCTCTCGGTCCCGTATCTCTTCATCGGCGGCCTCGTCGAGGGCGAGATGCCTGACCTCGCTGGCCGCCTCCCTTTCACCAACGACCAGGAGACGAGACGCCTCGGGACAAGGACCGGTGCCGAGGTGCTCCGCGAGGAGCGCTCCTACTTCCTCGCCGCCCTCCGTGCAGGGGAGCACGTCTACCTGAGCGCCCCTCTCTCAGACGGCGACCGCCCCCTCCTCTGCTCCTCGTTCCTCGACGAATTCGTCGGAGACGCCGGGACCTGGGGCGAGAGAGGAGCGGATTATTCCAGGCTCTGGGCCGCGGCCAAGGCAGGCGCCGCGTTCTCTGACGGGCGCCTCGCCGACGGGGCCGCCCTCCTCCCTCCTCACCTCAGGGTGGAGAACCTCGTCGCCAGGATCAATGTCGAGACCCGGGCACGGAACGGGGCGTTCGAATCCCCCTTCGACGCCGTTTTCACCGCCGACGAGGAGATCTCAGCCGCCCTTGCTGAGCGGTTCGGCCCTGACGCCGTCTACTCCCCGACCGCCCTGGAGACCTATGCCCGCTGCCCCTTCTGGTTCTACCTCGGCAAGGTCCTCGGGCTCGAAGCCTTCCCTGCGATCGAGAAAGACCTCCCTCCCCAGGAACGGGGTCGTCTGGTCCACCAGATCGCCTTCAGGTTCTATTCTGGATGGGACGGGGCACGTGTGGTCACCGCAGAGAACCGTGCCCAGGCACTCGACGCCCTCCAGGTCATCGCCGCAGAAGAACTCGAGGGCTACCCCTTCTCAAGCCCGGCATGGGTGGTCGGGTGCGAGCACCTCCTCGGCTCTGAGGCCACGGGGCCAGGCGTGCTGGAAGAGTTCCTCGCCGCCGAAGAGAAACGTGCGGCCTCGCCCTTTCTCCCGGCCCACTTCGAGTTCTCCTTCGGGATGCCGCTCGGCGACACCGACGCCGACCCGGCCTCGGTCCCCTCTCCAGTCGCCATCCCCCTCGGAGACGGGGAACGTCTCCTCCTGCGAGGCCGGATCGACCGCGTGGACCTCTCACCAGAAGGATCGTTCCTCATCACCGACTACAAGACCGGCAGCACCCACCCACTCCCGCGTGAGATCACGGAGGGCACTGCCCTCCAGCTCCCCCTCTATATCCGCGCCGTCGAGGCACTCACCGGACTTGCCGGGGTCGGCGGCACCTATTATATGGTGCGCAAAGGAGAGACCAGAAACAAGGCCGTGCTCTGGGACACCAGGATAAAACCCCATCTCAAGGGGTTTTCAAAGGCGAGAGAGAGCGAAGTGGACGATATCGAGACCACAGTCCAGGCCACGCTTGACCAGGTGCGCGAATATCTCCGTTCCATCAGGGCCGGATACTTCCCGCCGGCACCGCGAGTGACGCCGTGCCTGCCGTACTGCGAGTGCAGGACGGTCTGCAGGTGCGACAAGTGGCGCCTTGCCGCGCCGCTGAGGGAGGAGTGAAGATGGCGCTGACTGAACGCCAGGAAGAGGCCGCTCTCCACCACGACCAGAGCATCTGCGTCACCGCAGGGGCCGGGACCGGCAAGACTCATGTCCTGGTCACCAAATACATCGACCTCCTGAAGACGGAGGCGTGCGGCGTCAGGGAGATCCTCGCCCTCACCTACACCGACAATGCCGCGGCCGAGATGAAAGAGCGGGTCCGCATCGCCATCGACAGAGAAGAGGGCGAGCGGTGGGGCCAGATCCGCGACGACTTCTCGTGGGCCAGCATCTCCACCTTCCATGCCTTCTGCACCGGGTGCCTCCACGAATTCCCGCTCGAGGCCGGGGTCGACCCTGCGTGTGTGGTCCTCGACGAGCGCCAGGCCAGGCAGATCAGAGACGAGGTCATCGAGGGGCTGGTCTATGGCGAACCGCCAGAGCAGTGCCGGGCGGCGGTCATCCGCACCCTCCGCGCCCTCGGAGCCTCGGGGCTGGAACAGTGTCTCCTGCGCCTCTACAACAAACGCGAGACCGCCGGGGAGTTCTTCGCCGCCCTCGGGGAGGACGATGGAATGGTGCTCGACGCATGGGAGACGAGGATCAGGGCCGCGCAGGCGGAGGCGTTCGCTGCGTTCATGGAGGACACGCACTGCCAGGCCCTCGTCGAGACCCTCTGCGACCTTGCGGCACGCTATCCTGGCGACGCTGATCCGGCGATGCGCTACCTTCGTGCCGTCGAGCCCCTCCTCCCGGTCAGGGACGCACCCGGGATCGCCGCCGTCGCCGGGGTGAACGCGACGTTCAAGAGGGGTTTTGGCCAGAAGAAGAACTGGGATGAAGACGACCTCGTCCTGGTCAGGGCCACCTTCGATGAGTTCAAGACGGCCATCGAGTCTTACGCAGAGATCTGCACCCTCTCGGTCGAGAGGGACGACCCCTTCACGCAGACGGCCCTGGACTTCTTCGCCGACCTTGGCACGGTCTTCTCCACCTTCCTCGACCGCTACAATGCCGGGAAGCGGCGGCTCGGCGGGCTCGACTTCTCCGACCTGATCCACTCTACCTACCGGCTCTTCTGCGAGCACGACCACCTGGTCGCAGAGCACTTCAGAACCCGCTACCGCTACATCCTCGTCGACGAGTTCCAGGACACCGACCCGGTGCAGACGACAATCCTCAGAAGGATCCTCGGCGACCTGGTGCAAGAGCAGGAGCACCTCTTCATCGTCGGCGACCCCAAGCAGTCCATCTACCTCTTCAGGGACGCCGACGTCACGCTCTTCAAGCGGGCCAGGGAGGCGATCGAGACCGACCTCGGCGGGAGGGAGGTGTCCCTCGACGTCAACTTCAGGAGCACGCCGCAGGTCGTCGGGTTCGTGAACGCCGTCTTCTCGGCGCTGATGGCAGGAGCGAGCAAGCCCTGGGAGTTTCGCTACGACCCCCTGAGGGCATGTCGGCAGGACGAAGGCTCGGTGGAACTGCTCCTCGCGCCGGCCGACAAGGACACGGTCACGGCGAAGAAGAACGAGGCTGAGATGGTGGCGCAGAAGGTCGCCGACCTCGTCGGGACTTTCATGGTCTACCCTGACAGGGAGGCGCCTCGGCCCGCGGCGTACGGCGACGTCGCCATCCTCCTTGAGCGGCGGACCAATCTTGCCTATTATGAGCGGGCGCTGCGGGCGGCCGGGGTCCCGTACCACGTCCATTCAGGCCTCGGGTTCTATGCCCGCCAGGAGGTCTACGACCTCTACAACCTCCTCTGTGTCCTCGACAACGGCCTCGACGACGTCGCTCTCTATGGGGTGCTCAGGTCGCCGTACTTCGGTATCTCAGACGCCGACCTCTTCAGGATGGCCGGTGCAGCACCGCTCAGGGACCGTTTGTACGACTACGCCGCCGAACACCCGACCTCAGACCTCGCCGCGGCGGCCGCACTCCTGGAGACCTGGGCCAGACTCGCCCGCCGGGTGCCGGTGCCCTTCCTCCTCGGGCGGGTTCTCGACGACTCAGGGATCTATGCGGTGTACGGGGGCATGCCCGACGGGGCGCAGTGCCTGGCCAATGTCGAGAAGTTCGTCGGGATGACGCGGGCCGCCGGCGAGGTCTCCCTGGCGGCATGGGTCGCAGAACTGAAGCGCTGCATCGAGGAAGAGGAGAAGGAGGGCGAGGCCCACCTGGACCCGACCGCCACCGACGCCGTCAGCATCATGACCGTCCATGCGGCCAAGGGCCTGGAGTTCCCAGTGGTCATCGTGCCAGGGCTTGCCGAGGAACCGCCTTCAAATTCTCAGAAGATCTTCATCGAGGACAGGCTCCTGATGGGCGCAAAAATCCCCGACCCTGCCCGCGACTTCACGCCCCAGGAGACCCCGGTCTACACCCTCCTCAAAATGGAGCATGAGCAGAAACTCGTGGCCGAGAGACTCCGGCTCTTCTATGTGGCAGTGACGCGGGCAAGAGACCACCTCGTCCTCTCAGGGGTGAGGCCTGAAGAACTCGGAACGCCGCTCCCCTCATCTCCGACCAGGATGGACTGGCTCTGCTCGGCGGTCGGGCTCTCTGAGGAGGAGGTCGAAGCCGGCGGGACCGAGGTGGGCGGGGTCACCCTCACGATCACCGCTGCACTCCCAGGGGTCGAGGCCGAGGAGACCGGGGTCGCCGGGCCCATCGTCCTGCCTTCCGGGGACCTCCCCTCCGGAGGCCCGGCGTCGATCGTCGTCGCCGAGGAGGAGCGCCCCTATTCGGTGAGCGAGATCGAGCGCTACCTCGCCTGCCCTCGGGCCTATGAAGAGGGGAAGGAGGCGGCGGGCCGACGTGCCCGCGGACCCCAACCCCCGGGATGGGCGACGACAAAGGGGCTCATCCTCCACGAGGTCCTCCGCGGCCGGGACCCGGCGGCGGTCTGCGCCAGGTACGGCGTCGACGACCAGGCGGTCGTCACGGCATGCGAGGAGATCTATACCCGTTTCATGGCCTCGCCGCTCATGGCCGGGGCGCTCGCCGACCACTGCGAGGTCCCCTTCAGGGTAAGGCTCGGCGGCGTGCTCTTCAAGGGAGCGATCGACCGCCTGGTCAGGACGGCGGGCGGCGAATGGGTGCTCATCGACTACAAGACCGGGCGGGTGCGAGAGGAGGCGGTGCCTGCAAAGGTGGACGAGTATGCGATGCAGATGGTGGTGTACCGCGACGCCGCCGAGGCAATCCTCGGGCAGAGGGTGCGCCCCCTCCTCTACTTCACGCACCTCGACCGCTTCGTGGCCGTGGAGGTCGACGAGGAGGCGGTGCGTGCGCGGACCGTGCAGGCGGTGGAGGCGATCGAGGCGGGGCGGTTCTGCTTTGTGGAGTGTGAGGGGTGTGATAGGGAGGGAGAGTGTCCTTGTCTCCTCAGGATCTTCGAGCGGGAGTAGCATCATATAAAACTGGCAGGAAAGAGACAGGTAGTTTCACACTCCCTGTGCCTAATCTCGATTAGTACGAATCGTGATAAGGGATTGTGTGGACCGGGAGGGATCCAGTGTCCCTGTAAACAGGGAGAGCAGAGGGACATTTTGTGCAAGAGCATGGAGGGTGCATGATGGACCACCGTTCCCGCGTCCGCGGCGCTCTCCTCGGCCTGGCCGCCGGCGACGCTCTCGGCACCACGCTGGAGTTCAAACTACCGGGCTCGTTCGAACCGATCACCGATATGGTCGGCGGCGGGCCGTTCGCCCTTGAGGCCGGGGAGTGGACCGACGACACCTCCATGGCCCTCTGCCTTGCCGAGAGCCTGGTCGAGTGCAGGGGGTTTGACCCGGTCGATCAGCTGGAGCGCTACTGCCGGTGGTTCATGGAGGGCTACCTCTCCAGCAACGGGACCTGCTTTGATATCGGGACGACGACGCGAAAGGCGCTCCAGCGCTTCATGCTCTCTGGCGAACCCTTCCCTGGCCCCACCAGCCCTCATGCCGCGGGCAACGGCTCGCTGATGCGTCTCGCACCGGTCCCCCTCTTCTATGCCGCCGACCCCGTCCGTGCGATCGCCCTCTCAGGTGAGAGTTCGCGGACCACCCACGGGGCACAGACCGCGGTGGACGCCTGCCGGTACTTCGGCGGGCTGCTGGCCGGGGCGGTGCAGGGCGCTTCAAAGGAGGATCTCCTGGCCGAGCGCTTCTGTCCGGTGCCGGGGTACCGGGACGCCCATCCCCTCTGCCCTGAGGTGGACGCGGTCGCGGCCGGGTCATTCCGCGAGAAGGAGCCCCCCGAAATTCGTGGGAGCGGCTATGTCGTCTCCTGCCTGGAGGCCGCCCTCTGGGCCTTTGACCGGAGCACCTCCTTCCGGGAGGGGTGCCTGCTCGCGGTGAACCTCGGCGACGACGCCGACACCACCGGCGCGGTGTATGGGCAGATCGCCGGGGCGTATTATGGGGAGGAGGGGATCCCGGCGGCGTGGGTGGAGCGGCTCGCGCTGCGGGAGAGGATTTTGGAACTTGCGGATGGATTGATCTGAAGTGTTCCTGGAAGATGGCATCGTAATCCCCCGGATAGATAGGTATGTGGGAGACCAGAACCGCTTCATATTCGGTTGAAATGATTCATATATTCAGTGGGGAGAACAACCTGCCTCCCTTCAGATTTCATCACGGTCGAGACCGGGCCGTAGAGTTTGGAAAGATTTTTTTCTGAGATAACTTCCTCTGGATCTCCATAATCAAGGATCGTTCTCTTCAGGATGGCCACATGAGAACAATACCAGAGTACGTGGTTTGGATCATGGGTCGTCACAATTACCGTCTTGCCTGAACTGGCCAATGTCCTCATGCAACTCCAGACAAGCAACTGATTGGAATAATCAAGGGCTGAAGATGGTTCGTCGAGGAACAGAAGTGGGGTGTCCTGATTCAGGGCGCGAGCAAGGGTCACCAGTTGTTTCTCTCCCCCACTTAATTCGGTGATAGGGCGGTCCCGGAGACTGGAGACTCCCAGGGCGTCAAGCGCTCTGTCGGCAAGGATTTCATCTGTTTTCGTCGGCCTGTAGTGGCAAATATAGGGGTTGCGTCCCATCAGAACGATTTCAAAGGCGGTAAAAGGGAATGTCTGCGTTTGACTCTGCGGCACGTACGCCATTAACTTTGCCCTTTCTCTGGAGTCCAAAGATTCCATGGGCTGACCATCATAGGCAATGGTGCCGGTATACTCTTTGAGTAACCCGAGACAGCACTTCAAGAGTGTTGATTTTCCCGAACCATTCGGCCCATACAGTGCGCAGAGCGATCCTTTCGGGATATGAACCGTTACCTCTTCAAGAACTCTGTTCCGGGTATACCTGAATGAAAGGTTGTCTATCGTGAACATGGTCATCCGACAAAGATCGCTTTGTTCCTCCGGACAAGGTAGATGATATATGGTGCAGCGATAACAGAGGTCAGAATACTGATCGGAACCTCGCCCCCTGTCAGGGTTCGAGCGAGCGTGTCGCAGAGCAGGAGAAAGGCCCCCCCGAAGAGTGCAGAGAAGGGGACGAGTGCCCGATGTTCAGGTCCCACAAGCATTCTCGCGATATGCGGGATAATGAGTCCGACCCACGCAATGATCCCCACAGTAGCAACTGCGAGTGACGCGATCAGGGTAGAGAAGAATATGGTAATGATTCGTGTCTTCTGAACATCCAATCCGAGGGTCTGTGCCTCGTCGTCGCCAAGAGTAATTACGTTCATTCGCCAGGCCATACTCCATAGGATCAAAAATGCAATGAGAATTGCCGGCACAATGATCAGTACGTCCTTCCAGTCGGCAACATAGATCCCTCCCATGAGCCAGAACGTCAGGTCACGCAACTGCTCTGAATGAGCGATAGTCTTGAGGAATGATAGTCCCGCGGTAAATAACGCATTTATCACAATTCCAATCAGGATGAGGTGGAGGAGTTGTGTTTTTCCATCTTTCGTTGCGAGAGAATAGACCAGGAATACTGCGGACAACGAGAATAATAGTGCCGTGACCTGGAGAGAAAAGATTTGAAACCCGAGAACGATTGCGAGCCCTGCCCCGAAGGCCGCTCCTGACGATGCACCGAGAAGATACGGCTCTACAAGAGGGTTTCTGAAAACGGCCTGATAAACACACCCGGCGACGGAGAGGCCTGCACCGATGCTGACGGCAAGGAGTATTCGTGGAATTCTGACGTCCAGTATCACCACCGAGTGGAATACGTTCTCACTGGCCTCCCCGAAAAGTGCGGAGCAAAGAACCGAGAGAATGTTGCCCGGGGTTACCGGGAACGCACCGGCACAGAGAGCTATGAGTATCAGAACGAGGAGTGAAACGATCACTCCGCCAAAATACAATATATTTTTGTCTTTTTTTGGGGATGATGTGTTCATTTTCTAAAAGTGTTAGTATGAGGAGTCATAGGTCCATTTGAGGTATTGTTTATCGGCGAGTTCGGTTGCCTGAGTGGCGTTGATCCCGTACAGCATGGTATGATAGTCGGTTAACCACTCATTGACCTTTACATCCTCAAACTGATCTGGATAGGTGCTCTTTGCTTCGAGGAGGATGACGGTCGGGAATTCGAGGCAGAAGTCTCCCCACCAGGGGCATATTCCTACAGTAACAATGTCGTGGTTTTCTACTGCCGGGAGTATACTCCATGACTCGAATCCTTCCAGGGTATAGAAGTCTTCAGGGGCTGGAATCGCGATCGGCCCGTCTACCACTACAAGTTTGTCCGGCTTGAAAGCAATGATCTGCTCTTTTGACATGATCTGCGTCTGGTTGCCCAGATAAACATTTTTCAGATGCGCGATCTCAGTTGAGAATCTGGCAGAGCCGTAGTCCTCTCCCCAGACATAGGCGGAACCGTCCTTTGCAAGTCCGACGATGAGCACGGAGGGTTTCTCATCGTCCGGGATGTTTGCCGTACGTTCCTGTACCATCGTGATTGTGGTGTTGATATATCCGACAATCGCATTTGCCCGGTCCTGTGCGTCAAAGATCTCTCCTATGAGACGGATGGCTTCATATTGGGTTTCAATTGAGTTCTCCGCCCCGTTCACTCCTGCCGATTTGACGATGACAACCGGGATACCTGCAGATTCTATCTTCTCGATGAATTCCCCGGTGGCATCGTTCTTTTCCGTATTGTCGAGCATATGCCAGATGACCAGGTCGGGTTCTGCGGCGAGCAATGTCTCGAAGTTAAAACCGCCATAGTACGCATACCCGAAGTTGGATCGGGTGAGAAGGTCCGGCCTGAGATAGAGGGTGTCCCGATTTCGTGTCGGATCAGATGATTTCGGATTGATGACTCCTCCTGTGGCTGCGATCCTGTCATCGACACCCAGAGCAATCATGGTCTGAACAACAAGCCCTTTATCAATGATTGCAACGTGCTGGGGGTCGGCCGGAATCATCACTTCATGCCCGGACATGTCGGTGATTGCCTTGGTATTGGTGTTGTTTTGCTCCGTCGAACCGGCTTCAGTACAGCCTGCACCGAGCACTATTGCGGCAAAAATCAGGGATAGGATTATCAACCCGAATATGGGTTTGAATTGTTTCATCATTATGAATGTGGAACTAAAAGCGAAAAAGATTCTTATTTTTAATTCTATAGGGCATTTTATAGAATTTTCAAGGCATTATCGGAGATGTAGTCGTGTATCTTCCTTGAGGAGGGGATTGGCATCTTCTCTCTCCTGGAACCGCCGGATGTGACGTGGAAGTGGATCAAGGACCCACCTCACCCGGGTTTTTATTTCTGGAATGTCCTTCTGGAGTGCACAGGTTCTGACAGCCAGAAACAGGATCATTGTCAGAGGGTTCCATGGCATTACCGGATGATCAAGTATAAACACCCACATTGCCAGGTGGTGGTATGAAACTGCGGGTTGTGCTTGAGCCGAGTGAAGAAGGGGAGATACACGATTTCTGTACCGAGCCTTCCGGGCTGCATCAGTGAGGGGGATACCAAAGAAGAAGCAATAGAAAAATATCAGGGAAGCGATTGATCTCTCCCTCGAAACGGTCGAGGACGATTCTGTTTTTTCAGACCAGTCCGAGCAGATCGAGATCGCCGTATGAATACGGTGCCAGTTCTGAATGACGACAGGATCGTTCCGGCTCTTCAGAGAGATGGATGGGTCGTGGTCCGGCGCAACAGGGCAGCCATCTCCGTCTCCATAAGCACCTCCCCGATACAACCCTGAAACTGACCGTGCCCATGCATACGCCGGTCACGCTTCGACGCGGTTACCTATTTTGAAGCAGGCCAATATAAGTGTCGAAGAACTGAGGAATCTCCTATAAATCAGCGGAGGCTCGTTCCCTCTTTTTTGCTCCGGTCATGAGGGGGGCGGGGCGATGATCCCGTGAGGCCCCTCCCGGCCCTGACGATACTTACACCTTTCCAGCAGATTTTTAGCAGATTCCCAGCAGGTGCCGCGACGATCAAACGGTGAGGAGAAGCGTTTGATCTCACAGTACTAGTACAGATAGAGAGACGCGTCTCTCTCTTAGTACTAAAGTACAGCAGAACAAACACCCACACGGTAGCCGGGGCCCTCATGGGTCTGTGGGTGGGTGTGTGTGCGAGATCCGAAATGTTGTAACTGATCCACTGATCTCGCCGGATGTGGGAGATTGGCTGGATCTGGCGGCATTACGCGGCCTGTTGAATGTCGGCACCTGCCGCGAACTGCTGTAAACTGCTGAAAAGATGTAAACGTCTCCCTGGCCGACGTCCATAGGGGTTCTCTGGGCACATAGACCCTCAGGCAAGGTTTTCATAGCACGCGAATCGGTCCAGTTCTCTACACAATATCTGCAGTGCGTGCGTGCACTGTGTCTTCAGTCTCACCTGATCGTCTTCTGGGACCGTCGTCCCATGAAATTTTTCCTCGATGTCGCGCACGATGATCTGGGTCAACTCATTTTCATCGAAGGAGTCCATGTCAAGAGAGTATTCTGACGAAGAACTCTCGATTTCGTCCCCATAGATCTCGCGAACAGATTCATAACACCCCTCATCCAACTCTTTCTCCAATATTCTGAACAGAATCTGTCCCTGGTCCTCAGAGAGATGAAAATGAGACCTGACACACGCGGAACCTGCCTGAGAGATCCTGGTGATGATCTCGTCATATGAACAGGAGGCGTTCGCCTCGTCCAGGGCATCTGAAAGTTTATCCTGAAGATCTTCAGACTCGCTGCATTCCCTGTCTGTCATGCCGAGTGCCCTCTGGGTGATGACCAATATCCTCTCGATGAGATCTTCGACCCCGAAAAAATCGAGGTCAAAATCGATGGAGTCGATCCCTGATCCAGAAGAGATCTCGTCAAAATAGTTCAGAAGGTCGGTCTGGATCTTCTCTGCGAGTTCTTTGCGCATGGATGGGGGAACGGTGCGGTCTATTTCTTTCCCGGTCTCGACGATATCACAGATCCAATCAATGTGGTTTTGAATATAAATGACGTCTACGATCATATGGGGATTTTATTTTATTTGGCCCATTAAATTCTTTTATACTTGAGTCGCAACGCCCGCATTCCAGACCTCCTGGGGCGACGGCGTTACGCATGCATGGAAGGGCCTCCGATGCCCTGGGGAGATGATGAGTTCAGTGGGTGAAGACGATCTGTTCCAGATCGTCAGGCATGACCCCGACAAAGATCCGCTGGGATGCAGGGTTTGGCGCGGGATTCAAGGGGCGACCACCCCTCTGCCAGAGAGAAATATCCAGAGGGCTTCTACAGAAGTCCATCTTAAAAAAACAGAATCTTATATTGCATTTATTCGTTGATATGATCAATACTCTCTTTGGATCATAAAAATAATTTTGATTAAGCATACTATTACACAAAGAAAGGGTTTTCATGTGTTCAAACAAGTTATAATCATCACTGATGATTCTGGAACTATCTTGCCAACGAGAAATATCTGGAAATCAACGTTCGGGACTGGCATCGACATTCGAAAACATGATCATATCCTCCAGATCTTAGGAAAGAACGGATTAAAGATTCCAACAAATGATCTGGATAATGAAAAGAAGTACCAAGAGTTGTTATATGAATATATTCGACCTGCGAAATTTATGTATGCAGGTATGTTCTCTGAGGTTCGTTCTTTTGTAGATGAGTTAGGCAAGAGATGTGATGTCGATCTCTATATCATCTCAGGAAGGTATGGATTGATCAATCAGAATGATGAGATTATACCTCACAAATATCATATCAATACGATCGAGAGGTTAGAAGGTCTGGACGATGCTTTGGACTTCAGCACTAAGATTCAAGAGTTGTGTATTGATAGATCAATGCTGATTTTGTGTTTGCCAAAGCATTATATCTCATACTTAAATTCGATCCGGTGGTTCGAGGAGATCCCCGAGGATACAAACATCGTAATGATCACGAGCAATGAGTTCTCATACCTGGAGTCTCAACAGGGCAATATCAGAGTACTTCCAAGAAAGGGGGTCTGTCGTCTAGGTAAAGAGAATAAAAAAGAGATACAGGATCTCATCTTGCGCGATTTAAACTCAATTGATCAGACATCAGGTTAATCTGGATCAGTTCATTCATGAGGTTCTGATATTGGATCACAAGGACAGTATCATAACTGAAAAAAATTATTTAACCCCTTATTTTTCCTCAGTAGCGAATGAAAAATCGGTTGGTGCCCATTTGAGACACCTCAAATTCTTTCGATGTAAGGATGTCTGGGATCGTGAGAGAGGATGTGAAGGGGAAGACTTCAGGGATCGTATGTATGCGATCCATCGGGAGAGATCCATTTGGGTTTGCATGTGCGACTGCCTTCAATAGCCAGATCTCGACATCTTTGTTCTGTGTTGAAAGAGAAATCGCACGCTCATACCTGCCCTTCTGATCACACGTGATAACAACGCCCCATTCCTTCAGCGACTCGATCACCCGTTGCACCGCCCGCGGCATAGTGGTCCGTTCCCCCCAGGTCTCGCTCATCTGCTGGATGATCTCAGTTTTTGAGAATCCGTCATAGTACCGGAGCGAGCGGTCCACGGTTCGCACTATATCTCTGAAAAAGGGGTATGCAAGCAGACACATGCCCCAATGGAGCCAGATACGATCATCTTGGTTCAGTGTCGGCAACAGCTCGAAGGCCTCGTCCCTGAGGGGACGATCTGATTCAGGGATACGGCTCCATATCCGTGTCAGCACGGTGATAGTCTTCTGGCGTGCAGTATAATGCGGTCTCTCTTCGGCAAGATATGCATGTAAATAGTTCCGGATCTGCTCGATATCATCGGTTTCACTGGAGATGCCGGCAGTGGCGTCAAGCCAGTCCAGCGTGATCGATCGGTCAAATCCAATCATCTGTGACATTGTTGTGCGCTCCTGATCTGAACAAATGGGACAAACACTTCTTCCATTGAAATGCTGCCGTGCGATAGGATCTCTTCATCTTTTTTGAAAAATGCCTTCAGCCCGTCGGCAAGCAGGACAGTGTGGCCGGTACCAAGATAGTTCGACGGCCATACACAGGAATCTTCCGGAAACGCCTGGTGTCCCTCGTCGGCGAATGAAGCGTGATCGTAGATGCGGGCTCTGGCGCTGGTCTCTTCGACAAGGTCGCCCTGTTGCGGAACGCCCATGCCGGGAGTACAGATGTTCCCGTGATCGGCGGTGATATAGACCTGATATCCCCGGTCGAGGAGACGGGTGATGAATCGCCGGAGGGTTCCGGTTTCTACCCAGTGTCTGACGTCGAGGTGCATCTGAGGCATGCCCATTATGTTTCTATGCATGAGATTGTCGATGGTGTTGATGACAAAGCCGGCGATCCTGGGGGTGGCATCGTGAACGAGTTCGTCCACTTCTGTGTCAGAGACAAGGGTGTTTCCCCGTGAGTAGCCGATGTCTCTTTCTGGTCTGGACTGATTGTGCCAGAATGTGCGCCAGAGATTCTCTTCGCTCAAGGTTTTTCTGTTCACTCCTGAGACGAGAGAGGGTTTTTCTCCGGCAAAGAGGGACCGGCGCGAGATGGAGGTGAGGGTCGGGACCCAGGCGCAGACGAGATCTTCGGAATAGGTAAAGCCGTCACCGAGTATCTCCTTGATGATGAGCCACTGATCGAGGGCCATGCCGTCCATCACGATGAGGGCGGTCCGTTCTCCTGCATGGTGGGCAAGGTAATGAGGGATCTGGTGTACCATCACCGGTGCAGGGAGGTATGGGCGGTCAGGAAGGGTGGGGAAGGTCTTGAAGAGCCAGTCCCTGAACGTGGTCTCAAGGGTCTGGTGGAGGGTGTGGTACCTGGTCTTGACCTGGTCTGGTGTCGTCGCTGGCGAGAGTGCCGAGACGAGCACGACCGCTTCGGCCCAGAGGCGTGCGTACTGTTTCCAGTCGTTGAGTCTGGTGTCTGGGCCTGGGAGGAACTCCTGGATACGGTCGAGGAGGGAATTTAACCGGTATAACTGTTCAGTCTCCTGGTCATTGACAATGCCGCAATGTGCCCATTGTGGAACCTGGACAGATGGAAGGGCACGAAGGGGTTTTAACGCCCCTTCAATGAAGAAAGTGTCGATATAGAGTCTGATCTGGTCGTGGTCGAAGGGAACGGTTGGTGCCGGGCTGTTCCCGCCGATGTATTTGGCCCATTCGTCCTGGAGGTATGCCATGAAGGTGTCGTGATCAAAGAGGTCTTTGATCTCAGAAAATCCGGCAAAATGTCGATCAGTCCAGATCTCCAGGCAGTGGTCGATGAGGATGGGGGGGATGGTCTGGTGGTGGTAGTGAACGCGGCAGAAGAGGGCGATGAGGTCGGTGGATGTTCTTATGTCATCTGGCCGGATCGAGAAGATCTGATCGAGGATGAAGGCGGCCGTATGCTTCCTGCCAAACCGTTTGCCGCGGATCTTGTGCGCTGCTTCGAAGAGAGCGTCGTAGTACTGTGGGCCAAGGGTCTGCACGGTCTTGTAGTCGAGGCCCGGGAAGAGTTCGGAAAGAGAGATCTGGATACATTCGCTCTGCTGGAGGAGGTCGTAGGGAACTGATTCGCGGCGGGTGTGGGGGAACCTGACGATAAGGCGGGGTGTTTCTCTGCCGTTGTCCCGGGGTTCCCGGTAGTTGGGTTCGTATGCATGCCTGAAGGCGATGGGGTCGGTGTAAGTGAGCAGGTCGAAGTGGTTGGCCTGGAGTGTCTGGAAGATCTGCTCGTCGAGGAGGAGGAGGTCGGGGTCGAGTGCTACGATGAGGGGGGAGTCCTGGCAGAGGAGAGTGGCGAGGACCTGGTCTTGCCATTCAGTCATGGTCGGCCGCCTTCCATGTGGAGAAAGAGGACCGGGTAGATGGCGGGGGTGCCGTTCTGTCTGGTCTGTGTGCCCTGGCTGGTCTCGGCGGCGCCGTCTCTGCTCTGATCGTAGAGTGCTGGATCGGCGGTTGTTGCCCCGGTGATCGAGAAGGCTCCTCTGGCTATAGTATCCCAGATCTGCCGGGCGGCGATGGGGAAGGAGTGGCCGGTGTCGTCGATGAAGGAGGGGATCGCGAAGAGGGAGGTGGTCGGTGTGCCGGAGACGGAGAGTTTCCAGAGTGACCAGAGCCCCCTGACCTCTTCGGGAAGGTCGGGAATATGGATGGTGGGGATGGGCTGGTCGGGGGAGGCATAGGGGGTGCTGGTGAGCAGGGCGCTGACGGCGGGATCGGCGACGGTGAGGAGGTTCAGATCGGGGTCATTGCCGGGCGGGTCGAAGACGATGCCAGTCTGGCGGTGGCCGTCGGGCCATGTGAGGTCGAAGCCCTGGAGGCCGCGCGTGATCTCTCCGCCGCGGGCCATGAAGGCTGAGGTGACGAGGTGTTCGGTGAGGGCAGGGAGGGGCGAGTGGAGGTAGTCCTGGATGTCTCCGACTGAGAGGACCGGGTGGTCGAGGAGGGATGAAAGGGTCTGCTTTTCCTCTCGTGCCTGTTCCTGGACGGCGGCGATGAAGGTGTCGAGGTAGTGGTCGGTGTGGTCGGGGTCGAGGATCGCATGGATGAAGAGGTCTTCGAAGCCTCGTTCTGCTTCGCTGGAGTCGAGGACGTCGCTGAATTTGTCGAAGCCGAGGTCGTTGAGGATGACGAGGAGTTTTTCGAGGAGGACTTCGTGGACCCGCTGTTCGACGGTGCCGGAGAAGACCATGTTGTAGACCATGACGTCGTGGGTCTGGCCGATGCGGTCGACTCTACCGATCCGCTGTTCAATCCGCATGGGGTTCCAGGGCAGGTCGTAGTTGATAGCGATGTGGCAGAACTGGAGGTTGAGACCTTCACCACCCGCCTCGGTGGAGATCATGACCTGGGCGGTAGTTGCGAAGGTCTGCTGGGCCCGGCGGCGTTCGTCCATGTCCATTGAGCCGTTGAGGCAGACGACGGAGAAGCCGCGGGTGGTGAGGTAGTCGGTGAGCATCTGTTGGGTCGGGACGAATTCGGTGAAGATGAGAAATTTGAGGTTGGGGTTGTTCTCTTCACCGCGGCGGGAGTACATGAGGTCGACGAGGCGTTCGGCCTTGGCGTCGGGGCGGGTGGCTTCGCACCGGCGGGCGAGGTCGAGGAGGAGGCGGACCTGCTCTGTTTCTGCCTGATGGGAGGATTGTTCGGCCTGGACGGCCTCGTCGATCTGTTCGTCGGTCTCCATGTCCCACCAGTCGTTGAGGGTAGTGGGGGGTCTTCGGGGTGCACTCCCTTCGAGGACGGCAAGCCGTTTTTCGAGGGTGGTCCTGATGGAGCGGGTGCTGCTGGAGACGAGGCGCTGCATGAGGACCATCAGAAATCCGATGTAGTTTCTCTTCTCGGTGAGGGCGCGGTTATAGCCGGTCCTGACGTAGGCGGTGACCCCGTCGTAGAGGTCGGCCTGGAGGCGGTGTGCTTCGTCCCATTCGACTTCGACGATCTTGGTCTGCCTTGGTCTGAAGAGGGGAGCGCCGTCGGTGCCGATGGCGGTGCGTTTCTCGGTTCTGATGATGTAGGGCCTGAGGTCGTCCCTGCTGATCTGGCCGTTTTCCTGGAAGGTTGTCGGGTCGAGGAGGCTCATGAGCCTGAGGAAGGCGTCGGTCTTGCCCTGGTGGGGGGTGGCGGAGAGGAGGAGGAGGTGCCTGGCCGAGCGGGCGAGGCCGCGGCCGAGGGTGTGGCGGGCGACCTGTCGGTTGGTGCCGGCGAGTTTGTGGGCTTCGTCGACGATGATGAGATCCCATCCGGCCTGGGTGACGGCGTGGAAGCGGTCCTGGTTGTACTGGTGGATCCTGGCCGGGGTCCAGCCGCGCCGCTGTCTGAGGGGTTTGATGGCGTCGATGGAGACGATGGCATGGTCGATCTGGTGCCAGAGGGAGGGGTCGGTGCCGGCTGGGTCGACAAGGGTGAAGGTCTCGCTGAAGTGGGTCTGCATCTCGGCGACCCATTGGGTGACAAGGCCCCGCGGTGCGACGATGAGGACGCGGGCGGCTTTGTTCCTGAGTTTGAGTTCTTTGATGACAAGGCCGGCTTCGATGGTCTTGCCGAGCCCGACTTCGTCGGCGAAGAGGCAGCGGACCGGATCGCGGGCGCAGGCCTGGGCGAGGGCGGCGACCTGGTGGGGGAGGGGGGTGACCGGCGAGAAGAGGGGGGCGAGGAGCGGGGTGCCGGCGAGGTGGTCGATGATCCGGCCGGCGGCGGCGCGGGCGATCACCTCGTCTTTCTCCAGGGGCGGGGCCTGGTCGAGGGAGGTGCAGGACGCTGCATCTCCGACGGCCACGGTGTTCGCGCTCGGGACCCAGAACCGACAGGTGGTGGTGCCCCAGATCTGCTGGGTGTCGATCACCTGAACCGGTTCGGCGTACTCAGTGCTCCAGAGCCACCTGCCGGTCTGAACCAGGTCCATGCTGGGTGTGCCCCTGCCGTGTCTGGGCGTTGTCGTAGTACATCAGGAGGACGTCGTCTTCCTGAAGGATCTTTGACGGGAGGCGGTTGCCGGTCGTGATGATGGTGGCGTAGTCACGCTCTGACCAGCATTTCTTGAAGCCTGCCCTGACGGCCTCGGTCCTGAAGGTCTTGAGTCTGCCGCTCGTGGTGAGGTATGCGGTGAACTCTTTGAGGAGGGCCTTCTCCCGGATTTTTTCGAGGTCCGACTCTTTGGTGGGGTCCGGGACGTACCACCGGCCGTCTTTGTCCTTGAGGAAGTTTTGTTCGAGGATGTCGCCGAGTTCCGGGAGTGACTCGTGTTTGTCGGTGTTCCTGGTCTCGATCATAAACGCGGGCTGAATCTCCTGGTAGGTCTTGGGGGCGTTGTCGAGTTCCTGCCTGAGCCACTGGATGGCGCTCTTCTCGTCGTGGACGAAGAAACTCATCTGTTCGACGCGGTCGGCGGCGAGGCGTTTCTGCTCGTAGAGGGGAACCTGCTCGGGGAGGAAGTACATCCCGTCGCGTTCAGGGAAGCGCTGGTAGAGCCCGAAGTAGAAGTCGGCGGCCGAAATGGGGACGATGATCCCGCGCTGCACATGGAAGGCGACCATGCGGTCGAAGAGGAGGTGTTTCTGCCTCTCCGGGACGTACTGGAGGACGCCGTCCTTCTCAGGGGCGGGCGGCAGGTGTTTGAGGTGCTGACGGACGAAGTCCCAGACGCCGTCCTCGGTGCCGGCGGTGAGTTTGAACCGGTCTTCAAGCCCGCCGTTGGGTTTGTAGGCGGAGATGATGAGGTCCTGTTTGACCGATTGGTTGGAACTGGATATCTGGTTGAAGGTACCCTGCTTCTTGTCCAGCGTCCTTACGTCGGCGATCACGAACCCGGCCCGCGTCAGCGCCTGCTGGATCGCCATCCAGACATTGTTTCTGGAGTTGTGGAACTCCACCGTCATCCAGCGCCCGGGCTTGAGGATCCGGTAGTTCTCACTGAAGCACTGCTCCATCAGCGCCTGATACTCGGGGAGTGCCTTGCGCTGGACCTTATTAACGATCGCCTCGGAGTGGTTGTTCGTGAAGACTCTATACCATGCTTCGTGAAGGAAATTCAGTTCGGAGTACATCAGGTTGCCACCGAAGGGGGGATCGGTGAAGATGTAGTCGATGGAATTTTGAGGGATATCGTTTATTTTCGATGATGATTGGGTCGTAATGCAGATATGTGAACTGAAGTTTTGGTATGACTCAAGGATCTTTTTCAGCCTCTTTATCTTCCCATCAATTAGATAAGGGAGGGACACTTCAGCAATTTGAGATCCAATGTACAGCGTTCCGCTTAACATTCTGTTGACTTGAGAATAATGGGTTGGGCCATACCGGTTTAATCTGCTCAATCCTGAAATCGTTTGGTCGAAAGTATACTTCAGATAACTTATGTTTGGGGATTGAGTAGTATTAAGCATTGAAAATATCTTGGATAAAAGGTAGAGAGGACGCTTATAGTAGAACTGATGCACATGGGTGACGCCGGCATTTCTCGGGTCTGACATCTTTTCCCCATCAGGCAACTCATCTGTCGGGAACCAGTATGGGATCCGCTCCCCCTCGATCCGCCTGATCAGGGCGAGGTCTTTCTCGTCGGGCCTCTTTTCAAACCGCTTTTTCTTCCCATTCACCATGACGGTGTAGTTGATCAGCACCGGCACCTGCTTTGCCCGCCGCACCGTCTCGCCCAGGGCGTCGTCATGGACATACTCCCATGCCCGGTCAAGGGAGCGCTTCGTCGTCACCGCGCCGCAGTGCGGGCAGGGGAACTCGGAGCGGACCTTCCCCTCGGCCGGGTCTACCGCCGCCTCCCAGAAGACGATCTCCTCTGAACACGAGGGGCAGACGAAGACATCGCTCCAGACCGTGTAGTTAATCCGCCCCTTCACCGGCGTCGTGGTGCCGTGCACGTCCTTCTTCACCTGCACCTTGCCGTCCACCACGTGATCGGTCTCGTACATCCAGCCGCATTCCTCTTCCACCTCGGCAAGGATGTGCTTCGCCTCCTTCTCGAAGGCCGCGGGGTCCACCGGGTTGTTGTAATTGTAGGCGATGAAGGTCGCCGCCGGTGAGAGGTCGCAGAGGATTGCCCGGCGGGCGCCCCACTCCACCTCGGGCATCTCCGTCTCGACCTTCTTGCGGTACGCCGCGTCCGGGTTGCCGCACATCTGCGCCGCTACCCCGGTCATCCCGGTCCCGCAGAACCCATCGAAGACGATGTCGCCCGGCTTCGTGTAGTGGAGAATATAGCGCATGATCGCCTTGTGCGGCACCTTCGTGTGATACGAATGGGCATTATAGATCGGATCGTTCTTCCCCTCGCTCACATCCGCCGCAAACGGTTCGCAGTCGTACTTCTCCTCGGGATCGAACTCCCGCCCGTACTTCTCGATAAACTCCCCGATCCACGGGTTCGGACATGCCGTATAATACGGAGGGTCCGAAAGAGCGATGATGTCCCTGTCCTTTCCCTGAGGGAATCCCTCAATCCTGCGAACGGCATCGAGCCGCTCCTCTGTCAGTTCATAGTCAGTCATCTTATTCCACCACCAGACGCACCTTTCTCTCGTCCTTGTCTTTCACCAGATCTTGAACATACTCGTCAAACCGTGTCTCGATCTCATCCACCGAACACGCCGACCCATTTGCCATCAGCGCATGCTGCAGATCGTCAGTCCTGATCGTCACCTTCACCAGACCGGAAAGCGCCTCCTGCAGCGCCCGCACCAGGTTCGCCGACACCGGCGTCGGCAACTCTCCCTGCTCGCGGAAATCGGTCACCAGAGCCCGGTCCTTCGGCTTCAGCAGTTCGAGGTTCGCCTGCACCGTCGGATCGCTCAGGTTCTCGACCAACGTCTCGGTCCACCCGGTATAGATCGCATCAAGCTGATCCTCCAGGTGGTCCAGCACGGCGTCCGGCGAAGGTGCGCCCTCCTCGTCTTTCGGCCTGAAGTTACACGAACAGACCGGATCTCTCTCAAGGTCCTTCTCGGTGAGAGTAAAACACGGCTTCAGAGTGGCAAGAACCGCTTCAAACTCGTTCAGGGAACGCTTCGGCAGGATCTCGATACCGGAGAGGGCTCGCAGCGCCGTAAGACGCGGGTCGGCCATCAACCGCTTCTTCCGCTCGTCCCCCTCATGGCCCAGCCTGGCCAGCCGGTGGAGACGGAGGTACTCGGCGATGTAGCGCTTCTTCTGGTTCTCAAGTTCTCGCTTGAGATCATTCTGGAAGGAAGGCGTGATCTCCTCCCCCTTCTCAAGCTGCACAAATATCGAACGCTTCAACTCAGAAAGAGCATCCAGACACTCGTTCCCCTCAGGGAGCACCATCTCGGCCTGCGAGAGATACGACGTCAGAGGCGCAAGGTTAGAACAGAACTGCGCAAGGTCATCGATCTCCTTCATCAACGCCAGTTGCTTCGCATGACCCCGCACATCAGCCTTCGTCCCGCTGTAGTTCTTGAGTTTCCCCTCAGTCTTGAACCGTTGAAGCGACTCTAGAAACACCTTCAGACTCTCAAGGTCCTGCTTCTTCTGCTCCTTCGTCTGCTCATCATAGAGGTCACGACCCCACAGAAGAAGCGAATTATCCAGCCGCTGCTCTGCCTCCACCACCTCAGGGATCAGCTTTTTCAGCCGGTCCTGGAGCTGCTTCACCGCCTCGCGGTGGGTGGCCGTGTTCTTCACCAGGCCGGGGGTCAGACCGATCGTCTTGAACAACTCGGCAAGCACCTCAAGAGGCGGCTCCTTCGGGAGTTCCACATGCTTGAACCCTACCAGGTCTGACCCGCTCTTCTTTGTCATCTCGTCAAGGTTTGCGGCCGTGATCTTCGCATCCGGATAGGCTACCACCGCATCGCCGTGATAGACCAGCGCCGCCAGGAGCAGACCGACATACTCGGGCTCAAGCCTGAACCGACGTCCGTACTCAACCCCATGCTCACTGCTGATGATCTCGCTGCGGTTCAGCACCTGACCGAACGCCTTCTCTTTGAGGAGTGTCACAATGTGCTGGGCATACATCGACTCTTCCGGATTGATCTGATCGCCCTCCAGAAGACCGAGAGCATCGAGCACTGCCGCACCCCGCTGTGTCTTCAGGCCACCGCGGATATAAGTCAGGGCATCCTTCACCGCATCCTCGCGGTCGGCACCCCGGATCGTCTGGGAAAACTGCGGATAATCGGGCGCCAGGTCCTCGAAATGCGGGGCCAGACAGTAGGCGGCGATGCCGTTGATCATCGCCATCACATCGCCCCCCGTCGGGACCGCTCCTTCCTTCGCCCATTCAAGCAAGTTCTTCTCGACACCGCCATAGGTGACAAGATACGCCGTCACCATATTGTCCCGCAGCCACCGCATCATCACGGCCAGGTGTTCATTTGCCTTCTTCTCATACACCCCTCGGTTTGTCGCCGACGCCGTGCTCGCCATCTCACGAGCGCCTGCATATCGTTTCAGGGCCTCATAGAATTCATCATCCCACTTCATCAGTCTGAAGAAGACCTCATCAGGCCGCTGCTCGTCATCGTACTCCGGCGGAGCAAACGGCTGAATGAAATAGATATAGAACTCTCGTTGCGGCTGTGCGGTCGAACGCTCGTTCGGCGCACCGAAGAAGAGATACCCTGGCCGGCCTGCTTTCCGGTCTGCCCAGACCACCTCATGCTGCCAGATCCGATACCCGCTCACATAGGTGACGTCAGCGGCCTTCATCACCCTGGCCAGGGCATCGAAATAATAGGAATCCAGTTTCCACTTGTTGAGCGACTCTGCTCTCTCCTCGATCTTGGCATCATAATCGACGTCCTTCTCGACGTCGAGATAGTACATGTCGTTCCCCTCATTATGGGAGATGAATTGACCACTCACCGTCCTGCTGATCTCTCGGAGCGCCGTCTCGACCGTCGTAAGCAAGAACTCAGAGTCCTGCTCAGGAATATCCAGATACAGGCAGAGATCGTCCCTCAGGTTCTCGGGCGTCAGCCCGATTGGAGACTTGAGATCGCCGGTCGTCAGGCGGTGGACACAGAGGGCATGAATGATCCTGACCGCCGCATCGAGGTATTTTTTCTTCTCAAAAGAACGTTCCAGAATATTCTGAAGGATATGCCCTTTTTCAAGAACTCTCCTGATATCCTGATTTGTCCGAACAGACCGGTCCTCCGCGAGAGAGTACCAGTACCCATCATAGGACAAGATCCCTGGGCTATCTGCAGGCACCTCGACATCGATCAGGCGTTTCACATCGCGGCTGACCGTCTTGAGCACCTCTCGCTTCTCCACCATATAGAGTCTCTCGAACGTCTCCAGATAACGCGGATGCACCGGGAAGAGCGCCACGTACTCATCAAGACGCTCGTTCATATCCCCATAAAGAGGTGCGAACTTCTCCAGATGAGCACGGATCTTTGCCTCCTGCTCAGGCGTCTTTTTAAGCAGACGCTCGGAGACGACATAAGCAATATCCTCGCCATAGATACTGACCGGTTCAAACCTCTTCTGCACACGCCGCATTGAATCGGCCACAAACTCAAACCTCGGATTGTCGAAGAGAGCTTCCTGGACACCGGCCATAAAACGGAACTTGCTCAGGCGGCACGACTCCCCGATCTCCCGCATGAAGTTGAGGTCAAGCACCAGATCGGTCTCCTGGCGGGTACGGAGATAATCCAGGAGTTCGTCCACGATAAGAAGCAGTCCCTTATTCGGATACTTCTCCTCGAAGGCATGCATCATTTCGACGAGCGCATCCTTATGGTTGACAATCTGGTCGTCCGGCGGGAAAGTATAGGAGACTCCCAGTGCTGCAAGATTGCGCTCGAGTTCCCCGCAAACGATATTCCGGAGCGACTGCTTGACCGCACCGATCTCGGTCCTGATAATGACAAACTGACCGGCGATCCTCTGCGCCGCCTCTCGCACCTCATCATTCTGGACCTGGGAGACCAGATCGGCATGCTCTGCAACGGCACTGATCACCGACATCAGATGCGATTTGCCGGTGCCGTAATTGCCGACGATCAGGAGTCCTTTTTTGTCCAGTGTCGGATCGAGATCAAGAAACGGGATCAGGTTGGAGGTGATCTTCTCGGCCATACCGTCTGAGATCACATAGGTCTGCACGAGCCGCTCGGCCTCGCGCCTGTCGTCGGCCTCCCGCAACTGCACGATATCTTCGATCGGATCGAACTGGACGAGGTCTCCGTACTTCATAGAGCACTCGCCTCGTTCACTGAATAGATAGTCACGCCACGGAGGTCGGCGGGGGAATATACCCGATATTCATCATGGCCTGGCACGGCATAAGATAGATTTGAACCATCCCAGGACCCATCCCACGCTGCAACGACCGTCTTCGTGCGAGCCGCCTGTTTGAGAAGACGGAGAGGATCGAGGGAGAGGTCGGCGGCGAACAGAAGTTCGAGATTGTCACAGAGGGCCACGTCTCCCTCTGCGCCATCGATAGTATCTCGAAATTCGCGTTGGACCGCCTCCGGTCGATCTCCAGAGGGGGATCCAATTGTCTGTTCGCTGATCAGGGAGTTGATATTGAGATAGGGTATACCATGTTGCTCTGTCCATTTTTGGAATAAAGTCGTTTTACCACTTCCATATTTGCCATATACAATGATTAAACCGTTATTTTTTCCGTTGAAAGTAAACAAACGCCTTGAAGGCATCAATATAGAGTATAATACATAATATAATTATTTTGTGGTTTATCGACGAATTAATTTCCCATATATTTGATAAATAGGCCTTAATTCATTAATAAATTGAAAAATACAGAAAAATTGAAATATTGGTTGACATCCGTGCCAGAAAGATTAAGTATGCCATTAAGATCCAATTTTGATTTGACCCATATCTGAGTGTATAATATGAGTCTCATTCATTCTGGTCTGATTAAAATTCGTGGATCTTGAACTGGCCATATATCTGGCCAGCATGTAGATTATCAACTACATAGCCAGGTGCCACGGATCGATATCCATACTTGATCATGACTTCCTTGAATTCTAGCACAAAATCACCTTGCCCAGTCAACGCGATCGAGATCGACGGAGATCACCAGCGTCTCATCCCCCTATCTCATACCAACGATTTTTATTTCTCAACGATGTGGATCCCGACCATACAGATTTCTTAGAGATTTTTCCACTATATAGAGAGCCTCTGGATGATTCTCTGTCGCGGGAGACGTATCATCCAATAATTGGAAATTTACTCAAACTCATTCACGCTCGCACTCCAAGATCCCTCGAAGTCCTGCGAGTCTTCTCAAGCTCACATCTCTCGCACTCCACCTTGATCTCACAATAAATCAAGGACAGCACCCTCTCTTCATGATCGTCTATGCCACCCCCAGCCTCATCATGGACCCAGGGCTACCTGGGGATGCGAGCATCAGCGAGATTGAGAAGATCTTTGATCTTCGATAGAACACCCAGTGTGACCGATGTGGGAAGGTGGACAAGGCACGGTCTCATACCTGCACTCTACATCAAGGAATCCCAGAACCCTCTCTCCAGCAAAATCACTTCCCCACCCCAGATCGAACCCCTTATCAGAAGCAAAACAGATAGAACCAGATGATCGCATGCACGACCAGATCCGGACGCTCCTCCTCCACCATAAAAACAAACGAATCGCCCTCCACGACATGGACATCCTCCTCAAAGACGCAGGGATCCACCTCTTCACCGACACCGAACAGCAGAAGCAGTTCATACGCACGGTCCAAAACCTCATCAAAGCCGGCGTGCTGGTCCCGCTCAAGAGCGCACGGCCGCTCATCGAGTACGGAGGGCTGCCGGCAAAATATACCCTCCGCCGGGACCTGCTCACCGAAGAGGAGGCACCCCTCTCCGCAGAGCACCGAAGCGAACTCTTCTCCCTCCCCACCCCGATCTCCATCGATTACTACGCACACCACGCAGACGACTACCGCAGGGATCGGGACGCCATCCTCAGGATCAGGGACATGATCGAAGATGACGACGACGAGGTGCTGACCGTCAACGAACGCTCCTACGAGATCTTCGGCGACGAGAAGGCGATCGATGCACCCCGGCACGCCGCGGTCGACGGCGAGGCGGTGCTCAGGAACCTCGGTCTGACGCTTGGAGACATCAGGGCGAAGAAGGTGTATGAACCATTCTTCTATTTTGAGAAGGACTTCGGCGCGCTGGAAGGGACGACAGAGAGGACGGTCCTGATCGTCGAGAACAAGGACACCTTCTGGACCATGCAGCAGGCGGTGACCGCTGGCGAGGTCGACGGGATCAACCTGGTCATCTACGGCGAGGGGAACGCGATCCAGAAAAAATTCGAGTACATCGAGACCGTGGGCGGAACCCTGGACGACAGGTACGTCTATTTTGGAGACATCGACAGGGAGGGCATCGCCATCTTCAACCGGTTGCAGGCACGCTACCCCAACTATGGCATCAGGCCAGCCACCTCCCTCTACACCGCCGTCCTGAAGAAGGCGGGATACCGGAATGCACGCCCTCTCAGGAACGACCAGAAGAGAGGTCAGATTTCACTCTCCCCCTTCATCGACGCCTTCGACGACGAGAGCAGGGCGGCGATCGAGTGGATCATCACAGAGGAGAGATATCTCCCGCAGGAGGTTCTCACCGCCGTCGACCTCAGGAGGATGAAGGCCTGTGGACTATCAAAGACATTGTAAAGAGATCAACGAACGGATGGAGCACCTGGTGTGCTTCTATCCATTCTTTAAGGCCTTTACCTCGCCTTCGGTCAGGAACCTGGACTATGACGCCCTCTACCTCGGCCTGGGTGTGCTGACATTTCTCATCGAGAAGGGCCGGCTCCAGGGACGCATGGTACCGCCCGAAGAGATCCAGGGATATGTCATGGGGATGATGGAGGAGATGTACCCCAGGCGGAAATTTGACGACCGGGCAGTGACGCGGACGGTACTCGGAATCCTTGAGACCACCCCTGGAGGAGAACTCTACGACTTTCAGTACCTTGACCCGGTGAGACAGCAGCAGGTCGACCGTTATGTCCACTATGTGAGGTACGACGTGAACGAAGGGGCATATGAGATCACCGACGCCGGGCTTGAGTTCATGATCGCCATCAAAGAACTCCCTGAAGAGTCCAGGGTCACGGTCACCCTCATCCTCTTTAAAAAGCAGATCGAGAGCGGTGCATTCAGAAACGCCCTTGAGACGGTGCGTGACCTCAACCTCGAGGTCCACCGGAAAAAAGGGAAAAAACAGGCATTGCTCGACAGCATGATCTTCGGCGACCCCGACGTCGTGAAAAAATTCACTGACTACACCAGGGACGTCATCTCCCAGCTTGAACAGGAAGATGAACTCTTCAGGCAGGTCAGGGCAACCCTCCAGGAACTCTCAGACGATGCCACGCAGGTCACCGATCATGCGGCGTCATTTGGGGAAGAAGAGGACTTCATCGTCATCAAAAAACTCGCAGACGAACTGGACTACGGCTACAAACTCCACAACACCCTCCTCAAAGACTACACCGGGATCCCTGCCGAATATAAACGGATCACACAGATCAGGTTGCACTCGCTCTTTGACCGCCGCTACAAGTTCCAACAGATGCTTGAAAGCCACGTCCAGGCCAACCTTCCAAACGACGTGCACGTGGTGGAGATGCTCCCCCTCCTCCTCCCAAACGCAAGGAAAACCTTCAGCCTCTACAGGCTCTTTGAGCCCCAGAGTATCATCGGGAAAAAGACCGGGACCACAGAGACGCGGGTGGCAGAGGAAGACTGGGGCGACACGAAGTCCCCTGACAAGATCGTGCATGAACGGCAGAGCACGGCCTTCACCCTCTATGCGTCGGTCCTGGTGGAGGGGCTCGAGGCCGCCGGCGGAACCCTCGACCTGCCCGCGTTCCTGGACCTGATCCTGGAACAGTACGGCGACGAAGGAATGGACCACATCGACCTCATCCCCTTCCTGATCGAACTGAATCGGGGCGTACGGCAGGAAGAGAAAGAAGCCTACGAGACCGTCTTCGACCTCCACGCACCAGAAGACCGACTGAGCCCCATCGAGAAGGTTCTGGTCTCGGCCGCGGCCGAGAAGCAGGCGGCCATCGACGTGATCAGAGTCCGGTCCAGACCCGACGTCAGGGTGCGGCTCACCGACGAAAGAGACGTGTACGTCTCTCATCTTGACTTTATGGGAGAACAAGAGAATGAAGTTTGACGAAAAGAACCTCGGGGTCGCCCTGGAGATTTTCTACTGCATCCTGGAGAACGGGTCGCTCACACGCTCCGACCATCCAGGGGAATTTTTGCGGTACGAGCAGGAGGCCGAGGTGAGGGAGGCGCTGGCCTTCTGCGCAAAGGGACAGCGACTGGTCCTGTGCAGACATCACGACGCCCTCTATCTCAGTCCCGGGATACATAACCCGGTCTTTGGCCTCTCAAACACCGAGATCAAACAGGCTCTCGGGAGCGGGTTCAACAACCCCGAGATGTACACGGTCTTTTTTATCATGCATGTCCTCATCACCGAGTTCTACCAGGACTCCGCCCACGAGCCTTATCTGGAGAAGGTGCCGAAAAAGCATCTCATCGAGGTGGTGGAGAAGAAGATGAAGGCAATGGAAGCGCTCGAATACCTGGAGAAAACCAGCGAAGACTACCAGTTTAACTTCAAGGTGATCGCCGACCTCTGGGACAGACTTCCCCCGTCTGAATTCAGAACAGACGAGAGCGACAAGATCAAACAGCGGGGCTCGGGCTCGAAGCACGCCCTGGTAAACAGCACCATCATGTTCATGGAGAAGAACCAGCTTGTCAGGGAACACGACGACGCCGTCTACCTCACCCCACGGTGCAAGGCGATCATCGCCGAGATCTACAGCAACGAGGAGGTCCAGACCGACCTGAGGACATTTATCGAGGGGCTTGGCGAGGTCGGGGAGGGAGACGATGCCTAAACTCCGCCAGGTACGGATCATCAATGCCCAGTTCGACGACGGGAAGAGCATATTCGAAGATTTTCGGATGCCCTTCTTTGGCAGGAACGCCACCTACGAACTGAGAAACGGTGGCGGAAAATCGGTCCTGCTGATGCTCATGCTCCAGTGTGTCCTCCCCAATGCCTCGCTCGACCCAAACCATCCGTTCAAGGACATGTTCCGCGGCGGGGACCCGAACCGCACCACCCATATCCTTGCCGAGTGGGAACTGGAAAAGGAGATTGCAGATGAGAAATATCTTCTGACCGGTTTTTGTGCGAAACGGCAGTCTGACCCGGACGAAGAGGGAAATGACGACGGGATCAAATATTTTTCATATCTCCACCTCTATAACGGGCCAAACGATCTCGACCTCGAAAAAATCCCCCTCTGCTGGAGAGAGAAAGGCGAGTTTGTGGTCAGGGACTATGCCGACACCAGGAAGATGCTCAAGGAGAAGAAAGACCATGACATCTGGATCGCCAGGAACAGGAGAGAGTATCTTGAACGGCTCAAGAGATACTGCCTCCTGGAATCTGAATGGAGATTTATCAAAGAGATCAACAGGCAGGAAAACTTCCTGAAATCATATTTCAGGGAGTTCAAGACCTCACGGTCACTGGTGGAAAAACTCCTGATCCAGACGGTCGACCGGTGCCTCCAGGACAGGCAGGCTCTTATCACCGGGGAGAAGAAAGACGAGTCGAGCACGAAAGCGCTTGCCGACGCACTCTGCCAGTCCCAGAACCAGCTCAAAGAGTTGCAGGAGAAGCAGAGTCAACTACACGACTTTGAACGCCTCCATGCCGGGGTCACCACGCTGCAGGAGACAAACCAGGAGTTGATCGATTCGTTCCAGGCCTTCGAGGCTTCGAAACAGACGGCCGCATCGCAGTATGCTGCACACCAGGATGCCCTTGTCCATAAGGAGGAGGAGATCTGTGGACTCAAGGAGAAGTGCACGGAAAAAGAGGCGGCACTCCAGGCCACGGACACCGAGATCGAGAGGAACGGGCTCATCATCCTGAATGTTGAGGTCAACCTCCTCAGGAAGGCCGAGAAGCGGGCTGAGGAGGAGAGGGCACGACGTGCTGAGGCGGTGAAAGAACAGGAAAAGAAGGTGGACTTTTCATGGGCGGTGAATAAATATCTCGGGTACAGGAAGGCCCTGGAAGAGATCCAAAGGAACGAAAAGATCATCGAGAACACCGCACGCGACCACGAGGAAATCTTTTCCAGGGTCCGTCTCCTTGGAAAGACGCTCTATGTCCATGCTGCAGAGGAAAAACAGAAGGTCGTCGAACGGCTGCAGAGGAAAGAAGAGGAGGCGGCCGTCCTCAAAGAGAAAAACAAAATCCTTGCGCAGAACCTTGGCCGCGTCATGGAGCGGGTACAGGGATATGAACAGGACATTGCCGATCGCAGGCAGCAGGTCACCGACCTCGAAGAGCGGGAGGCAGACCTTCGCCAGCGCCATGAGGGGTGTCCCAGGGTCGACGCAGGTCTCTCGGTACATGTCCCTGGCCTCATCGAGGCCACCGGGAGACGGATCGAGCGTGAGCGTGCGGCGTGTGCTGATCTCTTTGCAGCGATCGAGGAGAGAAAAGAGCGGCTCCACAGGAACGAAGGTCTGGTAGAAGGGTTGAACGGTCAGATCACAGTTCTTGAGGGAGCGATCGCCCGGGTGAAGGTTGACCTGGAGACCTATACTGACATGGAACAGGAAGCCCTCCAGATCGCCGGCCTCTATGAGATGGGCGAGGTCGAGCCCTGCATCACTCACCTCGACGGGCAGGTCGTTCAGCTGCAGGAATCACTCGCAGACCTGAAGTCAAATCATGCCTCCCTGATCGGGAACCTGAAGGCCGCAGAGAAATATGGTGTCGTCCCGGGGCAGGAATATCTGGACGCCCTCGAAAGTCTGCGTGAGCACTATCCGACCGCCATGAGCGGGGCCAAGTACCTGAAGAGTTCCCCTGAAGAGAGAAGAAAAGAAGACCTGGCCAACGCCCCCTGGCTCCCAAAGGCCATCCTCCTGCTTCACGGGGACTACAAGGCCATTGCCAAGGATCCATCTCTTCTCCCTGCCCGTGTCCAGGACGCCCGGGTCATCCTCACCAGTTTCGACCATCTCAGGGAGAAGAGAATGCTCACCTCTGGAGACGTCTGTATCCCGTCAAGGCCACCGGAACACACCTTCCATGCCCTCGAGAGCGACCGGGCGGCGGCACACCTCAAAAAAGAGATCGCCAGGGTCGAGGAGGAATGCACTCTTACCGAGGAGAGGGTGGAAGGACTGCAACACGACAGAAAAGCCCTCGCAAAATTCACCTCCCGGTTCTCTCCAGGATACCGGGAGGAACGAGAGGCCGCACTCCAGGAGGATGTACAGGCACGTGATGCACAGGTCTCACGGCATGCCACGCTCAGAAAAAAGATCGATGAAGACCACCATGCCCTCCCCGAACTGCAGGCACGCCTGGAAAAGAAAAATGAGGATATCGATCAGTTCGAAAAAAAGCGTCTCCTGCTCACAGAGATCCTTGCAACCTCAGAGAAGATGAAGGAGGTCTCGGCTCATCTACAGCAGGGAATTTTGCAGAAGAAAACGTGCGAGGAGGCACAGCAACAGACCCGGGCCAGGATCGACGAGGGCACCCTTGAACTGAAAGAGAAAGAGGCTTCAATCCGGCAACTGGAGGGGCACCTCCGTGCGGTGAAGAAGGAGTGCGAAGAATACGAGAAATATGATCGTGACGGGGTCGAGGTCCTCCATGGGGTGGAAATTTTCCCGCTCAGGGCCGAGTACCAGGCGGCAGAGCAGGTGCTCCAGCGCGTTGCCGGAGATCTCAACCAGGTTCAGGATACGATCGCCATATGGAGAAAACAGGCCAAAGATGCTCTTGATGATATCAAGAAGGTAGAGATCCCCCTCGCCGAGATCGAAGCAGAAGATCCGCACGAGCCCATCCCCTCAAGGACCATCGAGGAACTCAAAGAGAGGGTGCAGACCCTCAAAAAATACCTTGAGGAGGCGGCCGAACGGCATGAGGCTGCAAAGGGGGAGCACCGCCTCAAGTCCATCGACATGGAGAAGGCGGAGACCGACTTCAACAGCCACGCACCCACGCCCTATAGCAGAGACCTGGCTCTCCTCGACGCCTCGCCATATCAGGCCGAACTGAACCGGCTGCAGGATCTACGTGTGCACACCCATGACGAGATCACGGCCCTCCGTGCTGCATACACAGAGGCGGAAAACGGACAGAGAGAGCTGGAGACTCAGTGTCGGGGCTATGAGGTGCTCAATGACACCTACCACTTTGCCGGGAGAGTTCCTCTCCAGGCCGGCGCCCTGGTCCCCTACAAATCCCTCCAGGAGGAACTTGCATCACACCACACAGAGATCACAAAACGCAAGAAAAAACTGGGAGCCACAAAGGAGCAGGTCATCGACGACCTCACCGGGGTCACGGCTGTCTCAGGGCACATAGAGGAGATAAAGAGAAAATTCAGGGTGGCGGAGACCATTGAGGAGGCGATCGCTATCCGGCAAGGCCTGGACGATGGTGCCGAGATGATCATCTCAGAGATCGCCATGACCACAAGGATGATGGACGGGCTGCTCGCGGCCCAGACCAAGATCGTTGTCCAGGCCCTTGGCATGGCGATGCAATACCTGGAGTACCTGAAGACGTTCCCGGCAGCCTCGAAGATCGAGATCGACGGGCGGACGTACGAGATGGTGCAGATAAACTTCGACACATGCGCATACACCGGTGAGGTGGCAGAAGGAAGAATGCACCAGTACATCCAGGACCTCACCCATCATATCCAGACCGAGAAACTCGGGCCAGAAGAGGTGGAGAGGGCACTCATGCCAGACCAGCTGGTGGGTCGGGTGCTGGACATGGGGCAGATCCGCGTCAAGATCCGCAAGGTCGATGTAAGCTCTCACCGCCCTCAACAGTGGGACCAGGTCAAGGCCTCTGACGGCCAGGAGAATACGATGTATATCATCTTCCTGGTGACCCTCATGTCTGCGATCCGGAGTATCGTCGTCGACCGGTATGATATGAAGACCGCAAAGGTGCTCATCATCGACAATCCCTTTGGGTCGACGGGGGCACACTATCTCTGGGAGAAGATCGGGTCGATCCTTGAGCGCAACAATGTCCAGATCATCTGCTCTGGACATAATATCGGTGCAGATGTGCGGGAGTTCTTCCCGGTCAACCATATTCTCACTGAGGAGAGGTCGGCGTCGGGCAGGACCAGGATCGGGATCCGGTTCGAAGGGGTGGGGAAGGAACTGGACCAGAAGGAACGGCAGAAGCGGGGAGATATTACAGCGTGGTGGTGATCGGGAGAAGATGATGTCATCTTAGTTTCGGGTATCCAAAAGTATCGGGGATATGAATCATCTTCCTGATCAAACACCTTTATTCCAGGAATTCTGAACGCATGTCTTCCACCGGGGGGCGAGCGCCCCCCGGCCTCCCTCCACCTATGAAGATTAGTAAGAAACAGTACCTGCGAAGAGTTGAGGGTTTTACACCATCATTTGTCTCTATCTTCAGTGGTGGGTGTGGGAAAGAGAGTTTCTGGATGACCTTTAAGATAGATTATCATATGATTTTTAAACAACCAGATTGTCTATTTTGCTCAGATCACGGAAAATTATAGAGAAAATTATGGGAGAGAACGATTCAATCTTGCTCCTCTCCATGTGATGATTTTTCAGAGGCGATCACAGCCTTTAGGTCCGCAATATGGGTTTTCGTGAAATAGAGTTTTCTGGGTTTCTTCGCAAGAACGATCTCCATTTCATTCCCCTGCATCTTTTCAAACAACTCCCCCATCACATCACGCGATGCGTTCGCATGTTGAAACATCGCACTGTGGTTGGGGCATAACGCCAGATAGTTCTGATAATGACGTTTCTTCAGATCGGTTAAAAATTCAACCTTCTCTGTATAGTAGGATCCATCGTCAAGTTTGAAGGGAAGCACGTTTTTGCAGATCTGACAGATCATCACACCGTCTTCATTTGTATATTGGTCGCGGAGATATTGCTCAGCTTCCAGTTTGACGTCATCCAGACCTACTGATACTGAACGTTCTCGCACTTCAGAGATCCGGAGTGGAGCGTTTGCAGCCATCTGTTCAACATGTGTGGCCCTGAAATCTGGATGACGGGACTCATGTTCTGGAAGTTCAACTACCAGAGGATTGTGATGCTCCACCAGGGGCTGATTCGTCCCCGACCCCGAGCAAGACGGCGATTTCATTCCTTCATAACTCCCATCACCATAATTCTGGCTGAGGTCATCGTTTGCAGTTCTGTCGCTGGGGGTATGATATGTCGGGGCGCTCCCTTCGCTGGAAAGGATTCCTGTGGATACAGCCTCTGCAGGGGGGGGACAGGGTATATTTTCATCCTGACCTCTATCGGTCATCCCGGGAGTCTCGGGTTCTGGAACGAGGACAATCTGATCTTCTCTCCGGGAATCCATCCACTCCTTGATCTCATCTGGGATGTTCCAATTATTATCCTGAATTCTGAATTCCCAATCATCCTCTCCAAGAACCAGTTCGATCCAGTTAGATAATTCCATGGAGGCATGGTTCGGCATTAACCCGCGAGCAAGTGCCCTTGCAACAGCGTTTTTGGTGCGCCCACATGAGGTCTTTGAAATTAGTAGCCTGCCTGAATCGACATCCCAGAATGCATCGCAAGACTTTTTGACCTTGGTATATTCTAAGCAATAGATCACATTCAGGTCATCGGTCAGAGCCTCGGTCGTGTTCAGGAGCGATCCAAGAACATCTCTATCGAGCAATTTTTTGTAATCATTCTGATATTTCTCAAAGATCCAGGTTGCAATGAGGATTTTTGCGGGATCGGTCAGCAGTTCAGGTTTGGTTCTGGGTACGTACTCTGCATTGCCCGCCACTGAGCAGGTTAATGCATCTGAAAGATATCTGAGTCCAAGGGTCTGACACACATTTTCCCAATCTAAATGAGAGGCCCTGTGGGGATACCATACCAGGTCGATCTCATTGTTTTGAAAGATCTGTTTCAACTCGCCGTCATCAGGGATATAAACCGATGCCGGTTGTTCAAAAGTTGAATTTTCGGTCCATACTTTCACTTCGCGCTTGAATTCATCCCACCAAGCCGGGCGTTTCTGATTACTCATTGTGCAGACATGACGAATCCTCTGATAAATCGTGGTCAGAATCTTTTCGGTTCTCTGATTGTCACGGTTCGATTCGTTCTGAAGGCACAACCACCGCCGGGCAAAACATTCGGTGTCAACATCCTTCTTGACAGAGAGGGTCTCTACAAAGAATTTTTCGAGATCTGGATAGTATTTTTTGAGGTAGAAGAACTCGTCACCCAGCACCTCACTGTGATCATTCCAGATAACTTGATCAACTGAAGCCCATCTTGGAGTTGTTGCTTCCTGAGGTATAAGGATGAGATTGCCTTTTTTGAATCGTTGGGTCAGCTCAAAATCAAGATTGAGAGAGGCAAGATATCGGTACACCCTCTCTGCAAAATCTCTTGATCCAGATCCATCGTGCGACTTCTGTTCCAGGAGGGTGATCAATTCCCCGGCGGTTGCCTGTGTCCTGATTCCAAGGAGTTGAACAACATGTTCGGGAAGTTCGTCCTCAAAATACGGGGCCGTATCACCGAAAATTTCTCGGATCTGCGGGAGAGGAAGGAACGCCTGGTCAGGACGAACATAACCTTTTGTTGTGGGTAGCCAGGAAGTATTTTTTAGCGCGAAAACAATTTCGGAATCGTATCTTGATACTCTCTGAGAATAGTAGAAATACTCTACTATGGTCTGCAACCATGGTGTATTCTTATTTTGATGCTTCAACCAGTTGATTAAACTCTGTGAAAATCTGATCTTTGCAATTTCATCAAGCGTTTGAAATGATTTCAAGGATTCAAATGGCCGCCAATTGGATATCCATTTTTTATATAGTGAATAATTATCATTAATATGTTCATCTTCGTATTTTGTTAGTGTACCATATTCATCGTCCTCGTGTATTATAGGTAAAGGATAGCATGTAACTCCAATTCTAGACCATAATTTTTCAAGGTCGGCAGATGAATCCCCATCATTGCTATTTTTAATGTAATGGTCCGAAAGTGAGACAAGATGTTTCCTATCCTCTTCTGTCGCAAAGATATTTTGCCATCCTGTTTCAGGGTCAAGTGCTTCCGGTGTTACCACTACCTGAATTTCATGCAGAGCTTTCGCCTGTGAAAGCAGCATCTTCCTGTTATCTGAGAGCAATACAGGAATATCTGTGAAATCAATATCAGTGCTGGCGAACTGCGAGAGAAAGATCGTTGCAGATACAAGGTCATCATCAGATATCTCTTGATAATGCTTTTTTAACCACTGCAGGACATCTATTGCATAATTTTGCTTTGAGAATGGATGAATCTCCAGTGTTTTACTCATCCATTCACAGATCTCTGTGTTATCCTTTACTCTGGTGTAAAACTCCTTCTGCAAAAAGGCCAGTTTTACCCGAGCACACTTGGGGACATCGCCTAATATCTTCTCACATTCATCATCGCACTCAAAATAGATTGGCTGCTCGCTATCGCAGGAAAAGCGTGTGCCGCTTTCTGTCTCTACCGGAACAATTGGACAACCTGCCAAAGTGTCTTTTGAGAGGCTCTTTTGAGATGAGAGATACTGGTAACTCTTGATTATCCAATCAATATCGTGCTCTTCTATCCACTCTCTGTCCAGAAAACACTGCCTGACAATATCGACTGTGTAACCACTGACCCCGATAAACTGAAGTTGTTTTTTATATTTCTCAATTCCCTGCAGAACAAGCCGGGTAGTTAATAATGCCTCTGGATACGACTGTTCTGAAAGCAAAGAACGGAAGTTCTTTCCCGCAGTCCATGCTTCCGAGGGCTTGCACTTTTTCCCTTCAGGCTCAGTCAGAACAATTTCTCGATCACTCAATGCGTTCTGAATTGAGCTCACGACAGGCTCGAAGAATGTCGCATGGGATTCAAGGGGAATAAAACCGTAAGCTCTCTCGCGGAATTCATCGATATCCAGACATCTCTCAAATGCCTCGACAAAGACTTCAGGAATACAATCTCGAAGCCACTGGTTCCATGGGTCACCCTCATGGATGGCCTCGCGGGAACTTGACAGCAAGAAATCGGCGTTGAGCAGGAATGGCAGGCCAGTATCTTCATGCACGGGAAGATAGGCAAAAACCTTGCCGGCACTTCGGGCCTCGTTATCAAGGGGGAGGGCAATTGAAACGTCTCTTTCATCAATCCGGTTTCGTTTTTCTGAGGAAATATTGTCTGGTTTATGAAACAATCTGGTGTGCACGATGAATTCTTGCGTGCGCTGGAATGAATCTCCCTGATCATTTCCTTCGACTATAACCTGAACACACGGTGCTCTGCTATCATCTTTCCGTATCGAGAGCCTGTACCCAGTTTCTGTTTCTATAACTATTTTTTTCAGTTTCGACAGGAATAGAACGGTTACCGGATCGATATCTCTGAGCATCTTCTCGATGGATTCATAAGAAAAATCACTTTTGTTGAGGGGCAGGATAATCGTAGTCCCGGATGTATTGAGACTGTCAGGAATTTCATCGACCCATAGGGGCACGATATATCCCAACTCTGTTTTCTCGTCATGCTCAGGCAGGCGGAACCTGTAGCCGTTGGAAAAAATATGAGGATCTGTTGTCACCCTGAATACGGATTTAAAACCAATCCCCTTCTCTCCAATATATCCCTGGGTCTTGTCAGTCTTTGTGGACTGACCGACCTTACAGATCGCACTCACATTTTCTGAGGAAAAACCGACCTCGTTATTTTGAATGATCAACGCTCCATCTGAAACCGGCGTCCCGGTCGGATCAGATCTCACCAATTGAAAGGACAGAGATGGCTCCAATACATTGTATGAGTTATCTTCTGCATTCTGGATTAACTCAAAGATAAAATGGGTATCCTTGCTGTATAAATCGTCAGCAAGGGCATGAATTGAAGAATTTAGGCTGTCCTTGACACGCTGACTTGCTTCAAAATCATTCCGTATTTGTGTAATGTAATTCTGTTGATCACTGACTCTCATGTTCTTCACTCTGGGTCAACTGAAAGACTCTGAATTCAAAATGTTCATTCTCAGTACGTGGCTCCCTGATTGAAACGTAAAAACTGTAATACGGTTTTTCCCCTCTCATATCTCATTCCTGAATCTGAATGATCCCAAACATCACCGCAGTGGCGTGGATGTCCCCGCTGCTTGCTGCTTGTCGAAGATCCTTCATACGCCTCTCAAAATCAGCGTTCGCTCTTGTCAGTTCGCCCTGTTTCATCAACCTGATCTTCTCATTCGAGGTTCCCTCGAGTTGGTCCTTAATTGTCTTACATCGTGCCTGATGACTCACATTCAAGCTCTGGATCCGGTGCTCGACCTGCTGACGGTTTTCGGCAATGTGATCCGCCCGTGCAGCATTCCACTTGGTGTAGTGTCTGGCCTCTAAAGCGTCGAATTCAACAGGGTCAAGGAGTTGGGCATCTTTGAGTTCTGTAGCAGACCGCAGGATCGAAAGCATGACTCCTTCAATCGCTGGATCAGAAGCCACCGGGACGAGTTCCTCATCGGGCTTCACGCCCTGCTTTTTCCAGAGGTAAATCCCGAAACGATAGGTGCCAGGTGAGGCCTCTGCACTCTGCGCAGAAAGCATAGTGTAGACCACCTGGCCGGGTTGTAGGAAATGGGCCGCCTGCCTGACCAGCGGGTGGACTACTGAGAGATACACAATTTTTGTATCCTCCACCGCTGCTTTTTGATCAAAGGTTACTGACAATGTAGGCTGATCGCCCTTGAGCCACTTCTCCCACTCTCGAGCGACAGGTTCTGAAGAGCGAGGCAGACGTTTGTAATCATCGAGCAATCTAGATCTGGCCTCTATATTGAGCCGTAAAGTCTTGTTTGCCTTTTCTCCAAGCAGGTGCTCTGTTTCAGTGCCAACCCGTGCTGCGAGATAACTTGATACACACTGCTGAATCCCTTCAGGAGATAACCAGTAACTTTCAGCTTCCTCGATTTCCTGAAGCCAAGTGTGATTTGGAACATTCAGTCCGATCAGTTCGGACTGTCTTGTTTCAAGTTCCTGTTCCTCCTGGATCCGGCGGATGCTGTTGTCTGCAAGCTGGCGAAGCCTGCTTTCGCGTTCTTCCTCGGTCAGGGAAAACCGATCGGCAATTTCGTGGATTTTTCGGGTGATATCCCCAAGGATCTCCTCGTTCCCCCCAACAGAATGCTGAAAAACACCGATACGCCATAAGCAACGCACGTAGATCTCAGCATCAATGGTACCAGGTGTGACAAAGTTGACAATGGCGATAGTCTCGCTCTTCTGCCCGTGGCGATCGATACGGCCGATACGCTGTTCGATTCGCATAGGGTTCCATGGGATATCATAATTGATGAGGAAATCACAGAACTGGAAGTCAAGACCTTCACAACCCACCTCCGAAGACAGGAGAATATCGATGGCCAGAGGGTCTTCTTTGGGTAAAGCAAACCGGCGGCGCAGATCAGCACGTTCTTCATCAGGGACATCACCATGAATCAGTCCATAGCGTAGTTCCGTGTGTTTCACATATTCGGTCAGGTAGATCAGGGTGTGGCGGAATGTGCTGAAAACCAAAATTTTATTGTTTGGCAAGGTATTCTTTTCTGTGATGATCCTGACAAAAGCCTCGATTTTGGGATCATGATCATCTAAATTCCGGGCTTTCTCCAGCAAAACCTCAATGTCTGCTCGCAACACGTCAATGAAGCCTAGATCAGGTTCATCATCACTGTCACTCACCTCCATAAACTCAAGTCTGTCGAGGTGACCATTCAGGATGTCTTCGAGGAGTGGGGCCAGCCCATAGAGACAACTCGCCGCTTGCCGGCGAATAGTCGTCATCATAAACTTTACGTTCTGTTGGTCGTGGCTGTAGGATAAGATCCGCTTGATTATGTCGAGAAGACTGTCATGAAGCTCCTGTTGTGCAAGGGTAAATTCGACGATCACTGTTTCAGGTTTACGTGTGGTAAATTCCCCGATATCACGCCGGCGAGTACGGTTGATCATCGAACTGAATGTATATAGTTCTTCGACAGAACGGGTCAGTTGAACCCTGTCAGTATCAGTGAGCATTTTTTCCTGCAGACGATCATAGACTGTCTGGAATTCAACTGATTCTCGCAGAAACCATCGACCCCATGTGGTCTGGGCAGTCTTGTCGAGGGAGGAAAGGGTTTTTTCCTGCCAGCCTTCCTCCCCTCTGCGACAGAACTGCGCCGCCTCTGTAATATAAAAATTCGGCTCTGCCATCTGGTCATAACTGACCGAGTCAATTACCAGGTCGGGTCTCAATACATTGAGCAGGGTGTAGAGATCCTGGCTGCTCAGTTGAACAGGTGTGGCAGTGAGGAAAAGAACGGCCTCGGCATTGTCGCAGAAGTAACGTATTCCCTGATGCAGATAGGTCTCTGGATTTCGTATGTGGTGGGCTTCGTCAACGATGACCAGATCGAATTTCGGTGGGGGATCAAGAGCCAGTAAACCCTGTTTCTTCTGCCGACCCGACCGCTGGGATCCGAACAGAAGTCTTTGGTCGAAGAGTGAAAAAGGCAAAATAGCCTTTGCGTACTTCTCAGGCCACTCTCCTTCAACAGAAGTTTCCTGAAGACAATGTCTGAGAAGATCTCCGTTGAGAGTAGTGAAGTCTTCATCAAAACGCTTCATCTCCAGATCCCACTTTCGTTCAGCGACAAGTGCCCGGGGACAGATGATCAGGACAGAGGACAGATCCATTCTTGCCTGCAGTTCCTTAATAATAAGGCCCGCTTCAATGGTTTTGCCAACTCCTACTTCATCAGCGATCAAGAGGCGAGGACGGTCGGCCCGGATCATCTTCAGGACGGGTCGATATTGGTATGGTACAAACTGAACCCGTCCCGCACGCAGAGAAAAGAGGTTGGCAGTAGAAGGTGACAGGATCTGGATGCTTGTCAGATAGGCGTGTACTTCACTGGCCGTCAAAATCTTGCGATCATCACTCGCGCTAGATACTGTTTCTAACTGGCTTTCATAGTAAGTAGCCACGTTAGAATCCTGAAAAACGCGATAACGGCACTCGCCGCCACCAGGGATAACTTCGATCACTGGCACCACTTTTTCGGGGTTCGAACGCAAGGAGACCAGATTACCCACCTGGAACTTCGAAGCGAGAGGAAGAGGAACATTCGTATCAGGTACAGGAACATCAGGATGTTCACACGAAGACAGTGTGCTTGATGATGGGACAGGTGCCGGGGTATCACCAGAATTGGCTCTTGCCATTGCACTGACTGCCGCCGCTTTGAATGATTCTACCGCTTTCAGGGAATCTTCCGATGCCTCAATCATCATCAGAAGGTGATCCAGAGTATCTGCATCTCGATACCTCTCGCTTACGGGCATCGCTTCTATCGCTTCTGAAGATAGATGAGCCCATTTATTACGTACGGTCTGAAGTTCCTTTACCCAACTTCGACCTTCACGGGGCAGGAGAAGTGTGGTGGAAAGTTCGTACCAGTTCTGGTCCAGCACCCTCAAGAGCGCTGCAAAGTCAAGTTGTCGGAGAGAAGTATAGCCCTGCTCCTCTACAATCCTCTGCTGCTGAAAACTGAGACGCTCAACAACATTTTGCTGCCACCAGTCTGATGATTGATCCGGCAATTTTGAATCGAGAAACTGAGCCAGTTCCACTGTTGCCATCTGGATAAGTGTGTTCAAATTTTCTCCTCGTTCCGATGATTATCGAGTATCTCTTAACCTATGCTGTAAGATACAAATTGTTGCAAGTTCTCAGATTTGCCACTGATAATTTTAAGGTGTTTTCTACCTTCTTTGAGTCTTTCCGGAAAGGATTTCTCGGATATAATTTTCAAAACGCTTCATCTTCAGATTTTTAAACTATATTATTCCTACATCAGGCAATCGCCATCGTAGAGCCACATGGATTGCCAAACTATCATATGAATATACTATTTATTTAATCTACCTAAATTTCGATTAAAATTAGAATTAATTCCTTTTTAAACTTTTGATTTGATTAAATTCGGAATTATCGTATAATTGTCTGGATCCCAGACCATATGTATGCCAATTATTAAGAAAATGCGACCTTTGCTTGAATACCGATGTTTTCAGCAACATTGAGATCTCCTTTCAAATAGAGCAGATTTCGAACCTTCCACCCCCATATCGAATAAATTGCGAGGAGATCTTTCGACATGGATCAGATAAGAAGAGGTAATGCTGGATCTGGAGAATGACTCTCCTGAAGTGAAAAAGGGGGAGAAAGACTCTCCAAATTCTCTCCGTCGAATCGCAATCCAGGGGATCCAGGGGATGCGACCGGAAGGAACTTTCTATAACGTCCCCTGTGCGATTGATATGAGAAGGTGAGCGTTCAGAAGGGGCACTGCTACCAAAAAAGTGAACCCCCTCATCATCACCCCACCAACCCCCGACAAAACCCGATCACCTCCCCGACCCTGTTCTTATGATGGATCTCGGGGTTGATGATCATCTCCTGATCAAAAGTCCTGATCTTCGCGAAGATCTTCTCCCACGGGATCGGATCGTCGAGGGAAGGGGCGCCGTGTTTCCGGTGGATGTGGAAGCCCTTGAGAAAGCCCGGCGGGATCTCATCGAAGGAGGCGAAGCACCTCTCCTTCGTCACCGTGTACAACTGCTGGACGTCGAGCACACACCCGAATGACGCCTGGAGGTCGTCGGACTCCTTCGCCACCTCGTCGGCAAGGTTTTTGATCGTGTTCCCGTCCTGGATACACTGCCCGGTCCGGTTCTCAAGGAGGACGTCGGGCCGCGTCCCGAACGCACTCTCATAGGCGTCCTGGAGAAATATGACCGAGTCGATGAGGTCCTGGTTGTGGTTCCTGCGGTCGCCGGGATGGATCTCGATCCTGGCCGCAGGTTTGCCGAGGAACTCGGAGACTTCGAGGACCATCCGGACAAAACGCTCCCTCCACTCCGGGTCGTACCACTTGAGAAGGGCCTGGGCGGAGATCCCGTAGCCGTCGGTCCTCCGGAGGGAAGGTTCGGTGTGGAGGATATACCTGACGTCTTTGATGCAGCGTGCATGGTTCTCGTACAATGTCTTGATGGCGGCCTGGTCGGGGACGGCGCAGAGGTCCAGCCCGGTCCTGCTCACCTCGGTTTTGTTCTTGATGAAATCAGCCGGGACCTCGATGTAGGTGCAGCCATGCTCCTGCGCCAGCTCCCAGCGTTCGTCAAATCCGCCCCGCTGTTGCAGGCTTGAGACGTTGGGATAAACATAGGAAATATTCGCCATTATGTAGAGAAAGGAACTGTAAAAAATAATATTTAACCGTATGAGATTTTTTCAAGTTCTCTATTGAAAAATAGATTGGCTTTAAGGTCGTAAACGTTAATCGGTCTCAATCCAATCCAGATATATGATACTCTCCTATGACATCGAGAAAGGGCGACAGGTCGCCCCGATTCTGTACGAGGCATTCAGGACAACCGGGATTCACGGGAGAGTGGACATGCCCGAGGACCGGCCGCCGGCCAGGGTCGAGACGGGATCGCGGGAACATCTGCTCTTTCTCACCCTGGCCGTCTCCCTCGATTACCAGCGAGACGCGTACGCCCTCTGGGAGAGTGCCAGACGCACCTACGAGGACCCCGAGACCAGGTACCTCTTCGACCCCGGGGCACTGCACGAGGCGTCCTATGCCCGGGTCTTTGCAGACCTGGAGAAGTACAACCTCTCGAAAAAGCATCATGCGGACACCACCATCTGGCGCACGGTGGGCATCTCGCTGTACAAAAAATGGGACGGAGACCCGCGAAATTTTCTGGCCGACTGCGGGTATGACGGCCCGACGATCCTCAGGCGGTTGAAAGAGGACCGGCACCCTGCCAACGGCCGCATGACCTGGGACTTCCCCTTCCTGCGAGGGAAGAAGATCGGGCCACTCTGGCTGCGGATGCTCAGGGACAACGCCGGGATCGATTGCATGAAAAATCTGGACCTGGTCCCGATCCCGGTGGACATCCACGTCGCCAGGGCCTCGCTCTGTCTCGGGATCGTCCGCGGGCGGTATGAGGGGAGGCTCAAGACGATCTTTGAGGAAATCAGGCATGCCTGGGCAGAGAGTGTCATGGGACACGCGGCCGGCGACCGGCCGATGATCGCCCTGGACGTGGACGAGCCCCTCTGGCACCTCTCCAGGTTCGGGTGCGCAAAGAGAGATCCAGAGGCCGGTCGCTGCCCGTTCAGGGCGAGATGCGAACTGGGTGCGTTCTGCGTGGAGGGGAAGGTGGCGATCGAGAGGCAGATGGTGTCACTGGATACGGGGAAGTCTGAGGAGGATGGATCTTCGGGAGAGGAGAGAGTGGCGGTACAGAAGGGGAGATGCCCTGGGGAGACCTGAGAGAAAGGGATCTCGCACCCTGGGAATATTTGGGTTCAATTTTTTCTCTTACCAATAATATCCCCGCAGCATCCTCAACGCCCTTCCCGCTGCCTTTCTCACCTGTTTGGCAGGATCGCGCTGCATCTTCATTAGAATACGCCTTGAATAAGTATCATTCAGACGGCCAAGTGCCAACACAGCCTGTTTCCGCACATTGGGATCAGGATCCCGAAGGTATGGACGTATAGGGGATACAGCCCTTTGAGAACCAATCTGACTGAGGACAGCAATCGCACATTTCCGAACTTCCACATTTTCATCCTTAATCAGGTCAATCAAGAGATTGACCGCAGGAGAACCAATTTCGAGAAGTGTTTTCATTGCTTTTTTCTGTTCCTTATCTGAAGTACTTCTTTTCAACGAGATGATAGCTCGTTCAACAGGATCCTTAGGTGTACAACCTGATGACACACACCGTTTAGCGCCCTTGCGGGATTTTTGCTGCTTTGATTTCTTCTTTTCACCCTGAAGAGTCCTACAGGACACCTTCACCGTTCTCTCCTCATCAGCCCCCCCATATCTGACGATCAGGTCCCTGATCATGGCCGGGTCGCGGTCAGCGATGATCAAGAGCCAGCGCTGGCTCGGGATCTCAAGCATCTGCTCGTCTCCGTACGCCGACCTAAGCATCCGCGCCCACTCCTCGTCGGTGAGAGGGCCGGTCATCTCGCCGAGGAGGCGGACCAGACGGTGCCGGGCCTCGGGGAGGATGGCGTCGACGATGGTGCGGACCTTGATCACGCCGAAGTCGTCGGTCACCAGGCGGTCGTGACCAGTATAGTAGTTGCGGACGGCGTCTTCTGACTCGCGCTCAAATGTGGAGAAGTTCTCGGATTCGTCGGCGGTCTCTGTGATCGGGATGCCCATCTTCAGGGCCACATCGGTGATCCAGGCGAGGTCGTTCTGGTATGTGAACGAGTCCTCAGAGACGATGTACTGGCGGGGGACCGCGACGAAATGGTGGAAGACCGGGCGCTTGTTCGGCCGGTTCCGCAGGATCCTGCCCAGGCGCTGGATGAGTTGGAGTTTGGTCTTGGAGGACGCCACATTGATCCCGACCTCGGCGTCCGGGATGTCGATCCCCTCGTCGAGCATTTTCGGGGCGATGAGTACGCCGTTCTGGACCGACCTGAACCTCTGGAGCGCATGCCTGACCTCGATGTCCTTTAATTTTGAATGAATGAGAAATGCCGGCACCGAACCAGAAAGCCGTCCATAGATCGTCTCGCAGGTCGCAATATCCATCGCGAAGAGGACGCACTTCTTTGTCCGGCCCAGGTCCAGGGCGAGGGCGATCGCCTCTTCGAGTTTGGGCGACGAGCGGTGGATGACCCACCGGCGTTTGTTTATCAGGCCGATCAACTGGAGCCATTCTTCCGGGATATCTTTGCTGCGATACCTGAGGTCGGTCATCAGGCGGACAAAATCCCTGAGATTCTCGAACCGGTTCAGGCGGTTGCCGGAGAGCGCACGGATCTCCCTGGTCTGGGTGGCATTGATGAAGTTCAGAGATTTTCTGATGCTCTCGGTGATCGATACAAACTCTTCCTCCTCGGCGATGTCGAGGAAGGTCTTGTGGATCGTCAGGGTGAACTCAGGGACGATCCCGTCTCGCCGTGCATCGGCCAGGGTATAGGTGAAGGCCGTCTTTCCGAGGCACCGGTCCAGGACCGTGGTCCGCTCCCGTCCTTCCACCGTCGCCGAAAGCCCCATCTTCCACCGGCAGGGAACATCGAAGGCGCTCCTGAACTTCAGGCCGGCGCCGTGATGGACCTCGTCGACGATGAGGAGGTCGGTCCGGTACCCTCCGGGATTTTTCATCACCTTCTGGATGGTGTTAAAGGAGATCACAAACTTCCCCTGGTAGGAGACCGGGTGGGTATAATCGTCGTCGGGATCGCCTACAAACCCCAGTTTTTCGATGGACTCCCGGCGCCACTGGTTCAGGATCGCCCGCGAGTGGCAGAGCACCAGCACCTGGAGAGAGCCGAACTTTTTGAAGAGGTGATAGGCCGAGGCAAGACCGACCAGGGTCTTTCCGGTGGCGGTGGCCATCTCGAGCACTCCTCTCCCGCCGGCACCGAGCCAGCGGTCACGGGCCCTGACCTGGTGGTCCCAGAGCGAGAGGAGGATCTCGGGCGTTTCAGCGATCTCATGGAGGTCTCGATCTGATCGTGGCCAGGCCCGGTGAAAGGTCTCCCACCTCTTCGCCTTCTTCAGGGCGAGATAGAACTCCATGGCAAAGAGCGAACTGCCCACCGAAAAAAGCCGGGCACTCTCGTCGATCCCGGTCGGTGACAGACCACTTTTTATAGAAATTTTTTTGAGGATCTGGGCCTTCTGGATCTCAGGGAAGGTATGAAGGGCGGTTACCAGGTGTTTCCTGAATGCTGAATATTCTGCCAGGGAATATTCCTGGTCAGGTCCGTCGGTGATCCGCTCAGAGAGCACTTCTACAGACATCTTTGCAACATATTCCTCAAGGTTCTGGTACGCAGAACCCGCCGTGTCGAGTTGGGGAGCAAAGAGGGTGTGATGATAAATGCGGTTGTGGTAGTCGTTGTCATAGTGGTTGAGGAGTTCTTCGTCGGCAAGACTCAGGGCGACCGGCGCCGACTGGGGATCGAGTTTCTTCTCCCTGAAATATTCAAAGGTGAAGTGTTCCGGGTGTTCAAGATATTCCAGTTCATATGCTGAGAGTTTCTTCATCTGCAGACTCCTGAAATAGCAGTCATTGGTCGACATTTGGCAATTAAGAACATCTCCAATTATTATTTCACTATTAATGTCACTTTCGAAATTATTCTGTAAATCTAAAATAAAATATTGGAATAATCAAAGATAGGAGAGATGATCGACCAGATCCCTGATACTTCGCCAGAGGGTGGCAGAGACAGCACCCCCTCACACCTAAGAAATACCCAATTTACCCGTATTTTCCGGAATTCTCCTCGTTCCTGAAGGCCAAGATCGTCCCCTCAGGAAATCGGCATATCTTCGTTAGATCCTAGAAATCATAAGAATACACATATTATATCGCAAATATATGAGGGCAGATCGCAGGAGGATAGAAACCCCTAGCACCCTCACGGACGGTCACTAGAAGGCATTGAGAGAGGGGATTTCCTGGGAGAAAGACAAAATCTTCATTTTTTCTGGCACTCTGGGACTTTTCGCCAGATAGATCGTGTAAAGAATATATAATACCTATTAAAAACGTCTGAAACTCTCGACATAGGTTATGAGAACAAACACCTCAATCAGGAGACCTCTGGAGTACTAGAGGTGCCACCCTCGAGATGCCTCACCCTTCACAACTCGGTCTAGGTAACTGCAGATGAGATCCCCATAAGAAGGTCGATCAGATAGATCATCAATGTTGGAAATGTCGAGATCTGTGCAGAAAATAAATCATGGCAATATTATTCAATATTGACGATAATATGCTCTCTCATGGCGGGAACATTCCAGAGATAGAGAGAGATCGTCTCCCCAGACCATCATCACAGTTCAAGATGAAGAGCACAAGTTCTGGATCAGGTGTGGCGTGGGGGGCCACAGAGGTATGGGCCTCAATCTCCATCTGACACGCCCTGAAACTCCTCAACCTCTCAGTCTCAGACGTTGGAGGAGAGGGTTTGTAGAATATCTCTGGATGAATCTCTCTGGCTGAGGGGGACACAACCCCTGGGGCCCTTGAAGATCAAAGATCTTCGAGAGAGCCGCCGGTCCAAAGAGGGGAGGAGGCAATTGGGGCACGGTCACACCAAGAAGAAGTCCGAGATCAGGACCCTTCCGTGATGGTACCATCCTGACAGGAACCCCCTGATCCGTATTTTGCAGACGGCGGCGAGGACCACACGCACGTGAACACGAGCAAAGAGCGCAGAACCTGATCTGAGGTGAAGTATGATTGAAAAATGGGGTATGATCCGTAACGATGCCCCTTGAAACGAAGAGAGAAGAGAAGCAACCCGGAGGTAAAATGTGTAGAGAATTTAGGAAGGCCTGGAGGCATGTGCTTGACCTGATCGTCCCTGGGAAGAAGGTCCCTGGGTTCGAGGAGGTGAATAGCACGCTCGAGGACGCCATGACGCGGGGCGTCCTCCCTCAAGGTTTCGTCCGCGACCTGGAGGTGGAGTGGGATCTCTACTGCAGGGTCACAAAGATGCTCAGGAGATGGCCGGCCTGCACCCCCGCCGAGTTTGTCGAGCACCTCGCGCTGGCCGAAGGGAAGGTCCCGCCGGAAGACCATCCTGCATGGTCGGCCAGGGTGTCGGTGATCGTCCAGGCCTTTCTGGAGCATGACCGCACCCTCTTCCTGCAGGAGGGCGAGGCAGATGGCATGCCGGTCCCGTTCGAGAGCACCGACCCGCGGCACCACATCGCCTTCTTTCTCTCGCAGATGGCCCCAAGACATAGACGCAAAATACCTCTCAAGAGATTTCCTGGTTCGAGTGAGGAGAAAGAATGGAGACATCTGTGGGAGAGTGACGAGATCGATGAGATCTTCCCCCAACTAAAAGAGGTCTATCACTATGTCCTGCCACAGAAGAGAGACCCGAGCGGTCTGAACCGAAGGCAGAGCGCCGTGATCGTCCGCGGGGTCTACTGGGCGGTGCAGGGCTATTATACAAAGACGCAGACGATCCCGCCGTTCAGTGTGGTCGGTGCAAGACTCGGGACCGGCGTGGGCACGCGGCACTTCCCGATGGCTCTCTATACCTGGGTGGCGATCAGGGACCTCCACCGCGAGATCGAGTGCCAGATGGCGGCAGTGCACGAGGGGAAAGACGACGCTACCCCTGCAACGCACCTGCAGCAGGAGAACGACGGGTGAGCATCCATGTAAAGGGAGAGAAGACGCACATGGCTGTGTTTTTTCTTCATACCCCTGGTTGGTTCTGTGCTCTAAGCCTTTATCCATGAGGTCCTGCTCCATGTCCTCAAGTCAGGAGGGGCTCATAAGGTAGGGCGAGAAGAACATCTCTTTTTTGGTGGTTATCTGGATGGATCTGAGGAGGAACCGGGATGGCCATGAAGGGGCCCCATCCCACCCGCCCCAAGAAGTGCTCAATTTGCCCGTATTTCCCGGTGTTCTCCTCATTTCTGGAGGTCGAGATCGTCCCCTCAGGGAATCGGCACATCTCCGTTCGATCCTGAAAATCATGAGAATACACGCATTCTATCGCAATGATACAGGGTCGGATCCGCAAGAGGATGGAAACCCCTGGTACCTTCACGGACGGTCGCCAGAAGCCATCGAGAGAGGCGGTTTCCATGGGATAGAGAAACAAAACGCTTCACTTCTCCTGGCATTCAGGGGTTCTCGACCGGGCTGAATGCTTGATAAACAGATAAGATCCATCCATTCGAGAGAAAGATCCTTCACGCTGGCGATACCCCACTTCAGGGGCCTTAGAACAAACCGTTCAATCAGAAGGTATATATTCTCCTACGCCAACCATTATTTCGGCCCATCCCTTACACGTGTAAGGGACAATGGCCACGCCGCATGTAATGATATCAGGAGGTTCCAATCATACCACACAACCACCAGACCCGGGCCAGGCCAGGGCACCACGAGGGCCCCTGCACCAGCCCGATAAAAGATCTCCTTGTCGGAGGGAAAGCCATCCGCGGCGCCCGCACCGGCGCACCCCGCTCAGAGGACGACCGCCTCTATCCAGTGGTGGGCATCAAAGCACTGAGGGAAGACGGCACCGTCGACTTCGACGCCGTCGAGGAACTCGCGGCCAGGAACGAACGGGACATCGAACGCGCCCGCATCCACGCCGGCGACGTCCTCCTCTCGATGCGAGGAAATTTCAGAGCGGCCCTTGCCGACAAAAAATGCGAGAGCCTCCTCATCTCCCAGAATCTGGCACTTCTCAGGTTCAGGGAAGGCATCGACCCCGGCCTGATGGCCGCGTATCTCACCAGTCAACAGGGGAGAGACGCCCTCACCCCTCTCGCCCGCGGGAGGGCGGTACCTGTCCTCTCCCTCGCCGCCCTCGAAACATTGGAAGTCCCGGTCCTCAGCGAAGAGGCCCAGGGCCGCCTGGCCGCGTGCCTCGCCGCCTGCCGGGAGTATGAGGCGCTCGCACGCACGGAGGCGGACCTGGTCGACACGATCAAAGAGGCGTTGATCGCCGAACACCTGGGGGTGCGGCGGTGACCGACTCGCGGACACGCAACGACGACCTGCACCAGATCGTGAGCATGCTGCATGCCGACCCGGCCACCGCACACTCGCCTCTTCTCTTCACCTCCCTCCTCACCCTCAAAATGGTGGCCGACCAGAGAGCAGAATGGGAAGACGCGGCAGCGAACCATCGTCGCCCCCATCTCATAATGAGGATAGGACAGGAGTACCAGGCAGACGACCTTCCTGGCTTTCTCGCCTATGCCCCGGCGTGGGACGAGATCTGCGCCGCAGAAAGCCCCGGAAATGCGCTGACCGAGGCCTTCGCCCGTCTCGAACAGGCCCATCCCGGCGAGGAGACATGGTTCGACGCCCTGGTCTTCAGCCCCGACCAGGACACCCTCTGGGCCGAGGTCGTCGAGAAGATCTCCAATCTCTCGTTTCTCGACGATGATCTCACCGCCCGCAGACGACTCAAGTCCCGGGTATATAACGGGATCAGGCACGAGGTCTGGAGAGGCGGCGACACCTTCGCCATCCCTCCGATTCTCCCCTCCCTCCTTGTCCCCCTCCTGGCGCCCGGGGAAGACATGGCGGTCTTCGATCCCTTCTGCCAGGACGGCACCATTGTGAACGAGGTGGCACGGTACGCCAGGAGGGATGGAATGGATGGCGGGGTCGCCCTCTATGCCCAGACACCCAACGACTACACCAGGCTGGTCACAGGCCTCACCCTGCTGGCACACAACTGCCCCGACGTGCACATCGCGACCGGCGACCCCATCCTGACGCCCGGGTTTGCGGAGGGGAGAAGCCTCGCCGTATTCGACCGTGTGGTCGGCACCATCCCTGCAGGGGCCATGGACTGGGGGTCTGAGGCACTCCAACCCCGCGACCCCTATGACCGGTTCATCATGTACGGCGTCCCGCCGCGGACGAGCAGGGACTACGCGTACCTCGTCCATGCCATCGCCTCCCTTGCCAGAGGCGGGAGGCTGGTAGCCTTTGTCCCGACTGGCGTCCTCGACAGGAGCGCGAGAACAGAGAAGGATATCAGGGCGAGGATCATCACCCGCGACCGCGTCGAGGGAGTCATCGCCCTCCCGCCCCGGATATCTCCCTCGAGGACAGTGGAATATGCCGTCCTCGTCATCGCCGCAGGGAAGACCGCGGACCGGCAGGAGAAGACCGTCTTCATCGACGCCTCAGGGTTGTTCGAGCAGGGCGGGGTAATAGGTCAGGGCATTTTGGAGCGAGACATCACGACGATCCTCGACGCCTACACCGCCTTTTCCACGGTCGAGGGCTTCAGCGCCGTGGCGACCATCGACGAGATCGCGGCACAGGACTTCAACCTCGAGGTCTCGCGGTATGTCCAACCGGTGCGGTCAGATGAACAGGCCGAGCCGTTCGACCTCGACGCGGCCATTGCCGAACTCAAAACGATCAGAGAAAGAAAAGAAGACGCCCTGAACCGGTTCCTGGAGAGCGTCACGCGCCTGGCGCACGAGCAGAGATAGAGCAGGAGAGACCCCGAGGCGAACTATGGTCTCTGGAGTACCGGAGGTGCCGCTTCGAGGGGCACTGGCAGGAGAAACGAAAACAGAAACCCGATTAGAGGTGAATCATGAAGAAAAATGATGGTAAGAAGAGCGAAGGCGCTGTTCTGGAAGAGTATGGCCGCCTTCGAGTGGCACATGAGAAGATGACATTGATGAGTGGCATGACCTTTCACGACATTCTCAACCTGCTCTCTGCAGTCGATGGATACAGAGAGATTCTTGACAGCGAGATGCAGACACACCCTGAACTTCACCGGCCCTATGAATGCATGGGGAAGGCGGTGGACGGCATACGGTGGCACGCGGAGACCGCCGAGTCCTATATGGCCCCGAAGGTGCCGCCCTCGAGATGGCTCAATCTCCACGACCTGGTCCTGGTCGCCGCCGATGAGGTCCCCCATGAGAGGGTCGATCTTGTCATCGATGTCGGAGATGCCGAGATCTATGCCGACACATTGATCAGAATGGTACTCTTCAACCTGATCGAGAATGCCTTGCACCATGGCGGCGGAAATGTTTCAGTTCTACAGATCGTCTTCTCTGAAGATGAGAACGGGGGCGTCATCGCCGTTCAAGATAACGGCTGTGGAATCCCCGAAGAGCACAAGTCCCGGATCTTCAGGTACGGCTTCGGGGACCACACGGGCATGGGCCTTTTCTTTACCTGGCGAGCTCTGAAACTCCTCAACTTCTCGATCTCGGAAGTGGGGACAGAGGGGCATGGCGCACGCTTCGAGATCAGGATCCCTCCTGGGCGGTATCATTCCAACAGGAATACCTGATCACATCGTCCGGGTGGCGGCAGGGACGCACGCACCAAGCACGAGCAAAGAGCACAGAACCTGATCTGAGGTAAATTATGATAGAAAAATGTGATGTGATGAGCGGAGCCGCCGTCTGGTGCGGCGACGCCTCTCGAAACGAAGAGAGAAGAGAAGCGATGAGGAGGGCATATGTATAGACAGCGATGGTGGAGGATCCTCAAGCATGCGTTTGACCAGATCATCCTTGAAAAGAAGGTACCGTGTTTTGAGAGGGTAAACGGTACATTCGAGGACACCATGAAGTGGGGCGTCCTCCCTGAAGGTCTTGGCCGCGACCTGGGGGAGGAGTGGGATCTCTACTGCAGGGTCACAAAGATGCTCAGGAGATGGCCGGCCTGCACCCCCGCCGAGTTTGTCGAGCACCTCGCACTGGCCGAAGGGAAGGTCCCGCTGGAAGACCATCCTGCATGGTCGGCCAGGGTCTCGATGATCGTCCAGGCCTTCCTGGAGCACGACCGCACCCTCTTCCTGCCCCGATATCCCTCAGGACAGACATGCAAAAACGATCGCACCACAATGTTTGGTGTAGAAGAGAAGAAAATATGCAGAAACCTGTGGGAGAGTGACGAGATCGATGAGACCTTTCCTCAACTGGAAGAGGTTAGTCACTGTGTCCTGCCGCAGCACCACCCTCCGCAGAAGAGAGACCCAGGTGAATTGAACCGAAGGCGGAGCAGCGTGATCGTCCGCGGGGTCTACTGGGCGGTGCAGGGCTATTATACAAAGACGCAGACGATCCCGCCGTTCAGTGTGGTCGGTGTGAGACTCGGGACCGGCGTGGGCACGCGGCACTTCCCGATGGCTCTCTATACCTGGGTGGCGATCAGGGACCTCCACCGCGAGATCGAGTGCCAGATGGCGGCAGTGCACGAGGGGAAAGACGACACCTCTCCTGAATCGCACCTGCAGCCGGAGAACGAAGGCTGAGCATATGGCGGCGTGAATCCTTTGAGAGGCGTTCTGGTTCTGGTGAGGAGGGAGGCGGGGTTCAGGGGAGAGATCTGGGATCCCAGGCGAGGGGAAGACGCCCCCAATCCCTCTCAGAATACGCCTGATTTGCCCTTCTTTTCCGGAATTCTCCTTCTTTTCAGAGGCCGAGTCTGTCCATACCAGAACCCTGCATATCTCCGTCTGATCGAGAGAATCGGGCAGATACTCCCACTACATCCCAACGATTCCGGCCCCGATCTCCCGGAGGATGAATCCCCCCACCCCTCCAGGAAGCGCCCATCTGGAGGCGTTGTGAGAGGTGGTTTCCTCGGGCTATTCCCGGTTAAAACCCGATATGGCCGTTTTGGGATCTATGGCTCCTCCTCTTCAGTGGCCAATTCTTCACCATACCGATATCCCCCTTCGGCCTGCCCGGTCACGATCATCGAACCGTACCGCAGGAATGAATACTGCCACCACACAACCCCGAGGCAGACGAGGAAGACCACGCTCCCGATCATCAGGGCGCCGATCCACCCAAAGGTGCGCAGGAGCCAGATCCAGATCGCCGCCCCCACGGCACAGACGAGGAGCACGCCGGCACCGGTGCAGAGGCGGACGAGCAGGTCGCCGGGTGCCCTTCCTGCAAGCACCTCGCCGGTCACCCCGTCGATGGTGGCCTGGTAGGCACGGCCCTGGTAGGTGTAGCGGGCTACCCAGAGCGGATAATAGACGAGCGTGCACGCAAGGAGATCGAGGGCGAGCCGTTTTGGGGCGGAACTGTAGTCTTTATCGACTTCCTTGATGATCGCATCCTCGGTCATCTTCCGCTGCCTGGCCACGCTCTCGTCTTCAGGGACGCTCACGCCGAGTTCGCGTACCACGCACCTCTCGTCTGGCACGGTCTCGCCCTGAAGAGTGGGCAGGAACGAGACCCCGACCTCGCCGGGATCGCAGGCGACATCAGTCCAGGTACGGCGGCGCCCATAGACGACCTTGACCGGCGAACGCCTGAAGGTCTCTTCAAGAGAGACATCGACATAGACGGTCGCCTCCCATTCGGTGCACCAGAATGGTACATAATAGGGAGTGCACGCCTCGATCTCCCCGGCCACCTCAAGCCCGCGGGCCTTCGGGCCGTCCTGCCACCAGTCCTGGAGCACCTCGACCGCCTCCGGACGGTCGAGGACACTCTTGAACCTGCGTGATGGGGGGCATGAGGCCATCATCACCACTCCTCCTCTCTCTGCAGGGGACTAGTATCCCTGCCCTCCCGCCTGCCCGCCGTCTCCCATGCAGGGTTGTACCGCGAGGTGCAGGCGATGAGGTAGCCGGTGCCTCCTGCCACGGCCACGACCAGTCCCTGCCACATCCCCCAGTGGGAGAAGAGCAGTACTCCAAGGATCATGAAGAGGAACCCGAGGACGACACCGGCGGTCAGGGTGGTCTGCTCAGGGGGTGGAGTCTCAGGATGACGGCGGTAGCCGCCATAGAGATCGCCGGCGGTGATCTCGGCGCCATGGCGGGAGAAGGCGAAGGCGTCGAGGACCAGCCCCCAACCGCACAGCATGACCATGGGCAACAGAAGAATGAGAAGACCGAGATCAGAATCAGAAACTGGTCCGCCGTCACGAAAGATCGATCTCTCCAGGAACACGACCCACGCCGCGACCGCAAGGACGCTGACGCCCGTGGCAGTGACGAAGGCGACGATTCTCCAGAATAGATTGCCAGGCGCCCGGCCAGCGACGAGGGTGCCGGTCACCCCGTCGACCGCGGCAAAATAGGGGCGGCCGGCATAGAGATAGCGCACGGTCCAGAAGGGATAGATGAGGAGGGCGATCTCAGGGTGCCAGAGGAATATCCTGTGCCCTGTGACATGGGGGATGCCTGAATACCTCTGCGCCCCGTATTTCAACGCCCTCTTCCCCTCCGCGATCCCCTCGTCCTGCGAGACCGTCACCTGCCCGGTGAAGAGACCAGAGGGCACCGTCTCGCCGAAGAGATTTCTGAGATAAAAAATCCCGAGTGCGCTCGTATCGCAGGCCGCCCCTGTCCAGACGAAATCTCTATCAAAGGTCGTCTTCATCGGTATTTTCTCACGTAAGTATTCGTCATATTCCATCCGGTAGCCCTCCACGCGGCCTTTGACGCGAGCGGTGAGTCTCCAGAATGGGACATATTTCAGTCGGCATTCAATCACCTCGGCCTGGTCTCTCAGATCCCCGGCCATCAACCGCCCGCCCCACCAGGCACGCACCGCGTCGAGCGCCTGACTCCTGGTGGTCCTGCGAGTGAAGAGCAGCGCCCGGGTATCTGGTTCAATCATTGGAGAGGAGGTGTTGCGGTCAGGAGAGGGCCAGGGCTCCCCAGAAAAGATCAGAGCCCCATAGGGGAGGTACGATATCGTCGGCCACCGGTCTGTCATATTCGCCCCAAATGATGCTCAGGGTACTCGCAGACCCCCGCCCTCTCCTGTCATCATACCTGGGTGGGCTCACCATGAAGGATAAAAGTTCTCGAAAGAGTGTATGAGGGGCACAATATACTATAGAGAAAATTCAGGCAGAAGAACGCTGGTCACCCCTTCTCTGCAGGACGGGTGTCCCTGGCCCAGATCCTGCCCACCAACTCCCATGCCGGGTTGTACACCGAGACGCACGAGAGCATATAGACGACCAGCCCTGCCGCCGCCACGACCAGTCCTGGCCAGCGCCCTTCGTTGCAATACACGTACCCGCCGACGACCATCAGCCCAAACCCGAGGAGGATCCCGCCGATCGCCCGGGTGTTTTTGAAAGGCGCATGCTCTGAAGTATATCTGAACCGGTAGCCGCCATGGAGATCGCCGGCAGAGACCTCGGCGCCGTAGCGTGCAAGGGCAAAGCCGTCGAGGACAATGCCCCAGCCGACGATCATCAGGAGCGCCAGGACCAGGGCAAACCACCAGGCATCACCAAAGAGTCCAGAGAAATAGCCCGAAGACCCCAGCAACACCACTTCCATCAGGTAGATCCACACCGGGACCGCGAGGAGGGTGGCGGTCAGGGCGGCGACGAATGCCGCGACCCGCCAGCACAGACTGCCTGGCGCCCGCCCGGCGACGAGGTCGCCGGTCACCCCGTCGACGGTGGCAAAATAGGGACGGCCGGCATAGTCGTAGCGCACGATCCAGAAAGGATAGATGAGGAGAGCGGTCTCACACGCAGAGAAATATACCTCATGCGCCGTGATGGTGGGGATCCTGGAACGCTTCAGCACCCCATATTCGAGGGCGGCGATGCCGTCCGAGATGGCGTCTGCCTGCGGGACGGTCGACTCAGAGACGTGGCCGGTGAAGGTGGTGATGTCGTAGGCCCTGGTCTCACCGCCGAGATTGTGGAGATAGTACACCCCGATCTCGCTCGCATCGCAGGCGGCTTCAGTCCAGACAAAGTCGTCGTCGACGGCCTCCTCCATCGGGACTTCGATCTCAGAGTCCTCGCGGGATTCGGTTCTATGGCCCTTCACCGCGGCGGCGATATGGGCCGAGAGTTTCCAGAAGGGATAATAGTGGAGTCTGGTGTCGGTGACCTCCGCCCGGTCCCGCAGGCCCCATGCCATCAGAACCCCGTCCCACCAGGTGCGTACCGCTTCGAGTGCCTGGTCTCTGGTGACCGTCTGCGTGAAGAGCAGGGTCCTGGTACGCGCTCCGATCTCTGAGAGACAGGCGTCGCATACAGAGGGGTCCTCGTATCTCTCTGATGAGAGGGGACCGCCGCAGTGCGGGCAGGCCGCCGTCTCCTCAAACTCGTCTATCATCACGGGATGATTTGAGACATTCTCCTGGATTAATAAAAGCTCTCGAAAGATCTTCTATGCCGCACCATAGAGTATAGAGAGGGCCACGAGGCCGGACGCCACGCGAGGTCACGCTTCCTCCTCCAGGGGATGATAGTCCTCATGCACCCACCGCCTGCTGGCCGTTCCCCATCTCGGATTGTACAGCGACATACACGCGATGATATACGCGACCAGTCCTGCGCCGGCCGGGACCAGTGCCTGCCATTCTCCCCAGCGGTAAAAAACAAACCCGCCGATGACCATGGAGCAGACCCCAAGAACGATGCCGGCGATCTTTACGGTGTTCTTTGAAGCTACCTCTTCCAGGGAAGAGCGGTACCCGCCGTCCACCTCGCCGCAGGTGATTTCAGCGCCGTACCGGGAGTGGGCGAAGGCGTCACAGGCAATTCTGACGCAGATGAAAATTAAGAATGCTGGATAAATAGCCAGGGTAAGAATAGCAAGCCCCTCCCTGAAGCCGTGAATGTCCGAACCGAACATTAATTTAAGGTACACGATCCCGATCAGGACGGCGAGGGCGCTGACGGCCAGGGCTTTGATGAGCGCAAAGATTCTCCTGAACATATTTCCCGGCGCCCGGCCAGCGACGAGGGTACCGGTCACCCCGTCGACCGCGGCGAAATAGGTGTGGCCGGCATAGGTGTAGCGCACGGTCCAGAACGGATAGACGAGCAGAGCACTCTCCAGATGCCGGAGGCGCACCTCGTGTGCGGTGATGTGGGGTACACGAGAATATCTCAGCGCCCCGTATTCGAGTGCTCTCAACCCTTCTGCGATCCCCTCTGCCAGCGGGACGGTCGCCTCCTCGACTCGGCCGGTGCAGGCACCTGAAGACACCGCTTCACCGATCAAATTGGGGAGATAAAAGATCCCGAGCCCGCCCATATCGCCTGCGGCCCCCCCGGTCCAGACAAAATCGTCGTCGAGGGCGACGTCCATCGGCACTTTCCCGTCAGGGGCCTCATCATAATCGGTCCTGTAGCCGGCCGCATGGCCGACGACGTGGGCCGTGAGTTTCCAGAAGGGAAGATGGTTCAGTCGGCACTCCGTCACCTGCGCCTTCGTCGAGAGGTCGCCGGCGATCAACGGGTCTTCCCACCAGGTCCTGACAATGTCGAGCCCCCGGTCCCGCGAGATCCTGCTCGCATAGTGGACCGGTCGAGCCTCTCTCTCGATCTTTGCAAGACAGGCCTCGCAGAGGGGGGAGGCCTGCCGCTCTTCAGGTGGAAGCGGGGCGCCGCAGTAGGGGCAGGACGTCGCACCCGGCAACGCGGTCATCGGAAAGGTCCTCAGTACTTTTCTGGGGTCCGAGATCGAGGATAAAACTTCTCGAAAGATCTTATGGGCGGGACTATATTCTATAGAGGGTTTTTCGAGGGAAGAAAAGGGGAGAGAGATTACCCTCTTCATGGTGCGTGAACGGATCCGAAGAAATGGAACAACTACTTTATCCCATGGCTACCTATGGGGATCTATGGTTACGACGATTCAGTTGCAGCCAGAGACCAAGGCCCGTCTGGATGCCATAAAGGTACACCCTCGGGAGAGTTATGATGAGGCGCTGAACCGTCTTCTGGATATGGCATATGACCCTGAACCCCTGAGCGACGAGACGCTGCAGAAGATCGAAGAAGCAGTCGCCGATATTCGTGCAGGTCGGTGCCGCCCGTTTGAAGATGTCGTCAGGGAACAGGGCCTTGAATGATCTGGCGGATCGTTATCACGCCGGGTGCGGAGCGAGATTTTACCCGGTTCCAGCTCCATGAAAAGCAGCGGATAAAAAACAGACTCTACCAACTTGCAGAGGAACCGCACCCACGAAGGCACCTCAAGAAATTGAAAGGACACCAGGACTCCCCATTGTATTCCCTCAGGGTTGGGCGTTTTCGTATACTCCTCGCCCTGGAAGATGACACTCTGGTGATCATCGTGATCGAGATCGGAGACCGACGAAACATCTACAAAAGTTACTGAATGTATGGCTGTGGCTTCCGACCCCGAATTTTATATTGTCCAGGTCTTAGACTTCAAGACTGTTTACCTTCTTTTCCATGAGCATATCCTAAAACTCCCTGTGGTTTGATCATCGCCTTGAACTGAAGGCTTTCCTTCCTGGAGTGCGACGCCCTCTCCTCCACTGGGGGGCGTGCCGCCCCCGGCGCGGCGGTGTGGGAAGGCATGAACGCATGGGGGCACACCGAAAAGCGGAGGCACATCCCATCTTCTGGGAGAGAGGCCCAGAGAGTTCTGGGATGACCTCTATATTTTATTGAGGAGGGATCGATCGTCTCCACTTCCCCGGAAGATTTTACACAAACCGATTTACCGTTACGTTTTTGCCCTTGACGGCAGTTAACAGTAAAATCTCCTCCCTACTTCCGCATCACAAAAAAGACATATCCATACTCTGCCGCGTGGTCCTGGTACACCGCGATCTCCCTCTTCACTCCCTCGACGAGTTCCATCGCCTCGGAGTCGCCGGCGTATTCCGCCGCAAACTCTTCGAGCCTCGTTTCAAGCGGGCGGTAGAAGTCATCCCACCAGGCCGCGTCAGGGAGCCTGAACGAGCCGACGAGGTCGAGGCCGCACGCTTTGATGACCGCCCTGTACTCTTCTTCGGTCCTGATCGCGGGGTATTCCTCTGCCCAGAACCCCTTTGCCTCGGGCGAGGGGGCGGCGGTGAACCAGGCCGACTCGGAGACTGCCATATATCCGCCGTCTTTAAGGTATTCCTGCCAGTACGAGAGCCCCTCCTCGAACCCCATGATAAAGATCGATCCCTCTGCCCAGATGAGGTCGAAAGAATCTTTCTCGAAGGGGAGGTCGTCCATCGAGGCCTGGACCGTCCTGACCCGGTCGGCAAGCCCGGCCGCCGCGGCCCGCTCCTCAAGGGCGTCGAGGACAGGACGGTGGACGTCGACGGCCGTGATCCTTGCGTCAGGGCAGAGGCGTGCGAGGGCGAGGGTCTGCATCCCTGAACCACACCCGACGTCGAGAACCTCGGGGTTCTCCGGGAGTTTGGGGATCATATGGAAGGCGCGGGCTGTGCTCTCGTCGTTACCTGGACCCTGCCGTGGCAGGGTCTCGAAGAGGCGGCAGATCAGTGAAATATCCATGGAGAGGATGACACCCCCTCGTCCAAACGTTTTGTGGTCAGGCCTGACGGTCAAAGACGAACTGCTTTGAGCCGTCTGCCCCGTGGGCGGCGACGGCGACACTCACCGGCGTGCCGTTGTTCATGACCGCCGTCCCCTTCCAGGTTGCCTGCGACCCCTGAACCGCCTGCAATCCGTCGGCTGGCTCGACGGTCACGGCAAGACCGCTTGCGGCAGCGGCAGAGGCATTCGAAACCTCGATACCGTCGATATAGACCATGAAGTGCGGGTCGGCGAGGGCGGAGGCGACGGGCACTTCCTGAGCGGTGAGGACGATGGTGTCGGGTGCGGTGCGTTCGAGTGAGATGACGGTCCGGCCGATCGCCGCCCCGGTATTCTCCGTGCCAGGCATCGCATGGGCGACGAGTGGTGGGAGAACCATAAAGACAAGGATGATGAGGACGGTCGAACCGAGGACCAACCGCGATGCCCGGGCATTCTCTTCGGGGGTGGTTGCCTTTTCCAGAGAGGAGAAGAGGATGAGGGCCCCAAGGGCAGCAAAGACCACCATGGTCAGGGTCAGGAACATGAGGGAGAGAGCATGACTGAGAATTAAGGAGGCATGGAAGATGAGATCCCCGACCAGGTCGACGCTCCCGTGACTGAGGAGATCTGAGACCAGAGTATGGACCACGAAGACGAGGCAGGCCATACACCCCGAAACACCGCCCGCAAAGGCAGCCTGCGCCCGGCTCTTCCCGGGGTACAGCGCGACCGCGAGCATCCCGGCAAGGAAGAGGGTCAGGAAGCAGAGCACGAGGGTATGGGCGCAGCCGATGGTGAAAAAAATGCCATGTTCGAAACTGAGGAGATCATACCAGCACCAGTCATACACATACGATCTCAGGAATACAATCATCCCGCCGCCGAGAAGCCCGGCAAGGAGCGAGGCGAGGAGGAGACGCGTGAGGTTCTGGAGTGTCTGTTCTGTGTTCATGATACCACCAGTTGAAAGTCGAAAGGTCGGGGAGAGGGTTCACCGGCACGGCCATGCCGGACACCTCTCCCTGTATTGCCCGGAGTTCAGAGAGCATGTAAGGCCTCAACATGCCCCCGGATGAGGAAGAGTTCGCCAGAGAGGGAAATGAGAATCGAACTCCTATGATTATTCAAGATATAATTTATTCTTTGATATACATTCTGATATAATCACAGGGATTAAATGCGCCCTGCGGAGATATCGGGACATGGCCAGCAAAAAGGATCTTCAACAACTGGTATCGGGGACGAAGAGTGGCAAACCTCACGGATCTCAGTCATGGCAGTCGAGTCCAGCCGTCAAAAAAAGAAGGGATCCCCCACCATCTCTGTCGAGAGGGGGGGAGACGCTCTGATCCTGTTCCAGGATCAGTATAATCGTGTGTGGGAAATCCAATCCGGTTGCATCGCACATCAGTCTTATATCGACCATTCCATACTCTGGCGCTGGAGGGTGCTCATGTGTGTATACAGCCCTCCTTCCTTGAGCAACTCATCAGAAGTGCCCTGCTGTGCCACATATCCCCCGTCCAGCACGACGATCTTGTCGGCATTCGCGACCGTCCGCATCCGGTGGGCGATGACCAGCACGGTCTTGTCCTTGATCAACTGCGAGATGGCGGTCTGGATCTTCGTCTCGTTCTCGACATCAAGAGACGCCGTCGCCTCGTCCAGGAGGACGACCGGTGCGTCCTTGAGCAGTGCCCGTGCAATGGAGATCCGCTGGCGCTCACCGCCCGACAATGTCGAACCATTCTCGCCGATGACCGTCTGGTAGCCCTGAGGCAGGCGAGAGACGAACTCGTCGCACATCGCCGCCTGCGCCGCCGCCCTCACCTCGTCGTCGGTCGCGTTCTTTCTCCCGAGCCTGATATTTTCCATCACCGTATCGTTGAAGAGCACGACGTCCTGGAAGACGATGGCATAATTTCTCAGCAAGGCCTCGGGATCGACCGTCGAGATGTCCACGCCGCCGAGCGTGACCGTCCCGCGGTCGATATCCCAGAAGCGGGCCGCGAGTTTTGTCGCCGTAGTCTTCCCGCCGCCCGAGGGCCCGACCAGCGCCGTCACTTCGCCCTGCTTCGCGGTGAACGAGACGTCGTTCAGGACCGTCTCGCCCTCGTTATAGGAGAACCCCACATGATCGAAGACGATGTCGTAACCGTCCGTTGCATACTCGGTGGCACCCTCCTGCACCGGATGACGCATGATCTCGTTCATCCGGTTGATGGGGACATCGGTATGAATGATCTGTGCGATGTTGGCAAGGATCCCGGTGAGGGGGTCATAGATCCTGGACGCCGCGATTAAGAAGACCAGAAAGACCAGCAAGTCGGTCTGGCCGGCGATCAGCAGACTGCTCCCGACCAGGATCACGGTTGCCAGTCCCAGTTTCAACACCATCTCCGCACTCTTGACAAAGATCCCGGCGGTGAACTCTGACGAGATCTGGAGCCGCTCGGCCTCATCCAGTTTCTGGTCCAGCCCGGCCAGGTAAGCCTCTTCCTGGTGATAGGCCTTGATGTCCTGCACCGTCTCCAGGCACTCCTGGATCCCGTCCGCACAGGCACGTTTCGCGTCATAATGCTTCTGGACCCCTCGCTGGTGAATCTTTTTTGAGCCGAGAATGATCACCAGGGCGACAGGGATCACCCAGAGCAGGGCCACTCCCATCTGCCAGTCAAAGACCAGCAGCCCGATCCCGACCAGGACCGTCGAGATGCTTGCCCCGACCAGCTGCGGGATCGCGTGGGAGAAGGCCGTCTCCAGGGTGGTACAGTCGCCCATGATGGTGTTTGTCAGGTCAGAGAGGTCTTTCTCCCCGAAGTACGACAACGGCAGGTGGCGCAGTTTCTCTGCAAGAGAGATACGACGCGTCGCACTCTCGCGATAGGTGGAGATGAAGACGCTGGCATACTGGTACCAGTGGCAGACAAACATAAACCCGAGGATGAGCAGGCCGAGCACGGTGTACAGGAGAAGGTCTGGGGGCTTACCGGTCGGCACGCCGAGGAGCGGTTCCAGGAGGGCGTCGAGCAGGAGGACCACCAGGCCCAGGGGCACCATCAGGCTGATGTCGGCGAGGGCGCAGTACAGGCTCCCTTTGACGAAGTCCTTCGCCCCCTGTTCACTGAGCGCGAACCTATTCTGCAGATACTTATACATGATTCTCCTCCTTTCCCACTTTCCATTCTACAGAGCGCTGGTATTCCTGCCACATCTCTGCATACAGCCCCTCCTGTGCAAGGAGTGCGTCGTGGGTTCCCTGTTCTTTCACCATACCGTCCTGGATGACCAGGATGCAGTCGACGTTGCGCACAGACGAGAGCCGGTGGGCGATCATCAGCACGGTCTTGTTCGCAGTCAATTTTTCAAATGCACGCTGGATCTGGTATTCGTTCTCTGGATCCGCAAATGCCGTCGCTTCGTCCAGGACGATGATGGGGGCGTCCTTGAGGATCGCACGGGCCAGGGCGATACGCTGCTGTTCGCCGCCTGAGAAATATACCCCGTCTGTCCCGACGACCGTGTCCAGGCCTTGCGGAAATTTGTCGAGGATCTCGGTGCACTGGGCCAGTTCTGCCGCCCTGAGTACCTCCTCGCGGTCGGCACCAGGTCTGGCAAACCTGATATTTTCCAGGATGCTTGCCTTGAAGAGGTGGGCATGCTGGAACACGAACGCGACCTGGTCCATCAGGTGAGCCGAGGCCATCTGCCTCACGTCCACGCCGCCCACTTCGACCGACCCCTCCTGCACGTCCCAGAAGCGGGGGATCAGACTTGCAATGGTGGTTTTTCCTCCGCCTGAGGGCCCGACCAGCGCATAGGTCTTCCCTTCAGGGATCTCGAACCTGAGGTCCCTGACCGCGTAGTCCTTGCTTCCAGGATAGGCAAACGAGACGTTCTTAAAGGCGACCGAATGGTCTTTGGGCTGCTCAGGGCGGGCAGGTTCAGGGAGAGGGTCGTCGTCCAGGAGTTCGGTGACACGGGTGACTGCCTCCATCGCGACAAAATACCCTTCTGCCAGGCGCATGACCTTGTTCATCATCACCGCACAGACCGGGGTGAAGAGGATGTAGAAGATCAGGTTCAGGAGAAAGCCCTGGTAGTCGGGGGCGTGGGCGATGAGCAGCAACCCGGCCGGGATCAGCAGGACGAAGGTTCCGTTGAGGGCGATGGTGTACTTCGTCATCGGGGCGCGGCAATTGAGGGCATAGTCCAGCGTCCAGTCTTTATAGTCCAGGATGGCCTGGTGGAAATTTTTGAACGAGTATACTGTCTGCTGGAAGACTTTGACCACCGGGACGCCGCGCACATATTCGACGGCCTCGGTGTTCATCTCTTCGAGGGCGTCCATGTATTTCTGGATCGAGCCGACCCGATCGCCTCCCATCATCTGTTTGAGGTAATAGATGCTCAGGGCCACCGGGATGAGACTCACAAGCCCCAGTCTCCAGTCGAAGACAAAGAGCAGGGCCAGGATGGCGACCGGCATCACCACTGCACCGGCAAGGTCGGGCAGGAGGTGTGCCATGAAGGTGTGGGTGACCGAGGCATTGTCGTCGATGATCTTTCTCATGCGCCCGCTGGTGTGCTGGTCGAAGAACCCGAGAGGCAGGGTGACGATTTTGTGCATCGCCTCTTTTCTCATGTTCTTCTCGACGCGGAACGCCGCCAGGTGGGAGCATATCAGCGCGGCAAAGTAGAGCACAACGCTGAGGACGGCAAACCCGACTGCCAGCCATCCATACCAGGTGACGCCTGTGGCGGCGGAGAGGTCTGGCCATGCAGCAAAGACGTCTCGAACCACATACCAGATACAGATATAGGGGGCGAAAGAGAGGATGGCACTGATCGCTGAGAGGATGCATGCCATCAGGATCAGGATGCGATGGCCGCCTGCAAGTTCAAAGAGCCATGGGATCCCTTTTTTATCATTTTTTTTCACAATAATTGCTCCAACATTGGGTTATATGCGATGGTCTCTTGATCTGTCCAGGTGTCCTGGGCACGGTGTCGCAGGGCACCGGGGGCCCATTTGGCTCAGGACATGCAATGGTGTTCTTTGAGTGATCGTTTTCACGGGGGTGTACCTTCTTTCCTGGAATTTTACTGCAGAGTTCGCGTCCACCAGGCCCTCAGGCAGGCCCGCGGCCATGTGCATCGACGCGGGTGTGCGAGTGGAGGGATATATCGGTCACACGGACTCTTACAGGGAAATTATGCAATTTGGTTGCAATGAACCAGGCCCGAATTCTTTTCGGAGATGGGGGAATGTTTGGGAATGTTTCGGGAAGGAGAGATAAACCGAAATATGGCCGGGTGACGGTGGCGCCGACCGGGCAGACGCCGACGATGCAGATAATTGCCTCCTGCTTCTCACCACGGGAGATGGCTACACTTGCATCGCGGATGTCACCAAAAACCGCCACACCACTGAGCACCGAGCCCAGATCATAATAGGGGTTGTTATGATTCTCGGCGGCATAACTGCCAAGAGTAAATCCAAGCACGAACTCCTTAGCGATATGCTTCGTGCCGAATTTGTGCACAGTAGCATCTTACGGTTCGCTATCGGCACCGTCGACCCACCCGTCACCATCGGAATCAGGGTTGGTGGGATCGGTACCGTTGCGTAGTTCGTAGGAATCGGTCAGACCGTCGTGGTCTGAATCTCTTGACATTGGGTCGGTGCCGGTTTCATTCAACTCATCGATGTCATCAATCCCGGACACTACGGTCCAGGACCACTAACTCAGAGTCAGAACCATCGGTCCCGTGGGCGATGACGGTGAGGGTCACCGGTGTAGTGTTATTCTCGAACACGGTCCCCCTCCAGGTGGCCTGCGACCCCTCGACGGCCTGCAGTCCGTCGGCTGGCTCGACCGTCACGACAAGGCCGCTCGCGGCAGCGGCAGAGGCATTCGAGACCTTGATCCCGTCGATATAGACCGAGTAGGGGGGTCGGCGAGAGTGAAGGTGGGAGGCACCTCGCGGGCGGTGAGGACGATGGTGTCCGGGACGGTGTGTTCGAGTGAGATGAAGGTCCCCATCAACGCCGCTGAGGAATGAACCCTGATCATCCCGGCACCGATCATCAGGCGGGCGACGAGCGGCGGGATGATCATACAGACGAGGATGATGAGGACAGTCGAGCCGAGGACCAGCCGTGATGTCCGGGTGTTTTCTTCAGGGGTGGCCGCCTTTTCCAGGGAGGAGAAGAGGATGAGGGCGCCGAGGACGACAAGGGCCGCCAATATCAGGTCCAGAAACAGGATGGAGGGGAGATTTATAATGACGTAGGAGATGCTGTCGATGAGGAACCCGATCGGGTCGGTGCTCCCGAGTCTGAGGAGATCTGAGACCTCAATATGGACCATATTAACGGGGAAGACCATACACCCAGAAATCCCGCCCGCAAAGGCAGCCTGCGCCTTGCTCCCTACCTCGCCCCGTTGCAGCGCGACCGCGAGCATCCCGGTAAAGAAGAGGGCCAGGATGCAAAGCACGAAGGCCTGGAGGGTGCTGCTGATGTCGAAAATGCTGTGGTTGAGACAGATGATGTCATGCCAGCACCACGTATCGGCATACGAACTCAGGAATACGAACAGTCCGCCGCCGAGAAGTCCGGCAAGGAGCGAGGCGGGGAGGAGACGTGTGAGGTCCTGGAGCGCCATGTGAGTCTCGGAGTTCATAATTGTACCGTCTCAAAAAGAAAGGTCAGAGATACGGGTCCACCAGCATGACTTCGCCGGTCATCGCATCAACAAGTACCTGTCCACCCTGCGCATAGTTGTCCTTCCTCTTTCCATCCAGGTCAACAACCCACGTGAGGCGCTGCTCATCCTGTTCAGGATACATGACTGCCAGCTGCACATCCACATTGGATACTTCAATCTCTTTAAATTGGGCGATTGCCGTTTTAATTGCATCATGTCTGAAGATCTTGGGTCTGAGATCGACCTCCAGTGCCCTTTCGGTCCCATGGTAGGAAATAACTCCACCGGTGTTTGGGTTGATCGAGACTGAGACATAATTGGGAGTCAAAACGCCGTCGACAATCTCATCCCAGACAAAAAGGTACTCTTTTCCTGCGTCTCCATGATCCAGAAGATCGGACCGGAGAAGGTGCATTTTTTTGTGGGCAAATGCTCTGTATTTGGACCTCGCATACTCTTCTGCGATCTTTCGCGCATTTTCTTCATTCACCTGCACTTCAGTTGAATTTTCGAGCGATTTGTAGAATATTGCTCCTTCAATGGATTTTGTTTGAGAGTTTATGTAAAATTTTTCATCTTCAGATTCAAACAGCATCATCTCGCCCGAGCAAGCAGACAGCACGCCTTTATACTCGATATCGATGTCTTCTTTCTCAAGAAACGCCAGAACCTTATTTTTCGCGTCTTTACAGTCAATGGTGTTGTTCTGGTCACCGACGAGATCATCGACATTTTCCTGTGAGGTTGAGTTTGCGCTGGCCCAGGGCATCATAAATACGGCGCCAGTATTGCAGAATGAAACATAGATCAGGAATACGAGCAGGCCGCCGCCGAGCAGTCCGGCGGGGAGGAGAGGTGTGAGGTTCTTGAGTGTCTGTTCTTTTTTCATGATGTCACCAGTTGAAGGTTCAGGTTCTGGCCCTCTCCACTGCCGCCCACCCCACGAAGAGCACCGCCGCTCCGGCCGCGGCGATGACGACGCCCCTGAGGGTCGAGACGAGGAGGGCAAGCGGAGGGGGAAGAGAGAGGTCGAGCGGATCAGTCCAGAGGACGAGCACCACGAGGTATGGGAAGAGGAGGGTGCCTGAGAGAAGGAGGGCGGGGATGGGTCGTCTCAGCGGGAGGCGAGGCGTGAGAAGAAGGAACGGCACGACCGCCGCGAGGCAGAGGAGGCTGAGGCCGGACAGAAATGTCAGGAGGCTCAGCAGGGCGTCGAGGAGGGGAGGGGCGTCGAAGTACGACCATCCGGGAAGAAAATTGGGCAGGTCCATACGCCTCGACGCCCCCATCAGGGAGGCGGGGACGAGATAGAAGAGGGCGAGGGCGGCGGCGAGGATCAAAAGACGACGCGGCCTGGCCTGCACCTCGGTTCTCAGGCCCTCGAAGAGGAAGGCGGCGGCGCACCCGAAGAGGAGCGGGGTGAGGAGGAGGACGCCGGCGTACCTGATCATGCCGGCGATCTCGGTGATCGGCCCCATGTCAGGCATCCGGAACGTCGGTTCAGGGTCCTCCCCAGGCGGCCTGACCGCAGACGGCGAGAACCGTTCTGCGATCAGCGCCTCCAGCGCACATTCGGGGTCAGGACCGAGGACGTCACCATGGGTTCCATAGTAGACGATAAAGAAATCATCTCCATTGTCGAACGGCCTCTCATAGGTGAGGACGTACCCTGTCGCCGTCTCGTTCGTGAAGCGCAATGTCGGGCACACTTGCTCTGCCGCGGCCTCCGGGAAATGGTCGCGAAGATCGAGTGTCACCAGAGAGATCTCGCCGCGGTCGGCCAGCGACCCGAGGAACACCTTCTTCTCGTCCCTGAAGATCTCTTCGTCGGTGTACCACCACTGGCCTATAAGGTACTCTTCGCCTGACTCTTCCCGCGTGTACACCGCGTGAGCGGCGGTCGCAGCGTGGGCAGAGAACGATGGAATTGGCTGGATCAGGATGTCTTCGTCGAGGCGGTAGTCCCCCTCAAGGGTGTGGACGACAGAGGGCGGGTAGCCCGGGGTGCCCGAACCGTCGGGAATGAACCAGACCTGCTTGAGATAGGGGGAGGGGTGGTCGGGGCCGCAGAGGAAGAGGCCGGGTTCGAGAAAGCCGGGGACAAACCAGATGAGGAGCATACAGAGGAGGAACAAACCCAGGGTCGTGGCCGGTCGCGGGATCTGCTCCTCTGGAAGGGATTCTGTCATATCGCTCATGGTCTGACTCCGGGGGGCGGCGGGCACTCCTGGCAACAATCAGTAGTGGAGAACCGGCAATATAAATAAATCGATATTGATTTCGAGATTATTCGCGCCATAGAACGATATGATCTGATTCTATCTCTGCGATCCCCTGATGTGAGTGATAACGAGTTTGAGAAGATCTCTGATCTTCGATAGACCTCTCTGAGAGAGACCAGGAGAAGGCAGTTGAGTCACGCATTTCGTTTTATCTGCGATCCATCTGGGCCAGACTTCCTGGGGCATGCCTGATCATCACATCTTCCCCCACCCCCGTGCCAGGAGGTTGCCGAAACACCCCGTGTATCCTGCACTCATTGTCGCGTAGTTTCATCATCCCCCGCAAAATTTCGGAACAAATCACTCTGATCCAGATGGGGGTTTGGGCCTCTGATGGTTTTCAGCATATGCTCATTATTATATATCTCGGCGAGATCTTCACCATGGAACCGCTCATCACGACCAGGCCTCCAGGACCGCGTGCCCGCGCCGTCCTGGAACGGGACCGACGGGTCGTCTCCCAGTCGATGGCGCGGGAGTACCCGCTGGTCATCGACCGGGCCGAGGGCACCAACCTCTGGGACGTGGACGGGAACCGGTACCTCGACTTCACGGCCGGGATCGCGGTGATGAATGTGGGATGGAACCACCCGGCGGTCGTCGAGGCGGTGCGGGAGCAGGCGGGCCGCCTCTCGCACGGGGCGTTCCTGGACTTCTGCTCTGAGGTGCCGGTCAGGTTTGCCGAGGAGTTGGTGAAGATGCTCCCCGCCGGACTCGACCAGGTCTATTTTTCCAACTCCGGCGCCGAGAGCGTGGAGGCCGCCCTCAAACTCGCCCGCCGGCACACAAAGCGGAAGTACTTCATCTCCTTCTATGGCGGGTTCCATGGCCGGACCTATGGGGCGCTCAGCCTCACGGCGACGAAGGTGATCCAGAGGAAGCACTTCGGGCCCTTCCTGCCGGTGGTCCATGCCCCGTACCCAGACCCGTACCGTCCCTTCGGGCTCGAGTCGGTGAGCTGCGCCGTCGACGTGATCAGGTACCTCAGGGAGGAGGTCTTCAGGACCGAGGTCTCGCCAGAGGAGGTGGCGGCCATCGTCGTCGAACCAGTCCAGGGGGAGGGGGGATATGTCGTCCCGCCGGTCGGGTTCCTGCAGGCGTTGCGGGAACTCTGCGACGAGTACGGGATCCTCCTCGTCGCCGACGAGGTGCAGGCCGGGTGCTACCGGACCGGACGGTTCCTCGCCTCCGAGCACGAGGGGGTCGTCCCCGACATCGTCTGCCTGGCCAAGGCTCTCGGCGGCGGGATGCCGCTTGGCGCCACGCTCGCCTCAGAGGAGGTGATGGACTGGCCGCCCGGCTCGCATGCCAGCACCTTCGGCGGGAACAATGTGGCCTGCGCCGCAGGGCTGGCGGTGCTCGAGATCATGCAGGCGCCAGGGTTCGGGGCGCATGTGAGGGAGGCGGGAGCCGTGCTCCTCGACGGGCTCCTTCGGCTCCAGGGGCGCCATGAGATCATCGGGGACGTGCGCGGGGTCGGGCTGATGGCAGGGATCGAACTGGTCGAGGACCGGGTGAGCAGGGTGCCGGCGCGGGCGACCAGGAACCGCGCCCTGGTGCGGGCGTTCGAACGGGGGCTCACCCTCCTCCCTGCGGGCGAGTCGGTGATCCGTTTCTCCCCGCCGCTCGTCATGGACGAAGAGGAGATCAGGGCCGGGCTTATGGTCCTGGACGAGGCGATGGAAGGCCTCTGAGGAGTTGATGAAGATGAGAAAAGTTACCTATGTCAGCCTGGAATCGGACGAGGGGATGCACGCCTCCTATGAGGCGGCCCTCTCAGACCTGGAGAGTCGGCTCGGCCACCGCCACCCGCTCTTCATCGGCGGAAAACAGTTTTCGACGACACGGGAGTTTGCGGTCAGGTCGCCGGTCGACCAGGAGGTGATCACCGGGCACTTCCAGCAGGCCGGCGAGGAGGAGGCGAAGGCGGCGGTCGAGGTGGCGAGGGACGCATACCCGGCATGGAGCCGGACCGACCCGGCCGAGCGGGTGGCGGCGATGCGGGCGACGGCAAAGGTCCTTGAGCGCGAGGTCTACTCCCTCGCCGCCCTCATCACGATGGAGGCCGGAAAGACGCGAGCCGAGGCGATCGCCGAGGTCGGCGAGGCCGTGGACATGATCAGGTACCACTGCGCCCTCTATGAGCAGGCCGATGGGTTCGTCGTCCCGATGCGCCCCGAGACGCGGGGGGCGACGAACAGGAGCGTGATGCGCCCGCATGGGGTCTGGGCGGTCATCTCGCCCTTCAACTTCCCGATCGACCTTGCGGCCGGGATGGCCTCGGCGGCCCTGCTCACCGGCAACACCGTCATACTCAAACCTGCAAGCAAGACCCCGCTCACTGGCATCAGGCTGTACGAGGCCTTCATCGAGGCCGGAGTGCCGGCCGGCGCCGTCAACCTGCTCACCGGCCCAGGCCACCCCTTCGGCGAGGTGGTCACCGCCCACCCGGCGGTCGACGGGATCGCCTTCACGGGGTCGCGGGAGGTGGGGATGTGGCTGATGCGCACCTTCCTCGCACGCCAGGCCTACCCGAAACCGGTCGTCGCCGAGATGGGGAGCAAGAACCCCTGCATCATCACCGGGACGGCCGACCTGGAGAAGGCGGTCGAGGGGGTGGTCCGCGCCGCCTTCGGCTACAGCGGACAGAAGTGCAGCGCCACCTCGCGGGTCTATGTCGAGCACGAGGTCGCCGAGGAATGTGCCAGGATGCTGATCAGGCGGGCCGGAGAGTGCGTCGTCGGCGACCCCCGCGAGCGCGGGGTCTTCATGGGCCCGCTCATCTCGGCCAGGGCAAAGCAGACCTTCGAGGAGTCGGTCGCAAGGTGCCGGCAGGACGGCGGCCAGGTGCTCGCCGGCGGGAAGACACTGGAGGAGGGGGCCCTGGCCCGCGGGTTCTATGTGCAGCCCACGGTCGTCGCCGGTCTCCCCGAAGACCACCCCCTCATGAAGCACGAACTCTTCGTCCCCTTCCTCTGCATGCAGTCTTTCAGGGCTCTTGACGAGGCGGTCACCCGCGCGAACAAGACCGAGTACGGCCTGACCGCCGGGATCTTTGCTGAGGACCCTGACGAGGTCAGCACCTTCTTCGAGGGGACCAGGTTCGGGGTCTGTTATGCCAACCGCCAGGGCGGGGCGACGACCGGGGCATGGCCTGGCGTGCAGCCCTTCGGCGGGTGGAAGGCGAGCGGGTCGGCCGGAAAGGGGGTCGGCGGGCCATATTATCTCCTCTCGTACCTCCGCGAGCAGGCGCAGAGCATCCAGCACAGCCCCTGACCACCACCTTTTTCTCGCCCCCCTGCTATTCACCGGCATGCGATTGGCCATGGAGCGCTGGCATCTCCCTGACCTGAAGCAGGCGGTGGCGAGGTGCCAGGAGAGGAACGGGCAGGGGATCGAGTGCACCCTGACCCCGGTCGGTGAGTTTGCAAAAAATGCAAAAGAGGCGAAGGGGCTGACTTCAGAATTTGTCGCGGCCGTTCGTGCCGCCGAGAAACGCGACCTCGACGCTACGGTTGGGGTGAAGTTGACCGCACTCGGTGGGGTCTTTGACCCCGAGGGGGCGCTGGAGCGCCTGGACACGATCGTCGGCGAGGGTGAACAGCGGGAAGTCGGCGTCGAACTCGATATGGAAGGACGGGGGCTGGTCGACCTTGCCATGGAAGCGGCGTACCGCCATGCGGCCGCCGAGCCCCCGCTCACCCTCACCATGCAGGCCTACCTCGACCGGACGGTCGAGGACCTCTCGCGACTTGCGGCGACCGGGACCAGGCCGCGCCTGGTGAAGGGGGCGTACCTCGGGGACGCCGACGACTTCTTCGAGGTAGAGGACCGGTTCAGGAGCGTCGCCGCCAGGCTCATCACCTCGGGCCGTCTCTTCTCGGTCGGCACCCACGATCCCGACCTGGTGGCATGGCTCCTCCATGTCGGCGGGGCCTCGAAGGAGCAGGTCGAGTTTGCGTTCCTGACCGGGCTTGCCGACCGGACAAAGGAGCAGATGGCCAGGCAGGGATGGAGGGTCAGGGAGTACATCCCCTTTGGCAAGGAAGCGGGGGCCTATGTGGAGCGGCGGCGGCGCTACCTTGCGACCCTACGGGCACTCGGGAGGATGCCGCTCCCCTGACCTCTCCTCTCTCCGCGTCTCGCCGGCGACCCAGGCCAGGTAGTCGGCGTCGCCGTCGATAATCGGGAGGGCGATGATCTCTGGGACATCGTAGGGGTGCGCCCCCTTCAGGGCGGCGGTGAGGGCGGGGAGAAGATCGCGTCTTGTCTTGATGACCATGAGTTCCTCACGCTCGCGGGCGACCTCCCCCTCCCACCAGAAGACCGACCCCACCCCGAAGAGGTTCACGCAGGCGGCCAGCCGTTTCTCGACGACCAGTTCGGCGATCGCCTCAGCGTCCCCCGAGGGGGCGGTGCAAAGGACGACGACGATCCCGGGGTCCATTCAGACCCACCCCCGTGTCTGCATCGCCTCCAGGGTGTTGCTCACCGCGATGGCGTAGGCCGCCCGCCTGAGCGAGGTGCCGGTGATGAGGGCCTTCTCGTGGACCGCATGATAGGCGTCCTTCATCTGCCTGCGCAGTCGCCGGTCGACCTCGGCCTCGTCCCAGTGGTCGAGGGTAGCGTTCTGGACCATCTCGAAGTACGAGACGACCACCCCGCCGCCATTGCAGAGGATGTCAGGGAGGAGGAGCACCCCGTGCTCTTCGAGGGCGCTCTCGGCCCCCTCGGCCACCGGGCCGTTCGCAAACTCGGCGACGATCCCGGCCCGCACCTTGCCGGCATTCTCCTCGGTGATCGCGTTCTCAAGGGCCGCGGGGATGAGGAGGTCGACGTCGAAGGCGAGGAGGTCGCGGCCGCTCACCTCTCTCCCACCCGGAAACCCGGCGACCCCTCCGGTGGCGTGTTTGTGTTCGGCAAGGCGGTTGATGTCGAGCCCATCCCTGTTCATCACCCCGCCCTGACTGTCGCTCACCGCCACCACCTTTGCCCCGGTGAGGACCGAGGCGAGGCGGGCGGCATGGCTCCCCACGTTCCCGAAGCCCTGGACCGCCACCGTCGCCCTGGCAAGATCGATCCCGGCGTCCTTTGCCGCCTCTTCCACGACATACCACCCGCCCCTGGCCGTGGCGTCGACCCGGCCTTCCGAACCCCAGACCGCGAGGGGTTTGCCGGTGATCGCCCCGAAGGCGTTTTTCCCGGCGATCCTGGAGTACTCGTCCATCATCCAGGCCATCACCCGGGCGTTGGTGTAGACGTCAGGGGCGGGGATGTCCTCGTCTGGCCCGATGAACCGTGAGACCGCCCTGATATAAGCCCGGCTCAACCGTTCGAGTTCGGCCTCCGAGAGTGCTTTTGGGTTGCAGACCACACCGCCCTTCGCCCCGCCGAGCGGGAGGCCGAGGAGGGCGCACTTCCAGGTCATGATCGCCGCAAGCCCCCGGATCGACTCCAGGCTCTCGTCGGGGTGGAAGCGGATTCCGCCCTTCGTGGGGCCGCGTGCGTCATTGAACTGGACCCTGAACCCCTCGAAGACCCTGATCTTTCCTGTGTCCATCCTGACCGGGATGGAGACATGGAGTTCACGCATCGGCATCGTGAGGGCGGCCTCGGTCTCGGCGTCCAGGCCGAGGTCGTCGACGCAGGTGCAGACATGCCTGATGATCGTCTCAAGGAGTCCGGTCGTGCTCATAGTGAGGGCAGCATTCTCGCGCGCTGAGATAAAGATGGTGTCTGGGGGGATGGGGGCTGACCACGCCCCTCCCTCTGCGTGGTTGATAGGGCGGGTACAGGAGGAGACCACTCAGGTGCCGCCCCCTGGATATCCTCGTCGTAGGAGGGTCCGGGGGGTGCAACCCCACGGCGCGAGACAACAGGTGAGAATCCTTCTGGTGGGGCGGGCGGTCTGATCATCACGCCTTCCCAGACCATACGCGCCAGGGGCTCTGCCCCCGGACCCCTGGACGCAGGGGCAAGGGTGTGGTCAATCCTCGATTTGCACGCCCGAAGAGGGTTTCAACAAAGCCAATAACTGGATATCTTCAGGGCCGATAAAAGAGAGGATCCGATGATACCGGGTAACGCTGAACCTTTTTCAAGCATAGAAATTGTTCGACAAATATATATCTCATATACAACTATGAGATGGTAGTGAGTAAATCCTTCCCGAAAAGGATGAGGCCGCCTTGAGGCGGGTGGGACGAAGTAGGGGAGGGGTCACTATTTTTGTATCTGTTGAGGGCATCTATTCCCGGCCCAGTGAATATTTGGGAAATAAAATAATAGGATATAATTTGATAATCTTGGCTGAATTTTATTGTTATATGGAAGCATTACAATGATATCTCAAGATGGATCTGAGCGGACACCTAGTAAGGCTGAAATCTTTGACTATTGGAAAGATTGGTTATATTCAAACGGTATCGATTGGGGAGAACCAAGTTGTTGGGCGTGTGGAAATACATGGAATGGAAAATATGATATAAAAAATCGGCTTTGTAGAAATCATCTTGATGGTTCTCTTCGCCGGGGGGCTGGCCGCCCCCCGAACCCCCCGCATTCACGATAGGGGGTGGATTGCAACCCTCTCTCTATGGTCATCTCTCCGCCTTCCCGACCCTATCGCAATCCCGGGGGTCCGGGGTGCTAGCCCCCGGCGTGAGCATGAGGGAAGGCGATGGATTCAGTTCACAGGGGGGTGTGGTGATGAAAAGAGGATGTTTTCTACAGAGCCAAAAAATCCTGATGCATCATGGGAAGAGATTCGTGAAAATTGGAATAAAGTCACACCCCTTCAAAGGTGTCACATTGTCCCGAAGAAGATTGGTGGCAACCATCCCTCAAATTTATTTTTAATGTGTAAGGAATGTCACGACCTCGCTCCAGATACTACATCGCGCAAAAGATTCTTTGAATGGGTTCAGATTCAAAGTTGGATGGATAGAAGACTGAAGGAACTTCATTAAGCAGTTAAAACATTTAATTTGAGTGAAAAAGAACTTGAAAAAATTAATGATTTCATGAATGATCCAGATTTCATTGATTGGTTTAAAAAGAATACCGAGTTGCATGGTACCCAGGCAGATTATGGAATAAAATTAAAACCAACAACGATTGTTGCAGCCTTCAAAGAATACATAGAAACAGCCCCCGTTGAAACATCTCTATCTCCTTCTGGGCCGGAGGGAGAAGAATGTGAAGGGAATAAGAGTTCGTGAAGAGTTTGTTGCCGTCCCCCCGCCTATCCTGACGCGGGGGTGCGGGGGGCGGCCAGCCCCCCGGTTGAAGAAGGGAGTACACTGTACCTGAGAAATGGGATCAGGTGAACATCCTGAGCCTCTGTCGCGGCGGCCCTTCTAAACGATTCCCTCCCCTCCAATCAAAACCCCCGATACAACCCAGCCCGCTGCGCTTCTGCCACCGCCTCCTCGTACTCCTCCACCCTCAACGGACGCCCCAGGCTCTCCTGGCACGGCGCCGTCCCCGCGGCGGCATGCCACATCGGGCGATACTGGGCCATGACATTCACATACGCATCCTGCGAGACCTCTTCGGCGATGAAGCGAAAGACCTCGCGACTCCTGGCCAGGCCGTCAGGGAGGACGAGGTGGCGGATGATGAGGCCCCGCACTGCGATCCCCTCGTCGTCGACGACGAGGTCGCCGACCTGGCGCTGCATCTCAATGAGTGCGGGCTTCATGTAGCGGGTGTAGTGCGGGGCGTGGGAGAGACGGCGTGCGGTCTCGTCGTCACCGTACTTGGCGTCAGGCATGTAAATATCAAAGACCCCGTCGAGGAGCCTGAGACTCTCGACGCAGTCGTAGCCGCCGGTGTTGTAGACGAGCGGGATGGAGAGCCCCCTCTCCGCAGCGGTCACGAGAGCCCTGAGGATCTGGGGGAGGTAGTGGGTCGGCGTCACGAAGTTGATGTTGTGGCACCCCTGGCGCTGGAGGGCAAGCATCATCATGGCAAGGTCGTCGCACGAGACCTCCTGCCCGGCGCCCTCCTGGCTGATGGAATAATTTTGGCAGAACTCACAGCACATCGTGCAGTTGGAAAAAAAGATCGTCCCTGACCCATGCCGCCCAACAAGTTCGGGCTCTTCCCCGTAATGCGGCCCGAAACTCGAGACCTTCGGCGCCGCTCCGCTCCGGCAATATCCCCGCTCCCCATGGAGACGGTCGACCCGGCACTGGCGCGGGCAGAGGGTGCAGGCCGAGAGAAGCGCCCATGCTGCATCGGCCCGGCGTGCAAGTTCGCCGCTCCTGAGAAAGGAGAGGTATGAGGCCTCCCTCTCTTTCATCAGACGATCCAGTCTTCTCAGGTCACGATGAAGTCACCGGTCATCTGTGTCGGGTGGACGTCGCAGCGGAAGAAGTAGGTCCCCGGCTCTTCAGGTGCGGTGAAGGTGTAGGAGACCTCGGCCGGGCCGGTGATGACATCGCCGCGGAAGATCACCTCGACGGCGGCATCGGTCTTGTACGCCGCAAAGTTGTGGTCGACTCCCTCGTCCTGGTTGTCGAAGTTGATGATCACCGGCGCACCGGCCGGGACACTGATCTCGTCGGTGTTGAACTCATTGTTCAGGGCGCTCAGGTCAAAGGTCACGCTCTCCCCTGAGGGCTCGATTTCTTCAGTCTCGGTCTCGTTTATCGTCTCATTGGAGGTCTCGTTCACGACCCCGACCGTGGTCTCAGGCATCGTCTCGGTCTCATTCACCGTCTCATTCGCTGTCTCGGTCTCGGTTACCGTCACGTTCATCTCGATCGGTGTGGGCGTGGGCGTCACCGTCCCTGTCCCTGGTTCCCCCGTACACCCCGCCGCCATGACAAAGGCAACCAGGGCGCCGAGGGCCAGCAAGCGTACCATCGCGTGCATGCTGCCGGACAGGCGATACGGGTTCATATACCTTTCGGGCGTCTCTATATGCCGGCCCATCAAACCATGAGGGTGATGCGCGAACTTGCTGCGGTGAAGACTGAGGTGAAAAGATCGCGCTTTTACGCCCATCTCTATGCCCTTGACGACCCTGACGAGATGGCGGAGGTGCTCGACCTCCACAGAAAAGCGTACCGCAAGGCCGCCCACCACTGCTCTGCCGTGCGGTTCCTTTCAGGCAACACCCCGGTCGAGACGACCAAGAACGACGGCGAGGTCGGCCACCCAGGCAAGGCCCTCCTCGGGGTCCTGGAAAAGCACGCCCTCGACCGCCACGCCCTCGTCGTCTCCAGGATCTTTGGCAGGATCAAACTCGGCCCAGGCGGGGTGACCAGGGCCTTCAGGGACGCGGCCGAGTGTGCGGCCGAGTATTATCTGCATGAGGGTGAAGGGTCCAGGTGAAGATTGTCCCGGGCTTTGTAGAATTCCTCATGGCTCTCTGTGGCGGGGGGGCGTGCCGACCCCGGCGAAAGACTATAGCATGGCAGATGACACGCACTCTCCCCACGACAAGTGAGGGATTCTAAAGAGCCCATAAATCTTCTTGAACTTGCTCGTGGTCGTTTACCCGCAAGGGGAAAAGACGGGGAGTCGCAGCGCCGGGGATCAGATGAGGGTGTCTTTTTGATCGCCGACCTGCCACCCCCTGCCAATCTTCATGACAGGGGCAGGGAGGTGAAAACCCTTCAGCCCAAACCTGCCTGCTCCCTCCCCCAATCTGCTCAAAAAATATATATCCACGCAAATGTCACATCTGGCTGTAGAACTGGTCGATCCAGATGAAATACAGGGTGATCTCTGCGTTCCTCCTCCTGACCTTCATAGCGGCGTTCGTCGGACTCGGAGCCCTGCTGGTCTTGCATCACGGAGACAGAGCCCCTGAGATCTCGTTTGAGACCGTCCCTCCAGGCGAGATCATGGCGGTCGTCACCGAGGCAGAACGCCACTTCACCGCAAACCTCACCGGGGCCATCGCCGGCGACGCCGCTCTGGTACGGTCACTGGACCGGAACGCCCCCGACTTCTACCTCATCCCCTTCTCCAGGGAAGATATCACCGCAGTTGCACAGATCACCGTCCTTGAGAACGGGACCCCGAGATTTTCTCGGTGGAGGCATGACCTTTCTGGAACAGTTGCGTGGATGCGCCCGCCGTTCACTACGGCGATCGTCATGCTCGGCGATGCCGGGTATCCAGACCAGAAATGGACGGCACGTATGGTGAGCATCCCCCGCGAGGAACCGGTCATGCCGTTCTGCTGGGAGTTTGAGAATGAAGGAGGGGAGAAGGTATACATTGGCTACGACCTGAAAAACGATGAGATCAGGGTCATCTCCAGGCTGACACCAGGTCAGGGCGCATAGATCCCTGGCCCCGACACGCACCCTTTTCTCCCTATGGCACCGACCTCATGCAGTGCGACCAGGATTCTTCAAGAGATTTTTCCGCCTTTCATCACCCGCAGACACTCCCCTGCCCCCAAACCCCGGCCCGGCGATGTGGGAGGAGGTGCTCGCCCCGACGCAAGGGGAGAGGAGGAGAGTGTTCACTCTCGACGAGGTGGACGTGATCTGTGCTGAGATGAAAGATGCGGAGACGAGACGTGAACTCCTCGCGGCCGTCGGGCGCGGGATCTCCTCCTTCCAGGTCACCGACCTGCGGGCGATGATGGAGAACTTCAGGAGAAAGACCAAAGACCTCGAACCCGGATACCGGCGCCTCCTCCTCCCGAAGGTGGAGGAGCAGGTGATGGGGGCATACCACGACCTTGCCCTCACCTGCCAGGGGAAAAAACCCCTCGACGACGGACCGGTGGACCCCTCGCTCCCGGCCTATGCCGAGATGGTCGCGGAAGCATGCCGGGCCAGGGTGGCGGCCGGGAAAGTGCCCGACCTCCTTGTCCTCAAGTACCTCCTTGCGGCCTACACGATGTACGTCTGCGGCCGCCCTGCCCACCCGGTCGGGACGCCGTTTCCTGGCGGGCTCGAGGTCTATGCTGAGGGCGAGACCTATTATTGCCCGGTGAGAGAGAAGGAAGGGGACGTCCCCTTCTCCCTCTGCCCATACTGCCCGGCGCGGCAGGACACCGGCGCCCGCACCCTCCACGGCGAGGCCGAAGCGGAGAGGATCGAAAACTTGGGGATCATCGAGGAGTCACGTCGCCACTACCACGGGTGAGGGCGGACCTGACAGGACAGAGGTGATCCGGCCGTCGGTGACCGGGGTGAGAGGGGAGTACTCCCTGACATAGGCCTCCACCGGTTCAATGGCCTTGACCCCGGTCCTGACCTTTCTCTCCACCGGGATCCCGGCGAAGAGGGCATATCCGTCGCCCCCTTCCGCCATATACTCATTGACCAGGACGGTGTACATCGCTTCGTCCTCGACCGGCACCCACGCCTCGCCGTCCCTGACAAGAACCGACTCGACCCGTGCGCCCTTGCACACCACTTCCTGTACCGCTTTCCCGTTATAGACCGCGGCATAGGCGGGCCTGCCCGGATCGATCGTCATCTGCACGCCCCCGACCTGGAGGAACCCCGACTCCTGGATGCCCTCGAAGTCGGGGCCGAGGGCCGAGGCGCTCATCTCACAGATCTGGCGGACCTCGGTCCCGTTCATGCGGACGATCACGACCTCGTTCCCGAAAGGAAGGATCTCGGCGAGCATCCCGTGCGTCACCGGACCTGCCGGGAAGACGCGGTCGCCCCTGATCCCCCCGCTGTTGACGACGGCGAGATCGGCCTCGCCGAACCATGCCAGCCAGGCGTCGGCGATGAGGTCGCCGAGCGGCATCTCCCTCGTGCGCAGGTGCGCCTTCACAGCGTCGACCGCCACCGTGCTCTCGCCGATCGCCTCCTGTTCCTGCGCCTTCATCGCCGCCTGGAAGGGGGCGAGGTACTCCCTGATCGCCCGGTCATATCCGACCGAGTCGTCCATCGGCACCGTCTCCCACTGCCAGTCCTCGATCCCGTCGCCGGTGATCGCACACCTCAGAACCCCGAGGCGCTCGCCCTGACTGCCGTCATGGACGATGACCGTCGTCCAGTCTCCAGGCCCCTCGACATTCTCGCAGAGATAGGTATGGTCATGCCCGCCGACGATAAGATCGATCCCCTCCACCTGCCTTGCAAGATCTTCGTCGCAGGCCGCGCCCATATGCGAGAGGGCGACGACGATCTCGGCGCCCTCCTCCCTGAGGGTCTTCACCTCGCCCCTGGCCACGCCCACATAGTCGGGGTCGACCGTGACATTCGGGCCAGGGTTGGTGATGAGGGCGAGGTCAGGGGTGATCAGGCCGAAGAGCCCGATGGAGGTCCCGTCGACCTCGACGACCATGGAGGGCCTGATGACCGCGGCAAGGGCGGGGTCGTCGGTCACGAGGTTTGCCGAGAGGAGGGGGAACCCGGCATGGCGGGTGGCGTTCAGGTAATGCGCCGCCCCATAATCGAACTCGTGGTTGCCCGGACAGGCCGCGGTGTAGCCCGCGAGGCTCATGGCCTCCAGTTCTGGCTCGCCGCCATAGGTGGCGTACAGCGGACCGGTCAGGTCGTCCCCGGCCGAGAGCAGCACCCACCCGTCGACCTCTGTGGCGATCGCGTCCTTTGCGCGTGCGATCCGCTCGATACCCCCGATGGATGCGCCGGTCTTGTTTGCGTAGGGGAAGATATGGCCGTGGAGGTCGGTCGTCGTCATGATGGCGATCTCGTGGGGGCCTTCCTGGGGGAGGAGCGACGCCGCACCATAGACTGAGAGCGCAAGAAGGCCGGCGGCGAGGAGCAAGAGCCCGACCTTCATGGGAGGGGAGAGGGGGTATGATCTCTTCACGCGCAAGCGTGAGCGAGACCTGGGGATAATATTTCTCCTGATGGTTCAATTTTAAACGAAAGCCACATATATCCAATGAAATATAATTTCACGCGCGGCGACAGGTCAGGCACTTCTCTGGAGTTTTGGTTGAATACGGGGCCATCTCGACTCTTTTCCATTTCATCTGCCCGTGACCGAGGCGCCGCGGAGGCGCTCAGGAATGAATCTCTTGAAAAGAGCAAGAAAACCATGTGGGGCGGGTATCGTCGTCCTGGTCGGGGTTGCGGTCATGCTGGTCTCGTCGGCAGGGGCGCTGCCCTGTGCGACCATCAATCTTGGCCTGATGCACACGAACGGGACGGCGGACACCGCCGAAGTGATCGAGAACGGTCCGGTCACGGCACCGGTGGGGACGAACACCTTCACGGCCCTCTGCAACAACACCGGCGATCAGAATCTCGACGGCCAGTGGGCGCGATATGAACTGACGGTCTGGGACACTGAAGGGTATTCCCACACCGACGCCTGGAAGACTGATCGTGCCGGGTCGCATACGCTTGAGTTGAGACTTCATTCGTACAATGCAGGCGATGCTCAGTACTCTCTTTCCTGCCTGACCGGCACCTGGTTTGATGCGGTGCAGAAAGAGCGCACCATCATCAACGACCTCATCTTCGAGGACACAGAGAAGGAGTTTCAGGGTTCTCTGGTGAGCATCTTCCCCCTCGCCCCCATGACCTGGACGCCGGGTGAGGAGGTGCCGGTGGTTTCACTCGAGACAATCCCGCCCGAAGAGGTCCAGGCACCTGTCGCTGAGGCAGAGCGGCATGCCAGGTCAGTCCTTACCGATGCAGTCGCCGGCGACGCTGTCCAGGTGACGTCGCTGGACCGTACCCTCCATGACTTCTGTCTAATCCCCTTCTTCCAGGACGACGAACTTGCCGCCGTCGCAGAGGTCTCGCTTGCCGGGGCTGGCACCTCACCGCACTTCAAGGAATGGAAATTCGGCCACCCCGACCCTGCCGCCGCACTCACGCGCCTCTCCCTCGGGGAGGCGACCTGGGCACTCGGCAGGGCGGGATATACCGGTGGGAACTGGACGGCGCGTGTGGTGAGCATGGGCTGCGACGCCCCTCTCAGGCCGTACTTCTGGGAGTGCGAGAACGAAGAAGAAGAGAAGGTGTATGTCGGCTACGACCGCTACGACGAGGTGATCAGGGTCTATACCGGGGTGACGCCGGGGGCGAGGAGCGGGTGAGAAGAGAGTGGACCAGGGATATGGATGTGAAAATTGAGAAAGAATTCGAGAAAGGGCTTTGAGAAACCCTCACTTCCTCTTGGCGCAAGGATGACTCAATCGCCTTCCCACACAGTCACGCCGGGGGCGCTGCCCCCGGACCCCCGGGATGAAGATTGGGGCGGGAAGGCTGAATAGAAGATCTTGAAAGACGGGATGCCGTCCTCGACCTATCGTGTGGCGGGGGGTCAGGGGGGTGCAACCCCCCGTCAAAGAGAACTATCAAGAGGATTTCTACAGAGCCCGAGAAAGGGCTTTGAGAAACCCTCACTCTTTCCTGATATGAGCGTGAATCACTCGCTTTCCCCCATCGATCGTACCGGGGGCGCTGCCCCCGGACCCCTGGGGGAAGATAAGGTCGGGAAGGCAGATTCTTTGGAGAGGGAGTACCGTCCACGACCTATCCTGGTGCAGGGGCTTGGGGGGACGAGCGAAGGGGGGTCGAGAAGATCTCTAATCTTCGAATGGCCCGTTTGCTTAAACTATCTTTTTAGAACAGAATGGCTCTGTAGAAATGCTCTTGATGACTATCTCTGCGGGGGGATGGCAATACTCCCTTCATGTTCAATATGTGCCTTCCCAGTTCTATCTTCATCCTGGGGGTCCGGGCGGCATTCGCCCCCGGCGAGAAGATAGGGGAAGGCGGGAGGATAGCGCCTACACCGAGAATTGGCGAGGGTTTCTACAGGGCCAACAGAGTGTATAATAACTTCAGGATCATCAATGAGCCTTCCTTACTCAATCCCCCGTGAGAGGATCTGGGAAGACAATGGGTGCGTGACAAAGAAGTGAACGTCTCTCCACCATCACCTGTCCCTCTCTCTTTATTATGGGTATGGTGGGGAGTTCTGGGATGATCGAATATGAAGAGAGCTCTTGTCCCTCATCCTGTTTATCTATACAATTCTCGCATTACTCACGCCGGACCGCCACCGGCCGGGCGCATCATCGGTTTGACATTTGCTCCTTCGAGGTCGCCGATGGCAAAGGAGAACCGCATCCTGATCGAGGGAGGGAGGCCGGACTCAGGGATGGGGACAAACCCGTAGTTCATGTAAAACCCGACCAGTTCGAGGGTCGAGTGCATGTACAGGTCTTCTCCGCCGCAAGCCCTGACCAGAGCATCGGTGACCCGCCTGGCATATCCCCGCCCCCGCATCTCCATAGGGGTGAAGACTCCGTCCACCTCCAGGCCGTCGGGATGGCGGCGGCACCTGGCCACCGTTGCAAGCGTCCCTTCCACGAAGAGCCCGAAGATCCGGTCGGTCGCAGGGTCGGCCGTCTGGCCGCGGTACTCCTTCCAGATCTCATCGACGAGCTCGAACTCCTCGGGTGCAAGTTCGCGCACCTCCTCGTGGAGGTCAGTGGGGCGGGAAAGGACAAGGACCGAGCACGGCGCCTTCTTTGCAACCGCAAGGGCCGTGCTCCCGATCGAGATGTTCCTGATATAGTCGGTCCTGCCAAGCCGCGGGATGACGATGAGATCTGACCCCGCATCGCGTGCGGTCCTTGCGATCTCGTCTGAGGGACGGCCGGTCCTGAGGAGGGCCTGCACCTCGGTCCCGCAGGTCTCCAGGTGAGCCTTCATCCTCGCGAGTTCCCTTTCGGCCGCCTCTTCTTCTTCCGCACCATGATCGCTTGCAAGCACGTGGAGCAGCACCACTTCTCTGGCCCCGAGGCCAGGGAGGAGGGCGACCGCCTCGCGTGACGGCCGACCAAAGGCCACCGGACAGAGGATCGGGGAGGCCACAGGGTCCTGCCGGCCGCTGCCGCCCCGCGCGATGACCACATGCACCCCGGCCTCCTCCAGCACCTTCGTTGAGACACTCCCAAGGAGGAGGGTGCCGATGAGCCCATACCCCTGGGCTCCGACGACGACCGCCGTCGCCTCCTCGTCCCTGACCGCGTCCAGAACGGCGTTGGCGATCTCGCCGTCAGGTGCACGGAGAATGCGGTACCTCGTATTCACCCCGACCTCCTGGTACTCTTCGGCACGCCTGGAGAGCGCTCGCTCTGCCGTCTCTTCAAGCGAATGCAGGGACCGGCCCGCAAACCACGGCCGCTCCTCATTCCCGGGCTTGAGCACATGGACAAGGACCACCTGCCCGAGGCGCGGGAGGAGCGGGACTACTGCGCTCGCTTCCTCGGCATTCTGCGAAAAATCAGTTGCAAAGACCACTCGATCAAAGAGCCAGGAACTCATGATCCCACAATACCGCATAGGTGCCTCACCGGCTAAATACTCTCTGGTCTTTTTGGGCGCAAATCTTTTCATGCCTCCCTGGTATCGAGGTGAACATGCAGAGAGTGAAGAGTCATACTGGACACACCTTTCTTGAAGAGACGAAGTTTGCCCATCTCCCTCCGTCCGACCAGGCGCTCGGCAGGCCGCAGCCGCCCCTTGAACGCCCGCACGCCGGGGCGGCGGTGACCCCGCTCCCGTCTCCTGACGAGGCCGACTTCAGGCCGGTCGGCCTGGTCGAGGCGATCGTCCAGAGACGGAGTCTCCGCACCTATGCCACAGAACCCATGCCCCTTGCTACCCTCTCGTTCCTCCTCTGGTGCTCGCAGGGGGTGACCTCGGTCTTCGGGGACGCCTGGACCTTCAGGACCGTGCCTTCTGCCGGGGCACGTCATGCCCTCGAGACCTACCTGCTCGTAAACCGGGTGGAAGGGCTTGCTCCGGGGCTGTACCATTATGCCGCCTTCTCCCATGGCCTTTCAATGGTCGACGCCCCGGAGAACGTCGCCGACGCCGTCAAGGAGGCACTCATCAACCAGCCTATGGTCACCGACGCCGCCGTCGTCTTTCTCTGGGCGGCCGACATCTACCGGATGACCTGGCGGTATGGGGAGCGGGGCTACCGCTACATCTTCATGGACGCCGGGCATGCCTGCCAGAACCTCTATCTCGGGGCCGAGGGTGTCGGGTGCGGTGTCTGCGCCATGGCCGCCTTCGACGACGACGCCCTCAACAGAATCCTTGGGCTCGACGGCGAGCAGGGATTTGTGGTCTATGCCGCGGCGGCGGGGGTGAAGGGGTGACCTTGAACAGGTCGTGAAGAGCGAATTCACCCGTCCTTGACAGATCATGAAAACTTCGGCTTTGTAGAGGGTTCTCACTCATTATGGATGCGAGCGTGACCTGCTCGCCTCCCTCCCTCATACGCGCCCGAGGCTCTGCCCCCAGGATGAAGAGTGGGCCAGAAAGGCACACTCAATGGACATGAAGAGGGGGTTGCGCGATCCCGTCCTATCGTGACGCAGGGGGTTTGGGGTATGCGAGCGCCAGCGAGTTTGAGAAGACTCTTTGATCTTCGAGTGCGACTTGGAAGGAGTCGAGAAGATTTCTGATTTTCAAATGGCACGTTCCCGCCAGAGCGCACTCATCACGAGAGTTTCTTCAGAGCCAAAAATTTATCTTTTTGGAGGCGGCACCCCCTCGAAATATGCCATCTCTCTCAAAGATCCTCGGGTTTACCTTCTGACAGAGTGTTTGGGGATGACTCGTCACTGAACTCACAGTGATATGGGCAGTGTTCAGAGCCAGAATACGGTGCCTTAATCTTTGAGGTATAATCTCCTAATTGTCCCATGATTTGCGGGGGAGGGAGATCATAAGGCGCATATACTCTATTGAATATACCGAAAGATTAGGATGCCTTATCAGGTATCCCATAGGAGCCGAACTCCTCAGACCAAAACATGCCTTCTCAAAAAATTGTATTTCTCGAAATTGCGACGGTCCTCATAGCCTTCACGCTCACCGGAGGGTGTGCCGTCTATAAAGACAACACCAACTTCCAGGACATCGGTGTCGTCAGGACCGACGCGGAGGGCGAGACCCTCTGGGAGCAGACCATCGACGACAGTGGTTATGGGGACTATCTTCAGGAGGTGACAGCCTCGCCTGACGGTCGGGTATTTGTAGTATCCATTCTCACGAATCCTCCAAAGTCCAATCTTTCGATGGACACAAACTGGGTTGCATGTCTTGGGCCCGATGGAAAGAAACTCTGGAACTGGAGTGGATCGAGTTATCCAGATGATCTTGCCCCGTCCCCTGACGGAGGATGTATCGCTGTGTTTGGATATGGTGGGATCGTGAAGATCAGGTCTGACGGCAGGACCGGGTGGACCGTTCCTGAGTCAGAGATTCTTGAACAATTTTCCGTGAGAAAGAGACCCTCGAGTGCCGATATGTCGGCAATTGCCCAAACAGAATCAGGTCGCTATATCGTCGGTGGCGATCTGCCGACACATAGCCCCGACGGCGCTCTTTGCGTACAGATCGATGAGAACGGGACGGTGCTGGATGCGAAAAAATATACCGGACAGGATAACCCTCTCTGGCGTGTCGGTGCAATCGTCCCCATGTCTGACAGTGGATGTGGAGTGGTGGGGGATCTCTATGAGCAGCCCCGGCTGGCACGTCTTAATGCCAGGGGAGATATTCTCTGGAATGTCTCAGTTCCCTTCTCCTCCTCAGGGTATGACTATCATGGGATCAGGGAGATCGAGGCAGGAAGTCTTGAACTGCTGGTCGTGGAACGAGGGTATGGTGATCCTGATCAGGTGAGGAATATTGTGTATGATCCTGAGGGTGCAGTGCTCAGGGAAGAAACATTTGCTATTCCTTCGAGTTGCCCGATCACCTGGGCGAGTGACGGGGGCTATGTGGTCGCCGCACTGATGGACAATGAGGGTGTTCTCAGCTCCTCTGCATCTGACGGCGGTTCGCGTGTGCACCTTATCAAATACAACGAGACCGGACATCAGGAGTGGGACCGCACCGTGGGATCGAAGTCCATGGATTCTGTCAAGACAATTGATCCAATCGGTGAGAATGGATACGTGATCGCGGGGGAGATCAAGAGGTGATGGGAGCATATGAACAGAAAAAAAAGATCTGATTTTTTTTTTGGAGATTTTTAGATGTCTTCTCGGCTCTGTAGAAATCCTCTTGATGAATCTCTCTGGCGGGGGCCGTGCCGCCCCCCGGACCCCCCGCCTCACGATGGGCCGAGGACAGCAACGCACTCGTCATGGTCATTTATTCTACCTTCCCAGCTCTATCTTCGTCCCGTGGGTCCGGGGGCAGCGCCCCCGGCCAAAGAGGTGGGAAGGCGGGTGACACACATCTCCCACACACAAGAGGTGAGGATTTCTACAAAACCGTCTTCTCAAAGAATCGTCTCTCTCGGACTGATGACGGCCCTCATGATCCTCGTGCTCATTGCCGGATGTGTTGACGACTCTAATTCTTATGATATCGGTGTCGTCAGGACCAACACAGAGGGCGAGACTCTCTGGGACCAGAATGTTGATAGCGGTTATGGAGATCATCTGCATTGGACGTCCTCTCTCCAGTCTGATGTGGTGTCCATGCCTGATGGCAAGGTGTTTGTCGGATATCGCCTTTACAATCGTCCTAGTTCTGATCCTTCCATGCATATGGGATGGATCACGTGTCTTGGACCGGATGGGGAGAAAATCTGGGACTGGAGCATGGAATCGAAATGGCCTGCGGCTTATGCTCCCACCTCTGACGGAGGGTGCATTGTTGTTCCTCATTGGATGAAAAGTCTAGTGAAGATCGGGCCAGGCGGCAAGACCGAATGGACAGTGTTTGCATCGGCAATTTTGGAACAATTACCGCCAAAAAAGAGGCCGACAGATGCATCTATTTCATCGATCGCGTCGACTGACTCCGGGCACTATCTTGTAGGGGGCGGCTTCAAAAAGGGGCTATTCTGTGCTCGGATTGATGAGAACGGAACGGTGATGGATGTGAAAGAATACTCTGGGCCGAAAAAATCTCTTCCTGGCATCAAAGCAATCGTTCCGATGAAAGACGGGGGGTGGAGCGTGGTGGGGGGTTCTTATGAGAAGCCAGGGCTGGCACGTCTCGATGCACATGGAGAGATCCTCTGGAACGCCACACTCCCATACTCACCCTCAGAATTCCGTGGCGTGAGGGAGAATGGAGAGGGTGGTCTGGAGGTGCTGGTCGAGGAAGTAGAGAGAGATACAATATCTGATTCAGAATATATATCCTATGATCCCGACGGCACGATGCACAATATTGTGTACAGTCCTGACGGGGCGATATTCAGGGAAGAGACATTTGCGATCCTTCCAGAATGTCCGATCACCTGGGCGACTGACAGGGGCTATGTGGTCGCCGCACTGATGCACGATGAGGGCGATCTTGGGTATTTTGCATCTTTTGACAGTTCGTCGTATGTGCACCTCATAAAATATGATGAGACTGGACGTCAGGAGTGGGACCGCACCGTGGGATCAGAGCCTGATATGTACCACGTCGTGACGATCAATGCTGTCGGTGAGGACGGATATGTAGTGGTGGGGGAGAGAGTGAAGGAGAGAAGTTTCTTTGACATTCTGGATTCGTAGAGATCCACTGGACTGTTATCTCTGCGGGGGACGCGCCGTTCAAAGACCTGCAGGGCCTCTCAAGTTCGCTCCCGCTCACACCTCCTTGACCCGCCGGGATTTTGATAGGGGGCAAGAAGGCAAAATCAATCGACCAGAAGAGAGATTAGACTCCACCACCCATCGCTTGTGCAGGGGGTCTGGTGAGTCGCAGGCCTCCCCGCGGAGAGTATCACCAGGAGGATTTCTACAAAGCCCTAAAAATATTAAAATCACATTTTTATGTCTCCACGTAGCACAAAGTTTCTAACCAGTGGTGTCATAGCTGAATCAGATAGTTGGACTGATACCCATGCGGAAAGTGTTGACCCTGTTTCTATGCATCTGCCTCGCCGCCCTCCCCACCCTGGTCGGCGCCGCCGATGTCGAGCGTACCCTCAGCACCCCGGCCCCCGCGGACGGGAGTGTGGTGGACGTCACCCTCTCGATCGAGGAGATCGCTGCCGGGGGGGTGATCGAGCACCTGCCTCCTGGGTTTGTCTTTGCAGGGAGCAATCTCCCGGCCGACCGGGTGGCGGCAGAGGAGAACCGGGTCTGCTTCGCCCTCCTCAACGAGACCTCGGTCACCTACCAGATCGTCGCTCCTGAGAAAGGGAGCGGCGAGATCACCGGGGAATGGTACGACTTTATCGACCGGATCAACGGCACCATCCAGGCCTCGCGCATCGGAGTCGACGGCGCCGGTGTCACCGGGACCGCCGCCGGTTCGCCTGGCCCGGCCCCGGCCCTCATCATCGCCGTGCTTGCAGGGCTCATCATCTCACGGGGGCGACGGCAGTGAGCGCAAGAACACTTGCCCTCCTCCTCGCCCTCCTCGTCCTTGCCGCCCCGGCGGCCGCCCTCCAGGCCCCGCCGGACTCCTCGGAAGACGAGACCATCTCTGAGGACGAGTTTGTGAGGATGGTCCTCTCCTTCCTCACCGGCGGAGAGGATGCCCCCCCCCTCGCAGACGTCGAGGAGGCCGCATCTCTCCTCGACCTCCCGTCAGCACAGACACGGACCGTCACCGACCTTGCCGGCCGGCAGGTCCCCCTCGACAGACCGCTGACGAAGGTCGTCGTCTTCAACGGCGAGACCCTTGAGACGATGCGGACCCTCGGCGTGGACCCCTCCCTCGTCGTCGGAGTGGACAAGTACACCGCAGAGCGAGAGACCTTCTTCCCCGAGTACCAGGAGACCCAGGTGGTCGGGAGCATCTGGGCCCCTGACTACGAACAGGTAGTCACCCTCCAGCCAGATGCCGTCTTCCTGTACGCCACCACCAGCAAGGAGACCTGCGACGAGATCCAGAAAAAACTCGAAGACTCCCTCCCAGGCGTGAAGGTCTTCAGGTTCGACTGCTTCACCCCTGAAACCTATGCAGAGGAGGTGAAGGCGATCGGGACGATCTTTGACAAAGACGCCGAGGCCGAGCGCTTCGCCGCCTTCTACACCTCGTCTCTCGAAAACATCTCGGCCGCCGGCGCCGACGTCCCTGAGAGCGAACGCCCCAGCGTCTACATTGAGAACTGGCGGGACTACAAGACCGGTGCGGCCGGATCCGGATACGAGCAGAAGATCGCCATGGCCGGCGGGACAAACATCTTCTCAGCCCTCCCTGGAGACTACCCTGAGATCGATCCCGAGGCGATCATCGCCGCCGACCCTGACGTGATCGTCAAACTCATCGGCGAGGGCACCTACTCCTACGGCGGGTACGCAGATGTCGAGAGCGAGAAGGTCGCCGGGGTCTACGACTCCCTTGTCGCACGCCCAGGGTGGCAGAGCCTCACCGCCGTGAAGGACGACCACCTCCACCTCCTCCACAACAACATCATGGGCGGGCCGCAGCACTTCATCGGGATGACCTACCTTGCCGAATGGTGCTATCCCGACCAGGCTTCGAGCCTCAACCCGCAGACCCTCCATCGCACCTACCTGGAGGAGTTCCAGCACCTGGAGATCGACCCTGCCGACAGGGTCTTTGTCTACCCCTGAGCCTCCATGACACGTGACGCACTCAGGGAAGGAATCGCCGCCGCCCGGCAGAGACGGGCGGCCTTCTTTTTCTTCACCATCCTGGCCCTCTTCCTCCTCATCGGCGTGGCAGTCACCCTCGGAAGCGCCGGGTTCTCGGTCGCCGAGGCCTATCGCGCTGTCCTCGCCGGACTCTTCCCTGGCTCATTTGAGTCCTCTGGGATGGCACAGACGATCGTCTGGGACTTCCGTCTCCACCGGGTACTCTTCGCCGTCGTCGCCGGGTTCGGACTGGCGGTCGCCGGGACCGTGATGCAGGGGATCCTCAGGAACCCGCTCGCCAGTCCTTTCACGCTGGGCATCGCCTCGGCCGCCTCGACCGGCGCCTCGGTGGCGATCGTCCTCGGTGCCGGGTTTGTCGGCGGAAGTTATCTCATCATCGGGAACGCCTTCCTCTTTGCCCTCCTCGCCGCCCTCATCATCTACGCGATGGCAAGGCACCGCGGGATGGGAGCGACCTCGATGATCCTTGCCGGCATCGCCCTGATGTACCTCTTCTCGGCGGTCACGTCCCTGCTCCAGTATCTCGGGACGGCCGACGAACTCCAGGAAGTCGTCTTCTGGATGTTCGGATCTCTCGACCGCTCTTCATGGCCGAAACTCGGGATCGTCACCCTCCTCCTTGCGGTCTGCATGCCCTACCTCGTCTACCGCGCCTGGGACCTCAACGCCCTTGCCGAGGGCGACGAGATCGCTGAAAGCCTCGGCGTCCCGGTCAACCATGCGATGACCATCTTCATGTTCATCGCCTCCCTTCTCACCGCGGCGGTGATCTGCTTCACCGGGACGATCGGGTTCATCGGCCTCGTCGCCCCGCACATCACCAGGATGGTGGTGGGCACCGACCACCGGTTTCTCCTCCCAGCCTCAGGGCTGGTCGGAGCGCTCCTCCTCCTCGGCGCCGACAGCCTGGCCAGAACCCTCCTTGCCCCGGTCGTCCTGCCGGTCGGGATCATGACCGCCTTCCTCGGCGTCCCGTTCTTCATCTACCTCTTCATGCGCAGGAGGGATGCCGGGTGGTGAAGCTTGAGGTGAGAGACCTCTCCTTCTCGTATCGCGAGCGCTCTGTCCTCGACGAGATCTGGTTTACCGCCGAGAGCCCGGGCGTCGTCGGGCTCGTCGGCCCGAACGGTTCGGGCAAGACGACCCTGATCAAGTGCATCGACGGGATCCTCGGGCCTGAAGGTACAGTCCTCCTCGACGGCACGGAGGTCGTCTCCCTCTCCAGACCTGAGGTCGCCAGGCGGATCGCGTACGTCCCGCAGGGGATCACCAACCACTCGCACGCCACCGTCTACGAGACCGTCCTGATGGGGCGTCGCCCGCACCTCTCCTGGCGGGTGAGCGAGGAGGACGAAGAGGCGGTGGTGCAGGCGATGGAGGCGTTGAAGGTGGAAGAGTTTGCCTTCAGGCGTCTCGGCGACCTCTCTGGGGGGGAGCGGCAACGGGTGATGGTGGCGCGGGCTCTGGCCCAGGGTTCCCCGCTCCTGCTCCTCGACGAACCTACAAGCGCCCTTGACCTCAGAAACGGGATGGAGGTGATGGAGACGGTCGGGAGACTCGCCCATGAACACGGGCGCCTGGTGGCGATGGCCATCCACGACCTCACCCTTGCCGCCCGCGCCTGCTCCATGCTCGTCGTCCTGCGACATGGCCGGGTCTATGCACTGGGCCCGCCGGCCGAGGTGCTCACCCCGGACCTCATCGCCGAGGTCTACGGGGTCGAGGCGGTCGTCGAGGAGCGGGAGGGGGTACCCTACATCTTCCCGCTCAGGCCGCGGCGCGACTGAGATTTTTTGCGCACCCCTCCCCCCTCCCCTCCGGCGCCGGTGCCTCCTCTCGCAAGAGAGCATAATTCGCGCCGGTACCGGGATCCAGGACAATTGAGAGAGGCCAGGATCAATAGAACCCAGTCCAATATTTCTGGAAATATTCTACACATCCCTGGCGACAGATGAGGACATCTCGATAACCATGGAATTTACACCCTGAACCGCATCTCCCCTGATTTTCTCTTCAGAAATCGAGAATAGAAGCAGATCCTATATCCGGCATCGGCGCAAACCACACACTCTGGTATTTCATCCCCACGCGATGGACTGCCAGGAGACTTCAGAACAATGCAGTGTTCACATCATCATATCAGTGATGACAGATGCATCTTCGCCTTTGGTCCCTCCAACTCTGCAGTAGAGAAGGCCAAACCCGGGAGTATCATTGCTTTCACCACACAAGACTGTTTTTCCAACCAGATCACCACTGAAGACCAGTGCGTCACCGGGATCGACTTCTCGCGGATCAACCCGGCCACCGGCCCGGTCGCCATCGACGGGGCGGTGCGCGGCGACGCCCTCAAGGTCAAGATCCTCGAAGTCGTCCCGGAATCGCGCGGGACCATCGTCACCATCCCTGACGCCGGCGTCCTCGGCGCAGAGACCAAAAAGTCGACGACACGGATCTGCCAGGTCACGGAAGGATCAGTCCACTTTGGCGGGATCACGATCCAGGCCAGGCCGATGATCGGGGTCATCGGGGTCGCCTGCGACGAGGAGACCTCGTGCGGCAACCCTGGACGTCACGGCGGCAACCTGGACACCACGCTCATCGGTGCCGGCGCGACGCTGTACCTCCCGGTCTTCCATGACGGCGGACTTCTCGCCCTCGGCGACGTCCATGCCGTCATGGGCGACGGCGAGGCCTGTGTCGCCGCCTGCGAGGTGCCGGCCGAGGTCACCGTGAGAGTCGGCCTCTGCAAGGGGCGTGCCCCGGCATGGCCGGTGCTTGAGACCGACGACGCCTTCTCCATCCTGGTCTCAGACGAAGACCTGGCTACCGCCTTTGAAGAAGGGTTCTCCTGTGCGGTCCGCGCCCTCGCAAAGGCCAACGACCTCTCCTGGGAAGACGCCTATATGCTTGCAAGCCTCGTCGCCGACGCCGGGGTAAGTCAGCTCGTCAACCCGAGAAAGACGATCAGGGTCAGCATCCCAAAGAGCGTGATGACGATCACCGCGCTCCTTGAAGCACTGCACCATGACGCGTGAGGCGGAGAAAAATGGCAGAACCTCAGCTTGAGCGTGTCCTGCGACTGCGGGATCTCGTCGCCTTCGCCCTCATCGCCATGGTGCCCATCGCCCCGATGGGGATCTACGGGATCGTGGCCGTCCTCTCTGACGGGCATGTCCCGCTCGTCTACCTCCTTGCGGCGATCGTCATGTCCTTCACCGCCTGGGCCTATGGCCAGTGCGCCTACCGCTTCCCTGAGGCGGGATCGGCCTACGCCTATGTACGCGAGAGTTTAGGATCGCATATCGGGTTCCTCGCAGGATGGGCACTCCTCCTCGACTATATCCTCATCCCTGGCCTGGTCATCCTGGTCTCGGCCCTCTGGATCGAAGCAGCCACCGGTCTCCCCTTCTATCTCTGGGCCCTGGTCTTCCTCATCCCGGCGACGATCCTCAACATCCTGGGGATCAAGCGGGCCGCAAAGGTGACGATGGGACTTTTCTTCTTCGAGATCGCCGTCTTTGTGATCTTCGTCGTCACCGCCGCCGTGCGGATCCTCACCGACCCGACACTCTCTTTCACGCTTGCGCCCTTCTATAACCCCGAGACCTTCAGCGTGGGGGCTGTCCTTTCTGGCGCCTCGGTGGCGGTGCTCAGTTTCCTTGGATTCGACATGATGACCACCCTGGCCGAAGAGACGGTCGAGGCGCGTAAAGTCGTGAGCAAGGCGGCTCTCATCGTCATCCCGCTCGTCGCCTTCTTCTTCATCTCGCTCACCTACTTTGGTGCGGTGATCCACCCTGGCGCCGCCTTCGAGGATCCAGACGTCGCCTTCTTCTTTATCGCACAGGAGACCGGCGGGGACTGGCTCCAGGTCCTCTGCATGCTCGGCACGGTCATCGCCTGGGGGGTCGGCAACTGTCTTGTCGCCCAGGCCAGTGTCTCCCGCGTCCTCTTCTCGATGGGGCGCCAGGGGCATATCCCCGGCATCTTTGCAAAACTCCACCCGAAGTACAAGACGCCCTACATCTCGATCGTCGTCGTCGCCACCATCACGGGTGCGCTCCTCTATGTGCTGACCCTCCAGGACCTCTCGTCCCTGGTCAACTTCGGGGCGCTGACGACCTTCATGCTCCTGCACCTCTCGCTCGCCTACCGTTACATCTCAATCGAGGGGACGCCGAAGCTGGCTGTCATCCCGGCGATCGGGTTCCTCCTCACCGGCGCGATCTGGTACAGTCTCGATATTTTCGCAAAAGAGATCGGGTTTATCTGGGTGATCATCGGGATCGTGTACCTCGCCTTCATCACGAAGGGCTTCAAGGTGAAGACCACCCTCCCGGTCGAATAATTTTTTTTTTGGCTTTGTAGAAACCCTCACCTCTTGTGTGGGGGAGACATGTATCACCCGCCTTCCTACCCCTTTGGCCGGGGGCGCTGTCCCCGGACCCCTGGGGACCACGATAGGGTCGGGAAGGCGGAATAAATGACCATGAGGGGTGCTGCCGCCCTCGTCCTATCGTGTGGCGGGGGGTCCGGGGGGCGGCAAGCCCCCCGCCAGAGAGATTCATCAAGAGGATTTCTACAGAGCCTTTTTTTGGCTTTGTAGAATCGGGCATGAACCTTTGTTGGGTTCACGCATACGGGAAGAAAATGTTCTGAGGTGCGCTACGGCGTGTGGGCGGGATCCCAATCTTCGCGACAGGACCTTTGAAAGATCTTTGAAAGATCTGGTTTCATCGCCGCCCTCCGGGCGCGAGAGTGCGGGAAAGATTTGAGGATCAGGGGCGGTCGGTCCATCTGAAGAATTTTCTATCCTCCGTGTATCGGCTTCAACGTGATAGAGCACGTTCACACTCTCATGAAAACCTGAAGAGAGGATAGTCGGGATCATTTTCATGGGAACCCCCCCCGCATTCCTGGTGTGAGCGCGACTCACCTCCCTTCCCTCATCTTCTCGCCGGGGATTCAGGGGAACGAACGCCAGCGAGTCTGAGAAGATTGGGAATTTTCGAGCGGCACGTCCCCAGCCAAAGATAACTCTCCAGAGGATTTCTACAGGGCCAATTTTTTTTCTTTTTTCCCCTGGCAGGTCCCTGACGTCTCGAAGATCGATCTCATCTGGTTGGCGAAGATCAAAAATTCTCTTGCTCTGTGGAATCGGGCATGAACTGTGGGGGATCCTGGTCCGCGCTCCGCTTTCAATGCAGGACATCACAGGGGAATACCTCCTCATTGCCGCCCTCGCCCGTCTTGATCTCTCTCTCTTTGCCAGGGGGTTGGCCGCCCCAGCGTCCCCCCGCGTCACGATAGGTCGTGGACGGCCATCCCTCTTCAGGGAGTTTGAATATGCCTTCCCGGCTCAATCTTCATCCTGGGGGACGACTGTAGGGAGTCAAGAAGATGGTGGAAGGCGTGATGATCAGACGTGCCCCCCTATCGCAGAATCTTTCCTGGAATCTCGCGTCAGGGGGTCTCACGCCCCGGAGGCCAACGAGATTTTTTCTTCCCGAGTTTCCTTCCCGAGGGTATCCCAAAATTCTCCAGGCCTCATTCTCACCGATGAAGCGCGAGGGATGACAATGAAGAGAGTCCAACTTTTTCATCGTGCACCCATGCACTCGTCACCTCCCCTCTTCGCTCCCTGAATGGCGAGGAGGACGGGAAGGCGGAGAAAAATCATGAAGACAGGACGCAATCCTCCGCCACTCTTCATCGGCGGGGGGTCGGGGGGGCGGCCAGCCCCCCGGTCGAGGATAGTGTGTAGAATTTCTAGAAGGAAGCACTTCAGTTCAAGGAGATCTTCAACTCTAGAGAGCTTCGGGATATGTTCAATGCGTATCTTCTTCCTGGGGGGCTTGCCACTCGAAGATCTTTGATCTTCGAGCACGCCAGATTCTACAGAACCGTTCGACAACAATAATTATGTGAGAAAACATGTTGCTACGCGTCCAGGAATGCCATGACTCACAGGGCGAGAGAATGATCCTCTTGCACTCCACTCCTCCTTCTTCACGCGGCCCCTGGCGCGGCATTCATATCAGGGGACAGACAATCTCTCACAGATTATGCGTACCCATTCTCAGGAGGAGTGTGCGGCATCTGACCGCAGAAATATTCTCATCATCGCCACCGTTGCTTCGTTCCTCACCCCCTTTATGAGTTCGTCCATCAACATCGCCCTCCCAGTCATCGGTGCTGAATTCATGGCCGACGCCGTCCTGCTCGGCTGGATCCAGACCGCCTTTCTCCTGACCTCGGCGATCTTTCTTGTCCCCTTCGGGCGACTCGCCGACATCCATGGGATGAAAAAAATATTCCTTGCCGGGATCACCATCTTCACCCTCTCGACGCTCATCTGCGGACTCTCCCCCTCGGTGGAGGTGCTCATCACCCTGCGGATGCTCCAGGGAGTCGGGAGTGCCATGACCGCCGTGACCGCCGTCGCCGTGCTCACCGCGGTCTTTCCGGTGAGCGAGCGCGGGCGGGTGCTCGGGATCAATGTGGCCGCGGTCTATATCGGGCTCTCGATGGGGCCGTTCCTCGGCGGGGTGCTGACCAGGCACCTGGGGTGGCGGAGCATCTTTCTCACCGTCGTCCCGCTCGGCCTTATGGCCATCTATCTCACCCTGCGGGCCAGGGGCACATGGTCGACTCCCCGCCACGAACCTTTCGACCTCATCGGCTCGCTCATCTATGGTGCGACCCTCCTTGCACTGATGTACGGCCTCACACTCCTCCCTGAGACGACGGGCTTTGGGCTCATCGTCGCCGGGGTTCTCGGGCTCCTCCTCTTCATCTGGTGGGAGTCGCACACCGAGAGCCCGGTCCTCCAGGTGCGCCTCTTCTTCGAGAACCATATCTTCACCTTCTCCAACCTCGCCGCCCTCATCAACTACAGCGCCACCTTTGCGGTGAGTTTTCTCCTCTCCCTGTACCTCCAGTTCAACCGCAGCCTCGACCCCCAGACCGCCGGGCTCATCCTCCTGGCCCAACCGGTCGTCCAGGCCCTCATCTCCCCTGCGGCCGGGCACCTCTCCGACCGGATCGAACCCAGGATCGTCGCCTCGACCGGGATGGGGCTCTGTGCGGCGGGACTTGCGATGCTTTCCGTCCTCACCAATGAGACGCCCTTCCTGTACATCCTCCTCTCCCTTGTGGTCCTCGGGATCGGCTATGCCCTCTTTTCCTCGCCAAACACCAATGCGATCATGAGTTCGGTGGAGAAGCAGTATTATGGGGTGGCCTCCGCGACCCTTGCCACCTCCAGGCAGGTCGGGATGATGCTCTCGATGGGGGTCGTGATGATGATCTTCTCGGTGATCATCGGGCGGGTGACGATCACCCCGGCTGAGCACGCCCCCCTCCTTGAAAGCACCACGCTGGCGTTCATGCTCTTTGCCGCCCTCTGCGTCGTCGGGATCTTCTTCTCCCTTGCACGGGGACGGGTGCGGGAGGAACCGCACGAGATCTAGAGATGATACTGGAAGGCGGTTGAGTCATGCTCACCCCTGGAATGGAGGAGGGGTTACCATGAGCATATCCCACAACTCCTGAAGCCCGACCAATCGCCCTGAACCGAAGTCTTTCCTTCCTGAAATTCAGAACCCTATCCTCCACCGGGGGGCGGCACGCCCCCCGGACCCCCACCGATGAAGATTGGCGGGGGATCGCACCCCGTCTTCATGGCTTCTCGCTGCCTTCCCGCCCCTATCGCCATCGCGGGGCTCCGGGGGCGCCGTGCCCGACGAGAGCGTGGGGGGAGGCGTGATGATCTTGGTGCGCCACCCCAGATCGTCGAATCGTCCCTGTAATTTCGCACCGGGGGGAGCACCCTGGAGACTCGCGATCATGTTCAATCGCGTATGCGTGAGACAGGGGTTCGCCTGATTCTACACCGCGGATCATCAGGTGTGCTCATGGGGCGTGATGCAGGCAGGCGGTCGACGCCAGCACTGTTCTCAAGCAAAAATCGCCCCTTTCTCCAGAAGGGATATGCCGTGCTTCTGGAGTCGTGACCTCATAAAACATCATGGAGACAAAGGTGTGTCCGACCGGGGGAACCGGCCGTGGAAAAATGGGTTCCTCCCCCTCTCAGATCCGGTATTAGGTGCGTGAAACCACTGGAGGGTGGCGATGTGTGGCGATTTCTGAGTATAGTCCCGGACGAATCCTCCCCAACGAGATGTCCGGGTATATGAGAGTAATTTCCCTGGAGTGCTAAGGAACCTGTGTGTATATGGCCGGGGCAGAAGAGCTACTATAACCCGGCAGTGAAGGTCACATCTGCTCACCCCCTCCTGGCGGAGACACTCGATCGGGTGTCATGCCTCCAGTCGACTGCTCGAAGATAGCCCTGAGGCCTTCAGGGAGGTCATTGAGATCTCTGACCCCTCTGACCGAGGCGACGACGCTCATATGTCGACCTCCCGGCGTGCGTTTTTTCTGCGTGTGTCCGGCCTTTTGGACCGGTTTATTCCTGCTCTTTTCATAAGCCTCTGTATCAATAGTCGGGCATTCGGGGCTGATGTAGCCTCCCCGAAGAATGTTTGGAAAACCGGCGGCGACGGAACTCATTTATGTAGGGCCGGATGCCGGGAGGGGGGTTGGGAGCGCGAGAGCGGCGAGGGCATGAGATGAAAATGCCTCAGGATAGGTGCGGAGACGGTAACCCACCCTTCCATATCGGGACTGCCGACGAGAATGATGCATGTGATTATCCCTGAGGCGTGTCGTGGCGGCATGAACGAAGTGTACAGAGTTCTGTTCTGGAAGATGTGTAGATCCTCTTATCTCCTTGAGGGGCATGCGTGACTCAATCACCGTCCCTCATCGATCGCTCCAGGAAGGGCTCTGTAGAAACCCTCTTGATGGTTCTCTTCGCCGGGGGGCTTGCCGCCCCCCGGACCCCCCGTATTACGATTGGTCGAGGACAGCAATACTCTCTCCATGGTCATCAATGGTGCCTTCCCCCCTATCTTCCTCCCGGAGGTCCGGGGGCCGAGCCCCCGGCGTGATTGTGTGGGAAGGCGATTGAGTCACCCTTGCACCGAGAGGGAGTGAAGGCTTCTACAAAACCGAGTTCAGGATATTTTTATGGTAAATCTTCTGGACCGTTTTCTTTGGCGGGGGGCTGCACTCCCCCCCGGGGCGAACATGGGGGAAGACAGGAGAATCACGCTCGTGCCAAAAATAGAGGAGGGCTTCTACAGTGCCCTAGTAAGACATAATCAATGACCATGAAGAGGGGATTGCCACCCCCTGGCGAAGAGACCATCAAGAGGATTTACCATGAAAATAATCCAGAAAACTGTCTTTCCACGTTTGCATGAGGTTTTTATCCCACCAAAATCCACCAGAACAGATGCACTTCCTGAACGATCTGTCCTCTGCCTTCCCGGCCCAATCTTCATCCAGGGGATCCGGGGGCCGCGCCCCCGGCACCGGGGTGTAGGAAGGCATGATGATCAGACGTGCCGCCCTCAATCGCAGAATACTCGCTGCCATCTCGCGCCTGGAGGCGAGTACCCCCTGGAACCCGCAGCAGACGAAGAGGGGCAGGGGCGGCGATGGGGGAATGTTCACACCTCCTGTCATGGAGCGAGGAGAAGGATCAGGGATCCCTCCACACCCAGAAGGACTGCAACGAAAAATTTTCATCACGTATGCGTGAGCCCGAGGTTCATGAGCAATTTTACAGAGCTATTCTGAACTTTACTTGAGATGACGACAGAGCGCGAAGTCCTTCCTCGCCCCCTGCCAGGTACGCCTGAACCTGTAAATTCAAATAGTACGTTCATCTAATTGTTTGAATATCAAATAGTAAGAACACAGGATCATGATCACCATGGACACCATCGAAGAACTCAATGAAGAACTCGTGGAATTTTTCGACCGCTTTGCATCATGGGAGACCTCGGTCATCCAGTCAAGTCCTCTGACCGTCTCTGAGGCGCATGCGATCGAGATCATCGGCCACTACGGCCGGATGAAGATGAAAGACCTTGCCGAACGCCTCGGCGTCACTACCGGCACGACCACGGTCACCGTCGACCGGTTGGAGAAGGGCGGGTATGCCAGGCGGACGCCCTCTGAGAAGGACCGGCGATCGTACATCATCGAACTCACGCCCAAGGGGGAGGAGGCCTTCCTCGACCACCACTGCCATCACCTCCACCTGGCAGGCGAGATCGCCTCGGCCCTGAACGAAGTGGAGACCGGGGTCTTCATCTCGGCGCTCAAAAAGATCAACCGACTGATGTGAGGGAGAGTGATGCAACTACCGTCATGGTGTACCAGGGAGACAACCAGGATCGGGCTTGCCGCTCTCCTCCTCGCGATCGCATTGGTCGGCGGATATCTCCAGGCCCTCCCGTCCCTCCTCGTCACCGCCCTCACCATCGCCTCCCTCCTCCTCACCGCGACCCCCTTCGTTGTCGAGACAGTGCAGGGGCTTGCGCGAAGAGAGCGGAATGTGGGCGAACTTGCCACCCTTGCCATCGCGGCGGCCGTCCTCATCGGCGAGTATACCGCCGCCGCCGAGGTCGGGCTGATCATGGCCATCGGCGAAATGGCAGAGGAGTTCGCCTTTAACCGCTCGAAGAGAGACATCGAGGCGATCGCCGTCGCAAACCCGAACCACGCCCTCCGCAAGGACGGAGTGGGGTGGACCGAGGTGCGGACCGACAACCTCGTCGCGGGCGACGTGGTGCTGGTCAGGCCCGGCGACCTGGTCCCTGTCGACGGGACGGTCGTCATCGGAAGTTCAGGGATCGACGAGTCCAGGATGACCGGCGAGAGCACGCCGGTGGAGAAGGGGACCGGCGGGAGCGTCTATGCCGGGACCGTGAACCTCGACGGGACACTCGAAGTGCGGGTGAGCAGGGCCGGCGAGGACTCGACCTACGGGAAGATCGTCGCCCTCGTAAAAGAGGCCGGCGAACGCCGCCCACCTGCCCGCCCTTTCATCGACCGCTTCGCCGCGGTCTATACCCCGGTCGTCCTCGCAATCGCCGCGGCGGTCTGGGCCGTGACCGGCGACCTGCACCGGGCGATCACCCTCCTCATCGTCGCCTGTCCGTGTGCGCTCCTTCTCTCCACTCCCTCTGCGGTCCTGGCCGCGACCGGCGCCGCCGCGAAGAAGGGCGTCCTGGTCAAGGGCGGCGAGTACCTCGAGGCCGCCGCACAGGTGGACACCTGCGTCTTTGACAAGACCGGCACCCTCACCAGGGGGACCCCTGCGGTCACCGGAGTGGTCCCGGCCGACGGCCAGGACGAGCACGCCCTCCTCGGGCTTGCAGCTGCGGCAGAGCGCGGCTCGCCCCATCCATTCGCACGGGCGGTCATGACCGGCGCAGAACATGCCGGCGTCGAGGTTCCGGTGCAGAGCGAGGCCCGCCTCACCCACGGCATGGGTGTGGAGGCCCGGACCACTGCAGGAAGAGTCGTCGTCGGCAACGCCCAGATGATGGAGCAGGCCGGGGTCGTCATCCCTCCAGACGCCGCTGGGGCCGGGACGGCGATCGCACGCGCCGGCGCCACCCCGCTGTACGTGGGTCGCGACGGCGCCTTTGCCGGACTCATCAGGGTCGAGGACCAGGTCCGCCCTGAGGCGGCGCGCGTGGTCTCGGCCATCAGGGCCGAGGGAGCAGGGCACGTCGTCATCCTCACCGGCGACCACGAGGCCGCGGCCAGGGACGTCGCGGCGCAGATCGGCGTCAGTGCCGTCGAAGTGAAGGCCGGACTCTTCCCTGCCGAGAAACTGGACCATATCAAGGCCCTCCAGAACGAGGGACACACCGTCTGCTTCGTCGGCGACGGCACCAACGACGGCCCCGCCCTCGCTCAGGCAGAGATCGGGGTGGCCATCGGGTCACGCGAGGACACTGTCGCCCTCGAAACTTCACATGTGGTCCTGATGCGTGGCGGAATCACCGCCCTCCCCTGGTTCCTCCACCTTGGCCGGCAGACCAGCAGGACCATCACCGCCAACGTCGTCTTTGCCCTCGGGTTTGCGGCCGTGATGGCCGGGTGTGCCGCCGGCGGACTCATCACCCCGGCGACCGCCGCCATTGCCCACCAGATCGGGACCCTCGTCGTCCTGGCAAATTCGGTGCGTCTTGCCAGGGCAGACCTGGGCTTCTCGTCGCCTGCGTCCAGGGAATCTTCGGATATCTCCACTCTTCCAAACGATCTTCGGGACTCCTTCATTTAACCCGAAACGCAAGATATCTACTGCGCATCCAGGACAGGAGTCTGCCAGGACTTCCTGTCCACTTTCCATTCGCTTCCATGCGTGATTTTGATGCCGGAGAATGAGAGGACCATGCCAGGACCACATACAATTGCATTTTTCAAGAAGGTCGACGCACTGCTCGGCGCCATCAGCCCGAACCACGACAAGATGCTCCTGCGAGTTATTGCCGCCCTTGTCCCGGTCCTCTGTTTTGCCGGCGACCTGATCTTTGGCTCCCCCATCCTCGCCTCGATCGGGGTGGTCACCTATCTCTTCTGCCTGGTGCTGTACGCCGAAGGGCTGCTCAGGAGCACCCTCATGATGCACCGGGTCAGCGCTGAACTCCTCATCGTCGCCGTGATGACCGTCACCCTTCTCGACGGTCAACCTCTCAGCGGGGCGCTGGTCGCCTGGGTCATCGGGTTTGGGCTCTTCATCGCTTCCAGCATCATCAAGAAGAACCGCAAGCGGATCGAAGGACTGGTCAAAGAAGGAAAGCAGACGGCACGGGTGCTTGACGGAGGCACCGTCAGGGAAGTCGGGGTACACGAGGTCTCTGCCGGCGACCTGGTGATCGTCCCGAAGGGAGCGACGGTCCCGGTCGACGGCGAGGTCACCGAGGGTCGCTCTTCGGTCGACGAGTCTGCGGTCACCGGCGAGCCCTACCCTGTCTTCAAAGAGGCGGGGAGCCAGGTCACCTCAGGCACCCTCAACCTCTCCGCGCCCCTCCATGTCAGGGCGACGCGGGACGGGGACGACACCTATCTCGCGGTGGTCACACGAGAGATCGAAGGAAGTCTTGCCGCGAAGTCGCAGACCCAGCAGCGTGCCGAGACGATGGTCCAGGTCTTCCTCATCGGGGTGACCGCGTATGCCGGGCTCCTCTTTCTTGTCACCGGGAGCCTCGACCTCCCGGCGACCGCCCTCTCGGTGGCCTGCCCCTGCGCCTGGGCCCTGGCCACTCCGGCCGCCTTCGCCGCGACGATCGGGCGCCTGGCCCGCGGGCATGTCCTCACCAGGGGCGGCGAACCTCTCGAACGCCTGGTCGGGGCCGAGACCCTGGTGACCGATAAGACCGGCACCCTCACGCGGGCCGAGCCTGTCGTGGGAGACCTTGTCATGCTCAACGGCGCCGAGAGGAAGGAGGTGCTGAGATCGGCGGCGGCGATCGAGGCCAGGTCCTCGCACCCGATCGCCACGGCGATCACGACCTATGCAGCATCACAGGGGACCGGCGCCCTTCCCGAGGTGACCGAGAGTGAAGAACTCCCCGGCCAGGGCGTGCGTGCGGTCATCGACGGGCAGTCGGTCTTTGTCGGGAGTGGGGAGACGATCCAGGCGGCGGGCGTCACCCTCCCGCCCGTGCAGTATGAGGGCCGGGCGATCTGGCTCGCCGTCGAAGACGAACCACAAGGAGTCTTTGTGATCAGAGACGCCCTCCCCGAGACCGTGGACGGGTTTGCCGACGCCGTGCGGGCGTGCGGGATCAGCCGCGTCGTGCTTGCCACCGGCGACCAGGAAGAAGGAGAGGCGCAACGGGTCGCCGCCGCGATCGGGGCCGATGAGTACCATGCCGGGTGCCGGCCTGAGGACAAGACCGCCCTGGTGAAGAAATTCCAGGACGGCGGGCGCGTGGTGATGGTCGGCGACGGGACCAACGACGCCCCGGCCCTCGCAGCGGCAGACGTGGGGATCGCGATCGGCGGCCACCGCAACCCTGGGCTGGTCGTGCGCTCGGCCGAGGTCGTGGTCCTGGGCGACGACCCTGCCGCGGTCCCGAAGGTCCTGGCCGCGGGCAGGGCGATGAAACGGGTGATCAAACAGAACTACACCTGGGCGGTGGGGTTCAACACTATCGGCCTCGCCCTTGCGACCGCCGGCTTCCTCACCCCGGTCCTGGCCGCCATCTTCCATCATATCAGTTCGGTCTTTGTCGTGGCCAATGCCGCAAGGCTGTACTTCACGCGGGATAGCGGCTCAAAATAATTCTTCTTCGGGTCCTGTAGAAACCCGTACCAATTTTCGGTGCAAGCGTGATTCACCCGCCTCTCCTCATGAACACGCCGGGAAGGCACACACAATCGCCATGAAGAGCGTAATGCCGTTCACTACCTATCGCTCGCACGGAGGGACCGGGGGGCGGCACGCCCCCTGGTGGAGGATAGGGTTTAGAAATTCAGGAACGAAAAACTTCAGTTCAAGATCATTTTCAACCACAGTGAGTTTTGGGATGACCTCCTCATAAAAACCTGGGGAGACAATTTTCTGGGCTTTGTAGGAACCCTCCGAATGGCCAGCCCCCCGCAGAGAGAGCCATCGAGAGTATTTCTATAGAACCATTATTCGCCACTTGATCCAAATTTTACGCCCGCATAACTGCGAATTTTTTCGCACTCAAGGGATCCTATATCACCCCCCTGCACCCTATTTTACACATGCGATCCATGACGCAGACGACACGGCGCACCCTCCCCCTGCTGGGTGTGGCCGTCGTCCTCGCCGCCTGCCTCCTTGCCGCGGGATGCACGGGACAGGCGCCTGACGGGACGGACAACAAGACCGAGTGGGGGATCGACCTGAACGGCACCTCCTGGGATCTGGTATCATACGCCCAGAACGGGTCGATGAACGACGTCCTGGCCGGCACGCCGGTCACCCTTGTCTTCGGTGAGAACGCCACTGCCTCGGGTTCTGCCGGGTGCAACTCGTACTCCACCACCTACACGCTGAACAAGACGGCAGGGATCACCTTCGGCCCCACGGTCTCGACGCTGATGTACTGCCCTGGAGAGGGCGTGATGGAACAGGAGAGCGCATACCTCGGGCTCCTCGACACCGTGCGGTCTCTTAAGGTCGAGGACGAGAGCATGACCTTCTTCGACGGGAACGGCACGGCCGTCCTGGTCTTCAAGACCCATGTGCCGCCCGAACCCGAACCCCTTGTCGGGACTGAGTGGGGACTCCAGTGGTACCATGACGACGACGCGATCGTCTCGGTAATCGCCGGCACCGAGATTACGGCGGTCTTCGACGATGAAGGCACGGTCGCCGGGTCGGCCGGGTGCAACCGCTACTTCGCCTCGTACGAGGTGAACGGCACCGGGATGTCCATCGGCCCTGCCGCTTCGACAAAGATGGCCTGCCCTGACGAGGGCGTCATGACACAGGAGTACACCTACCTCGGACTCCTCGAAACAGTAAATTCCTTCACGATCGAGGGGGAGACCCTGATACTCTTCGACGAGAACAAGACTGAGATCCTTACGTTTACGAAGGCCATCCTTCCAGAGCCTGAACCCCTTGTCGGGACCGACTGGACCCTTGAGTCTCTCCACACCGGCGATGCGATCGTCTCGGTCCTCACCGGCACCGAGATCACCGCGGTCTTCGACGATGAAGGCACGGTCGCCGGGTCGGCCGGGTGCAACCGCTACTTCGCCTCGTACGAGGTGAACGGCACCGAGATGTCCATCGGCCCTGCAGGCACGACCCTGATGGCCTGCCCTGACGAGGATATTGCCGAGCAGGAGCGCACCTATCTCGCACTCCTCAACACGACGGCGTCCTTCGTGATCGAGGGCGACCGTCTCTCGCTCATGGACGAGCACGGCACCGTCGTCCTGGACTTTGCAAAGACGCAGGCTCCCGAGACCCTGCCCCTTGCCGGCACCACCTGGGTGCTTGACGCCTACCACCTCGACGACATCGTGATGCCGGTCATTGAAGGGACCGAGGTCACCGCAGTCTTTGGCGAGGACGGGAACCTCACCGGGTCTGCCGGGTGCAACCGCTACTTCGCCTCGTACAACCTCATGGACTCTGACTCCAACTCCTCGATGGAGATCGGTCAGGCCAGGTCCACGAAGATGTACTGCAAAGAGCCCGAAGGGGTCATGGACCAGGAGCGCACCTACCTCGACCTCCTCGGTGCGGTGAAGGGGTATGCCATCGAGGGCGACCAGCTCGAACTCCTTGACGAGCACGGCTGGCGGGTCCTCGCCTTCACCGCGAAGGTCTGAATTTTTTTTCTTTTTTTTTTTGGCTTTGTAGAAGCCCTCACTTATCGTGGGGATCATGCGTGTCATCCGCCTTCCTATCTCTTTGGCTGGGAGGTCGTGCCCCCTGGACCCCCAGAAGATAGGGACGGGAAGGCACAATGAATCGCCATGAAGAGTGCACTGCCATCCACCGCTTATCTTCGGGCGGGGGGACCGGGGTGGCGGGCACGCCCCCCGGCGAAGAGAACTGTCCAGAGGGTTTCTACAGAGCCTTTTTTTGTGCGGAACTGATCACGACGCGAGTGCCGTACCTGATGCATCTCTCTTCTGAACCGCGAGTTGGAGATATTTCTGCATTGGAGAAGATCATGATCTTCGAACCTATCGATCTCCTCATGATGAAGATCAGAGGAGATCGGCAAGGAGGTGATCAGGAAAGAGGGCACTCATTGGATCCACCGCCTATAACCCTCACATATCCGACAACGGGGATTGGTCGAGGACAGCAGGCGGTCGAAACAATGAAAGAAAATTCTCGCGAGATCCACTGGTCTGTGACCTCCCCCAATCATCCTGGCGGGAGTCCGGGGTGCAACCCCCGGCGAGAGGGTGAGAGTGTACTTCCCTATACCATTTGTATCACTCATCTCCTTTCTCTCACGACGGTGACAAATGGTCGGAGCAATCACAATAAAATTCCCAGAGGATCATTTCTACAGAAATTTTTTTTATTTTTTTTTTTTGGGCCTTCTGCATTGGAGATGATCGTGATCTTCAAACCTATCGATCACCTCATGATATAGATTAGATGCGGACGGCAAGCAGTCCGAACAATTGAAAGAATGGCTCTGTAGAAATCATCTTGATGGCTCTCTTCGACGGGGGGGTTGCACCCCCCCGGACCCCCGCCACACGATAGGTCGAGGACGGCGGCGCCCTCTTCATGTTTGTCTGTTCTGCCTTCCCGCCCCAATCTTCATCCCGGGGGTCCGGGCGGCACGCCCTCCGCGGGAGGCTATGGGAAGGCGGATGACACGCATTCTTTCTACGATAGATGAGGATTTCTAAAGAGCCGAAAGAATAATTCTCACAGGACCCATTCTATGATCTCCTGCCCATCCATAATATCCTCCTCTCCGTTCATCTCACACCGGTGTTCACAGAATCCAAAGACCTGAAACTGCAATGCACAAAAGCAACAAAAAAAAGTGGGAAAAAATGGAGCGGAAAAATCATTCAGTACAGGACGCACGAACCCTTCTGAATACCCTTCCCGCTCGCCTTGTCGACGATCTCGTACTCGATCTTCGTCCCGACCTGGACCTCAAACCGCCCTTCGGCACCCTCTGGCTGCCAGGTGATAAACATGCCCCGAGGCTCAGAAGCGGTCTCTGCATTGTCATAGCACCCGTCGGCGATGACCGCAAACTTATCGCCCGGCTTGATGATGTCACCGGAATCGCCGGCGTACTTGTAGAGATAGGTGGGCATACTGGTGCCGTCCACCTCGCGGAACCTCAGTTTCGACGTATCGGCACAACTCTGACTGCTCCTGAAGACCATGGCAGGGTCGATGGTGGTCTTTTTGTCCCTGCTCTGGATCTGGACCTGGATATCATGGATGGAGAACGGGTCCCCACCTTCGTGTTTGAAGAGCAGACCGTTGTTCGCTTTAAACCCGCCTGGATAATCGGGGTCGTCGTTTGTCTTGTCCTCGTCCTGGACCGATTCGACCATTGACTCGCATGAGAGCGCCGCCTGGGGCGCTTTCTTCTGGTCAGAGTAGATCCCGCCTGCGAAGGCACTGACCACCGCGGCGATGACGATCGTCACGACAAGCATCAGCATCACCCCCACCACCGGGGAGACCGCCGAGTCATTCGTCGCTCTCATACCGCGATCACCTCCTTGCTGAAGAGTACCTTGTCACTTGGGATATGGACGATCTTGACCTCGACTGGACTGCCCCGCTCAAAGCCATTGGCCGAGTCGGTCAGGTCGCACCCGATCATCCCGGCATCACCACTCATAAATCCACCCTCCGTGACCCCGGTGCCGATCGTGGTGCCGCTGGACATGATGTCGCCTGACTGGAAGGTGAAGTTTCCAAAGTCCACCTTTGGACTCTCGCCGGGCACTCCCTTTGAGATGTCATTGAGGTAGGGCAGTTTCACGGCGTCGTCGGTCGAGAAGATCCTGACTGCAGGATCTTCGTCGGTCACCTCACTGGCAACCGTCTCGCCACCTGGCAATTTGTAGAAGGTCAGGATCTTCATGTCCGCTGTCGGGATCGGATCGCCGCTGAGATGTTCAAAGGTCATCACGATCTGGTCGCCTTGTGGGCCGCCAGAGGTGGTGATCTGCACATCGATAGAGGTCTGCGGCGGTACTTCGGTGTTCCCGCCGATATGCCCTGCATAGGCGCTGACCACCGCGGCGATGATGATGGTCACGACGAGCATCAGCATCACCCCGACGACCGGGGAGACACCCTCTTCCTGGTTTGAGTGTATTTTTATCAATTCAATCCCTCCTCACTCTCACGCCTTATTGATCGGCGGGATGATCTTCCCGGTCGAGTATACGGCCCCGGTCTGTTTGTCAAAGAGCGTGTATGTGTTCTTTTTATCCCAGTAAAGGGCACAACTCGACTTCTCGCCCTTGAAGCCCATGAAACCAAACGGAGTCTTTGGCTGATCGGCATAGATCATGAACGACTCACCTGGGCGGATGTAGGTGTCAGGTCCACTCCATCCTCCTGGCGGAGGTGCACCGACCTTCTGGAAGTGGTAAATTTTGTCCTTCACACTCTGATCCAGAGACCTGTATTTCTCGGAGAGTTTGTCATAGTACCCCATCTCCATCTGGGTGTCGCCGGTCATGAAACCGATCTTGAGGTCTTTGAGGTCGATCACGTCGCCTCCTTTATGCTCAAACTGGATCCCCTGCCATCCCGGCGTGGTGATGACCGTCATCTCAAGGTTGGCCTGCGGTGCCTTCGGGTTCTGCTCACCCATGCCCGCGGCATAGGCGCTGACCACTGCGGCGATGATGACGGTGACGACGAGCATCAGCATCACCCCGACGATCGGTGAGACTGCAGAATGGTCCTCTCTCAGCGTCCTCATCCCTTCACCTCAAGTTCTTTCTTGAATATGATCTTGCCACTTGGTGTGTGCAGGATGTTGACCTCCACAAAAGAGCCTTCGCCAAATCCATAGTCGTCGTCCTCAATATCAAAACCGAAGAAGTCGCTTATAGCTCCGGCATCTGGCCATACTTTCAGGACACGACCTGGCCGCCAGACGAACTCGCCGAAGGCCGCCCCATTATACTCGCCAACTTCGTTGAGTTTGAGGATGCCACCGTCATTCACCTGCGGGTGGGTGATCGGGTTCAGTTCCCTGTCCCATGGCGCACTCCCAGGTTCAAGACCGCCGTCGATGGTGTGCTTGATCACCTGGCCCCGGCAGTCCTCAGGGATTCGCTTTAAACTTGGGATGGTGTAATAGGTAATAATCTGGAGGTCATTGGTCTGGAGCGAATCTCCACTTAAGAGAGTCAACCTTATGTTTGGGCTTGTGCCCATCATATTTTCAAAATGCATGTCAACATGCGCATCGATCACCGAGACCGGCGCCTTCTCGGTCTCGTCTGAAACCCCACTGGCAGAGGCGCTGACCACCGCAGCGATGATGATGGTCACGACGAGCATCAGCATCACCCCCACCACCGGGGATACCGCCTCGGTGGAATACCCTCCCGCCTCGGCGTCCTCTTTGTGTAACACTTCATATGAGTCCATATCTCATCTACCTCTGAAGCAACTCAGAATTACTTTTTTTAGTTACAGAATATTTGTTAAATTACCCTATAAGATCACCCCTTAATCAACCTTCCTGAAACCCCCAATGTGGCGTTATTTCAATGCGTTGGCGGCATGCAGGGTTGCATCGCGAAGTTGCATTGCATCCAAGATAAATAGAACTAAAACAAAATATTTTGAAAATCTCAGAGGATACCAGGATCCTGGAGTGTCAAGAATATGAACAACCACCTGCATGTAGTAGTATTATGTATATTCCTCATCGCCGCCAGCGCCCTTGTCCCGGCGATCTCGGCGCGCATTGCCACCCCTGAAGGTCCGAACGCCGGGATCGAAAACGGCGACACCGTCTTTCTCGGCGAGAGGGCTGTCGATTTTTCGGCATTTGCAAACCCCACGACGGGTGAGCTGAGACAGATGGTACGGATAGAGGACGGAGAACCCACCGACCCCATCCAGATCACAGACAACATCGCGACCTCCATCCCGCGCGGGATCAAGGTCAATGCCAGGTATTACCCCCTCTATGCAAAGGACGGAAACTTCACCGAGCCAGACACCGGACGGTTCTGCTGGGTCCAGGACGTCGGGGCGTACCTTGGCGACCTCAAGGTCAGGGTCTATGACACCGACGTCCCGCCCTCGCCAGTTATCGTACGGCCCAAGACGATCCCCTACACCATGGGCGTCCAGTTCTTCCTCCCAGACAACACCCTCCCGGTCAACGAGTTCAATGGCCCGTGGTACGAATACGAACTTGAAGGCAATGTCAGGACCAGCGAGGTGGTGAACCTCGACGGCGAACTTCTTTCCCTTGAAGCCCTCTCAGAAAATCCAGCATGGGAAGACCGCCGATATGCCTTCACCTTCGCCGATCAGGACGCCGTGGACCGCGACTGCGAGGTCACGATGATCTTTCGGATGACCCTCAATGGCATTGACTACGAACGCCCCTATACCTTCATCGTCGAGGACCACTCGCTCCAGCTCGAACTCGATGAGACCCAGACCGAGCGCGGGAAAGAACTCGCGCTCACCCTGCATGGGATGCCCTTCACGCACTACGAGGTCTCACTGCCAGATGGAGAAGACTTCCCCATCTTTACAGGAGGCGGATGGGACCGCAAAATCTCTGACTCCACCGTGATCGCCCACCCAGAGTGGGACGGCACCGTCGACCTCCGCATTAAGATCCCACGCACGGCTCCTATCACTGAATACTCTGTGCAGGCACGAGACCCCGACACCACCGAGTACCCGGTCTCGGTCAACTTTGCAGTGACCGCACCGTCGAGCTCGACACAAGACCTGATCTTTGATGAACCACAGTTTGGCGAGTATTCCTACGCCCTTGGGGACGTCATAAAACTCCAGGGCTCCTGCAAAAACATCGACACCAAGATCCCGATCTATCTCTATGTCACCGGCCCAAACCTCCCTCCAAATGGTGCCGCACTCACCGACCCGCAGCGTGAAGTCGTGGACGGTGACCCGTCCACCTTCACCTCCACAATCTACGACCCCTTCCTGAATCTCTGGATGTACGACTGGTGGACCCACTCCTATGCGGCGGCCGGATGCGAGGGGGAGACCTACACCGTCCATGTCAACTTCGTGCCCATCGGGTACATCAACAGTGCTCCAGACAGCGAAGGGAGTGGCCGCATGGGCGAAGCCCCCCCTGCATGGGAGATCCCGCTGAACGAGCCGACCCTCCATGCTAGGTTCCATGAATACACTGGTTTGGCCTTTGCCCAGGGAGACCACCTCTACTCATGGTGGCATGCCCGCGGCAGTCCTGGTCTCAAGGGCGCGATATTCCGCCAGGGCCACCTCAAGTGGTACATCTTTGGGGACAATTTCAAGTACGCCGACTTTGACGCCAAGTTCCCGATCTATCCAGACAAATCTTCATCGTCATCAGGCTCGTCCACGCCCTCGACAGGAGGAGGGAGCAATGGTGTCCCCACCGGCGTGTACGGCTTCAACTATGCACGCGGCTTCACCTACGACCTCACACCTGGAGAATATTATATCGTCTACCAGCACCCAGGGCGCGACAACCAGTTCGACCTCATCCCTGAGAACGACCTCTACTTCAGGGGGCGGATGAGCGAGATCGTCGACACGACCAACGCCCTCCCCTCGGTTCCGGTCGGATCGCTGGAAGCCAGGGCCGCCGCAAAGGCGCTGACCGAAGCGCTGGACTCTCCGAAGATCGACGACCTCTATGTCATGGACACCTTCACCATCGAGGAACCCTCGATCATGATCGCTCCGCCAGGCGAGGTCGTCGTCGGGGACAGACTGGAGGTGAAGGGAACGACCAACCTTGCCTGCCAGGACAAAGCCGCCGACAAGGTCGAGGTCGGGGATAAACTCGCACTCACCATCAGCCGTCTCGACCTGGACCATGGGCACAAAGGCAACACCGCCATGAAGACCGAGACCGTCTACACCTACCCCTCCTCCAAACTCGACCGCTCAACCGGAATGCGGCCCTTCACCTTCGACGAGGTGGAGACCAGCTCCTGGTATCCAGGGCAGTACCTCATCACCATCGAGTGCAAGGACGCCAGGTACAAAAAGACTCTCTCCTTTGAACTTCTCGGCGAGGGTGCACAGCGCGACAGCACCGTGAGCAGACCGGCGCACGACCCGGCCCTTTCTGAGGACCAGGCGTACCCGGCTGCCACCCAGACTTCCTCATGGGAGGACGAGGAGTGGCCGACCCCCTACCAGACCACGGTCCCGGCGACCACTCCCACGCAGTCTGCCGGTCCCCTGCCGGTCGCGGCCTGTGCCCTCGTGCTCGCCGCCCTCATACCCCTCAGGAGGCGATGACCATCGACCTCAACCTCGACGAGTCGTTCTTCAATGCCGTGATCATCGCCCTTGTCATCGGGATCGTGGTCATCGGCGTCCTGGCTGGTCTGAAGATCACCGGGATCTTCGACCCTCTTGCAGGTCCAGGGACGGAGACCGGCAATGGCACTGGTCCCTTGCCTGGCATGGACCCCCAACCGACCGGACCGGTCGCCGGTCAGATGAATTATGCCTGGGATTATCACGGTTGGGATATGACGCTTGACCTGTACATCGAGAACTCCACCTATCAGGCATTCACACACCGCCCGCACCCCAGCATCACCGGCACCGACCCGGAGACCCTCATGGGGACGGCCAGGTATGTCGTGACCGACGGCGATGATGGCGTAATCGATACGATCGCCGATCTCTTCCTGGATAAAAGCCGGGAACGAGGATGGGGGGACTACGAGACCGTCTCCAATGTGCTCGCCTTTGTCGAGAACATAACCTATTCCACCGACCAGAAGAGCCTGAGGTACCCGGTCGAGACCCTGGTCGAGGGGAAAGGCGACAGCACCGACCACGCCGTCCTTGCTGCGGCGGTCCTTCATGAGATGGGCTATGCCGTCTCGCTTCTCTCGTACCCCCCGACCTATGACCGGCGCACTCTCATCCCAGGCGCCACCGCTCTCGGCATCGTCTGCGACGACTCGGTGCCAGGCCGGCGGTATGGAGTGGACGCAACCGCCCAGGTCGGCACGTTCGTCTACCACCCGTCCGACGGCAGAGTTACCGTCGGCTCGCTCCCCGCCGCATGCCCACGAGAGGGCGGTTGGTACGCCGGCGACGCCGTCTGGAGTGCAGGCGAGAATTTCACCGGCAGTCTTGGCCAGGCCAGGTATTACCCGGCGAACAAGACCTTTGTCACCGCCCAGACCCCTGACGCCGCCGCCGAGTTCAGGGAGAAGAGCGGCGAGGAGGTCACCTATGTCATCGAGGACGCCGTCTGGACCGTCCCGCTCACCGTCTGTGCCGCATGGACGGTGGAGATCGAGGAGGTCGGGACACCCCGCGGCGCCTACGACGGCATGGTCCCGGTCTTCATCGGCGGCGACGGACTCTGGTACGGTCGGAGCCTGACACGCGACGCCGGGATCACGGACGACCTCACTGCAGCCAAGAGGATGCCCCTTGGTGAAGACCTCCCCTTCACCACCGACGAAGGTCTGACCGACCTCCTCCGCATCCCGACCCCTGATCGTGCGGGCGCTGCGCCTGCCGACGGGTGGCCTGGTCGCGCCGAGGACTATTACTCCAGCCGCTGGGTGCCCTCAGGAGTCGCCTGGACCCATGACGGAGACTGGACACTCTTCGACCACGCCCTGACCGTCTGCGAGGACGCCGCCCTCTACGACCCCTGGGGCAGGGCTCACCTCACCAGCCCTACGGCCTGGCGGATCTCATACACAATCATTGAGATGGACGAGGAGGCTCAGAAGAAGATGACGCCATACAGCGACGTCCGCTTCGCGGTGTACCGTATCGACGAAGAGCACGGCACGGCCGAACTCGAACAGACCTTCGGGTGGCAGAGCCGGTGGGGCGGTGAGAACGAGGATCACGAGGAGATCTTCGGGCCGGGCACCTACGACATCGCCGTCTTTGTCAGGAACTGCAACGTCGAGGTCGAGATCGAGTATCACCAGAAGGCCGAGAGAGAACCCTACGGAGGCTGGATATGAACTTCAACCTCTCTGCACTCCTCGGGAAGATACGGCCGACCGAACCTTCAGGGAATGGGGACACCCCCCGGGCCGCCCCACGCCCCCTCGACCTCCCTCCGGCGAACGGCGACGACGACCTCCTCCTCCTCGACCGCTACTGGCTCGTCCCGCCCTTCTCCTATGCGAGCATCGTCAGGGCTGATCCCGTCACCCTCCGCTACGAGATCACCGAGCCGAAGGTGACCGAGAAAGAACTCGTCGTCCTTGAAGAGACCTTCGAGCACCTCAGAACCGCACTCGTCTATGACAGTCCGCGGAAACGGGGCGAGATGGACCTCGACCCCGACCTCGCACGGAAGGTGATCTGCTCCTTCGATCCCGAGATCGCCGACGAGCGCGTGGAGGTGCTGTATTACTACCTCCGCCGCAACTTCCTCGGCTACGGGAAACTCGACCCCCTCATGCACGACGAGCAGATCGAGGACATCACCTGCAACGGCGCCGGGGTGCCGCTCTTCCTGTATCACCGGCGCTACGCAAGCATCGAGACCGACTGCATCTTCGACGACACCGAGTTGAACAAGTTCGTGCTCAAACTTGCCCAGAAGGCCGACAAACAACTCTCACTCACGACCCCGCTCGTCGACGCCGCCCTCCCCGAGGGTTCACGTGCGCAGATCACCTACTCTGACATCATCTCCTCGAAAGGGAGTTCGTTCACCATCAGGAAGTTCAAGGCCGACCCCATGACCCCGGTGGACCTCATCGAGAACCAGACCTACGACGCCGACCTGATGGCCCACATCTGGCTTGCGGTCGAGAACAAGAAGAGCATGATCATCGCCGGCGGGACCGCAAGCGGCAAGACTTCGACGATGAACGCCGCCTCCTTCTTCATCCCGGCGGTGGCAAAGATCGTCTCCATCGAGGACACCCGCGAGATCCAGCTCCCGCATGCCAACTGGCTCCCGATGCGGACACGCGAGAGCGCCAATGTCAGCGGCACAGGGGACGTGGGGATGTTTCGCCTCCTCAAGGCGGCGCTGCGACAGCGGCCAGAGTTCATCATCGTCGGCGAAGTGCGAGGCGAGGAGGCGCAGACCCTCTTCCAGGCAATGAACACCGGGCACACCACCTACTCCACCCTCCATGCCGGCAGCGTCAAAGAAGCGATCAACCGTCTCACCCACGATCCCATCAGTGTCCCGATCGCGATGTTCGGGGCGCTCGACCTCATCCTCATCCAGAGCCTGCTGTACCAGGGGGGCCGCGGGTTCAGGCGGTGCCTCTCCCTCAACGAAGTGGCGGTCGAGGGCGACGAGATCAGGTGGGTCCCCCTCTTCACCTGGGACCACCGGCAGGACCGGTTCGTGCGGGTCTATGAGGAGTCGAAGGTCTTTGGCGACATCGCCTACCGCCACGGCTGGAACCAGGCCGACCTCGACGAGGCGCTCGCTCTCCGCCGGGCGGCCCTGGAGAAGATGTCTGCAGACGGCGTACGTGATCTGGCCGGGATCGGGCGGCGGGTGCAGGAGACGATGGCGCAGGGCCAGACATGAACGGCACACCCTTCTCCAGGCCCTCGCCATCGAGGGGTGACGAACTCGCCCGCTCTCTCAGGGCGGCGCACATCCCCATCCCGGCCGGGAAATATTCCAAACTCAGCCTGGTGGTGACCCTGCTGGCAGGGTTCGTCTACCTCTGCGGCGTCTTCCTCCTGGCCCTGTACGGGATCGAGATCAACCTCGTCCCGGCCTTCCCGTACGGCCTCACCGTCTTCCTCGGCTTCTTCGTCCTGGTCGGCGGGGTCTACTGTGCGACCTCCTCGTACCCCGCGCTCCTCGCACGCGGCCGGAAGGCGCAGATCGACCTCGACCTTCCCTACGCCATCACCTACATGCAGGCGCTCTCCTCGACGGTCACGCTCTACGATATCTTCAGGCACGTCTACGAGGCCGGCGACCTCTACGGCGAGGTCTCGAAAGAGTGCGGGCTCATCGTGCGGGACGTCGAACTCTTCGGGCTCGACCTCCTCTCTGCAATGCGCAATGTCCAGGAGGTCACGCCCTCCGAGAACTTCAAAGAACTCCTCAACGACCTGGCGCTCGTCTACCGGAGCGGCGGGAACCTCACCAACTTCTTCGACTCAAAGTCTGAGACCTACCGCGAACTTGCACGCCAGGAACTCGACGCACTCCTCCAGATCCTGGAAATGATCGCCGAGATCTATGTGACCGCATTTGTCGCAGGACCGATCGCGATCATCATCATGCTGGTCGCCCAGAACCTCTCGGGTCAGAGCCAGCTCGAGGGCGTGATGCCGCTGATGTACATCGGGCTGCCCCTCGGGGCGATGGCGATGATCTTCATCCTGTACATCCTCCTCCCCTCAGACAACCTCGAAGTCGCCCACCGCGAGATCAGGGAGGCCGAGTTCAGTGCCGAGATCCTGGACCGCACCGAGACCGAAGAACCGGACGAGAAGTTCCTCAAACACCTGGAGTCCAGGAAACGCTGGCTGCGCCTGATGGAGATCTTCCGTCATCCCTTCAAATTTTTCATCTCCGACTACCAGGTCGGGGCGGTGATCGGGGCCGGGCTTGCGCTCATCGTCACGCTCCAGTACCACACCGGGGCGTTCAGCGCCGTCTTCCCGGCCTACACTGCAGAGGCCTACATCTGCGTCGTGATCATTGCGGCGATCTTCCCGGTGATGCTCGCCTACGAGGCCCGCCGCAGGTATGCGATGAAGGTCGAGTCGCAACTCCCCGAGTTCCTCCGCGAGATCGCAGATATGCGTGACGTCGGGATGACCCTGCAGGGTGCGATCTTCATGATCGCCCGGAGCAAGATGGGCATCCTCTCCTCTGAGGTGCGGGTCGTCTCAGAGGAACTCAGATGGGGGTCGAGTCTCTCCAGCGCACTCGTGCGGATGGAGGAGCGGATCGGGTTGGTCTCGGTGAAGCGGGCGATCTCGCTCCTGGTCAAGGCGAGCGAGGTGACCGACTATATCAGAGAGATCCTCACCATTGCGATCAGCGACCTCGAACATTACCTGAAGATGAAGACCAAACGGCTGAATGTCTCGTTTGTCTACCTGGCCGTCATCTACCTCTCCTTCGGGATCTATCTCTACTCGGCCTACCAGATGAACGTCGCCTTTGTCTCCAGTTTCGAGGCCTACGACGTCACCTTCGACCTCACCTCGAATATCAGCGATATGTTCCATATCGCGATCATCCTCGGGTTCTTCTCAGGGATCATGGCCGGGCAGCTCTCCTCGAACAATGTGCTTGCAGGGCTGAAGCACGCGAGTGTCTTTCTGGCGGCGTCGGTGGTCGTTTTCATCTTTATCCTGTGAGGCTACGGAAAAATGAACAGCAATACAATTTATGAAGAAGCGGTCTCCTCGGTCGTCGGCGAGATGGTGTTGATGGCCCTGGTGATCATCCTGGTCGCTCTCTTTGCCACCTCGGCCTTTCATCTCCTGCCAGGCGACCGCGAGGTCGCAATCGATGTGTTGGTAAACCCCACCTCCGACTCGGTCACCTTCTACCACAAGGGCGGGGACTGGGTGGAGAGAGACGACCTGCGGGTGATGGTCATCCCCAAAGACCGAACAGAGAGGCCGAAAACATTTGGGCATGGCGAACCTGATGGCGATTTTGTGCTCTCCCCAGACACTGAGGCATTCGACCTTGGCAGCAGCCTCACGGTCACAACACCTCTCAATGGCGGAGAGATCGTGCGCCTTGCGACAACGCGCAATGTCATCTATTCAGAGGTGATCTGAATGTCTGAGCAGGAGGAGGGCGTCTCCTCGGTCGTCGGACTGATGCTGGTCCTTGCGATCGTCGCGACGGTCCTTGCGATCTACTCGGCGACCTATCTGCCGGGACTCAAGCAGCAGTCTGAGATCGTGCACACTCATGAGGTGCAGGACGCCTTCTCAAAGTTCGGGGGCGACATCGAGCATGCGGTCTCGCAGAAGTCGCGGTGTCACCTGAGCGAGTCCTTCTCCCTTGGCGGGGGGGATGTCCTCCTCAGCCCTGGAAAATCGAGCGGAACGCTCTCGGTCAGGCCGGAAGAGCGGGACCTCGTCGAGGTCTCTGTCGATGGAAAACGATACAACGCGACCCTTGTCAGCATCACCTACGCACCATCCTTCTCCACCTGGGAACTGCAGGGCTACACCTGGCAGTATGGCTACGTCAATGTGACCAAGGGGGAGAGGGAGACCCCGCTTCATGAGTATACGATGGCTGAGGTGAGACAGGAGATGAAAGCCTACCCGTTTGCACAATCGTTCGTCGAGATCAGGGACACGACTCCTCCGGGCTCAAGCATCTGCACTGATCTCCAGGTGACGCTCGTGAAGATGCGCCCTGGAGAGAGGGACTCGGTCACCGGGAATGGGATGGCACATCTCACCCTGAACGCCTCGGTTTCGAGTGTTCCCACTACAGGAGTGCGGAGCCTCACCTTCGATGTCCCCACCGACATCGCCCTCCCAGAGTTTGCGGAGGCGGTGGACACGAAGATCGGGGAGGAGTGCGCTGCCCTGGAAGAGAGATATCCGACGAATATTGTGTATGACCCTACAGGGCATATGCTTGAATTCAATCCAGAGGTGAACGTGACGGTGCAGACCGTGGGTATCGAGGTGAACGCCCGATGAGAGACGACTCTGCGGTCTCGCCGGTGGTCGGGACGATGATCCTCCTGACGGTGGTGGTCGTCCTTGCCGCCCTTCTCGCCGCCTTTGCCAGTGGGGTTGCCGAGGAGCAGAAGCCTGCACCCTCAGCCGAGATCGCGGTGTACCCGGCGGGTCGCGGCGGGGCGTTTGCCCTTCTCTTCGAGCACCGGGGCGGGGATGCGGTGAAGACCGAGGACATAAAGATCAAGACCTGGGTCCATCTCCCTGACGGCAGGATGAAGGAGGCGACCCATGCCTCACTCTCTGACACGGTGGCATACGCAGGCGAAGATCTCCGCCTCCCCTGTTCATGGAGCAGAAATGGGTCAGACCCATACCGTGAGAACTTCGGGGACGCGGTCTGGCTCCCGGGCACGGTCGCCACCACCGGGAACCTGGAGACGACCGGGGACTTCCTCGGTCTTGAGAGCGGCGACCTGAAAAGATGTATCGAGAAGGAGGCGGTGCTGGAGGTCAAGATCTTCCACCTGCCAAGTGGGACGCTGGTGCAGACGAGCACGATACTCATGAAGGAGGGATGAATGATGAGAAGAGTAGATGAAGACGCAGTCTCAGAGGTGATCGGCGTCATGCTGATGATCTCGGTCACGCTGATCATCGTGGCCCTGGTGGCGGTCTACGCCACCGGTGCAGCGAGCGGGGACGAGCAGCCGGTCAGGGCAAGCCTGATCGCGTCAGAGGTGATGCATGATGAGAACACTGATGAGTATATGGTCGTCTTCGAGCACGTGGCCGGTGACCCGCTCCATCTCAAGCAGGTGCAGGTGAGCCTTGGGGTGCGGGACGACGCCATGCCGCATCTCGTCGTCAATAATGACAAAAAATCGTACCTCCAGAGTTTTTCCAATCCTGGTGAAAATTCCATGGTGCACCTCGGCGACCGGTTTGTCCTGTACGCCGACGAATGGGATGCCGACAGCCTCTCCTGGAATGGTGAAGGAGGAGGAAAGTTCACGGTCGAGTCAGGTCACTTTCTCACCTATCGGTTCATCGACCGGCACACCGGCGCACCGATCTCGTCAGGGGAGATCATGGTCCCCCATCTATAGGTGAGGCAGAGGGCGGTGACCCTTGCATATGGAGATCTGTGAGGGATTGACTGTCGGGCGATCAAAGAGAGAGGGCTCATCGAATCTCCTGCGCCTCCTTATCATGACGAGATACGAGAGGTCGAGGACGGTAATCCCTCTTCAGGGAGTTAGAATATGCCTTCACGGCTCAATCTTCTTCCCGGGGGTCAGGGGGTGAAACCCCCGGTGCGCTTGCGTCGGGGGGAAGAGGCAAGACATTCTACAGAGTGGGTATTTCGATCGGCACCCTTCTCCCGGTTGCTCTCAAGAGTTCAGGCATTTGCCCAGAGCGTCACGGTTCCATTTTTTTCAGAGGTTTCACCACTGTTCAAGACTGTGCCGTCTTTCTCTATGCTGACAGAGAGTTTCTCATCGTCATTGCCGGATTTATGAACGCTCAAACGGATCGGTCCGCTTACATCGCCCTGATAATAGGTCTCATCATCTCCAAACCCCTCGATGGAGGTGTAGGTTTCATTCGCGACATACCAACCCTTCCAGATTTCCTCAGAGGAGACCGAGATCTTTACCCCGCTCCTGAAGATGAGGTCTGGCTCCACGGCGTACGAGACCGACACCGCGCCGTTCGGTTCGGAGGTATGGTTCCCGGCAAGTTCTCTGAAATGTGCGTCATAGATGCCGATGGTCAGCGAATTATTTGATGCATCAAGTTTCCGTGCGCCCATATGGATAGACAGGTCACTTGAATTATAGGGGAAAAAACCCCACTCGGTCCCGTTCACCAGCCGCATCCCCTCGTCTGCAGGGATCTCCGCCTCCCACGGCCCATCGTACCATACATTCAAGAGATATTCTTTCGGACCGTCGGTATGTGCCTTCAGTTCATACCGCCCTGTCGAAAGATTGCAGGTGAACCCGACCATCCCGTTTGGCACCGAGGTGTTCCCTTCCACGAGCAATGTATCTCCGCGAGAGAGGGACACCACCATTCGGTCTGGAGAACGACTGGTTTTATAGAATTTACATGCAACTTCGCCGGGCTCTGTTCCGAGCGGGATGGTTGTCGGGCCCTCCCCGGAGAGGGCGACTTCGTCTCCGTCGTCGAGGACGTAGGACCCGTTCCACGCCCCCTCGGTCGCGACGCTGATCTCGGCAGGTTCAGAGAGACACCCCGCGGTAAAAAGCACCGTTATAAGAAGCAATGTCAGTGAGAATACTCTGAGTCTCATTGATTTTTGCACGGGGGGCACAATAGATAATTCTATGTATATTTTATCTGGAATACACTGTCAGAATCCCTGAAGCCGATCAAGAGCATACCTCTTGAGTCGAGGTGCCGCCCCCCGCCTATCCCCATCATAGAGAGAATGAGTGGGATTCTACACTTATTCTGCTCTGGAGAACCACTCGCCGATTCCTGATGTGACCATGACTTGCCTGTCATTCTCCATCTTCGGGCCGAGGGGCTGGCCGCGACACGAACCACCCGCGCCAAGATAGGTTGTGGCCAGCAATCCCTCTTCAAGGGGGTCCGGGGGTCAGAGAACTCTGCCCCCGGCGAGATTCATGAGGGAAGGCGGGAGAATCACGCCTGCACCCATAAATAGTGAGGATTTCTACAAGGCCACAAGACCTGATTTTCGCCGACGACCAGAATGAGGCGAGCGATCAGAAGCAGTTCAGATAGAGTGATGAGGAATTGCCATGAAAATGATCCTGGAGATCAGTTCTGCAGAAACCCTTGCCAATTCTTTGTATACACAGACATTATCACCTCCCTCTTCTTTGCGCCGGGGTGTGGCCCCCGGACCCCCAGGAGATGGAAGGTGGATGGCAGAAGAGACGACCATGAGAGGTGTATCACCGTCCTCGACTATATCGTGTGGCGTTGGGGTTTGGGAGTGACGATTCAAGGGTGTTCCTATGTAATGTCTTGCCCTGGAGAGAGCACAGATCAGTGCACACCCCAAAAGGCCCACGATTTTTTTCCCTATACCTGAGCCGCAGGGTTCATGCCGAATTACCATGAAAATGATCCTGACGATCCTCTCTTCAGGTTTGTATGAGAGTTTGAACTCGCCATATCCCGTTGAAGCCAATACGCAGAGGATAGAAAATTCCTATGATGAATCGGCCGCCCCCAATCGTCGAGATTTCCTTGCCATCTCGCGCCCGGGGGAAACCCCCCGGACCCCCCACGACGAAGATAGCCGAGGGGCGGCATGATGCTCGACTTTGATTCGCTCCTCGTTCGTAAGGATGAGAGTCATGAATTGATCAAATTTGATATGAAATTTTCATCCCGTATGCTTGAAGCGGGCGCTCGCCTCATGCCGTATTCTACAGAGCCAGATAAAATAGTCCCGGCGAGTCGTCTCTGACCGTCATCAGTATATGCCATGAATGGCAGGAACACTCCCCTATGAGTACGATCCAGATCCTTGATGCCAGGGGTGTGAGTTCTCCAGAGGCACTCTTCAAAAACTTCATGTGCCGATCTGGATGCACTGTCTGAGAACAATGGATCCCGCGCCTCCATCTCCACGAGTCAGAGAGCAAAATACTCAGGGCCGACTTGAACAGATCCTTGAGAGAGGGGTCTGGAGTTCGCGTCTTATCGTGATACTCGCAGTTTTTTCGGGATATTGAGTGCGTTCGTGCTTTTTATCGTCGGTTCGATCGAGATCGTCACAACTCTGTGGCACAGTCTCTCGATCACTGACATGACCATGAGGCACGATGAGATCCTCGTCGGGATCATCGGGGCCGTCGATTTTTATCTCATAGGTATTGTGCTGTTGATCTTCAGTTTCGGAGTCTACGAACTCTTCATCTCAAAGATCATTGTTGCACGCAATGAAGGAGAGTTCAATAACATCCTTGAGATTTACAGCCTCGAAGATCTCAAGACCAGGATCACCGAAGTCGTCATCGTGGTGCTGATCATCAGTTTCTTCCAGAGGATGATCACGATGGTACTCAAGACCTCGCAAGATATGCTCTTCATGGCCATCTCGATCCTGGCGGTCTCGCTGTGTGTCTTCTTCATGTACAAGCACAGGACATAGGAGGGATGGAGGTGGGGCATCCTTCATTTGGCTCTGTAGAACTCCTCTTGATGACTCTCTGTGGTGGGAGGCAGGCCATCGAAGGCGTTCAGCATTCTCAAACTCCCTCCTGTCACCCCCTGACCCCTCGGAAATCGAAGATATTCTCGTGCTCGCTCCGCTCCACCCTACGTAAAGATGGGCGGAAGACATGATAGACAGGTGCCTGACAGGAGAATGAGGAAGGCTCAGCTGTCCTCTCACACCAGGAGAACTCCTCTCAAAAAAAGAGCCGAGAGTTGCCGATTGAGGGGATCCCTCCTTGCTCTCTCTATATCCCATAGACCCGCAAAGAGAGATCTTCATAACCCTGGGCCATGTCTGATTCTACAAAGTCGCTCAATCTTTTTCTTCCATCAAGTCATGACCTGACTTAAAAGCATTTTTCGAGGCGTCATACTTCTTTGTGGATGTATTGATGAAGGTGTTAAAGTAGGATTTATTCTCAATTTTGCGAAATTCTTTCTCCCATTTCGTCCTCTGAGTCTCGGGGATATGATCCATTGCAGCACGTTGATGATAGCAGATATACCCCTGATACCATTGGCTTAATTTCTTGGTCTCCCGAATAATCGATCTGAGTTCAGATGGATCGGCTCTGTTCAATCTTTTCTTTTCGGTTAATTCAGACAGTGTGGTCTTGAATTTATCATGCCCATACTCCAATGCCATCAGGTGATACATTATCCACTTTGTTTGATCATGGGAGTCAGGTATCTCTGAGTCATCCATTGAACAGGTTTTGGATCAGACTCATGTTTGATGTTATGGTCTTTGCCCTGGAGAGATCCTCTCGATGGTCTCTTTGGTGGAGTGTTCGCCGCCCCGGCGGCGAGAGACCTGTACTACACACTTATTCAGGCCGTACAACCGCGATCGCCCCATAGTCGCCGTCGTCAAAGACCGCCGGGACGGTCCAGACAAAGTACCTGCTGCGCGCTCCTTCAAGCAGGTGCCAGGCACAGTTGCCGCCCCGTGTTCCCCTGACCACATCCTTGAGATCCCCAGAACCTGCCAGGAGGTGGAGGAACACACAGGAAGTCTCCGAGATCTGCATGCCGGCGACCGAGGTTTCCTCAAGACTGAAGAGAGTGCAGAAGAGGGCATTGGCATGCCTGACCCTGAGGTCCGACCCGATCGAGACGGCGGCGTCGGGGAGGAAGGGGAAGATCGCCGAGACAGGGAGGCGCAGGGTGAGGCGGTAGACCCTGGCCGACCCAACGACCTGCATCTCGACCCTGCCGGCGACGACGAGCATGTTCAGGTACTTCGCGACCGAGTTGCGGTTGAGACCGATCTTCCTGGAGATGTCAGAGATCGAAAGTCCATAGGTCTCCTCCTCCAGAAGGTTCAGTATCCGGGTCCTTCCGTCCTCGCACTCAAGCGGTGCCGGGCGTTGTTCCCTGTCCTCCATCATATCCAAATTATTTTCGTTATGCTCACATAAATGGATTAACTTTTCCGGGAGAAGGAAAATCCCTTATAGGGGCCTTATCTGCATGCGACCCTGCTGATGGCGCCAGGGACGCGAGGGCCAGGAGTATGTAGGGACGGTGATTCAGTGAGGGCTCCACCAGTTCTCCAGTCTTGAAAAAAGAGCACGCGACGAGAAATTATTATCCAGAATGCGTGAGGCGTGCTTTCTCCTCATGCAGAATTTCAAAATCATTCTCTCTGGCGGGAGGGGTGCCGCCTCCCCGGCATCCGCGTCTATGACAGGGGGAAAGGGAAAGAGGGAGAGACATGTTCGTGCGTGGGAAAGGTGACGGTCTCTCCAGAGCCGTCAACCATTTCACTCGACGGCAAACTCAGGGCAACAGGGCTCGTCCACCTCGCGCATCTGCATACAGATCTGGCAGATCCGCCTGGAGAGATCGTCGACCCGCCCCTCGTGGAGGTCCTGTGCAAGCCGGTGGATCGAATCCTTCACCTCTCCTTCAAAGACGATCTTGTAGCCCCGCTTCTTGGAAAGGTACTGGGAGACCGCGGAGGGAGCGACCTCCATCATCTGCGCGACCTCCTGCTGCGAGGCCCCGCATCTGATCAGTTCTTCGGCGAGCGCCGCCCTGATGGCCGGGAGGACATTCCAGACGATCACCTGGCATGGCAACTTCATGGCATCACAACATTGAAATGGCCTGAACGTGACGTTAAGAATATATTCACAATTGTGAATTCGCCCCAGTGACACAAATACCTTTGTCTGCAGGAGCACATGCACATGAGCATGCCCCACAAGGCATGCAGGTGCAGGAGAGAGGTACAGAATGGTTTCAGAGACACCCATCTATATGGACCACGCAGCGACGACCGCCACCCATCCCGACGTCGTCACCGCGATGCTCCCCTATTTCACAGAACAGTTCGGCAACCCCTCGTCGCTCTACGAGATCGCGGCCAGGTCGAAAGAGGCGGTGGCCCATGCCCGCGAGCAGGTCGCCGCCGCCCTCGGCGCCTCGCCCAGGGAGATCTTCTTCACCTCAGGCGGGACCGAGTCCGACAACTGGGCGCTGAAAGGGGTCGCATTTGCCCACCAGAAGAAAGGCACCCACATCATCACGACCGCCATCGAACACCACGCTATCCTCCACACCTGCGAATGGCTTGAGAAACACGGTTTCTCGGTCACCTATCTCCCGGTCGACCGGTATGGCATGGTCGACCCTGCCGCCGTCGAGGAGGCGATCACTGACCAGACCATCCTCATCTCGGTGATGATGGCCAACAACGAGGTCGGGACGGTCCAGCCCATCGCCGAGATCGGCGCCATCGCCCACAAGCACGGCGTCCTCTTCCACACCGACGCCGTCCAGGCCGTCGGGCAGGTGGCGATCGACGTCGAGGCGATGCAGATCGACCTCCTCTCCCTCTCTGGCCACAAGTTCGCCGGCCCCAAAGGGACCGGGGCGCTCTATGTCAGGAAGGGAGTACGGCTCGACCCCCTCATCCATGGCGGGGCGCAGGAGCGCAGCCGGCGGGCCGGGACCGAGAACGTCCCAGGGATCGTCGGTCTGGGCGTGGCAATCGAGCGGGCGACACGAGACCTCCCTGGACGCACCACGCGGATCGCCGGGATGCGGGACCGCCTGGTCCACGCACTCCTGACAATCCCGCACACCAGACTCAACGGCCACCCGACCAGGCGCCTGCCAAACAATGTCAATGTGGCCTTCGAGTATATCGAGGGCGAATCGATCCTCCTCATGCTCAATGCCCACGGGATCTCCGCCTCCACCGGGAGCGCCTGTTCCTCGACGTCTCTCGAACCTTCGCATGTCCTCCTTGCCTGCGGGGTCCCGGTCGAGCAGGCGCATGGATCGTTGCGGCTCACGCTTGGAGAAGAGACGACCGAGGAAGAGATCGAGACGGTGCTGGAGACCATCCCCGGCATCGTCCAGAGACTGCGGGACATGTCCCCGCTGACTCCCCCTGAACTGAGGACACGGTGAGATCATGTACAACGAGAAAGTAATGGACCATTTCATGAACCCACGAAACCAGGGCGAGATCCCTGACGCCGACGGCGTCGGCGAGGTGGGCAACCAGAGTTGCGGCGACATCATGAAGATCTACCTGAAGGTGGAGGAGGACGTCATCACCGACGTGAAGTTCCAGACCTTCGGGTGCGGGGCGGCGATCGCCTCTTCAAGCATGGCGACCGACCTGATTGTGGGCCGGACCCTCAAAGAGGCGTGGGACCTCTCGAACAGGGCGGTCGTCGAGGCCCTCGACGGGCTCCCGCCACAGAAGGTCCACTGCTCGGTGCTGGCCGAGGAAGGGATCCACGCAGCGATCAATGACTACCGCCAGCGTCATGGCCTCCCTCCCTGGCAGGAAGAGCAAGGATCTCGGGAGGCATGAGAGGGTGTCGGCCGGAGAGACTGATCGCTATGCCCGCCAGGTGATGCTCTTTGGCAGAGACGGGCAGGAACGCCTCGACCATGCCCACATTTTTATCGCCGGCGCGGGTGGATTGGGGTGCCCGATTGCGCTCTACCTGGCCGCGGCCGGGGTCGGCACGATCACCATCGTCGATCACGACACCGTCGACCTCACCAACCTCAATCGGCAGGTGCTCCATTATGAGAAAGACGTCGGGCGGCGGAAGATCGACTCGGTGCGGGAGAAACTGGCTGCTTTCAACTCGCAGATCAAGGTGAATGCTCTCTCCACGACGATCGACCAGGCGAACGCCGCCGACCTTGTGGGGGACGCCGACCTGATCATCGACGCCCTCGACAATTTCGAGACGAGGTACGTCCTCAACCAGGTCGCCATCGAGAAGGGGATCCCCTTCATCCACGGTGCGATCAGCGGGTTCGACGGCCAGGCGACGGTGCTCATCCCTGGCAAGACCCCCTGTCTCAGGTGCCTCTTCCCCAAGGCCCCGCCGAAGGTGGTCTTCCCGGCGGTCGGCACAACACCAGGCCTTATCGGGATGATCCAGGCAAACGAGGCGATCAAATATCTCACCGGCACCGGAGAACTCCTTGCCGGACGCCTCCTCATCCTGGACGGACTGAGAGGGACGACCGACTCGATCGAGATCGTGCGGGACGAGGCCTGCACGGCCTGCAAGGAGACAAAATGAAGGTACGGGTACGGGCCTTCGCACGCTTCAGGGAGGTCTTCGGATCAGAACAGGTTTTCGACCTCCCCGAGGGTGCCGGGCTCGATGCACTTCTCAAGACGTTTGCAGGGAGCTGTGAGGACGGGGATGCCGTCCTCTTTGACACCGACGAAAAACTCAGAGACAGTGTGGTGCTGATGCACAACCGGCGTCGGGTCGACGATGCGGCGGTCGGCAGAACAGTCCTCTCTGACGGGGACGAAGTCGCCGTCTTCCCGCCGGTCTCAGGTGGATAGATGGAGATGAAGAGATGATCACGATCACGCATGACGAGGTCGACGCAGGTGCGCTGATCAGGGCGGCACAGACGCCTGAGATGGGGGCGCTGGTCACCTTTGTCGGGGTTGTCAGGGACGACGACGGACTTGAGGCGATGGAACTCGAGACCTATGAAGAGGCCGCATACGAGGAACTCGCCGCGATCAGGGATGAGGCACTGGAACGCTACGCAGTCACTTCGGTAGAGATCGTCCACCGGGTCGGCAGACTGCAGGTCGGCGATACGATCCTGGTCATCGTCGTCGGGGCAGGTCACCGCAAGGAAGCATTCCCTGCCTGCGAATATGTTATCGACCGCCTCAAGCAGACGGTGCCGATCTGGAAGAAGGAGTACAGACCAGGCGGCGAAAAATGGGTGGCCGGCGAGGCGACGGGGAAGAGAGTGGACTAACCTTTTGTTCCTTTCGGGGGGCTGACCACCCCAGGCTCGAAGATGTTGAGAAGGGGTGAAGGGGCACCATGAAAATGATCCAGAATATCAGTTCTACAGTTTTTCATGAGGATTTGCTCTCACCAAGATCCCTCATAATTGATATGCAAAATACAAATTCTCCTTCAGAATGATCGAGCCTCTGCCTTCCCTGCCTTATCTTCATCCAGGGGTTCGGGCGGCACTCCCCCCCGGCGATAACGTAACGTGTGGGAAGGCGTGATGATCAGACGTGCCACCCCAACTGCAGAATCTTTCCACTAATCTCGCGCCAGGGAGCGGCACCCTCCACACCTCCCATAGTGAGGATAAGACGGCCCCATGTGATGTCCTGCTCTGAAGGGGGAGCAAGGATCCACACACCGGAGACCAAAGAGAATGTTCAACCGCGTATCAGATCTGGTGCTCCTCTCCACGCGCCGCGGCGACAACCTCGTCAAAGACGCCTGCCCCTCTCTTCTCGATCACTGCCACGCCCTTCGCGGTGATCCCCCCCTCGGTCGCGACCCGTGCGATGATCTCGTCGAAGGTGTTCCCTTCTTCTTCGAGGAGTCTGGATGTCCCGGCAAGCGTCTCGGCGACCAGGAGGTCGGCACATGCCCGGGAGACCCCGCCTCGTCGCACCGCCGCCGCGGCAAACTCCTTCATCATGGCGGCGACGAACGCAGGACCGCAACTGGTGAGGAGAGTGAGAAGTTCGAACGACTCTTCCTCCACCTCGACGCCCCGCCCGATCGCGTCCAGGAGGGTGCAGACCAGGTCGCGGTCCGAGGCCGTCGCCCGCTCACCAAAGGCGACGAGGGAGGCCCCTTTGAGCACCTCTGAGGTGAGCGTCGGGATCACCCGCACGACCCGTGCGCGGGTCCATGCCTGGAGATCGGCGAGCGGCACCTCGGCGGCGATGGAGACGAGCAGACTCTCCGGGGTGAGGGTGTCGCTGAGTTCACGAAGCACCCCCTCTACCTCGGACGGCCTCACACAGAGGAAGACGACCTCCGCCCTACAGGCCTCCCTGCACTCTCCGCCGACGCGCACTCCTGTTTCCCTGGAAAGGACGGCCGCCTTCTCCATGGTCTTGTTGTATATGATAACCTCGTCAGGGGTGGCGGCCCCGCTCTTGAGAAATGCCCGGACCAGCATGCCGCCCATACTGCCCGTGCCGATAACACCGATCTGAGTCATAGTTCTCATAGAGTATCGGCTTGAACCCGGATAAATCCAGAGATGACAGAGACGTTAACAGGGAGGTCATCCCAAAACTTTCCTGAGTTCCCCCTCTGCCAGAGATAAAGAAAGATGATGGTGTCAAACTCTCCTCTCTTCGTAGCGTATACATCCATTCATCGCCTTCTTCTCTCTTTTCACCGAGGATATCCCAAAACTCTCCGGCCCTCATTCTCACCGATGAAGAGCGATGGGTGACAATGAAGAGAGCCCTGCGTTTTCATCGCGCACCCATGCATTCGTCGCCTTCCCCTTCGCCCCCGCCGGGGGCGCGGCCCCCGGACCCCCTGGATGACGATGGGAACGGGAAGAGAGAAAAGATCATGAAGACGGAATCCAATCCTCCACCAATCTTCATCGGTAGGGGTCCGGGGGGCGGCAAGCCCCCCGGTCGAGGATAGCATTTAGAATTTCTGGAAGGAAGCACTTCAGTTCAAGGAGATCTTCAACCATAGAGAATTTTGGGATATGCTCACCTGGTGTTCTGCCGCCCGACCTCTATCTTCATCGTGGGGGGTTCCGTGGAGTCTCCCCCAGGCGAAAGAAACCAGGAGAACATTCTTTAGTCTCTATGTGGGGCGGCACGTCGATCGGTCTGCCTTCCTCGAACGGTCGCACCCGGGCCGCCGCCCCCGGAACCCCCGGATGAAGAGAGGGCCGGGAAGGCGCATGGGATGATGCAGAAGAGGGGATGACCGTCTTCCCCTCTCTCTTCTGTGGAGGGACCGAGGAGCAGCCAGCCAACCGACAGAATATCTGCGCTCTGAATTTCTGGAATGAAAGGTTTTGATCCAGACGAAGATTCATGTCAGGGGTACTTTGAGGATATGTTCAGGGTCAGGAGATCAGCATGGTATCGACCCGTGTCCACCTTTAAAGCAGGACCCCACAGGGGAACTCCGTTTCATTGCCACCCCACCTTTCTTCATTCAGGGGGCGTGCCCCCCCTACTCCCTGAGATGAAAAGAGGAACAGGAAAACAGAGGCTTGATCATTCAGGAGATGCATCTGTAATCTTCGTATCAGTCCTGAAGGTGTTTGAAGAATCGGCGCCGTAGAAACTCTCACTATTTTGATTAGAGTATGATTCAACCGCCTTCCCCCATCCCCTCGCCCGGGGGCGCGTGCCCCCCGGCCCCCCAGGAGAGAGAGCGGACCTGGAAGGCACAATAGACGAACATGTGGGGGTGGCGTCCTCGCCCTATCATGTGGCGGGGGTCTGGGGGGGCGGCACGACCCCCGCCAAAGAAAACTGTCCAGAAGATTTACCATGAAAATGATCTTGAATATCGGCTCTTTAGAAACCCTCTTGATGGTTCTCTTCGATGGGGGGACTCGCCCACCCCCCGAACCCACCCGCATGAGGATAGGCAGAGGACGGCAATCCCCTCTTCATGGTCATCGATTGTACCTTCCCGGCCCCATCGTGATCCAGGTAAAGATAGGGACGAGAACATGAAGAGGATAGTATCGCGACCTCTCTTCACGCGAGGAGAGAGATATCTCGTTTTATTGCATCGTGTTGGCGATTTTTGGCTCTTGACACGACACTAGAGACCCACGATCATGTTCAACCGCGTATGCGTGAGACTGGGGTGCATGCCTGGTTCTACAAAGTTGAAGAACGCAAAACCATTATGGAAACCAGGAAGGACGAATCTTCAGGACCATGTTCATCGAGGTCATCCCAACATTCTCCGGCCCTCCCCTTCCAGGAGAGAGCGATGATCATGAAGACAGAGGGCAATCGTCAGCCAATCTTCATCCGCGGGGGACCAGGGGGGCCGCACGCCACCTGGTGGAGAGAGAAATCCAGAGAATTTCTCCAGGGCTATATATCCCACATTTTTCAGTGTTTTTTTCGTAATCAGACAGCATCTCGTGTACGCAAGGCGGTGAGACTCCCGGATAAAGAACAAAAGACGACCTCACCATATACCCGGGCCCTCAACGTCAGGCCTTGAGCAAGACAGATGAGAGCAATGCATAGAAGAACGGAGAGATGATGGCTTATGATTCGGCCGGATTAGAATCAAAGAACATTAGGCCCGCCATATCGCACATGATCCCGTTTCCGCGGCGTTTATAGAAATATTGATATAAAATCATGGAGTTTCTCAAGAGATGCGGGGGACCAACCACCCTTCAGATCGACTGCACCACGAGGACCACCAGTGGACCAGTACCGGCCAGCGCCATATCCAGAACCATCCAGTCACTTCGCCGACTCAGCACAGTCTCCACGCTCGCCCCCGCCGGATAGAAAAGAGGTGTTTATATGAAAGGAATAGAGATGTTCAGAACATTCCTTATCTGCACCATCTTCATCGGTTTCTGCCTCGTCCCGCTTGCGTCATCTGAGGAAATGGGTGACGAGATGGGAGATGAGATAGACAATGTCACCGATGAAGTGGTAGTGGACGAGGAGATGAACAATGTCACTGAGGAAGAGGTAGTGGACGAGGAGATGGACAACGTCACCGAGGAACTGATAGTAGAAGAAGAGATGGACAATGTCACTGACGGCACAGGCGACCTGGTTGCGATGATCGCAGCAGACGAGAACCTGAGTGCGCTGTCGGCTGGAATTGAGATGGGGAACGCAGAGCAACTCCTCGCCCTTGGCGGCCCGTACACTATCTTCGCACCCTCAAATGAGGCCTTCGAAGCCCTTGAACTTGATATGGACGAAAATGAGTCCGTCGAGAACGAGACCAGTGAAAACGAATCTGTCGAGAATGAGACCGTTGAAAACGAATCTGCAGAAAACGAGTCCACTGACAATGAGTCTGCCGAACTCGTATACATCCTGGCAAACCACATCGTGCTGGGTGAATACGACTCTGTCGCTCTCGTCGGCATGGCCGAGGAGAATGGAACTGTGCAGACACTCGCCGGCGAAAACCTCACGCTCATCCTTGATGACGAGGGAGGGCTGATGGTTGGCAATGTCACAGTGACCATGCCTGACATCGAGGCTGAGAACGGCCTCATCCATGTCGTTGATGGTGTGATCCTGCCCGAGAATTTATCGGCTGAAGAGGAGATGCCGGCCGGAGATGAAATGGTTGAAGAAGAGGTAGTTGAAGAGGAGATGCCGGTCGAAGAGGACATGGTTGAAGAGGAACCAATCGAAGAAGAAATAGTTGAAGAAGAACCGGTTGAAGAAATGACATAAGGGACCGCAAAGTGCGTCCCGTCAAATAGGGATGTCCGTAAGGGGCGAAGTATTTCTTTTACCCCCTGCATCCCATTTTTATTTCAGGTGAACAACCATTGATGATAAACGAGGTCTCATAACTGCAGGATCTTTTTCTTCTTTGCTTCGAACTCCTCGGCGGTGATGAAACCCTTCTCCTTCAGGGCCGCGAGGCGTTCGAGTTCGCTCAGATAGGAGCCAGAGAGTTCCTCTTCAATTGACTTGAGGTCCAGGTCAGTCAACTCCTGTTCCCTGATACCCAGGTCGTCCATGGCCCTGTTGAACTCTTCCTCAGTGAGTTCGTCGGCCTTTTTACCGGTGTACACCTCGATCCGGTCGACGTCCTGCTGGCGCACCTTCACCGCGGTCGCCGTGCCCCCGACAGCAAAGGCGACCATCCCCCCAGCAAGGGCAGTCTTCCTGAAATGGCGGCGCATCGTCCGGCGTGAAGTCAGTCTGGCGGCGGGTCTTCGCATCACCTCTTCATCCCCCCATAGAGCCCCAGGGACTGCCGCGCCCCGGGCCACGAGGATGTACCGGGCGTCCTGATATTAGAATATTGTGCGGCGTGCTCTCACGCACACGTCCCGCCTGAACGATATGCCCCGGTCGGTACCCGGATCTCAAACCGCGCCCCCTCCCCTTCACCGCCGGTCTCCCTGATCTCGATCCCCGAGATCTCGAGCACCTCTTTCGAGAGGAAGAGGCCGAGCCCGGTTTTTTTCCCCACGCCCTTCTGGAAGATCCGCTCTTTCTCTGCAAAAGGCACCCCGACACCATTGTCCTCGATCATGATCGTTCCCACGGGATCCCCTGGCACAAAGGAGACCGAGACCTTGGTGACCTTGCCGCCGTGGTAGGCGGCGTTCTCGAAGATATTATAAAAGACCTTCTCAAGGAGGGGATCGGCAAAAACTTCCAGGTTACCGACCGATTCGGTGTAGAGGATCTCTCCAGGGATGATCTCTGCCGCCCGTTGCAGGAGGGCGGAGACCCGCTGCCACTCCGCACCACGGACTCCCAGGTTCTCGTAGTCCCTGGTAAATGAGATCTGTTGCTCGATCCACCTGGTCGTCTCCTTGATCTTCTCGACCATCTGGGCGACCGGCGAGTCTGGCGGGAGCCCGCGCTCGACCTCCTCGTTGTAGAAATTCAGGGCCATGACAAGGTTAAGGATGTCGTGGCGGGTGATGCTTGAGAGGAGAGCGAGTTTTTTGTTTGCCTTCTCCAGGGCCTGGCGGGCCGCCATGATCTCAGTGACGTCGGATCCTTTCTCGATGTACCCCACTATCGTGCCCTCCTCGCCATGGACCGGATAGGAGGTCATATAGAAGGTCTGACCGTTCTTAAGGGTCACATGGTCGGAAACGGCCTCCCCGGTCTCGATGACACGGGGTATCCGGCACCATGGGCACTGCCTCCCTCCGCCCCAGACGACATCATAGCAGTGTTTGCCGATGATCTCTTCCTTTTTCATTCCAAGAAGGACAGCAGTGGCATCATTGACCCAGATGATCCTGAGGTCGCAGTCCAGGTAGACCATCAACTCGTTCACTGAGTTGAGGATCAGTGCTTTTTCGGCCTCTGATCGTTGCAGTGCCCGTTCAAACTGGATCTCGGCAGTCAGGTCGACAAGAGTGGTAAACTGGTGGTACGGCTGCGTCACCCCGTTGCCGGCCCTGGGAATGGTGGTGGCCATCACCCATTTCTCTTCGCCAGAGACCGGATCCCTGATCCCGACCACCTTTCTGCTTTTTTCTCCGGGCTTGAGGGCGGTCCTGACCGGGTGCTTCTCCCTCTCCTCATAGGTGGTATCCCAGCAGGGGTCGGTGAGGCTCTTCCCGAGGAGATGGGTGCGGGCCAGGCCCAGTATCGCCTCGGCGGCCGGGTTGGCGTCGATGATCTCTCCGTCCATGTCCTGGTAGACCACCCCCTGGTTCATCGTCTCGAAGAGTGTCCTGAATTTTTCCTCGGATCGGCGGAGTTTCTCTTCGGCAATCCGCTGATCAGTGATGTCATGGACGATCCCGACAAGGCCGGCGACGCCCCCCGCCTCGTCGGTATAGGTCGCCTTATAGAAGACAACACGGCGGGTATCGCCGTTGCTGATCTGGAAAGAACTCTCATACTCCTGGGTACCTGAGTTGGCAAGGAGTTCGGTGTCCCTGACCTGGTAGGTCTCGGCAAATTCTGCGGAGAAGATCTCGTAGACGGTTTTCCCGATGATCTCGTCCTTTGATAATCCCACGAACTCGACGAAAGCGGTGTTGCACCCAAGGTAGACCTGCCGCGTGTCCTTGTAGAAGAGAGGTATGCTGATGCTGTCAACCAGGCGCTGGAGAAACCCTGGTGCACCATCATACCCTGCGAGGGGGTCGTCCTTGGGGGGGGTCACCTGAATAGATATTATCGTGCTCGGATATATGTGATTTCCTATTATCAATTCTTTTGATTTAGTACTGATTCAAGAGAAATACAAAATAATTGTCGGGATATTGGGGTTTACCCCTTTCGAGACCGGATGCCTCTATTCTGGATCGTGCGACCCAAGATGCCTCATTCCACAATAAACGATCTAAGACCGTTCCAATGGATCATAAAACTCCCAAGAAAGAGCCAAAGCGAGATGCAGTCCCATTCTGTGCCGTCTGTCAGATAGTGCTAACATCCCTCGCAGCCTATAACTCCCTGAATACTGTGGCCACTCAGATCATCATCATCGGCGGCGGACCCGCCGGCCTCTTCTGCGCGATTCATGCAGCAGGGGAAGGGCGGCAGGTGCAGGTGCTCGAGAAGAAAAAATCCTGCGGGAGAAAACTTCTCATCACCGGGACCGGACAGTGCAACCTCACCCATGCCGGGGAGGTCGCCGAATTTTTTACGCATTATGGCGAGCACGGGAAGTTTCTGCGCCCCGCGCTCAGAGGGTTTACCAACCGCGACCTAATCGGGTTCTTCGAGACGCGTGGCCTCCCGACGGTCACCGACCAGAATGGGAAGGTCTTTCCTGCGAGTATGAAGGCCGCCGACGTCCTGACACTCCTCCTCAAGGAGTGCAGGCAGGCAGGCGTGGAGATCAGGTGTGACGAGGCGGTGAAGGAGGTCGGCGCATCTGAAGAAGGGTTTCTGGTCCGCACCACCTCGGCCACCTATCATGCCGACGTCCTCGTCGTCGCCACCGGCGGCGCCACCTATCCGGCCACCGGGTCGACCGGCGACGGCTACGCCATGGCCAGGGCGCTTGGCCATACCGTCACCGAGATCGCCCCGGGCCTTGCCGCCGTCGAAGTGGAGGAACACCCTTTTGCCGACCTTGCCGGGATCTCGTTCGAAGGACTTACCCTCTCCCTCTTCCGCGGGAACAAAAAGATCCGCGAGCAGACCGGCGACCTCCTCTTCACCCACTCCGGGCTCTCAGGGCCTGGCATCCTCCACCTCTCCAGGTACATCTCCCCTGGCGATACACTAAAGATCTCCTTCCTCCCCGGCACCAGCCGCGAGGCCCTTGCCAGAGACCTTGTCGAGAAGACCGCCTCGAACGGGAACCGCCTGGTCAGGACGGTCCTCAACGACTATCCGCTCCCTGATCGTTTCCTGCGACGACTCCTCGCCGCCACCGGAGTCCCCGACGACCTCACCGCTGCCCACCTCACCAAAAAGACACGCACCCGACTCATCACTCATCTCATCGAGTGGCCGCTCACGGTGCAGGGCCTCTCAGACTTCGATGAGGCGATGGTGACGCGGGGCGGGGTCTCCCTTGAGGAGATCAACAAGAAGAGCATGGCCTCGAAGCAGGTGCCTGACCTCTATTTCGTCGGCGAGGTGCTCGACATCGACGGCGATACCGGCGGTTACAATCTCCAGGCGGCGTTCTCGACCGGCATGGCGGCGGCACGGGCGATTGTGCATTCGCACCCGGCGCCGGGAGAGGAGGGGTAGGGGTACAATCATAGGAACCTCTGTGGGGGTGCTCGCCGCCCCCCGGTCCCCGCACACGGAGATTGGGGGGGCCACAGTAGCCTCTTCATCTCCGTTTATTGTGTCTTCCCACCCCATAGCCCCATCTTCCTCCCGGGGGTCCGGGGGGAACTCACCTCCGGCGTAAAAATGTGGGACGGCGGGCGAGTCACGGTCACTGATCGAAGTAGTGAGAGTTTACCATGAAGTCATCCCAAAATTTCCCACCCTCCTTCTCACCGATGATGGTGATAGATGATAATGAGGAGATCCATGCTTTTTCATCGCACATCCATGGATTCGTCACCTTCCCCTTCGGTGGGATGTTCATCTCAAGAGAGTCTTGGGATATACTCCATGAAAATGACCGCGAAAATCAGATCTCCGGGTTTCTTGAATGATTTAATTTTTCCATTCTCCTCCAAAAGAGATGGACAGATTGCAGATACATCTCCAGAATGATCGGGCCTCCGCCTTCCCATCCCCATCTTCATCCCCAGAGTCCGGGGGCGCTGCTGCCCCCGACGTGTGTGGCGGAGAAGGCACGTCGATCTCTGAATGGCCGCGCTCAATCGCAGGATCTGTCCTGTAATCTCGCGCCGAGGGGTTTTTGCCCTCCCCACCCCCCACAGACCGAGGATAGGTATGGGCGACAATGGGGTGGTGGTCCCACAGAGTGTCCTGCTCAGAGGGGATGCACCGGCCCACACACCCTGGAGACCCACGATCATGTTCATCCCATATGCCTGAGCAAAGGTTCATGTCCGATTCTACAAAGCCCAAAGATCGGCTCTGTAGAATCCCTCACCTCTTGTGTGGGGGAGACGTGTGTCACCCGCCGTCCTACCCCTTTGGTCGGGGGCGCTGCCCGGACCTCCAGGGACCATGATAGGGTTCGGGAAGGCAGAATAGATGACCATAAAGAGAGTGCTGCCGTCCTCGACATATCGTGAGGCGGGGAGTTCGGGGAGTGGCCAGCCCCCCGCCAGAGAGTCTCATCCAGGGGGTTTCTACAAAGCCAAAATTTTATCCCATTGCTTACTTACCACTCCATCGACCCCACCAGCCTCGCGATGAGCACCGCGATATAGATCGTCCCGGTCACCGCCTCGAAAGACGCGGCCGACTCCGCCGCCACCGAGACCGGGGAGATGTCCCCGTAGCCAAGGGTGGTGAGGGTGACGAAACTGAAGTACACATAGTCCATCAGGGAAAGTGTGCCCCCCGGCCCCGTGCCGATCTCGTAGGCGAACGAGCCAGGCTGGATCTCATCCATGAACTGGTAAGCCAGCGCCCAGGTCAGGCCCATGACCAGGTAGACGCTGATCGCCCCGGCGATGGTGTCGCCGGTGATCGTCTTTGCCCTGAGCACGATCTCCAGGAGGTAGACGGTGAAGAACGAGAAAAAGAGGAGGGCAAAGAGGTGGCCGGTGATCTCCCCGGCGGCACTGGGGAAAAGGTATGAGATCCAGCGGGCGGAGATCGCCGGGACGGCAAGGAGCAGGACGAAGATGAGAAAATGTCGTTTTCTCTGTGCCGCAAAGACCCCGGTGATGATGACCATCGAGAATAAGACGAGAAAGAGGGGAGTGACAGCAGGGTACACCACGGCCAGCGGGATGGCGATGAGGGTGAGAACCAGAAAGGCGAGCAGCATCCTGAACCGGTAAGCAGAGAGTCTGTCCATCCTGGCCTGCACCCTTTCCCGCCATCTCGCATGCATCCTGATCACCCTGCAGATGCGCCTCTCGTTATATGGATTTTTGCACGAGGAAGAGAGAGAGGGGACCGCCACCCTTATCCTCTTCAAATCAAAACTCACTCTGATCAATTGGCTGCATGCAGGCGATGACGTCCGCCTTCAAACGCCGACCCGGCTGATGACGTCTGCATGAGGTGCTATGCTCACTGACGAACGTACCAGTCCCTGTATCAAGTACATCGCCCGGAGGCGATGTGCCAACGGCGGCTACTGTTTTTACCGCCTGAACGAACCGAACCCCGCAGACACCTTCTTCGCCCTCGACACCCTTCGTCTCCTCGGGGCGGTGCCTGAGGACCCCGCCACCGTCACCTGGCTCCTCGAAAGACAGGGAGAGGAGGGACGGTATCATTCGCCGGAGTGCGGGTATTATGTCCTCTCCTCTTTGGCCGTCCTCGGCCTGAAGCCCGCACACGACCCCCGTGCCTGGCTCACCTCGATCGTCCCGTTCGCCCCGGCGGGTACGCCCCCGGTCGAGTTGACGAGTCTGCTCTCCAGGCCCTCTCGTTATCTCGACCTCTGCCAGGCCCTGGGGGTGCGCCCGCACCCTGCAGTGCGGGCGGCCCTCCTCGACGCGGTCAGGGCATGCCGTCACCATGACGGAGGATATGGCGGCGGTCCGTCCACGCTCGTCGAGACCAGTCACGCCCTTGCGATCTCTGCGGCTCTCGGGGTCCCTTCGCCAGGGAGCAGAGCCTTTCTTACCTCCTGTCTCCATCCGGCCTATGGGTATGTGAACCTGCCAGGGGTGGTCCCTGCATACCTGGAGCATGTCGCCGCCGGGGTCAGAGTCGCCCGGCTTCTCGGAGTGTCGCCGGCAGAAGGGGCAGGGGCATTTGTCCGCCGGTGCCGGAGAGAGAGTGGCGGGTTTGGGAGGTCGATCTATGGTGGGACGGCGACGTTGGAGCAGACCTGGTATGCGGTCAGGACGCTCGATGCTCTTGAGTGAGAGGGCCTGAAAATTGAACCCTGCAAAAATCCTTTTTATAGATCTCTTCTGCGGGGGCGTGCCGCCCCCCAGACCCCCGCGCGATTCGAGAGGCGATGGATCCGGTTCACAGGGGGGTTGAGGTGATGAAAAGAGAATGGTTTCTACAGAGCCGGAGAATATTTCTGGCCGCATGCCCACACAACCCCTCCCTCTGGATGTGGTCATGACTCAATCGTCTTTTTTCTCCGGTTTTGTAGAGACCATCTGGATGGCTCTACCTAAACGTGGCGAGGGACTACCAGGTAAATGATCGTGAAGATCATCACTCCAGGTTTCCATAATGGTTAGAATGCACCAGATACCTTCAAGTGTGATATGCAGATTGAAGACACACCTTCAGAATGATCAGACCTCTGCCTTCCCGTTTCTATTGTCACCCCTGGCCCCCCACGACGAGGATAGGGGGGCGGCACATTGAACTTTGGTCTCCACCGATTCTCTAATCTTGAAAAGAGATCACGCAACGAGAAATGTTCATCCCATATGCATGAGGCATGCCCTTACTTCATGAGCAATTCTACAGGCCTCTTTCATCCCCCTGACCTGGAGGCGAGACGAGCGGAATGGATGAACCTGAAGAGAATGCTGCGGTCCACCATCCTCTCTTGCTCTGAGGAGGGGCGGGGGGAAGGGCCTGAGAGTTTGTATGGGGATTTCTCCCAGGAGAGAGAGGGTGGTGGACAGCCCCAAACGATCCATGCCTCTCTTATACCTTCCCCGCGTACCACCCATCCATGCAGAACCCCGCACACCCTAATCTCACAGATGAAGCCCTCCCTGTCGAGAACGATCTCACCCCTACCCCTGAGGTGCTCGACTGCGCCGTCGAGAACGACCTCGAAGGGCTCACCGCCTATCTCTTCCACGGCGAATCGCAGAAGGTCAGGGAGGACGCCGCCCTTGCCATCGGGATGATGATGGGGGAGTCGGCCGTCGAGGCCTTCATCGAACTCTTCAGTCAGGAGGACAGACATCTCAGGTTGGCGGCGTCCTGGGGGCTCTCGGCCGTCGGCGCCCCTGCGGTCACCAGTCTGATCGCCGCCCTTGCCGAGGGCGACACCCCCACCAGAACCTGGGCCGCCTACACCCTCGGGAGCATCGGCCACTCCAGCGCCGAGAGTCCGCTTGCCGGGGCCCTGGAAGACGAAAACCCGCAGGTGCGGTGGTGGGCCGGGTGGGCCCTCGACCAGATCCTCCAGCGGCAAAGCACCTGCTCGAACTGTTGATCCCATCCATAACCCGCCCCTCTTCTTTTTCGGCTCAGAAATATTCGGCATGGACCCCGGGCTCACGCATACATGATGAAAATTTCGGCCCTGTAGAAACCCTCGCCAATTCTCGGTGCGAGCGCTACCCACCCGCCTTCCCCTATCTTCTCGCCGGGGACTCTGCCCCCTGATCCCCAGGATGAAGATAGGGCTGGGAAGGCACATTCATTGAACATGAAACGAGTATTGCCATCCCCCGCCTATCGCTCACGCGGGGGACCGGGGGGCGGCACACCCCCCGCAGAGAGAGTCATCAAGAGCATTTCTACAGAGCCAAAATTTCATATTGCAGGTCTCAAGGGCGTGGAAGGATCTTTGACCCCTCTCCATGTGACTGGGGGCCGCCCAGAAATCAAGCATCGTGCCGCCGCCCCTCATCGTACGTACACCATCACTGCAATCTCGTGTGGGCGGTTTCAACCCCCGGACTCCCCCCACGGTGAGGAACAGTGGGGGAGGGAATTGAACACGGCCCCCACCGATTTTCCTGTCTTAATATGGGGGATCAAGCGACGAAAACGGTCCATCCCCTATGCGTGAGGTAAGATCTCGCGTCATGCCGAATTCTCCAGAGCCGAAATATCCACACTCTTTTATGATTTCCCGGAAAACAGAGAAGCATGACGGAGAAGAATTCAAAAAACATGGTGCATGACGCCGGCGACACATCCCCTGAGATGACCCTGCGACCTGTGGGAGTGATCAGGAACAGGACCAAGGAACCCTTTCTGATCGCCGGCCATGACGGCATCGCGATGCAGGGAGACCTCGACGATGCCATGAGGCGTGTTCACAAGGCCGACAGAGAAGTGTCAGAGATCGTCGTCAACGAGGATCTGGTCGAGATCCTCGAAGGTATCGACGAGTATTCTCACCTGACCATATTGTACTGGGCGCACCAGGTGCCTGAAACGAGCCGGGCCCTGACCAGGGTGCACCCGATGGGACGGGAAGACATGCCGCTGACCGGAATATTCGGTACTTGCAGTCCCGCCAGGCCAAACCCGGTGCTCATGACAGTCGTCCGTCTCTGCGGGCGGGACGGGAATGTGCTGAGCGTCACCGACCTGGACGCGATTGACGGGAGCCCGGTCATCGACATCAAGCCCTATGTCAGGGATTTTTTCCCGCAGGAAGACGTCCAGATCCCTGGGTGGATGCAGCAGATCCAGCATGAATGTATGAGACAGGAATGATCATCTCTTCCTCCTCCTCTTCTGGCAAAGATTTCCCGTGAAAATATGCAGAGTACGACTCTGTAGAAACCCTCGCCTATTTCAGGCACACGTGTGAACCAATCGCCTCCCCTCCTCCTCGGGCCTGGGGCGCTGCCCTGGCATGATGATGGGGAAGGCACACCGATCAGAATGGCCGTCCTCATCACGGGGTCTTCTCTCTCCTCCCACGACAAGGAGAGGTGGGGGCGGCATTCGATGGTCGCCCCACCCGGTGTCTTGTTCAGAAGGAAGAAAAGCGGGCAGGGTAGGCAGAATGGATAAAGACGGGCTCTGTAGAAATCCTCTTGATTCGTCACAGTTGCCCATGATGCCTTCCCCCTATCTTGCTCACGGGGGTCCGGGGGCAGCGCCCCCGGCCGAAGGCTATGGGAAGGCGGATGACATGCATTCTCCCCACGAGAAGTGAGGGTTTCTCCAGAGCCTAAAGATGGAACCATCCAGATCTTTTCCTGGAAATTCACCAGATAGAACAGTCCATACTCTTAATAGAGGCACTACCACAGCCTTCCACTCTGTCTTTCTGGAAGGGATCGCACCCTCACTCCAGGACCGGGAGTTCTGGGACGAACTCCAGGAAAAATGATTAGAGCATCCCTGCCACCGTGCTCGCCAGGGTGACGAAGAGGAGGACAGGGACGACATAGCGCAGGTAGGTGACCGCCGCCCTCGGGAACTTGAACCTGCTGTTTTTGTTCACCTCGGCAAGAAGCGACTCAGGTTTCCAGAGCCACGAGAAGGCGATGCAGATCACCGAGGCAGAGACCGGAACCAGGAGGATCCCGAAGAGGAGGTCGACACTGTCCAGGAAGGGCGCGCCAAAGAGGGTGATATCGAACCCCGCATAACTGAGGGCCGAAGGAAGCCCGATGATCGCGGCGAGGATGCAGACCAGGAGGGTTGCCTTCTCCCGTGGCCAGGCCCACTCGTCGACGATGGTCGCTACCCCGCCTTCCACCATCGAAAGGATCGAAGATAACGCCCCGACAAAAAGGAGGATGAAGAATAAAGCTCCAAAGAACGAGCCGAAGGCCATCGTCGAGAAGATCTCCGGGAGGGTGATGAAGGCAAGTTGCGGGCCAGAGACCGGGTCGAACCCGAAGGAGAAGACGACCGGGAAGATGATGAACCCGGCAATGAGGGCGACCAGAAAGTCGGCGCCCGCGATGAGGACAGCCGAGCGCGGGATCGACTCAGTGTCAGAGAGATAACTTCCATAGGTGAGGAGCACCCCGAACCCGATGCTCAGGGAAAAGAAGACCTGACCTGCGGCCTGGACCCAGATCCCGGGATCGGAGAGGACCGAGAGGTCGGGGGTGAGATAGTAGGTCAGTCCGGCCTGGACGCCCGGGAGAGTGAGGGCCTGGACCAGCATGACCAGGAGAGCAAGCCCGAGCACCGGCATCAGGTAGCGGTTTGCCCGTTCGATCCCGGCCTTGAGGTCGACCTTCACCACCGACCCGGCAAGGAGGATGGTCGCAAAGAAGGTGACCAGCGGGAGGGGCGAGGAGGTGAAGGTCTCGAAGTCCATGTACCCGGTGACCGAGAAGAGGACGTAGGCCAGCGTCCACCCGGCGATGACCGAGTAATAACTGAAGACGACGATCACCATTACGAAGGGGAGGAGCCCGAGGTGGCGCAGCCGCGGGTGGAGGCGCCCGAAGGCAGTCACCACCGAGCCCCTGAACCCCCTGCCGACGGTGAACTCGAGGATCATCAACGGGATCCCGAAGCAGAGAAATGATATGATGTACGGGATGAGGAAGGCCCCCCCGCCGTTCTCACCGACGACATAGGGAAATCGCCAGATATTTCCAAGGCCGACGGCAGAACCGATCGCTGCAAGGATAAACCCGTAGCGAGACCATTCGGCGCGTTTTGTGCTACCTGTACTCTCTGGTGGCATGGTATCTCCTGAAATCTCAGAATGCTGAATAGATTGTTCAAAAAACGTTGCAGTTCCCCTCAGTTATATCCTCCCGTTTGACGCCGATGAAGCGGATATATAGAGCATCCAGAGCACTCGCGGAGAAAAGGAGAGGAGAGGGACAGGGGAGTCGCGCCGGGAGAGGGAACAATCCTGATGAAGAAAGCATATATCGGCCCTGTAGAGACCCTCGCCACTTCCTGGTGTGACCGTGACTCTCCTGCCAAATATACCTGTCCAGATGGACTCTACACAACCCATATATCATACCCTACCAAAATTTCCCCAGTACATGCAGGTGAACTCTTGATGATCATCACGACCAACGAATCTATCCCTGGCCACGACTTCGAGGTGCTCGGCCTTGTCGTGGGCAACACCGTACAGGCAAAGAATATCGGACGAGACCTTCTGAGCGGACTGAAAGGTGTGGTCGGCGGGGAGATCACGGCCTACACCGAGATGCTCTCCGAGGCACGGGAGATCGCCCTCGAACGGATGGAAAAGGAAGCCGAGAAGGTCGACGCCGATGCCGTCATCGCCCTCAGGTTCTCGACGGCGGAGGCGATGCCGGGCGCCGCCGAACTGATGGCCTACGGGACCGCGGTCAGGTTCAGGTGAGCGGTCTTCGATATTTCGGCTCTGTAGAAGTCCTCTTGATGAATCTCTCAGGCAGGGGGCGTGCCGCCTCCCGAACCCCACCTTCACACGATAAGTCGAGGATGGCAACCCCCTCCTCATGGTCATCTATTCTGCCTTTCCGGCTCTATTTTGCTTCCGTGGATCAGGGCGGCACTCGCCCCCGGCGAGATTCATGAGGGGAGGCGGCTGAGTCACGCGTGCACCCATAAAGGGCAAGGATTTCTACAGACCCATTATTCCGTGAAACCAACAATACTCTGGGACATCATCCTGACCAGGGCCAGTCCCCTCGAAGAGGAGATCGTGGCGATGATCAGGGAAGAAGAGAGGTCATGTCAGGCTAATGAGTCGTCGATCTGATCTGCGCGTAATCCTGGAAATTATCCCAAAACTCTCCTGCTTCCCTCTCGCAGAAGATCGAGACAGATGATGGAGGAGAGACCCTCACCTCTTCGTAGCGCACACATGCATTCATGGTCTTCCCATATCCTCGGCCCCCGATGGAAGATAGGCGTTCATAGTTTCCTGAAGGAAGCGCTTCGGTTCGGCTGAACCTTCAACTCTCAGAGATGTATGGGATCTGCTCCAGGAGAAGAGTTCCCCGAGGATTCAATAACAGAGGAATACTGTTTGGGTGTGGAGAATACGTTCTACAGAGCCTCTCATGACACCTCTCTTCAGTGGAGGGTTTAACGCCTGAAAATTGGGCTCTGTAGAAACCCTCACCTATTATTCTTGGTGTGAGCGTGACTCAATCACCTTCCCATAGTCTCTCACCGGGGGCGCTGCCCCCGGACCCCGGGGACCACGATGGGGGCGGGAAGGCACAATCAATGACCATGAAGAGCGCACTGCCATCCCCCGCCTATCTTCGGCTGGGGGGCCCGGGGAGCGGCACGCCCCACGCAATGAGTTATCCAGAGGAATTCTACAGAGCCATATTTTTCTTCACAGGGATCTCCTGTTGCCTCTGTTCTCAAGCCTCCGCCTACTGCATTATAGACTCCCACGAGAAGACGGGGTGCGGAAGGCAAGCTCAAAGGCCTTGAAGAAGGAGTAGGTCGGGGGTGAGACCAAAAAGAGCATGAGACGATCTCTGGTCTTCGAGGGCCATCACCCGGGCAGAGAGATCCATTCAAAGGGTTCGCTACGACTCGATCCAATCCAGACAAATCTCCCCCATAAAATCGAGGCGATTTCCTCCGTTTTACAAGCCCCAGGGCTCCCCTCTAAACAAGGACGAGAGAATAATATCCCCCGCCCCCATATGACCCCCCTGAGAGGGCTTAGATGGAGACGTTCCATCCGGTATTTCATGAACAAGGCCAAATTTACAGAGATCACAAAATACGCCCAGAATATGCCTGGATCAGAGGGACAGATCCCCAAAATAGGGGCAATCCTGCGAGATCCGGGTACGGGTCGCACCCGTTCCCTGCGACACCCGCACCCCCCAGACACCCTTATATATCGCCGACCCCCTCCCCACCACGAGTGAGGGACATGATCTTTGAGCAGATCGAATCAACTGGACTGGCCCACTACTCGTACTTTGTCGGGGCCGGGCGGGCCGCTGCCGTCGTCGACCCCAGGCGGGATGTGGAGGTCTACCTCGACCTCGCCGACGCACACGGGGTCGAGATCACCCACATCTTCGAGACCCACCGGAACGAAGATTACTGCACCGGGTCGCTCGACCTTGCCAGAGCGACTGGCGCAGAGATCCTTCACGGTGTGGCCCTCGATTTCGGCTTCGGCCGTCCGGTGAAAGAGGGAGAGGTCGTCGGCGTTGGACCGCTGGAGGTGCGGGTACTCGAAACCCCTGGCCACACCGACGAGAGCATCTCCCTGGTGCTCGCCGAGGCCGGGCATGCCGACGCACCCCTCATGGTCTTCACCGGCGACGCCCTCTTTGCCGGAGACGTGGGAAGGACCGACTTCTTCAAAGACCGTCTGGACGAGATGGCCGGCGCCCTCTACGACTCGCTCCACGAAAAGATTCTCACCCTCCACGACGGCGTCATCGTCTGCCCGGCCCACGGCGCCGGGTCGGTCTGCGGCGGCACGATCAGCGACCGCCCACTCACCACCGTCGGCCACGAGAAGAGGACAAACCCGCTCCTCCAACTGAACCGGCCAGAGTTCGTCGCCCGCAAACGTGCCGAGCACCACCCCATCCCGCCGTACTTTGCCACCATGGAGCGCTACAACCTCTCCGGGCCCCTCCCCCTCCGGGGTGGCGAGACCACGCCGATGCGACCGATGCCCCCTGATGCAATCGAGCATGCGGCCGCACGGGGCGCCACACTCGTCGACCTCAGGGGACCGTCCGCCTTTGCCGGTGGCCATGTCCCGGGGAGCCTGAACATCTGGCAGGCAGGGGTCTCGGCATATCTTGGCTATTATGCCAGATATGACCGGGCCGTCATCTTCATCGACGACGTGGCCCGGGCCCCGCGTGCCGCCGCGACCCAGGCCCGTCGTCTCGGGTTCGACGCCATCGACGGTTACCTGGCCGGCGGGATGAGAGCATGGTACCAGAGCGGTCGCCCCATCGGGAGGTGCAAGACCTGCTCGGTCCACGAGGTCGATCCCGACGCAGAGGGGCAGTTCATAATCGACGTCAGGGACCGCCCCACCCGCCTCTCGATCGGGGCGGTCCCTGGCTCCCACTCCATCCCGGTTGAGGAGATCGCCAGGAGGATCAGGGAGGTGCCAAGACACACGGCCATCCTGGCCTACTGCAACACCGGGTTTAAAGGGAGCCTTGCCGCCTCAATCCTCCTCAGGGACGGCTACCAGGACGTCACCAACATCCTGGGCGGGATGAATGCCTGGATCAACACCGGGCGCACCGTCCAGAAAGAACCAAGAAAAGAAGAAATTCCAGTTCTGTAGAAACCCTCATGATGGTTCTCTTCGCCGGGGGGCTTGGCCGCCCCCCGAACCCCCGCACGAGGATAGGCAGAGGACGACAATACCTTCTTCAGGGTCATTTTTGTGCCTTCCCGGCCCCATCGTGGTCCTGGGGGTCCGGGCGGCACTCGCCCCTGGTGTGATTGTGTGGGAAGGCGATTGAGTCACCCTTGCACTGAGAAGAAGTGAGGGTTTCTACAGAGCCGAAATCCCGGCGGTATAAAGACGGTCATGAGCAGAGGACGACATGCCGTCGACTGAGCGACGAGCATGAGAAGAGGAGCGGCCGCCCCCTGATGTGACTGATAAGGGAAGGGATTTGATGGTTCTCTGTAGCAGAGGATGGGAGACCCTTTCTTAAGGGTCATCAAAGGCGCCTTCCTGGTCCAATCCTCGTCCCCGGGATCCTGGGGGGAAGGAGCACCAGGTGAGAAGAGAGAGGAAGGCTGGAATCACACTCACACCTATAATCGGCGAGGATTTCTCCAGAGGTTATAATCAGAGATGGGTCCAGGACCAGAAAAGGCGCGGAGCCAGGGAGTGAATCACCACTCCCGGCATGACGCACCCGAGAACCACGTGCCATTGGCACCATTTCGATGAGGCGACACGCCGCGCCGTCACATCTCGACCAGACCCATTTAGATCCCGGTCGTCTCGTCTGATTCAGTCTCGGTCTCTGTGACCTCAGTCTCAGTTTCCGTCTCAGTCTCTGTAACCTCAGTCTCAGTTTCCGTCTCGGTCTCTGTGACCTCGACCGTCTCGTTCTCTCCAGTCTCCTCGGCGGCCATGACTGCCGGCGGGAGAAGCACAGTATCGATCTCGTGGATGACACCATTGCTCGCATTGATGTCCGCAGTGATCACTGTCGCCCCCTCCACGGTCACGACACCGTCGGTGACCGTGACATTCAGCATCTCGCCTTCAAGGGTCTCAAGAGTATCGAGATCTTCAAGAGAGGTCGAGTTGAACTCGCCAGGCACCACATGGTACTGCAGTACGCTGGTCAGTTCGGTGGTGTTGGCCAGGAGGTCGTCGAGAGTCCCGGCAGGCAACGCTTCAAAGGCCGCGTCATTCGGTGCAAAGACCGTATATGGTCCCTCGTCCTGGAGAGCAGAGGTCAGTCCGGCCGCGTCCAGCGCGGTCAACAGGGTGGTATAGGTCCCTGCGTTGGAGGCGACTGCGACGATGTCATCCTCCGCCCCCGTTTCGACTTCGCTCCCTGTTACATTCTCTGTCTCAGTAACGTTCTCAGTCTCAGTTTCCGTCTCGGTTTCGGTCTCCGTCTCAGCTATCGTCTCGGTTTCGGTCTCCGTCTCCGTCTCCCCGGCAGGCACAGTCGTCGTGACCTCTGTCGGCGACGGCGTCTGGTCGGCCGGCGGGGTGCTCGTACACCCGCAGACCATCAGTGCGGCTGCAAGTGCGGCAAGCACCATGAGTGTCCATTTCCCACTCTTCATGGATGTGTCCCCCCCACAGGGTTACCCTCTCTTCATGATTTGCTCCATATAGTCTTTCCCCCATCCGACCCGTTCGCCTGCAATGACCTCCCTGAGCGTAGGGGTGTCGGTCACCGGTTGCTCGCATGCCGTTCCCCGGCAGAGATAGGTCACTGGCCTCCCCTCGTCGGGGTCCATCTCGCGCGTGTAGGGTGCGACCTCGTCGAGCACCTCCTGGTTATGGCCGTCCCGCAGGACCACCGAGGTGTACGGGAGATAATAGTCCTTCAGGACCGCGAGGAACTGCGCTGTCCCAGGATCATCCCTCTCGCCCGCGACCACCACCTCATAGGAATGGGAAAGCGCGGAGAGGAGAGCGTCCATATATCCAGTATAGGAGGAAGGCCGTTCAGAGGCCATCGTCGAGAAGGCACCAAAGCCCGACGAGGCGACCTGCGCATACTGCGCAGTGCCGGTCAGGCGGTACAGGGTGAGCAGCGCGGTGAATGCAAGCGAATTTCCCGACGGCACCGCTCCATCATAGGCCTCCTTTTTTCTGAATATCAGTTCTTCGCCGCCTTTCGGAGTGGTATAGAACCCCCCTTCCACTCCGTCCAGGAAGAGGTCGATCATGCGGTCGGCAAGCCGTCTGGCCTCCCGCAGGTACGCCCCCTCGAATGTGGCTGAATAAAGTTCGGTGAGCGCCCAGACCATAGCAGCATAGTCGTTGAGCATGCCAGGGACCGCCGTCTCGCCGTCCCGGTAGCGGTGGAAGAGATCCCCGTCCTTCCCCCGCAACCTGCCGAACAAGAACCCGGCCGCATTCTCGGCCGCCCCGATATACCGCTCTTCCCCAAAGACCCTGCCCCCCCTGGCCAGGGCCGCGACCATGAAGGCGTTCCAGTCGAGGAGCACCTTGTCGTCGACAGGTGGGCGCGGGCGCGAGGCACGGGCCGAGAGGAGAACCTTCCTCGCGTCTTCGAGATGAGTCCGCACTTCTTTCTCAGACATCGCAAACTCCTCGGTGAGGTCGGCCACCGGCACCCGGTGGTGCAGGATGTTCACGCCCGGCACCGGCCCCTTGCTCTTAAGGGTGTGGCCGATGCCGTAGGCCCTCACAAAGAGGTCAGCCTCCGCGGGGTCGAGGTGTTCTCCCACGTCCTCGGCGGTCCAGAGATAGAATTTCCCTTCGATCCCCTCACTGTCCGCGTCTTCTGCGGTGAAAAACGCGCCTTCAGGCGACTGCAGGTCCCGCAACACGTACTCGAAGATCTCGTCGGCCGTCTCCTGGTAGAACGGTTCCCTGGTCGCCTCATACGCCTCGGTGCAGGCAAGAGCAAGAAAAGCCTGGTCATAGAGCATCTTCTCGAAATGGGGCACCACCCATTCGGCGTCGGTGGTGTAGCGGTGGACCCCATAGCCGAGTTGGTCGAAGATCCCCCCTCCCCTGATCGACCGCAGACTCTCTTCGGCCATATCGAGTGCCCTCTCCTCGCCGGTCTCGCTCCAGTAGCGTATCAGGAACTGAAGCGTGTGCGGCACCGGGAACTTTGGAGCGTGGTCGAAACCGGCGTTGGTCTGGTCATAGCGCCGGATCAGTTCCCGGTAGGTCCGGTGGATGAGGTCGATCCCTGGTTCGGTGCCGGTCTTCCTGGCCGCCTGGGCGCGGATAAGGCGGTTCCTGATCTCTTCGGCCGATGCAGCGACGTCTTTCTGCTGGTCGGCCCAGAGCCTCCGTATCCGTGGGACCAGTTCGAGGAGCCCGGTCATCCCAAACCGCGACTCCCTGGGGATATAGGTGGCCGCATAGAACGGCAGTTTCTCTGGCGTCAGGATGACATTCAGGGGCCACCCCCCTGTCCCGGTGAGCGAGAGACACGCCTCCATATAGACCGCATCGATGTCAGGACGCTCCTCTCTGTCGACCTTGATCATGACAAAGGTCTCGTTGAGAAGGTCTGCCACCTCGGGATCTTCAAATGACTCCTCTGCCATCACATGACACCAATGGCAGGTCGAATACCCGATCGAGAGAAAGATCGGTGTATGTTCACGCCGTGCATGTTCAAACGCCTCTTCCCCCCAGGGACGCCAGTCCACCGGGTTATAAGCATGTTGTAACAGGTACGGACTCTTCTCTCCAATAAGATGGTTCGGCCGCGGCCGGGTCTTCTCGCCTTCCATGAGTGCCCCTCCCCACCTACCTCCTGCCACATCCTCTATATGAGTCTTTCCTGCAAGGCCCGACACCCTTAATCTGCACCTCACCAAAAATGTACAAAAAACGGTAAAACAAGTCTGGTGATTTCAAGAATGGGCGAAAATATCTTAGAACGTCATTTCAAACTCAGCGAGCATGGCACGTCGGTCAAAAAAGAGTTTGTCGGCGGCCTTGTTACATTCATGACGATGGCCTACATCATCGTCATCAACCCGGCGATCCTTGAGGCGGCGGGTATGCCCTTCGGCCCGGCGATGGTCGCAACAATTCTTTCGGCCATCTTCGGGACAGTGATCATGGGGATCTATGCCAACCGACCCTTTGCGATCGCTCCCTATATGGGAGAGAACGCCTTTGTTGCGTACACGGTCTGCGGGGTCCTGGGATATTCGTGGCAGACGGCCCTTGGTGCGGTCTTCATCTCAGGTGTGCTCCTGACTATCCTCACGCTCACGAAGTCCAGGAATGTCATGGCCGAGGCGGTGCCCTACAACCTCAAGGTCAGTTTCGCGGTGGGGATCGGGATGTTCATCACCTTCATCGGACTGGTGAACTCAAAGATCGTCGTCCTCGGGACCGCGGATGCACCGCTCCATATTGGGCAGGTCACTTCGCCTGAGGTGCTGATCGCCGTCATCGGGTTTTTGATCATTGCGGCCCTGATGATCCGCAAAGTGAAAGGCGCGATCCTCATCGGGATCCTTACGTCTGCCCTCATCGCCTTTGCGACCGGGGTGGCGAAGGCACCGGCAGAGATCGTCAGTATGCCTCCCGACGTCTCGCAGGTCTTTCTCCAGCTCGACGTGATGGGGGCGCTCTCCTGGGGGTTCTTTGCGGTTATCCTCACGATGTTCACGATGGACTTCCTGGACACGATGGGCACCCTCATCGGGGCTTCGGCCAAGGCCGGGTTCCTGGACGAGAACGGGAACCTGCCCGAGATTGAGAAACCTTTCCTTGCCGACTCGCTCGCGACGGTCTTTGGCGCCGTCGCCGGGACGACGACGACCGGCACCTTTGTCGAGTCTTCGGCCGGGATCGAGGCCGGGGGACGGACCGGGCTCTGCGCTCTGTTCATCGCCGGCTTCTTTGCACTCGGGCTCTTCTTCTCCCCGCTCTTTGCGGCCATCCCTGCGGTGGCCACCGGTCCGGCGCTCATCATCGTCGGGATCATGATGATGTCGGCGGTGAAGGACCTGGACTTCGAGGACTATGCCGAGGCGATCCCGGCGTTTGCGGTCATCGTGCTGATGAGTTTCACCTACAACATGGGTGTCGGGCTCTGCGCGGGGTTTGTCCTCTTCCCGCTCCTCAAGATCGTGCAGGGGAAGGTGCATGATGTCAAGCCGGCGGCATGGGTGCTCTTCCTGCTCTGTCTGGCCTTCTTCATCTTTTATCCTTACTAACTCTTTTTTTCGGGGCCGCGGATTTGAGGGACGCGGGATATGGGTGTCGCAGATTGTCATGGAGCATATCCCAAAACCCCATGCCAACATCTGTGATTGGAAGGCGTTTCCGAAACACGGCGTAGTTCAAGAGATTGCTGCCGCCCTCAGCCTATCTTCGTCGTGGGGGGGGGTCCGGGGTTCTCCCCCCGGCAGGAGAAAACAGTTTAACATTCCTTCTCCTTCTGGTGGGGCGGCACGTCTGATCGACGTGCCTTCCCTTGTCTTCACGCCGGGTGAAACACTCTCAATCTCATAGGGGAGTGAAATACTAATTTTAACGAAATCAGTAGTAGATTCGCAGTTCAACATGTGGAGGATAGGAAGGGGGATGGTAAGGATTCCTATCCATAAAACCGCCAATGGATATTGTTTCCGAGATTGATGACGATATGGAAACCTTCGCACGAGATTAATAAAGCCCCCCGCGGATCTCTAATTTGATCCCTGTGCGTGGACATTCAATTTCAAACCCCATTGCATATTTTCGGTTCGCCTCTTCAAATGCCGATAAATTCCCACCAAAGAAGTTAGAGCCCTTTGCCTTCTGCTGGAGGTCGGCGAGGTAGGTAAAGATATGGGGAGGGAGAGGGGAGATCGAACCATACAGTGGATTTCTGCGTTGATACAAACTCTGAGACCGAAGAGGACCGGGAGTCGACATACGAAATGCACCTCTTTCGATCTCTTCGTCTCTGGAATCTGCTATATATGCAAGTCCAAAGATATACTCAAAGACATCCAGAGATCTTGAGAAGGCGAACTGATTCGGGATCAGGCTCCGGATTATAGTATGCATCTCCTCGTAAGGAGAGTCGGGATAGTTGTCAGTGATATAATGCCTATCTCTGGTGGAGTTTCTTATGTCAATATATCCTGTATCAAAACTGATCGTATCGAAAACATTTGCCCACTTGAAAATAGAATCATCCTGCAATAAACCATTATACGGATGCTTCTTCGGTTTCCTCAGAACGGCTTCCAGCATATTGAAGTTCTCGTTACGCACCGCTGCAATCCCTGCACAATAGATGACAAGAACAGCAGGGTAATGTTGCAGAGAGGATAAACCTCTTTTAAATTCTTCATCTACGCTAACGGGTTCAACAGGAATATTATGAGCATGGACTAATCGTTCAATCGTATCTGAGACCAGTTTCACGTGTTCATTATTATCATAATATGCCACCGTGGCGACCATTGCCGCCAGCGGCGCGGTGACTTCCTCTAAATCCTTGAGTATCTGTTTGAGGAGGTCTTTTGAACTCGTAATCGCCGGATTATACTGTCTTTTATTGGCGATGAACGCAAGCAGACGATCGGTCTCTTTGTGAATGAGATCAGGGAGAACGATTTCGGGTTTCATCTTCCTGAGAATCTTTTTGACCTTCTGCACCGCGGTCGAGACGCTCATTTTTTCTTTCTGCTCGTACCGGCGCAAAACCTCAATGCGAGAATGAAGTTCCCCAAAAAACTCATCCGCAGACGCAATCTCAATTATTGATGGATGAAGGCTCTCCATAATCGCTTCCGGAAGAGGTCCAGAGTCCTTCCGCTGGCACCAATAGACTGAATATCTCCTGACCCGTTCTTTTTCTCCCTCTTTGCCTGCAAGAATGTTTACCAGTCCGGTATCGTCCTTCGCCGACCACCCGCAGACGATCAATCCATACTCGGATAGGATCCTGTCCAGATAGTCTTCGAGTTCGGGTGTATAGGAGGCGAGGTCTGCCGGCGTCATCTTTAGGGGAGTGTTGGGATAGTCTCCGTTCACCTTGACGATCCGGCAGTGGTCGGGGATCATCGACATCTTCACCGGTTCGCTTCCTTCGGTGATCACCGTCGGTTGAACTCCTGCATCACGGAGCGCTCGCTCCAGCAGGTCGTCGAAGTTCGTGGTGATGACGAGGCCGACCAGACCGTCTCTCACCATCCTTGCGATCGTTCGGTGGGCCTCGGTCGGTTCAGGGGCGACCCGTTCGCCGTCCTCGCCTTCGAACGTGAAGTACTCACGGAGTACGGCCCCCTGATCTTCCCTGGACGCCTTCAGGTCTTCAAAGAGACCGGAGAATGTTGGTTCTGTACCCGACCTCTCCCGGTACCATGCCACTGGATCCCCATCGATCTGCTCCTGAGAGGTTGCGGCGATCTTCTTGATCATGTTCTCGGTGATCTCCCACCCAGTCGGGATCTTGGCGGTTTTCGATATCCCTGAGCCAAGAAAGAGGGCGTAGCGCTTCGGTGACGAGACAACGGCAAAGGCTGTCGGGAGGAGGTCGTCGGGGATCATACGCCCTCGTCTCCCCTCCGTCGCCGGAGATCGTTAAGACAGATCGCATGCAAGTCAGGTATCATGACGTCTCTGGCTTTTACTTGCAATTTAGATAATAAAATAGTTTTTATTTTTATTTCTAGGATGTTTTGAGAGCCTCCAATCGGGACAGTCATCATATGAATCCTTTCGTGCTTAATGTCGTCACGAAAACCGTTCTAGATGGCCGGGAGAGCCACCCGAAGAGGAAAGAAGAGAGAGGCGTCGCCCTCACCGCATCGCCATCTGCCTGATCAGCGCCATCACGCCCGGCTTCGTCTCCCTCGCCCGTCTCGACCGCGGCCCGCCCATCTCAAGGAAGGGCGAGGACTCGAACATCTCCTTGTTGATCCGCTCACCAATCTCCTCGAAGATCCTGGCATAGGCCGGGCAGTGCGGGTCGACGCCCTTCACCTCGCCGCCGGTCGGTGCGATGGCGTTGTACGGGCACCCGCCCCGGCAATATTTGATGTGTGCGCAGTCCTTGCAGTGCTCATCGACATATGCCTTGAACGCCTCCATCTGCTTCCAGACCGCGGACTGTTCGAGTTCCTCTCTGCTCGGGTGCGTGGCGACATTGCCCATCACGAACTCGGGCATGCCCACGAAACGGTAACACGGGTAGATGCTCCCGTCCGGGCCGATCGCGAAGGTGTTGCCCATGCAGTCGGCATAGGTGCAGACCGTGCCGTGGCGGGTGAAGACCCCACGGCAGAGGTCGTTGATGTTCATCACCTCGATCTCGCCCAGGTGTTCGAGGGACTGGTCCAGGAGGTAGACGAGGAGTTCGCCGTACTTCTCCGGCGTGAGCGTCCACTCGTCCGGGTTGGAGTCGCGCAGCGACGGGAGGGCCGGGTGGAGTTTGAGGGTCAGATTGTTCTCGAGGAAGAAGTTGAAGATCTCTTCTTTGCGCTCCACCGAGTACGAGGTGAAGGTGCAGATGAACCGGACGTCGAGCCCGTGCTCGCGGGCAAGTTCGTAGCCCTGCATCGTCCGTTCATAGTAGCCCTCGCCCCGCTGCAGGTCGCAGATCTCCTTGGGGCCGTCGATGCTGGAGCCGACCGGGATTTTGTACTTCGCGAAGAGGTCGGCGATGCCGGGGGTGAGGAGCCAGAGGTTGGTCTGGATCGCGAAGGTGGGGTGGAGGTGGCTGAGCCCTTCGGCGAGGAGGGGGAGGGCCTCCTGGTAAAATGCCTCGCCGGCCAGGAGGGGCTCGCCGCCATGGAAGGTGACGGTGACCTGGTCGTCCCTGAAGTCCTTGAGCCATTCGACCACATCCTCGACAGTCTTGATGCTCATCCGCGGGGAGTGCTCATCTGAACTCCAACAATATTTGCAGTGGGCCGGGCAGCCCAGTGTCGGGATGAGCATGATGTGGAAGGTACTTTTCATAGGTGGAGGTCATCATGCAGGGAGGTATAGTTTTCCAAAAGACCTGGATCAGGGTATGCCCTCACTCGCTGGACCGGAGGGGTTCGTCCTCTCCCTGGAGCGCGGCATAGAGACGACCGATCTCGTCGACCGTTAACTGCAATTGGTCCAGGTCGTCAGGGTTCCATGAGCCTTCCCGGTCATATGCCTGGATTATTCCGGTAAAGAGTGTGTCGCTCTCCCTGAACATGGCGCTCAGGTCGGCCATCAGCGCGGCCCCCTCGTCGTCGCCGATCCCCTCGCAATACGCGCTCCCCCACCCGGCCGCCCAGGCATTGGTATACCACATATATCGCACGCTCCCGACCCCCAGCGATGAGGCCAGAAATCCCTCTTTCAGGTGAGTCTTTCTCTGGGAGAGGATCTGAGAGAGATTGTCTGGTTCAAGATCCTGGCGCAACGCCTCAAGGCCCTCTGACCCGAAGACCGAGTGCCGGTACGCCTCTGCATAGACCTGATCGTATGCCCCTCAGGGTCTCCGTGGAACTTCGCCAGGTTCCTCTCTCTGATCAACCCGGACCGTTCGTCCCCGGGCAGGGGTTCGTCGGTCTTCTCATAGATACAGTAATGGAGCGTCCCCGGGCCGGGGAGGGAGGTGACCGCCAGCCTGAAGTCGTCATAGCGCTGGAAATAGGTGACATTCCCGACCTCGTCTCGCTGGTTGGCGACGGCGCCGGGATCCAGGTAGTGGATGCCCTCGCCGTCATAGCCCACGACGACGATGTTGTGCCCGGCCTGGCCAGGCCCCATTCCCCATCCTTCCAGTCGGTCCAGGTAGAACTCGTCATAATAGAGGTCCCAGCCCCCGACCATCACCGGCACCCCTCGGTCAAGGGAATTTTTGATCTCCTGGAGGTATTCCTCATAGTGTTCGTCGGTCGCGTTGCCCTGGTGAGGGGACGGCACATACTCCAGCCCATAAAGCGACGCCTGGAATGCATAGTCCTCGTCCCAGAGCCAGGTGGCCTGCGAGGCAAGGCTTCCAGGGATGTAGGAACATGTGCAGGGCATGGCAAGAGAGGAGACGATCTCGCCGTAGCCGACCTCGGGGCAGGCGTGTTTTATCAGCATCGCGATTCCCGCAATCCCGCAGTCGATCGCCTGGTCGCTCTGGGGGACATACTCAATCTGGACCATGGCCCCCTCCTCCACGCAGCATGGTAAGAGAGCGACGACCAGAACGAGGAGGAGGGCAAGAAGAAGGGGGACCGTTCTCATTCTTTTACTCCGGCCGTCCGTATCCAGGTGATAGATTCGCGGACCACAAATGCCAAGAAGACGATCAGGGCGAGGTAGCCGAGGGCGATGAGGTGCTCGCCGTACATCTGGACGGCGATGAAGATCGCATTGAGGGCGAGAAGGAAGAGCAGGGATCCGTTCATGACCGGGAGCACGTCCTCGTCATGTCTGGAGCGCACGGCAAAGGCAGAGAAGAGAAGGAAGAGCGAGGAGAGCGCAATCATGGCGAGGAGGTATGGACCCTTCGCCTCCCATCCGTTTGCTTCAAGCCCTGAGAAGCGGACCGCTATCTCGCCGGGAAGGAGAGGGCAGGCACAGAGAGCGGTGAGGAGAAAGAAGGCGAAGAGTGCAAGGGGGGTGACGAGCAGGCTCTTCTCCTCGACATAGGCCGCAACCAGGGAGATCATGAGGGCGGAGAGGAGGAAGAGCAGGTAATATGGCGTGGCAATGAAGAGGAGGAGGAGCAGGCCGATGATGATGAGGAAGAATCCGAAGTACCGGTTCTTTCTTTTCCAGAGTGCTTCGGGCTCGTACGTAGGCCTAATTCTCAGGCCGATGATCCGGTTTCTCCTGAAGGGGACCAGACAAAGGATCGCTCCAAGAACAACGAGTATGACACAGAGGACCAGTTCGGAGATCGTTTCATCACCCCTTTACCTGATGGGCCGGGCATCTCATATATCTTTAGGTGAATGGGGATGTGAGGGGCAAAAAAGAGGATTGAGAGGATAATCGAGGCTGGACGTTTGTAGGGCTTGCAGTTCACAGCAGCACCGAGGCCGCCGCGAGCACCGGGAGCATCGTCACCATGGCGAGGTGCGGCGCGAACCCCGGCGAGGTCTGGAACGAATACCTGAACGTGGCCCAGACCTGGGTGAAGGCCGTGACCGTCGCCAGCACCTGGAGAGCGGCGGCGGCCATGGCAAGCGCCGGGATGCCGGTCGCGAGGGCAGCCAGGGTGGCAACGAGGGCGAGCATCAGCGCCCCAAAGTGGAGGGCAAGTTTCATCCCGAGCATCCTGAACGTTATGAACCCGGTCACCATGCTGCTTGCGAGGACCGCAAGGGCGAGCACCTGATAGATCATTTCCATGCTCTTTCACCTCAGAAGTTGACGACGGCGTTCGCGGGATCGCTGAGGAGCTGGATGTAGGTTGCGGCCCCGGCGAGTCTGACCCCGTCCACGAGGTCGGCCTCACCGATCCCCCTGAACTTTGCGCTCATCTCGCAGGCGTAGATCGTGGCTCCACCCCTGATCACCTCGTCCATGAGCCGGTCGAGGCGGTCGAAGGCCGGGTGTTTGACGACCGCGGCGTTCCCCTGCCGCGCCATGCTCACGCCGTCCATGAGCAGGAAGATCGTCACCTCTTTGCCCATGCTCTGCGCCGCCTTCGCAAAGAGGAAGGTCGCATAGGCCCGCTCGGCGTTGCCGATCCCGTTGCTCTGGGCGATGAGGACGCGGTCGCGGGCCACGACGGCCTGAGTGCCCTCCTGCTTCTCGGCCTTCTCGGCGATGAGGTAGTGCTTCTCGCCGTCGGCGCCCTGCGTCACGACCTTCGAGCCCGACGACTCGACGGCCGCGGCGATGTCGGCGATCGAGTCGGCGCTCGCGCTCGTGACCTTCAACCTCTCCCCGACCGGAAGGGTGGCGAGGATGGTGCCGACCGTGATCACCGGGCCGGGGCAGAAGTCCCCGCTGACGTCGATCTCTTCCATGGTGCTGCCTGTGGGGGTCATGCGTGCCTCCGTGTGTTTGTCTGATGATGTGATCTCGAGGGTGTAGCCGTGCTTCCTGGCCACAGCCTCCATCCCCTCCTCGGCACCGGGGCTGAGGAGGAAGACGACGGTCTCCGCCGGGTCGTCCAGATATTTGACGACGTTGTCGGCGAGGATGGAGGTGTTCGGGGCCTTGATCCCGAGGGCGCTGACGGTCTTTGTCATCTTCACCCCCACTTCTCCTTGAAGACCTTCAGAGCCTCGACGATCCCGCCGAGGTGGGCAGGCGGGATGCCGAGGATCACCTCGTCTTCGGCGATCCCTGAGTATTTCCGCGAGCCATTGCAGCCCAGGGTCATGTTGGGCACGCCGCGCTGGATGACGGCGACGACGGCGTCGGCACAGATGGACTGGATCCCGGAGTAGTCGCTGGAGACACGGCCTCCGTGGGTGTGGAGGGAGGCCTGGGTGAGCCTGAGGGCCTGCCTGGGCGTGGCGACGATGATGACGACATCGGGCTCGAAGGCGGCCGTCTCCAGGGGGGCGTAGACCGAGGCGTAGAAGTCCTCAGTGCTCTTCGGCATCGCGGTGACGGTCTCGAGCGCCCCTTCGGCGGTCTTGAAGTTCCCGAGTTTGTGGTAGGTGCTCCCATTGGCCAGGTGTTCGGGGAGGGGGCCGACGCCCATGACCCCGGCGCCGCCCTTGCACATGTGCTCCTCGGCGGTGGCATACCCGGCGGCCCCTTTGAGCCTGGCGTCCTGGACAAACTGGCAGTGCCTGCTCTTCTCGATTTTTGCATAGCCTGCCGGCACGTCGTCGGCGGTCTTCGCAAGTTTCACGGCGACGGGACTGCCCTTCAGCCCCAGCAATTCGATGAGTTCGGTTGCGGTCGTCTCGTAGGACATGGTCGTTTCACCTCATGGTTTTAGACTGTGTGGTCTAACTATACTGTATAGTATAGTTTTGATATATACTTTTCCCTGTGGCGAAAGATATTAGACGATATAGTATAGACCCACAGGGGATCATGGAGACGTACTCAGATACCGAGCAACTGATCCTCTCCTACCTCAGGTCTCACCGGCCTGAGGAGTGCATGCTCGACAAGATCTCCAGGGGGACTGGCAAGAGCAGGGCCACGGTCCTGAAATATCTCGGCATCCTCCACGCGAAGGGGCTCCTGGAGTACACCTTTGTCGGCCGCAGCAAACTCTGGAAGATAAAGGAAAGGTCGGGCACGGGCGAGCAGGCGGCCCCCGCGGCGGCGCATGCCGAGGAGGAGGCCGACCTCGCGGCCCTGGCCTTCGCCCTCTACGAGGCCAGGCGGCAGGAGGCCGACCTCGCCGACCGCCTCGCCCTCCCGGAGACGATCGTCCTGACCGTCACCGACGACCTCAGGGTGCTGGCCGCAAACCGTCTCTTCGCCTCGCTCTTCCCCGAGACCAGGGGTCTGCGCGACCTCCTCCGCCCTGTCGACGAGACGAGGGTGGACGGGGCGCTTCGGTCGGTGAAAACAGGCCGGGCCGCCACCGTCGAACTCGACCTCAGGGAGAAGGCCGGGATCTACCGCCCCTATGCCGTCACCCTCGTCCCCCCGCCCGCCGCCGGCCCGGCCGGGTGCGTGGCCGTCATCGGAGAAGATCTTTCCAGTCGGCGGCGGACAAAGCGGGACCTTGAGGCGCTGCTCTATATCATCAGGAGCGTCGGGACCGCACCGGATGAGGAGCACCTTCTTGAGGGGACGATGACGGGCATCAGGGAGAAACTGGTCCCGTACCTCCATGCGGCGGTCTTCACGCCCGGCGGACATCCGGCCTACGCCACCTTCGAGCCTTCAGACGATCGCATGGCCACCGTCCTTCCGCTGGTAAAGGAGAGCATGGAGCAACTGGAGACCGCGGCCGCCGGGCCGCTCGCCCTGCCCGGCATCGGCGGCGAGGTAAAATCCGCCCTTGCTGTCCCGATCATCGAGGAGGAGGAGGCGACCGGCGCCGTCCTCCTGCTCCTCGGTTCGGAGGCGAGCGCGACGCTGGTCGAGAGCCTGGAGATCGTCGCCGACGAACTGGCGAGCGCCCTCAAGATGCAGCGCCTCGACCGGGAGCGGAGCGAGTACGTCAACACGCTCCTGGCCCTCAACCGTCTCTCCGGGATCCTCAACGACGCACGGGACGAGGCGTCAATGCTGGAACGTTCCATCGAGGCGGTGATGGGGGCGCTCGGGTTCGAGATGGGCTGTGTCTACCTCCTCGACGAGGCCGACGAGATGGTCCCGCGGGTGCAGCGGAACATGCCCGAGAGCCTGCGGCAGATGTGCCTCTCCGGTGTCTTCGACGCCCTCTTCGAGCGGGCGTTTGCGGAGCAGAAGGTCGTCTACATCACCCCCGAAGCCCCGGCCTATGCCGCGCTCGACGAGGCCGTCAGGGCGCAGGGGGTGAGGACCGTCCTCATCATGCCGATCAAGATCGGCGGCGAGGTGGTGGGGCTGCTGAATATGGGGAGCGGCAGAGAGAAGTGCTATATGCGCACCAGTCTGGAGAACCTCTCCTCCATCGGGCTCCAGCTGGGGCTGGCCCTGGAACGTTCGAGGCTGGCGCGGGAACTGGAGGCGCGGGGGTGAGGACTCTTTTGAGATCCTGATTTTTTTTGTAATTCTCTGGAAGCTCATGCCTTCCTTCGCACTCGCTCCGGGGGCGATGCCCCTGGATCCTGCATTCTCAATGTCATCATTATTGAGAGGCAGTTGTGCATTTGCCATATGGATCCTAAGATTATTCTCTGAGGCAGTGACATGACAACATATGATTAGATCGATTTTCTAATGTTTAATAGGCCAATAATAATTCAAATGTTTTCTAATTTTACTATAGAAAATCTCACATGCACAATTTCATGAATTATCATATTTATAATATTGGAATAATCCTTCGGGGGCCGATGATAACTTAAACTAGGAATATGGAACAAAATATTGTATGGCTTAAATTATTGGTGCTTGCTGGAACTAGGGAGAAAAATAATGATTTGGTTTGAGTATTACATGATTATCAACTGGATTTTGAATCCATATACACAAAAAGAACTTGGTCAGGGTATCAACCAACTTCTGATAAATATTACATCTTCAAATCCAGCCATGCAAAACACTTTTGCTACAGCTTGCACGGTAATGGCAACCCTTGTGGCGATCATTTTTTCTATATCCCTTGTTATGGTTCAAATTGGATCAGAGAAATATGGTTATCAAATTCTGAAACAGTTTATCCATAACAAAGTAACAAAAGGACTTTTTTTGATTTCAATGGCAACAATCCTGATATCTCTTATTTTAATGTGGCAGGATATGACAAATTGGCACTCATTTATATTTATATTGGTTCTTATTTTATTGTGGTCAATTATATTCTGGCGATATTACATATTTATGACAAAGATAACAAACTATGAACAGGTTATCCAGTTGGTGCATAATAATTGTATTGCAGACATACGGCGGGACAAAAAGAAAAATGTGAAAGAAATATTAGAATCAATTGAAGAGACTGCAATCAGAGGGATCTCTAGAACCGATACTGATTTTTCATTTAAATTTACAATCGCACTATTTAATATCTATCGAGGGATATTGAGTGAAAAAAAATATTCCTGGGTCAAGGATGAGATCTGTTTACATCTCGTGAGAATCATAGACCGTGCTGTCGAACTCCGTGTTCAATTTAGGAATTATCTCTGGACAGGGATATTTGACATCCTAAATTGTGAGATTACTGAAAATCCAGAAATTGATATGGAGTTTATTAAGGCGTATACTTCAGAGTTTCTTTTCAGAGTAAACAAAAAAATAATCGATGAAGATGATTTCGAATCATTTAAAAAAGAGATTCAAACGTATAGTGTAGAAAACACATGGGGCAACCCGAAATCGATCCAAGAAGAAATATTGCAGGACATTGCACTAGAGCAGTTTCAATTTTTGCCCCTCTTTGCTTCTGATACTACGAAATACAGCCAAATAAAAGAAAAATATCTATTGTTAGAGTATCTCATAAAGGAACAGTCAGTCAAAGATCATAGCGCAATACAAACTGCGATTAATGAGTATACGGAATACAAAAATGATCTTGAGTGTGAAATAAAGGCGTCACTAAAAACTGGCGATAATCTTACAGCCATTGTAGGAGAATTAAAGGCAAATAGCAGTCGTGAAATATTCAATTTAAATTCACTCTTTGTCGCATTCAAAATGCATCAACTGTTCTTTATTGTTGGTGCCTATCTTGTATTTCGGGAACAAGAAGGAGATCTCAAAGCCCAAACATACATCAAAGAACTGTGGGAACACACTGAATCTAAGAATCCACACACGATTAATATAAATGATTCCCCAGTACTTTTTGATCCTTCGTGGCTCACAAAAGTCCTTTTCTATGGAGGTTCAGGGGTTCGGTATTTTCCCAAGATGGGTAAGTTAACTCTTATCTTTGATACATTTAGAGATCCTGAAAGAGCATTGCAGACATACTATCTGTTATGCATGACGAGGTATCTTTCAAGAACTACTGAAGATCCTCAGATCCCAAGTGGTGAACCTACAGGAAGGGACTACCTTAAACACGATTTGGAATTCTGTAATATTTTTGTCGAAAACTCTGAGGATTTACTGAAGAACTGTGATTTATTGATTGAAGAAGCAGACTGCTGGGATCAATTATTCGACAACAAAGCGGAGGAGCAACTTGAACGGACAAAGACGTGGATTCAAAAAAATCGGGAATATTGTTCAGAACATACCGAAGAACTCGTGAAACAAATAGATTATGACTGTGAAAAATGCCGAGAACTGAAAAAATATATCAAGCAAGGTTATGGCAAAATCGCTATAAATGATATTGCAACGATTAAAATCATCAATAGAGAGGATCGAGACACTTCGAATTTCCAGAAATATTCATCAAGAATAAAGAATGGATATCCTAAACGTCATCTGATTAACGATGAATATGTATTTGATCCGATTCATCATAACAAACATATTTTTGAAGCCATTGGAGAAAGGATTGCACGCCAAGAAAAGATTTGCATAATCAAGACAATTCTAAGTTCAAAAGCAATTACACGATCAGTAGACAATAATATTGATACAATTATCGATACCATAAATGACAAAAAGTCATTGCTTGAAAATAAAGGATATAGTCCATCGACGATTATTATCCCACAGGAACTCTTTAGGGGGTTTCACGATCATGGATATATCGAAAATTCAAGTCAATTTATTTGTAAGGATAAGACCCAACTGAAGATTGTTTTTATCCCTGGTTTTGATCACATTATTTTATTTGATCAAAATCATAGCGTTGCAGAATATGTCCGGCAAGGAAATGAAAACGAGAGATTAAAGATCTCCTTAAAAGAAATGGATGATAAATTGCATCTCGATATCTGTGGATGTTCAGAGATGTTTTATTCTATTTCCAATCCTGATGCATTTCAGATTATAGACATATCGGCTCTGTAGAATTGCTCATGAGGCGAAAGCACGCCTCAAGCATGCCGAATGAAAATCTTTCATAGCATATCTTCAGGGTGATTTTCATAGCAAAACCTCACTTATTCCAAATGCGAGCGTGAACCAACTGCTTTCCAACATTTTTATGCTATGGGCTTCACACCCCCCAGCCCCTGCCATGGAGATAGGGAAAAACTGCAGAAGAGTAGATCCAAGGAAAGCCATTCTTCTATCCGGCTGATACCCACTCGCTCCAATCTTCACGATACAGGGATCAAGAGGCCGAAGGCCCATGATCCCCGCGGTTTGCATACAAACTACTTCTCAAGATACCGTTTATACCACCAGAACCACGGCGTATCCAGGAAGCCGATGACGTTCTTCGCCACGATCTGACCGATGATGAGCGGGATGAGCGGAGCGACGCCGCCGAAGGCGATGACGACAAAGATGACGCTGTCCACCGTGAGGCTGAAGAGGTCGCTGGAGACGCTCCTGAGGAGGACGCGATTCGGATAGCGCTCTTTGAGCCTCGCAAAGATCCAGGCGTCGATGTTCTGGGCGACGAGGAAGGTGACCCAGGAGGCGAGGATGATCCTGAGACTCTGGGCAAAGACCTCCTGCCACATCGATTCATAGGCGAAGAAGGGCGCCGGCGTGAGGGTGTTGGTCATCACGATGAAGGCGACGAGGAGCACCTGGGTGAGGAAGGCGATCCCGATGGCGATGTGGGTCTTGTGCTCGCCGTAGACCTCGTTGATCATATCGATGGCCTGTGAGAGGAAGGGGTAGATGAAGACCCCGGCTGGGGCGAGGAAGACAGCGATGCCAAGGTCGAACTCGACGATCCGCGCCGCAAGCACCTGGGAGGCGGCGAGGTAGACGACATAGAACCCGACCAGGGCAGGGTAGCCGTACTGCCGGTGGTGCCTGATGATGTACGCCGAGGCATAGGTGACGATGGTGAGGCTGAGCGCCCAGTAGATCCAGACGATGGGGAAGTCCATGATGCTTTTACATGTTGGGCGGGAGAGGACTTAGATGCTGGCACCGCGAGGGGAGGCCGGGGATTTTCTTCGCCGGTGGAGGGCCGGGCATGAGTCGGGAACGCGTCTCAACCACATACAATCGTTCATAGCAGGTCTCCGGGTGTGTCGCCCCCGGCGCGAGGCGGCGGTGAAATTTCTTTGGCGAGTTTTGGAGAATTTTGCATGAACCCTGGGTTCAAGCATACAGGATGAAAATTTCTCGTCGCCTGGTCGCTTATTTTCAAGACAAAAAAACCGGTGGAGACCTCTCTCAATTGCAGTCCCCTGGCTATCTTCGTCGTGGGGGTCCGGGGGGTTTCCCCCCGGTGCGAGATGGCAGGGAAGATCCTACGATCGGGGGCGGCACGTCTGATCTCCTGCTGTCCCGCCTTCTCGCACGAATCGATCTCATGCTTTCCTCCATGCTCGCACCGGGTTGCAGCCTCCGGACCCCTCGACAGGATTGGGTTTGGAAGACAGAGATCATGAGCGCGAAGACAAAAATCCTGAAGAGCATCGTGCCGCCCCCAGGCCATCTTCGTCGTGGGGGGTCCGGGGGCAACGCCCGCGGCGCGAGCAGAGATAAAATTTTTCTCCCTACCGCCTGACCCGATACCCCGCCCGCGTCAACGTCTCGATCACCCGCTCGTCCCACCTGCCATCGTCCTCCTCGCGGATCGCCCCGACATATTTCTCCCAGCACTCTGCGAGGGCGGAGTCGTCGGTCGCGAGATGGCGGCGCTCCATCACCCGGCCCACCCGCTGCCCCCTTGCGTTCAGGATGAGCAGACGCCAGCATGAATACTCCCGACAGATCTCTGGCCTCGTGAGGTGGACGATGCAACAGATGCGGCCGTGTACCGGATCGTCTCGGAGGAAGGGGCAGGCATCCGGCCAGCGCTCGAAGATGCCGCGGTCAGGGAAGAGGTGCGTCTTGTCGGGATCGATCCTGACGGCATGCTCCTCCCCGGTGTAGCGGTTCAGCATCAGAAAATTTCCGTCGCCGCACTCCTCTGTCACGACATGGACGTCGCCCAGGTGGCTGCAGCACTCCCCGCACTGGATGCACGTGAACGGCATGGGGTCTCTCCTCTGATGAAGAGGGATCTCTGTCCTGCAATGTATATACTCCGGTTTTGAGTGCTGTTTGTCCTGAGGACTTTGATTGTGTAGGTACACAAAGCCCTGCCATGACCTCCAGTCGGGCCGGGGCGATTTTTCAGCCCTGGTTCCCTTAGAAAGTCCAGGGACATGAAATACACAACATTACTGGAGCAATCATGTTTCGAAACAGTATGGAAATCGGCATATACATTTCCAATGATTCTAATGTATGAATACCCCTCAACTCTCATATTCTACGTTTCATCGCCAGTATCTCAGGTTCAAAAAAGCAATCTACCTGGAGTTCGGCGAACACTTTGACTCATTCCACACCGGCGAACCCCTGAAGCAGGAAGGTTATAAGGTTGAGATCTCTAGACAGGGGCGGAGGATCCTCGAATTCGAGAACTGGAATGAGGACAACATTGGCACAGGCAAGATCCTCCGGCATGTTATCGCCGCGATCGAGATCAATAACCCCACCCTTGATATACGTAATAATCTGGTGCAATGGGAAAACCGCCGGGGCGAGGAGGGGCGCCCCCATCAGTCTCTGTACACAGCACTGGAAGATCCAGCACAGACAGCAGCGTACGAAAAAACCCTTTTTGAGTTGTATCATGAACAGATCCCTCATGCCGAGGCCTTCGAGCGGATCGTCGACCATGCAGGACGACAGTATGCCTATGTTGCGTACCTCTTCTTCCTCCTCGACCCTGACCGCTATCTGCCCATCGCTACCAGAAACTTCGACCGGGCCTTCGAGATGCTCGATGCCCCGCTCAAGACATCGCAGAAGTGTTCATGGGAGAACTACACGGCCTATCTTGCCGTCATGGAACAGGTCCGCACCGCCTTGATCGGCGAGGGGGTGGAGAATGTCTCGCTCCTCGACGCTCATTCTTTCTGCTGGATGCTTGCTACACTCCCCCTCCCTGAAGATAGAGAACCGTCAGTCAGACCGACATTCGAGCATTTTGAGTGCGCATCCTTACAAAACAACGCAAAAAGTTCTGGCGACCTTATCGATTTTGAGGAGTCGGGCAGGAAGAGGGGGTATCTCAGGGGACTTGCCGAAGAGATCGTGCTGGAGTTTGAGAGAGAACGTCTGCGAGACGCCGGGTGCATCGATCTGGCCAAACGGGTGCGTCTGGTCTCAGACGACCACCGTCGTGGGTATGATATCGCCTCCTTTGAGACCGACGGTACCCCACGATATGTCGAGGTGAAAGCGGTCAGGAAGAACAGTGAAGGCGTCCGTTTCTATGTGACCGAGAATGAATTCGAGAAGTGTCAGACCCTTGCACCGTACTTCTTCTACTTTGTCAGCGGCGTCCTGGACGAACCTGAGATCAGGTATCTCAGGAGCGAAGAACTCCCAGAGGACGCTCTTCAGCCGGTGTGATCTATACCGCTTCGCTTTCTTCTTCTCCCTGACCCCCCTTTTCCTCTCTCGAAAACCCTATCATCCCCCTCCCCCATACCTACCCCAACCATGGCCTGTGAGACGATACAACCGGCCGGACGGCTCAGGGACATCCTGAGACGGATCGACGGCCGCGGATACAAGGCATACAAAGACTGCGAGGGGGCCTACGCCTTCGACGACTTCTCCCTCATCATCGACCACGCCCAGGGCGACCCCTTCGCCGCCCCGAGCCGCGTGCGGGTGCGGGTGGCGGCAAACGTCGCAGGCTTCCCGGCCGGGTGCGTCTCGACCAAGACCCGCGAGGTGGCCTTCAGGGACTTCCTTGCCAGGGGTTTTGCTGCGGCCATCGACGCCGCGGGCCCAAACCGCCGGGGGAGCGGGAAGAGCGGGCAGATCGCCGTCGCCCGTCCCGGCCAGGAGGTGCTGGAACGCTCCTCGGTCGTCGTCACCGCGGAGCACGCCGTCGAAGTCCGGTTCACCGTCGGGCTCCCGGCACGCGGCCGGAGCGTGCTCGGGCGGCAGGCGGATGCGATCTTCTTCGAGGATGTCCCGGCCCTCGTGCGTGCCTCCCTCCTCTACTCCGCCGTCGACGCCGCCGCCCTCGACCGCCACCTCAAAGTGAGCGAGGACGCCGACCACCTCAGGGCCGCGCTGCATGACCGCGGCCTCGTCGCCTTCGTCGCCGACGGCGCCGTCCTCCCGCGGGCAAGCGGGGTGGACGACCGGCCCCTCCGCAACGCCGTTCCCTTCACCTCGCCGCCCTCCCTGCGGATCGAGATCGCTCTCCCCAACCGCGGCACCGTCGCCGGCATGGGCATGCCGGCCGGCATCACCCTCATCGTCGGCGGCGGCTTCCACGGCAAGTCCACTCTGCTGCGGGCGATCGAGCGCGGCGTTTACACCCACGTCCCGGGCGACGGCCGGGAGTACGTCGTCGCCGACCCCACCGCCGTGAAGATCCGCGCCGAGGACGGCCGCCGGGTGGAGCAGGTCGATATCTCGCCCTTCATCGCCGACCTTCCCGACGGCCGGGACACCCGCGCCTTCTCCACCGAGAACGCGAGCGGGAGCACCTCGCAGGCGGCCAACATCATGGAAGCCCTGGAGACCGGCACCCGCCTCCTCCTCATCGACGAGGACACCGCGGCGACGAACATGATGATCCGCGACCGACGGATGCAGGAACTCGTCGCCGACGAGCAGGAACCGATCACGCCCTTCATCGACCGGGCGCGGGCACTGTACCACGACCTCGGCGTCTCGACCGTGCTCGTCATCGGGGGGTCTGGCGACTACTTCGACATCGCCGACACCGTCGTCTGCATGCAGGCCTACCGCCCTGAAGACGCCACCGCACGGGCGCAGGCGATCGCCGCGCGCTATGCCTCGGAACGGTTCACCTCACCCAAAAAAGGGTTTGGCACCTTCATGCGGCGGGTGCCCGAGGCGCGGAGCATCGACGCGCGCAAAGGCAGACGGGACGCAAAGGTCGCGGCCGACGGTGTTCGCGGGATCAGGTTCGGTGTCCACGAGGTCGACCTCTCGGCCGTGGCCCAGGTCGTCGACCCGGCCCAGACTGCAGCCATCGCCCATGGCATGCTCATGGCAAAGCGCCTGATGAACAGAGGTTCGACCCTCGAAGAGGTGGTGCAGGCCGTCGCCGCCGAGGTCGAGAGAGAAGGCCTCGACGTCCTCACCTCCCACCCGGTCGGCGGACTTGCGGGTTTCAGGCCCTTCGAACTCGCCGCGGCCCTCAACCGCCTCCGGACCTTCAGGGCCGGGCAGAAAGAGTAGGCGTCCCTATTCGCTGCACCTTCCGGACGGCCGCGACCTCCGGGGCGTCCGGGCCCCCAAGCATCTCGACGATCGCCTGCACGTACGGTTCCTGCCGCGTCATGCTCGGGAACGCACGGGGATCGTTGCGTGCCCCTTTTCACCCCATCTTTGCATGGCCAGTGGCGATATAATACAGAAAATCCTCTTTCGGGAGACCCCAGCGACAGTTCACCTGGAGCCTCACAAAATCGGAGTTCTTCGGGTTGGGAAAGAGCACCGCACGGGTGCCGGGCAGCGGGACCGGCGCCCCGTCCTTTGAACCGGCAAGGGCGATCACCCGGCGCCACAGGGGATCGCAGGCGCTCGCGGCGTCGGGACAGGAGCGGCAGAACCGGTTCGACGGCGGCGTGCCGTCGCCGACATAGCACCGGCAGAAGTTCACATCCATAGACGGATCTTCAGCGGAGAGGAGGATGAAGGGATCGGTTTTCATGCGGCAGGACGTGTCCTCTGCCAGTTCGGCCCGCCAGACCTGGAAAAAAAGAATTTTTTTGAGCGTACCATGTCACGCTTTCTTTCCGTGTATCACCAGCCCGTAGGGATGGGCGATCACCTGCCAGCCGGCCAGGTGCGAACGCCTGAGCAGATCCATGATCTCCTCCCTGGTATACGCCGCTCTGACCGAGGTCTCAAAGCCGGGCCTGATCTCAGGGGGTTCGCAGGACTCGTACATCTGCCGGTAGATCCCAGGGGAGAGATCGCGCCTGAGGTCGGTGATGCAGAATCGCCCGCCCACCTTCAAGACGCGGAAGATCTCATCGAAAACCCTTTCCGGAGACTCCCATTCGTGGAGAGAGCCGTTTGAAAAGACCGCATCAAAGACGCTGTCTTCAAACGGCATCGCAAGAGCATTGCCTTCCTGATAACGGACCCGCGCCGCAAGACCGTAGCCTTCGGCGTTCTTTTCTGCAGAGGCGATCATCGCCCGACTGATCTCAAGACCAACCAGCCTGGTCTCTTCGGTTGCCTTCAGCCATTCAAGACCGAGATAGCCTGGGCCCGGACCGATTTCAAGGGCCGTACCTGCTTTGATCCCGGATTCGAAAAGTCCTTCGACAGGGAGGTGCCCCGCGTCCCTCAGGTTCTTCTGCATCTCTTCATAGATCTCGACGATCATCTCGTCCTGGATGCCGTCATCGGTTTCCGGTACTCTCTTTTCAAACATCTGTATCACCTGATGATCTTCATCTGCATGATAGCGTGCATCGGCCACTTCTTCGAGTCTCAGGAGTCTGCCCTCTCTCACGACCGTCATCGGCACATGCAGGCGGTCCCGTGATCGTTTCAGATCCCGAAGCACGCTTGAAAACGACGTCCCGTCATGGACGCCGGTGAACTTCGCACACAGTCGGGCAAACTCCTGCTGCTCTTCCCCTGTCAACTGCGCCATCCCCTCTTCGAAGTAAGCGAAGAGGCGTCCTTCAATCGCAAGGAGCCACTCTTCCCCTTTTCTGGTGGGGACAATATAGTAGGCCCGTCGGTCATCCGGGTTGCGAACCCTGTGGACATATCCCTCTTTTTCGAGATGGTTGATGAGATCGGTGGCAGTGCTCCGGGACACATCGAGCATGCCGGCGACATCACCCATACAGATTCTGTAGAAGTAGGCTGAGTAGAGGATCTCCGTGGCGGCAGGGGAGAGAGGACTTTTTCGTCCCCGGTCTACCTCCCAGAGCATATTCATGGCGATCTGCACCATTCCCAGCGAGAGGCGGATGCGTGCGATTGTGGGTATGCCCATATTTATTTCTACAGCAGTGTCGGCAATAAATATTACGGATATCCGTAGTATCCTGGGGCAGGGCATAAGAGACGACAGAACATGGCGGCGGGTGCCGGTCGAGGCCGGGGACGCACCCGGCGACCGGCCCCGAAAAAAATATGACCTCACTCAGGACCGTTCTTGCACGCCTTCTCCCCAAAGATCCCGGAGACCCCGAGGAGGTCGTTGATCCAGCGCAGTTCGTCGCTGCACTGGAGCAAGATGACCAGGAGGAGCGTGATCGGGACGGCAAAGATCATGCCTGGAAGCCCGAGGATCCAGCCCCAGATGATGAGCGAGAGGATGACGACCATCGGCGGCATCTCAAACCGTCTCGATGCGATCTTGGCATAGATGGGGTTTTCGACGACGGCGTTGAGGATAACGACGATCCCCACGACCGCCGCCGCCCCCCAGAGCCCGTACTGGAGCCAGGCAAAGAATATTGCCGGGAGGGCGGCGATGATCAGGCCGATATAGGGGATGAAGGCCAGGATAAATGTGAGGACGCCCCACAGCACGGCGGAATGGATCCCCATGAGCCAGAGCGAGAGCCCGAAGAGGACGCCGTGGATGAGATTTGCCTCGGTCCTCACAATCACGAAGTCCATCATGAGCCTGCTCATCTTCTCGATCCCGACGAAGGTCTTTGGCTCACGCACCAGCCCCCGCTTCAGGCGCTCAGAGATATGGGGGATCTCCAGGACCGCAAACATCGTCGTGATCAGGATGAAGAAGAGGTACATGAGGGCGTTCCCAAGCCCGATCGCGTAGGGCTCGATGAACGTAACGACATCGGCGAGATGGAATGACGCAGGAGTGAATGCCGAAGCGTCGATCCCGATGTCCTGGAAGAGCGCCGTCAGGTCGGCAAGACGCATCTGCAGGTCGGCCTGGTAGGTCGGGAGGTCGGCGAGCAGCGTCTCAAGCGAACTGACCGTGATCACCACCCCGACGATCAGCACCACTGCGGCGACGGCCGAGATGACGCCCATGGCGGCGAGGTCGGGCAGGCCCCGTTTTCTGAGCATGTCCATTGCCGGGAGTGCAAGGATGGTCAGGATTACAGAAATGAGCAGGAGGTTGACGATATATGCAGAGTAGCGCATCCCGATGACGATCACGAAAAGCGACGCCATGATGGCCAGGGCCTGCAGGGTGCCAGAGATCTCTGAGGGGGGGTCCATGATATATGCCTGTGTCGTGATGAGAGAAAAGAGCGATCTTTTCAGGGTGACAACCTACAGCACTTCGACCTCGTCGTCCTGCATCCGGCGCGCTCTTGCCTCGTAGGCCCTGGGGTCGCGGGCGTACTCCCTAATGACCCCGACTTCGTCTGCCGCCCTTCTACTGAGACCCATCTGGAGGTCGGCGAGGTCGGCGTCGTAGCGAATGAGCGCAGCCGCCAGCACCGGGGAGAGGTAGACGTCTTTCTGCACCGCATTGCCGGCGGCGACCAGGTGCTCGATCACCGCCCGGCCGTCGCCTAAAATCGCGAGGAGATGGAGGGCGTGCCTCACTGCGGTGCGGTCCTCTCCTGCATCTTCAAGGACGCCGCGGAGCCGCACGAGCGCGGCCTCCCGATCTGCAGGGAGTGTCCCCTGGCGCGTCACCGAGGCATGCACGATCTGGAGGGCCGTCCGCGCCGCCCGCCCGCCGCGGTCCAGCACCGTGACGACGATATCCAGATCGGCGGGCGCGAGTGGGTGCACGGCCTTGTACAGGAGGAGGTCGTGGAGCGCGGCCTGTATGGTCTCAGTGTCCCCTCTTGCCAGGGCCTCTTCAAGGCCAGCGGTCAGAGATGGTGCGTAGTCGGCGTGTTCCATCGGCGTGTCATGGAAGACTCGCGCCGGCACGGCATGAAGGTGCCGTTTCCCCTCTGCGAGTCGGGGAGGCCACAACCTTGATACCTCACGTCCGCCACGATCCCTCCTGAAGGAGAGAGAATGCTGCATACCCGCGAGATCATCAGAAAACTCTGGGACGCCCAGGGATATGGAAACCTCGCCATCTGGGAGGACGGATCCACCGAGGTGGTGGCGCCGGGATCGCACCCCGAGAAGGCCGGTCAGCCCCCGCTCCTCGTGCTCAAGCCCCTTGCCCTGGTAGTCGGGTTCCCGATGCTCGACCATGCCCTCCATGACGCCGGGCTCCTGGCCGCGGTCGAGGCGGCGGTCAGGGAGACCGGAGCCGAGATTGTGCGGGAGTAAACCAGGGTGAGCAAGGTTCTGGTGCAGGGGAAAGGAGGGGGATGCATAGAATCGGGCCTCCGCATTACCGATCTGCATCTTGCCACCCAAGGATTCATCACCTATAAGAATCATCATAGTAGTGGAGACCTGTAATGGAAACCAGCAAGTTGTATGTCGGAAACCTGACATATTCGGTAACTGAAGATCAGTTGGAAGAATTGTTTTCCCAGTACGGCGACGTCAAGAGCGTCCGCGTCATTGAGCGCAAGGGATTCGGATTCGTTGAGATGGGCACCCCTGAAGAGGCCGAGAGCGCCAAGGAAGCCCTGAACGAGACTGAGTTCGAGGGGCGCACGCTTCGGATTGACGAAGCTCGCCCGCCACGCCCGCGCAACGAATACCGGAGATACTGAGATTTTCTCTTTCTCCTTTTTTTAGGATGTGCGTTCTGTCACATCCAGTCTACGCGGTGAGCGTCAGCATTCGCTTTCCGCCGTCCTTCTCCCGCGGGGCACGGCATCATTCAAGTATCAGAGACTTTTTTTGGGACTCTATGTTTTTCCTCCAGAAACAATGACCAGAGGAGTCTTTGGAACACTTTCAAGAATCGGGCCTATAGATAATTCTCACTCTGTAGAATAACTCAGAACGCAAAGGCCGCTTCAGGCATACCTGATGAATATCTCATCTCACCCTTCTCCAGGGCGCGGCAGATCGATCTTTGATCTTTCCGCTCTGTAGAATTCGGCATGAACTCTTGGTTCGGGCATAATCAGTTGAATATTGCTCTGAGCAGCGTTTCGGAGAGTGGACGGATCCCCCTCAATCACGACCTGAAGGACCACTCAATCGCCGCCCTCCGGCGCGAGACTGTAGTGTCGGCCCTGTGATTGAGTGCGGCATGTCCTGATCATCACGCCTTCCGGCACCACCGCGCCGGAGGCTCGGTTCCCCCCGGACGAAGATGGGACAGGAAGGCAGAGCGATGATCATGAAGACGAAATACAGTCCCCGGCCACTCTTCTCTCACTTTTCTGGATACCCATAAGATACAATCACTCCCCCGCGTCATACGCGCAGGGAGCGCGACGCCGCGTGAGTTGGGCATGAAAGTACATCTGGTACCCTGACGAGGGAGGAGCCGCGCTCCGGACACGAGAAAGAGGAGGAGCGGGGGGTGCGGTGCGTAATTTATTCTCACCCCTCGACTCTCCCGATCGGCATCAGATAGAGCGGGCGCTCGTCCTCGTTCATCCCGAGGACGCGCTTCACCTCGTCGTCATCGAATGCCCCGATCGAGACCGTCCCGAGTCCGAGGGAGGTGGCCTGGAGATAGATGTTCTGAGCCGCATGCCCGGCCTCCATATACACATACCTGACCCCCCGCTCGCCGTACTTCCCGGTGGTCCGCTCATACACTCCGGCGATCGCGATGACAGCCGCGGCGTCCTCGACCGCCGACTGGTTGAGGGCCGCGCCCGAGAGGTCGCGCCTGACGTCCCCCTCGACGACGCTCTCGATCCGGTGCTCGGCTGGGAGATAGCGATAGACCCCGGCGGGGAGATCGGTCACCTCGCCGACCGCCACGTAGACCTCAAGCGGGTACAGCGCCCCGGCCGATGGTGCGGTCCTGAACTCTCTCAGTTCATCGGTCACCCCCTGCGCCGCCCAGAGGAGTTGCGAGAGGTCGTCGAGGCCCGGCGGCGTCTCGGCGTAGTCTCGCACCGACCGTCTCGTGGCGAGCACCTCCTCGATTGCTCTCCCCCCACGCTCCTTGGGTGCCGGGAGTTGTATCTGCGCTCCTTCGCTCTTCTTTTCCGGGGCCCCGACTTCAGGGGCCTGCAGCGCGGAGAAGACCACCATCAGTCCGACAAGTCCCAGCACCGTAATTGTAAGTATAACCAGCAGGGTGTTCGTTCTGTCCCCCTCCGGTGGGGCAGGGCGTACGCCCTGGTATTTATACCGTGCCCCTCGGGGAGGAGGAATTTTTGAGTGGCCGGATTCCTCCCCGAGGTGACCGAGGAGGAAGGTCGCGATGTCCTGGCTGGCGGCGTCGGCCTTCAGGGGCGGGAGCGCCTTCGAAGACGTGCCACATCCCTTCATAGACGTAGAGATCAGCGTCGACGCCGCCGTGTGTCATCGCCTGATGGACCCTGGAGCATTCGCTCAGCAGAAGGTCATGGGTGCCGGTGACGATGAGGGGGGTTGTCGACCGAGAAGTTCGCATAGAGAGTGAACCCGGTAAGGAGGGTCTCGCGGGAGAGGAACGGGTCGAGGCCATCGTTGGGTTGGTGTACAGGCTGTCGCTCCCACCGGTGGGCGACGGCCGGGGAGAGGAGGTTCTCCTCATAGGCTCTGACCATGGTGGTGAGGGCAAGGTTGCCGCCAGTCAAGTCGCCCATGACGACGACATGCGCGGGGTCGTGGTCCTTGATCAGGATCTCGTAGACGACACAACAGTCGTCAAGTGGCGCAGGGAAGGGCTGTTAGTCGACCGAATAGATGGTGAGCTCGAGGTTCTGTGCAAAGAGGTAGGCCATCGGGTACTCGGCGCGGTTGAAGGTCCAATCGCCGCCATGGATGGAGAGGGCGATGGTCTCGTTCGTGGCGTCGTTCGTCTGGGTGATGACCTGGATCGGGACGCCAGCGATCTCTTCGGTCTCAGTCTGCTCCACCTGGTTGAGGAGTACGTCGAGAAACGGTTTCTTTGCCTCGGCACTGGCCGCCCTGGCCTTCTGCACCTCTTCGAGGGGGATGGGGGGGGTCTGGACGCATCCTGCGGCAATCATGATGACGGCAAGGAATTCGTGCCTGGTTGTCGGGGATCGTGGATTGCCGGGTGAGCCGTCTGCTCTATCTGATATTTTCTCGCGTGTCGTGCAGAATATATTGTGCGACGCCGGAGAATGGACATTTTATGTTGAGGTGTGCAGTATAGTGAAATGCAGGACGGCGTCGCACGGCCTGGAGGCGTGTTCATCCTGAGGATCTGGACTGTGGTGAACTGATGTCACCTCCGGGCATTAGGGTAGGACTTTTTGATATTTTATTGTTTTTACCTGCGCCATTTTAGAAATAGATGCTTATTTGAAGAGATTTTTTCATGTTTATTCATTATAATTTTTAAAAGTCAAGAAAAGAATCTTCTAATCCTCCTGATATGCCATCACCTTTTTGTTGTTGGGTGTCTATTTTGTAGGAGAGCGAGGGTATCTAAGCCAGGCCAAAAGAGGTGGACTTAAGATCCATTCCCGCAGGGGTCCGTGGGTTCGAATCCCACCCCTCGCATTTCTTTTCTGGGTTATAATTGGTAGAAAAAACGCCACTTATGGATCTTAGTCATTCAAGTCCTGTAGAAATCCTCCCCATTCTTGGGGCAAGCGAACCTCAACTGCGTCTTCATATCTCCCCACCGGGGTCGCGGCGCCCCTGAACCTTCGGAGGATGATGAAGTTGGGGGGGCAGATGAGCATGATGAGGGCGCTGCCGCCCTCGATCCTATGAGGGGCGGAGGCGCGATCGAGGTGGGAAGACACAGGATCAGAAGAGCACTCAGGCAGATCTATGGGGCCATCTACAGGAATGATAGTGAAGTGATCCTCACCTCCTCGTCGCGCACCCACGTATCCATCCCCTCCCCCACTGTTCTTCATCCGCAGGAGAACTCTAGCACGAGTGATAGGGAATGGCAAGCAGTCGGGGGAGACGATGTCCGCGGGATTAGGATTCAAAATACCTGCTTTAATCTGGTCTGTTGAAATAATATGGATTTTTATCGCTTTTTTTTGTCAATAGATCATTAAAAAATCATCGTTATTAAAATGATTTCCATATGTGCAGGCAACTCACACCCCCGGACCTAGATGTGAAGTTAATTAAGCTGCTTTTCTGGATGCCAGCTTATTTGTTAATTATTATTCATAAATATCACAGAATTAAAAAATAAATTAATAGGAACATTTATATTGTAGAAATCGGATTTACTAAGTACTCAGCCAGGCGCGGACGTCACAACTGGTGGGCCAGAATGAAGCCATCCCCACAATTGAAGAACGAATTCCTGACGCAAGGCGGAGTGCAGAGCATATCTTGGCAAGGTGAAGAGACGTGGAAACAATAGAGATTACTGATACCATCTCCAGGGTACTGACCGGGGACTTTTCAAAAACCCTCGACGAGGAACAGTGCGACGCAGAGACAAAACCGATCGTTGCGGCAGTGAACAGGCTTATCGGGAAACTGCAGGAGAGCGAAGAAGAGAACACCGCACTCTCCGCAGAGCTCGACAATTTCAAGCGTTCTATATCTGAAAACCCGATCCCGATGCTCTTCCTGGACGCCGATTGTAATGTCACCGACGACAACCGGGCCTATGAAGAATTCAGTGGAATGAATCGTGACGAAGTCGTGGGAATGAATGTCAACGACTTCAAGATCCTCGAACAGGAAGGGGACGGGCTCAAGGACACCTTCCAGAAGAAGACGCGCGGGTTCTCCAAGACGGTCGTCGAGTACCCCACCAGGGTACGGAACGCCATCGAGTACACCATCCCGTTCCTTGATGGAGACGGCAACATCGAGTCCGTCCTCATGGTCCTTGTCGACACCACCGACGCAGATGACGAGAGGAAGCGGGCGGAGACCCTTGCAAAAGAGGCAGCCAAGAAGGCCCAGTGGTACCAGGAGATCCTGGACGCCATCCCGTACCCGATCACCGTCACCGACATGAAGATGAATTGGACGGCGATGAACACCGCCTTTGCAGACTCCTTCGGCCTTAACCGCGAACGCCTGATGGGGCAGCACTGCAGCGCGACCAACGGTCCGCTCTGCCACAATGACGGATGTGCGATCAAGCAGCTCAGGAAGAGCGGAAAGGAAGCGATCACGACCTACTTCGACGACGGCGAGGAGAACTTCCAGCTCGACTGCGGGTATCTTAATAACGCGAACGGTGAGCGGATCGGACATATCGAGGTCGTCCAGGACATCACCGTCATCAAACAGCAGGAGAAGGAGGCCAAAGAGAACGAACGGCGCCTCAAGCAGAGTGCCGATGAACTGGCAGCAGCGCTTGATGCCATGGCGAAGAAAGACCTCACCGCGGCCCTCGCCCTCAGGGACGACGACCCCCTCAAGGTGCTGAAACAAGACTTCCTCGGCACACAGAAAGAGATGCGGGATATGCTCGGTGAGATCACCAGGGCGATCCAGGACATCGACACCAACACCGACGAGACGAGCAAGAGTTCAGAGGAGATCGCAAAGGCGATCGAGCAGGTCGCGATAAAGAGCCAGAAGGCGTCCGACGACTCCAAGAAACAACTCGACAACTTCGAAGAGGCAGCACGTGCGATGTCTGACCTCTCGGCCTCGGTCGAGGAGATCGCCAGCACCTGCCAGGAAGTGCTTGAGAACACCGAGAAGGGTGCTGAAGTCGGAGAACAGGCAAAGAACCTCGGCCAGGAAGCAACCTCTAAGATGCAGGAGGTTGTGACCGTCGCCCAGCGGGCGGTGGGTGAGATCGGCAAACTCAATTCCCAGATGCAGGAGATCGACAAGATCGTCAAGTTGATCACCGACATCTCCAACCAGACCAACCTCCTTGCCCTCAACGCCGCGATCGAGGCGGCACGGGCCGGCGAGCATGGCCGCGGGTTTGCCGTCGTCGCAGGCGAGGTCAGAAACCTTGCCGGCGAGTCGAAGAAGGCGACCAGCAACATCGAAGGCCTTATCACCGCCATTCAGGGCCAGACCGAGATGACGGCCAGGGACATGGAAGGGGTCTATGCCGAGATCAACGAGGGGATCGCCAGTGTCGAAAAGACCCTCGAGGCCCTCAACCACCTGGTCATGATGTCCAGAGAGGTCAAGGAGAACGTGACCGAGATCGCCAAGGCGACCGAGGACCAGGCCAACAACACCAACCGCGTCACCGAGAAGGTAGCCGAAACCAAGGGCATGACCGAGGAGAGTATGCACGGCATCGAAGACATGGCCGCCCTCACTGAGGAAGTCTCCGCTTCGGCCCAGGAGGTCGGGAGCGGCGCCCAGGAAGTCGCCGAGATGGTCGGCGGCCTCAGTGAAAAGGTCGACGAGTTCAAACTCGAGTGAGGTCCCGGCATGGCTGAGACTATCGATGTCGTGAAGTTTGAACTGGGCGGGGAGTGCTATGCCCTGGATATCCACCTTGCCAGGGAGATCGTGGAGATGATCCCGATCACCCCTGTCCCCAGGGCCCCGGCCCATATCGCCGGGTTGATCAATCTCAGGGGCGAGGTGACGACGATCATCGACCTCGCCAGCCTCCTCGGCGTCCCAGATGACCTGGAGACCGAGATCACAAAGAAGATCATTGTGCTGATGCCAGAGGCGACCGGCGGGGCAAACGTCGGGGTGATCGTCGGCGACGTCCACAGTGTCATCCAGGTCTCTGAGAAGAATGTCGAGCAGATCGACGAGGGCACGAGTGCCGACGGGTTTGTGAAGGGGATCATCAAGAGCGGTGAAGAAGACTCCGAGAAGAGCGAACTCGTGATCTGGCTGGACATGCTCAAGATCATGAAGGAGAACACGAAGTACTGAGTGCGGTCTGCACCACCGCGCGCACACGCCCCTCAAGGCCAGGAATTGTCCTGATGTCTCGCACCCGGTCGACACCGTCGACCAGCACCATGCCGGCGACGGTGATCCCGAGGTTTTCCATGAAGACCTCGACGACCTGGGTGAGACACGCAAAGTTTTCCTGGCCCTGCCGCCCGCAGACTCCGAGGAGGAGGCCGCACACCACCTCCATTCTTATCCTCCTCCCCGTGAAGTTCAGCGTGGCGTGCAGGGCCTGGCAGCGGTCGATGAGGGCCTTGAGCCCGGCCGGTACGGTATTGGTGTAGACTGGTGAACAGACGATAAGGAGGCGGGCATACCGTAAAGCGCGGACGACTCCCTCCATCTCGTCATCAAAGGTGCAGGTGCCGGTGTTGTAGCACTGGTAACATCCGATGCATGGATGGATATCCATGTCGTCGGGGTAGAGCACCTGCACTGATTTTCCTGAGGCCCTGACCTCTTCTGCAACCCATCCTGCAAGGATGCTGCAGTTCCCGTCGGCCCGCGGGCTTCCCTGCACGACGACCACATCGGTGAGCGGGAGTGCTGGGGGGGCGCGGAGAGGGATTTTTTTGAGATATGCAAGAAATTCAAGAGGATCGTCTTTCAGCCCTTCCTCCCATTGCCGGGCGCGCTGTCTTGCGACAGAAAGGGGGTCGAGCCCGACGGTCGGGGAGTATTCGTAGGTGTTGGTCCTGAAGACTGCGGCGGCTCTTTTTCCTGCCCAGAGGGTGAGGGTGTAGCGCTCCATGGTAGGATAGAGGGGTGAGAGATCTTCTCTCTCAAGGGTGAGAATAAATGTCCCTTCAGGTGTCCTGACCTCCCGCTCTTCAAGAAGGGCCCGCGTCCAGGCCATAGGGATGAGTGCACGCTGGCTGTTCATATATGCTCTTGTCCAGGGGCTTTGTCCCGGCATGTCCTCAGGTGCAGACACACCAGGGACCACGGTCTGGAGGCTACGGATCCAGAACGCCCTCCACTCTCCTCGCACCAGATAAGAACGATGCCCTGACCCCACAAAATCCGGCATGAGGCGAGATCACGCCTCACGCATACGGGATGAAAATTTCCTGGTGATGGATCATCCTTTTTCAAGACAGGAGATCGTTGTCCCATCGCCGCCCCCATATATCGGCTCTGTAGAAATCCTCTTGATGAATTTCTCTGGCGGGGGGCGTGCCGCTCCACGAGAGGTCGAGGACGGCAGCACTCTCTTTATGGTCATCTATTCAGCCTTCCCGACCCTATCGTGGTCCCGGGGGTCAGGGCGGCACTCGCCCCGACCAAAGGGGCAGGAAGGCGGGCGACACACCTCTCCCCCACACAAGTGGTAAGTGGTGAGGGTTTTTACAGAACCCATCTATCCTCATCATGGGGGGTCAGGGGCCCTCTTGCCGGCACGTGATGAGAGGTGCTGTCCTGATCGACGTGCCTTTCCGCTACACCTTGCCGGGGGCTCCGCCCCCGGACTCCTGGGATGGCGATTGGAGCAGGGAGGCAGAACGATGAGCGTGAAGACAGGATGCGACCCCCCGCCACTCTTCATCAGCGGGGGGTTAGGGGGGCTTGGCCTCCCCCCGCCAGAGAGTCCCATCCAGAGGAATTTCCACAAAGCCGTACCTTCATATACCGTCACGTCCAGGTGCGAGGGTGATGGGCATCAATGACTGGCCTCACCTTCTCGCGTGCCTGCTGGTCCTCTGCCTCTGCACCGCAGGCATGGCCCATGTCCCGGTCCAGGGAGGAGAGAACGATCATCTCGATCATGCGCTCCAGATCGAGGATCCAGAAAAGTCCTGGGTGGTCTACGACACCCTCCCACCGGGCGGAGGGGTAAAGTACTATCGTTTTGACCTGGAGGAGGGCGACAAACTCCGTCTTGGACTCTTCATACCCCCAGGCTACTCCGCCGCCCTGCCGACGCTGGCGGTGATGGGGCCGGGGATCGCCAGGTCCGGCACCGTGCCTGCCGGCGTCGAGGTCCCTCCTGATGCCGGCGTGGTCGTTGTGGAGAGCCGCGCGCCGGTGCGTCCAGAGTACGAACCCTTCACTCCTTCGGCCCTCTCACGGGTGGCGACATATTCCCTGGACGTCGCCACCCCTGGCACCTACTATGCCGCCGTCGCAGGGGAAGACGGGAACTTCGGGCTCTCGGTCGGGTTCAGGGAAGAGTTCTCTCTCATAGAATGGCTTACCGTCCCACTCTCAGTGGTCGGTGTCCACCTCTGGGAAGGGCAGATCCCGCTCCTGGTCTTCGGCCCCCTGGTGTTGGTCCTCGCCATCGGAGCCGTCGTCCTTGCCCGAACCCCACATCGTCCCGACGGTCCAGGCATCATGGCCGTGGTCGCCGGACTCCTGTACATCGGAGGCGGAGCAATGGTCCTCCTCCAGATGGGAATCGCCCTCGCACAGACCGGGTGGTCGCCCGCCGCACTCTTCACGCTCCTCTTCGCCCTCGCGCCGCTGGCGCTCGGGACCGTCGCCGTCAGGGCAGGGATGAAAACAGAACGGAAAGGCTTTGCTCTGGAGATGGCCGGGGTCGGGTTGCTCGGCCTCCTCCTCTGGGCAGGACTGGTGCTCGGGCCGGTCCTTGCCCTTACCTCGTCCCTGGCCGCCGTCTTCGGGAGAAGAGGATAGCGGGATACCGTTATCCGGCCATGCGTCCAAGATCAGCAGCGTTATGACTGAGGCAAATCGACCCGATGTCCTGGTCCTCGGTGCGGGGGGGGTCGGGCTCTCCCTTGCCGGGGCACTTGCAGCCGTCGCCCATGTCACGGTGGCATGCAGGCCGCGCCATGCCGGGGCGATCAGAAGAGACGGCCTCGTGATGGAAGGGGTCTGGGGGGACCGCACTGTCAGGGAGATCGCCTGCATCACCGGCCTGGAGGAGAGCCTGCCGGCACCTGATCTCGTCGTCATCACCGCAAAGGGATTTGACACGAGAGCGATCTGTGAGGAGTACGCCGACGTCCTCAAGGGAAGAACGGTTGCGAGTCTCCAGAACGGGATCGGCAATGAGGAGGTCATCGCCGAATATGCCAGGAACGTCATCGGCGGCACAGTCACCACCAACTTCTCGGTGGTCGGCGATGGACATGTGAGGGTGAAGAGCCAGAGCAGCCCGATGATCTTTGGCCACTGGTCGGGCCCTGACGTGGAGATGGTTGGCCGTCTCGTGGAGATGGTCAGGTCGGCCGGAGTCCTTGTCGAGGCCAGCACCGATATCAGGTCGGCAAAATGGTCGAAGTCCCTCCTGAACCTCTCGGTAAACCCGATCTGCGCTCTCCTCTCTGTCCAGGTGGGGAGGGCGGCCGACCCCCGCCTGCGGCAGGTGATCGGGGCGATCGTCCGCGAGACCTTCATGGTGATGGAGGCAAAAGGCGTCAGGACAGATTGGACGACTGCTGAAGCCTACCTCGACCACCTCTTCATGGTGCAGGTCCCTGACTTCGACACCGCCTACCCTTCGATGTATTATGATATTCAGGCCGGGCGGCGGACCGAGATCGACCTGCTCAACGGCTATATCGCCGACCAGGGTGAGGTACTCCAGGTCCCGACCCCATACAACCGGTGCATCGCCGACCTCATCAGGTTCAAAGAAACAAACGGCAGGGAGTAGGGCAATCCCGGCGACCAGGTGTTCACTCTCGCTCGCACGTGAAGATCGGTGTGACGTGACTGTCTCCCCATACCGATCGCACTGGAGGGGGGGGCGGCACACCCCCTCGTCCTTCCATCACACGATCAGGAGCAGGACAGGAATCCCTTCTTCAAGATTATGGCTTTATAGAATCAGGCATGACCCCGGGTTTACGCATACCGGATGAATATGATCGTGAGTCTCTGGACCGTGCACTGACCGTGTTCCTCCTTCTGAGCACGACACCATACGGGAATCACCGGATGGCCGCCCCCCCCTATCCTCTGTCCAGGGGTGCACAACCCCCGGCGCGAGATTACAGAGAAGATTCTACGATCTGGGGCGGCACGCCAGGTCATCGCGCCTTCCCACACCTTCGCACCGGGGCTCCGCACGAGGACGTGGGAAGGCCATGGATGCTTCATTGCAGCACTATGAGGAGATGAGGATCTCTCAACCATTATCCAATCGCGAACTTCTGCAGGGGTAAGGGGAGAGAGGTCTGGGATGACCTCATGGTATAAACCCTCACGGTGGCCCACTCTGCAGGGAATGGTCCCCCACTCCCCGTATCAAGCCCCCCTCTTCATCTCCATTAGGTGCGCTTTCCCGGCGCAATCGTGGTCAAGAGAGTCAGGGTGCACACCCACGGCCGGAGGGATGGGAAGGCGGATGTATCATACGCGAACCAAGAAGAGGCGAAAGGTTCTACAAAGCCGAAACGTGGGGCCCCTGACCTACGTTTCAAGACCGCCCCTCTCACTTCGCCGAAATGACGCCCCCGTAGTGCGTCTTCACATGCCGCTTCGCCTTGCGGTACAGCAGCCTCTGGTAAGTGTTGAAGGTATAGAACGACCTGAGATACGGCAACGGGTCATCCACTCCCTTCAGTCGCCGGTAGATCTTGGCATAGTTCTCCATACCATACCGGTCCCAGAGGTAGCGGTTGACCACCCCCGCCTTCAGCATATCCCCGAAGGTCTCCTCTGCGGCATGGCCATAGTCGAAACCCTTGATGATACTCTGCGCGGCGAGATGGCCGGACCTGAGAGCGTACAGGATCCCAAACCCCCAGAAGGGATCCTGGAGCCCGGCCGCCTCTCCAGCATATAGGCGGCCGTTATCCTGATAGTGCGGCGGCAGGGCAACCCTCCCCACTCCCCCGCATGGGTGCGGGTCCTTCACGTCCAGGTCGACAAGTTCGGAGAAAGTCTGCTCTGCTTCGGCCAGGCATGACCCGGCCTTCTCAAAATCACCGGTCAGCATTGTGCAGAGACAACCGCGGCCATTCATCACCAGGAGATAGGCGTAGCCGTTCCTGGATGCGGCGGAGTTGACAAGCCCATAGGCAAGGTCGTCCATTGAGGTCGAGAAGGTGTAGCCTCTCGCGACCGCATGCACCCCCCGGCGTTCAGGACCGGTCGCCACGATCTCGGTCCGATCCTCAGGGAGGGTTGAATTAAACCTGATATCGACCCCGGCATCCAGGGCCTGCTCTTTGAGGGCATGGTCAAGACAGCCGGGACTTTTTCCACGTCGTACAAGGTAGAAGGCCGGCTTCTGGCAGGCAAAAGAGAGAATCTCCTGCCCGTCGGAGACCGAGAGACGAGCATAGGGGCGGTGTTCAAATTCAGGCCTGATCCCGATCCCGCCAAGGCGGTCGATGACGTCTGAGGAACCTGACCAGTTCTCAAGCCCCTGGAGGTCGCCCCTAAAACGCGTCCCGACGTCCTCCTGCTTCTCGTACACCTCCACATTATGTCCCGCCCTCGCCAGGGTGACGGCCGCTGCAAGCCCGGCCGGGCCGGCGCCCAGAATCCGGATCATATCCATGAGGGGTGTTCCTGCCCTTCATGCCATATACAGGTGGCGGTCATGGATAACCGCCCCCTCTATATTTTATAGGGGTTCCCGGAAACTCCAGGAGTTATCTCTATACTCCTTCCCTTCTGATCTATATTCATGTCGCCAGAGATTGCTCCAGGAAACCGCGTCAGACTCGACATGCATGTCCACTCTGTCTACTCACCTGATGCCGTGATCGAGATCGACACCATCGTCCGTGCATGGCGGACGCACAGAGTCCTGGCCATGGTCTGCGACCACAACACCATTCGCGGCTCAGAAGAAGTCTTTCGCAGGGTCAGGGAATTTGATCCAGATGTCCCACTCATCCGTGCCGAAGAGATCTCGACGACCGAAGGCGAGGTGATCGGTGCATTTCTCACCGAGGAGATCACTCCAGGCCTGAGTGCCGGCGAGACGATCGACCAGATCAGCGAGCAAGGCGCCGTCTCGATTGTCCCCCACCCCTTCTGCACCTTCCGGACAAGTGCCATCGATCGCCGCGCCCTGGACGAGGCCGTCGACCAGGTCGATCTCATCGAGGGATATAATGCCAGGAACACTGCACCAGAGGCGAACCGCACTGCGCAGGCATATGCCAGAACCCACAAAAAAAATCTCACCGCCGGTTCAGACGCCCATCTCCCCTTTGAACTCTGCCGGACTTTCGTCGAACTCGAACCCTTCGAAGGGCCAGGCGACCTCCTTGCTCACCTCAGAAATGGGACAGTCCATTTCAAGACCACCACCCCCGCAGTTCACCAGGTCTCACGGGCGGTGAAGGCCGTGAAGCGTTCAGCGCGTCAACGAGAATATCGCAAGATTTGGAGATAATTATAGTATGGGGGGGCATTGATTCATAAACTATATTTTATACACAATATATTTATGGTACAGGTGCCATGATCACGATCCAGACCGGGCGTCCCTACCCCCCACCAGTACACGATAGTGTATATCCAGGCCCAGTCGGTCCTGGCTCCCCAGTCCTCTCTTTCGACCCGGTCCTTTAGAAGGTGCTGAGATGCTCCAGAACGAAACAGTGATCAGTGCAGTCTGCACTTATGCGGACACAGAAAGAGGTTTGTTGAGAGAGGGGATCGCTGCGGTCGAACTCCCAGAAGAGTTCGTCGCCGTTCTCCCTGAATATGAAGAACACTTCGGGGAACGGAACCGGTTCCTCTGGCAGTGGTGCTGGAAGATCCTGTACGACCAGGAACCGGGTTTCGGCTTCTCCTCGGTCCCGCAGGCATGCCGACGGGATGCGGCGCTGGTCAAGCTCTTCATCATCCTGGCCACCACGGTGACCGACGACGTCTCTGACCGGCACCAGAACCGACGGCTGCTTGAGGTGATGCTCCAGGTGCCGTTCAGGCGTGACGACCTGACCGTGCCAGACGACCTGGCGCCAGAGGAGGCGCACCGGGTCCGCTACCTTGCCGCCCTCTTCGACGAGATCTATGCGAGGGTGGAAGCGGCCCCGCGCTGGGCAGAGTTCGGCGACCTCTTCTTCTTCGACCTTGCCCAGACCTGGAACTCATTCAGGTACGCCTACCTCATCAACCGGCATCCAGAGGTGATCAGTCATGCCGAGAACCTCTCGTACAACTCGCACAACATGACCATCTACATCTGCGGGACGGTCGACGCTCTCTACTCCCCTGACCTCATGAAAGAAGACCTCCCTCATCTGCGTGAACTGGTCTGGTTTGGCCAGCAGATGATCAGGATCGGCAACTGGGTCGGCACCTGGGAGCGCGAGGTCGGGGAGGGGGACTACTCCTCAGGGGTGATGAGCTGGGCGCTCTCGCATGGGCTCATCACGCCTGCCGACATCGCCGCCCACCGTGCCTCAGGCGACGACAACGCCTTCCTTTCCTATCTCAGGGCGGCAAAAGTGGAGGAGCGGCTCATGGAAGAGTGGGAGGAGGACCACCGGCAGGTACGAGAGATTGGCCGGCGGATCCGCTCGGTCGATGCCGCCGAGTACATCTGGGGGCTTGAGACCCTGATGGCCTACTTCCTCGCGTGCCGCGGCTTGATCTAAGATCTTTATTCTGCAGGGATGCAGGCCGGGGGGCGGACATGCCGTCCCCCCGGACCCCTCACCGATGAAGACTGGCGGGGGATTGCGTCCTATCTTCATGGTTTCCCCTCTGCCTTCCCGACGCAATCGAGGTTCAGGAGATCCAGGCGGCACTCGCCCTCGACGTGGGCGTGGGAGTCGGCGACGGATGCATGGGTGCGCGATGAAAATGCAGGGATCTCTTCAATCTCATCCATCGCTCTCATTGGTGAGAGGAGGGCGGGAGAGTTTTGGGATGACCTCCAGGGTCTTGCCCCGGGATCCAGAAGTGACAGGGGAACCGGGCAGGCACAACAGGTGAACATGAAGAGGGAGGTGAAGTACCCTGGAGGGCGTGGCCCTGGTTCCTCCCTCCTCCACCCCCTCGTCGACCGGGCGCGCGAGGAGATGAATATGGGCGTAAAGTCAGTAATATGTGATATCGACCTCCATATCTCGATCTCCTGGAAGTCGGATGCATATCCCCCGGAATATAGATCTCTCAAAAGAGAGTCAGGGAGGGAATATGCCCCTGCCCTGACATGGTACATAATGAGGGGTGAGCACACACATATAAGGAATGCAAGAATATTGTGGCTTCTCAACTTTTCCTATCTCCCCGAATATCCTCAAGGCAATAGAAGATATGGGCTTTGAGGAGCCAACACCCATCCAGAAACTTGCTATCCCCAAGATTCTGGAGGGACAGGACGTAACCGGTCAGGCCCAGACCGGTACCGGTAAGACGGCGGCATTCGGGATCCCGCTCGTCGAGAAGGTCGACCAGGAAGACTCCAGGACACAGGCGCTGGTCCTCTCTCCGACCCGCGAACTCGCCCTCCAGACGTCTGGCGAGATCAAGAGACTGTCCCGTCACCAGGGAAATATCTCGGTCGTCCCCATCTATGGCGGCCAGCCGATCGGGCGGCAGTTCGGAGCACTGCGGCGCGGGGCGCAGATCGTTGTCGGGACACCCGGACGGGTGATCGACCACCTGGAACGCGGCACCCTCATGCTTGACACCGTGCAGACTGTCGTCCTCGACGAGGCCGACCAGATGCTGGACATGGGTTTCAGGGAAGACATCGAGCGGATCCTCTCCGAGACCCCTGACGACCGCCAGACCGTCCTCTTCTCCGCAACGATGCCCAAGCCGATCCGGGACATCTCGCGCCGTTTCCAGCAGGACCCGGCATTCGTGCGGGTGCAGCAGAAAGAGATGACCGTCCCGCAGGTGGAGCAGTTGTCGGTGAAGGTCAGGAGAAAGGAGAAGCCGGAAGTGCTCTCCAGGCTCCTCCAGATCTACAACCCTGAGCTTACGATCGTCTTTTGCAACACCAAACAGGGCGTGGACGACCTCACGGCACAACTCCACACCCTCGGGGTCAGGGCCGAGGCACTCCATGGCGGCATGAAGCAGATGCAGCGCGACCGCGTGATGGGCAGGTTCAGGAACGACGCCATCGACGTGCTCATCGCCACCGACGTCGCGGCCAGGGGGATCGATGTCGAGGACGTGGAACTGGTCATCAACTACGACCTGCCCCAGGACCTCGAGTATTATGTCCACCGGATCGGCCGGACGGCCAGGGCCGGGCGCGGCGGCCGGGCGATCACCTTCATGGGGCCGCGGGACGGCTACCGCCTGAAGGCGATCCAGCGCCGGTGCCGGGCCAGGATCCACACGATCCCGGTCCCGAGTGAACGGGATGTCGAAGAGAGCAGGATGCGTCATCTGGCCGAGGAGATCAAGGAGACGATCGAGGAAGGGGACCTCGACCGTTACGCCGGGATCGTCGACCAGGTGATCGGCGAGGACGATCTCTCTGCCAGGGACGTGGCGGCGGCCGTCCTGAAGATGATGCTCAGTCGCAAGACGCGGCGGTCATCCTCGGCATCGTCCTCATCCGCGGCACCAGAGGACAGGAGTGAGGTCGAGGCCGGGATGGTCCGTCTCCACCTCAACGCCGGCAAAGACCGCAACATAAGGCCCAAAGATATCGTGGGTGCCCTGGCCGGCGAGACCGGGATCTCGGGGCGGTCCATCGGGGCGATCAGGATCGAAGGCACCGATACCTTTGTCGAAGTACCAGAAGAGTCGGCAAAGACGGTTGTCGAGCGGATGAAGGGCAAGAGCATCGGGAACGTCCGTCTTATCGGCGGAACCTGCCTCACCCTTGCAGTGCCAGTTGACCAGTGAGAAGCACTCTCCTTTTTTTTGCTCTGTAGAATCTGGCATGAACCCCTGGTTCACGCATACGCGATTGAACATGATTGTGGGTTTCTATAGTGTGTGGACCTGTGCTCCCTATTCAGAACAGGACAATCTGTGAGACCGCCGCCTCATTGCCGCCCCACCCCTATCCTCGTCGTGGGGGGTCCGGGGGGCGTGTCTGTCACCCTACGGACCTCCCGCAGATGAAGATTGGGAGAGGACTGCGTCCCGTCTTCACGATCATCGCTCTGCCTTCTCGCCCCAATCGCCATCATCGGGGTCCGGGGACAGTGCTCCCAGCGCGAGCATGGGGACAGGCGGCGAATGCAGAGTTGCGCGATGAAAACGCAGGGATCTCTTTATTCTCATCCATCGCTCTTCATCGGTGACGAGGAAGAGCAGGAGAGTTCTGGGATGATCTCAAGTACAAAATTGTTTCAGAGAGTGCTGCCGTCCCTTGCCTATTCAGTCACAGGATCAGAAGGCCCCCCCACCAGGGCGTTCACAGGTCGCGGAACCGGTCGTCCATGAACCTGGCCTTCCTCTCCTCATAGTCGTCAGGCAACATGAACACCGATTTTTCAAGACTCTTCTCGGGATTTTTCCTGATCAATATATCAGACTCGAGGAGACGGAGCAGGGCCGCCTTGAGACTGCTCTGGTCCAGACCGATCTTTCCCTCCCGCCTCTGCTGCGTTAAGTAGGCGATCAGGTACTGGTACCACCCTTGCGTATACTTCCCCTCTCCCTCGCGGAAACACCGTTCAATAGTCCCAAAGATGATCCCCCACTCCCTGAGATGTGGTTCCCGCTGCTGGTATTCCTCTGAGGTGATCATCTCGTCGTGATCAGAGAAGTAGTCAAGGAACCAGTCACCGCTGTCCCTCGTATGGATCTTGATCGGGAGCAGGCATTCGTCGCCGATGTACCTGATAAATTTTCCAAAATTGGAAAACCCATAGGACTTCTCGTTGAAAGAAGGGTCAAGCCTGAGCATCTGGTTTTTGATCGCAGCCAGGTGCAACCCCTTTCCCTCGTCGACCCTGGAGAGGATGACCTTCTCAAGCAGTTCGATCGCATCCTTCAACTTCTTCTTCTCTTCATGAGGTTTCTCGATCCCGGCGATCGTTTCGTAGGAGATGAACTTGTCGCAATTTTTCATGATATACGGACTGGTGAACCCATCGCCGCTGATCACCGTCACATACTTCCCATATTCTCTCAACTTCTGGATGAGCGGGAGGAAGTCGCTGTCTCCAGATACGATCACGAAGATATTGATGAAGTCGTTCTTCAGCGCCAGGTCGACGGCGTCGATGGCGATCTTGATGTCCGCCCCGTTCTTCCCGCTGTTAGTGATGGAAGTCCGTTCGATCAGTTCGATCCCGTGTTCGATAAGTCCTTCACGGTAGGACTGATAGGACACCCAATCACCATAGGCCCGCCTGACCACCACCGTGCCCATCTCAGAGAGTTCTTTGATGATGGGCCCGATCGAAAAATTCCGGTTATATTCTCTCCTGATGCCGATCTCAATATTGTCAAAATCGATGAAGAGTGCAATTGAATCAGATTTTATATCCATTCCATCATGCAATTGATAGAATGATCCATATAAACATCTCGGAATCGAAAGATGAACGATATTATCCTCCTGTCCTTCCCCAATCCAGGGAGAGGATACACCCCTCAAGTATATAGCAAGCAGATCCCAGAACGCTCTGAGGTTTGAACGCTCCTTCGAACCGAAACGCTCCTTTCAAGGCATTTCGAACGCGGATATCCTCTGGGAAGGGTGTCGCCCCCGGCGCAAAGATGTGAGGGGGCCATAAATGCTTCTTAGTGCTACGAGGCGGTAAGAATTCTGAACTGTCGTCCATCGTTATCTTCTGTGAGGGTAAGGCTGGAGAGTGTTGGGATGGCCGCAGTATGAAAATAACTCAGAACTGCGCCCCATGGTCTGGAAAGAATCCTGTCCATTCGCCACCTTTCATGTATCTCTCTACAGGGGATCTGGGAGGGGCAACCCCTCGGTGCAGGACGGTAGTGAAGATTCTACGAGAGGGGTCGCGCTTCTGGCTATCCTGTCTTCCTCTCCTATACATGCCAGGGTTCCTATCGAATATTGCAGATCACCTCGAACATACTATCATTCCCTCCCTAAAGTTTGAATATCCGGCCCTGTAGAAATCACCACTTTTTTGATTTGAGTATGATTCAACCGCCTTCCCACATCCCCGCGCCTGGGGCGCTGTCCCCGGACCCCCGGGGATGAAGATAGGGCCGGGAAGGCACACTCAATCGCCATGAAGAGCGTAATGCCGTCCACCGTTTATCTTCACTCGGAGGGACCAGGGGGCGGCGGCGGCACGCACCCGCCAAAGATAACAGTCCAGAGGATTTCTACAGAGCCCTCTGTAGGATCTCTCTGGCGGGAAGTGTGCCACAAAGACCCGCAAGGGACCGCATTCTGTCCTCATGGTCTTCTTGTTCCGGGGGTCCGGAGAAGTGATGGATGCATGGGTGCACAACGAAGGGGTGAGGATCTCCCCTCTCACCATCTTCCGTATCTTCTGGGAGGAGGGGGGGGCGCGCGAGAGGGCCGGGATGGCCCCATAGCAAATATCAGTTCTATCAGGAGTCCCCTGATGACGATCTCTACAGAGGGGAAGGTACTTCTCTCTTCATATTTCATTGACTGGGCCTTCCAGGCCCAATCTTCGTCCAAGAGGCCACTCCTCACATGAGCATATGAGATGGTTTTTTTAATCGTCTCCACCGACGGACGGGCGATGATCAACACAGAGGCAGTACTTTTCGATATCGAAGGCGTGCTCCATGTCGGCGGCGTGCCCGTGCCTGGCGGGACAGCGGTGGTGAAGGCATTGCAGGCGGCCGGGGTTCTGTTTCGGTGCGTCTCCAACACCACCCGCAGTTCTCGTGCCGCGCTGGCGGCGAAGCTGGAAGGACTTGGATATGACATCCCCGCGTCCTCGATCTTCACCCCGTCGGTGGCGGCGGTGCGAGAGATCAGGCGGCGCGGGGGCGGGCCGTGCTACCTGCTCACCACCGGGGATCTGCACACCGACTTCTCGGCGGCCGGCATACCGCTCGGTGCCGGGGAAGAGGGCACCAGGTTTGTCGTCGTCGGGGACGCCGGGGACGAATTCACCTACGAGTCGATGAACCGCGCCTTCAGGCTTCTCCTCCAGGGCGCCGACCTCATCGCCCTTGAAAAAGACCGCTATTGGCGGGGCGCAGAGGACCTGATGCTCTCCGCCGGGCCCTATGTGACGGCCCTTGAGTACGCCAGCGGGGCCAGGGCCCATCTTGTCGGAAAGCCTTCACCGGCCTTCTTCGCGCGGGCCCTTGACGATATGGGCGTGGCCCCAGGAGATGCCGTCATGGTCGGGGACGATATCATGACCGACATCGGCGGTTCAAAGGGCGCCGGGATGCGGGCGGTCCTGGTCAGAACCGGGAAATACGACGAAAAATTCGTGAATCAGGCGCGGGTAGTCCCAGATGCAGTCATCGACTCGGTGGCGTCCCTTGGAGAAGTCGTGAGACTGCGGTGAGAGATGAGTGCCGGGCAAAACCCAGGACAAGATCTCCGCCTCTTCATTGCGCACCCATGCATCCTTCACCGTCCCCCCTCCCACCGCGCCGGGTTGCCCTCCCCCCGGACGCCAGGGAGGGTAAGAGGGACGGGAAAGCAGAAAGAAGACCATGAAGACAGGACGTGGTGGCCCGCGCGAAGAGAAGGAGTGAACAGGGCAATTCCCTCAAAAAACATCGGTCCTACCTTCCTGCCTCCCCCTTCATCCCGGAGGTCAGGGGCAGCGCTCCAGGTGCGATCGAAGAAAAAAGGCATGGAAGCCACATGTGCATAAAAAATAGGTAGATATTTCTATGCAGTCAATTTCTTAGAGATATAGGGCCTTATTATCAATAATAATTTATTATGGGAACTATTCTGAACATCTGACCCCTTCTGTGCCTCCGCACCAACTCTCTTCCAGAAGTCAAGTCCGAACCCTATAAATAGTGTTCCTGTGAACCTTTCTAAGAATCGATGTATCTCTGCCTTCTTTTTTAAAAAATGAATGAATGGCGGACAGGGTGCATCATTACAGGAGAGAGCATGTTCAGCAACGGCACCGCAATATTGGCCGCATTTATCGTCTATCTAGGCGCAATGGTCCTCATCGGGCTCTTGTATTACAACAAGACGCACACTGTCAGCGACTATATCCTCGGGAACAGAGGTCTGAACCGTTATGTTGCAGCACTCAGTGCTGAAGCCTCAGATATGAGTGGGTGGTTGCTCATCGGCCTGCCAGGACTTGCCTATCTCTCTGGCATGAGTGCCATCTGGGTGGCGCTCGGGCTCATCATCGGGACCTTCCTGAACTGGAAATTTGTCGCAAAACGCCTGCGTATCTATACCCAGAAGGCCAACGACTCGCTAACCCTTCCCGACTTCTTCAGGAACAGGTTCAATGATCAATCCGGCATCATCAGCGCGATTGCCGCCGTCTTTATCCTGATCTTCTTCCTGATATACACCTCGGCGCAGTTTGTCGCCGGCGGAAAACTCTTCAACACGGTCTTCGGGCTCGACTACACCACCGCGCTGCTGGTCGGGTCGTTGATCGTCGTCGCCTACACTTTCACCGGGGGGTTCAAGGCAGTCTGTCTCACCGACTTCATCCAGGGGACACTGATGTTCTTTGCACTCCTGATGGTCCCGATCATGGCCATCCTCGCCCTTGGCGGCCCTGAGGCCACCGTCGCCGGGATCGAACAGATCGACCCTGCGCTCCTCGACCCCTTCATGGACGCAGAGACCGGTCTACCCCTCACTGCCATCGCGATCGTCTCCAGTCTTGCATGGGCGCTCGGGTATTTCGGCCAGCCCCATATCCTGGTCAGGTTCATGGCGATCAGAAAACCCGAGGAGATCAGAGAGGCGAGATCGGTCGCCATGATCTGGGTTACGATCTCTCTTCTTGCGGCGGTCGCGATCGGTCTTGTCGGCCGTGTCTTCCTGAACCAGCCTCTGGTCGGTCCGGACGCCGAGACGGTCTTTATGGTGATGACAAGCGAGGTCTTCTTCTCGTTCCTTGCAGGGATCGTGCTCTGCGGGATCCTTGCGGCGATCATGAGCACGGCCTCTTCCCAGCTCCTGGTCAGCGCCTCGGCGGTCTCACAGGACCTCTACAAATCATTCTTCAGGCATGAGGCGAGTGAGAAGGAACTGATCTGGGTGAGCCGTCTCTCGGTTCTTTTCGTTGCAGTGCTGGCGATCTTCCTCGGGCTCGACCCAGAGAGCAGCGTCTTCCAGATCGTCTCCTACGCCTGGGCCGGATTCGGTGCGACCTTCGGGCCGGTGATCCTGATGGGGCTCTTCTGGAAGCGGACGACGCGGCAGGGGGCCCTCGCCGGGATCGTCGTCGGCGGGCTGACGGTCCTGGTCTGGAAATGGTTCGGGTTCTTCGGGCTGTACGAGATCGTGCCAGGGTTCATTCTCTCGATGCTTGCGATCTATGTCGTCAGCAAGATGACGCCTGCACCTGAGCCTGAACTTGTGGCGGTCTTTGAAGAGACTGACAGAGAGATGCAGAAGAGCGATTCCTGAAGGGATATTTTATTTTTTTTTTTTGCTCTGTAAAATCTGGCATGAACCCCCGGTTCACGCATACGGGATGAAAATTTTTTGTCACGTGGTCTCTCTTTTTCAAGACTGAAGTGCAGGTGAAGATCGTGTTCCCTCGTCGCCCCTGCCTCTCCCCGTCGTGGGGGGGTCAGGGGGGTGCACCCCCCAGGGCGAGACGGCGGTGAAACCTCTACGATCAGGCGGCTGTTCTGATCATCATGCCTTCCCATAGCCTCCTGCTGGGGGCGAGTGCCGCCCTGACCCCAGGGATGACGATGGGGGCGGGAAGGCAAAGGCATGTTCATTCAGGAGATGTATCCGCAATCTGCGTATCGGTCCAGAGGGGGTGTGGGGGATTCAAACCATTGTGGAAACCCAGAGAGGCGACTTTCAGGATCATGTTCATGGTAAACCCTCTCAACTCCTCTTGGTGGCGGGGGGTGCACCCCGCGCTCCCCACGGGAAGAAAGTGTAGGAAAGGAGGTAAAAGTTCCGTTCACACCAAGAATAAGAGAGGGGTTCTACAAAACCTCTTATTTTGTTGTGTAGGATTTTTTTCTGTCCAGACCTGCGGGAAAAATGAGGGGGACCAGTTATCCCAGAGCTGCGATCCCCCTGCAGTCGACAGTGTTCACAAAGGTGTCCAGGTCTTCCTTCGACCCCGCATCCACCGAGACGTAGACCATGAATCGGTCGTCGATCCCGATCCATTGTGCATAGATCTGTGAATCTTTCTCATAGGATTCCCATGACGGATAACCCTGGACCTTGCCAGACTTGAGATAACCGTCAGTGGTCTCGTATGAGAATCTGCTCTCCCACAACTCCCATCCTCCGACAGCATAATAGGCAGAGTCGTAGATGACGAGTTCCGCGGTCGTCCCCTCGTCTGCTTCGTTCAGATAACTGATGGAGGCCATGCTCCACGTCCCGTCATCGATCTGGTTGGCGATGCCGAAGGGTTCTTCCGCAGCCCAGCCCGACGGTGCGGCAGGCAGATAGGAGATCAACTCTTCATACCCGACTGCCGTGACACTTCCCGCCTCCGGCCTCTTTTCCTCGCCAGCAGAGAGATCCGCACCCGGACCGGCGTCACCGCTGCCGGTTGCACCGCCGGGAACCGGCTCCTGATCTTTTTCCTTGTCTGTACCGGGAGATGTACATCCTGCAATGCAACAGGCGACGATAAGCATCAATACATAGATTATGGGCACTGCTCTCATCAGAGATCCCTCGCATGATGAACATCATGATATTATATAAATTTTTCAAATAATCTGATGCACATAGATGCGCATGGTGAGTGATATCGATTGGAGAAGCAGTAGAAAACCATAGAGTCGTATCCCGGGCCGTTTCGAGGATGATCGCTGAAATATAATAACGGTAGAAGGTATCGATCTCCAGTCTCTATTTTTTTGCACGCTTATCCTTTCGTCAGCTCACCCACAATGTAAAGTATCCTTAACACCAATACAGAGCAGATAACAACCATGAGTATACTACTCATCCTCTTCTGGCTCATCATGACGGCCCTCTGGGCTGTCCGCATAGAAGACAGGACACTGACCCTCAACCATCCAGGATTCATTGCTCTCGGTGCCGTGGTCTCAGGGGCCCTCCTCTATATCACGACGCCCGCACTGATCCCCCTTGAGATCATGGTGTACCTCGGGCTCTCTCTCGCGATGAGCGGGTTTGCGTCTTCATTCGTCCACCATAACGAGAAGATGGGGGTCGTCGCCGGGGTCGCTCTGATGGTGGCCCTTGTTGTGGTCCCGTTCGTCACCTCAGGGGCATACATCATCGGGGCCAAGAGCCTTGCCGAGATCCCGCAGGTCGAGACGACCGACGACACCACCGACCTCATCGACACCGACCACATCAGCCTGGCCTCGACCAGGACCGCCCTCTGGCGGGCCGACAAGGTCGTCGGAAACCTGGGATATAAAGTCGGGGTCTTCAAGCCCTACATCCAGTTCATCGACGGAGAACTGACCTGGCTGGTCCCGCTGGACTACAACTCCGTCGACAAGGCCCTCATCTATGCCGGCGAGGGGACCAACGGCTACATCGCTGTCTCGGCCGAGGAACCAAAGGCCGAGCCAAGGTTGGTCACCGGGGTCCCGATGTGCTACACCCCCCATGCCATCCTGGAAAATAACCTGGTCAGACATATCTGGGAGGACTACCCTACCTACATCATCCATGACCCGGTCTTCCAGCTCGACGAGCAGGGCGACCCGAAGTGGGTCGCTCTCCTCTCGCAGCCAGGGCTGTACGGGCTCATCGGCGAGACCCCGCAGGGCCTGGCCGTCACCGACCCAGTCACCGGCACAAACGAGTTTTACGAGATCGGGAAACAGCCGGCCTGGATCCAGCGGGTCTTCGACGAGTCCCTCACCGAGACCTACCTGGGCTGGTGGGGCACCTATTCGGACGGGTGGATCAACTCCTGGTGGGGACAGCGCGACCTGAAGTACCCGACCGGCAGCGTCTACATCGAGCACGGGGAGGCCGGGGCGATCCTCTCGGCAGGTGAACCTGACGTCTATCTTGTCCAGGGCACCGACGGGAACCAGTACTGGTTCAGCGCGATCACCACCCCTGGCAAGGACTCCTCAATGGTCGGGTATGTGCTCGGCGATGTCCAGAACGGGAAGTTCACCTTCTACAACGCCCCAGGCTACTACAACGACTACGGTGCGGCGGCTAATGTCCAGCAGCACCAGAAGGTCGCGATGGCCACCGGGCTTGAGGTCGTGCAACCGATCATGTATGTCATCGACGACCAAGAAGTCTGGATCATCCCGGTCGTCTCCCAGACCGGCGAGGTGATGGAGATCGGACTGGTCGAGGCGCACGGCGGCGAGACCTATGTCGGTCCCACTCTCGACGATGTCCTCACCCAGTGGCGGGGCATCGGGATCACCGGGGACGACGACGGCCCGCAGGAGAGCACGACGCTCCTCCAGGAGATCGAGGAGATCAGAAAACACCTCGACCGGCTTGAGGCGAAACTGAAGGCAGAGGCCACCCAGAAAACTACTGCCTGAGCGGCTCTTCTCTGAAATCTTTTCTTTTCTTTTTTGGCCCTGTAAAAACCCTTACCTTTTCTGGGTACGTGCGCGATTCAACTGCCCTCCCCTATCTTCTCGCCGGGTTGCCCCCCCCGGACGCCAGGGATGACGATAGGGGCGGGAAGGCAGAGGCCCGATCATTCAGAGGTATCCACAATCTGCGTATCGGTCAAGAAGGAGCGGGGGGATTCAAACCCGTATGAAAACCCAGAGAGATGATATTCAGGCTCTGTAGAAACCCTCTTGATGGTTCTTTTCGATGGGGAGCGTGCCGCCCCCCGAACCCCCCGCGCGAGGATAGGTCGTGAACGCCAATCCCCTCTTCATGGTCATTTTTTGTACCTTCCCGGCTCCATCGTGGTCCAGGGGGCCCGGGGGCAGCGCCACCGGCGCGAAGATGTAAGAAGACGATTGAGTCACCCTTGCACCGAGAGGAAGTGAGGGTTTCTACAAAACCGATATTCAGGATATTTTTATGGTAAATCTTCTGGACCGTTTTCTTTGGCGGGGGGTTGCACCCCCCGATCCCCCGCAACATGATTGGTCGAGGACGGCACCACACTCGTCATGGTCGTCGATTCAGCCTTCCTGTCCTCATCGTGGCCCCGGAACGAAGATGGGGGAAGGCGGGAGAATCATGCTCGTGTCAAAAATAGAGGAGTGGTTCCACAATGCCCTTTTTTCTTTTTTTTCGGCTCTGTAGAATTCGGCATGAACCCAGGGTTCACGCATACGAAATGAACATGATCGTGGGTCTCCGGGTCGTGCACTGGCCTGTGTACCTCCTTTCTGGCCAGACACCGAGAGGGACCACTGGATGGCCGCCCCCGACTCTCCTCGTCGTGCGGGGGATCCAGGAGGCCGCACCTCTGAGCGACGCACCCTCCTCTCATACACGTCAGGGGCGCATGCCCCCCTGACCCCAGAATGAAAAGAGGGCCGGGAAGGCAGAGGCTCGATCATTCAGGAGGCGTATCTGCAATCAGGGTATTAGCCCTGAAGATGTTTGACGAATTCAAACCACCATGGGACCTCGGAGAGATGACCTTCGGGATCATTTTCATAGTAATTCCCCTGGATACCTATCTTAGCGGGGGGTTTGGCCACCCCCCGAGCCCCCACGTCAGGATAACGGTGGGAAGGCACCACTCTCTTCATGGACATTGATCTCGCCTCCCCACCCCAACCCTCATCCAGGCGGCGGCCTTCTCCCTCTGCCCCCTCAGACTGCTGCCACGGCACACCGTTCGGCCAGCACCCTGGCCCATCCACGGACCGCCTCCCAGTCCCTGGCGTCCTCGGTCTTCGCCTCGTCATATTTCATGAAACGGCCGAGCACCGGGACGAAAGATGGGTTCATCCTCCCGGCAAACATGCCCAACTCGCCCCTGACCTGGACGCGGTCGGTGATGGGCGCCATCGCCTCCTGCACCTTCCGACGGTTCTCCTCGGTCAGATCCTTGCAACTCATCCCGACGGCGAAGGCCTCGACCTGCCTCTTTTGCAGGTCGTCGGCGAAACGGGCTACAAATGTCTTTGCCTCTTTCAGGATCTTTCCCATATAGATGGGAGACCCAATGACGACCATGTCAAAACCGGCAAGGCTCTCGACCGCATCGACGGGCCTTGCCTCGGTCTCGACGCCCTCTTCTTCAAGGGTACCGGCGATGAACTCAGCGATCTCGCGCGTGGTCTCGTGTTTTGTCGCATAGGCGATGAGAATACGTGGCGGCATGGTGGATGCACGGGTGAATATAGTATATGAGTTGAGCGGGTCAAGAACCCTTTTCCTGCAGAAATTCCCGGATGGCGGCGAGGAAGGCAGGACCGAATCTCCCCAGTTTGGTCGGCCCGACCCCATAGATCTGTCCCAAACTCTCAGGGTCGCGTGGGCGAGTGCGGGCCATCTCTTTTAGGCTCTTATCAGTGAAGATGTTCGAGGCCGGTATGCCAGCATGAACCGCCATCTCCTTGCGCAGCGCCTTCAACCTGAGGAACAGTTCCCGATCTTCAGGGGAGGGATTGAGGCAGTTGTCGCAGAGGCTGCAGTTCTCCACGACATATTCCTCACCAAAATATTCCAGGAGATATTTCCGTCTGCACCCGGTCGTCTCGCAGTACCCGACCATCTTGTCCAGTTTTGTGAGGGCGCCGCGCCGGTGCGCCGCGCCTGAGGCGTCGTGGTCGATTACGGAGCGGAGCATGTCGACTTCCTCGGGACTGTAGAAGAGGACGCACTCGCTGGCCTTCCCATCCCGCCCGGCGCGGCCGGTCTCCTGGTAATATGACTCAATGGTCTTTGGAAGGTCGTAATGGACGACATAACGGACATCAGGTTTGTCGATGCCCATACCGAAGGCGACGGTGGCACAGATGATCGGCACACGGTCGTGGACAAACTTTTCCTGGACCTTCTCCCTCACTTTTTTCGAGAGGCCGGCATGGTAGGCGAGCGCCTGATACCCATATTTCCGGAGTTCCCTGGAGAGGTCTTCTGTCTTCTTCTTGCTGAAACAGTAGACGATCCCTGGCTCGTTCCTGTGCTGACTGAGAATAGTGAGGAGGAGGGGCACCGACTTCGTTTTTGGGACCACGCAATACCTGAGGTTGGTGCGGTTGAAACTTCCAACGAACTCGCAAGGATTTGAAAGACCAAGTTGCCTGGAGATGTCCGCTCTCACCTCAGGGGTGGCAGTGGCGGTCAGGGCGATGAGGGGGACATGGGGGAAACGTCTCTTCAGTCTGGAGAGGTGCCGGTATTCTGGCCTGAAGTCGTGGCCCCATTCAGAGATGCAGTGCGCCTCGTCAACCGCGATGAGACGGACCTGGAGACGACTGAGCACCCGCAGGAAATCGGGCTGCATCGATTTTTCCGGGGAGAGAAAGAGTATCCTGAGGGCGTTGTCACTCAACTGTCTCCTGATCTCCGCCCTCTCCTGATAAGAGAGTGCACTTGTGTAGGCGGCTGCGGCGATCCCCCTCAGGTTCAGGTCGTCGACCTGGTCTTTCATGAGCGAGATGAGCGGGGAGATGACGAGGGTGAGGCCACCGAGGTATAGGGCAGGCAACTGGTAGCAGAGCGACTTTCCCCCGCCGGTCGCCATGATCGCCACGGTGTCCCGACCTTCGAGGACCGATCGTATGATCTCCTGCTGGTGAGGTAAAAACGAGGTATAGCCCCAGTATTTTTTCAGGAGTGCATCGACGGCGTGCATACGTGCTTCTTCATAGTGGGGAGAGGGGGGTGTTGAAGGTTGGGTTCCGGTCTCTAGGACTCCTGCTATACATCTGACCTATGAACCCTGTAGAATCGGGCATCAACCTGCAGTTCAAGCACAGGCGATGAAAATTCGTGTGAGCCCGGGAGAGTGTGAGGAGTGGTGCCCAATCTCTCTTCATCACACCTTCCCCTCTCTCTTCTCGCCGGGCGTTCCACCTTCAGGCCTCCAGAATGAAGATCAAGCAAGGAAAGTAGATCCGGTGCTTCTGGAGAGGATTATGCAGTCTTCGCCCTATCATGTGGTGGGGGAAAGGGGGCGGCAATGAGGCGGTGGTTCCCTGGAGTTTCCTGTTTTGAAGGCGGGGCATTGGCCCAGAAAAACCCGGAGACTCATGATAATTTTCGCCATGAGGTCATCCCAACACTCTCCCGCCCTCCTCCTCACCTGTGGGCACCGATGGGTGGCAATGAAGAGAGCCCTGTATTTTCATCGCGCACCCATGCATGCATCCATCGCCTTCCCCCCTCCCCTCACCGGGCGGCCCGCCCCCCACAATCCACGGCGGAGGAGAGCGTTTTGAATTTTAGAAAGGAAGCACTCTACTAGTTCGAGGGGGTGTTCACCACGAGAGAGTTCTTGGATAGGTTCCAGGTATGTATGCCTGAGCCTCTGGGTTCATGACGAATTCTACAAAGCCAATTCCCGGGATCGTGCCAAGGGGGGAGAAGGCAGAGAACATGATCCACGAAGACCTCCGGGCGACGAATTCCCTGCAATTCACATTCAAGGACAAAATTCTACACAACCGAAAGATCAAAAGAACAAACAGCGCCGGGAGGGAGATTTGAACTCCCGAGGTGCGGACACCAACGGCTTTCAAGGCCGTCGCCTTACCGGACTAGACTATCCCGGCTTGCCATATCATATTGGCGGGCCGCGCATAAAAAGGATATGCGCCTGAGGGCGCTCACACCCGCCTGATAAGGAGGGCGGCACCCAGCGCCGCAAAGACCGGCCAGAGCGGGAGTGGGCTCTGGGTCGTCGGTTCTGGGACAGCGTCGCCGAACTTCTCGGCGACGGTAAGGTCGGCCGCGACCGAGCGGACATTCTCGCCGGTGACCGTCACCGTGCTCTTGTCGGTGTAGAGCTGCGGGGAGACCTTCACATAGACGGTGCCGGCGTCGGCCTCGAAGGTGACCGACTCAGGGGCCGAGGCGCCCCGTTCGTTGACAAGGGTCTTTGTGCCATCTGTGTCGATGTACTCCATCACCCAGTCGATCCCTGAAGAAGTGGCGATGGTCACCTCCCCCCCTTTGGTCTCGACGGCAAAGTAGGCCGGGTTCTCGTGGGAGGCAGGGGCTGAGGCAGAGTAGATCGAGTCTGCGGGCTGGTCCTCAGAGGGGACCGGCGTAGGGACGTCGGTGACAATCCCGCCGGTCACCGTGAAGCCGGTCTTCCAGATGTAACTCGAGTTGTCCATGACCTCGACCACGTAGCGCCCGCCGGCGGTGATCGGAACCTTCTCAGAGAAGGCACCCTGCGTGGTAGTGGTGATCCAGGTGGGGCCATAGACCGTCGTCTTGCCTGAACCCGTGACCGTCAGGCGGACCCCGCCGTCGGTGTAGTCCTTGATCTCACCAGCGACATGGAGGGTGCCGTCGTACTCCTGGGCGGAGGGTGAGGTAATGGTGAGGTCGTCGACGCGGTTCACCACGGTGAAGATCTTGATCTTCTTTGAACTCCCGCCAAAGACGTCCTCGCCCTTCGTCGAGACCTCGACCGAGTGAGATCCGCTCCGCAGACCGTCGGTACTGAACTCAATTGTGAAGTTCCCGTCGTCCTGGACGATCACCTGCTTTGTGTCGGTCACCGACTTGGTCCCATAGGTGAGGTCATAGAGGATGACGTCAAAGGTATAGCCAGGCTTCAAAGACGTGGTCGTGCCGGTGACCTCGAGGGGTTGACCTGCATTGACTGTGTCAGGGGCATCTATCTTTACGAACGCTGCTGATGCCGGCCCTGCCAGAAAGAAAAGACAGAGCAGACAGATAAGGGGGAGAACAACCCTTTTCATAGGTAAAAGATCAACGAATGAGGTGTTAATGGTATCTATGGAGTCGATCAAACCCCTGGCGGCATGGAAGGGAAAGGACCGATATGAGGGCTCGGTTCTCGATTCGCTGACCGTCATCTTCAAGAGCGGCGGTTGCTCGTACCGTCGGTGTCTGATGTGCGGATACCGGTTCGAAGGCTACTTTGGGGCACCCGAGGAGGAGATCCTCGCGCAGATGCGCGGACAACTCGCCTGGGTCGAGGAGCACTTCAATCTTGCAGACGTGCAGATGATCAAGATCTTCACCTCAGGGAGTTTTCTCGACCCGGTCGAGGTGCCTCCTGCCTTCAGGGAAGACGTCTGCCGCGCCTTTGCCGGGAAAGTCGTCGTCGTCGAGACCAGGCCAGAGTATGTCGACGAGGAAGGCACCGAAGCGATGGTCGCCGCCCTCGACACCGGGGCCTATGAGACTCCCCTGCATATCGCTGTCGGACTGGAGACGACCAACGACGCGATCAGGGAGAAGTCGATCAGGAAAGGGTTCACCTTCGCCGATTACGTCGCCGCCTCAAAGCGCGCCGAGGCGGCAGGTGCCGGGGTGAAGGCCTACCTCCTCCTCAAACCGATGTATCTCACGGAGCGGGAGGCAGTCGAGGACATGAAGCGTTCGATCCAGGAGGTGACCCCATACTGCGGGATGATCTCGATGAACGCCTGCACGGTCCAGCGCGGCACCGAACTGGAGAGGGCCTGGAAGGAGCGTACCTACCGCCCGCCGTACCTCTGGTCCATCCTCGAGGTGCTCGCGGGGATCTCCGGCGATGTCCCGGTCTTCTGCGATCCTGTCGGCGGGGGGGCGACACGCGGGCCGCACAACTGCGGGAAATGTGACCGTGAACTTGTCCAGGGGATCAACGACTTCGCCCTCACCGGCGACGTGGAACTGGCCCGCGCCCTCCTCGACGAGGTGGAGTGCGAGTGCAAAAAAGAGTGGGAGTATGTTATGGCGCACGAGCGCCCATGGTGCATGCCCCTTACTCGCTGACTTTTTCTGAAATTTCGTCCAGTTTTCTGGCAAGCATCGGGAAGAAAGTACCTGCATCTGAGACGACACCGATCGCCTGCGAGGTGCCGCGGTCCATCAGTTTTGTCACCGAGGCCGGGTTGATGTCCACGCAGATCGTCTTCACCTGCGAGGGGAGACAGTTGCCGACCGCCACCGAGTGGAGGAGGGTGGCGACCATGAGCACCATATCTGCCCCGCGGAGGTGCTCGCGCATCCGGTCCTGGGCCTCCATCACGTCGGTGATGACGTCAGGGAGGGGACCGTCGTCCCTGATCGATCCTGCGAGGACGAAGGGGACGTCGTGCCTGACACACTCGTACATCACACCGCCGGTGACGACACCCTGCTCGACGGCGTCCTTGATCGACCCGGCGCGCATGATCTCTGAGATGGCGTAGATGTGGTGTTTGTGCCCGCCGGTGACGAGTTTCGCCGTCTTGATGTCCATCCCAAGGGAGGTCCCAAAGAGGTTGGACTCAATGTCGTGGGTGGCCAGGGCGTTGCCGGCGAAGAGGGCGTCGATGTAGCCATTGCGGATGATCCCGGAGAGTGCGGGGCCGCCGCCAGAGTGGATGATCGCAGGGCCGCCGACCAGGACGATCTTGCCGTTTGCGGCCTTGATAGTTGAGATCTCGCGGGCGATCTTCTCGATGAGCGTCTCAGAGGGACGCTCAGAGGAGACTGTGCCGTGCATGAACTCAAAGGTGCTCCCTTCACGCGGCCGGTGGGGGAACTCGACCTTGACCCCCTCCTCGCCGACGACGACGCAGTCACCCTTCTTGAGTTTGGAGAGAGGGGCGCTGAAGGCCCGCTTCTCTTCGGGGTCGACGACCAGGAGACAGTCCATCTCCAGGTCTTCGACCGGTATCCACTCGCCCTTCAACTTGATCCAGGTCGGGTGGTTGGTCGTCGAGTAGAACCCCTTGGGGACGATCCGGTCGCCCTCTGCCGGGATGAGCACGGCGTCGGTGGAGACCGGGAGGTGGGCCCCGAGTCTGAAGAGTTCGCTGAGGATCGCGTCAAGCTGGTGCTCTTCACTGGCACTCACCCGGAGGCGTGCATAACTGGTGTCGGTCTTTTTCTTCCCGATATCGAAGACGAGGGTCTCGAAATCCCCGCCCATATCCATGACCCGGTCCATGACCATCGTCATGACGCCTGAATCGATGATATGTCCTTCCAGTTCTATCTCCCGGGACGCTTGCATAAAGAGAATTCAACGGTTCTGGTTAATATGGTTTCTGAGGGATAAATCCTGGATTCGCACTCAAAACTCGTGGATGCTCTTATCGGTAGCCGATGCCGCACAGATGGTCGAGAGAGAAAGACGATCTGGTGCCAGGAATGGTGAGGACTCGCTATGGAGTGTCGGAGTGTCCTGACCCTCTTCGCTCTTCCTGCTGTGAGAGGGCGTGATGGGTGATGCTGGCGTGGTTCTGCATGCATGGACTCACGGTGTCTTCAAGAAGTTGTTGCCGCCCGGTCTCTCTCTTGGGGGTTCCCCCGGCAGGAGAGAGCAAGGAGCCTTGTTTCATTCTCTCTATGGACGGCACGTCTGATCGGTACGCCTTTCTCTGTCACTCACTCCAGGGACGCTGCTCCCAGACGTCGGGATGAGGATTGAAGTGGGGGGGCAGAAGAATGGCCTGGAGGGGTCTCGATCCTGATGATCGATCAGGCCAAGGATACTGTTGGGATATGCTCCAATTAAACCTCCAGACCCTCTCAGGGTAACGGTTGGAACGAGGCAATCTCATGCTGATCTTCATCGTCGGAGGGTCGGAGTGTGGGGGCGAATGCCCCGTGGAGAAGATAATATTCTCAACATGAGCGCGACAGAACCGCCTTTCTCTCCCCTTGACCGCGCCGGGGGCGCTGCCCCCGGACCCCGGGACGAAGATTGGGCCGGGAAGGCACTATCAATGATCATGAAGAGGGTATTGCCATCCGCCGCCTATCTTCCGCGCGGGGGTAGGGGGGGCGGCACACACCCCGCAGAGAGAACCATCCAGATCATTTCTACAAACCCTAAAATTGAAAATATTCTCAATCTTCCTATGGGTCGCACCGCAAAGCAGAATCAGGCCCATGACGAGAGAGGGGAAGGCATGTCGATCAGAACGGACACCCCTCACTGCAGACTTTTCACTCCGATCTCATAGCCAAGGGAGGGTGAGGAAACAGGATCCCCGCCGATTCTCCAGTCTTAAAAATCTGTCCGGCACAGAACTCTCTCTTCAGAGCATTAAGGCACGGTCCTGGAAAAATAGGGATCAGAGATTTGAGCGGTGGCTTGTCTCACGGGATTCTGGACAGAGGCGATGGACCGCAGCGGTGAGATCGGCGTGCGTGTTGACGTTGAGGCCGAGGCCCGGGTCGTCGATGAGGAGGCGGTACTCTTCCTGCGCCTCGGCGATCCGCGCACCGAGGAGGACGTTCACCCCTGCCGGGCATGCGCCGACCCCTCCGACCTCTTCCTGGTACGATGTCCGGCGCGCCGACCCGGTGCAGCATGCCGCCGGGACCCAGGTGGAGAGGGCCGGGGTGCAGGCCCCGAGATAGGCTTCCTGGACCCTGGTCACATGCTCTGCGGTGATGCAGGGGATGTCTGAGACCGAGGTGATGACCGGTCCCTCCTCGCCAAGTTCGGTGACGGCCTCGACGATGTCTGCGACATAACCATGGGCGCCCGCCGAATAGAGGGGGATGCCATGGGCCCGGCACCAGTTCCTGGTGTACGGGGTCTTTGGGGAAGCGACGACCACGCTCTCGCACCCGGCCAGGGTGAAAGCGTCGACGACATACTCGATCATCGGGCGCCCGCAGATGGTCACCAGCGGTTTCTCTCCCATGTTGAGCCTGGACCCCTGTCCTCCCGCCAGGATCAGGGCAAGCATGCGGCGAGGGCCTCCACAAGTCTCCTGTTCTCGTCCGGCCGCCTGACCGCCACCCTGATCGCGCGGGGAAGCCCGAAGGAAGTGCAGTCACGCACCAAGACCCCGTGGTTCAGGAGAGCGGCGGTCAGGTCTGAAGCCAGGCATGGGAGCGGGACCAGGAGGAAGTTGGCAGTCGAGGAGAGAGGGACAAGCCCGAGCCCCTGGAGGGCGCGGGTGAGCCATGCCCGTTCCACGCGGATCATCTGCCTGGACTCGGCAAGGTCGTCGAAGTGCCGGAGGGCGCGAAGGGCAAAGGCCTCTGCCCAAACATTGACGGTCCAGGGGAGGCGGCGTGCCTCGAGTTCAGCGACGAGGTCGGGATCGCCAAGACCAAAGCCGAACCGCAGGCCAGGAATCGCAAAGGACTTGGTAAGCGACCTGGAGACAAAGAGGGCCGGGTGGCATATGTCAGAGACGCTCTCGGCCGGGTCGGCAAGTTCGATGAAGGCCTCGTCGACAAAGAGCCGTTGGCCAGAGGGGAGGTCGTCGAGGAGGGCGAGCACCTCGTCGCGGCTGGCGAGCGCACCGTCAGGGTTGTTGGGGTTGCAGAGAAATCGGACCGCAGCTCTGGCAGGATCGGCGGTGACCGTTGCCCCGGCAAGGCGTGTCCCCATCTCGTACTCCCCGAAGGTCGGGGGGAGGATGGCGGCGCGCCTGCCAGGACCAAGAGTGGCGGCACAGAAGGTGTAGATCACCTCGACTGAGCCGTTGCCCACGGTGACCTCCTCTGGCGTTCTCCCGAAATGGAGGGCGATCGCTTCTTTCAACTCCTCATACTGATCGTCAGGATAGGAAGTGATCGCATCTTCGTCAGGCGGGGTGAGAGGGACGGCCGGGGGGAAAGGGTTGATACTCGCACTGAAATCAAGGAGATCCATCCCTGAATGCTTTTTGTGCCACCGCACCGTCCCGCCGTGTTTTGTCTTTTTGGGTATCTGTGAGGTCATATCCACATGTATTCTCGCAAATTTGGCATTTCATGCAATATAAGAATACTCCTCAGCAAAAAAAGCAATTCAAAACCTTTTTATGCCATGCTTGTGTTAACTCAATCAACTGGTGCAGCGATCAGACAGATAGCATCTCAACGTCTGACAAAGGGCAGACAATTGTCTGCCACATGTCAGATACCCCCCCGAGGAGGAAGATGGAGCGGATCACGATCAGACTTCCAAAACAGCAGGTCGAAATGCTTCAGCGACTTGTCGATAATGGTGAGTTCCCTACGGTGTCAGAGGCGGTACGACACGCCGTACGGGATCTTGTCGAGAAGCGTGGTGACCGGGCGGTGCGGGAGAGCGACCAGGTGTCAGTGAAGGTTTAGGAGGATTTTGATGCAGACGATCATCAACGAGGCACTGAAAAATGCAGAGATGGAACAGAAGATCTATAATGAAGGAATAATCGGTGACGAGGACGATTTCCTCGGTCAGCCGCGGATCGTCATCGTCGGTTGTGGCGGCGCGGGCAACAACACGATCAACCGGCTTTATCACCTGGAGGTCGAGGGGGCGGAGACGATTGCCGTCAACACCGACAAGCAGCACCTGGACATGATCCAGGCAGACAAGCGAGTCCTTATCGGCAAGTCCCTTACCAAGGGACTTGGTGCAGGCGGGTTCCCTGACGTCGGGAAGCGGGCGGCAGAGATGGCGCGCCCGACCCTTGAAAAACTTCTTGCAACCGCAGACCTCTGCTTTATTACCGCAGGGATGGGCGGCGGCACCGGCACCGGGGTGGCCCCGGTCGTCGCGCAGATCGCAAAAGAGCAGGGTGCGATCGTCGTCGGGATGGTCAGTTACCCCTTCCAGGTCGAGAAGGCCAGACTGCTGCGTGCCGAGGAAGGGCTCCAGCAGCTCTCCAACAGCGCCGACTCGGTCATTGTCCTGGACAACAACCGGCTCATCAACTATGTTCCCAACCTGCCCCTGGGCCAGGCCTTCTCGGTGATGGACCAGCTCATCGCCGAGACCGTGAAGGGGATCTCAGAGACGATCACCCAGCCCTCTCTCATCAATATCGACTACGCCGACGTGCGGGCGATCATGAGCAAGGGCGGCGTCGCCTGCATGCTCGTCGGCGAGAGCAAGCAGCAGAACAAGGCTGAGAGCGTGGTCCACGAATGTCTCTCCCACCCGCTCCTCGACATCGATTACCGGGGCGCCACAGGGAGTCTCATCCACATCACCGGCGGCAGTGACCTCACGCTCCAGGACGCAGAAGAGATCGCAAGCTCTCTCACCTATGAACTCGACCCCCACGCCGACGTCATCTGGGGCGCACGAGTCAACAACGACTTTGAAGGGAAGGTCAGGGTCATGGCCATTATGACCGGAGTCAAGAGCGCCCAGATCCTTGGCGGCACCCATGCCGCAGTTCAGGCATCCCATACCCCGGCCCCGCGCGCAAGGCACGAGGCGGCTCCACACCGCAACTATGTCCAGGACAAGACGAGCGGGCATCTGATCGACTTCCTCTGATCGGCGTTTCCTGGATATCATCTCTTTTTTGCTCCGGTCGATTCACACGAGTAGGAAGCGTCCCTCAAGCAGGACTGGTTCCTGCAAACCGATCTGGATGAAGGGTGGAGGCGACTGCTCGAACAGCGAGCCTGTAAAACCCTCATCAATTCTCAGGCACACAGGTGTACCAATGGCTTTGTAGAATCAGGCATGAATCCTTGGCTCACGCATACGCGATTGAACATGATCATGGTTCTCCAGGGGGTGTGGACCGATGCTTCCTCTCCGAGCAGAACACTTGGTGAGACAACCACCTCATTGCCGCCCCCCTATCCTCGCCAGGGGGTCCGGGAGGTGCAACCCCCCGGCGCGAGACATCAGTGAAGGTTCTGCGCTGGGGACGGCCGATCAGATCGACGTGCCTTCCCGCACCACCGCACCGGGATAACGATGGGGGCGGGAAGGCAGAGACCTGATTATTCAGGAGATGTATCTGCAATCTTCGTATCGGCCCAGAAGGCGTATGGTGGATTCAAACCATTATGCAAACCCAGAGAGATGATATTAAGGATCATTTTCATGATAAACTCTTGATGACTATCTCTGCGTGGGGTTGACCGCCCCTCGGTCCCCCGCGTCAGGATAGGGTTGGGGACAGAACTCCCCTCTTCATGTTCATTGAGTTCACCTTCCCGGCCCTATCTTCATCCTGGTGTGAAGATGAGGGAAGGCATGATGATGAGGTATGCCGCCCTTAATCGCAGGATCTTTCCTGCCGTCTCACGCGAGGGACGTTGCCTTCCCCCCCATAGAGAGAGGAGTGGCGGGGGCGGCAATTGAACTGTGTCCAGGTCCATGGTCCTGCCGTAAGGAAACCCCCTAGAGTTGTCCTCAAAACAATTTTCATCGCGTGATGAAGATAGGCAGGGGTGGGACTAAAGCAGTGTTTTCCTGTGGGGTCCTGCGATGAGGGAGGAGCAGGAACCCACCCACTCCAGAGAACTCCGATTATTTTCATTGCGTATGCGTGAACCTTGGGTTCATGACAAATTTTACAAATCCAGAAAATCGGCTCTGTAAAAATCCTCTGGATAACTCTCTCTGGCGGGAGGGGCGTGGACGGCACTCCCTCTTCAGGGATTTTGAATGCGCCCCCCCCGGCCCAACCTTCATCCCGGGGGTCCGGGAGGAGCGTCCCCGGCGCGATTCATGAGGGAAGACAGGAAAGTGAGGGGTTTTACAGGCAGGACCCATCCCTCTACTTTTCCGACTCCAATCAAATTCCAGAGTCCGAGCATTACTGTGATCTTCGATGTATCCCTTGTGATAGCCTGAACAGACTGAGGCACCGACGACAGAACGGTTTCTGGAACGGTGTCCTCCACCTCTGCCCTTCCATGAAGAGTGCGAGAGAGGGTTTTTTCAGACCTTTTTCTCTGACGTCACCATCATATGACCTCTCTTTCTCCTGTCCCATGCGAAACGCTTAATACAAACAATGACGCTAACTATTAGAAATCCTGGTATATCCCACCGCGGATCGCCACGGTGCAATTGGTGCACCGATCAGTCGGATGCACCAGAGGGTATCGGAGTTGAACATCAATGTACAGCGTTGTGAGCACAGGAAACAGGGGCCTTCTCTGTTCCGAATGGCATCTTTTGTTGTATCATTTCTTTTGTTTCACTTCACGTTCCTACGGGCGCCCCCGTGCATCAATAGACCCGGTGGCTCTATACAATTGGTATCGAGAATTGAGGATTGGTAAAGCATGTTGGACGAACTGATCGAAAAAAGAAAGAAAGCTCTTTCCGAGTCTGAACAGCACAAAAACCGGCGGAACGAACTGAACGCCCTCGCCAGTTCCCATGCTAAGGAACGGAATAAACTCAACGGCCAGACCCGCGAGTTCGTCGAAGAAGCCCAGAAGAACAAAGAACTCCGTGACCAGCATAACACCGAGGTCAAGGATCTGAAGGGCCAGAGGAACAAGCTCAACGCCGAGGCAAACGAATACTTCGGCGAGATTGATTCATTCAAGAAGGAGCACTCCTCATTCAAGCGCAACTCAAGCGTCAAGGAACTTCAGCGGCAGATCGAATCGCTGGAATTCAGGCAGCAGACCGAGGTCTTCTCCACCGACAAGGAACGGGAACTGATCGACAAGATCAAGCAGATGAAGGCCGCCATCAAGGAGCAGGAAGACGAACTTGAGCAGAACAAGGACCTCAAGACCAAACTCCAGGCCGCCCGCGACCTGCGCAAACAGGCTTCTGAGATCCACGCCAAGGTGACCGAGGTCGCCGAGCTCGCCCAGAACCACCACGACCAGATGGTCGACTTCTACCGGAAGGCCGACCAGTCTCGCGAGCACGCCGACGCCGAGCACAAGGCCTTTGTCGAGGCACAGGAAGCAGCCGACGAGGAACACCAGGCCTTCATCTCCTGTCAGAAGGAACTGCGTGACTATGACAAAGTCATCTCTGGCCTGCACAACAAGAAGAAGAAGTCCAAGGTCACCAAGGAACGCCGCCAGGTGCGCCAGGAGGCCGAGCGGATCTTCGAGCTCTTCAAGGGCGGCGAGAAGCTCACCACCGAGGACATCCTCCTCCTGCAGCGTTCCAAACTTATCTAATATCCCTTTTTTTTACCGTATCGCATCCACACATAAGGCGAACGCATGCTTCAGGCATCGCATTGCCCATATCCCGGAGCTCCCCTCGGTCTGGACCCTCCCGAATCAAGCTGCAGGTCTCCACCCGGAAGATAGGGGAGGCGAATAGATCCAGAGGCCATGACGAAGGCGTGCGAGTATCTTCGCCATCATCGCTCTCCTCAAATTCTCACAGAAGAGAGAGGAACGACTGTAGAAATCCCCTGGATGCCCCCTACGGCAAGGGGACTGCGACCGCCGCACCCCCGCGCGAGCGATGAGTGGTGCGCGGCACATCCCTCTTCAGATTCATCGATTGTGCCTTCCCGATCCAACTTCATCCTGGCACGATCGATGCGGAAAGGCGATCGAGGCCCCTTCGTGCCGGAAACGAGTGAGAATTGACCATGAAAATGATCCTGAAGATCATCTTTCTGGAATGATATGAAGAGGATAGAAACGCCTTATGAATGATTTGCCCACGTCAAAGAGGGGGGGGACAGCGACGAGGCAATGAAACAGCACTCTTGCACCATCTTCGCCTCTCCAGATCGATCTTCGCCCCTGTGGCCAGTGACCGCGAGCGAGAGCGACCTTGAAAAAGAAGGACTCTGTAGAGATCCTCAAGATGGCATTCTTTGCGGAGGCCTGGCCGCTCCCCCAAACCTCCACATCAAAGGAGGAGGGGGAGCGCAACCCCCTCTTCATAGTCGTTGAGTATGCCTTCCCTCCCTGATTTCTCCCCGGCGCGACCGATACCGCATTCCCTCCCCAGGATGGCGTCAATCGCCTGTAATCCGTCCCACCAGAAGTCAGGTGCAGAAGGGAGAACAGGGATCCACACCGCCATTGGGGGGAATAATTCTCAATTACGCATGCCCAAACCCATAGATCATGCCCAATTCTACAGAACCCTTATTTTCTGTCCTTTCGCAACCATTTATTACTTTGAAGACAACGTATCTTCTCAATGGCTGACGGCACGACACTCATTCTCTGCGTCGATCGAGACGACGACCTTGGGTTCAAGGCCAATGTCAAGAGCCCGGTGGTCGGGAGGGAGGCATGCCTGGACGCTGCAGAGGCGCTGGGGCTTGCAGACCCTGAAGACTCCGACGTCAACGCCATTTTCCAGGCGGTCAAGACCTATGATACCCTCACCGAGAAAGGCGAGCAGGTCGAGGTTGCCCTCCTTACCGGCGACCACATGCAGATGCTCGAGGGCGACCGCAAGATCGCCGCCGAACTCAGGGAGGTCGTCGACTCGACAGGCGCCGAGTCCTGTATCCTCATCTCCGACGGGGCGGAAGACGAATACATTCTCCCTATCGTCCAGTCAAGGATGATGGTGAGCGGCGTGCAGCGGGTGATCGTTTCCCAGATGCCGAACCTCGAGGGGACCTATTATATCATCAAAAAACTCCTCGACGACCCCAAGGTCTCAAGGATGGTCCTCATCCCCCTTGGACTTGCGATGCTCATCTATGCGACGGCATACCTGATCGGCCGCCCTGAAGGAGCAACCTTCATCGTCGTCGGCGCGCTCGGGCTGTACCTGCTCTTCAAAGGACTTGGGATGGATGAGTTCTTCAGTTACAGCCTCTCTTCGCTCCAGACGGCATTGCACCGGGGACGCATCACATTCGTCTTTTATATCGCCGCGATCCTGTTCGTGATCGTCGGGATCATCATCGGCCTCAACAGTTACCTTGCCTACTATATCGAGGAAGGCTTCCTCCTCCATTTCCTGACATTTGCCTTCGGGGCAATCGGGTGGTTCACCGCCGCCGGTCTCACCGCCTCGCTGGGCAAGATCATCGATGTATACCTCCACGAGATCGTCGACCTTGGCAAAGTGATCGTCCTGCCCTTCTTCATCGGGGCAATCGGGATTATCGTCTACGGCATCAGCATCTACATGCTCTCGATCTCAAGGATCGAGGAGTTCCCATTCGGGGAGATCGTGGGGATCGAGTACGCAGTCTACTCGATGATTGCCGGACTCTTTATCGCCTTCGTCGGCGTGTATGTCCAGTCGCTGGTCAACCGCTGGATCGAAAAAAAAGGGAACGGGTCAGGGGAACCCACATTCACGTCCTGAAATATCCGATGCTCCCAGGGAACCGGGTGGTGTTGTAATATACCCGCTGTTCCTGGGGAGTCTTCACGGTGAGTTCAGGGACAGAGACCGTGAAGTTATGTTCAAAGAACCTGAATGTCCCGTCCTTGTAATCTTTTGCTGCCCCTTGCACAAGGAGGACGGCATGATCAGTCCCGATCTCGTCGATGGTGGCATTCTCGAAATTTGCGACATCAAGCACCTTGGCGCGCAGGTCGCTTGTACCAAGGAGATGAATGAGAAACTTGGGTCCGTTGTCGACATCATAGGTGAGATTGACCTGTGCATCTTCGTTGACCAGGTTAATCTCTATATTCTGGACGGTCATATACCCGCACCGATATTCAGATCCGTTCTCGGTAGCGGCGGCAGGAACCACAAGTGCTGCAAGGACGAGAATGATCAGGAGGTCACACACCACTCGTTTCATTCTCATAAATCTCTCACCAGAGATCATATATCCTTTATGGTCGAGGAAAAAAAGAGGTACGTCCCTGTTAGGGGTTTTGGGACAGAATAATCTCGATACTTGAGACGTTCGTCTTTCCTGTGTCAGTATCGATCATCTCTGTCGAGGTCTGGATCTCCTTTTTGGCGACCCCGTCAAGAAAACGGTTGATCGCGATCTCGGCCGTATCGACAGCCCGTGAGATTGCCTTGCCTCTTGCCTTTATGGCCACTTCATCTGCGCCATTGTTAAACTGGGTGACAACTGCAAGCACGTAGTTCATCACCGGTTTGTTTCCGACGAATACTGTGTTATCTTTCAACATAGTCCACCTCTGCCGATGTTCAATCAGAGATACTTCTCCTTACAAATTAACTCTGCATTCAGGACCGACGCCCCGGCCGCACCGCGGATGGTGTTGTGGCCGAGTGCCGTGAACCGCGGTCCCTCCCGCAGACGTCCGACCGAGACCGTCATCCCGTTGCCGCGGTTCCGGTCGAGCCGCGGCTGCGGGCGGTCAGGTTGCTTCAGGTACTCTACAGACTTTGCCGGTTGAGACGGCAGGCCTGAGAACGGTGCCACGTACTCCTCAAATGCCTGTCTGATCTCCTCAAGGGACCGGTCCAGATCAAGCCACACCGACATGGTATGGCCATCAATCACCGGGACCCGGTTACAACAGGCACTTATCGAGAAGGAAGCCGGTTCGACCGTAGCACCATCAAACGTCCCCATGATCTTTCTTGGTTCGGTCTCCATCTTATCCTCTTCATTCTTGATGAAGGGGACCACATTGTCGAAGATCTCCATGCCGGCGACACCACTGAACCCTGCGCCCGAGATCGCCTGCATCGTCGCCACCTGGACCCCGGTGAACCCGAGCGGCTGCAGGGGGGCAAGGGCAAGCGTGAGCACGATCGTCGAGCAGTTCGGGTTGGTGACGATGAACCCGTCCCGCCCTTCGTCATGCTGCACGTCGATGAGACCGAGGTGATCGGCATTGACCTCAGGAATGACGAGCGGGACATTGGGGTCCATACGGTGTGAACTGGCATTTGAACAGACGCCGACACCGGCAGCTGCCACTTCGGCCTCGACCGTCCCTGCGATCTCTGCAGGCAGTGCCGAGAAGACGAGGTCGCACCCCTTGACCGCCTCGACGGTGGTCGGGCTGACAACAGTCTCTCCCGCCTCCTCTGGGAACGGCACATCCAGACGCCAGTTGACTGCTTCGCGATACTTCTTGCCAGCACTGCGCTCCGAGGCCGTCAGCACCCTGAGATCAAACCACGGGTGATCGGCCAGGAGTTGCACAAACCTCTGACCAACGGCACCGGTAGCGCCGAGAACTCCTACCGTAATCATGGATGACTTTACCTATATGTAAAGGTTTATTAAAATGTTACTTTTGCAACGCATTCTTAATTTTTTCTCTATCAGCGATGTTATCTACGCCCATAGGCCATAGATTCTGACAAATGCAGTGAAATGAGGAAACGTGCCCTTCGATACCATACCCTCGGGGAGAGGAGGGTCGTGAGTGCACAAAAGATCAGGAGATGAGATCGAAAGAAGAAGAGATGGGATTTTATTCCATCTGGATGGCTTCTGCCGGACAGACGTCGACACAGGTCCCACAGTCGGTACAGAGGTTCTTGTCGATCACTGCAATACCGTCCTCCATGGCGATGGCGTCTACCGGGCACTCATCAACGCACGTTTCGCATCCAACACAAAGATCAGAGTCAACAATTGCAACCATACTCTATTACTCCAACATATATCTTCACAAAAAGCAGAGAAATAGATTTCGATGGGTCTGTCAGGTCAGAGCCCCAGGACATCGTCCATCGAATAGATCCCCGGGCCCTTTCCCTGTACCCAGGCGGCGGCGCGTACGGCCCCGCTCGCGAAGACTGCGCGGTCATAGGCACGGTGCGAGAGTTCGATCGTCTCGTAGTTCCCGGCAAAGAGTACCGAATGATCGCCGACGATATCCCCGCCCCTGACCACGTGGACGCCGATCTCGTTCTCCCGCTCCTTCATCCCTTCACGCCCGTAGACATGGGGACGAGAACCGAGTTCTTCATCCAGGATCTCAAGGATCGTCTTTGCCGTCCCGCTCGGTGCGTCCTTCTTGTAGCGGTGGTGGGCTTCGGTCACTTCCACGTCGTAGCCCTCGCAGAGGAGGCGCGCCGCCTCGCGGATCAGTTTCCAGAAGATGTTGACCCCGACACTGTAATTGCTGGAGATGACTGCAGGGACATGCCCCTCGATGGCGGTCCTGATCTCCTCGCGCTGTTCTGGCGAGAACCCGGTCGTCCCGACGACCAGGGCCACCCCATGCGAGGCGGCGACCTTGATGTTCTCGACCGAGGCGCTCGCCACCGTGAAGTCGATGAGCACGTCCGGGCGCACCTCGTCAAGGTACTCCCCGATCTTTCCGGCCTCGACGACCGGCACTCCATAAAATGAGCCCTCCCTGATATCGACCCCGCCGACGAGGTCGAGGGCAGGGGACTCCGAGACCAGGCGCCCGATGATCATGCCCATCCGACCGAGGGCGCCACAGACGACGACCTTAGTCATAATACTTCAGCACCTCCTTGAGCGCCGCGGTCTTCCCGGCATCGAGGTCGTCGAGTGGGAGACGGACCGGCCCTGCAGCCATCCCGCGCAGCCCTACCGCCGTCTTCACCGGGATGGGGTTGGTCTCGATGAACATCCCCCTGAAGAGCGGCGAGAGTTCGTAATGGATCTTCCTTGCCGTGGCCAGGTCGCCTTTCCTGACGGCGTCGTACATCGCGACCATCTGCGCGGGTTCAAGGTTGGCGGCGACCGAGATGACCCCTGCCCCGCCGAGGGCGAGGATAGGGAGCGTGAGGGCATCGTCGCCCGAGAGAACAGCAAAGTCCTTGTCCTGCGTCCCCTCGATGATCATGGAGACCTGCTCCAGGTCGCCACTCGCCTCCTTGACGCCGACGATATTGGGGTGGTCGGCCAGTTCGACGATCAGGTCGGGCTTGAGGTTCTGCCCGGTCCGTCCTGGGACATTGTACATGACGACCGGGATGTCCAGGTCGGCCAGGGCGGTGAAGTGTTTGACCAGGCCAGAGCGGTTCGGTTTGTTGTAATACGGGCTGATGACCAGGGCACCGTCTGCTCCCAGGTCTTTCGCCGCCTTCGTAAACCGCACCGCTTCAGCGGTGTTATTCGATCCTGTCCCGGCAAGCACCGGGATTTTTCCGTCAGCAGCCTCCACCGCAACCCCGATCACCTGCTCGTGTTCCTCGAAGGTGAGAGTCGCGGACTCGCCAGTCGAACCGCAGGGGACGATCCCGTGAACCCCTTCCTGAATCAAATATGCGATATTTGATCTGAGGCCCTCAAGGTCGAGCGCGCGGTCAGGCGTCTGAGAAAAAGGAGTAATAATCGCTGGATAAACTCCCTCGAACATGAGTAGGAGTTATGCTGATGTCTTTTTAGTGTTTTGCTTCCTTGTGATGTATCCAGCGACGCGGTTCCTGACACACTTGGACTCTATGACGGCCACTTCAGCGACGACCTGCTTGTTCTCCTCGAAATCGCCGGAGAAGCGGCCGGTGTGGGCTCTCATCAGATCTGTCGCGAAGTGTTTGATATATGTCGGTTTTATTCCCATTCGCACCTATCCCTCAATTTTGTATCTTTAATGCGTCCTGACAGTTTAAGAATATTGTGCGCGACTTCCATGGGGTCCTCGCCCAGCACGCGGATCATCGGTTCCTTGCCCACTGCCCCGCGGTCATAGATGATGTCGGGCACGCCGGTCTTGCAGCAGGAGGCGACCCCCCAGTCCATCGTCTTGATCCCCGGCGGTTCCTGTGCGCGCTCGAAATACCTGATGTCGAGCATCATCTCCACGAGTTCGTCGACGAGGACGTCGGCATACCTTATGTTTGCGGCCGCCCTGACCCGCCGGTCAAAGCGCATCGCAGTCAGGACGATCCTGGCCACATGGTCGCTTGCCCCAAAGGCGACCACGCCGACCGGGTGGACCCGGTCGGCGAGCCTGACGATCCGGCCTTCGACCGCGGCGACGTCGGCGGGTTCCCGCGCCTTCTCCATGGCATAGACGATGTTGGTCCCGACCTCAGGAATGAGGGCGGGGTCCATCTCCTCTTTAAGGAGTTCGACCGCCTCGGCGAGGTGCCTGAGCACCTGATCGCGTTCATCTCCGGTCATAGCAGATCTCGTCGTCATGTACCGGCATAATCCTACCGCAGGCCGAGTTCCTCCTTGCGCCCGGCAAGTGCATCGATGGCGATCTGGTAGAAGGCGGTCAGGTCCATGAGTGCTCCGACTGCGGCGATCCGTTCCCGCGCGCACCCGGCGGCAAAGGTCTTGTCCTTCAACTTCTTCCTGATGGTCTTTGGCGTGACGGTGGTGACGGCCCCGCCTTTGACCAGAGCACACGCGATGACGAAGCCGCTGATGCTGTCTGCCGACTGGAGGGCGAGGTCGAGGGGTTGAGTGTAGGGTCCAAAGAGCGTATGGTTGTGCTGTTCCACCGCCTGACAGACCTCTTCGGGAAGTCCTTCTTCCCTGAGGATCCGGGCGCCCTCTGGACCGTGGCGGCTCATGTCTTCGCCGATGATCTCGAAGTCGATGTCGTGGAGGATCCCGATCCTCTCCCAGAGGTCGGCGTCCTCGCCGAGGGCTTCGGCAAGCCCTCGCATCACTGCGGCGGTGGCGATGCAGTGTCTGGTGAGCGACTCTGAGGTGACGTACTGGCCCAGGAGGGCGAGTGCATGGTCTCGGTCCATAGGGAATTGATGGACCCGGACCCCGCAAAAGGATGACGCCCTGTCAGGAGAAGAGAAATAGGGGGACGGCAAAACAGGTGAGTATATGGACGCGCGTGTACTTGATGTGCTGACCGGGGTCGTAAGCCTGTTGCTCTTTGTCGTGCTCCTCGTCGCCCTGCCAGGGGTGGTCCCCCAGGAGATGCAGCCAGAAGGGACCGGGCTTGCTTATATCGCTGCCTTTGTCATCTTCCTGATTGCGATGAGCGGTTCGGGGTATATCATCAAAGAAAAAATCAACTGAATTGTCTGTCCTGGCGAACGCTTTCTTTTTTGTGGTTCTGTAGAATCATGCATGAACCCCTGGCTCACGCATATGTGATGAACATGATCATGGGTCTCCAGGGGGTGTGGACCCGTGCTCCCCCTTTCGCGTGGGACATCACAGGGGACCACCACTTCGTTGTCGCTCCCGGCGCGAGATCACAGGAAAAACTCTACGATGAGTCATCACGCTTTCCTCCACTTTCGCCGGGGGCGAGTGCCGCCCGGGCCCAGGGGATGAAGAGAGAGTTGGAAGGCAGAGTGATGATCGTGAAGATGGGATGCGGACCCCCGACGCTCTTCATCAGCGGGGGGGGCCGGGGGGTGCAACCGCCCGGCCCTGAGAGAGAGCAAGAGAATTTTTTCTGGCAAGTAGATCCTTCACCTCCACCGGGAGACGAGTGCCCCCGGACCCCCCGCGATGGTGAGTGGTCGGGGACCGAAGAGCGGTGGACCAAGTGTGGGCGATCTTTTTTCTTCGGGCGGTGTGTGTCTTCTGGTCTTCAACCATGTCTCCCGCGAGCGGACAGGGAGGCCTCTGGATCGACGCCGCCGCCCCTGACTGACCTCTTCACCTTCGCACCTTCGCGCCTGGTTCGCACCCGGCGGGCGCGAAGATGGCGGCCTGGAAAAAACCTCAGTCCTGACGGGATTTTGGTACAGGAGTACAGAGAGAGAAGTGTGTACAGTTCCCCCTGGAATTTTGCATACGATCCAGAGAACACCCGGCACCCGTGGTGGCCGGGTGTAGGGGGGGAACGTACAAATGAAGGGGGGAAACCTGGCACACATGCCAGGTTGACTGATCAGACGCGGCATATGCGTTTTTTTCCAGGTGCGAACCAGGTGCGAAGAAAAAAATGACTCTCCATGGGGCGGAAAGGGTCCATCTCTCTGAGGTAATCCCAGAACTCTCCTGCTTCCCTCTCGAGGCCTTCGCCTCTTCGTAGCGCACACATGCATCCATGGTCTTCCCCCATCTTCTCACCCCTGACCCCCCACTGATGAAGATAGGGCCGGGAAGACACCATCAATGACCATGGAGAGCGTAGTGCCGTCCGCCACCAATCGCTCGCGCGGAGGGTGCGGGACGGCCACCCCCCTGCAGAGAGAGTCATCAAGAGGTTTTCTACAGAGCCAATCCTGAAGATCATCTCTCCGAAGATGTGGGAAGGCACGTTGATCAGACGTGCCGCCCGCACCGTAGGATCTTTCCTGCCGTCTCGCGCCGGGGGGGGTGGACCCCCACGACACGGAGAGGCAGGGGGGCAATGAAGTAGTGTTTCCCTGTGGTCTCATTGCTCAGAAGGAGGAACACAAATCAGTGCACGACTCGGAGACCAACAGTCATTTTCAATTGCGTATACCTGAGCCCGAGGTTCATGCCCGTTTTTAATTAGCCATTTTTTCGGCTCTGTAAAATCCCTCATCTCTTGTGTGGATGAGACGTGTGTCACCCGCCTTCCGACCCCTTTGGCCGGGGGCGAGTGCCGCCCGGACCCCCGGGACCACGATAGGGTCGGGAAGGCAGAATCGATGACCATCAAGAGAGTGCTGCCGTCCCCGACAGAGAGATTCATCAAGAGGATTTCTACAGAGCCATTTTTTCGTGAGTTTCCCCACGTTGTTTCTCGTCTTCGTATCCTGGGTACATGAGTGTCAAAATACTGGTACACGTGAGCATACTCACGTCTCTCAGATTGAAGAGGGAAATGTAAGAAGAAAAAAATAGTGTCTGGCCCTGGTGCGACGACCGATTATTCTTTCTTGTGGCTTTCCTGCTGTCGCTTCTTGCGCCGGTAGTACGAGAGAGGGTGGCTCACCATCTCGCAGAGAATATCCTTGTGGACACAGAGCCCATAGGTCCGCATCGTTGCGCACGAGGGCGCAGTATACTCGGTCCCTGACCTGCCCGAGATATGCTCGACCTGGTAGAGTGTCATCGAGAGGTCGAAGTCGGGAGCGCGCTGGAAGACCTCGGTGATCTGGGTCGTCGAGAGCCCGATGTTATTGAGAAAGGCCGTGAGAGCGAACCGCCCCATATGCGAGAGGTTGGTCCCGGCGGTGACGGCGTTGATGAGGGCGGCGATGCAGGGCGGAAACGAGGTCTCGTCCACCTCACCGAACTCTTCAAGCGTCTTCTCCCTCAGGGCGGCGGTGAGTTCGTCGACCGAGGGCTTGAGCGTATCACAGAGCGATGCCGGGACCGCAAGCGGGAGGTCTCTTCCGACGACGACGCGGATCCGCTCGCGCAGCAGTTCGGTGATCTCGATAGGACCGATGGCAACCGCACCCTCGCACACCTCCCTGTTGACAAGTCTCCAGCGGTCGTCGCGGAGACGGGAGATGAGTTCTACATAGGTCGTGACCGGAATGGCGCGCGCCTCAAGGTCGATCCCGAGGCTCTCGGCGACATAGGCCCTGAGCACAGGCTCCTCGTCCTGAAGCGCCGCGGCGGCGCGGGTGGCCTCGTACCTTGCCAGCCTGTCGGCCATCATCCGGTCCTGGGTACAGGAGACAAGGACACGGGCGACGGCATAAGAAAAGATGGATACCTCAGAGAGGGGCTCTGGCTCCTCCTGACCAGGGGAGTCAGGGAAGAGCGCCGCCTTCACGCGGGCCACCGCATGCGGCAGGACGATCTTTCCTACCTGACTCTCCAGGAAGGTGTCGATGGACCCGGTCCTGTCACTGGCAAATATCTGGGCTTCCTCTAAAAAGGGATATCGTGCCAGGTCCTTCAGGTCCAGGTCGACGCCCATCAATCGGCCTCTATCCGCGGGGCAAGGAGGTACTCGATGTGGCCGCCCCCGTCGGCCAGGTCGAAGATGAAACGCGCCGGGTGGTCGACGCCGATCTCGGCCCTGACCTTCTCGGCGCGTGCCATGACCTTGCCCATGTCCTTGAGATAGTCAAGGGAGAAGAGGGAGCGCACCTCTGCCGCCCTGAGATCAATGACCTGGTCGCGCCCGAGTTCGAGCCTGATGTGGTCGGTGTCGCCTTCGGCCATCATGTAGAAAGTCTCGGTCGCCTCCTCGATCCCGAGGGCGATCTTGTCGGAGATGACATCGGCGGCCTTGATCGCCGAAGAAAGGGCGTTGCCTTCCAGTTCGACCATGCCAGGAAGTTCGATGGCGGGGGGATTGGGGTCCTTCCTGATGGTGTTGACGTCAAGGAGGGTGACCGAATACTGGTAACTCCCAAAAGAGAGCTCAAGTTTGTGGCTCCCCTCAGCGAGGTTGAGCGTGAGGAGGTCGCCTTTCGACATCATCCCGAGGATGCTCTTCATCTTTGCGATATCGATCCCAAGTTCTTCAGGGGCGGCCTCATAGGTCTCAAAGGCATCGGTGCCAAGTTCGAGAGAGACCATGGCGACATTTGCGGTATCGACCGCGCATGTCCTGATCCCGGTATCGTCGACGTGGAGGCGGCATTCGGTCACGAGCGCGGCCACCGCGTCGATCGACTCCCTGAAGGTATCTGCATCAATCGTTGCTTTTAACATTACAAACCCCTTATATGACTCTTTATACATTATATCATGATATTTTTTATTCTATCTGGTACCGCAACAGGGCGCTGAAAATATCGCGGAGAGAAGGCAATGACTTCACAGTGGACACAGGACAAATATCATAAAAAGGCGCTGAAAGAGGGTTTCAGGGCACGTGCGGCGTATAAACTGACAGAGATCCAGAAGCGTTTCTCGATCATTCGAGATGACGACAATGTCGTCGACCTCGGGGCCGCGCCGGGGAGCTGGCTACAGGTGCTGCAGGCGCTTACCCACGGTCGGATCATCGGGGTGGACCTCAACCCGATCGCCCCGATGGAAGGCGTCACGACTGTAGTCGGGGACTTTACCACTCCCGAGGTCCAGGAGGAGGTCAGGGAACTCGCTGGCGGCGTGGTCTCAGTCGTCACCTGCGATGCAGCCCCAAAACTCTCCGGGGCAACGAGTTACGACCAGGCGCGGGCCATCGCCCTAGGAGAGGACGCCCTCGGATTTGCTGTCACGCTCCTCAAAGAGGGAGGGAACTTCCTGTGCAAGTCTTTCCAGGGCGAAGACTTTCCAGAGTTCTATGCCGAAGTGAAGAAGCATTTCCGGTCAGTGCGCACGTACCGGCCTCACGCCTCCAGGCGGGGGAGTCGAGAGGTATATATCATTGCAAAGAACTTCAAGAGGAGTGGCGATGATGCTTGAGGACAATTTCGGCAGGAAGGTGACCAACCTCCGCCTCAGTATTACTCCCAGGTGCAACCTGGACTGTTTCTACTGCCATGCCGAGGGCGAGGTGCAACCGCGCGAAGAACTCTCGCTTGAGGAGATCCAGGAAATCCTGGAGGTCGGGGCAAAGTTCGGGATCAGGAGCGTGAAACTTACCGGCGGGGAGCCTCTGGTCAGGAAGGATATTCTTGATATCGTCAGGGCGGTCCCTGACGGGATCGAGGTCTCGCTCACCACCAACGGCACGCTCCTCGAAGGACTCGCCCACGACCTCAAGGAGGCGGGGCTCTCGCGGGTGAATGTGAGCCTCGACACTCTTAAGCCAGAGCGCTACCAGGCCATCACCAAAAAGGATCTGCTGGACAAGGTGGTGAGGGGTATCAAGGCCGCGGTGGACGCCGGACTTACTCCAGTGAAGTTGAACATGGTCCTCCTCAAGGACATCAACGAGGACGAGGTCGACGACTTCTTTGCCTTTGTCAGGGGTAACCACGACCTCATCCTTCAGGTGATCGAGATGATGGAGTTCAACGAGTGCACCCTGCACGGGGATGTGGACGGCCTGGAGAAGAAGATCGCGAAGAACTCAAAGGAGATTCTCACCAGGCGGATGCACCACCGGAAAAAATATTGTCTGAATGGTGCGGAGATCGAGGTGGTCAGGCCTCTCCATAACACCGAGTTCTGTGCCTACTGCAACCGCCTGCGGGTCACCTCTGACGGCTACCTGAAGCCCTGTCTCCTGCGGACCGACAACCACGTCGACATCAGGGGCAAGCATGGGAAGGAACTTGAAGATCTCTTCGTGAAGGCAGTGCAGATCAGGGAACCGTTCTTTAAGTGACCGGGTCCGGTCCCTTCTCTTCTTTTTCTTATTTCGGCTCTGTAAAAATGCTCTGGATGGCTCTCTCTACGGAGGATTGTCGTCTCGATCGCGCCGGGGGTGCACCCCCTCACCAGAGAGATTCATCAAGAGAATTTACCATGAAAATAAATGATCTCGAAGATCCCCTCTATAGGTTTGAATAAGGATTTTATCACACTGAGGCTCCTCATGACTGATATGCAGAGGGCAGAAACATCGTCCGAATGATCAGCCCTTCGCCTTCCCGGCCCTCTCTTCATCCCGGGGGTCCGGGGGCAGAGCCCCTGGCGCAAGCCTGTGGGAAGGCACGTCGATCAGATCGGCCGCCCTCAGCACAGAACCTTCACTGATGTCTCGCGCCGGGGGTTGCACCCCCTGACCCCCCACGACGAAGAAAGAGGTGGGGGCGGCAATGAAGTGGTGGTCCCATGTGGGTCCTGCTCTGAAGAGGGAGTAAGGATTCATAACCCAGAGACCACCAAGAATTTTTCATCGCGTATGCGTGAGCCCGGCGTTCACGCATATGGGATGAACATGATCGTGGGTCTCCAGGGTATGTGGACCCGTGCCTCCCCCTGTAGTGCAGGAAACCGCGGGGGATCCCCACTCGCCTGTGACGCCCCCCCTCTCCTCTGTCTGGGGGTACACTCCCGGACCCCGGGGAGGAAGATAGAACGGGGGAGGCAGAATGCCGATCATGCTAAAGGCATCTCTGTGGCATCTCTGTAATCTGCATTTCATCTTCAACGAGATCGGGATGGTTCAAATTCTCATAAAAACCCAAAGAGCGCATCATAAGGATCATTTTCATTGAGATCATCCCAAAACTCTCCTGCCCTCCCCCACCCAGAAGAGAGCAGTATAGATAGTGAGGGAATCCACCCCTTTTCGTTGCTGATCCATACATGCATTCATGCCTTCCCACACCACCGCGCCGGGGGCGCTGCCCCCTGACCCCAGGGAGGAAGATAGGGGCGGGAAGGCAGAACAGATGACCGTGAAGAGCGCACTGCCATCCTCCGCCTATCTTCGGGTGGAGGGACCGGGGGGCGGCACGCACCCCCGCAATGGCGATTGGTCAAGGACTGCAGACAGAGGGATATCGTGAGGATTATTCTGCCACCGCTCCGACTGCCTGACGTTCTCGACCAATCTTCATAGCATGGGAGTTCATGGGCCAGAGGTATGAACCCCTCTGTCGAGCGTTCAAGGAGGACAAATACTGTTGTGGTGCCAGCAGGTATGCTCCTCCCATCACCTGGGGGTTGTACCCTCAGGCCCCCACCACACGACAGGGAAACGTCACCGTCTTCAATCCTCTCTTCTGCAGGGGACCGGGCGGCTCTACAGGGCCGATGTTTCTGCGTCTATTCGCGGTTCCTGCCAGTATGCAATGGTATATAGGATGAACAAGTAAACAAAGTGTATGAACGAACTCTTCGAGGATGAATATTTCAGGGTTTTAGTGAAGTATTATGAGAAATCTCTGATCCTGGAGGACCCAAGCGACTTCCACCCGGTACTCTCGTTCTATTTCTTCGACGCACTCGCGCATATCGAGCACACGCTGTGCACCTATGCCATCAACTACCAGGCACCAAAGAACATGATGCACCAGGAATATATGCGCTGGCGGCTTGACGAAGAAAAGAAGGGTGACCGCCCGCTTTTCCCGGGCTTTGTCAGGTGGCTCAAGGCCAACCACCCGGAGAAGTTCAAGAAACTCCCGATGCTCTGGAGGGGGATCTATGACGCGGACAATCCGGCAAGTTACCGGAGTTTCAGGATCGTCCTCGACCCTGACAGCAAGCGACCGGTGCCTGCGGCTTTCTTTGCCGATGCAGTCAACGAGTTCTTCTCTCGTGAGTTTTTCAACGGTATCTACACCGACGGCTCACTCGGGAAACTCTTTGAAGAATATAAATCAAGCGTAAGCGCCTGAAGAGGGACCAACGACATGGGTGTCGCGGATCTCTGCACAGACCTGGTGCGACTCAGGAGCGAAAACCCCCCAGGGGAGACGCAGGAGGTCGCCGAGTACATCCATGCCTACCTTGCAGAGATCGGGATCGAGAGCTCGGTCGTCTCCAGGGACGGACGGCGGTGCAACCTCATCACCAGGCACCCTCGCCCGCACCTTCTCCTCTGCGGACACCTCGATGTCGTCCCGGCTCTCGCAGACGGGTGGCGCCACCCCCCCTTCAGTGGGGCAGAAGAGGACGGGTGCATCTGGGGGCGGGGGAGCAGCGATATGAAGGGCGGGTGCGCCGCCCTGCTCACCGCGCTCAGGCGTGCCGTCGACGCAGGTATGGAACCGCCGGTGGAGGTGGTCTTTGTCTGCGATGAGGAGACTGGCGGGTGCTATGGGATCGAGTATCTCCTGGCCAAGAAGATGCTCAGGCCATGCGATACTCTCATCGCAGAACCGACCCCTCCGCTTTCCCCATGCATCGGGCAGAAAGGTCTTGCACGGGTTTCTCTTTCATTTTCAGGGGAACCTGGCCACAGCTCCCTGTACCCGGCCATCGGAAAGAGCGCGGTGATGGAGGCGCACGAGGTCGTCGAATATCTCAAGATGCTTCACGGCCGTGAGTATCCGGTGAGCACAGAGATGGAGACGATCATCTCGCGCTCCTCAAAGGTGCTGGAGAACCTCTTCGGGCTCCAGGGCCTGGACCATGTGCTCAGCCGCGTCATGTTCAACCCTGGCGTCGTCAGGGGAGGAGAGAAAGCAAATATCGTGGCCGAACACTGTGACCTGGACCTGGACCTGCGGATCCCGTGGGGATGCACGGCCAGCGAGATCGTCTCTGAGATCGCAGACCAGGCGCCGTCGGCAGCGATGCAGGTGACCGCCGTCTCAGACCCGTCCTGCACCTCGCCGACAGCGCGGGTGACCGAACGGGTCTGTGCCGAGATCAGGCGCGTCTATGGTGAAGACCCGGTCCCGATCTTCCAGTGGGCGGCAAGTGACGCACGCCACCTCAGGATGGCCGGGTTCCCGGCGGTGGAGTACGGGCCCGGCGAGGTGACGACGATCCATGGGGTCAATGAACGTGTCCGCATCGACTCGCTCATCTGTGCTGAAGAGATATTTTATGGGATAATTTCTGAATATTCCCGATCATGACCTGAAACGGCAGGGAGAAATGTTCATTACTTTGTCTCTTTCGCTGATATCAAGCATATATACTCTTGCCTCTGCCATGGCTATAAAATCATATATACCGAGAGATGGTATTCATTCGTGATGAAACTCCCATACATTCTCCTCCCTCTTTTCCTCTGTATGGCCATGTTGGCCGCAGGATGTGCCGAGGAAATTCCGTCTGGTGATTCCGGGTCTCCTATGCAGGAGGACGGGACGGCAGTCGATCCAGATGATAACTCTTCGGGCGCGGTCATGGACAGCAACCATGTCGCGGAGGCGACGCCGTACCCGATCAAGACCAACCCCACACTTCGGCCAGGTGCGTCTGCCACGCCGGCGCGGACGGCGCAGCACGAGTACCCGGTGGTCCTCCATGAAAAATTGAACAACACCCCATCGTTCTCAAAGGCCTGGACCATCGAAGTCCCCTATCCGCCAATGATAGTCGAGGCCGAGGTTATACCAGAGATCGAGAGCAGAAAGGTGCTGGTAACCCATGGGTCCAAAGAAAAATGGGAGACTGTGACCAGACCGAGCGCGAACAGCAGACTCTCGATCACGATCAGGGACGAAGACGGCAACATCGTGAAGGAAGATGGGTTTGGGGGTCTCTATTCATCAGTCAAAGAGAAAAAAGTGAAAATCCTGAGCCCTGGCACTTATCTCCTCGATCTCCGTGGCGGCCATGTGGAAGTAGACCTGACAGTCAAGGTCGGGAACACGGTTGAAGAATAGAGGGGGCGCTCCGGGGTCCACCCGCCCCTCTCCTCACGGGCGAGGGGAATGAATATATGGGATGAACTCCAATTTTATTAAGCACGCTTCCAGTGTCCCGGTAGGGTAGTGGATATCCTAGAAGCCTGCGGAGCTTTTGACCCGGGTTCAAGTCCCGGCCGGGGCGTCTTCATTTTTGTGCACGTTTTTTGATTTTTAAGGGTTTTGAAGGTCAGTCGAGACTCTTGTTCTGTCCCGTAAAATGAGCCATGTAGAAGAATTCGGCATAGGCGAGATCACGCCTCATGCATAGGAGATGGAAATTTCCTGGTGTTGGGGCTCTGTAAAACCCCTCATAGATCTGTCAGAGTACCCTTCTTGATCACGTGCCTTCCCGCTTCAGATCGCGCCTGGGGGCACCGCCGGACCCCCCGGAAAGAGGACATGTGGGTGCAGCAATGAGGCGGAGATCTCACAAAGTGCCCTGTTCTGAAGAGGCAAGCACAGGTCCACACACCCCCGAGACCCACGATCATGTTCAATCGCGTATGCGTGAACCAGGGGTTCATGCCTGATTCTACAGGGCCGAAGAAAAGGACCAGAGGAGGAGGACCGCGACCAGGGGGGCCAAAGACCGGCCCGGGATCCACCCGGGACACATCCTCATGCAGTTATGTATGCGTGAGACATGCCCCTGACCCACGCATGATTGAACTCTTTCGCTTCATCCAAGAATGCGCCGTAATTCGCGCGCATACTCGCTGTTTTTCCTGCTCTTGGGCAGGGTCTGGTAGACCTCAAGGGCCCGTTCATAGCGCTGAGAGGTATAATAATCGTCCATGGTCTCAAACCTCGGGTCGCCATGGAAGGGCACCGGCATACCAATGCACCGAGGGATACAGAGGACCGCAAGAGCGTCCCGTTCCTCTGGCGACCCGACGGCGACCACTTTGCCGTGCATGTAGAAGGCCTCGACCGGCACAGAACGCGCATCGATCCCGGCGTCACACCGCCAGTACTTCTCCCCTGATGCCCCGACCCTCTTCATCCTCTCTTTGAGCAACCAGATCTGTTTTTCATACTCTCCAGACTCGATATATGCCTGGACCTCCAGTAAGTCCACCTGCTCATCAGTGGCCAGCACCCTCAGCCCGTCGGTCGGCCGCCTGGTCACCTGGATCTCGTTGCGGCATTTCGGGCACTTTTTCTTTTTGAGGGGCTTGCTCTTCAGGTGCGTGTTGCAGTACGGACAGATCGCCTCGACATTGCCGACCGGCGCCATATCCTGAGGAGTCTCTGCGACGATCTCATCGATCACCCCGTCATAGTCCACCTGCGTCGCGGGATCGGCAGGGTTCCCCGCCGCCCGCCCAGGGACCTGAGGCGCCTGCGCTCGTGCAGATGCCGCAAACTGTTTGAAGGCCTCGGTCTCTTCAAGAGGGACTTCAGGTTCAGCTCCCCCGCCATGGGCGCGGGCGATCAGTTCTTGCGAGAGGGCCTTGATGACATCGTCCTGGGCGGGTGCTGCAGGGGTGTCTTCCCTGGCGGTCATATCTTCCCACCCCTGTTGCTTCTGTTGTCTGGCATATGCCGCCTCCCTGCGGCGTGCCTTGCCGGATTTTCCAAAGAGATCATGGAACAGACCCACATGAATCACAGCCTGGCGGGGAGAGCAGTGGTCTGAAAACTCTGTCCAGGCAGAACTCGCCTGGCCGTGAGGATCTGCCCGGGGACGCACCCGGTTGTACATGTCCCATGCATCATGATGGGGCAGCCGTCCTCACGCTCTCTTCCTGTTACCTCCACCGTCATTGCCATGGCCTATTCACTTCTATAATATACGTTCAACGTCATAAATTCATTTCCATATGCGCTATAATGAATAATAGAGCGCAGTCAGAACCCTTCACATTTTACGAAGGATTGAATAGAATGAAGGTTCTGGAGGATTTATAAGAATCCCATCCTTGTAGAAGGATTCCCATGTTCTTCATAGTCCCCCATGTAGAGACAGGCCAGGCGCCTGCCCCCGCCATCATACGCCTCAGGGCGCGACTCCCCCAAACCCCCACGAAGAAGAGTGGGGCAGGAAGGCAGAACCAACGCGCTTGAAGAGGGGAGTACGTACCATTCTCGATTCTTCCACCTGGATTTTACCGCGCAGGTGTCCTGATACGTTATGGGGTTTTACCGTTCCACGTCTCTTCATGAGGAGCCCAGAGGGGAAATCTAAAAGAGAGCATATCCCAGAACCCTCTTGAGGTGAACACCCCTTCAAACCAAAGTGCTTCCTCTCAGAGATTACTATGAAAATGATCCAGAGGATCGCCCCTCTGGGTTTCCATAATGATTTGAATCCACCAAACGCCGTCTGGACTGATACGAAGATTTCGGATACATCTTCCGAATGATCAGGCCTCTGCCTTCCCTACCCTATCTTCGTCGTGGGGGGGGTCCGGGAGCAGGGGTCCCGACATGATGGTGTGGGAAGGCGTGATGATCCGACGTGCCGCCCTGATCATAGAATCTTCCCTGCCATCTCGCGCCGGGGGAAACCCCCCCGGAACCCCCCACGACAAAGATAGGTGGGGGCGGCGATGAAACACGATCCCCCCCCGGTTCTCCTCTTTTGAAAAGAGAGAGAGAGAGAGAGAGAGAGCACGTGACGAGAAATTTTCATCATGTATGCTTGAACCCCACGTTCATGCCCGATTCTACACTCTCTCCCCCACCAGGGGGCGTGCCACCCCCCCAGACCTCCCGCAGATGAAGACTGGCGGAGGGTCTCGTCCTGTCTTCCATGATTTTTATTCTCCGCCTTCTCGTGCCTTTCTTCATCCCGGGGATCCAGGGGCAGTGCCCCTGATGGGAGGGCGGGGGAAGGCGAAAAATCCATGGATGCGCAATGAAAATGCAGGGCTCTCTTCATCATCATTCATCACGCTCATCAGCGGGGAGGAGGGCAGGTTTGGGATGACCTCGGAGACAATATGGCCGAGGACCCACCTGGAATCCTGATACAGAGGAGGAACACATCCCCACACCGTTCAATCCCCTTCATCCCTTTCTATAAAACCGGTACGCCCTCTTCGGGACCGTGATCTCGAAACGTGCGCCTTCCCCAGGTATGCCGGTCTCCCTGATCGCAAACCTGGTGATGGCGAGGATCTCGCGGGAGAGGTACAGCCCGAGCCCGGTGTTCTTATAATACTCTCTCCTGAAGATCCCCTCTTTGAATTCTTCAGGTATCCCGACGCCGTCGTCCTCGCAGAGAATAATGAGTTTTTCCCCCTCCTCAACACAGGAGAACCTTACCCTCGTCACTTTTTCTCCATATCTGAGGGCATTGTCCACCAGATTGAAAAAGACCTTCTCAAGGAGCGGATCGGCATAGACCTCAAGCCCCTCGAACTCGATCAGGAGGGACACCGCCTCCAGGTCAAGGGCCCGCACGCTCCTCGTGATGACCCGGCGCACCTCCTGCCACCCTGGGGCCGCGACCCCGATCTCCTGGTAGTCGCGCGTGAACTCGATCTGGCGACGTATCGACTCGGCGGCCATCTCCTCTTTTTCAATATACTCGAGCAGGGTCGGATCGGTCGTCTCCATCTTCGCAAGTTCGAGAAAGCCGTGGAGCACCGTAAGCTGATTGAGGATATCATGCCTCGTGATGCTGGAGAGGAGTTTGAGTTTTTTGTTCGCCGTCCTGACCGCCATCTCCGCGATCTTTCGTTCGGTGATATCGCGTGCGACCAGGATGACCGAATCCTCGGTCATCGGGGAGATCACCGCGGCAAACCAGACCTCCCGTCCCTCGATGGGCAGACTGTACTCAAGAGTCACCGGCACCCCGCACTCCAGTGCCTCTCGTATCCTGTCAAGAATGATCCCGGCCTGCGGACCAGGGAAGACCTCGGCGACGGTCTTCCCGACCAACTCGTCACCCGGCCTGTACAGAAGTGCCGGATTGGTCGGGGCGATCTTCTGGCACCGCCCCTCTCCATCATAGACGATGACGACATCGGTCATACTTGCAAACAGCGCTCTCAACTCTGCCTCTGAAGTGTTCCGCTCCTCTTCTACCTGAGTACGCGTGAGATATTGCCCGATCCGCTGGGAGATCGTGATGAGAAGATCGTGTTCCTCCTGCAAGAACGGCCCTTCATCGCGTTCAGGCCACTCCTCCAGGTACGCCACCTCGATCCTGCCGATCGCCTCCCTGTCGGCCACAATGGATCGTTCCTGCATCCACTCAGTCGTCCTGAATGAACCGGTCTGGTAGACCTCTCCTTCTATGGCGATCCGCACCGCCGTGACCTCAGGGTACTGCCAGGCCTGGGGGACCACCGCCACGATCCTGTGCATCACCTCCTCGACCGTGGCCCCTGGGTCGACCAGGATGTTTGAGATCGCATACAGACACCGCAACTCCTTGACCCGCTCATTCAGGTCGTGAGTTCTTCTCTTCAGCGCCTCCTCAGATTCTTTACGCGAGGTGATGTCGCGGATACCCTCGATCGCCCCGGTCATCTCCCCGGCCTCGTCGTAGAGGGGGGCGGCAAATACCTTCTGGACCACCTCTCTCCCTTGCGGCCGCGCCTCGGCGGTCTCGGCGATGAGAAAATCACCGTGCCTCTCGATCTCACGGTAGCCCCTTGCGTCCAGTTTCTCAGGGGAGGCGGTGAGGAGGTCGAGGAGGAGCGGGCGCCGGTCGCCGTAAAGCGGGACGGAATAGGCGCGGCCACCCTTTCCCAGGATCTCCACCGCCGCCACCCCGGTCATCTCCTCGATCGCCCGGTTCCACGCGATCACCTTCCCTTCGGTATCGACGGCGAAGAGGGCGTCAGGCATGAAATCGATGAGGTCTGCAAGACGCCGTGCCTCTTCTCCTTTTTTTCGGCCCGTGATATCCATCACCGCCACAATCCCCTGGAGAGTCTCCGGGACCATCGCCACCGAGATGATCACGTCCTTCACCGTCCCTGTCCTATTCCTGAGATGGCACTCATAGACCTCAGGTGCACGCCCTGGATCGGTCCTGCGCACCCGATGATATTCGGCGACCATCTCGAGGTCGTCCTCGGACGCCACAAAGTCCCGCCAGCTCATGCGGCCCTCTACCTCTTCCCTGGTATACCCGCTGAGCCTCTCGAACTCCTGGTTCACCAGGGAGATGGTGGTGTCTTCCTCGACGATGATCACCGGGCTCCCGCTGTTCTCAAAGAGGGTGCGGTATTTTACCTCTGAAGCTTTGAGGGCCTCTTCGGTCCGTCTCTGTTCGGTGATATCTTCAAGAGTCTCGACGGCCCCGATGACCCGACCCCTCGTATCCCTGAGCGGGGCCGCGGTGAAATAGAGCCAGGTGCCCTCCTCGCCCATCTCAGGAAAGAAGTCGGTGCCCTCAAAGGCACCCTCCACAAACCTCGACCTCGAGTACTTCCCGCCGTACCATGCCGAGAGTGCCACCTTGTCAGGCACCCTGTCGATGAGCAGGTCTGCCAGGCACTGGCGCTCCTCAGGATAGAATGCCTTCCAGTGCTCCCTGGTGCCGACGATCTCCACGGCCCTGATCCCACTGTACGCCTCCAGCGCCTCGTTCCAGTATGCCACCCTGTGGTCACTGTCGAGGACGAACTGCGGGATCGGAGAGCCCTGGACGATGGCGTTGAGGCGTGCATCTTCGGCCTGCTTATACTCGGTGATGTCCCTGAGCGACTCGATTGCCCCGATGATCTCCCCCTGGTCGTTGTACAGGGGCGAGGCTTTCCCCCAGAGATAGGCCCCGCGCCCGCCTGCAAGGAGGGGGAGATACATCCCGGCCACGACCGTATCCCCGTCCCGTTCGAGATCGTGGTATCTTGGCCCGAACTCCGCGTCAGGTTCCTGGACCAGGTCGATGAGGATCGGCATGGCCTCTCCATAGAAGGGGACGGCATAGGCATACTCTCCCTTGCCAAGCATCTCCTCCTTTTTCACGCCGCTCATCTCTTCCATGGCCCGATTCCAGGCGATGACCCTCCGTTCGGTATCGATGACAAAGGTGGCGTCTGGGAGAAAGTCGATGATGTCCAGAAGTTTCTGGCGTGCGGCTTCCCGTTCCTCTTCGGCCTGTTTCCGCCCGGTGACGTCGCGGATCGACTCGATCGCCCCGACGATCCTACCCTTTGTATCATAGAGCGGGGAGGCGATGAACCAGAGGTAGGCCCCCCTCCCCCCATACAGTCGGGGCACGAAAAATTCTGAAATAAGTTTGTCCCCCTCTTGTATGACCTGATGATAGGTGTTCGTGGACTCGCCTTCCTCTGCGAGAACCTGATCGATGAGGAGCGGGCGACTTTCTCCGTAGAAGGGGACGGCGTACCTGAAGTCGTCGACCCCAAGGATCTCGTCCGACTTCACACCGGTCATCTCCTCCATGGCCTGGTTCCATGCGATGACCTTTCCATCGAGGTCGATGGCGAAGGTGGCGTCAGGGAGAAAGTTGATCACGTCGGCCATCCGCTGCCTGGACTCGTGGAGTTCGTCCATCGTTCGTTTCCGCTCGATCGCAAGGGTGATCTTGTGCTCAAGTTCGACGAACTGCGAGACCGGGTCTCCGCCTTTCTGGAGATAAAAATCGGCCCCATGGTTCAGGGCCTCGATCACCACCTCTTCCCTCCCTCGTCCGGTGAAGAGGATGAATGGGAGGTCGCCGTAGGTGGCGCGGATATATTTGAGAAATTCGATGCCGTCCATCTGGGGCATCTGGAAGTCCGAGATGATGCCGTCGTACCGGTGTGAGTGGAGTTTTTCGATCGCCTCTGCGGCCGAAGATGCAGTCTCGACCGCGAGGGTTCCAGAACGCTCCAGGAAGAGCGTGCCGATCTCGAGGAGTCCTGGTTCGTCATCGACGTAGAGGACGGAGAACATCTTCTTCTTCATGTCGGTCACTGGATATAACCGCTGTGATCGCGAAAAGAGATCATGATGGCGGGTTAGTGTCTCCGTCTCTTCTGATCGTGAATAGGGGGGCCCAAAATCATGCCTTCCAGAGAAAACGGTTGGGGTGTGAGGGGATATGTGCCAGGAATGGTCGTCTTTCCCCCCTTTTCGTCTCTCTCACTCAAGCTTGAAATGGTCGATCATTTCTTCCAGGTGCGCCGCCATGCTGGCGACTTCCTGGGCGCCGCCCCCGGCCTCTTCGGCCGAGGCCGAGACCTCTTCGATGAGGGCGGCCACTTCCTCGATGGCCTTCAGGTTTGCCCTCGTCTTTTTCTTTGTCTCTTCCATCGTCTCGGTGACCCTGGTGGTATCGTTGGCCTGGTCTTCGGTGGCCCTGGCGATCTCAGTCACACTTGCCCTGATCTCCCCAGACATCCTGACCATCTGGTCGAGGGCGTCGAGGGTCTGCCCAACCCGTTCGATCCCGGCATGGACCCTGGTATATGAGCCCTCAATCTCCTGTGAGGCCCTGGTGCTCTGGGCATGGATTGTGGTGATGAGGTCTTCGATCTGGCCGGTGGCCTTTTTCGACTCCCCGGCAAGGTTTCGCACTTCGCCCGCGACGACCGCAAACCCGCGGCCATGCTCGCCGGCCCTGGCTGCCTCGATCGCGGCGTTGAGGGCAAGGAGGTTGGTCTGGTTGGAGATGTCAGTGATCAACTTGACGATCTTGTCGATCTCCTGCATCTGGGCATTGAGTTTGCTGATCTCCTCTACACTCTCCTTTGAGGCGGTTTTCACCTCCTCCATCTTTGCCGCGGCGGTCTGTCCGATTTTGTTCGCTTCTTCGCCGATCTCGGCGCTCTTCTCGGTGACCTGCAGTACTTCCTGGCAGGTCCCGGCAATCTCCTCGACTGAGGCTGAGAGATCAGTCATCGCTTCGGCAGATCCTTCGATCATGGTGAGTTGGTCCCTGGAATCGTCGGCATTTTTCTGGCTCTGGCCTGCGATCTCTTCGACGGCCTGCGCAATCCCCTCGACGCTCCTGCTGGCTTCCCCGGTACCGGCTTTGATCTCTCTGATCGCCCCGGCGAGGTCGAGGGTCACACCCCTGAGCCCATCTCTGGTCTCCAGATAATCCTCTTTCACCACCCTGAGGGGGTCGTCCTCGCGGCTCTCAAGGGTGAAGGTAAGGTCCTGCCCTGCCATGGCGCTCATGGCGGCCTTGAGTTCGCGTGCGCTCTCTGCAAGCCTGGCGGCGCGCTCTTCGGTCTCTTTCTGCTGGCGCATGAGGGAGGTAATGTCCTCGATCACCTCGATAAAGCCGATCTGCTCCCCATGGGCGGTGGCGAGGTGGGCGCCTCCTACCTTGAGGGTTCTCTCTCCACGCTCGAGGATGGCCGAGACACGCTTCTTCCCGCTCTTCTGGAGTTGTCTGATGACACACTTCTCGCTGTGGCAGAGTCCGCCGTTGGTGGCACTGCAGTGCTGTCCGATCACCGCGGTGCGGTCGATGCCGAAGGTCTCGGCGAAGGCCTGGTTCACCCCGGTCCAGTGCATCAACGGGTCGGTGACTGAGATGGGGTAGGGGATGCTGTCGAGGACGGCTGCAAACCATTCGTTTCTCTGTTCCCCTTCTTCAATCGCCTTTCTAATTTTTTCGTCCTGCTCCCGTTCTGTAGTGAGATCCTTGAGGTACACCAGGATATACCGCGTCACTCCCTGCGGATCCGCGACCGGAACGGCCCGCTGTGTGAGATATTTTTTCCCGCCTGGCAGATCGATGATGGATTCACCAGAGATGATGGTATTATCAACCATGGCGTCAATGATCCTCTTGCCTTTCACTGTGGTGACGGAGAGATTGTGGAGATCCATCCCGGTCAGTTGCACCTGACCGAGGCCGCTCATCGCGGTGAAGGCATTGTTTGTTCCGACGATCTTGAGGTCTCTGTCCACCAGAAGCATAGGTGTGGGACTCTCCATGACAGCGGTCTTGTAGACTGTATCTCTCGTGCTGAAGTCGTCGATGGTTCTCTGCATTTCCCATCTCTGGGAGTTGGTGCGGTTGACCGCGGCGGCGAGGGACCTGAGGTCGGTGTCGTCGCACGTGGTCTCGTCCAGATGGACTGGAGACCCATTTCCTGGTTTGGTGTCCAGGGCGCTGATGATCTTTTGTATTCCCATGATTTTGCCTCTGAAAGTTCTCCACCCCTGTGTCCTCTTAAGGATTGATGAATAAAATGGGCTAAATATGGCATTATAGATGATCAGGGCCACATTTACCCCTTGTAATCGTTGAAATCTACAAAAGGGGTTATTTCAATGTTATTATCGGAGGAGCTTATAATTTTCTATCACCATACGGAATTAATTAATATCGTTAACTCATTTTATATGGCCCACTAAGCCCAGTATATTGTCTTTTAGGGCTTTGTAGAAACCCTCACTTATCGTGGGGAAAATGCGTGTTATCCGCCTTCCCATAGCCTCCCGCCAGGGGCTCTGCCCCCGGAGCCCCTGAGCATAGATTGGGCCCGGAAGGCGAACTCAATGAACATGAAGGGAGTGTTGCCGTCCCCGCCCTCTCGTGGGGCGGGGGGTCCGGGGGGCGGTACACCGACCGTCGAGGAGTTTCATCAAGAGAATATCTACAAAGCCAAAATTGGAGATATTTATAGAGCAAAAGAGAGATGGTCTTCCCTCTCTTCTTCTCCTCTATACTTTTATTCAAGTGTGAAGTCTTCGATCATCTCATCCAGGCGTGTCGCCATGCCTGCGACCTCCTGGGCGCCGCCGCCGACTTCTTCAGCCGAGGCCGAGACCTCTTCGATGAGGGCGGCCACTTCCTCGATTGCCTTCAGGTTTGCCCTCATCTTTGCCTTCACCTGTTCGACGGTCTCAGAGACGCTGGCAGTATCGTTGGCCTGGTCCTCGGTGGCCCTGGCGATCTCGTTCACGCTTGCCCTGATCTCTTCAGACATCCTGACCATCTGGTCGAGGGCATCGAGGGTCTTGCCGACCCGTTCGATCCCGTCATGGATCGTGGTGTAGGAGGTCTCGATCTCCTGTGAGGTCCTGGTGCTCTGGGCAAAGATAGCGGTGATGAGGTCTTCGATCTGGCCGGTGGCCTTCTTCGACTCCCCGGCAAGGTTTCGCACCTCACCTGCGACGACCGCAAACCCGCGGCCATGCTCGCCGGCCCGTGCCGCCTCGATCGCGGCGTTGAGGGCAAGGAGGTTGGTCTGGTTGGAGATGTCGGTGATCAACTTGACGATCTTGTTGATCTCGTGCATCTGGGCATTGAGTTTGCCGATCTCCTTCACGCTCTCCTCGGACGCGGCCTTGACTTCCTCGATCTTTGCCGCCGCGGTCTGGCCCAGGGTGCTTGCTTCTTCACCGATCTCGGCGCTCTTCTCGGTGACCTGCAGCACTTCCTGGCAGGTCCCGGCGATCTCCTCGACCGAGGCCGAGAGTCCAGCCATCGCCTCGGCAGACCCTTCGATATTCTTAAGCTGATCTTTTGAGTCATTGGCGGCCTTCTGGCTCTGGCCTGCGATCTGTTCGACGGCCTCTGCGATCCCCTCGACACTCCGGCTCGCCTCGCCGGTGCTGGCTGAGATCTCCCTGATCGCCCCGGTGAGTTCAAGAGTCGCGTTCCTCAGCGCATCCCTCGCCTCCAGGTAGTATTCCTTCACGTCCTTGAGGGGGTCGTCCTCGTGGGTCTCGATCTGGCGGGAGAAGTCTCTTCCCGCCATGGCCTCCATGACGACTTCGACCTCATGCGCACTCTCTGCAAGCCTGACGGCCCGCTCTTCGGCCTCTCTCTGCTGGCGCACAAGGGCGGTGATGTCTTCGATCAACTCGATGTAGCCGATCCGGTCGCCATGGGCATCGGTGATGTGAGCGGCGATGACCTTGAGGCTCCTGTCGCCGCGTTCGACGGTGGACGAGACCCATTTCTTCCCGCTCTTTTCGAGTTGCCGTATGGAACACCTCTCAGTATCACAGAGTTCGCCATTGGTGGCACTGCAGCATCTTCCGATCGCGTTTGTGCGGTCGACGCCGAAAATGTCTGCAAAGACCTTATTGATCCCGGTCCAGTTCATCGAACGGTCGGTGACAGAGATGGGATAATAGATGCTGTTGAGAACTGCTGAAAACCATTCGTTCCTCTTTCTCCCTTCTTCAATCGCCTTTCTTGCTTCTTCTTCCCGCGCACGTGCTGCGGTGACGTCGTTGAGGTGCACCAGGATGTATCCAGGCATTCCCTCAGCGTCGGGGACCGGGACACCCTGCTGCATGAGATATTTCTTTCCGGCAGGGAGGTCGACGATGCATTCACCTGATATGATGGTATTATCACTCAGTGCGTCAATGATCCTCTTGCCTTTCACGGTGGTGACGGAGAGTGTGTGCAGATTCATTCCGGTCAGTTGCCCCTGACCGATCCCACTCATCACGGTGAAGGCATTGTTTGCCCTGACGACCCTGAGGTCCCTGTCCAGCAGGAGCGTGGGGGTCGGACTCTCTACGACGGCAGTTCTGTAGACCGCGTGGTCTGTGCTGAGGTCGTCGATCCTTCTCTGCATTTCCCATCTCTGGGCGTTGGTGCAGTTGACCGCGGCGATGAGGGGCCTGATCTCGGGGTCGTACGAAGTCTCGTCCAGTTGGACGGGGGATCCTTTTCCTGGTGTGATCTCCAGTGCGTGGATGATCTCTTGTATTTCCATAACTTGGCCTCGTAATGGTCGTGACCCCCTGTGTCCTCATGGGGACCGGTGAATAATGAGACACCCTTGCGGCCTTTTTGAAGTCATGGACCGCACGAAATTTTCTGTAGTCGCTGTGGCGTACAAAAGGGGGCCATTATCAGGTTATTTGGCGCAATCTTATAGTTTCCGCCCCTCTCAATCTCTCTATTAGATAAAACTATCCATAAAATCATAATATTTTAGGTTAACTTCTGATCATTCAGAGAAATAATTATACGAGCATTCTAAAATGGGCGAAGTACCGGGCAGTCTTTTCGGGAGGGGCAAGAGTGCACATGACCATGGACCACGCAAAACATTCTGGTCTGCGGGCTTTGTAGATACCGCACCTCACGCATACTAGATGATAATTTTTCGTCGTGTGATCTCTCATTTTAACCCAGGTTTGCCATTTGGCTTCTGAAGGTACTTCATGCCCCAAAAATATCCCTTATTGTGGCCCTGTAGAATTGAGCATGAGCCGCGGGTTCACGCATATGTGATTGAATATTCCATGTCACAGGGTTCTGGGGCGTGGAAGGATCTGTGGTCATTCTCCTTGTAACAGGGGAAAGACCAGAAATCTTGCATCGTGCCGCCACCGCCTATTCTCTCTCCGGGGGTCAGGGCGGCACGACTGATCATCATGCCTTCCCATACCCTTGCACCGGGGGCGCGGCCCCCGGACCCCGAGCGAAGAGAACTGTCAAGATGATTTCTACAAAGCCAAAATAGTCTAAATAGAATTTGAGACAGTTGAATTCAATTTATGGGTAAAACGAATATTTTATTATCAGAATGCCAGTTTCATCTGAGATTTAAGGTTACATTGAGGAGATTTCGGGAGATGTTTTTCCAAACACCCGCAACTGTCAAATTCTATTCCACCACAATCTGAATAATTTGAGCGGAGTGACAAACTTAGGTTTTAAGACAGAGGGATCCCTGGAGACCCCTGAGATGACGATTGGGGACTGGAAAGCAGAACAGGCAAATATGAAGAGGACACTGCCGTCCCTGACCTCTCATCCCGATCTCCCCACACACAGAAAGAAGCAACAGGCGACATCCCATCTATCAGGGTTGTTATATCCCCCCGCTCTGTCTTCATCTCCGGGGTCCGGGAGTTGCGAGCGTCCGGAAATGCGGGTGACGCACACTCCCCAGAAGATGGCGGGGAGGGGTTCTCCACCACCATTATTATGAGTCTGTACGAGGGTTTGATTCATATTCTCAGGCACCAAGGATATCTCTGAGTTAGAGGAGCGTGATCTCGGTGTTTAGAAAAGTGCTATATCCCACTGACTTCTCAGAATGTTCATACAAGGCCCTCGACTATATCAAGACCCTCAAGGCCGCCGGCACCGAGGAGGTGGTCGTCGTCCATGTCCTGGACGAGCGGGAGATCGATCTCGTCTCGACCGGGATCGGGTGGCTGGCGGGTGACCGGATGGTCGAGTACGACGCCAAACTTGAAAAACGGATGCGCGAGAACGCACAGGAGAGACTGAACAATATCCTCTCGACCATCAAGGGCGCCGGGATGAGGGCGAAGGCCGAGGTGCGCAAGGGCTACCCCTCTATCGAGGTGCTGGCCACGGCAAAGAGAGAGCGGGTCTCCCTGGTCGTGATGGGCAGTCATGGCAAGAGCAACCTCGCTGGAACGGTGGTCGGGTCGGTCTCTGAGGAGGTGCTCAGGAAGTCGACGGTGCCGGTCTTGATCGTGACCAGGGAGACGCAAAACGCCTGCATCGGCAGGTGATTTTTCCCCCCGGGGGATCCCAAAACTCTCCCGTCCTCATCCTCACCGATGAGAGCGATGGATAAAAATGAAGAGATCCCTGGTTTTTCATCGCCTACCCCACGCCCATGCCAGGGACGGCACGCCCTCCGCTGGAGGAGAATGTTTTGGATTTCTGGAAGAGAGCACTTCGGTTCGAGGGGATGTTCGCTCCAAGAGCGTTCTGGGATATGCTCCCGTAAAATCAGGCATGAACCCCTGGTTCACGCATACGCGATTGAATATTCCATGTCACAGAGTTCTGGGGCGTGGAAGATCTGTGGTCATTCTCCTTGGACAGGGGACCAGCCAGAAATCTTGCATCGTGCCGCCACCGCCTCTCCTCTCTCCGTGGGAGGTCCGGGGGTGCCCCCCGACCCCTGGAGGCAAGATAGAGCCGGGAAGGCAGAACCCCGATAATGCTGAAGGAAGGTGCCTCTCTCATCTTCATATCATCTTCAACGAGATCTTGCGGGTTCAAATTCCCATAATAACCTGGAGAGATAATCGTAAGGATCATTTTCATGGTAATCCCTTGCCTTTTTCGGTTTTTGGGCGACCAACCCCTCGATACAGAGAGACATCAAGAGGACTATTCCATCTACTGGTCCTCTCACGCTTGCCGACGCTCGTGTCCCCAGGCCCAAAGGGGTGAAGAGCAGGCAGAGGGGAGGCGTTCTGAGAGTGCAATGTCGCCGGTCCGTGACGTACGTACGTGCGGGGCGGCATCCTTTATCCCCCTGAAAAACCAATGCCATCACTTATGCCTCTTCACGACTTCAAACTCGAACGTTTTCTCGCACAGTATGAATTCTCGGCACCCCACCTCCTCTGCACCTCAGACTGCGAGTCGGTGCACCTCGCCGACCTCCTGGCACTGGAAGAGGAAGCCGAAGAACAGTTCAGGGACCTCTGGCTCGGCTACACCGAGTCGGCCGGCAGCCCCGCGGTACGCCGGGAGGTCGCCGGGATGTACTCCGCGCTCGGTCCCGACGAGGTTCTCCTCACCGCCGGGGCTGAAGAGTCGATCTTTCTCTGCATGCATGCCATGCTCGGCCCAGGCGACCACGCCGTCGTCATGTCCCCGGCCTACCAGTCCCTCCACGAGGTGGCGAGGTCCATCGGGTGCCGGGTCTCCCCCTGGACGCTCCGCGACGAGGACAGGTGGCGCCCTGACATCGAGGCCCTCAAGGACCTCGTCACCAGGGAGACCGAGGCCGTGGTCATCAACACCCCGCACAACCCGACCGGGTGCCACATGACCCTCGAAGAGTTTCGGGCGGTGAGGGACATCGCCGAGGACGCCGGGGCCTGGGTTTTCTCAGACGAAGTCTACCGTCTCCTCGAGTACGACCCTGCCGACCGCCTCCCGCCGATGGCCGATCTCTACGAGAAAGGGGTCTCGGTCGGCGTGATGTCCAAGGCCTTCGGGCTTGCCGGTCTGCGGATCGGGTGGACCGCGACGCAGGACGCCGACCTGCGCCGGCGGGTCGCGTCTCTCAAGGACTACACCACCATCTGCTGCAGCGCCCCCTCCGAGTTCCTGACCGCCCTTGCTCTCAGGCATATCGACGAGATCGTCGGTCGCAACCTCGGGATCATCAGGTCCAACCTCGCCCTCCTGGACGCCTTCCTCGCGCGCCACACCGATCTCTTTGCCTGGGTCCGCCCGACGGCCGGCGCCATCGGGTTCCCGCGCCTGCTCACCGGCGAGAGCGCGGAGGACGTTGCCGTCAGGACCGTGCAGGAGAGCGGGGTGCTCCTCCTCCCCTCGACGGCCTACGAATACGGCGAAAGCCACTTCAGGGTCGGGTTCGCACGGACCGACCTGCCCGCGGCCCTCCAGGCCTTCGAGGACTATCTCGACGGCAAGACTGCCTGAGCGGTTCCGGGGAATCAGCGACGAACACCAGGCTCACGCATACGCGGTTGAATATTGCCTTAAGCAGCGTTTCGAGATGGGAAGGGATCCCTCCCTTTCCTCGCGACAGGAGGATCACTCAATCGCCGCCCCCCAGAACCCCCGGGATGGCGATTGGGCCGGGAAGGCGGAAATGTGTCCGAAGATGTTGGTGTCGCGGCTTTGTAGAATCGGGCATGAGGGGAGTGCCCGCCTCAAGCATAGGGGATGAAAATATCATATTGCGGCTCTGTAGAAATCCTCTTGATCGTTCTCTTCGCCGGGGGGTTTGCCACCCCCCGGTCCCCCCGCGTGAAGATAGGTGGCAGACAGCAATGTCCTCCTTATAGTCGTTGATGATGCCTTCCCACCCCTATCGTGATCTCGGGGGTCCGGGGGCAGAGCCCCCGGCGCGTGGGGTGGGGAAGGCACGCCGATCAGAATGGCCGCCTTCAAGCGCAGAACGTTCACCGTCATCTCGCGCTGGGGTTTCACCCCCGGACCCCCACGACGAAGATAGGCGGTGGCGGCGATGGAACAAGGTTCCCGCCGGTTCTTCATTCTTGAAAAAGAGAGAGAAAGCAAGCGACGAGATTTCTTCATCGCGTATGGGGTCCGGGGATAGCGTCCCTGGCCAAAGGGGTAGGAAGGCGGGTGACACACGTCTCCCCCACACAATAGGTGAGGGTTTCTACAGAGCCCATATTGCAAGTCTCTGGGTGTGGAAGGATCCTTGATCCTTCTCCTTGTGACAGGGGAACTGGTGTGAACACCTCTCCATCGCCGCCCCTCGGCTATCTTCGGTCCGTGGGGGGTTCGGGGGGTGAAACCCCCCGGCGCGAGACGGCAGGGAAGATTCTGCAATTGAGGGCGGCACATCAGATCGACGTGCCTTCCTCCACCCTTGTGCCGGGGGCGAGCACCCCGAACCCCCAGGATTGCGATTGGGTCGGGAAGGCGGAGAGATGACCACAGAGAGGAGGTTGCAGTCCACCTCCCTATCGTGATGCGGGGGGGAACGGGGGGCGGCCAGCCCCCCGGCGAAGAGAACCATCAAGATGAATTCTAAAAAACTGAATCAAGACTTTTTTCGGCGGTTCATCTGCCTTCCCTGCTTCAATTGCCATCCAGAGATTTTCAGAGGCAACGCCCCTCGTGTGAGTGACTGAGGAAGGCGGGCCGATCAACCGTGCCGCCCACAGCGAGCATACAGAATGATTCCTTGCTCTCACCGGGATCCCCCCACGACGAAGATAGGGGCGGGGCGGCAACAATCTCTTGAACGGCATCGTGCTTCAGAAACCTCTTCTCCTCACCGATCAAGGCCAGAGAAGTTTTTGGATGACCTCCATGAAAATTTCTCTTTGCAGTTCTCCGGAGTGGGGAGGGACCCTTGACCCCTCTCTTTGCAAGGGCATCCGAAGGGTACTGCTTCCATACCACCCCTCGGTGCGAGACGGCAGGGAAGTTTCTGCAAATCCGCCTGATCACATATATAGGATCAGGGACGCGGAGAGAGCGGGTTGGGGCTGATGCCCTGCCGGTGAAGGCAGATGGCGATCTATGCCGGAGACCGCGACGAACTCTATGCGCAGACCGGATCACGGGAGGAGGGGCTGAGTCGAGCGGAGGCCAGTGAACGTCTCCGCGTCCACGGGCCAAACGTCATCCAGAAACGAGAAAAAAAGAATTATTTCAGGGTCTATCTCAGGCAGTATACCCAATTTTTTGCCGTCCTCCTCGAGGTCGCCGCCGTCCTCTCTCTCATCGCCGACGCCTCGGCGCCGGGCGAGGGCTACGACATCCTTGGCTACGCGATCGCCGGGGCGGTGGTCATCAACGCCACCTTCGCCTTCTGGCAGGAGTACAAGGCCGACCAGACCGTCGAGGCGCTGCTGCGACTCATGCCCTCGATGGTAACGGTGCGGCGCGAGGGCGTCGCCGAAGAGGTGGATGCCCGTGAGGTCGTGCCAGGCGACGTCCTCCTCCTTGAAGAGGGTGACCGTATCGCCGCCGACGCCGTGTTGACCGGGGTGAACTCGCTCTATGTCGACCTCTCCACGCTCACCGGCGAGTCGAGACCGCGCCACCGGACCGCCGACCCCTCATCGGCGGTCTCAGTCCTTGAGGCGAGGAATGTCGTCTTCGCCGGGACCACCGTCACCTCGGGGAACGGGACGGCAGTGGTCTATGCCACCGGGCAGACGACCGAGTTCGGGAAGATCGCCACCCTTGCCAGGGAGGTGGAGAAGCGCCAGACCCCGATGCAGAAAGAGATCGTCAGGATCACCAGGATCCTCACCCTCGCCGCGGTCCTGGTCGGCGGGGTCTTTTTTGTCCTCAGTTATTTTGCCGGGTACGGGCTGCTCGTCGCGGCGATCTTCGCCCTCTCCCTCATCGTCGCCAATGTCCCTGAGGGGATGCTCCCGACCATCACCCTCTCGCTCTCACTCGCGAGTCAGCACATGGCGAGGCGAAACGCTCTCATCAAGAACCTCGACTCGGTCCAGACACTCGGGAGCACCACGGTCATCTGCACCGACAAGACAGGAACCCTGACCAGGAACGAGATGACGGCGAGGGTGATCGTCCTCTCAAGCGGAGAAGAGGTCTCGGTCACCGGCGAAGGTTACCTGGGCGACGGCGAGGCGGTCATCAAGGGGCGGACCGAGGGCTCTGACGAACGCCTGGAATTTTTCCTCATGGCCGCACTCCTCAACTGCCGGGCGGCGATCGAGGGCGACCACCTCCACGGCGATCCCACCGAACTCGCCCTCGTCGCCGCGGCGAGGAAGGCCTGTGTGGGGCCAGAGGGCTACGAAAAGGTGGCCGAGATACCCTTCACCAGCGAGCGCAAGATGATGTCCACGGTCCATGCAAGAGACAGCGCCCGCCTCATCTTCACGAAGGGTGCTCCCGAGGTGGTCCTCCCGAAGTGCCGGGGCTTCAGGAACCGCACTGGAACGGTCGTCCCCCTCGACGAGGAGGAACGGGCACGGATCGCCGCTCGTGCCGAAGCCCTGGAGAGGCAGGCCTACCGTCTCCTCGCGGTCGCCTACGGCGAGGGCGAGGAGGAGGAGGGTCTCGTCTACCTCGGGCTCATCGGGCTGATGGACCCGCCGCGGGCCGAGGTGCCGGGAGCAGTCGCGACCTGCCGGCGGGCCGGAATCAGGGTGATGGTCCTCACCGGCGACAACCCGATCACCGCCGGGGCGGTGGCAGAGGCGATCGGGCTCTCGGTGGACCGGGTGATCACCGGCGACGACCTGGCCGGGATCTCTGAAGAGCGCCTGGAAGAGATCCTCAGGGACGAAGACGTCCTCTTTGCCAGGATGCGCTCAGACCAGAAACTTCAGATCGCCACCGCCCTCCAGAAGAACGGCGAGGTGGTGGCGATGACCGGCGACGGGGTGAACGACGCTCCGGCCCTCAAGAAGGCCGACATCGGGATCGCGATGGGGCTGAAGGGGACCGAGGTCGCGAAAGAGGCGGCCGACATGGTCCTCATCGACGACAACTTCTGCTCCATCGTCGCCGCCGTCGAGGAGGGGCGGACCGTCTACTTCAACATCAAAAAGTTCGTCACCTACATCCTCTCCTCCAATGTCCCCGAGATTGTCCCGTATATCCTCCAGTTCTTCCTCAGGATCCCGCTCCCGCTCACCGTAATCCAGATCCTCTCCATCGACCTTGGGTCGGATATGCTCCCAGGCCTTGCCCTCGGCTCAGAGCGGCATGAGAAGGACATCATGGAGATCCCGCCGGTGGGAAAGACCGAGCGGATCCTGGACCGCGAGGTCTTCAAGCGGGGTTACTTCTTCCTGGGGATCATCGAGGCGACCGCTGCGATGACCGCCTTCCTCGGGTTCCTGTATCTGATGGGCTGGCACTACGGCGACCTCTCCATCGCCGGCACCGAACTCCACAGGCAGGCGATGACCATGACTCTCCTCGGGGCGGTGACCTGCCAGCTCGCCAATGTCTGGACCCTCCGCTCCTGGGAGTTCTCGGCCTTTGAGCGCGGCCTCTTCACCAACAAACTCCTCATCGTCGCCGTGGTCCTGGAGGCGATCTGGATCTTCCTCCTCCTCACCGCCCCGCCGGTCCAGGCGGTCTTCAACACCGCGAGCGTCCCGCCTGTCTATCTCCTGCTGCTGGTACCCTTCCCGATCCTCCTCTTCGTCTCTCACGAGTTCTACAAATATCTCATCAGGCGCCGGACCGGGAAGGGGATGCACCGGGAGGGGGAGGCCGAACCTCTGCCTTCAGAGCTCTGCGGGGAGAACGAGGAGTGAGGATGGGAGGATGAGATTTTTGAGCGCAGAGGGAAACTCAAAAATGTTTGTCTACTCTGCCTCCTCGACACAATCTTGATCTCAGGGTCCGGGGGCAATGCCCCTGCCAAGAGACTATGGGAAGGGGGGCGACATACATTCTCCCCACACAATAGCACAATAGGTGAGAGTTTTTACAAAACCCTTTCTGGCCCATTCTTCACCTCAGGGACCTGGGGAACCGATCCTCAGGAGAAGAGGAGGGAAATGGCAGGCAAACAGAAGGTTGACCCACACCCGGACGGATTCCACCCTCACCGCCGGTCCATCCCTTTCACACCCCCAGCGCCTCAAGCAGGTACAGCACTGCGAGTATCAGGACGACGACGCCCCCGACCACCACCCACTCGTTGACCCCGAGCACCTCGGGGATAGTCCTGACCTCGTACTCGCCGCGGGCAAGCACCCCGCCGACAAGCCGCGGGTACAGCCTGGCAAAGATCCCGGCGCCAAGGACCATCCCGACGACCCCGCCGACCAGGGCGTCGAGCCAGCCCTGCCCGACCGCCCCGGCAACGGTGCCGGGGCAGTAACCGAGGACCGCAAACCCGGCGCCGAAGATAAGCCCGCCAATCACCACCGAGCCCAGGGTCACGTTCTTGCAGTGGACCTGCGCCATCCCCTTCCCCTTGAGGAGATAGAACCCGACCATCCCGACGACCACCGCCGAGAGCATCAGTTTCACCACCGTGAAGTCCTGGAGGAGGAGTTGGCCGACGATGACATCGTAGGTGGTCACCCCTCCTTTCTGGAGGAAGAACCCAAACCCGGTCCCGATCAGGAGCCCGATGAACAGTTGGGCCCTGGCATTTTTGTGGAGTGCCGTCAGCATCGCTCTTCACCTCTCAGAACGGGAACCCGTAGATCGCCATCGCCGTCGCGATCCCGCCGATGAAGAAGAAGGCCGCCGCGATGATGCTGTTCACCGAGAGTTGGAGCGTCCCGCTGATCCCGTGCCCGCTCGTACACCCCCCGGCCCAACGTGCGCCAAACCCCAGGAGAAACCCGCCGGCCAGGGCGGCAAGGACGCGGACTGCCGGGTCGTAGCCGAAGGTCTCGCCCCAGCGCGGCGGCACCCAGGCAAGGGCGAAGACCCCGGAGAGCATCGCCGAGAGGAACGCCCCGACGACGATCCCGACGACGACCATCCATGCCCCGTCGATCTTCGGGACGTATTTTCGGTAATATGGGTGCTCCATCACTTTTTCTCCCCGCACCGCCCTCTCGATCATCCCGCTTGTCTTGACAAACGCCGTCGAGCACCCGAGCGGGCGGTCGGCAAGGAGAAACGAGAGCACCGCCATCACGCCGACCCCGGCACCCGCGACGTACGGGGACCAGAGCGGCGCTGTAAGATATGCAAGGACCATATAGACTCCCCCCTCTGCAGACACGCACTCCCTCGGTTCTCCCCTATAAGAATGTGCGCGAGGGGCACCGACTATTTGTGCCCTCCCTCACTATTGATCTATCAGATGCCCCAGCACAACCTCAGCCCCTCTCTTGTCGCTCGCTATTTCTACCACCAGTGCCCCAGGTTCCTCAGGTACGCCGCCACCCCGCCGCAGGCCCGTGCCGCCCTCGGCATCCCTGAGCCCGCAGAAGACCGGAGCATGGTCACCGACCTGCTCAGGGCAAAGGGGTTTGCATGGGAGGAAGAGGCCATTGGCAGGCGGATCCCGGGGAAGGTGCAGGTCGCCCCAGGAACCGGCCCCCTCCATGAACGCCGGTTTGGGGTGCAGGAGAGCCTCCGCCTCCTTGCAGGGGCGCCGGCGGGCACCGGGATCTACCAGTCCACCCTTGTCGCCCCGCCAGGATTTTACCGGCGGTATGGGCTCGACCCCGGCCTCTGCTCCTTTCACGAGAGCCATCCAGACCTCATATGGTCTGTCGACGACGACCGCCTCAGGGTGATCGACCTCAAGGCGACCGACCAGGTGAAGACCAGTCACCGCGTCCAGGTCGCCCTGTACGCCCTCATCATCGAAGAGGTCCTGGCTGAGCACGGGATCGAACGGTGTGTCGACCGCACCTGTGCAGGGGTATGGCTCCAGGACGCCGAGGCCCCTGAGACCGTGGAGATCGCCCCTGACCTGCGGGTGCTGGGCTCGTTCCTCGCTCACGACCTCGGGGCGATCATGAGCACCTCTCCCCACGATCTCCCCTGGCACCTCAGGCCGAACTGCGAGTCCTGCCCCTTCTTCTCCTCGTGCCAGGAGGAGGCAGATGAAACCAGATCGGTCTCCCTCATGCCAGGTCTCACCTCCGGGGCCAGGCGCTATCTCCATGACCTCGGGGTCGACGCCCTCGACGCCCTCGACGGGTTCCTCTCCTGCCCTGATGCGGACGACGCCCTGGAACGCTGCGGGTCATTGCGGGGGAAGGGCGAGCGCCTGCGCCGCCAGGTCCAGGCCCTCACGAGCGGGGAGGTCGTCCCGCTCGACGGGGCCTCGCCTTCCCTCCCGATCAACGAGAGCATCGGGCTTGTCATCACCCTCCAGAAGGAACCAGTCGGGGGCCGTCTCTATGCCGCGGGGTTCAGGCGGTTCAAGGGCAAGGAGGTCTACCCCTCGCCCTCGCAGGTCTGGGTGCAGGTCGCCCGGACCCCTGAGGAGTGCGGGGAGGTCGGCAAAGAATTTGTCAGGGCGCTCTTTCATGAACTCGAAATTCTCGACGCATACAACGAAGGCCGATCCTTCATGGACCAGCGATCCCTCCAGACCTATGTCCTCGACGAAGGCGAACGCCTCCTCCTCCTCGACCTCCTCAGGGAGGTCGCCGCCGATCCGGAGACCGCCGCCGAGGCCCGCCCGCTCCTCCAGTACTATGCCGGCGTGGAAGGCAGGCGGACCAGGTACCCGGTGGTGGTCCTCTCGCGCCTCCTCAACGACTCGGCCGCCCTCCCGGTGCCGGTCGCGGCCCGCCTCCCCGCCGCCCTCGCCGCCCTCCTCGGCCCAGACCACCCTGCGGCCTTCAAGCCTTCAGATCTCTTCTGGCCGGCCTTCGGCAACCTGATGAAGAGCGACGCCGTCGCGATGGCATGGTACGGCGACCGCCCTGAGGCGGTCGAGTGGACAAGAGACGAGGTCGCCCGCCGTCTCCGTACCGCCGGCGACCTCCTCAGCGCCCTCAGGGACCGCTCGCACCCGCACCGGTGGGCCGAGAAGTTCGCCTTCCCGCCGGTCCACCGCTACGCCCACCCAGAACTCGCCGCCCTTGTCGGGACCGTCAGAGAGGAGGCGGCCACCGCGGCGGCCGAGATGCGGCGGGCCAGGTGCCTCCCTGAGGCCGAGGCCGAATGGAACGGGACCAGGGTCAGGCTGCGGTGCGTCGACGGCGAGTGGTGGGAGGTGCTCTCCGGCCTCGACGAGGCGGCCCTCCCCACGACCAGCGGTCTTCCCGGCTACCTCCTCGTCCCTGCCACCACAGACGGACTACGGGCCGCTCAGGGCTTCGACGACGCCCTCTATGTGGCCACCACCAGGCCCCCGCAGGGCGAGGTGAGGTTTGCCGGGGTGAAGGAGGTCAGGACAGACCGGAGCGGCCAGGTCTCGCGCCTCGCCCTTGAGGTGAGGTACGACGCCGAGCAGGACCGGTTCGAGGCCGGCGACCATGCCCTCCTCTTCCCGCGTGCGACCGACTTTGCCACCACCAGGATCCTCGACCAGATCGAGGAGGTGGACGCCCTGAAAGAGCACGACCTCCTCACCCTCCTCACTGACCCGGGAAAGTTCGCCGTGCCGATGCCGCCCCTCTGCCGTCCAGACCTGGCGGCGCTTGATGGGTTCACCGCGAGCCAGACGCGGGCCTTCACCCAGATCCTTGGGAACAGGCTCACCCTTGTCTGGGGGCCGCCAGGCACCGGCAAAACCCACTTCCTCGCCCACGCCATCCAGACGATCGCAAAGGCCAGGCAGGGCCAGATCAGGATCGCGGTGAGCGCCCTCACCCACGCCGCCATCGAGAACCTCCTCTTCGAACTCCAGGACATGACGGCCGGAGACTTCGGCCTCAACCTCTCGGTCTGCAAACTCCAGAAAGCGACGAGCCCGAAGGGGCACGCCCTCCTGGTCCTCGGTCACGACGTCGTCAAGAACATGACCCGCGTCCCAGAGCGGTTCGTCCTCGGCGGGACGGCCCAGGCCTTCTACAAGTACCGGTCCTCACTCCCGAGCTTCGACCTCCTCATCATCGACGAGGCCTCGCAGATGCAGTTCGGCGAACTCGCCCTCCTCCTCCCTCTCCTTGGCGGCGAGGGCAGACTGGTCCTGGCAGGCGACGACCTCCAACTCCCGCCGGTCGTGATGCACAGCACCGACGAGGACGAGAAGGAGAACGAGTTGCAGGACTCGGTCTTCGCCTGGCTGAGACGCCGGGATACCGGGGGGGACTCCTCCTACACCGTCCAGCTCATGGAGAACTGGCGGATGAACGCGACGCTCTCCCGCTTTTCTGCAGAGAGCCTGTACGGCTGTGGCTACCGCCCGGCAAACAAGATCGTCGCCGCCCAGGAGATCAGGCTTCTGGACACCGGGGCCTGCGACCCCTTCGTCGAGTACGTCCTCGACCCCGCCTTCCCGCTCACGGTCGTCGTCCTGGAAGAGGTGCGGGCCGCCGTCGAGAACCTGGAAGAAGCCGGACTGGTTGCCGATCTTGCCTGCGCCCTGAGAGAGAGACTCTGCCAGCCAGATCAAGAGATCCCCTACCCGGCCACGATGAGCGGCGACAGCGCCTTCTGGCGCGGGGGCCTTTTCATCGTCAGCCCGCACCACGCTCAGATCGCGGCGATTACCCATGCTCTCTCCGAGCGCAGAGCATGGAAATCAGACCCTTTCGTCGATACCGTCGACAAAATGCAGGGGCAGCAGTGCGAGGCAGTCATTGTCTCGTACGGCGTCAGCGATACCGAGACCGCCCTCAGAGAGGCCGAGTTCATCTACAGTCTCAACCGCCTCAATGTCTCGGTGACGCGGGCACGGGCCAAGTGCATCGTCTTCCTCCCTCGACGGCTTCTTGAACCTTCGTTTGAACTCTTCAGCCATGAAAAAGCAGTGAGAGGATTTGAGCACATGTGCGCCCTTCTCTCCTTCTGTGAAAGGGGAGAAAAAAAGGAATTCTCTCCTGAAGGGATAGGAGACCTGACCGTCTACAGGACAGCATAATTATTTAGAATTTTAAGGGAAATAAAGACAGAATAACCGATCGAAATAAAAGAATATCACATATTAAAAATTTACAAAATATAAATCTTTATAATGGATCATGCGAAATTCTCATAGCAGGAGCAGGGTGAGATCATTCGGTGTATCGCATTTGCCCACCATAAAGGAGGGACCGGCAAGACGACCTCGTGCCTCAACATCGCGGGGTTTCTCCAGCAGGCAGGGAAGAAAGTCCTGGTCGTGGACAGCGACCCCCAGGCAAATGCAACCTCAGGTCTCGGTGTCGGGCCGGGGTCTTACCAGAAAAGTATCTATGATCTCTTCATGGGCCGCGTCGACGACTTCCCTCAGGTCGGTCTTAAGGAAGTGGTGGTCCAGACCGATTCAGGAATCGATCTCCTCCCCTCCTCTCTCGACCTTGTCGGGGCAGAACCTTTCCTTTACTCGGTCGAGGAGCGGGCGACTATCCTCAGAGACATCCTTGCGAAGGAGGCCACAGACTATGACCTCGTCCTCATCGACACACCGCCGAGCATGGGGCAACTCGTCATCAACGGCATGGTCGCGGCCGACCATGTCGTCGTCACCCTGGACTCAGGGTTCTTCGCTCTCGGGGGGGTGGCGACGATGAAGGCCATCTTTGGGGACATCCAGGAGCATATCGGCGTAAAGATCAGGGCCGAGATGGCCCTCATCACGTCGCGCTCGCCCCCTGAGGAGAGACCGAAAGGGTTTCTCTCCTGGATGAAACGCCGGTTTGCACAGGAGCATGACGAAGAGAACAGAGACCCGGTCGAGGCCGAGGCGGCCAGGACATTTCTCAGGGTGGAGAAGATTCCCTTCTCCCGCGAGGTTCCTGAAGCCCAGAAACACGGGCTCCCGATCTCCCACTATGCCCCGGAATGTCAGGCGGCGGCGGCGTACAGGGAGATTGCGGCCTTTGTCGGCGAGTGGGACTGATCGTACACAGAGGTGGAGATGATGATTTCAGAAAAACCAGGAAGACAGGCGCTTTTTGCCGAACCCGCGGCACTGAACGGGAGTGAAGAGGAACGTGAAGCCCTGGTGGAGAGGGTCGACGCCCTCGCAACGGCACTGCAAGGGGCGCTGGACGGTGACTTCTCGGTCGAAGTGGAGACCAGAGAAGTCCCTGAAGAACTCAGGGGCCTTACCGACGTAGTCACCGGCGTCATCGCAAGGATGCAGGAAGAGACGACACCTTCAGGTGTGCCAGACGACGCGGTCGTCGAACTCACCAGCACCCTGGAGCAGGCCCTCTCCAGTACGTCCCCCGCACCGGTCGAGACCGACGTCCTCCCTTCCCCCCTGCAGCCACTTGCCTGGGTCTTCAACCGCACCCTGAGCATGGTGCAGGAGGAGCAGGCAAAGGTTGCACGACTGGAAGAAGAAACGGCCAGGATACAGCAGCAGGAACAGGCGGCAGTTGAGGAACTGAAAGAGGAGACCACCAGGACGACCGATGAGGACGAGGCGAAGGTTGCAGGATTGAAAGCAGAGATCCTCAGAATGCAGGAGGAACAGGCGACCCTTGCAGACCTGAAGGAGGAGGCGGTCAGGTCAAAAGAATCAGTCCAGAAACTGACCGACACCATCAGGCACACCTTCAACGGGAACGCCTTCCTTCACCTGGACAGCGCCTCCTACCCCGATGAACTCAGGGAACTTGCCGGCGTAATCGAGGAGATCTTCTCCCAGATGCAACAGAAGCAGAAGGCCGACATCTGGCTGAAGACCGTCTTCCAGGAGAACCCGATGCCGATGGCTCTCATCGACAAGGACCTGCAGGTGCTTGCCCTCAACGACGCCTACTGCACCTTGATGGAAGACTCCAGGGAACGCCTCCTCTCTGGCGCAAAGGGCCGTGCTACAATCAGGCATCTTGCTGGGGACAGGAACAGCCATGTCTTCTCCAGGGGGAAGAAGACCAGGTCGACGCTCGAACTCAGCATCGGAAAGAGGAGCAAGATCGTCGATCAGTACGGCATCCCGCTTCGCACCAAGACTGGCCGGACCGACCGGGGGCTCTTTATCTTCTACGACATCACCGAGGTCAGAGAGAACGAGGCGCGACTCAAGGAGGAGATGGCCGAGATCAAAGATCTCCAGGCCCGCTCGCAGACGATCATCGAGCAGAACCCGATGCCCATCCTCCTCATCACCCCTGACTTTACGGTCATCTCGGCAAATGAGGCCTACGCCGCGATGTCAGGGATCCCATACGAGCACCTGGAAGGGACGAACATCCGTTCTTTCAGGGTGCTCGAACAGAAAGGCGAAGGGCTCAAGCAGACTCTCCAGCATAAAAGGCGCTGTTATGGTGAAGTGACGGTCGAACTCCCGAGCGGCACCCACAACCTTGAGCAGTACGGCATCCCGCTCCTCTCCGCGGACGGCGAGATCGCGAGCATCATCATCGTCTACAATGACGTCACTTCTCAGCGCGAGAAGGAGGACAGGATCAGGGCGCTCATGACCGAGGCCGACGAGCGGGCACAGAGTTTTGAGAAGAGTGCCGCCGACCTTGCCGCGGTGATGGAAGCCGCGGCGTGCGGCGATCTCTCCACCAGCGTTGCAATTCAAGAAGACGACCTCCTCGCGGGGGTGAAGGCCAACTACAACCGTTCGCTTGAGAACTTCAGGGCGATCATCGGGGAGGTGAACCAGGCCGTGGACGTCGTGAAGGAGACGGCCGGGGAGACTGGAAAAGGCGCAGCCGAAATCAGCAAGGCCACCGAACAGGTGGCCATCGCGACCCAGAGTTCCTCGGAGTCCTCTCGCGACCTCCTGGAGAGCATCGAGAATGTGAACCGGAGCATCGCCGACTTCTCCGCATCCATCGAAGAGATCGCAAGCACCACCCAGGAAGTCATGAAGAAGGCCCTGACTTCGGCCGAGGACGGGCGGCATGGTGCCGAGATCGGGAAGGTCGCGTCCCAGAAGATGGAAGCCGTCGGGACGATCTCTGAGCAGACTGTCAAAGATATCGGGCACCTCAACACCCAGATGCACGAGATCACAAAGATCGTAAAGTTGATCAACGAGATCTCCAGCCAGACCAACCTGCTTGCCCTCAACGCCGCGATCGAGGCGGCGCGGGCCGGCGAACACGGCAGGGGCTTTTCGGTGGTCGCAGGCGAGATCAGGAACCTCGCAGGTGATTCCAGAGAGGCAAGCCAGCAGATCGAGGAACTGATCGCCTCCATCCAGAAGGAGAGCGAGCAGACCGCCGAGTCGATGCGGGCCTCTCACCAGGAGATCGAGGAGGGGATCGAGAGCGTCAACCGTGCGATCACGGTCCTCTCCAGGATCAGTGTCGATATCGGCGAGGCAGCGAACGCGATCACCGAGATCACCCGGGCGACCGAGAACCAGGCCGGGGAGACCGGGAAGATCATGGAGATGATGGAATCGGCCGCAGGCAAGACGAAAGAAAACCTCAAACAGACAGAAGACATGGCCGCCCTCGCCGAAGAGGTCAGCGCCTCGACGCAGGAGGTCGGCAGCGCCGCCCATGAGCTCACTGAGCTCTCAAGAGACCTGAAAATAAAGATGGACACCTTCAAGACCAAATAGTAATTCAAGGGACACACCATGGACGACTTTGTAGCACTCAACCGGACTATCGAGCGTGTGGTAGGGATCAAGACCTCCAACTACAAGGAAGACTACATACGCCGCCGCGTCCTCTCCAGGATGCGGATCTCAGGGAATGATTCATTTGCCGACTATCACAAGTATCTCCTCTCTGAGGAGGAGGAGAAAGACCGTCTCAGGAACGCCCTCACCATCAATGTGACCGAGTTCCTGCGAGACCCCGAAGTCTTCTCGGTGGTGCGCACGCAGGTGCTCCCAGAGATCCTGGAGAAGAAGACGCGGGTGCGGATCTGGTGTGCAGGGTGCGCCACAGGGGAAGAGGCATACACCTATGCGATGCTTGCCAGGGATCTCTCGTTCACCCACGAGATCGACTGCACCATCTATGCGACCGACATCGACCGCAAGGTCCTCGAGAGGGCGCGGGAAGGGGTGTACGACGCGAGGGCCCTCAAGAACCTCAAAGAAAGAGAGATCCAGAAGCACTTTTTCCACAGGGACGACGGGAAGTACGAGGCAAAGCCCGAACTGAAAGCGATGATCCGCTTCTCCTATCATGACCTGATGTCCAATATCCCGGCAGCCCGATTCCTGGATATCGTCTCATGCAGGAACGTGACCATTTATTTCAATGAAGCGCAGAAGACCGACCTGGTGCGGATGATCCATGACGCCCTCAGGATGGACGGGTATTATGTGATGGGCAAGACCGAATACCTGGGACGCGACGTCGAGGCCCTTTTCGCCCCCTTTGACCCGATCCAGAAGGTCTATACCAAGAAGTAAACATCTCCGCCGCCTCGGGTTTGTAAAAATCTTTTTGATCTCTCCTGGTGGCAGGGGGTTGTACCCTCCCGCTCCCCCCAGCCACACGACCGGTCGAAGACGGCATCCTCCTCTTCAGGTGCATCAATGCTGTCTTCCCGGCCCCAAACCCCTGGCAAGGGGATGGGGGAAGGCGGATGGTTCACACTTGCACCCGGAAAAAATGAGAATTTCGGCTCTGTAAAAATCCTCTGGACAGGTATCTTTGGTGGGGGGCGTGCCGCCCCCGACGAGAAGAGGGGGGAAGGTGGTTGAATCACGCTCGCACCGAGAATTGGTGAGGAGTTCTACAGGGCCAGAATTTCTACAAAATTTCTACAAAGCCACCTTCGCTCTTTTTTGCGCGACGCCGAAGTGGTTCTCGTGGGAGTTTTGTAAAAATGTGCTGGAGAGGAATCTCTACGGGGGGCGTGCCGCCCCCCGGCGAAAAGATGGGGCAAGGCTTCGATGTTCAGACCGGCCGCTCTCATCACAGAATCATTATCACCGTTTCGCGCCAGGGATGGCGATTAAGTGAGATCTGCACCGGTTCTCCTGTCTTGAAATAAGAGACCTAGCGATGAAATTTTTTCATCCAGTATGCGTAAAGCCCAGAGTTCATGCCCAATTCTACAGAGCCAAACAAATATCTTTCACCGGGGCGGCACGCCCGCCGCCACAAAATATCTTCAAGAGGATGTACCATGAAAATGATCGCAAAAATCATCTCTCCAGGATTCCATAATGATTTTTATCCACCAGATTTCCTCAAGAGTGATACACAGATTGCAGATACATCTCTTGAATGAGGGCTCTGTAGAATCCGGCATGAGTCGAGAGCACGCCTCAGGCATATGGGATGAAAATATCATCTCAAATTTGATCAATTCTTGACCCTCATCCTTTTACGAACGAGGAGTGATCGAAGTCGAGCATCATGCCGCCCCTCGGCGCTCTTCGTCGTGGGGGGTCAGGGGCCTTGCCCCCGGACCCCCGGGATTGTGATAGGGCAGGGAAGGCAGAGAGCCGGGTCGTTCAGAAAGTGTCTCCCTCATCTGCATATCAGATCTGAGAGGATTCTGTGTGCTCAAATTCTTATCCGCAACTCTAGAATTGAACGTCAGGATCATTTTCATGGTAAACCCTCACTTCTCGTAGGAAGAATGCGTGTCATCCGCCTTCCCATAGCCTCCCGCCGGGGGCGTTGCCCCCGGATCCCTGGGAGGAAGATAGGAGCGGGAAGGCTGAATAGAAGATCCTGAAAGACGGGATGCCGTCCTCGACTCAATCGTGTGGCGGGGGGTCAGGGGGGTGCAGCCCCCTGTCGAAGAGAACTATCAAGAGGATTTCTACAGAGTTAGAATAAGAGAGCCTCTGTATTCCTGACCCAATCATCATCCCGGGGGTGCGGGTGGCACTCGCCCCCGGCATGGTGTTGAGGGAAGGCACGTTGATTGGAGTGGCCGCCCCCAGACCCCTGCCTGACAATGGAGATCGGTAAGGGCGGCCATGTGATGATCTTCCCACGTGGTGTCTGCTCTGAAGGAGAAACAATAGATCAGTGCACGGTGCAAAGACCCACGATCAGGTTCAACCGCGTATGTGTGAGCCCAAGGTTCACGCCAGGTTCTCCAGAGCCAGGAATGTATTCAGCTCAGAGGACAGAAATAGAGCGACCAATTATTTTTCTTCGACTTCCATCTCTATTGCAGAAAGCCGCTTCATCATCTCCTGTTGCGCCGCACATCGCTTGAGCTCGCTCAGGACGACGAGAAAGTTTGCCCCGACCACGACAAGCACGAGTATCATGCTCATCCAGAGCATAACCCCCTGTGCAGAGAGGAACGCCGCCCAGAGGAGAGCCACCGAGGAGATGAGATACAGAAAGACCCATGTCCTGAATTCCGGGAGGTCCATCAAAGTATAAATCGGAGTCGTAATTTATATAGTTTCGTAATTTCTGAAAAAAGCAGAACCATGAAATAATCGCAATATGTAATTTTTATGTGGGAGAAACTTTAAAAAAGCTTTTTACATACTCTATCATATATACTGAGCATGTCTTCAGGAGACCTCCTGAGTGTCGCGGCAGGTGTCGTGATCGTCATCCTCGTCGCCTTTGGCGTCCAATGGTGGGGAGACTACCAACCTACAGACGAGAGAGGGACCGGATCACAGCACCCCTCGATAGCAAATCAGACCGACCCGGCCCTGACCACCCCTGCACCGGTGCGCGCCCCTTCTATCTTCAGGATCTCATATGTCGAGAAACCTGTCTTAAAATATAAGACCTACCTCATTCCTGACGAGATGAACCTTTTCGGCGGCTCAGACCCGTCATGGGGCCCGGAAGACGGCGTCCCCTTCGCCTGCCTGGACGCGACCCTGGGCGGGGTGACCGAGACCTTCTATGTTCCGTACCAGATGTGGCGGATGAACTGCACCGTTACCTCAGAAAAACCGGCATCGTCCTATGTCAAAGCAGCCCTCGTCGATGCCGGGAACAACACCGTCATCAAAGGATTCGAACTCAACGGCCCTGGCCATATCATCAAAAACATCCAGATCATGCCCCGCGACTACTACCTCATCATCGAATCACAGAATGCCCTGACCCACATCGAGATGGAGACCAAACCAAAATTCCTATGAAGGGGCACTCCAGGGATGATTATCCAGAATAAAGTTCCCGTCAATTTTTTTTTTTGACCTTGAAGATCCCCCCACCATCCCCGACCCCCTGCTGATAATGATTCGCGGGAGATCGCATCACGTCCTCATGATCTTCTTTCTGCCTTCCTGTCCCTATCGTCCTCACAGGGGAGCGGAGGCCCGGACCCCTGGGATGAAGATTGGGCCGGGAAGGCACCACCCTCGTCATAGTCATCCATCCTGCCTTCCAGGCTCATTGAGTCACGAATGTACCTGGAAGAGGCAAGGATTTCCACAGAGCCTAAATTTTACAAAACCCGTGGACCACCGTCCCCAATTCAGAAGATCAATTCCTAAAATATAAAAACTAATATCAATCACTATCACATACTATGCGCGGCGAGACTCTCTCTGAAGCGGTGCACTATGACAAAATCGAGACCCTGAAACAGGACTTCTTTGGATACATCCAGTCCAACCATCATAAAATCGACGAAAAACTTCCAGTCTTCTATGGCCATGTCGTCTCCACACTCGAATCCTCATTTCCCCACCTCGACCCGGGAGACCACGACACCTTCCTTGACGCCATCAGCTTCAAGATCCTTGAGACCTCCCCCAGGGGCTCAGACCCTACCTTTGTCGACCGCGTCGTCGAACATGCCGCACGACTCAAACGAGGAAAAAACCCGCGGGCCGGCGTCGAGATCGCCGCCGGGTTCAGGATGATGAAGGCCGGAGAATTTGCACACGCACTCCCATACCTCAGGAAATACCGTTCCCGGGACCCCCTGATCCACATCGCCCTCGCCTACTGCTACTATGCCCTCTCCCTCTCAGAAGTCGCACAACTCAAGAACATCAAAGCCCCAAGCGAGATGGAACTCCGGGCCAGAGAACAGATGCTCGAACTCGCACGCACCCACCAGACCGTCGCCTCCTCCCTCCCGTACACCGCCGACCCCGCCCTCACCAGGATCTTCTGGCTGATGACCTCAAGTGCCATCGACTGGTTCCCGAGCAACCCCGCCTTCATCAAACTCGGTCTTGAAAAAGCACATACCGATCACAACCACGAGATGAGACGAGAGACCCTCAAGATCGCCCTTACCCGCTTCGGGAACAACATGGGTGTCCTGCGCGAAGCATTCCAGTTTGCCATCGACGAAGGAGATGGAACCGGCGCGGCCGACATCGTCAAACAGATGCTCCAGCAGGCACCGGAAAGCAGCGAACCAGACTACTACGGCATGCTCCTCGCGCTGCGGACCAGGACACGCTCAGGCTACCATACCTTCAGGAAAAAAGCCGGAGAAAAAAAGATGCCGCCCGACGTCCTTGGCTTCCTCGACCTCTCGTTCTCCCTCTTTTCAGGGCATGAAAAAGACGCATACACCCGCATACAGGCCATGAAAGAGACCTACCCCTCGCAGGACCACTACCTCACGCTCATCAACTATCTCTCTCACGACATCCTCTCAGAGGACGAGACCAGGGTAAAAAAAGCAAAAAAAGCCTATCTCAACTCAGTGGAGGCCTATTGCAGACGCAGGTTCCCGTCCCAGCGCGCCGGCCCCACAAAGGAGATCGCTGTACCGGTCTGACTGTGAAGAGGCGAGTACCCTACACACGTCGAAGTGGAGAACCAGCACCGCCCCGCCTGGTCAGGAAAGACCGTCTTGATGGACCGTGCCCAGATCCCATCCGGACGCCCGATCTCCTCGACGACCCTCAGGTTCTTCCAGCAGAAGATCCCGTAATTCGTCGCCACCCAGAGCGCCCCGTCAGGTGCCGCACCAAGGTCCTGGACCCTGATGCCCACTCTCTCGAAGTCCCCGCACCCGAGCACCGGCGCCACCTTCCCGGCCGCATCAAGGTGGACCACCTGACTGCGATTGAAGAGATAGACCCCGCCAAAGGGATCGGTCCTGATCCCCTCGTACCCGCGAAGCGACATGCCGTCCATGGTCACCTGAGAGAACCCCCCCGTAGAGTTCTCCTCGATGGCCCAGAGCCCCTCTTTTGAGAGACAATACAGGTAACGCCCCTCAGGATCGAGAGCCATATCTTCCAGGGCATAACTTGCCGGTGACCCGGGCGCGAACGGTTTGTACCAGGTCCAGTTCCCGCCTTCCACACGGTGAACACCGCTGTTCCGCGTCTCGACCCACATCGCATCGTCCCAGCGCTGCAAGGCGATCACCGCCGGGTTCTTCAACTGATCCTGCGTGGCAAGGGTGTGAAAAGACTGGCCGTCAAAAGACTGCAGGCCCAGGGTTGTCCCGAGCCAGAGCGTATTATCCGGCCCGTACTCCACCGAGAGGATCGTCTCTGAGATGAGACTCTCAGGCACATAGCCCGCAGGTCTATGATAGGTCGTCCAGTTCTCCCCGTCAAAGACAGAGAGTCCCCGCGCGGTCGCCGCCACGACCTCGCCGTCAGGGCCATTGCACCAGTCATAGACATTGGTAGCGGAGAGGCCGCCATACGAAGGCTGAAATACCGTCAGGTTTGCAGACGCGATTGCAGTGCATGCGATGCAGGCAAAGACAATGAAAATTACAGCTCGACGCATGCCCCGTCCGCTCTCCTTACCACGATCTCGCCGCCCGCTCCGGGATCATAGATCACCGATCGTCCGACTTTTCCCCCGACATCCTCGGCGATCAGGGAGATACGCTGCTGGTCCAGCATCATGTGCACCGCCTCGATATTCCGTTCACCGATGTTGAGATTGTTGTCATTAAACCCGAACATATTGGCCCCGCCCACCATCTTTGCCCTGAGCGAACCGTTTCTCGTCCCAAACCTCTCAAGTCCCTCAAGCAGAACCCCAAGCGCAGTGTCTGCATATTTCCCGGGGCGGTCGGCCTGGCCTTTGCTCTCAGGGAGCATCACATGGGCCATGGCTCCGACACCATGCCGCTCGTCATGGAGGATCAGAGCGATACATGAGCCAAGCCCGATGGTGGTCATGGGGTCTTCCCCCACATAGTACTCACCGATTCCTATAAATCGGGCATTGACATCAGCAGGTCGAAACTCGGCCATGATATGCTATCTCCCTTAGATCCCCTGAGAGGTAAGTGCCTCAAGGAGATTGAGCAGGTTCTCAAGCATCTCTGGAGTCAGGAACATCAGGATCGTCCCGTCAATCGCATGCTGGCCAGAGGTCAGTTTGGTCCTGAAGACGACCACATCATTGGTATCAGTAGCGACCTCGGCGATGAGCGCCTCAAGTCCTGCATGTCCCATATCGATGCAGAGGGACGGGGGCGAGGGGAGCATGACGATACCAAGGAGACCTGCCGTCGCATCAAGGAAGGCCGAGACCATGATATTCCCGATCTCGATGATGGCACTCTCATCCATCTCGGTGATCTCGCGCTCGGTATCACCCATGCCGAGCATGGTGTTGGTCATCCTGATCGCGGACTTGAGCGGCATCAACATCACGACAAAGCCCTCGCCCGCGACCTCCCCCTTGATCCTGAAGACTACAAGGGCGACTTTTTCATCACCCACATTCTGGTAAAAATCAGCAATATCGATGATGTCGACCGCCGGTACGTCCATCTCGATATTGCTCATCAACATCTGGGAGAGGGTCGTCGCGGCATGGGCCGCCCCGATGTTTCCGAGTTCTTCGAGTGCATCTGTCTGTATTTCTGTTAGTTTCATGATATTCCTCAAAGATTATGATGCAATTTCTTAGATCATGGTATTTACATCAAGAACCGGGACGACCTCGCCATCACCAGGGATGGTCACGCCGCCCACGCCCGGACAACTCCCGATAAGAGTGCTGAGCGGTTTGACGACGACCTCTTGCTGTCCTTCGACGACATCGGCCACGATACCGCATTTCTTCGAACTGTTCTGGAGGACCACAAGGACCTCGCCGTGGTTGGACCCGCCGAACATATCGTCGAGCAGGTGGATGGGAAGCACCTCGTCGCGCAGGAGGATCACCTGGCTGGTCCCGACACGGTGGACGGCCTCCGTCTTGAGGATGGCAACCTCGACCACGTTGCTGATCGGGATCGCACACCGCCGGCCATTGATCCTGACCATCATCACCTCGACGATGGCCATCGTCGGCGGCAGGACCAGTTCAAAACAGGTGCCCTTCCCTTCGACCGATCTGACATTGATCGAACCCTTCATCGACTCGATCGCGGCCTTCACCACGTCAAGCCCGACCCCGCGGCCGCTGATGTCGGTGATCGTCTCGGCGGTCGAGAACCCGGGGCTGAAGAGAAGGTCGACGACCTGTTCCTCTGAGAGAGAGGCGGCATCTTCTTCAGAATATAATCCTCTTGAGACGGCCTTTGCCCTGACCCTCTCGACGTCGACCCCGGCACCGTCGTCCTCGATCCTGATGACGACATTGTCGCGGTCCCGCTTTGCCGAAAGACGGAGGACCCCCTTCTCAGGTTTTCCGGCGGCCTTCCTGTCTTCAGGGAGTTCAATCCCATGGTCGACGGCGTTCCTGATCAGGTGCAGGAGAGGATCGTTGAGCCCGTCCATGACACTCCTGTCGAGTTCGGTCTCCCCGCCCTCGATGATGAAGTCCACTTCTTTCTCCTCCTGCTGGGCCACGTCACGTACGACCCTCGGGAGGCGATTGAAGATATGGCTCAACGGGATCATCCTGATATGCATCATCAGGTTCTGGAGATCTGCCACCGAGCGCCCGACCATACTGAGGGCCTCATCAAACTCCTTGATCTGGTGTTTCTGGGCGATCTGTTTGAGGCGACCACGGTTGATGACCAGGTCCTCGACCAGGTTCATCATCTGGTCGAGGAGGTGGATATCCACCCTGATGTTCTTGATCTCCCGCGTCTTCCCGCGGTGGTCGGACTTCTGTTTCTTGGTCTCTTTCTTCTCTTTCTTTTTTGGGGGAGCAGGAGGGGCGTCTGCCGGCGCGACCTCCACCCCGGCGATGTCGGTCCCTGAGACGGCCGCCTGGATCGCCTCAGTTCCGACCTCGCTCTCGATGATGGTCTCAAAGGAGTCCTCGAACTGGCCGTCCTCGATCGCCTCGACCGACGGGGTGGTCGAGATGATCGTGCCGATCTCGTCCAGGTTCGAGAGGGCGATCATGGCACGGACGTCCTTCATCGAACTCCCTGACACAATGGATACGGTCACACGGTAGCGTGCGCCGTTCCCGGAGGCTTCACCTGCACTCGGCTCGTCGCCAGGATCTTCTCCGTCTTCAGGATCCCCGGAACCGTCTTCTTCTGTCTCGGGAGCCCCGGCCCCCGGCGGATCGTCCCGGTCCCCGCTTGCCTTACAGTTCTCAAGAGCCGTGACCAGGTCTTCGATATTCTCTCCCTGGTCGGTCCCCCCGCCTTCGATCGAATCGAGCAGGTCTTCGATCTCGTCGGTACACCCGAGCAGGACATCGATGAGTGGTGCCGAGACCACGATCTTGTCGTTCCTGATGAGGTCGAAGACGTCCTCCATTGTGTGGCAAAGTTTCTCCAGGTTCATGAAACCCATCGACGCCGAGGCACCCTTGATGGTGTGCGCCGACCTGAAGATCTCGTCGATAGTCTCCCGGTCATTGCACTCCTCCAGGTTCAGGATCGCCTGGGCGATAGTCTCATTGCTTTCCCTGGACTCCACCACGAAGAGTTCTTTATAGTCCTCCATATCAGCCATGTACTGCCTCCATTTTTTTGACCGTCTTCATGACTTCCTCGGGGATGTGCCGCAGGGAGACCACCTGGTTGACACAGTTCGTCTTGAGTGCTGAACGGGCCATACCATAGACCAGGCAGTCGTGTTCCTTACAGACATAGACCGTCCCGCCGGCGGCCCTGACATCGGCGGCACCGGCACCGCAGTCATTCCCCATACCACTCATCACGACGGCAAGGGTGCGATTTTTGAATATCTTCGCCCCTGACGAGAAGGTCTTGTCAATTGCCGGCCGTACCGCATGGACCGGGGGCGCCGAGGAATGGATGATCTTGCCCCCACGAGTCCCGTTCCTGGTGAGCACCGCCGAAATCAGGGAGTGATACCCGGCCTTTGAGATGACGACTTCACCTTCCATCAGGACCGTCCCGTTCTCAGATTCCCTTACTGGAAGAGGACAGATACGGTTGAACCGCTCGGCAAGAGCGGCCGTGAACCCCGCGGGCATATGCTGGGTCACGACGATTGCCGCCCCCAGATCAGGCGAGAGTCTGGAGAGGACGAGATCGAGCTGCTGGAGTCCCCCGGCCGAAGAGCCGAAGAGGACCACCGTGCTGGCGACCCGGTCCCGGCGCCCTGCGACCTTGACCGCAGGCTTGATCTCGATGAGGTGCTTGATCCTGGTGACCAGTTCCTCCTCGATCCCCCGGACCTTGAAGATCTCGGTGGGTTTGAGCATGAAGTCGTCGGCGCCAAGAGCCAGGGCTTTTTTTGTGTGCTCCGCGTCTTTTGCCGTGAGAGAACTGAGCATCATCACCTTTGGCCGGTGCCGACAGCGTTTCATCCCCTCAAGCACCTGGAGACCGTTGAGTTTCGGCATCTCGATGTCGAGAGTCATCACGTCCGGTTTGAGAATATCGATCTGTTTGAGCGCCTCAGCACCGTCAGACGCAACCCCCACCACCTCAATCTCAGGCGATTTACTGAAGATGTCCCTCAGTATCGTGCGGATAAAGACCGAGTCATCGACAATTAGAATCCTGATCATGATCAGGCCCCAAGGACGTTTTTCACCTCCTCAAGTACTTTCGGGGCCTGGAATGGTTTGACGATGTAGCCTTTTGCACCGCTTTTTACCGCCAATTTCACCATCTGTTCCTGGCCCACCGCGGTGCACATGACCACCCTGGCATGGGGGTCGACTTCCCTGATCCCCTGGAGTGCCTCGATGCCGTTCTTCTTTGGCATGACAACATCCATCGTGACGAGGTCGGGCTTCAATTCCTGGTATTTAGCGATCGCCTCTTCGCCGTTTTCGGCTTCACCGACGATCGTATGCCCTCCAGAGAAGAGGATGTTCTTCAGGAGAGTCCGCATGAAGAGCGTATCATCGACGATTAAGATCCTTCCCATAGTGCTCTAAAGTAACTATTTGAGAGCACGAGAATATATATTTTCCGATTTTTGAAGAGGGGAGAAAATAAAAGAATTTATACTTTTGTTGCATCTGAGATGAACCTCACGCCTTTTGTGGTGAGTTTCACCTCCCTTCGAGTTACGACGACCTCGGCAAGTCCCTGTTTGATCAGGGCGTCGTAGACGCGGTCGACATCACGCTGTGAGAGTGTGAGCATATTCTCGATCGATGCGGTGTCCATCCCACTGTATACAAGCATGGCGACCTGTGCCGACTGGGGGTCGACCTCGTGACTCGCCACATCCATGCCCTTGGTGGACTCTTTCAGGAAATTATAGAGGACCTGGAGCGTCGTGATCGGGCAGAGCACCAGGCTGGTGACCACCTCGTCCTCTTCGATGTGGTCGATCTTGATGACATCGACGTCTTTGCCCTGGACCTCACGCTTGGTCATCTCGATCGAGGCGACATCATCGAGAGGGACACAGATCTGGTGGTTCTTCGAGAAGAACCAGATCCCCGAGACCAGGACGGCGATACCCCCCTTTTCCCAGGCTGCGTTCTTGACGAAGACGCCGCCTCTCACTGCCGGAGACATGAAGAAAGTGCCAAGACGGTATGCACTGCACGAGGCAAGGATCTGCCTCTTAAGAACACTGAGTACCTTCGCGACCGAGGCGATCCTGACAGGGTCCTTCTGTCCTTTCACGACGATATTGAGGACACTGCCCTTTGCCTCCAGGTCGACGATCGATTTGTACAGGACTGCAAGGGACTTGTCCGAGGACTTCATCCCTTCTTTGTCCAGTGCGAGTTTTGCGGTGATCCACTTCCCCTGCTTCTCGATCTTCACAGGCACATTACTCATTCATATTCTCCTCTGTATTCTTTACAGTCTCACTTCCTAATTCCTTCAAGGTATCCTCAAGTTCATTCACCAGGTCATCGGCCTTGAATTTCTGCCCCTTCATGTCACGGACGAGGCTATCATAGTCTTCGGTCTTCTTCTTCTTGACATCCTCTTTAAGGAGGTCCAGCAGACCGCTGGAGTCTCCGCCCCCGTTTGCAAAGGCGAGCATATCAAACCCTTCGTCGCCCTCACCATCCTCTCCTGACCCGGCCTCTCCACCGGTCTCCTGCGGGGGCGCAAGGTCGGCGGCCGGCGCCTCCGCTTCGGGCAGGACGTCCTCTTCTTCCTCAGGCTCAGGCTGGACCCCTTCGACCTCTCCTTCATCGATCTCAAGGGAGTCGAGATCGAGGTCGTCGAGTTCGTCCAGGTCCCCGGACAGATCGGCGTCCAGATCCTCGATCTCACCGAGTTCTTCAAACTCCTCGAGTTCGTCCGAGTGTGCCTCCAGGATCGCGGAGACCGCCGCATCGTCAGGTTCTGGATCGGCCGACGTCTCTGCAGCCGCCCCAGGTACCTCCTCATCAAGGGAGAGGCCCAGGCCATCTGCGCCGGCAATCTCCTCAAGATCATCAAGGTCGTCGCCAAGGTCCAGTCCCTCAAGAGCGTCGTCGAATTCCTCGTCATCAAGGTCAAGGCCGCCTGCACCGCCGCTCCCGGCCGCTGCACCAGAGGCGGCGGCTGCCGCCGCCCCTCCAGCCACGCCCACAGACGCCGCCGCAAGTGCGGTATCGATCTCCTCGAATTTTTCATCTTTATGGAAGAGCGTGGCCTTCAGCCTCTCGGCCCCGCCTCCCACCGCCTCAGTGAAAGACTTCAGAACCGAGACGATCGAGCCGGACTTCCCCTCTGCCTGTGTCTTGAGAAGGGACGCCTTCGTTTCGTCTGCACTCTTACGCTCAGTGGACTTCTCTTTCCTGGCCTTGAACTCCTCGACAGCCTTGTGGACCGCCTTCTTGATCTGACTTGGTCTCAGGTCGGAGAGTCTGGCGGCCCCAAAGATAAAGAGCGTGAGCGAGCCTGCGGCCACGGTCCCGATGATCAGCATCTCGGTCGAGACATCATAGATGATGAAGACTGAACCGATGCTCACCGTCGAGAAGAAGATGAGCAAACGCCTGATAGTCGGGTCAATTGTAGGGAAACTGATCTTTTTCATGTTAAACCGCTCCAAACTGGGGTATCTGGAAGAAGTAACCGATAATCGGCGGTACGACAAGGATAAGCAATCCCGTGATGGTGAAGAGGAGCGCCGAGAGGAAGTAGACCATATAGCGGTCTCCCCCGACAACGATCTTGCCCGCGATGATGTTGGACAGCGTGATCATCAGGAGGATAATCATCACAAAGGGGACCATCTTGTCCTCAGGGAAGTTGATAAACATGTTCATCGAACCCATCATCGACCCGGCGATCGACCCCGACGACGAGGTGAGGGCCGCCTGGCTCTCGCCCAACGACGCCATGACCTCGCCGACGGCCTCCGACATCGTGTGAAGGATCTCGTACAGGGCCAGGAAGATCCCGACCATGGCGATATGCATCGGGACCAGGAGGACGATAAACCCGGTCGCCACCATGTCGCGCTTCCTGCGCAGGAGCACCTGCGAGAGCATGGACGAACCCACGATATTGCCGATGACTCCCGGGGCGCCGCCGAGCGAGACCGAGTCCCTGAAGATGTTCATATACTTCGCGATGAGATTTGTCCCGCAGTCGCCGATGAACCGCTCCCAGGTCATGGCCTCGTCGAGACCGAGGTTCAACTTGGTATAAGCGGCGTTGATATGGGGTTCGAGGGCGAGGAGAGACTTGCGGTCGACCTCCCTGATCGCCTCGACCATGGTGGTGCCTTTCCCCTCCATGATCGACCCCACCCCCCTGATAAATGCCGGGAAGTCCTCGTCCCTGAGCACCACATTGTGGTTGTCGATGTAGCCGATGATCCCGAGAGGGGCAAGCAGGAGCCCGAGCATCAGGTAGACCATTCCTGTGTTCACTCCTGTAAGCAGGAGAAGAAAAACCCCGATCGCAGTGATTGTAAGGATAGGTTTCTGCAACCTGTCGATCATCGACTGTTCTCGCGAACACCAGTGGTTCATCGACCGGTCGATGGTCTTCTCGTCGACCGGGACAGCGCGGTACATCAGGGTGATGCCGAAGCCCGAGGTGAGGAAGACCAGGGCATAGGCCGTGTTGAGGGCCGAGTCGATCCCGCTCGGAGCATAGATCGCGACCGAGATCATCAGGATGATCGCGACCAGCATCGAGGAGAAGAGGAGGGCGATATAGGCGTCGCCCCACTTCTTCAGCATCTCGAAGCCCTGCTCGAAGGTGTTGCGGTAGACGTTGCGGGCGGTGTCCAGTTCTACATCCAGGAACTCGCCGTCAGGCACACCAGACTCGATGGAGTTGGCGTAGCGGTTGAACATGCTCCTGAGCATCTCATTGTTGACCCGGTCGGCCACCATCCTGAGGCCCTCGGCATAGCTGTAGTTCCAGCGCTTGACAAAGAAGACCACTTTCTGGATGTACTTTGTCGAGATGTACTCGTGCCGGTTTGCAGTGTACTCGAAGAGTTCTGGCCGCGAGACGTCTGCCGTCATCGCCGAGGCCATGTAGGTCGTCATGAAGACCAGGTCCCCTTCCATCTTCTTGTTCTCAGCGATCTGGGCGACCTTTTCCTTCGCCGCCCCGACCTCTTCCTCGAAGGGGACTGTCCCGCCGTTCTTCTCGACGAGTTTGTTCTTCACCGACTCGAACATCTCTCAGACCTCGATCTTGAGCAGACCCTGTTTCTTGATCTTCGAGATCGTGTGGAAGAGGTCCCAGAACCTGAGGTAGCCGGCATCATTGAGCCGCTGCAGGATCTTTGCCCGTTTATCGACCTCGAAGTAGATCTCATTCCTCTTGCTCTCAGGGATCCCAAGGAGGGTTGCGATCTTGTTCTCAAGCAGATAACTGCTCCCACGCCCGCAGAAGACATGCTCGTCGGTGACCGGGTCCCAGTGGAACATCTCGACAAAGGAGAAACCCTGGGTCTGGGGGTCGTAGCCGACAAGTTCGTTGACGCTGAGCATCCGTCGCACCGTCCCGCCGCCCGGCCTGCGGACCGCACTCTGGATGATGACGATGTTGAGGTTGTCCACGTGAGTCTTTGGGATGAGGATCGGGTCACCGCAGAGACGCTGGATCAGTTTCTCCACCGAGGCGGCGTGGAAGGTGCTCATGACCGGGTGACCGGTCTGCATGGCCGAGAAGGCGACGCTCCCTTCGACACCACGGATCTCACCCACCAGGATCTGGTTGGGACGCTGACGGAGGGCGGCCTTCAGGAGGTCGAACATGGTGACGTCCGAGCCCTCGCCTTCGCCTTTCCCCTTGCCCTTCGCGACCTCGCGCGTCCAGTTCCGGTGCGGCACGGTCAGTTCAGGGGTATCCTCGATGGTCACGATCTTGTTCTCTGGCGGGAGGAAGGTGGTGATCGCGTTGAGCGTCGTCGTCTTCCCACTCGCCGTCTCCCCGCTCACGAAGAGGGACATCCCGAACTCCAGGCAGATCCAGAGGTACGCCGCGAGCATGAAGTCGCAGGTCTTGGAGTTGATAAGGTGGAGGATGGAGAGCGGTTCCTCGTTCACTTTCCTGATCGTGAAGTTGCTCCCGTGCCGGCTGATGTCGCTGCCGTACACGATGTTGATACGAGACCCGTCCGGGAGGGTGGCGTCCACCACCGGGTTGCGGTAGGTGATCGGTTTCTTGATCCGCTCGGCCATCTTGATGACGAACTGGTCGAGAGGCCCAGAATCAGTAAACCCGATCACCGACTTGAGCCCTTTGAAGGCCTTGTGCTCGATGAAGATCGGGCCGACCCCATCACAGGAGATATCCTCGATATAAGGGTCTGAAAGGAAGGGCTTGAGGATGCCCATCTCGATCTTGTCCCTGATCATCATGTACTCAAGTGCCCGGTGTTCCTGGGGGGTGACCACGATCCGCCCGTCAGGGAGCCTGGTGATCCCTTTGTCCACCTCGCTGGTGTCGAGTTTCTTCTTTGACGAGAAGTCGGTGTTGAGGAACTTGACGACCCTGTCCTTGACCGAAGTTTTCTGGGTGCCGTCGAGGAGGTCGGGATTGATCTCTTCATCAGGCTTTTTGATGTACACGATCTCCTTGATCAGTTTTTTGAGGACCGCGATCCGCTCCTCCTCGGTGATCGGGTCGGTCTCCAGGGCGTCCAGAAGGTCGATGAGCCGCGTCTCCACCGGCGGCAGGAGATAGCCTACACTGTGCAGGAAGGAGGGCTCGATCGGGATATAGTAGTTCCTGACATCGTCGGGGTCCTGGAGGATGTGAATGAAGGTGTCGCCGTCGGCCGGGTAGATGAGGTTGAGAGTCTCGGCTTTTTTAGCGTCATTATTCAGCTCAGAGAAGAAGAGCGGGATCCCGTACTGGTTTACCGGGAAGATGTTGAGGTACTCTAAGAGGTGAGGACTATGCTTCACATATTCCCGTGCATTGGAGGGGAGCATCCGGTACAGGGCCGAAGACTCGAGGTCTGCATAGCATCCGCTCAGGTCCTCGTTTTCTTCAGTCTTGAAGGGAAGTTTCGCTGAGAATGTGAGCCCTGAACTCATATCAGACCTTCGCGTAGGTCATCGGGATGATCTTCATGCCATACCCGGGGTGGACCTCGAAACTGACGATGTTCCCTGTCGTCCTCTGTGCTCCACGCACTTTTACGACCTCAAGCATCATGACGTACTTATCGCCGACAAGCGCCTTCTTCATGAAGAGGTGGGCGTCGCAGATCGAGCGGATCCGCACCAGGGTGTCGGCTTCGAAGGCGTAGGTGTGCAGGGTGATGAGGATCGTCTTGCCATGGTCGACGAGGTTCTTGCAGTTGGTGAAGAACGTGAGGATCATGTCGGTGGAGGCGTACTCGGTGAAGAGGGTGAGCGAGTCGATGACCGCGACCTCTGCCTTGCTCTGGTGGATATGCGTGATGATGGCCTGGAGGATGCCCTGCATGTCCTCTTTCTTCCACTCAAACCCGACGGTGTGCAGCGGAAAGGTCCGCAGATATCCCCAGGCAAAGTAGTCGGAGATGTCCAGGCTCATCGACTCCATCTGGGTGATGAAACTCTTGGTGGTGTTCTCGGTGGTGAAGAGGTCGACATTGAGCCCCTGCTTCATCGCCCCCCAGACGATCTGCTGCGTCAGTACGCTCTTGCCGGTGTCGTTCTCCCCCTCGATGAGGGTGAGCGACTCGAGAGGCAGGCCGTCTGCAATTTTTTTATCAAGTTCTGTGTTCCCTGTGGAGAGGATCTTCTTGTCCGTTCCTCCAAGCAGGTCTCCAAGTGATTCGTTGTCATCCATCTCTCTCACCTCAGGTATCGTGAATCTGAAATTCCGTTCGGGGTGGTCACCTGGACCCATTCTGGGCGCTCGCCGGCGTACCTCACCGAGATATTCATCACCTCGTCAGGGTCGAACTCCTTGGGGTGGACGAGGTCGGGGGTGATGGCGAGCCACGACCAGGTCCCGTCGCTCCCCCCTGGTTCATATGAGTAGTAGACCGGGGGGACGTCCTCGGCCGCGGTAAAGACCACCATCTGATCGTACGTGAGTACTGGTTCGCTCCCGGTGTTGGTAAGGTTGAGGTATAGGATCGAGGTACCCTCATCAAGGGTATAGTCGGTGACCTCGATGCCAGTATGGAGCCTGAGTTCCTCCTGCTGGAGGCGGGCTCCCTGGGCATCGGCCACCGTCTCGGCGGTGATGATCACGCCCCCCATGACCACGTAGGCCACGATGATGATGAGGACGATGGAGATGGCGGATGCGACCACCGATGCCGCGCCCATGTCACACCCCTGCCGTGAACTCTTTTGTCCTGGCCGCACCCCCCGGCAGGACGACCTGGAAATAGACCGAATCCCCTTTTGTGTCAGGGATCAGGAGGTTGTCCATGATGTCGATACGGACCGTCTCTCCTGGAAGCCAGTAGTCGACGTCGCCGTCCAGGATGGTGGCCTCCCACCCGTCGGTCCCCTGCGAGACGCGGTCGAAGTCCCCTGGCGCACCGATGAAGATATCGGAGGTGTTCAGGGCGGCGGCCGAGATCCGGGATGTCCCGGTATTCTTAAGCCAGATTCTGGCGTCATGGCCGCCGGCCGATGCAAAAGTGTTGATGATCTTGACGTCGGTCCTGAGTCGTTCGTCCGCAGCATGGGATGCCGAGCTTGCGGTGTCGGAAACCGTGTAGATAATAGGAAATATGGCGTTGACGAGCACTGCAGCCGCTACGACTGCAGTAATCAGAAAAATTGCGGTGGTTATGGTTTCGCTCGACATCCATCATGCCCTTTAGATCTGTTCAAGCGACTGGACCCAGTCTTCGCTGTTTTTCTTCTCTTTGCACTCTTCTTTGGACTCTTCAGTGCTCTCCGGCTTCTTGCCCATCAGCACCTGGATCATGTCCCTATCAAGGGAGGTGTCGTTGGGATCGAGGATGCGGTTGAGGACATAGAGTTCTGAGACAAACTCTTCTGCCTCGATCTCGTCGGCTTCGCCGAGGGACGGGGGCATGAGCCTGGCGATCTCCTTGACCTGGGCGATTTCCTCGCGTTCAAGGTAGCCCATGGAGGAGTACGAGTCGAGCATGATCTCGAGCCTGTCGAGGCCGTACTTCTTGACGGCCTGCCCGGTCCACTCAAAGAGGCGATGGACTTTCTGGAGCCTGAGTTTGCTCTGTTTGGGCGGGTCTGCGGGGAGAGGTTGGGTCTTGGCAAGGTGTGCCTGGAGGGCCGCAAGCATCTCGCCGTCGGCCTGGAGCCCGGCAAGGTCTGCCCCGAGGTCCGGTGTTTTCTGTTTTTTCGGTTTTTCCTCGACTTCTTCTTCCTCTTCTTCTTCAAGTTCTTCTTCAGCGTCTGCCGACTCTTCAGCAGGTGCCTGGGCAAAGCCGCTTGCAGCAAAGACGAAGGGGTTCTCCATCTCGTTCATCCGCTCCCTGATATCGATGAGGAGCTTTTTGATCGAGGTTTTGACGAGGTCGACCTCGCGCTCAAGGTTGGCGAGTTTGACCTCTGGGTCGTCTGCCGACGCGGCGCCAAGAATCTGATCAACCTGTGCCTGGTTCACCGTCATTCTACGTCACCATTCCCTTTTTGAGAGGCGCACCTCAAAGAAAAAAGGGGGTTAGTAGAGGAGATTGACTGCGTCAATCTGCGGCGGGACAGTCCTCTTCAGACCAAGTGCCGCACCGACCGGGGGCCTGATGTCAACGCTGAACTTCTCGTTGGCGCCAAGTTCCTCATCAGTTGGAAGGGCGAGGCGGACGATGAACTGCTCCCCTGGCTCGACCAGGTAGTCCTTGTCAGCGTCGACTCTCTTGTAGACCGACCAGGTACCCGCTTCGGGGTCAGTGCCTTCAGCAGTACCCTTATACTTGATGACGCCGGCATACTCCGAGGTCACATAGGTCATCGCGGTCTTGTTGATGTCGACCGGGGTGCCACCGGCAGTCAGGGAGAGCGTAAAGTCGATGATGTCGACTTTGTTCTTTGATGCGGCGGTGGTGTTCAGACCATAGACGTCGCCACGGATTTCCATGCTGGCACTGGCCTGCTCCACACTGGTGTGGACGACTTCCTGGCTCTTCTGTGAGGTGAAGAACCCGGCGCCGAGCATGACATAGGAGAACACAGCGGCCACGACGACGAAGGCGATCAGGACGATCGCTGCCTCGAGACCGGTGAAACCTTCTTCATTTCTCATAAACTTCATTCTTTGTCACCTCAGTACAGCAGGTTCACCTTGTCGATCTGCGGCGGGGCGGTCCTCTTCAGACCGAGAGCAGCGCCGTCGGCCGGCTGGATCTCAAGGTTGAAGTTCTCGTTGGCCTCAAGTTCTGCAGGGAAAGTGGCAGTACCGTCGCCACCGATGTCGGCCTGGATGATTGCAAGTTCGCCCTTCTCGACAAGGGTGTCACCGTCGCCGTTGAGGGATTCTTTGAGCATCCACTTGCCCGGAGCAAGATCATCGGTCTTATAGACCTGATCAAGGATCCAGACGCCCTCGTCGGTAGCGTAGGTGAGAACCGTGGAGTTCAGGTCGACAGGCGTGCCGCCGGCGGTCTGGGCCACCGCAAACTCAATGACGTCGATCTTCTGGTTCGTAGTGTTGTCACGGCCGATCACATCGCCGCGGACCTCGAGGCTCGCACTGGCGGTGTCGACACTGGTGTGGACGACTTCCTGGCTCTTCTGTGAGGTGAAGAACCCGGCGCCGAGCATGACATAGGAGAACACAGCGGCCACGACGACGAAGGCGATCAGGACGATCGCTGCCTCGAGACCGGTGAAACCTTCTTCATTTCTCATAAATTTCATTCTCTGTCACCTCAGTACAGCAGGTTCGCCGCGTCGATCTGCGGCGGTGCAGTCCTCTTCAGCCCGAGGGCGGCACCGGCGGCCGGCTTGACCTCAAGGTTGAAGTGCTCGTTGGCCTTAAGGGTCTGCGGGAGTTTGACGTTGATGACGAACTGCTCGCCTCTCTCGACGAGGTTGTCAGTGTCATTGTTCCCGACCTTCTTGATCACAGTCCACTCGCCAACAGCGAGGGTGTCTGCGTCCTTGGTGAGATCCCTGGTGAGAACCTGGACCGTGTCAGCGGTGGCGTAGGTCATGACTGTCTTGTTGATGTCGACCGGGGATCCACCGGCGGTCAGGGCCAGGTTGAACTGGAGACCAACGATCTCACCAGTCTTTGCTTTGTCATAGCCGTAGACGTCGCCACGGACTTCAATGCTCGCGCTTGCCTGCTCCACACTGGTGTGGACGACTTCCTGGCTCTTCTGGGATGTGAAGAACCCGGCGCCGAGCATGACATATGAGAACACTGCGGCCACGACGACGAAGGCGATCAGGACGATCGCTGCCTCGAGACCGGTAAATGCCTCATCATTCTTCGCGAATTTTCTCATAACTTCACCCTAATTGTTTTTTTTGTGAACGCTGGACCCATCCAACATTCCTACCGTGTAACTCTCATTCTAAGTATTTATAGGTTCTTATTTTTATGCAAGCCCAACTAATTCTTTTATCGTGAATACCTCTCCATTCAATTCTTAATTCCAAGATGGAAGAATTTTTATGCATCACGGAATCATATAGTCATCGAGCACGCAGATGGAGAAGGAAGATGTAGTCAGCCTTGTGGCTGCAATTGTAATCGTCATCATCGTTGCCGTGGTCGTCAAGCCCATGGTCAATGGTGAGGACCCCGGCCAGGGAACGCCGGGAGTGACCGGGCCAGGGAACGGGAGCGTCGTCCCGACACCCTCGGTCACCGACCCGCCCCTCCCGACGCCCACGCCCGCCCCAGGATGGGACGGGAAACCCCAGGAGATCGGGTTTGTCGACCCCTCGTCGTACAACCTCAGCCTCGTAAAGGAGCGCGTCCAGGCCCCGATCCGGTACCCCGCCCTCCCGCAGAGCACCAACAAGATGGTCACCTATGCGGAGATCCATGGTACCGAGAGCGGCACGACCGAGATCGTTCATATCCCCTACCCGTACTGGGAACTCTGGTATGAGGCGGACCCGTACAACACTGAGTTCTGCTTCTTCAACATCCAGGTGATGGACGCAAACGACCCCAACCGGTTTGTGCGGATCCTCTCTCACCCCCACGCCGACTTCAAGCAGGGCAACACTACAAAGAGCGACTCAGAGACCGACGGGATGTGGTCTGAGAAGTTCTTCGAGGGCTACAGGGACTACTGGTTCGTGATCAACACCTACTGCATCAAGTCCTATGACCTCAAGGTCATGGTGCCTGAGCGGTATGTAGAGCAGCAGAGCGAGTAGGCCGGCAGGACAGAGGGCCTGGCCCGGCACAACCTCTTTTATTTTCAGTGCGCTATTCTCTTCCATGTACGGGATCTCCACCTATGCCCTCCATGACCTCCCGCTCCCCGAGGCGCTGGACAGGATTGCAGCGTCGACTGGGTACGTCGAGGTGATGGACGACGGGCTTCACTATCTTGAAGATGCAGAGCCTCTTCTCTCCTATGACCTGCGCTATACCCTCCATGCACCTTCAAGGAGCGTCAATATCGCCAGCACTCTCGAACCGATCAGACGCGCAAGTATCGAGGTGATCACCGACTGTTTCTCCATCGCAGGCGAGGTGGATGCCGACGTGGTCATCCATCCAGGCTACTTTGCATGGGAGGCCGACAAAGTACGCGCACGCCGGCAGTTTGAACACTCGCTGGCCGAACTCTCAGAGGCGGCAGAGGAGCGCTCGGTCAGGTATGCAGTGGAAAATATGGCATGGGAGTTCTTTCTCCTCCAGACGCCCGACGAACTCCCGCTCCCGTGCGGGGCGGGCCTGGTCCTCGACGTGGGGCATGCCAATATCAGGGGATGTCTGCCAGAATTCCTCGACCAGTCGATCGTCCATTTTCACCTTCACGACAATGACGGGAGTGCCGATACCCACTCACCGGTGGGTACAGGAACCATCGATTTCGCCGCGGTGATGGATGTGGTCAGGAAGAGCGGCGTCGACCCGATCATTGAAGTGAGAGGGATCGAAGGCGCGGTAGAGAGTATGAAGAGACTTGAAGAGTTTTAAGAGCAGATAATCTCGCAATATAAGCACAATATTATTCTTTTTTCCATCTGGAACAATCAACACCATTTTATAGGAGATACGACCACCTATGTAATGCATCTGTGGTCGAGTGACCTGGTCACCGGCACGATGAACAGGTGCCTCGGTGGCATAGCGGTATCGCGCTTCCTTGGTAAGGAAGAGGTCGCGGGTTCGATTCCCGCCCGAGGCTCTCATCACTTTTGCTCGGTTCTTTTCAGTGTTTTTGAGTAGTATTTTTATTCTATGGATCTTTTCTCCAGGTCGCTCTCCCCTGGACCGCATGTGGAGAGGGCATGCATGAGTCTTATGAGCAGACCACAGAACCACAATGTCCCCCACCTGAGGAGAGAAGGAGACAGCAGGTGAGTAGTGCTCTTATCGATTGCCCACAAGTCCATGCAGATCCCAGAGACTTACAGAAACGTTCAATCACATATCTCTGAGCCTCGACGAGGGTCATGCCGAATTCTACCGAGCCAAATTTTCTGCATTTCTGTGTTCTGATCTCTCGCCATGATAAGTGAGGGTATCTACAGGGCTCAATTTTCGAGTTACGCGTGAGAACACGTTCAAGAACACAAATAATTCGCTCTGTAGAAAACCTCTTGATAACGATCTCTGCGGGAGGCGCGGCGCCCCCCCGAACCCCGCGTCACGATTGGTCGAGGACGGCAAGTTCTCTTCAGGGATTTTGAATATGCCTCCCCGGCCCAATCTTCATCTCAGGGGTCCGGGGGCCGCGACACCATCACGATTCATGAGGGAAGGCGGTTGAATCATACTCAGACCAAAAAAAGTGAGGGGTTACCATGAAAATGATTCAGTCGTTCTATTCTGGATTTATGGATGAGAATTCGAACGCACTGATTATCCTCAATACTGATACACAGAGGAAAGAGACACCTTCTGAACATCAGGTTCTCTGCCTTCCCTCCCTATCTTCATCCCAGGGGTCCGGGGGCAGAGCCCCCGGCACAAACACGTGGGAAGGCACGTCGGTCAGGCGTGCTGCCCTCAATCGCAGCATCTTCCCTGGAATCTCTCACCGGGGGGCGAGTGCCCCCCGGACCCCCCACGACGAAGAGAGGTGGGGGCGGCGATGGAACGAAGTCTCTACCAGTTCTCCTGTCTTGAAAAGAAAGAGAGAGCAAGTGGTGAGAAATTTTCATCCCGTATGCTTGAACCAGGGTTCATGGTGAATTCTACAGAGCCAAATAATTGGCTATGTAGAATCTGGCATGAACTCCGGGGACTCACGCATACGAGATGGACATGACCATGGGTCTCCTGGAACACCATATGGGAAGGTCATCGCATGGCCACCCCCACCTATAGACAGTCGCACCGGGAAGGCACACCAGACAAATTTGAATGGGGGGGATCGCCCGGTGGTTCCCACCTGAAAAAATCATAAAAAGGCTCTGTAGAAACCCTCACTTCCTCTCGGTGCAAGGGTGACTCAATCGCCTTCCCACACAATCACGCCGGGGGCTCTGCCCCCGGACCCCCAGGATCACGATGGAGCTGGGAAGGCACAAAAAATGACCCTGAAGAGGAGATTGCCGTCCACGACCTATCGTGGTGCGGGGGGTTCGGGGGGCGGCCAGCCCCCCGGCGAAGAGAACCATCAAGAGGGTTTCTACAGAGCTCATAAAGAAAATATCTCCAGAGCCCTTGGACCTCCCAATCATCGCGCTACGAGCGCGAGCACATTCGAGAAGATGAGAATCACCAGGACCCACAGACATTCAGAGTTCGTGCTCTTTCATCGCACGCCCTCGCATCTCCTTTGACGTCTCTTCGATGCTGTCGGCGAGATCTTCACACTCTCCGACTTCATCCAGCACTTCGGATAATCTTCTATTTCTTCTGGAATAGTGACGCACGATTACATCTGAGAAACTCTCTGTATCAGATCTCTTCAGCGTGCTCAAGAGATCATATGCTTCATCGGTGATGGAAATCTTCCTCGTCATATGATCCTCCATCCATCTTCCACCCCCTATCTGTTGAGGCAAAGTCTCGTCTCTATAAATTCTGTAGATCTGGTATGAACCCCGGGCTCACATATATGCGATGAAATAATTGTGGGCCTTTGGGACGCACATGGATCTTTTTCCTCGTGAGTTCAAGACGATCTTTGATCTTCGTGTCTGATGGGATGCACACACCCCGCGCGATACGGCGAAAGAGATTCCATGATGACGAGGACGACACACCTCAACATCATGTCTTCCCCCATGCTCCCGCCGCGGGCGAGTGCCACCCCCCGGCGAAGAGAACGATCAAGAGGATTTCTACAAAGCCATCATTCGGAAGACGACTACCATCGGCGGACCGACCTTGAATGGGTATGGCAGAGTACTTCCAATCACTCCTCTCCATCCAGAGAATTTCCACAGGAACTATCTTTTCACACCCGCTGACACTCGTTTCTCCACGACGAAGAGAGGCAGGATAGGATAGCCTCCTCGTCATGACCTGCCCACCCCTCTCTCCGCCACCGACATCTGCAAGGAGTCAATAATCCCTCAAAAACCACTTCTCGTCCAGGGCCTTGATCGCTTTCACCGTCGTCTCCGGGCGCCACACCACCCGCACCGCAATGTCTCGGTTCATGTCGATGAGCAGGTACAGGTCCAGCGCGGTAAAAGCCGGCACCGTGTAGGCCGTCAGCGCCAATCCTTCGACATCGGCAAGAAATTCTTCGAAACGCTCTTTCCTGACGATATAAGTGCTGTCAAAACTGTCATTCATCCAGACTCACGCCCCCTCTCCATGGCGGGAAGTGGCGACCTGCGACATTATACCTTTGCATCCATCTTCGCAGGAACGAGAGGTGAACAGAACCTTCCTTCTCATCTTCATCCATTGCGCCTTCCTGCCTCTATCCCCATCCCAGGGATGCGAACGAGAACGAGTCTGAGAAGATGGAAATCTTCGGGTTCTGTAGAAACCCTCAGGATAGGTATCTCTGCGGGGGAAGCGTAGCGCCCCCGCAGACCAACAGGAATGAAATATTCTTCCGGCAGGCGCGGGCCACCTCCCTACCCCTGCCCTGACAGATCGCTTTTTCTCTGACGAAGTGCAGATCCACACGGCACATTATGACTTATTATCATCTCTTCGGCCCGGTCCCGTCCAGGCGTCTCGGCGTCTCGCTCGGGGTCGACCTCATACCCTTCAAGACCTGCCCATACGACTGCGTCTACTGCGAATGCGGCCCGACAACCCGCCTCACCATAGAGAGAGGAGAATATGTCCCGACCGACGAGGTGATCAGGGAACTGCGCGCCTACCTTGCCACCTCCCCTGACCTCGACTACCTCACCCTTGCCGGGTCAGGGGAACCCACACTTCACACCGGGATCGGCGAGGTGATCAGGATGATCAAGGACGAGTTCCCCTCGTACCGGGTGGCCGTCCTCACCAATGGCAGTCTCCTCCCAGACCCCGAGGTGCGCCGCGCCCTCACCAGGGCCGACCTTGTCGTCCCCACCCTCACCAGCGCCTCAGAAGAGAGTTTCAGGAAGATCCACCGGGCACACCCTCTGGTGACCCCTGAAGAAGTGATCGACGGGATCGTGCAGTTCAGGGAGGAGTACGCAGGCGCCCTCTGGCTCGAAGTCTTCATCGTGCCCGGCATCAATGACAGCGATGAGGAGATCGCCGGGATTGCACGAGCAATCGAGAGGATCAGGCCCGACAAAGTCCAGTTGAACACCCTCGACCGCCCGGGTGCCGCCATATGGGTCAGGCCCGCATCAAAGAAGAGGCTCAAGGAGATCGCATCCGCCATCACCGCCGCACCTGTCGAGATCATCGCCGACCTCCCCTCGCGTGAGACCGTGGGGTCGTTCCACCTGGAGACCTCTGAGTTCATCCTCTCCATGGTCAGGAGGCGCCCCTGCACCCTCGACGATCTGGCCAGGATCACCGGGCTGCACAGGAACGAGGTCGGGAAATATATCCAGTACCTCCTTGAAGAAGAGTTGATTGAAGAGAAGACCGAGGAGAGAGGGACATTCTTCCGACCCAGGCATCGAGACACTCCAGGGGAGTCGAACTGAACGGCACGGCGAGATCCCAGATCACGACCCTGTAGAAATCCCTCTTGACAGACTCTGCGGCGGGGACCGCACCCCTCTCTTCATGATCGTTGGGTGTGCCTTCCCACCCCCATCGCCATCCCGGGGGTCCGTGCGGGTATCGAGGGAGGGAGGCGAGGCACGCGTGCATCAGGAAGAGGTGAGAGGGGTTACCATGAGCATATCCCAGAACTCCCTAGGTGTGAATATCTCCTCAAACTGAAATGCATCCTTCCAGAAATTCTACCCTCTCTCCTCCACCGGGGAGCGTACCCGCCCTCTGGACTCCCCGCGGATGAAGATTGACGGGGGTTCGCATCCCATCTTCACGATCATCCTTCTGCCTTCTCCCACCCCTATCTTCTCATCCCGGGGATCCGGGCGGGACTCGTCCCAGGCGAGAAGAAAGAGGAAGGCGCGATGAACAGGCATGCCGCCCACAATCGCAAGACCCTTCATTGCCGTCTCATGCCGGGGGGCGTACCGCCCCCCTTACTCCCCACAAAGAAGAGAGGCGGGGTCGGCGATGAAGCGACATGAAATGTTCATCCCATATGCGTGAACCCCGGGCCCAGGCATAGGAGATGACCATGGTCGTTGGACCTCCAGGTCGGCACACTCTCCGTGACCGGTTCGAGATCGATGCCGCACTCCGCCAGAGACGTTGGAGAAAATAGAGAGAGTCACCACCCCATCGATCACCTCAATGATCAGGTCGCCAGCCATTGCCTCCGTCCTTCCGCCGCACATTTCCGTAGCAGGCACGAGCCCCCGTCATGACTACCGATCCCATCGGCCCGGAAAAAAGGAGACAGGTAGCGTACAGGGCGTTTCCCATAGGTACACTTATCCTCTGGAAGGCATAGTACACTATGAGGATTCCATGGCAACAGGAGACGAACTGAAGGCCGCGCTCCATGACCTGGTGGACCGCGACTACACATTCATGCATATCTGCGGGACACACGAGGCGGCCATTGCACGGACCGGGCTGCGCAGCGTCCTCCCCGAGAAATTAAAAATCGTGATGGGACCAGGGTGCCCGGTCTGCATCACGCCGCAGGGCGAGATCGACGCCGCCCTGGAATTCGTGGAGAAAGGGTGCATCGTCGCCACCTACGGTGACCTCCTCCGGGTTCCTGGCACAAAAGGTTCGCTTGAGTCGAGCGGCGGGGACGTACGCGTCGTCCAGGGCATCCACAAGGCTGTCGAGATCGCAGAGAAGAACCCTGACAGAGAGGTCGTCTTCATCTCGGTCGGGTTCGAGACGACGGCACCGACGGTGGCGGCGACGATCCTTGCCCGCCCGCCAGAGAACTTCTCCATCCTCTCCTGCCACCGCCTCGTCCCACCGGCGATGCAGTGGCTGCTCGAACAGGGGGAGGCCTCGCTGGACGGGTTCCTCCTCCCGGGCCACGTCTGCGTTGTCACCGGCTACGAAGAGTACGAGCACTTCCCGGTCCCGCAGGTCGTCGGCGGGTTCGAGGGAGAAGACATCCTCCTCGGCCTCCTGATGCTGGTCAAGCAGGTGAAGGAAGGACGCCACGAGGTCGAAAACGCCTACCCGCGTGCGGTCTGCCGCGAGGGAAACGCAAAGGCGATGGAGTTGATGTACGAGGTCTTTGAACCGGTCAACGTGGAATGGCGCGGCTTCCCGGTGATCCCGAAGTCCGGGCTGAGACTCAGGCCCGAGTTTGCGCACTACGACGCCCAGAAGAAGTTCGGGATCGAGATCAAGCACGTGGAAAAGCACTCAGGATGCATCTGCGACCGGGTGCTGCGCGGGATCGCCCAGCCCACCGACTGCAAACTCTTCGGCAAACTCTGCACGCCAAGGACTCCGGTCGGCCCCTGTATGGTCAGTCACGAGGGCGCCTGCAAGATCTGGAGCCTCTACCATGTCCGCCACCTCTGAGTGGCCCACCATTTTTTATATCTGGCGAGACAAGTAGTATGAGCAGGCCCCGGTAGGGTAGTGGATATCCTGGAAGCCTCCGGAGCTTTCGACCTGGGTTCGAATCCCAGCCGGGGCGTCTGTGATTTTCTGTTGCATTTCTTTGAGTACACCGCTTCCTGATCCTGCGTCTCTCACCTTCTTTATCCCTGGTACACCGGTGGGTCGATCCTATTTGTTAGCTAAAATAAGCTGACTTTGTCAAATGCAGCTGAATCCATAGAGCTCTCAAAGCATCCCTATTAAGTATCAGAAACCCGCACTGTTATGCAAATGTGCGCGCACCGGCCCTGTAGTCCATCCAGGTCATCTCCAAGAGGACTTAGAATCTAAGCAGCATACTTCGAGGGAACACGAACGATGAAACTGCGCACTCATGTTGCATTAGTAACAGTCCTGATCACGCTCTCCCTGATCTGCGGGATTGTCCTCGCGTCCAACTACCTCTTGCTCAAGAGCCTGGACAATGTCGAGAAGACCACTGTCGAGAGGACCTGCGACCTGCTCGAGAGTCATATCGATAAGGAAGTATACGCTCTTGGTCTCCTTGCAGGCGACTATGCAACCTGGGACGAGACCTATTACCGCCTCAGTTCTTCTGAATCTTCCAACCTCCAATCTCTATTCCTCAACGAAACCTTCATTTCATCCCAGGTCGATTGGCTCCTCCTATTCGACGCGGAGGGTGATATGGTCGTCCACCTTGGATTCGGTGCCGAAAACCAGACCTCCACCTCGCAGACACTCCTCTCTGAAGCCACGCACCTGAACCTGACCAGGGTCGATGAAGGAGTGGAAGGGATCGTGGTCCTCCAGAACGGACCTACCCTCGTCGCCGCCGCCCCGGTGCTCAGGGGGTCGGGCGAGGGACCCCGGGCCGGGACACTGGTCATAGGGCGCAATCTCGACGGAGAGATGGTGCAGGAGATCTCTGATGTGGCGATGATACCAGTCTCCCTGGTCAGCGAGGGCGAACAGACCATGTTCAGTCCCAGTCATCCCAGGTCGCCAAACACCAACTGGACCACGATCAGAATCTCAGACGACCGCCACACCATCTCGGGGATCCTCCCGGTCTCTGCCCTCGCGGGGTCTTCAGAATATATCATCAGGGTCGACCTCCCGCGCACCCTCTACTTCGGGGGACTGGACGCTATCTATTCCTTTGTCCTCCTGATCATCATCATCTGCTCGGTCGCAGGTATCCTCATCATCCTGATCCTCGACCACTCGCTCATCTCGCACTTCAGGAAGATGACCAGTGTCGTCGAGGCGGTGCGGCGTGACCAGGACTATTCGCGCCGTCTCCCGGCCGGGAACATGAAGGAGATGAACCTCCTTGCCTCTTCGGTCAATGAACTCTTCGAATACCTGGAAAAATATCTTGCCGAGCGCAAACATTATGAGCAGACGATTCAGGAGTCAGAAGAGCGTTACCGCACCCTTGTCGAGTCGGCAAATGACGGAATCTGTATGCTCGACAGGGACCGGATCGTCGACTGCAACTCCAGAGCCGCCGAGATGCTCGGGCACAGGAAGGAGAGTATGGTCCAGACTTCCCCGTGTGCCTACGCCCCAGACCAGCAGCCTGACGGCCGGGATTCGAAAGAGGCGCTGGAAGCGTACATCGCACTGGCCTATGAGGGCAAGACCACTTCCTTCGAGTGGCAATACCTGACCACGGACGGCACCCCGGTCGATGCCGAGGTGATCCTGGGCCGCTTTGAACTGACCTCAGGGCCGTACCTCCTTGCGATCATCAGGGACATCACAGAGCGCAAACAACTCGAACAGTTGAAGTCGGAGGCATTTGCCCAGATCGAACAGAACCTCAGGCAGTTTGCGGCCCTCAACGACGAGATCAGAAATCCTCTCCAGGTGATCCAGGGCCTCGCCGAACTCGACGGCGGGGAGAATACCGAGAAGTACCTCAGGCAGGTGGCGGCGATCAACGATCTCGTCGACAGACTGGACCGGGGATACATTGAGTCAGACAAGGTGCGCGAGTTCCTCAGGAAACATTATCATATCGGGGAAGAGGAGTAAGCGGGTCTGACCTCTGGCCTGCTCGCGCCGGGGGCGAGTGCCCAGGCCGGGAAGGCAGAGAGAACAACCATGAAGACAGGACGCAATTGGGGGTTTAGAATTTCCGGACAGAAGCACTCTGGTTCGAGGAGATGTTCACTCCAAGAGAGTCCAGAGATATACTCAGAGCGAACCTCAGATCACTCGCCTTCCTCATTCCTCGTGCCAGGGGTCTCACCCCCCAGGCCCCACAAGAAGATTCTCTGTGACGGAGGACAACAACACTCTCTTTATGTTCATTGATCTCGCCTTCCCAGCCCAATCTTCTTCCCAAGGGTCCGGACAGCACTCGCCCTCGTCACCAGGATCTGGGAAGGCGTGCTGATCAGAACGTGCCGCCCGCACTACAGAATCGTCACCGTCTTCTTGCGCCAGAGGGGCGGCGATGGAACAAAATCCTCACCGATTCTCCTGTCTTAAAAAGAGAGGACGTGTGTTCACTTCATGAGTGATTTTATGGCCCTGTAGGATGCCTGGTGCCGGCGAGGAAGGCGGCGAGAGAAAACCCATACTATATTTGTAGAATCGGGCATGAACCCCCGGCTCACACATACGCGATTGAACATGATCGTGAGTCTCCAGGGTGTGTGGACCCATGCTCCTCCTTCAGAGCGGGATACTCTATAAGACCATCGCCTCATTGCCGCCCCCGCCTATCTTCTTCTGTCCGGGGGGTCAGGGGATGAAAACCCCGGCATGAGGTTGCGGTGAAGGTTCTGCGATGAGGGCGGCCGGTCATTCGGAGGGAGTTGCTGTAGTCCGTATATCAGGTATGAAGGATCACGGTGAGGAAAAATCATCATACAAACCGCCAGGATTGATCGTCAGGATCATTTTCATGGAGGTCATCCCAACACTCTCCAGACCTCCCACACCCAGAAGAGAGCAGTAGATCTGGTGAGAAGATCCTCCCCTTTTCGTTGCAGGTCCATGCAGTCATGTCTTCCCACACCACTAGACCCCCATGATAGCGATTGAGGCGGGAAGGCAGAGTGATGATCGTGCCGGGGGGTGCAAACCCCCGCCACTCTTCATCCGCAGGGAGTCCGGGGGGCGGCCAAGCCCCCTGTCAGAGAGACAGCAAGAAGATATCGACAGAGCCAAAATCTCTCAAAGCCCGCGCAGCATATTCCCAAACTGCGGGAGGAAATCTTTCTTGCGTGACATCACGTTCTCAAGGCGCATGGGCTGCCCGGTCACCCCCAGTTTCGCGAGGGTCACCTCGTCGGCGGCCGCGAAGAGGTCGCTGGCATTTTCGAAGACGTTCGTGAAGAGGGCGACGAAGATATCGGCCCCTGCCTCGGCACGGAGGACCTCAAGGACCTCCCTGATCTCCCCGGTCCGCTCGGCGCTGTACTCGAAGGAGGGGACGATCACTTGGGCGATGACCACTGCACGGTCGAAGAGGTTGTAGTGCTTGGTGTCCCTGAGGAGGAGGTCGTGGACCGAGACGTCCTTGAGTTCGATCCCCTGCTGGACCATCTCCATCCCGTACGCCTCAGGGTCGACCTCGGCGATCCCGGCAAGATAGTCGACGGCCTTCCGGTCTTCAGGCGTCGTCGTGGACATCCGCAGGACCAGGGTGTCGGAGAGGATGCCCGAGAGGAGGAGACCGGCCGTCCTCTGGTCAGGCTCGACCCCTGCTTCGATGAACTTGCGGGTGACAATCGTCGAGGTCGAACCCACGGGTTCGTTGAGGAACCGGATCGGCTTGAGGGTCGAGAACGCCCCGATGCGGTGGTGGTCCAGGATCTCAAGGACGTCGGCCTTCTCGATCCCGTCGACCGCCTGGGAATATTCGTTGTGGTCGACCAGGATCACCTGCTTGTTGATCTCGTCGACGAAGGTGTTGCGCGAGATCATCCCGAGGAGACAGTCGTCGGCCCCGACCACGCAGGCCGTCCTGTACTTGGAGTTGGAGACGACGCCCTTGACATATTCGAGAGGATCGTTCATCCCGACCCTGGGCATGTCGGTGGCCATCACCATGCTTGCGGGGAGGGAGAGGTTGATCATCTTCCCGACCCCGAAGGCGTCGAGGGCGGTCGAAAGCACGGCGATCTCCCCGGCCTTTGCGGCATGGATGACGCGGTCGCCGACCGGCGAGGCGTCGGCGATGATGAGGGCGGCGATCCCGGCCGAGATAAGGGCGAGTTGCGCCGGTTCGTTGTCGCCGACGATGGCCACGTCCCGTGCGCCCAGTCTGGAGAGCGAGACGTGAAGGGCGTCGATGGCGATGTAGACCTTGCCTTCCAGGAGGTCGGGGCCCGGGACGACGATCTCGGCGCTGAGGATCTTGGCAAGGGTTTCGAGTTTGATGGGGGCGATGGAAAGTTGTTCGATCTTCGTCCTGGTCACATAGGCGCGGGCAAGCCCGTGTTCACTGACCAGGCCAAGGAGGCGGTCGTCGACGTCGACGATCGGCATGTTCCGCACGCCCTGCTCGTCCATTCTGGCAACGACCTCGATGGTCGGGACGTCGGCGCGGGCGCTGATCGGGTAGGTGTAGGGGAGGTCGGAGACGTTGGGTTCGACGCTCTCGATGAAATACGGTTCTTCGGCTCCAAAATGTTCAAGCACAAATCTGGTCTCGGGGTTGATTCCCCCGCAGCGGGAGGCGACGTATTTTCCCGGCTCGCTCTTATTGAGGAGTTCGGCGTAGCCGATGGCGCTGCATATGCTGTCGGTATCAGGGTGCTTGTGCCCGATCACATAGACTTTGTTCATCTGCATTCTCCCTCGGGATCTTGGTCTCATACTCTTGCCGCTCAGTCCTCATATCTCCTTCCCCCTGAGGGGGGCGAGGTGAGGGGAAGCAGAGAGCAGATTGTTATTTGATCGATGTGCCTTCCTTCATGCCCGCCCGCGCCGGGGGCGCTGCCCCCGGACCCCAGGGATGACGATAGGGACGGGAAGACCACGCAGGAAATCCTGATCACTCACATCATAACAAAACCGCAAATGAGGAGCACCAACCACTGTCGTCCCCACCTATCCTCTCTCCGTGGGGGTCCGGGGGTGAAACCCCCGGCGCGAGACGACGGTGAAGATGATCTCTTGATGAGGGCGGCTCCCGATCACCTACCGTCCCCCCTCAATCGTTCTTGCTCTCACTCCTTCCCAAACGCTCACACCGGGGGCTCTTCGAAACACTCCGTGTTTCTCGTGTTCACTCCGCTCACATCTCGAAGACCTGCGAGTATTCTCATGCTCGCTATCGCTCGCAGCCACGGAACCCCCGGGATGGCGATGGGGTCGGGGAGGCGGTCAACCCCGGGTAAATACTCCAGAAAAAGATTCTAAGGCTCTGTAGAAATCCTCTTGATGAATCTCTCTGGCGGGGGGCTTGGCCGCCCCCAGCCGAAGAGGTGGGAAGGCAGGCGACACACATCCCCCCACAATAGGCGAGGGTTTCTACAGAGCCGATTCTAAAAAGTTATTCTTTCTTCAGGGCACGCCCGGCCGAGAAGGCCTTTGCGATCTCGGGGCCGACACCATGGTATGTCCTGCATGCGGAGTCGTAGATGAAGGGCATGACCTTCTCCATCGCCGGGTTCCCGTCCTCGCCAAGGGCCGCCTCGTCCACCCTGACGTCGACGATCTCGCCGATGAACTGGGTGTGAACGCCGATCTCGACGGTCTGCGAGACCTTGCACTCGAGGACGACCGGAAACTCCTCGATGTAGGGGGCGTTCACCTGCGTGGCCTTCGCGGCGGTGAGACCCGCGGCGGCGATCTTGTCGGTGTTCTTGCCTGACTCGATCCCGAAGTAGTCGGCCTCTGCGACATGTTTCTCGGAGGGGATGCAGACGGTGAAGGCCTGCGTTGCCATCAGGTTCTCGTAGGTCTTCCTCGACTTCTGGACCGAGATTGCGACCGACGGCGGGTTCGAGGAGCAGATCCCGCCCCACGCTACGGTCATGGCGTCGGGGGTGCCCTTGGTGTCGTACGTGCAGACGATCAGCACCGGATGCGGATACAGCAGTGTCTTTGCACCGATTGATCTCTTCATGTCTCTATACTGGGCTGCGAGAGGTAAGGTTCTTGCGCCGAACTGCACGGGGAAAATGATGGAGATATGAGAGGGGACCGTCGTCAGGGTGACGGGGATGATTTTTGGTTCTTCGGTTCTGGAGAAAGATTGCTCGATGACGGGAGCCCCTGCCCTGAGCGTGGAGATTCCTATTAAAACGGCTCTGTAGAAACCCTCCTGATGGTTCTCTTCGACGGGGGGCTGGCCGCCCCCCGAACCCCCCGCCACGCGATAGGTCGTGGACGGCAATCCCCTCTTCATGGTCATTTTGTGTGCCTTCCCGGCTCCATCGTGGTCCTGGGGGTCCGGGGGCAGAGCCCCCGGCGTGATTGTGTGGGAAGGCGATTGAGTTACCCTTGCACCGAGAGGAAGTGAGGGTTTCTACAAAGCCATAATATCAAACACCGGGCTCCCTCATCCCGCCCCGCAGAAAAAAAGATTTAGAAGTCCGGTTTGGACTTCAGCGCCTCGACGAGGAGCGCCGCACCGTTCTCGATATCGGCGAGGTCGAGCACCTCGACCGGAGAGTGGATGTACCTCGTCGGGATGCTCAGCGTCGTCGCCGGGATACCGCCCCGCTCCAGGTGGATGGTGGTGGCGTCGGTGGTCCCGCCCTTCCCGACCTCAAGCTGGTAGGGCACCTCCTTTGCCTCGGCCGCCTGGCGCAGCCATGCGACGACCGTGCGGTTCGCGATGAGCCCGCGACCATTGCTGTCGACGATGGTGATCACCGGACCGGCTCCCATCTCCAGGGAAGCGTCCTTCTTCTCGATCCCCGGGTGATCGCCAGGGATCGTGGTGTCGGTGGCGATGGCGCAGTCGGGGTTGAGCGAGTAGGCGACGGTCTTTGCCCCCTTCAACCCGACCTCCTCCTGCACGGTGAAGACCCCATAGATCGTGTGCGGCGACTCGACCTTCTTGAGTGTCTCGATGAGCATCGCACACCCGGCACGGTTGTCGAAGGCCTTGCCGGTCACGCGCGTGTTTGCGAGGGGCCGGAACTCCCTATCGATGCTGACCGGGGTGCCGACCTCGATCCCGAGCGCCGCGGCATCCTCAGCCGAGGTCGCCCCGATGTCGATGAACATGTCGTCCACCTTGGGCGGACGCTTGCGGTCCTCCTCCTTCATCACATGGGGCGGCTTGCCGCCGACCACGCCATAGACCGGGCCCTTCGTCCCGTGGAGCACGACACGCTGGGCATACAGCGTGGGGTCGTACCATCCGCCGATGGTGACGAACCTGACAAAGCCCTTCTCATCGACATACTTGACCATCGCCCCGATCTCGTCCATGTGCGCCGCAAGCAGGACCGAGAAATCGTCGCCCTTCTTGACGGCGATGAGGTTGCCCATCGAGTCTTCCCTGATCTCGTCGACAAAGGGCGCGACCTCGGCCTTGATGACCTCGGCGACGCTCCCCTCGCTCCCCGAGATCCCGTGGGCATTGGAGAGTTTTTTCAAGAGTTCTTTCATATCATTCACCTTTCTTTTCTGAGACCTTAATCTTCAAGGACCGCCTCGGCGATCCTGGCCAGCGCCCGCCGCAGATCGTCCTGCGACGCCGCATAACTGATCCTGGCGTAGTCGGGCGCGCAGGTACCGAAGGCCGAACCCGGGACGATGATTACCCCTTTCTCGATGATCTTTGCAAAGAGGTTCTGGCCCATCGGGACAAACGCATAGAACGCTCCCTCGGGCGCCGGGAACCTGAACCCAAGGTCGGCAAGCCCGGTACAGAGAAGGTCGCGGCGTGCCCGGTATTCCTCGCGCATCGCCGCCACCGGCGACTGGTCCCCGGTGAGCGCCGCCAATGCCGCATACTGCGAGATGGATGTGGCGCACGCCTGGCAATACTGGTGGACCTTGATGCACTCATCCACCACCGCCTCGGGCGCGGCCATATAGCCCAGACGCCACCCGGTCATCGAATAGGTCTTGGAGGTGGCGTTGATGGTCACGACGTCCTCGCCAAACCGCGCCGCACTCACGTGCGGTGTGCCGTAGGTGAAGTGCTCGTAGACCTCGTCTGCGACGACGGTGACGCCTTTGTCCTCGGCATACTCGACCAGAGCCTTCACCGACTCCTCGCTCTCCACCATCCCGGTCGGGTTCGCAGGTGTGTTCAGGACGAGCAGACGGGCGCCGTCCATCTGTTCCTTGGCCGCTTCCACATCGAGGTGAAGAGAGGCGTCGAGGCCGAGCCCCTCGGTCCGGCCGCCGGCAAGCGTGGCAAGCGCCGCGTACGAGACAAAACCAGGGTCGGCGATGAGCACCCGGTCGCCTTCGTCCACCAGGGCCTGCATCACGATATGGAGAGCCTCGCTCGCACCCGCCGTGACGATCACCTGGTCGGGCGAGTACGAGAGGGCGTTCTCGCGCCTGAACTTCTCGCTCACCGCCGCGCGCAGTTCAGGGACCCCGGCGTTCATCGTGTAGCCGGTCATCCCCTGGTCGATCGCCCGCTTTGCCGCTTCCCTGATCAGGGGCGGCGTCGGGAAATCGGGTTGGCCGAGACCGAGATTGATCGAGTCCTCGCCCGCCCCTTCAAACATCTTCCTGATCCCCGAGATCTCGATCCCGCGGACCCGCTCTGCAAACCGCTCTTCAGCCATACCGATCACTCGATATTGGCGTGCCTGCACTTGAGGTCTTCGACATTGGTCTCGGTGATCTCCATCAGGCGCGAGACGATCGCGTCTGCAAAGATCATCGAGGTCGTCTCAAAGATCGTGCCAAGGGGCGCGAAAGACTTGTGCTGCCCCATCATCTGCCTGACCTCGAACTCGGCCGACTCGTCCTTCACCTCGTCGCGGTGGCTCTCGATCTCGACGGTGCAGTCGGCGATCTTGCCGATCCGCGAGTCCGAGTTGGACGTGATCAAGCAGACACGGCCGCCGATATCTTTGGCCGTCTCGGCAAGTTCGGCGACGGTCTTGGTCTTGCCTGAGCCTGAGAAGACGACCAGGACATCGCCCTCCCCCATGGCAGGGGTGACAGTCTCGCCGACGACGTACGAGTGCAGTCCGAGGTGCATCAGCCGCATGGCAAAGGCCTTTGCCACGAGTCCTGAGCGTCCCGCCCCAAGCACATAGATCCTCTTTGCACAGAGGAGTTCCTGGAGGAAAGACTCGACTTCGGCGTCTGCGATCGTGTCAGCGATCGAGGCAATCTTTGAGGCCATCAGACCCATCATATCCTGAACAACGTGATTCTCCATGATCCTACCAGACAGGTGGTCGTGCCAACTACATTAGAATATCGTGGTCTGTGGCCAGAGAGACCAATAGGAAACGTCATCACGAGTGAGAACGACATTTATTCCGGAGAAAGAATGAAGCGGAGAGAGCCTTATTTTTCATGCGACGGTGCGACGCTCCTGCACGGCGATGCGGTCGAGTGCATGGAAACCATCCCAGAAGGCTCAATCGACCTGATCTTTGCCGATCCTCCTTATAATCTTTCCAATGGCGGGTTCACCTGCCAGGGAGGGAAGAGAGCGCCGGTTGACAAGGGCGCATGGGACCAGAGCGCAGGGGTCGAGGAGGACTTTGCGTTTCACCGCCGGTGGATCGAGGCCTGTGGCCGGGTGCTCAGGGACGGGGGGACGATCTGGATCAGCGGGACATATCACTCGATCTATGCCTGCGGGTTTGCCCTCCAGGTCCTGGGGTTCCAGATCCTCAATGATGTCTGTTGGTACAAACCCAATGCCCCGCCCAATCTCAGTACCCGCTACTTCACCGCAAGTCACGAGACTCTCATCTGGGCGAAGAAGGGCGAGGGACGGCATACGTTCAATTACGACGAGATGAAGTATGGCGAGTGGGAGTACGATGTCATCAAGAGGCCTGGCAAACAGATGCGGTCGGTCTGGTCGGTCCCGGCCCCCAAGCCCTCAGAGAAGAAGCAGGGCAAGCATCCGACCCAGAAGCCGCTCGCTCTCTTAGAGCGGGTGGTGCTGGCGAGTTCTCTTGAAGGCGACCTGGTCCTCGATCCCTTTGCCGGGAGTTCGACGACCGGGCTTGCGGCCGTGATGCATGGCCGCCGGTTCCTCGGGATCGAGCGGGAGCAGGAGTACCTCGACCTCTCGGTTCGAAGGTTTCGGGCGTTGATGGACTGAGCACGGCCTTCGAAGACCGTTAATATTTCGGCCCTGTAGAAACCCTTCCCTTTTCTGGGTACGTGCGCGATTCCCCCACCTTCCCCTATCTTCTCACCCGGGGCGCGGCCCCCTGACCCCAGGGATGAAGATTGAGTCGGGAAGGCACATTCAACGTTCTTGAAGAGGAGCATACGGTCTTCGACCAATCGTGGTGGAGCGGGGGTCAGGGGGTGCAACCCCCGGTGAGAAGAAAGGCTGGGGCAGCAAGCCGCAAAGCGGGGCCATATTACTCCGCTCCACAGACCTGATCAATCGAACACAAATTCCTGTGCCTCTTTTGTAAGAAAATATCCGAGGATCGTTCTGATGATGACCGTCGCCCCGAGGATGAGCAGTTCCTCCTGGCTCGGAGCGATGAGGGTGAGAAGGATGTCTGAAGCGATGAGGAAGTCGAGGCCGAAGACAATCTTGGCGGTGAACCCGAGCCTGATGTCGTGATACTTGAATGGTTTTTTGAGCACCTCTTTCTGCAGCGTCCTCACGATGGCCCTGATGCCGCCGTAGATGATCACGAGTGCCCCTGCAAAGCTCAGGCTCTCTGCAGCAAGTCGGTAGACCTCGACGAGGAGCGCAAGACTCATCGACTGAGAGGGCGACCTCCGCGGGCATCAACCTTTTGTTCTGGGCCTGATCGGGATCACAACTCTTATCCAGAAGGGGGGCCACTCTCGCATATCGTATGGACCTGATACATGTCGATGGCAAGAACAAGGGGAGGGTCATGCTCTATGCCCTGAGCACCTGCGGGTGGTGTGCAAAGACCAAAGACCTTCTTAAATCGCTTGGCGTGGAATATGACTACCTCTTTGTCGACCGTCTCTCTAAGGAGGAGATGGAGAAGGTCTACACCGAGATGGTCAACCGCTACAACCCGATGGGGTCGTTTCCCACGCTGGTGATCAATGGCAGGACGATCGTGGGCTACCAGGAGGACGAGATCAGGGAGGCGCTGGTGTGACCGAGGAGGTCAGCGAGGCGGAGGTCGAGGAGGCGTACCGCCGCCTGGACCGCGAAGCCGGGGCCGGGGGTTACCATCTCAATCCTGACGCCGCGTTCGTGAAGGGACTGGTGAGGGGTCTCCTGGTCAATGAACGCCGGTACGGCTACCCGGCATGTCCGTGCCGCCTCAGCACCGGGGAGAAGGAGGCCGACCTCGACATCGTCTGCCCGTGCGACTACCGCGACCCCGACCTCACCGAACACGACGCCTGCTACTGTGCCCTCTATGTCTCGGGGGCGGTCGCCGCCGGGGAGAAGGCGGTCGGGCCGGTGCCAGAACGCCGCGCTCCCGGGGGACCGGCGAAGCGTGTCGCAGACCAGACGGCACCACTCGCCGGTCCGCTCCAGTACCCGGTCCATAGGTGCCGGGTCTGCGGCTACCTGTGTGCGAGAGACGACCCCCCCGAGGTCTGCCCGATCTGCCGGGCGAAGAAGGACCGGTTCGAGCGGTTCCTGTGACCATTGGCCGCCCAGGCATGAGGGTTCAAGGCCTTCACTCTCCTATTCAAGATCTTTGGTTCTGCCATTCCATGTTGAAGGAGAGAGGGCCCGATTGCTCTCTCTCCTCGCGAGAGGACAATAGGAAGAATTCCATTCAATTTCCCGCCCCCGCCAATCTTTATTGTGGGGAGTTCGAGGAGCCTCCCCCCGGCGCGAGATTAAAGTGAAATGTCTACAATTAAGGGAGAGCGTTCTGATCAACGTGCCTTCCCCTATCATACGCGCCGGGGGCTCTGCCCCCGGACCCCAGGGATGACGATTGGACCGGGAAGGCATCTCCGACAATCCCAGAGAGGGGGTTGCTGTCCCCGACTGTATCGTGTGGGCGGGTGCGAGTGAGCGTGATAAAATCTCGATCCTGTAGGGACCCTCACCGCTTCTTCATGTGAACATGACTCACCTAACTTCCCATAGTTTCTCGTTGGGGGCGCTATCGAAGATCAAAGATCTTCTCAGGTTCGCTGACGCTCGCATCCCCAGGATCCACAGGACCACGATTGGACTGGGAAAGCATCTCCGACGATCCCGAAGAGGGATTTGCCGTCCCTGACCTTATCGTGTTTGCGGACCGACCGATCAGATCCCAAGGGCCGGGAGGAGGTCCCTGATATCCTCAAGCACATAGTCGGGCCTGCAGATGGGTTCAGGCCCCTCGCTGTGATCGCCGTACAACGCATAGGCCGCCTGCATCCCAAGTGCCCTGGCGGGGGCGACCTCGCGGCGGATGCTGTCGCCGACGACCATCGTCTCGGCCGGGTCGGCGGAGAGGGCATGAAGGGCGCACCGAAACTGTGTGGGGTCGGGTTTTTTGCGGCCGGTCAGGTCAGGAGTGACAAGATAGGAAAAATAGTTCCTGACCCCGACCTCTTCGAGTCGCGCCATCGCCTGGAAGGAATAGGCATCGGTGACGACGGCCATGGTGAGACCGGCACCGGCGATGGCCTCAAGCGTCTCCTCCACCCCGTCGAAGAGCCTTATCGAGGTGAGTTTTGTGTGTTCGTAGACCCAGCAGGCGCGGCCATAGGCCTCTCTCTCGGCGCTGAACCCGGCAAGATAGTCCCTGATATTTTGCAGGTCCTCGTAGCCCACGCCCGGGCGCCTGAAGTACTGGTAGAGCGCTTCGGCCTCGCCCTCCCCAAAGTCCTCGACCACCGCCCGGCACGCCTCCCTCTTTGCGCCGACAAAATCCCAGAGCGTGTTGTCCATGTCGAAGAGGACGTGCCTTATCGCCTGATCCCCAGGGCCGAAAGTTTCCTGCATACCTCGATGTCCCTCTCGCACTCGGTATAGCGGTCATCACCGATGAAAGTTAGCCTGAAGGCATCGGGGTCGTCGCCCTTGCCTCCGAACTCGCCGAAGAGCACGGCCGAATCGATGGTGACGACCCCGAAGGAGAGGGCGAGATGGGCGATGAGCCTGAAGAAAGTCTCTGGCGAGGCATGGTGGGGTCGTGGGTGGTACGGGGCCCTGAAGAGAAAATATTCCACCCCCTCGGCATCGCAGAGATCGGCCATCGCCCCGTCCGCAGTGAGGAGGACCGGCAGGCCGAACCGTTTCTCCTCGAACCGGCGGAGGGCCTCGACGATCATCTGGTCGTTCTCGCGGGTGGCATGCACCGCCTTCTCCCCCTCCTCAAGGAGGAGGGCCCGGTCGCGGAGGGCCTTGTACTCGGGCATCGCAAGGTACGCTGCCTTTCTCGACTTCTTCTTCCGGCGGTTCTCGAACTCGGCGATGTACCAACTGGCCTCGGGCGCGCTCTCCCGCAGTTCGGCGATGAAACGGGCCGAATATTTGTGGTTGAGCACGTACTCGATCTCCTGGCGCACGATCCCCGTGAGGATCACCTCGTCGGGACGGAGAGCGCGGCTCGTGGTGAAGAAGCGGTGGTACATCAGGTTGGTATCGAGCCCAAAGGAGATCTCTTTCTTCAGCCCGCGGTAGACCTTCGCCTTCTCCCTGAACTCTTCCATGTTCGCATAGGTCGTGACCCCGCTTGCAAGCAGACACTCCTCGAAGTCCGAGAAAAACGGCATCTCCATCGCGTGCTCGCCGAACCTGAGCGAGGCGGCATAGAACTCGTCGGGGTTCGAGAGGATCGAGATCTGGTAGCCGGTGCCTCTGGGCCGCGCCTCGAGGAGACGGATCCCGTAGATCGGGTACGAGACAGTGACCTCGCCGCCGAAAAAGTTGATGAGGGCCGGGATCTCCTGGCTCGTGATCACCATCTCGCTCATCCGCTCCCCTCCTCGACGAGGTCGCGGAGAGGCTGGATGTGGAGGGGGATGAGGAGGTAGGGGCTGGCCGGGGGGTCGGGGATGGGCAGGCCGAGATAATAGATATGGTCGACCTGAAGCCCTTCGGCGGCAAGGTCCAGGCAGACCGAGACGATCGCCGCCTTCCGTCCTGGCGTGATGTCGAGGGCGGTCTCAAACCCCCTGGCGACAAGGGCGCGGACCAATCCGGTCACCTCCCTGCCAGCGGCGGTATAGTCCCCTTCGGCCACCCTGACGACCGAGACCTCGGGGGAGAACCCATAGCGTGCAGAGATCAGCCTGAGCCCTTCCAGCACCGGGCCGAGCCTGCTCTCCTCCCAGGCGACGAGATGGACCTCGGCCGGGCGGGCGCCGCGCTCACGCAGCACCGCATGATAGGTGTTGAGGAGCGCCCAGCCCGAACGCCCGGCAAGGGTGAGGTAGGCCTGCGCCCGCTCCTGAGGCATACTCCTGGATGAGAGGAGCGGGCAAAAAAGGTTGCTGTTTAGATGGCCGGGATCACGAGCGGGAACCCACGGTGGGTCTCCACCTCAACCGGCACCCCATAGACGGCGGCGATGACCTCGGGGGTCACGATCTCGGGGCCCCCGGCGGCATAGATCGTCCCGCCCTTGAGGAAGATAAAGCGGTCCGAGTATCTCAGGGCGGTGTTGAGGTCGTGCATGGTGAGGACCGCGGCGACGTCATGAGTGGTGACCGCCTCACGCACGGTGTCCATGATCTCGATCTGGTTGCGCAGGTCGAGACTGCTCGTGGGTTCGTCGAGGAGGAGCACCCTGGGCTCCTGGACCAGAGCCCGTGCGATGCTCACCTTCTGGAGTTCACCGCCGCTCATCTCGTCGATGAACCTGAGCGAGAGGTCTTCGAGGCAGAGCCTCTTGATCGCCGCGTCGACGAGTTTGAGGTCGTGCTCGGTCACCTTCCAGCGGATATACGGGCGCCGGCCAAGCAGGATCGCATCAAAGGCGGTGAGCCGCCCGGTCTCGCACCGCTGCGGGACGTAGCCGATCCGCTTTGCGATCTCGAGTTGTTCGAGGCCGAGGACATCGTCGTCGCCGACCATCACTGTCCCGGCTTTCGGGCGGAGGATGGCATTCATGCACTTGAGCAACGTTGTCTTCCCGACGCCGTTAGGGCCCATGATCGAGACGATCTGTCCGATCTCGACTGAGAACTCCACGTCCTCGAGGACGGCCCTCGAGTTGTACTCGAACCTGACATCTGATACTTCAATCAACATCGTGCATACCCCCGTACAAGCAGATACAGGAAGACCGGAGCGCCCATGAACGCGGTGAGGATCGCCACCGGCAGGATGTGGGGGGCGAGCATGACCCTGGCCACGGTGTCGGCGGCGAGGAGAAGCACGGCTCCCGCGACACAGGCGCCGGGGATGAGGAACCGGTGGTCGTCGCCGATGACCCGCCTCACCATGTGCGGGCAGACCAGCCCGACAAATCCGATCACCCCGAGGAAGGCGACGACGATGGCGGTGACCATGGAGGCAAGGAGCATCCCGACGAGCCGGATCCGTTCCACGTTGACGCCGAGCCCCTTGGCGGTCTCGTCCCCGGCGTCGATGGCATTGTAGTTCCAGCTGTTAAAGTAGAAGTACACCGCCGCAAGGATGACCGGGATGGCGATGATGGGAAGTTCGTTCCAGCTTGCCCGGCCCAGGTCGCCGAAGGTCCAGAAGACCATCGCGGCAAGCTGGTTGTCGTCGGCAAAGTACTGCAGGAACATCGTCCCCGCGGTGAAGAGCGAACCGAGGGCGACGCCGGCAAGGACCATCACCTCTGGCGAGGTCCGTCGCATCTTGGAGATGGCCAGGATCACGAGGGTGGCGAGGAGGGCGAAGGCGAAGGCCGAGATGGTAGTGAGGTAGGGGTTGGAGATGTTCACCGAGGTGCCGGTGCTCTGCATCGTCCCGGCCCCGAGGATCATCACCGAGAAGGCCGCCCCAAAGGCGGCGGCATTGGAGATCCCGAGGGTGTAGGGCGAGCCGAGCGGGTTCCTGAGGATCGACTGCATGGCCACGCCGGCGACCGAGAGCCCGAGCCCGGCCGCGATCCCTGCCAGAGCCTGGGGGAGCCTGATGTTCCAGATGATCGAGTCGTTCATCTGGGTGACCTGGCCGGCGAGGGGGTTCGGGAACGAGAGGTTGAGGAGGCCGCTGACCCGTTCGATCAGCCCGGAGACAAGGGCGGTCGCCACCTCGGTCGGCGGGATCCAGACTGCGCCCACCGAGATGGAGAGGATGAGAAGGAGGATGAGGAGGATCACTCCTCCGAGGATGGCCGAGATCTTCCGGCCGGTGTAATGGAGATATTCCTGGGGAACCTCCCCGTCAGCAAGATGCATCCGTCACCTCTCTCCTCTCGGTTCAGATATTCAGTTTCGTGAATGCAAGGTCCTGGAAGCCTTTGTTCATCTCGCCAAAGACCGGTTTCTTCACCAGGAAGGTGTAGATCTCGTCGGCCTCGGCGGCCGGGTCGATGTCGGCGAACTGGTCGGGGTACAGCACCTTGCCGACATAGTAGGCGTCGGCCAGGATGGAGCCCTGGTTCTGGTTGTACCAGTTGTACGGGAGGACTCCGTAGACCTCGCCGTTCTTCTTTGCCGTGAGCCCGGCGTACGAGGGGTCGTTCTTCAGTTCGTCGATGGCGCTGGAGCCGTCGGTGAGCTGGAGGCTTGAAAGGTCGACGAAGATGACGTCGGGGTTCCACTCAAGGATCTTCTCCTTTGCGACCGGCGTGCCGGTCTGGAGCTGCTCTTCAGGGGCCTTCGAGGTGTCGTAGGCGACGTTGACGGCGTTCACGAAGATGAAGGGCGGGTAGGATGTCTCGGTGGACTGGAGCCCGTGCGGGCCGCGGTAGGCGATCCCACCGACATAGGCGCTGGTCTTCTCACTTTCGGGAACGTCCTTGGTCCTGGCATCCAGGTCGGCGATCCGCTCGTCGAAGAAGGCGATCACCTCTTCGGCACGCTCGTCGGTGCCGAGTACCTGGCCCATCGTCCGCAGCGACTGGTAGAAGTGGGCTCTCTGGAAGCTCAGGTCGCCGTAGTTGAGGACGACGACAGGGATCCCGGTCTTCTGCTGGAGTTCGTCGGGGTCGTAGCCTGAGGTGGCCATGGTCTTGAAGATTACGTCCGGTTGGAGGGCGAGGATCTTCTCGGGGTCGTCGTGGCCCCTGAACTCACCGATGAGGGGGTAGTCCTTGAACTGGGGGTTGGCAAGGAAGTACGGGCGGGCGTCCATGGGCTCTTCACGCTGTTCGATGTCGTCGACGCCGACGATCCGGTCCTGGGCGTCGAGGTAGGTGAGGTAGCGCAGGCACCCAGAACCTGAACAGGCGACATGCTCGACAGTGGCGGGGACGGTCACCTCGCGGCCAGCGCCGTCGGTGATGGTGACGGTTTCCGCGTCGTCAGAACCGTCCTGGACGGTGGCGCCGCCTTGCTGGGTTCCGGTACAGCCTGCAATGCAGAGGCATGCCAGAAGGGCTGCCGATATGCAGAGATACAGAATGGTGTGTCGTGACACGGTATATCAACTCTATGTGATATAATTCAGGAGGTGCATTATTTAATCTTATCTTTTTTTAGATTGGTATGATTGTATCACAAGGGCGTTTCATCTGTCTGAATTGTTCTGAATGATCTGCCCGATCATAGTTATACCAGGTGAAGCCCTCCCCCGCAGGTCTGAGGGAAGAGCGGTACCCCGAAGGCCTTCCCCTCCTCGACCGCCTCTGCGGGCATCAACCCCTTCTCCTCCAGGTACGCCGTCGCGATCTCGGGTGATTTCAACCGGTAGAGGGGGACGGTCTCGGGCACCGAGGGGAAGTCGACTGGAGCAGAGATAAGGTTGGCCAGGGCGCCGTTCCGCCCCCCCTCGACAAGGACGGGCACGGCCTGAGCCGCAAGTCTTGTACGAAGACGCGACGAGTCCCAGACCCCCGACCTGTTCTGCGAGGGGGTGATGACCATCTCCGGGTTCTCCTCGCGGTCCAGGAAGAGCAGCGCCTCTTCAATGGTGATCTCTCGCGCCGAGCCGTCGGGGAATAACCTGTCACGAAGGGTGCGGGGTCGTCACCGCCAGGGAAGACGACGCCGATCGCGTAGATCTCCGCCAGCGCCTGGACGGCGATGCCGACTCCTATGATCTTCGTCTTCATCATTTCAGGAATGGCACCACACGGAGTCCTGCATCCGTGTGCCTATTGGCAGGGATTATTCGTGCCATGATATTGTGGGTCCCGTGCGTCCCTGGCCATGAGGGGGCATTACGGGGCCGGAAAGGAGAGGAGAGATCAGGATCTGGGCCATGCCGCCCCATCCCTGCGACCTTCATCCGTCTCCCCCACTCTTTGAAGTCGCCGTTATCCGGGCGCCGCGTGGCACCATGGCCGCATGACCGCTCGAACATGGACCTGGTGTCCGGGCGGGACAGAGCGTCCCGACGCCCACCCGTTCGCGCTGGCAACGGACCGGGTTTTCGGCCGGATCTGTTAAATATGACGAGATTCTATGGGGGCAATCCCGTGGAGGGGATGAGAGATGCAGCAGAGAGCAGTTCAAGCACAGAAAAATATCGTGGAGACCGCGATCGAGGCCGGGCAGTTCAACACCCTGGTCGCGGCAGTGAAGGCCGCGGGCCTGGTCGAGACGCTCAGCAGCCCAGGACCGTTCACGGTCTTCGCACCCAACGACGCCGCCTTCGCCAAGATCCCGAAGGAGACGATCGACCACTTGATGGAGAACCCGAGCCAGCTTGCTGAGGTCCTGAAATATCATGTGGTCTCTGGCACGCACATGGCCGACGACATCGTGAAGATGCGCTCGATCACGTCGTTGCAGGGCTCAGACCTCGAGATCGACACCACCCGCGGCGTCCGCATCAACGGTGTCAGCGTCATCCAGCCAGACATCGTCTGTTCAAATGGTGTCTGCCATGTCATCGACTCGGTGCTGATCCCGAAGTAACTCCTTTTTTTGATTTTGTAGAAATTCTCCTGATGGTCATCTCTGCGCAGGGCGTGCCACTCGACGATCAGAGATCTTCTCGACTCTTTCCGCTCGTTCCCCCGCGCGAGGATAGGCAGAGGACGGCAATCCCCTCGTCATGGTTATTTTGTGTGCCTTCCTGCCCCCATCGCCGTCCAGGGGGTTCAGGGCGGCACTCACCCGCGGCGCGAATACGTGGGGAGGTTAGAGAGGAGACGGTGAGGGCTACATCTGTGCACGACGAAATGGCGGAGATTTCTCCGACATCCCCCTCTCTCTCTCGAAAGGGGGAGGGATCTAAAAATATCGGGACGACCTCGGGGAGTAAATCTCAGATCATGTACATTTTAGAATATTAACGAGTTTTTTAGGGGACCCAATTATCACAACCTCTATATGCGGAGATGACTATATCTCAGCGCAGATATGCACCCCATCATATCCCCCCTAGATCCGAGGAACTGCCATGATACTCCCTGATACACCTGATCACGAATCTGAAGAGAAGAAAAAACCAGAAAAAATCGGTTGCCATGGGAGTCACTGGAATGCTCTCGTCAGGACTGAGGGCGAGGTCCAGGCCGCGGTCGTCGGCGCGCTGGAACATGCAGGGCACCTGAAGATGATCGAGAGACGTAGGACAGTCCTTGCGGCGTTGTCAGGGGGCGAGGTCCTGAAGACCTGCTCGGTCGTCGTCGACCAGGAACTCTGCACCGGGTACCCGTACCTCGCCAGGGGGAGCGTCCACGAGGTCGAGGTCGACAGGGTCGAGGAGTGGAGGAGCAGGGTCGAGGGCCAGGTGAGGGGCCGCCTTGCGGGGGCATGGATCGCCTTCTTCGACACCCTGTATTTCATGCACAAGGAGCGATACGAGACCGGCGGAAGATACCGCTTCTCTCTCGCCGCCCTTGCCTACAGGCTCAGGAGAACGGACCCAGGGACCGTGACCGGGCCTGACGGGAAAGAATTTTCTCTGGAGCATATGGCGGGATACTTTCCCTTCCAGGGCGGGGATGTCGACGACTTCGTCTTCCAGACCCACATCAAAGAGGTCAGAGAGGTCACCTTCGGGACGAGGAGGGTCTACCAGATCACCGCCCCCCTCTTCAGGCCAAGGGACAGGGAAGGGCAGGACGACGCAGAGATCACCCTCTATGCCGCCGAGCACGTCACCGGCGGGTATGTCCCGGCCGTCGGCGATGCCATCTCCGGGGTCATGTGGCTCCAGGGGCACCTGGTCGAGGACTCGTGATGGATGCGGTGGGGAGAGGGAGGGAGATGCGGGATCTGTAGAATCCAGCATAAAGCGAGGTCTCGCCTCACGCATAGGGGATGAACATTTCTCGTCGCGTGCGTTCTTTTTTTTCAAGACTGGAAAATCAGTGAAGACCAAGTTCAATTCTCGTCATGGGGGGTCAGGGGGGACGACCGGAAGGAGTTGAGAAAATTTTTGATCTTCGAGTGCCGCCCGCACCCCCGAGATGATGATGATGATGGGGCCGGGAAGGCATACGATTCAGCCATGACGAGGACGTTGCCGTTCTCGACCACCTGTGTGGCGGGTGCGACGGACGGCAGGGAGCATGAGAAGATCTCTGATCTCCGAGGAGAAGAGGGGCCTCAAGAGGGGTGTCTCAAGGTCGGTGCTCATTCTTTAGCGCGGAACATATCTCATAAATCTCTTCGGGTGAAGATCCCCTCAAACTGAAGTGCTCCCTTTCTGAAATTCTGGCTCTGTAGAAACCCTCCGGATCTCTCTCTGGCGGGGGGCTTGACCGCCACACGATACCCCGCCACACGATAGGTCGTGGACGGCAATCTTTCTTTAGGGAGGTCGAATATGCCTTCCCTGGCCCTATCATAATCCCGGGGGTCCGGGGGCAGCGCCCCTGGCACGAAGAGGTGGGAAGGCAACGAATGCGTGGATGTGTCATGTAGAATGGCAGAGTTCTCCACCATCGTTCATCGAGATTCGCGGATGAAACCAGGGTTCACGCATCCCAGATGGAAAGTATTGCAGGTCTCCGGGGGGCATTCCCCTCGAAGGCGGCGGCGTCCTCTGCCTCTCACGCACGCCTGACCTGCGTGACGTACGCCACTCCCACCTTTGCCCGCCGCAGCCGCGTCGTACCCAGGAGGCGGCAGACGTCCACGACGTCCCCCTCGGCAAAACACCGGTCTATCCCCTTTTCCAGGCTGGCGCCCTGGTCCCAGGGGACGCCCCGCACGACCGCCCCATGGGCATAGTGGCAGAGCCCTTCTTCCGCGGACTCGCCAGGGCGTGCCTGGCAGAGGGCGGCGAACTCCTCCCCGACCGCAGCACGCTCGGCCGCGATCCCGAAGGAGAGGAGGGTGTCGCCATGGTGACGGAACGCTCCTCCCGCACCGGGCACCCCGGCGGTCACGCCCCAGAGAGCGGTCGCCACGACGCCTTCAAACCCGGGCCGGCGCCTCTGCGCCAGGGCGAGGAGGGCACGGTAGAGTGCCGCAAGAGTGAAACTCTCCTGTGGACCCGCCTCGACCGACGCCACCTCATGAAACGGTCCGTCGAGCGCCAGGTCGAAGGCGGTATATGCCACCCCCTCGCCAGGGGTCGCCGGCACCAGGTAGTCGGGGGCGCCATGACCATCGCCCGGCACCCAGGCCATCGCCCCACGCAGGGCGACCATCTCCCCAAGATGCCCGGCCGCCTCGTCCCTGCTGCCCCCGAGCGCCCCGACCCCGAGGGCATAGTTCAGTTCAGAGAGCGGGACGGCCCGCACCTCGTCGCCAGTATGGGGGGCGTGGGGGTTCCCGTGCACCCTGAGATGAGCGGCGGCATGCGTCCCTGGTTCGAACCTGAACTTCATCCCGTCGATCTCCACCGCGGGTTGCTCCAGGTCGGCGATGAGCGAGAGGGTGTCCTCCTCTCGCAGACACATCCTCCTCGCCTCCTCCCGTGACCCGACAATCGAGAAGACGCGGTCGAACCCGGCCATCGAGAGCACCTCCATCGGATAGTGTTCCACATTGCAGAGGGACATGCACCCTCCCCGCGCCTTCATTCTCCTCTGGAGGGAAAGAAAGACCCTGATACCGGCACTGCTCAGGTACTCGGTCCTGGCGAGGTCGACGACCACTGCCCTGTCGTCGTCCTGGAGGGCGCCGTCGATCCCCTCCTTCAGTTCTTCAGCCGCATATCCGTCAAGTCGCCCGCTCACCATGACGGTAAGGAGGGCGCCCTCGCGTGCAGATCTCATCTCCATTGTACTCACCTCAGACGTGTTTGAAAAGTTTCAGGACATTCACCCCGTCCCTGTACTCATATCTCATCTCATCGGTCATCTCACGGATAAAATGAACGCCAAGCCCGCCGATCGCCCGTTCGTCCATCTCCCCTTCAAGGTCGGGCGACGGGACGGCGGTCGGGTCGAAGGGCGGGGCGGCGTCCTCGATCACCACCGCCACGCCCTCGCCGGTTCGCGCGCACGAGAGCCTCACCCACCCCTCACTCCCGGCATACCCGTGGAGGACGATGTTCGTCACCGCCTCGTCGACGGCAAGTTCCATCTCCTGCACCGCCTTCGAAGGGAGGCCGAGGGTCCTGAGAGCGCCGGTGACATGGGCAAGCACCTCTGGAAGGGACGACAACTCGGCACTCACGGTGATAGGTTCGACCATCGCTCACTCTCCTTTCAGCACCATCACGGTGACATCGTCGTCCTGCGGCCCTTCGCCGGTAAAGCCCAGAACCGCCTCCCTGATCGCCCTGATCACTCCCATGGCGGGGAGCCCCCTTGCGGCCCGGACCGTCTCTTCCAGGCGCCTGTTCCCGAAGCCCTCGCCCCCAGGGCCGAAGGCCTCGGTCACCCCGTCGGTGAACATGACCAGGAGGTCGCCGGCCTCCACCCGCACTTCGCCGGCGCCGTACTCCATCTCCTCCGCGGCGCCGAGCGCCACCCCGGTCGGGGCCAGGGAGACGAACTCGTCGGTGCCGCGACGCAGGAGGAGCGGGGAGTTGTGGCCGGCATTGGCATAGGTGAGCGTCCTGGTCTCCTCGTCGAGAACACCGTAGAAGAGGGTGACAAACATCCCGGTATCCGACTCTTCGAGGAGCATGGCGTTGGCGTCCTCAAGGGCGAGACTGACGTCGGGGTGGCGGAGTGCCATCGCCCTGATGATCGTCCTGGAGAGGGCCATGAAGATCGCCGCCGGCACGCTCTTGCCTGAGACGTCGGCGATGACCAGCCCGGTCTTCCCCTCCTGGAGACGGATGGCGTCGTAGAAGTCGCCGCCCACCTCGCGGGCAGGACAACTCACGGCGGCAAGGTCGAACCCCTGCATCGTCGGGATGCTCCTGGGAAGAAAGGTCTGCTGGATCTCGGCGGCGACCTTCAACTCGGCCTTCTTCACCCTGAGTTCTTCCTGGTAGGCGTCGCGTTCGGTCTGCGTCCGCCGTTCGGCAACCAGGTTGGCGATGATGAAGGCGAAAACGAACATCCCGGCTGCGTTGGCCAGGACCATCGGGACCGAGACCTGACGTACCAGGGCCCAGGCCTCCTCGAAGGGCGGGCAGGCGAGGAGGACGAGTCCCATGTGCAACGCCTCCATGCCGACGGCAAACCCGACGACGGCTCCGACGCGGGGCACGGGGGTATCGGCGCGCCTGAGGAGGAGGTACACGACCCCGCCGAGGAGCCCGGCAAGCACGGTGGAGAGGGCGCACGGGACGGCGGTGAACCCACCCATCCCGAGCCTGAACCCGCCGCCGATCAATCCGGCCCCGACCCCGACGAGGGGGCCGCAGAAGACCCCGGCGACCATCGGCCCGAGGTCTCTCACATTGACCGGTGCGCCGAGCACCTCGACGCCGCTCAGGGTGCCGTAGATGGAGAGGGCACCGAAAAAGAGGACCAGGGCGACAGACCCCTTCGGGGTGAGGCGGTGTTCGAGGGCGGCGGTGAAGGTCGGTGTCCTGGTGATGAAGTAGGCGGCGACGATGATGACGCAGATCATCTGGAAGAGGATGATGAAGTCCTCGACCTGGGGATTCATCAGGTCTGTCCCCGGGCGACCGTCGCCAGGTCGACATCCCTTGGGGCTTCACTGACCAAGGAGTCTAGGGCATTCTTCTTCACAGATCTTCTGTCTTTTCCCTGAAGATATAAGTACATTTTTTTCTGCGTGTTCTGGAGATATGCCGCATATACAGGATTTTTCGGTTCTGGAGAAATCCTCTTGATGAATCTCTCCAGCGGGGGGCTTGGCCGACCCCCCCGAACTCTCGACCACGCGATTGGTCGAGGACGGAAGCTCCCCCTTCATGGCCATCTATTCTGCCTTCCAGACCCTATCATCATCCAGGGGATCCGGGTGCGAAGTCCCCTGACACGAGGATGTGGAGAAGGCATGATGATCAGACGTGCCGCCCTCAATCGCAAGATCTTCATCGCCGTCTCGTGCGTGGTGTCGTGCCAAGAAGGAGGGACAGAGATCAGTGCATGATCCAAAGACTCACGATCATTTTCATCCTGAAGTCATCCCAAAACTCTCCAGCCCTCTTCCTCACCGATGAGAGTGATAGATGATCATGGAGAGATTCCTGCTTCTTCATCGCGCATCCATGCATGCATCGCCTCCCCACATCACCGCGCCGGGGGCGCTGCCCCCGGACCCCCGCGGGATGGGGAGAGGGGCGGGAAGGCAGCGAGACGCCATGAAGAGGGGCTGCGATCCCACGCCACTCTTCATCGGCGGGGGGTCGGCAGACACCCCCCAGGCCGAGGATAGGGTTCAGAATTCTTGGAAGGAAGCACCTCGGTTCGAGGGGATGTTCACCCAAAGAGAGTTCTGGGATATGCTCCCTATATGCCTGAGTCCAGGGTTCATGCCTGATTCTACAGAACCGTGAATTCAAATCATTATGGAGATTCATCGTGGGAAATGCCACCCCCGGGCAAGAGTATTCACACGTCTCAGGGCCAGGGACTATGCTCCTGGCATGAAACATTACGGGTGCGGCCGTCTCTCAAAGACCGCCGCGATCTCTGCACGAGGGTGGTCCACGCCCCGCACCCTGAGCGCCCACCTCCTGGTCGTCACCGTGCAGGGAGCAAGAGACGGGAAGAGAGCGGTGCCTTCTTCCTCGGTGAAATAATGGGTGAGGACCCCCTCACCCCGCCGGAAGGTCCAGGGCTCGACCTCCTCCCCTTTTCCCGCCCGCATGTCCATGACCGAGAACTCCTTAAAATAGAGGCGCCCCCCCTCCTTCAGCACCCGGGTGCATTCCATGGCGGCCTCCTCCCGGTCGTCTCTCATAAGGTGGCCGATCAGGTGGAAGGCGCAGACCGTGTCGAAGGACCCCGCCGGGAAAGGGAGACGGCGGGCGTCGCCGACGACGAGGTGCGCAGACGTCGACCTGGCGGCAAGGGCGACCGCACCCCTGGCAAGATCGAGCCCGACGACCGTCGCCCCATGTCCGGTCAACCCGGAGAGCGTCTTGCCGTTCCCGCACCCAAGTTCAAGCACGCGTGCGCCCGGTACCAGGGGCGGGAGGTCATGGACCGCCCCGCCCCAGAGCGCACCCCGGTGCCGGTAATCGCGCTCCCAGGCCTCTTCTCTCTCAGGCGTCCCCATGGCCCTGAATCGAGAGGAGAGTGATGCTGAAGGTGAGATTTTCACCTGCAAGAGGGTGGTTCCCGTCTATGGTAACGGTCGTCTCATTCACGGCGGTCACCCTGAAGATCGCATTCTGTCCAGGCATCATGAACGGCGTCCCGACGACCGCCAGTTCGTCAGGGAATTCGGAGCGGTTGACCGTAGAGACAAGCGCGGGGTTATACTCGCCGTACGCCTCCTCCACAGGGACCGTCACCGTCACCGACTCGCCTTCAGAGAGCCCGAGGACCGCCTTCTCGAAGCCGGGGATCACCTGCTGTTCCCCGATGGTGAACGTGAACGCCTCTTTCCCGACATTGCTGTCAAAAATCGTGCCGTTCTCAAAGGTTCCGGTATACTTGACAGAAACATTGTCGCCGGCCGTCGGTTTTGTCCCGGCGCCGACACATCCCGCGGCGAGGACCAGGGCCGCGACCATGACAATCCCTGCCAGATAGTTCATCCGCGTCATCTCCCTGGAGTTTGCGCCTCAGAGGTCTTCAAGTACCCGCACCAGGAGGTGAGGGCAGAAAAAAGAGGGGGTCAGTCCTTCCTGAGGTCTGCCCTGATCGTCGCGATCTCTCCAGGGGTGGTGTCCATCTCCAGGACGTCGGTCCCGAAACAGGGCCTGGTGAAGGTGAAGAGGATCTTTTTCTTCTTCTCTTTGATGCCGATGAGCATCGGGGCCTCCCCAAGGATACAGATATCGCGGATCTCGTAGTCGGGCGGGATCTCGTAGTGTTCCTTCACGTGTTTCCTGATATACTCATTTGCCTCTTCTGCCGAGGCGTCTTTGACGAGGATCTTTGTCGGCAGTCGTTTGACGCAGTGTGGTTTGCCCATGTCTGGCATCGTGGTCCCCCTGTCTGAGCGAGATGGTTGGGGAACCATCTGATTTAATTTTCACGGTGGCAGACCTGGACCACGGGGGACGACCTGCCAGCGGTGCGCGCCGGCGGTATACACTATACCCAAAAATCGGATTGCAATGAGGGAAATTACGCTTCTCACGGTGGAAGGGCGGGAACCCGGAAAAAGGCAGAGCCCCAGGCGAGACTTGAACTCGCGACCTGCTGATTACAAGTCAGCCGCTATGCCACTAAGCCACTGGGGCAAGATCCATTCTATGTTAGTCCTTTGTGATAAAAAAGATGGCGATGCCTCACCCCCCCGAGTGGAGAGGCATGACGACCGTGAACCCGTATTTCTCCTCTCTCGCACAACCTCATATTTGGGGGTCCTTTTTGGTATTCTGCCCGGTGCTATACCGAGAACAAAGATTGCCAGAGAGGAAGATCCCCAGATCAGGCTACAGCAGGTGTCCTTCAGTACAGAACCCCCCTCCCCTCTCTGGCGGGTGGGAAAACCATATATACCTGATCGGCATTTAGGACTCACGTAGAGAACGACCGGGGAGTGATGTTGTACCCCGGGAGGGGTGTTCCAGACGCCTGTACGCCATGGCGAGATTCCCTGGAATACCAATTTTCTTTGGGGGGGACAGAGTGAAATCAGAGGCGGTTGTACATCGCTATAATGAGGGGACCGCTCAGCAGAAGGCCATTCTATTTGGGCCCTCGGTCAAGCAGCGGTCAGTGTCTCGATCAATTGCGGCAATACCCTGCTATAATGAAGCGCTCTCCGTAGGTTCCGTCGTGCTCAAGGCGCGGCGATATGTCGACGAAGTGCTGGTGATCGACGACGGATCGACCGACGACACGCGTGCCATCGCCCACGAGGCCGGGGCCGTCGTGATCACCCACCAGAAGAATGCCGGAAAAGGCGCGGCGGTGAAGACGGCCCTTGAATATGCACGGGTCCGGGGGTTTGAGTATCTTGTCCTCCTCGACGGGGACGGGCAGCATGATCCAGACGAGATCCCGCGCCTGCTGACCCCGGTCAAAGAGGGAAACGCCGACATGGTCATCGGGTCGCGTTTTCTTGACAATACCAGGAGCACCATCCCATTCTACCGGCGCATCGGCCAGCAGGTGCTCACGACGATGACGAACATGGACTCCAGCATCAAAACGACCGACTCGCAGTCAGGGTTCAGGGTGCTGGGGCGGAGTGCGATCCAGCGCTTCACCCTGGACTCAGAGGGCTACAGCGTGGAGTCGGACATGATCTCGACTCTCTCTGAGAACGGCGCCAAGATCTATGAAGTGCCCATCTCGGTGAACTACGACGTCCCAAACAAACACAAGAAACACCCGGTCACCCACGGCTTCGGGGTCCTCAACACCATCATCAGGAACATCAGTTTCAAACATCCAGTGATGACCTTCGGGTCTTTTGGCGGGGCATTCCTCTTCCTTGGGTCGGCGTCCTGGTACGTGGCGGCCACGGCACCTCTCCCGCAGCCGATCGGCCATTCAATGGTCGGACTGCTCTTCATCACCGGCGGTCTCCTCCTCCTCTCCCTGGGGGTCATCATCAGTTACCTTGCATATATGTTCAAGGGAAGAGAGACGAGAGGCTGAGCCCTCTCTTTTTTTCGGCTTTGTAGAAACCCTCACTTCCTCTCAGTGCAAGGGAGACTCAATCACCTTCCCACACAGTCACACCTGGGGCGCGGCCCCAGAGAGATCCAGAAGGTTTCTCCGGGGCCCTTTATTATCACCTCCCCTGGTCCTCGCGCCCGCCCGCCCCTGTCTGGGCCCGGCAAGGACGATTGGAGAGGGAGGCACGCCGACCAGACCGGCGGCCTCAAACTGCGGAACCGTCACCGTCTCCTGAAAAAAGCAATGCCGACGATGATCAGCGAGAGCCCGGCCGTCACCTTCAGCACCTCCACCTGCCGCCCTCCAAGGAGAGGCGCCGCGTCCTCTTCCTCCGGCGAGGGGGAGGGGTCCTTGTCCACGACCGCATAGAGATCGTCTATAGTGCTAAAGACGACCCTCGCCCCGTCAGGCGACCACTGCGGCCACATCAAGGAGAGGGCGGCGCCGGACGCAAGCGGGACGGGGTCTGACCCGTCGTGCTCCGTTACCCAGAGCGCGGGAGGGTCTCGCGTCACCGAGGTGAAAGCGATCCAGGTGCCGTCAGGCGACCAGACCGGGGACTGGTCCCAGTGTCCCGACGTCAGCCTGATGGTGCTGTTCTCCTCAAGATCGACGAGAGAGAGGGGGCACTCCAGGTCAGGCCCAGGGAGATAGGCGGCATAGGCGATCGCGGTCCCGCCAGGCGACCAGGCATAGTCACAGACATGGTTCCCGGTGAATGTCACCTGGTGGTCTCCAGTCCCGTCGCGCTCGACCGTCCAGATCTCTCTTGTCCCTGACCGGTTTGAGAGATATGCGATTTTATCGCCATGAGGTTGCCACCGCGGCGAGGAAGCATCGCCGCCGGTGGTCAGCGCCCTCTTGTTGCCCCCGTCTGCGTCCATGATCCAGAGGTCGGCGTCATATCTGACTTCCAGGACGGCGTCTGCGACCACAGACCCATTCGCCTCTCCGGCAAGAGACGCCTGGAAGACTTCCCAGAAGCCCGAATTGTCGTAGAGGCAGGAAGTATAGACGATCGCGTCCCCGTCTGCGCTCCACACCCCCCCGTAACCCGACGAGGGTTGGCCAGGGGCGACCAGGCCATCGTCTGTCAGCCGCGCCCGTTCGCTCCCGTCAGGGCGCATCGTCCAGAGGTCAGTCTTCCCGTCATGGACAGAGACAAAGAGGAGGTGCCTCCCGTCCGGGGACCAGGGGTCTGAACAGGCGAACTCACATGCACCGTTCTCTGTCAACGCCCTCATCTCCTCCCCGTCATGGTTCATCGTCCAGATACCGATGCGGTCGTCTTCGACCGAGAAAAATGCAAGGCAGGTTCCGTCAGGCGACCAGAATGGAAATGCATAGCATTTCGAGTCGTCGGTCAACTGGACAGGAACGGGCGCCGCCGCCGCAGGGGTGCAGATGATCAGCAGGAGGACGCATGCGTATCTGAGGCTCATCCCCCCACCCCGCGAGGGGGGGCTATCTCATAGAGTCTATTCATTGTCGGTCTCCCCACGGAGGGGTCGAATTCTGCTCTTCATCCCTGGCGGTCCTGAGAATCGTCCCCCCCTCCTTTTTCACTGCCCCTCTCCTCAGACGTGCGAGCCTGGAGGCCATGGTGCAATGGGTGCCTCCTGCCCGACATCTTATATATACGTTGGCGTGGGTCCCTCCATAGACAAAGCATTTCCAGATCTCCAATCCATATTCAGGAGACAGCAAGGTCCGGACCCGCCCTGCACACCTTCTCTCGCCCTGACCCCTGGATCAGAAAAGCAGAGCGAAGACCATGAAGAGGGGACGCGATCCCCCACCACACGATTGAGTTGAGGACGGCACTCGCTCTTCACGGTCATCGATTCTGCCTTCCCCGCCTATGGGGGTGCCGCGCCCCTGGCGTGAAGGTATGGGAAGGCATGATGATCCGACGTGCCGCCCCGACTGTAGAGTCTTCCCCGCCGTCTCGCGCCTGACCCCCCACGACGAAGAGAGGCGGGGGTGGCGAGTGAACACGATCCTCGCCTGCTCTTCAGTCTTGAAAAAGAGAGACCACGTGACAGGAAATTTTCATCCCGTATGCGTGAACCGGGGGTTCATGCCAGATTCTACGGAGCCAGAAATTCGAACCCCTCTTCTCCACCGGTGCGGGGGCGTGAGAAGGGATGAATGCACGGGTGCGCAGCGAAAAGGGGAGGAGGTCTCCACCATCTCTACTGCTCTCTTCCGGGAGGGGGAGGGGGAGGCTCGGAGGGTTTTGGGATTCTCTCCAGAAAAAAGGTGAGTCGTTTTCCGGGGCCGGTCTTCGAGAAAATGCCAGGATACGCCGCAGGGAGAGAAGAGAAGAGAGACCCCCCATCAGGTCGAGATCGCAAATTCCTTTTTTGATGAGCATGGATTGGTACTGCAGACTATGTTCAGGTACCGGGTCTATAACGTCCTCGAAGGAACAGACGAAGGGGGGATGATCGGTGAGGTGCTCAACGTCTTTATCATCGCCCTCATCGTCGCCAACGTGACCGCAGTCGTGCTGGCGACGGACGCGTCCCTGTACCAGGCCTACCAGTCCCTCTTCGACTGGTTCGAGGTCGTCTCGGTCGCGATCTTCACGGTCGAGTACGCCCTCCGTCTCTGGACGGCGCCGTGCAACCCCAGGTTTGCAGGCCCGGGGGGCAGGGTGCGTTTTGCCACGTCGCCCCTTGCGCTCATCGACCTCGTCGCCATCATGCCCTTCTATCTCCCGATGGTCCTCCCCCTCGACCTCAGGATCCTGCGGATGCTGCGCCTGGTCAGGATCTTCCGGCTCTTCAAACTCTACCGTTATTCTGAGGCACTCAGGATGCTGGAGCGGGTCATCAAGGCGGAGAAGGAGGCGCTTGTCGTGGTCGGGTTCGTCCTTCTCGTCCTCCTCATCCTCACCTCGACGGTGATGTATTTTGTCGAGCACACCGCCCAGCCCGAGGCCTTCTCCAGCATCCCGATGGCGATGTGGTGGGCGGTGGCGACGCTCACCACCGTCGGCTACGGCGACGTCTACCCGGTCACTCCGCTCGGCAAACTCCTGGGCGGGTTCATCGCGATCCTCGGGATCGGGATGTTCGCCCTCCCTGCCGGGATCCTTGCCTCGGCCTTCGGGGACGAGATCAGGGGCCGCCACGAGAAGAAGCGCATCTGCCCTCACTGCGGGCGGTGCATCGACGACCCGCCCGCCGGAGACGAGGTCCTGACAGGCAGTGCGGAGGAAGGAACGGCCGTGCCCGGAGCGGCCGACACCTCCCACTGAGGGCAAGGTCTCCGCCTCTCTGGATGACGAACCGGTGAGCACGACGAGTAGAAAATGATCTCAGGTCACATGCCTATCCCCGGTCACTCACACCGGGGATGAAGATTGAGTCGGGAAGGCAGAAGAGACGATCATGACGCCGTCCTCGACCTTTTCGTTTTCGTACTGCGGGAGGTCCAGGCCCAACGAATCCTCACGCACGGCAGGCGCAGAGGTCGCGCGTGATCCTGAGCACGAGCAGTTCTTCCCCCTCGATCACTTCGGTGGCAACGAGGAGGACGGTATACCCGCGGTCCGCAAAGAGGCGCCTGACCTCGTCGGGCCCGGTGAGCGAGGAAACAAGGAGGAGGACCCGACCCGAAGGGGCGAGCACCCGCCCGACCCCGGCGGCAAACCGCTCGATGGTCTCCCGCCCGCTCAGACCCCCGTCCAGGGCATATTCCAGCCAGTCGTCGATCCGCTCCTCTGGCAGGGTCGGGAGATAGGGGGGGTTGAAGAGGACGAGGTCGAAAGGACCGCAGAGCCCGGCGAACAGATCGGTGCGCACCGTCTCGACCCCCTGCTCACGCCCGGCCCTCACCGCATGCGGGTTGATGTCGGTGGCGACGACGACACGGGCCTCGCCAGTGAGGGCGGCGGCCACCGTCCCGCTCCCGCACCCCACCTCAAGGACGCAGTCTTCGAGCCGCACCTCGCGGAGGGCGGCGTCACGCAGGAGGAACGTGTCCTCACGCGGCTGGTAGACCTGGTCGTGCTCGTACTCCATAGATGCCTCTCCTGTTTGGAACTTCTCCGACTTATCCCTGTGGCCCGCCACCTGCCCTGCCCCGCCCCCCTCCCACCGCAACGAGTATCAGGACAGCCCCGAGATCCGCATACCATGGACCCGCCACTCCTGCTGGACTTTGCCCACCTCACTGTGATGAAAGGGAAGACCACCCTCCTCGACTCCGTCTCCCTTGCCGTCGGTGCCGGAGAACACCTTGCAATCCTCGGGCCGAACGGTGCCGGGAAGTCGTCGCTGGTCAGGACGATCACCCGCGAGCACTACCCGGTGGCAGAAGAAGGGCGGCGGTTCAGGATCCTCGGGAAGGAAGTCTGGGACGTGACCGGACTGCGCGCGATGCTCGGCATCGTCTCGCACGACCTGCAGTGCACCTTCTCCAGGGAGATCACCGGACGCGAGGTGGTCCTCTCCGGATTTTTCTCCAGCATCGGGCTCTACGGCCACGAGGTCAGCGCCGCGATGGAGGCGAAGGCCGACGAAGTTCTCAGGTTCCTTGAAGTCGAGCACCTCAGGGACCGCCCCATGACGCAGGTCTCCACCGGAGAGGGGCGGCGTCTCCTCATCGGGCGGGCGCTCGTCCACGACCCAATAGCGCTCATCCTCGACGAACCCACGGCCAGTCTCGACCTCCACGCCCTCCACCACTTCCGTTCAATGCTGCGAAAGATCGCCTGCTCAGGCACCGGCGTGGTCCTGGTCACCCACCACCTCCACGACATCATCCCCGAGATCAGGCGGGTGGTCCTGATGAAGAACGGGCGGATCTACAGGGACGGCCCTAAAGAGGAGGTCCTGACCGACACGGTGATCGGCGACCTCTTCGAGGTGCCGGTGGAGATCAGGGAAGAGGGCGGGTGGTATTACGCGACCCGATATTAGCCCGGCCCCCCTCTACCTCCCCCCCTTCATCCCCCGCATCAGCGCAATCTTCCCGGTCCGCACGAACTCCTTGATCCCGTACTGACGCAGGAGACGTTCCAGGGCGTCGATCTTCTCCGAGTCCCCGGCCACCTGGAGGATGATGCTCTTTGGGCTCACGTCGATGATCTGGGCCCTGAAGATGCTGGCCACCTGCATCACCTCGGCCCGCCCCTCGCCAGGTTCGGCCGCCACCTTGATGAGGGCGAGTTCACGGGCGACCGTGCTCTGCTCGGTGATGTCGGAGACCTTGATGACGTCGATGAGTTTGTTCAACTGCTTTTTCACCTGCTCGATCCTGGCGTCGTCGCCCAGGACGACGATGGTCATCCTGGACATCCCCGGTTCCTCGCAGGTGCCGACCGCAAGGCTCTCGATATTGAACCCCCGGCGCGAGAAGAGCCCAGAGACCCTGGAGAGGACGCCCGCCCGGTTCTCGACGAGGACGTGGAGGGTGTGCGGCCTCATCAGCCCCGCCTCCCGATCATCTCGTTGATCGCCGCCCCGGCCGGGACCATCGGGAAGACGTTCGCCTCCCGCTCGATCCTGACGTCCAGGACGAACGCCCCCTCGGTGCCGAAGCACTCCTCCAGGCCGGGTCCGACCTCGTCGGGGTCCTCGACCCGCCGCCCCTCGACCCCGTAGGCCCTGGCAATCCCGACGAAGTCGACCGGGCTGAGTTCGGTATACGAGTAGCGCCGGTCATAGAAGAGTTCCTGCCACTGGCGCACCATCCCCAGGTAGAGGTTGTTGAGGATGACCACCTTCACCGGCACCTTGTACTCGACGACTGTCCCCAGTTCCTGGATGTTCATCTGGAAACTCCCGTCTCCGGCGACCAGGGCGACGGTCCGGTCCGGACACGCGAACTGCGCCCCGATCGACGCCGGGAACCCGTAACCCATCGTCCCGAGCCCGCCTGACGTGAGCCAGGTCCGCGGCCGCCTGAAGCAGTAGTGCTGCGCCGCCCACATCTGGTTCTGCCCCACTTCAGAGACGATGATCGCCTCGTCGTCGAGGAGGGCGTTCATCTGCCTGATCACCCCGGCAGGGTCGAGCCCGGCGGCAGGTGCGGGGGCGTTTTCTTCCTGCCAGCGCCGCACCCTCGAAAGCCATCCGTTCCCCCGCTCCTGGCGAGCGAGTTTTGCGGTGATCGCCGCAAGGACCAGCCTCGCGTCCCCCACGATCGGGACATCGACCGGTTTGTTCTTCCCGATCTCGGCCGGGTCGATATCGATGTGGACCACCGCCGCCTGCGGGGCGAAGGCCTCCACCCGGCCGGTGACCCGGTCGTCGAAGCGCACCCCGACGGCGATGAGCAGGTCGCACTCGGTGACCGCGAAGTTTGCCGCCTCGGTCCCGTGCATCCCGATCATCCCGAGGGAGAGAGGGTGGTCGCACGGCACCGCCCCCAGGCCCATCAGGGTCGAGGCCACCGGGATGGCCGTCAGTTCGGCAAGGGCGAGGACTTCGGCGGCCGCTCCCGAGGCGACGACTCCGCCGCCGATATAGAGGAGCGGCCGCTCGGCCTCCTGGATGAGGGCGACCGCCCGCTCGACCTGGCGCGGGTGGCCCTCGTACGTCGGCTGGTAGCCCCGCAACCGCGCCTCCTGCACCTCTGGGACCGGGTCGACCTGGGCGGTCATCACGTCTTTGGGGAGGTCGATGAGCACCGGGCCCTGCCGTCCGGTCCCCGCGATATAAAATGCATCACGGACCACCTGGCCAATCTCGGCGGCGTCTTTGACAAGATAGTTGTGTTTGGTGATCGGGAAGGTGATCCCGGTGATGTCAGACTCCTGGAAGGCGTCGTTGCCGAGCATCGTCGTCGGGACCTGGCCGGTGACGGCGACGAGGGGGACCGAGTCCATGTAGGCGGTGGCGATCCCGGTGACCAGGTTGCAGGCGCCAGGGCCTGAGGTGGCCAGGCATACCCCGGTCTTTCCCGAGGCACGGGCATACCCGTCGGCGGCGTGGGCCGCCGCCTGTTCGTGGCGGACCAGTACATGCCGCAGCGGGGCGTCGTAGAGTTCGTCGTACACAGGCAGGACCGCCCCGCCAGGGTAGCCGAAGATCGTCTCGACCCCCTCGCGCTGCAGTCCATCGACCAGCAGTCGTGCTCCAGTCTTCATTTTTTCTCCTCAATCAGTCTGTTCATACCGGCGACCATCGCTTCCACGCTTCCCATGATGATGTCGGTCCTCGCTCCCCGCGCCGTGAGCGTCCGGCCGCCATGGCCGAGCCGCACTGTCACCTCGACGAGGGCGTCGGTGCCTCCGGCAATCGCGTCGACGCGATACTCTTCGAGCCGCACCTCGGCGGCCCCGGCGACCGCTCGGCGCACCGCCTCGACGGCGGCGTCGACCGGGCCGTTCCCGGTGGCGGCGCAGGTCACCTCCTCGCCGTGGACGCGGAGGGTGACCGAGGCCGTCGGGGTGACGGTGTTGCCTGAGACCACGGTCACCTGCCCGAGTTCGATCGCCGGTGCCCCGCCCATCCCGGTGACCGAGTCGGCGATGGCCATGAGGTCGGCGTCGGTGACCCGCCGGCCTTCGTCGCCGAGGGCCTTGACCCTGGCGACGACCTCAGCGTGCTGCGCCTCGGTGCAGTGGTAGCCGAGTTCGGTGAGGGCGGCGCCGACCGAGGCCGACCCCGAATGTTTGCCAAGCACGATCCGCCTGGTCCGCCCGACGGTCTCGGGGGCGAGCGGTTCGTAGGTGCTTGCGTCTCGCAGGACGCCGTGGGCATGGATCCCGCTCTCGTGGGTGAAGGCCATCTCGCCGACGATCGCCTTGTTCGTCGGGAGCGGGACGTTGGTCAGCCGCGAGACCGTCGACGCCAGCGGGTAGATCTTCTCGGTCGAAAGCCCGGTCGCCACCCCATAGAGGTGCTCCAGGGCCATGGCCACCTCTTCGAGGCCGGCGTTCCCGGCGCGTTCTCCCAGGCCGTTCACGGTCACGTGGACGGCGCTCGCCCCGGCCTTGAGCGCCGCAAGGGAGTTGGCGAGGGCGAGCCCGAGGTCGTCGTGGCAGTGGATGCTCAGCGGGGCGGCGAGGAGCGGGGGGATCTTCTCGGCGATCGCCTCGGGGGTCATGAGCCCGACCGTGTCGCAGAAGCAGAGCCGGTCGGCGCCGCGTTCCACCCCGCCCGCGAAGAGCATGGCCAGGAACTCCCCGTCCGCCCGCGAGGCGTCTTCGCCGGAGAGTTCAACGACGAGCCCGTGGTCTTTCGCATACGTCACGCCCTCCCAGGCCATGGTGCAGACCTCGTCTCTCGTCTTCCTCAGTTTCGCCCTGATGTGCAGGTCGCTCACCGGCACGACAAGGTGGACGCACTCGATCCCGCATGCCACGGCGGCGTCGATGTCGCCTGGCAGCGCCCGCACGAAGGTGGCGATCTCGGCGTCCAGTCCGGCGTCGGCGATGAGCCTGATCGCTTCACGCTCTCCTTCTGATGCGGCGGCCGATCCCGCCTCGATGGTGGCGATGCCAAGGTCTGCGAGCATGGTTGCGATCTGAAGTTTTTCGGCGGGTCTCAGCGAGACGCCGGGCGTCTGCTCCCCGTCCCGCAGGGTGGTGTCAAAAAAGCGGATCTTTTCAGGGAATAAAGCAATCACTCATAGTGGGTGTCACCACATCTGAGAGGACTGGATGATATATATTGGTTTGTATATTTCTCGCGAGGGGGCATGCTGACGAGACCAAATCGATGTGGTGGTCATGACCATGAGCCGCCGGGTCGTGTAGTGATCTTGTGCTCCTCATAGAGCGGGATGCTGGAGAAGGGTCTGCAATTGAAGCGGCACGTCTGATCTGCACGCCGCCCCATAGTCTCCGCGTCGGGGGAAAGACTCCTGACCCCCCAGGATCAAGATTGGGCAGGGACGGCAGATTCGAAATCCCTGAAGAGGGAATGCCATCCTCGACCTTATCGTGGTGCAGGGGGTTCTGGGGGCGGCCAAGCCCCCCGCAGAGTTGGCCATCTGGAGAGTTCCTACAAAGTCCGAAGATCAGAGATCTTCTCACGCGTGCTCATGCCCACATCCCCCAGATCCCCTCGACGACGATGAGGACAGGAAGGCAGAATGGGCACCTATGATGTGAGTGCTGCTATCCTCGATCAATCATGCGGCAGGGGTGAGCAAAGCGAACGTGAGAAGACGAAGTCTTCGAGGGTGGTCCTGGGGTGCACCCCCCGGCATAGGCATGTTGGAAGGCATGTGATCAGTTTTCGAGTGGCCCGCTCCTCGGCAGAGAGAATCTTATATGGACGACTCCTCAGGTTTTTGTGTGAGATATGAGAAATAGCCTTGAGGCAAATGTAAACGAAGGGTCGCCATCGTGTTCCACGAGATTCATCCGGCATAATGGCGAGCGATATAATTGAAAATATTTATTATGGTCCAAATTAGGTAATGATTACATGTATTGTCAGCATTGCGGGAATCAAATCCCTGATGATTCTCAATTCTGTCCTGAGTGCGGGAACAGGATCACCACTACCCAGACCGGTCCTTCCTCCCCTGAACCCGAGGAGGTCGAATACATAGGGTTCTGGGAGCGTTTCGGCGCCTATATCATCGACTCAATAATCCTCACGGTTCTGAGTATAGTGGTGTTCATATGCGCGGCGGTCATGCTCATGGTGCTGACACTGGACGAATACGTCTCGGTCTATCTCTCTGTACTGGCCTGTATCCCGGTGAGTTACCTCTACTACGCCTACCTGGAGAGTTCGCCTCGGCAGGGGACCTTTGGCAAGAGTTTTCTTGGGATCATCGTCACCGATCTTGACGGGAACCAGATCTCCTTTGGCCGTGCCACCATCCGTTTCATCGGCCGGATCATCGAGAGTATCTCCTATGGCCTGCTCTACCTCATCATCCCGTTCACCGCGAAGAAGCGGGGGCTGCATGACTTCATGGCAGGGACCGTAGTCGTCAGAAAAAGGGTCTGAGCGTCGATGTACTGCAGGAAATGCGGCGCCGAGATCGCAGACGATGTGCGGTTCTGCAACCGGTGCGGGGCACCGACGTCGCCTGAGGAAGAGGGCGCACCGTACCAGACTGACCAGACCCCTGCGCCCGCCACGTCCTCCGCGCCCTCTGGGGGGAGTCCGGTCGTCTGGGGGATCGTCGGGGTCGTGGCCTGTCTCTTCTTCGGGATTCTGTTCATCGGCGGGGTGGAGGGCGACGACGAATGGGCCGCGGAGATCGGGGCGGCGGTCCTGGACGCGGCAGACTCTCAGGACCCGACCACGCGAGACTACGCCCTCTCTCTGGTCAGGCCCCCTCACTCGGGCACCTACAATATCGCCCAGATCTGCGACATCTGGGAGGGGGTCTATCTCAGGTGGACCTATGTCAACGACCCGCAGGGGGCGGAGTACTTCTCTCCGGCAAGCAGGACCGTGAGCATCGGGCTGAAAGGCGACTGCGACGATTTCGCGATTCTTATGGCGGCGCTGATCGAGGCGATCGGCGGCGAGACCAGGGTGGTCCTGGCCTCCGACTTTCTCGAAGACGGTCATGCCTTCTCAGAGGTCTATGTCGGCGACGAGTATCGAGACCTCAGGGATGCGGCGGAGTACATCTCTGAGCGCTATGGGTGCGAGTCGATATGGTACCAGAAGAGCACGGGCTATTTCGGGTCAGACGAGTACTGGATCAATCTGGACTGGTGGAACGAGCATCCTGGCGGAGAGTATTTCCAGTTTGAAGATGCCCTCGCGGTGGACGTGAGCGGCGGCGAGACCACCGAGATCACGGACGGCGGCGAGATCAGGAGTGTCAGGTGCTGGAGCGGGTGGTGAGGATGCAAGGTCGGTCGAGAAGGACGCCCCCCCTCTCACGTTCACTTTCACCCTGCACGGCCTACCTATATCTTCCCCCGGGTGCCATCATCTCTTAGCCACACAGACGTGGCGAGTCCCCGGAGGAAGGTGGAAGTCTCCGCTTTTCCTGTGGGAGAGATCCGCACACTCGTTCCCCGGCCCCGGCAGAGTACCGCCATGCTCAGGGTGGCCGGGAGGGTTCTGGGGAAGGGCGTTCTTCATGATCGTCTGCGTCTTTCCCCTCTTCACTGAACTTCCTTTTTTTGGATCTGGCGGCGTCGTGATCGCACCAGGATGAGAGTTGTACAGGGGTGCCCGGTTTCTTCTCAGGCTTCTTTTTTGATCCTTGATTCTGGATTCTCAGACTTCGCAGATGAGAACAGTTCCTTTCCCTCTGAAGAACCTGCAAATCCCAGGGGAGAGTCGAGGATGACCTTCTTCTCCTTGATGAGCAGGACGCCTTGTGCTTTCTTTGCGTTCCGATAAAATCCAATCGCCGCCCGGCCAGCGTCGACAGATCCCCGGCTACTGATCTCGTGTGATCCGTCTGGGAGCAGAACGGCAACCGTTACATGAGCCATAATTATAATTGGTTTTTTGAGGTATCAAATGTATCTGTGCGCAAAAAATTCTATTTGGAGGACTTATAAGATTTTTTGAACCACAAATATACTCAGAAACGATATAAAATTGATCCGGGGATACCATTGATGATATTCCTTCTGGACGAGAAAGACAGGGCGATTTCAGAGGACCATAATCGCTCATCAGGGATGAGACTGAAGAAGATCAGAAAATGTTCTGGACAGACTGAGAGAGGTGGCGGCCGAGGACGTGCTCGCGGGGGCGGCGGCCTCGGCGCACCTCCACCTTGCCATGACCGTGCGGGCGCTCCCTGCCTCCGAGCGTCTGGTGCTCAAGGCGGTCGTGGCCGAGGGGCTGATGGGCGTCCAGGCGATCTCTGGAAGGGTGTATGAGCGGGTCTGCGAGGAGGAGCCGATGAGCTACACCGTGTTTCATGAGCAGTTGAAGCACCTGGAGGCGCTGCGGTTGCTGGAGGTGTATGTGTGGCCAGGGAAGGGGCGCGAGATCCTGGTGCGGGAGGGGGTGGAGGAGGTGGTGAGAGAGGATGCACCTCTTCAGTGATCAGGAGGAGGGTCTGAGGATGAGGGGGACGTGAGCGCCCCTCCGATCAAACCGGGGGTGCACATATAAAGCGAGCACATCTTTATAAAGGATCCAATATGAGAGAGATGTGCAGAACACCTCTCTCAACCATGGTGTCTGCATGGAGATCTCGGCAAATAGGCGAAAATTGCCCCCTGTCGAAGAGCCTGATCCATCACAACAAGGATTGAAACTCGTCACCCAATCCGATCTGGACGTCGAGAGGCAGATCTCTGTTCTGCCACACCACAGGAAGTCTTCGACTCCGGGCAGGCCCCGGACACTCCAGGAATAGACGTAGGACTTCTCCAGAGCCTTTCCGCCTCCCCTCTCAGATCACGGCCGCCTCTGGTCGGCGTTCATGATCGCGCGCTCGATAATACTCTTCTTTCGTGCGATCATTCTGGCGACGAACTCATCAAACGACTCCTCCGGATAATACGGGTTCAGAGTCGACTCATACCACGCCCCCCACACCCCGCCCATCCCGGCACCAAGCGCCTCGGCGAAATTCTCCTTCGAGACCGTACGGGCTGGAGAAAGGTGGCGATACAACACTTTGAGCTGGAAGAGATCATTTTTAAACCTCTCTTTCGAGGTCATCCCCGTGAGCGCTGTCGTCCTCCGCTCCAGGATCTCCTGGATCTGTTCATAGGTCGCCTCGTCAGAGTTGGTATTCCCCCGGTAGTAGATCCGGTTTCTCTGTATACTCTCCCCCGCGCTCTCCGGGAGAAAAGGGATATTCTCAGGGGTATCCCTGACTAAAATCACCTGGAACTTTTTCCCTCTCAGCAGACCGAACTCAGACTCGTCATACGCAAAATCGAGGATCTCGTACTCGAGATTTTCCGGGATATACCTGCTCAACCTCTGCTGGATATGCGTCTTGTCCTCAAGCGTGTCAAGCCCGATCGGGGCATAGGTGTTGTCTTCGAGTTCCCGCACCCCAAACACGATGATCCCCCCCGTACTGTTCGCCATCGAGATGATCACCCGCGCCAACTTCGACGCCTCGATCATCATCTCCTTATAATCCAGATGATTGAACTCGCCGAGATTGTCCTTCAGGATGTCACGGAGTTTTGCGCGGTCGGGGTCCCTGAAGAACGGAGCAAAAGCCTCTCGAATCCCGCCGATGCCGATACTCATCTGATCATCACCTGACACCTGCGACCGAGCACGCCGTTCGTCTCGCTGTTCGTCAGGTTCATCGTGAGAGGGTCAGAGGACGCGGGGAGGCGATGAGAAACCGCAGATCTTCCAGTCGGTACACGTCTATGCATTCGCTCCTGTGCGTTTTTAAAAAAAGGCCCGCCTCCCTCCGGGACATAGAAATGAATTTGATCTCGTGTCATCATATCTTTTTGAATATATATTGGGGGTCCAGATGAAATATTGTTGCGATCGAGACGTGCGATGATTTTTTGGGTTCCTGGAACTCGCCGGGCATGCCGGACCGCACGGTGCATCGCCCAGATTTTAATTTTTTTTCCGGGCCTGGAGCCATCCACGCCGGTATCTGGGGAGCGTGCGCCGGTGTGGCATGTCCCGCCCCCGGCCAAAGAGGTGGGACGGCGGGTGACACACACCCCCCACACAAGAGGGGAGGGGTTCTACAGAACTCTTATTTTTTCTTTGAAGATCATCGTAACAGGCATTCCTGCAATCGAGTGGATCTTCGGCCCTGTCGAAACGTCGATGGAAAGAGAATTTTTGGACCCCTCATTATTTTCTTCAATCCCCTGCATCTTGAGAAATCTCTTCTACTGGCACCCCCGCCTCCCCGGAGATCCGCTTGGAGGCGGGTGTCTCGTATCACTCCTCAGAATGACCGACCTGCTCAGTCCCGTGAAAAAGCGCATTACAACTGTGCAAGTGTATCATGAAGCCAGACCATGGCGAGCGTATCCTGCGTACAATACTCAAGCAGCTCCTGTCTCTTCTTCTCAGTCTCTGCCGGATCAAAAACCCCCTTTGCCATCAATGCAAAGGTCGCCATTGCAGTCTCTCCGTCGGCAATGGCAAGACCGTCATAGGACATCCCAGGCACCAGTGCCGGGAGGGCGACCTTGATCGAGGTTCGTCCCTTAAATAGGGGGTGGTTCACCGACCGTACAATCTTTTCAAGATCCACCAACCGGGTGATGATATCCTGTAACTGCCCTTCCAGATCAGGAAACTCCTGTATCAGTCCTTTGATTGTTGTCCTTTCAAAAGAGGTGTAGACCAGGATCGATCCTTCGTCATCCAGATCTTCGATTAAGCGTTCTGCAAGACGACGGCGACAATCACATGTGGGGTCTGCGAGATACTCGGAATGCCGGTCTATTTTCCCACATTCAGGGCAGGTATGGATGGAATACTGGATCGGGAGATGGCAGTACGGAGCGAGATTCGGGTAGAGAGGGATCGCGGTCGTCGTCGTCTCAAAGTCGAGATAGTGGACAGGCCATACGATCTCATCGAGTGCGCTCCGGAGGCCGGGGTCTATGACCGGTTCACCACATTGTACACACTCTACATGCTTTCTCTGATTTTTGGTGAGTGCAAAATCCTCTGGTATATCCTCAATCCGGACAATGTCCTTGCCGACCAACGCGGTGAACTTCTTTTCACTCAGGCGAGGGATGGTAAAGATATGGTTCTCAATATCTTTTCCATGACATTCGGTGAACATCGGGCACTTTTTACATTTGAATGAGAGAGGCAGGGATGGAGGGCGGGGGGTTTGCAGGATCTCTTTCACCTCGGGGAAGTGTTCTCTGAACTCTCCGACCCAGGGGACCACTGCGCCTGTACACTCGCCCTCGATGAAGAGGGCGGAGACGTCCATTCCCAGCCGGAAGTCTTTTGATACGAGCAGAATCGAGATTGTTGAAATGTCCAGCCCGCAGAGAGTGAGGACCGCGGCTGTGTATGCCATGTCGTACATATGCTGCTCTTTGAAGTTGGTGTTTGATTTCACCTCGATCAATTTCCACTGGTCGCCCTCTCTCTGCAAGATATCGGCTTTTGTTGCATAGCCGTCAACCAGAAATGTTGCTTCAAAGAGGACAGAGGTATGAGTGTCACGGATCAGTTCTTGCGTTCTCTGTGCAGCGGCCTGAAGATTTTTTTCTTCGATATAGATGCCCTCTGGAAAGAGTTTTCTGGCGGCTTCACCGATTTCCAATCCCTGATGTATCCTGAATTGATCTCCAGCGGAGACCTCTTCTGCCTCTGTCCGATTGGCCTGCATCCACCCTAATTTCTGACAGAAGATCGTGTTGAGAAAGATGGCTTTTGATATGTGCGGCACATAAATCCCTCCTCGCTCCATTTTTTGGGAGGGGTTGCGTTTTATTTGATATATGATTTTATATTTAAGTTTTTTAAGAAAACGGACCATATCTGGACTCGGCCGGTGGATGGCGACGGGGCGGTCTCTGGTGCGGTTCTGGCAGGTCCATCGGTGTACCGGAGTTGCCGACGATGAAAACCATCGATATGAGACCAGAAGGATCGCCCTCGCGAAGGAGGGTGGAGCGTCGAAGTCAGGCACGTCGATCACGACGGGGCGAATGTGTATCAGAAGAAATGAAGGGTTTTACCGTCCCTCTCTTTCTGGCACCCCTGGATCAGGGGTTCAGACCGACAGAGATCTGGTCCAGACATCTGATCTTCAGGAGGCCGTCGAGGGCCTCTTCTCCTCCAGTCTCAACGATTATACTGAAGCAGATTTCAAAGTGGCAACGTCCTGCTCAGGAGGCCTGGTCCAGCCCAGGGTCGTCGTCTGCCGCGGGCGGCCACCCCAGTTCCCCCCCGAGTTCATCAGAGATCTCGATCATAAGCGACGCCAGTTCGTCTGAAGGGAGCTTGAAGAGATAGTGCCAGATCCACTTGCCCTGGCCCCGCCTGTACTGGAGAGGCGGGAGGAACTCCGGCTTTCCCGTGGCCATGGTCCGACCTGCGCTCTCCATGAGGGCGTTGAAGTTGAGGTCTGGGAAAATCTCCACAAGACTCCGGCCGACAAGATCGGGCTTCGGCACCCCAAGGATCTCTTCGGCCGTCCTGTTGAGATCCTTGAAGGCGTACCCGGCCCCTCCGTCGATCGGCTCGTAGATGATCAGACCGTTGTACGAGTCCTCGAAGATCGAACGGTACCGACTCTCCCTGAATGTCAACTCCCTCCGGTCCCGCCAGTCCTGGGTGATGTCCTTGAAGAGAATCGCACACTCGGTCGGCGCCCCGCCGCCGTCCGGGTAGATCGGGGTGAAGACGACGTTGAAACAGCCCAGGCCCGACTTCGTACTCGATATCCCTCGCTCCTCTCTCATGCGGGTGAAGTCGCAGGCAAGTTCGGTCTCGTCGGCCCGTCCGTTCCTGATCAGCGCCTCCAACTTCCCCGGAGCACAGGAGAGGTCGAAGGCGCTCACCGTGCTGAGGTCTTCGAAGTTCTGCAGACCAAAGAGGTCCAGGGCCGCAGGGTTCGCATTGAGGATCACCCCGTCGGTGGAGAAGAGGACAATCCCACTCGGGACCGTCGCAAAGAGAGTTGCGATCTTCTTCTCCGAGTCCTTCAGGGCAGTCTCGATCCTCCGCCCGGCGGTGATGTCGCGCAGGCTCACCATGATCCCAGGCGTGCCGATCTGGGCGACGATAGGGGCAAAATCGACCAGGTAGATCGTGTCGGTTCTCTCCTCGATCAGCTGCATCGCGGCAACATATGTCTGCGAGTGCCTGATCCGCTCGATGTTCCGCCTGACCGCCGGTTCGGCGAAGAGCGGAAGGCCCAGGTCGAAGAACGGGGTACCGATGACATTGCGCCCTGGGTGGACCCTGAACCTGGTGACAAAATTCTCGTTCATCATCCAGACCCTGAGGTCGGCGTCCAGGATCACGAGGGCGTTTGGAAGGCGGTCGAAGATCTTCTGGAACGGGATGCGAGGCAGCGGGCGGTAGAGTTTCTTCTGGCCGAACCGCTCCATGCTGACGTCTCCGCTCGCGTAGAGGAGTTCAAGATATTTGGACACAGAATTCCGAGGGAGGGCAAGTTCCCGGGCGACCGCCGTGACCGTCATGCCTGTGGTCGCATGGTGTTCGAGCAGGTCGATGATCTGGGCGAACTTCTCCTCGTATTCATTCATGAGATCTTCCTTCGGAGTAGTTATGCACCGATGCGGTATATGGTCGCTTTGACCGCCCTGAGATGCTCCTGCACCGGTGCGTCCCCCTGTCCCCCTCCTCACACAAATTCGATGTGGAGGATCTCAAGGAGAAGACCGGAATTTTGGCTCTGGAGAGGTATTATCTTTGGCGGCGGGCGTGCCGCCCCCTTAACCTCCCGTGCGAGCGAGAGGCGGTGGACGGCAGTGCGCTCTTCATGGCGAACGAGTGTGCCTACCTGGCCCGATCTTGCTCTCCCAGGGAAGATGGGGGAAGGCGGGGGAATCGCGCTCGCACCAAGAATTGGTACGGGTTTCTACAGGGCCGGAATCTTGCTCATCCTGTGGCCCAGGAATGTCCGCCAGGGCCTTCGTCATCGAGAGAGGGGGGGCATGCCTGCAGAGCGTCGTTACTGCCAGTCACTACGGGGCAGAGGCACCGGTAAATGCCACCACATACCCTGAACGATCGCGACTTCGGGCGACGCCAGCATGGCACGATATATAGATGGTCCGATCATCGGCAGGCAGTAAACCAAACCTATATCAATTTCCAGGTGACGATCCTCGTGTGAGGATATTCTGCTGACCGCGGCGACCAGCATGACATGCGAGGGAACCTGATCAAGGCCGCGGCGATCCTCGAGTAACGCAAAGAGAACAGCACTACAGACAGAAAAAATCTGAAACTGATGAGAAGGTGCCTGGGGCGCGGGAGATCCGAGAATTCGGTTCTCATGGTAGCCGCGCCGCAGCCCTGGAAGACATCCTGCCAGACGCGATGATGATCTGTGCGTGCAGACACCCTCCCCCAGACTTCACAGACACCCCTCAATGAGCCCGACCACCCGACGGCGACCGTCTCCTCTGCACCAGGGATAACGATGCCACCCAACCACGGCGCTCGTGAACCCGCGGATCAGGACGGCCATACCATTCTGACCAGGCTCACCATCATGAACATGTGCCACCTTGGCGGGATCTGGATCACAGCCCTCGACAGGGGCCAGGTCTGTAGGAAATAAAAGGAGGAAACCAACATGGGACGAATGGACAACAAAGTATGTATCATCACCGGATCGACCAGCGGTATCGGTGAAGCCTGTGCAAAAGACATGGCAGCCGAAGGCGGCAAAGTCGTCGTTTCCGGCCGAAACGAGGAGAAGGGCGCCAGGGTCGTCGACGAGATTAAGAACGCAGGTGGAGAGGCAATCTTCATCAAGGCAGATGTCGTCGTCGAAGACGATATCAAAAACCTCATCGCCAAGACCGTCGAGACCTTCGGGAAACTGGATGTTATGGTCGCCAACTCCGGCATCGTCATCCTGGGCGAGCCCCACGAGGTTGAGACCGACGACTGGGACAAGGTCATCGACGTGAACCTGAAGGGCGTCTTCCTCGCTGACAAGTATGCGATCCAGCAGTTCCTGGAGCAGAAGACTGGCGGGTCTATCGTGAACACCGGGTCCATCCACAGTTTTGCCGCCAAACCCGGGCTCACCTCGTACGCCGTCGCCAAAGGCGGCGTCGCCATGCTGACCAAGATGGCCGGCACCAGTTACGCGGTCAAGGGGATCCGTGCGAATTTCGTCGCACCTGGCTACGTGGACACCCCGCTCCTCACGGCCCTTCCGCAGGAGACCTACAAAGCACTGCAAGATCTGCACCCGATCGGGCGCCTGGCCAAGCCGGTGGAAGTTGCAAAGGCGGTCACGTTCCTGGCGAGCGACGACGCTTCAGACATCACCGGGACCAGTCTGCTCGTCGACGGCGGGTATACTGCGGTATAGGTACAGTCAAAAGCCATGTGATTATATCAATACACTTTTTTGCCGAATGTTTCAGGGGCGACTCTGGAGAACCTCCCGCAAATTCCTGGGAGGAAGGTGATTCATCTGCCTTCCCGCAAATGGCGAGGGTTTTTACAGGGTTGATTCTCTCGAACTCGCTCTCGCAAATAGAAACGAGAAGACAGCATTGACATTCATGCATCGCTTTCGAGCGGCCACCGCCCGGAAAAAAACTCGGAAACGAGGTCTTCGACCCGCCTGTGGAGTTCAAACCTCTCATTCCTGATCCACAATTCATCATGAACAAAAAACAGTGGTCCGGGCATATCAGGGGGCAGGCGATGCGGACGATCCCAAAAGAGGGTTGTTCTTGAACCGCATATCCTTCCCCTTGAACATGAAAGCATGACCCTGGACATTCTTTCCGCCGAAGAAGAGAAACTCTGGCGACAGATCCATGGAATAAAGCCATGGGACTATGACGAGACCTGTTCATACTGTGGCAAAAGAGAGTACGAGATCCTGAAAGCACCAGAGACCGTTGATGTAATGGTCTGGGTCTGGAACATGAAATGTTATGGATGTAACGACATAACCCCAGTCGTCTGGCCAGTTAATGTAGATTTAGAACCTATTTTTGAATCAATACACTTCCATTCATTTGAAAACCTCCCCCAAAAAATATCTGAGGCCTATCCCTTCTTCAAAAAAGTCTTTAAAAAAACAAAAAACGTTGAAGATTTTGGAAATACCTGCACCTATTGTGGGAGATATCAAGGCGACTGGTTTGTGATGGAAGATTATCTTGAGATCGCCTATACCCCTGAATCAGCCCAGGAACAACGCACTATCAAGGTCGACCTCACGCCCTATGAAAGACTGTGGTATTCAGGTCCAAAAAAGGTCTTGAACCTCCATCATCCACGGAAAGGATCCTTTGCCAGTCTCTGTGATGATTGCTACCGACTATACACTCAGAAAAAAATGTAATTTTTTCACCGAGTGCCTGCGGCTCTTCGCCATAACAAATTCATCGAAGGACAGGAGTGGGAGCTCGCACAATTTACTATTCGCAGTCCATTCAGATCGGGGGTGGTTTTTCCGGGAGTTTGTTCATAGGTGCGACCTGCCAAATACTAATTTAATACAGATTAGTATTTCGATCTGGATCTGTAAACTACTAATTTTACACAAATTAGTAGTTCACGAGTAGTTCAGGGGTGAGAGAGTGGTCTCAGAGAGATCGTCCTGGCCGGACCGTCCCCATCCCCCGCACCTTCATCCCCTCTCCCGGCCGATATATGACCAGAACTCCCCGGAGCCAGACAGACCATGATCATCCTTGAAGAACCCTACGTCTCCCGCCTCCTCATCGAGACCGTCGCCGCGATGCACCTGCCCGTCCTCGCGAACCAGACCTCGAAAAATCTGGATCTTCCCGACGGAACCGTCCTCCTCTCAGACGACGCCTTCGTCGCCAGGATGCAGGAGGAGACGACGAAGAGCGGGTACCGGGTCTACACCAACTCGGAACAGTCCATCGCCTGGATCAAAGACCACCTCGGGTTCACCGGCCTCCCGGCGCAAATCGACCGCTGCAAAGACAAGGTGAAGTTTCGGGAGATGCTCAGGCCCCTCTACCCAGATTTTTTCTACCGCGAAGTCGCGGCCGACCGACTGGACGACCTTGACATCTCCGCACTCCCCAGACCCTTCGTCATCAAACCCGCAGTCGGGTTCTTCAGCGCCGGGGTCTACACCGTCGCGACCGACGCCGACTGGGCCCGCGTGCTCGCCTCGCTCACGCATGAGATCGACGAGATCAGGGCGCACTATCCTCCTGAAGTCTGCGATTCGGGGCGGTTCATCATCGAAGAGCAGATCGACGGCACCGAAATCGCCGTGGACGCCTATTATACCTCTGACGGCACCCCGGTGGTCCTGGACATCCTCAGGCACGACTTCTCCGCGGCCGACGACGTGGACGACAAGGTCTACGTCACCTCGGCGGCGGTCGTCAGGGAATACCTCGACCCGGTCCTCAGACTGCTCAAAGAGATCAACACCCTCGCCGACCTCACCGCCTTCCCGTTCCATATCGAACTCAGGGTCGACGACGACGGCGCCATGGTCCCGATCGAGTTGAACCCGCTCAGGTTCGCCGGGTGGTGCACGACCGACCTCGCGCTGCACGCCTACGACATCAACGTCTACCGCTCCTTCTTCGAAGAGCGTGCACCCGACTGGGACCGCATCCTCTGCGAAGACGCGGGCAGGAGGTACTCCCTGCTGGTCGTGAAACGCCCCGACGGGATCGACCCGGCCGAGATCGAGGGGTTCGATGCCGACCGGTTCCTCGCGACCTTTACCCGCCCGCTCGAGTGGCGCCCGGTCGACTTCCGCAGGTACCCGGTCTTCGGCTTCCTCTTCACCGAGACCGACGAGCGCACCCAGGACGAGATCGACAGGTTCCTCCGGTCTGACCAGAAGGAATTCGTCGTGTTCCGGGCTGACCGGTGACACCGGTCGCCGTGCGGTTTCTGAGAAGGCGTCCTCTCTTGACGGGGGGAACCCGAGGAGGGGAGAGAGGAATAGGGCTCTCACGAGAATGGGCCGGGTCTTTCCCCACAATTCACCACCCCCATCACCGCCGTCACCCAGTAAAACGCAAACATCACCGTCACGTAGGCGTCCCCGCTCCCGATCCCGTGCGCTACCCACAGGGCGTTTCCGACCATCCACGCCCCAAAACCCGCCATCCGCGTCCTCACGCTCCGGGACGCCACCAGCACCGCCCCGGCCATCCCGAGCACCACCGCCGGTGCGAGGAGCGGGTCGAGGAGGGGGATCATCCGCTCGACCTCCTGCCCTTCATATTTCCTTCTCGCACCAGTCCGGCATAACACCGCTCGCAGAGCACCACATGCCCGTCGGCCGAGCGAAAGACCGCCCGGCCCTCTCCGCAGACACCGCATCGCCCCAGGTCGGTGCGCACCCGCCTGAACTCCCGGTGGTCCAGGACGCCAGGGAGCAGGACAGGCGGGCGTGCACCGGTGCACCGGATTGCACCTGGGTGCACTCCGGCATTGTCGATGAACGGAGATGATGTATGGCCGTGATTGCGTATCACTGACCCCTCGCCAGGTTTTTCCCCGTCACGTGCACCCGCACCCCGATCGCACACACCCCTACCCTCAGACCAGGACCGATCAGAGGTGGGGTGTGTGCGCTCGATCTGGTGCAATCTAGTACTATGAGAGAGAGAGATCTCTCTCCTCTCTTTAGAATAGGTACTCTGGGGCCGTTCCTCCGTCTTCTTCTCCTGCACATCTGCGGTGCCATCCCGGTGCATCCTGGGTGCACATGTGCCATCGTCAGTCACCGGCACCACATGCCCTGAGAAGAGAAGGGCCCGCACGTCCTCGTGTGCGATCAGAAAATGCCGATCGCCGAGGAAGAGGTGGAGCCCGCCATCGGCGCCAGGACAGAGTCTCCCGTTCATGCTCCCACCCCGGTCCGCACCACCAGCATGATCAGATAGACATGCCCGCGGGTGCGCTGCACATGCATCTCAGAGATCGCCCCCCTGAGCCGCCGCATCTCCCTGGTAAGCACTGTCTGGACCAGGTCGAGGGGGACAGGGTCGACGAACTCGATCGCTTCGCCGGGCGCCGTCGGCGTCGGTCCGGGGTCGGCGCACAGGTGGTCGCGGGGGCTGCCGACTCTCCGGTCAGGAGCCGTCGCGGCACCCCCCTGATCTTTTATCTGCGATCGTCTTCGCATGGTTGTTCTCTCCTGCGTGGGCCCCGCTGAGCGCCCTCGAAGAGGCGACGACTCGTCGACACCGCACACAAGGGATGATAGAACCATGAGAATATAATCTGGAGCAGCGCGGGGTGAATGAGACGGATGATGGTATTTATACGTTGCGTGAGCGGGGCGAAGGAAAAAAACTCAGGGCATCTCTCCTCCCCCCGGCGCCCTTCTGTATCTACGCGTGACCTCCAGACCGGGATCAGATCATGCGCCGACGATCCGAGTGCCGGACAATTATCCCGGTCCGTCAGGGAGTGCGTGGAAAAAAGACGGAGACGATCACCATCGAGAAAAAAAGATATGAAAAAATGGCGCTGTAGAAATCCTCACCTCTTGTGTGGGGGAGACGTGTGTCTCCCGCCTTCCTACCCCTTTGGCAGGGGGCGCTGCCCCCGGACCCCCCGGAACCACGATAGGGTCGGGAAGGCAGAATTGATGACCATCAAGAGAGTGTTGCCGTCCTCGACCTATCGTGGGGCGGGGGGGTTCGGGGGGCGGCCAAGCCCCCTGACAGAGAGATTCATCAAGAGGATTTCTACAGAACCAAAAGAATGACGCTGTAGAGACCCTCATGGCGCGGTGAGAATTCTCTTCTGATCACCTGTCCCCCTCTACATCGTGCCGGGGGTTCCTCGAAGATCATAGATCGTCCCCCAGAATGAAGATTGGGGCGGAAGGCGGAGAAACGATCCTTAAAGAGAGGTTGCAGTCCACCCCCTATCGTGTCGCGCCGGGGGCGAGGGGCGAGTGCCCCCCGCCGAGATGGCTATCTAGAGAAATTCTACAAGGCCGAAAATACAGAGAATATTGTCGCCTTCACCCTGACACCCAGAACGTAGTATTATGAATAATGGGCATGCCTGGGAAATACGTCAGAGATGAGTTCAGTCCAGGTGATGGCTCTCACATTTTTCCACCGACCTGTAACCCCTACCCCTCTCGGGCGGATCATTTATCTCCCCTGACAGACTCCCTCCCCCCATGCACAGGACGGTCCTCCTCATCCTCATCTGCTTCCTCCTCTCTGCCGGGTGCGTCTCCCCGACGCCGTCAGCAGAGGGGGCCGGAGAATATGCAGGGCTCATCGGCGAAGAAGAGACCCCTGAGATCCCGGCAAACTACAGCCTCGGGACCGTCGTCATCCCGCCGGGCAATGCCACGCCCCTGCACCGGATGGCCGGGAGCACCGAGTTCGTCTTCCTCACTGCGGGCGAGGCCGAGATCAGGTGCGACAACCAGACCGTGACCGCTCGTGCCGGCGAGAGCGTGCTCCTGCCAGAAGGCGTGCTCCAGTCGATCGCTTCGGTCGGGGAGCGCGATCTTCGGTACGTCGACGTGATCGAACCCCCCTTCACGGTGGAAAACGAAATCTCGGGCGACGACCTCGCACTCCTCGCGGGGACGACCGACGGCGTGCCAGTCGTCATCCCTGACCCGAGGGCCGGGGCTGAGTGGAACCTCGGGGCGGATATGAGGATCTACACCCTTGCAAACCCGGTGCTGACAGAGGAGGCGGGCCTCCCGATCGGCTACAGCGTCGCCTACGTCGAACTCCTCCCTGGCGGCTCGATCAGATACAACCGGCTCAACGGCTCGTCGGAGGTGGTCTATGTCCTCGACGGCGAGGTCGAGGTCTTCACCCCGGCAGGGGGCGGGGCGGTGCGGGTGGCGGCCGGGAGTGCGGCATATGTCCCGCCCGACGAGGTGAAGGGGTATCGGAATGTGGCGGCGACGAACTCGACGGTGCTCAGTTTCGTCGACCCGGCCTGGACGCCCGAGCGGACCGAGATGCTGGAGTGAGGGGCGAGTGCCGCCCCTGACCCCCACGGACAGAAGATAGGCAGGGGCGGCACGATGACTCGATCTCTGTTCGTTCATCAAACGCAAGGATAAGGATCAAGTTTTCATCAGGCACACCATATTTTCCAGAACTCATCGGCACAAGGGCCCCCGCGCTCAGGCGCTCACTGCCACCCATTCTTCTTCGCCAGGGGCCAGGCGAGGGGCAAGGGCGGCGGTCTCAGCGTCTGATCTCGATCCCCACCTCGTTTCGCCTGAGAACCCCCGGCACCCAGGGCGGGTTGTAGCGCATCAGAAACGCCTCTCCCACCGGTTCGACCCCGGCCTCTTCGAGTCCGTCCCGCAGCCGCGCCTCTGCCGCCTCCACTTCTTCCTGCGACGCAGTTCCCCTGAACCGGATAACGGCAACCTCCCGTTCGGGCACCGGCACGATCCGCACCCGGTCGTCCAGGGGTTCGGGAACCTCGTCGAGGTTTTTCCCTGGGGGCATCACAAACGAGATCGTGCTCGCATCAGAGACGACCGGGGCGGTCATCGGGATCTTCGTGGCGGTGATGACCGGCGCAGTCATCGAGATGGTATGCCGGGGGGCGTTGTTCCCCGAGATATAACTGAAGAGCAGGTTGAACCCGGGGTCATCCCCGGCACTCTCGACGGTGGCGAGCACCAGGGCGGGATAGGTCCGGAACTCGATCGCTCCTGCCGTGCCGGTGATCTCATAGGGGACGGTCTCGGTCATGGTCTGATTCATCTCCTGTACTGGAGGGGTCATGGCCGCTCCCCCTTCATGGAGGTTTCGGCCTGACGGTCCAGGTGGGGTCCAGGACGGGTACAGGAAATCGATTCCAGGCGGTATGGATCCTCTTCCCTCATCCTGGTGCGGGTCCGGCGAGGGTGTCAACTCGTGTATGCGTGAACTCGGTTCATCCCCGATACCACAGACCTGGATATCGCTGAGTTCACGAACACAGAGATTCGAAAATTCCCGGTGAAGAAAATACAAAATAGGTTCTGTAGAAATCCTCTTGATCGTTCTCTGGCGGAGGGCTTGGCCGCCCCCCAGACCCCCCCACGAGGATAGGCAGAGGACGGCAATCCCTCTTCATGGTCATTGATGGTGCCTTCCCGGCCCTATCGTGGTCCCGGTGGGCCGGGGGCCCGGGCGGCACTCGCCCCCGGCGTGATTGTGTGGGAAGGTGATTGAATCACCCTTGCACCGAGAAGAAGTGAGGGGATCTACAAAGCCGTATATCCACTTCCCATACACAAACTATACACTTTCTTCATTTCACTCATTACATTTCAAGAACCATAACATGTTCACCATTTTCATCTTTTTCTCCATTAAATCTAAAACCTGTTTTTTTATACAAAGCAATGGCCGATTGATTATTTTCATATACAGAAAGGTATATGTCATCACAATGGTATTTTGCAGTAAGCATAGCGATCAATTCTCTTAATGCCAATTTCCCGTAGCCTTTGCCTTGATATTTCTGGTCAATCATAAAACGGTCAAGCCAAACTTCGTCTTCATCTTTTCCTTTGCTGTCGTGCCACACACCATACATAGAAAAGCCAATCACTTTGCTATTTAAAAGAATTGCAGACGTTTCCCACTCTATATCATAAGCATGTATCTGGGCATCATTCAAACATTCTGTAATAGGCTCAATCATATGCTTTTGGCTTTCTGATACCTCAAGGGCTACAACTGCGTTTTTGTTTGTATCATCAACTGGGCGTAAAGTAATCTTTGTTTCGCTTTCTTCTGGATTGTTTATATCGTAATAATATACGAATCCGTTATCTTGAGTTTTGTTTCCATCAGTCAAGTTTTCGTTATGGAAAGTAGAATATTTTTTAAACCCATAGCGTTCGTAAAAGGTATAACTACAACCAAGCTCCGTCCATAAAAATATGGTTTTTAAATGATTTTTGCGGCAAAATTCCACATAGTTGTTCATTAACCTGTAGCCAAACCGTTTGCCACGAAGTTCCTTGCTGACAATAAAGAGATTTACTTCACCATCAAAAAGGTCTGAACATTTCTCACCATCTTGTTCAATTTTTGCGTGTGATTTTAAATTTTGAAAGGCAACTGATTTGTTCCCAAATTTACCGCTGATCCAATTTTTCCGTATCCATAATCTTGTCTGCAAATGATTTGAAAAGCACTTAATCTTTTTCACAAAAGATGGATTCTCAATGCTGCCAAAAAGCAACCCACAAACCTTATCGTTTTCATCAACGATGATTTCAAGGTGTAAGCTGAAATCTATACATTCTCGCACATAAGCAATGTAGATAGGCATTACATCTGTTAGATCTTGATAACTAGAATGAAAATCCCATGTTTCTTTTACAAGTTCGGCACAGCTCATTAAATACTTGTTTTCATAGTTTTTTATTACATGCTGCATTATAAGTTCCGGATTTTATTTAATCAAATTGACGAGAGTGGTTTTCCACACTTTTTTGTATCAACGGTATAATTCTATATTAAAATATCAATTTTATAACTTAGAATTTTTTTCTCCCACTTCCCTTTGATTCCGGTGGTGTCTCAGATCTTCTGAAAATTGTCTGAGCCTTGTTTCTTTGATTGATCAATCTATTTTCATCTTTAAATTTATTTTGCCAGTCACCCCCTCATCAAAGTCATCGATTCTGCCTTCCAGCCCTATCGTGGTCCTGGAGGTCCAGGCGGCACTCGCCCCCGGTGAGATGATGGGGAAGGAGGTTGAGTCACGCTCGCATCAGGAATTGGTGGGGGTTTCTACAGGGCCCTCTTGATCGTTCTCTTCGGCGGGGGGGTGCACCCCCCGAACCCCCGCACCACGAGGATAGGAGAGGACGGCAATCCCTCTTCATGGTCATTGATGGTGCCTTCCCGGCTCAATCTTCATCCCAGGGGTCCGGGCGGCACTCGCCCCCGGCGGGAGGCTATGGGAAGGCGGATGACACGCATTCTCCCTACGATAAGTGAGGGTTTCTACAGGGTCACAAAATATTTTTCATGCGCAGAACATGCTCCGCATTTTCCTGACAGAAAGATCTCTGATCATCGAGATGCGACCAAAAAGAGCGCGAGACCATTTTCAATTTTCGAGGTGTGAGCAGATCGACCACAAGAAGAAAAAATGGCTCTGTAGAAACCATCCTCTTTTCATCACCTCAACCCCCCTGTGAACTGAATCCATCGCCTTCTCCCATGCTCACGCCGGGGGTTCCGCCCCCGGACCCCCAGGATGAAGATTGTAGCGGAAGGCGGAGAAATAACCATGAAAGGGGGGTTGCAGTCCGCCGCCTATCGTGTCGCGCGGGGGGTTCGGGGGGTGGCCAACCCCCCGTCGAAGAGAACCATCAAGATGATTTCTGCAAAACCGAAAAAAGATCTCTCAAGAGCGCCCAGGCGAGATGGAGGAGACGTGCACGTCTGCGCGTCACCCCCTCACGGGGTGAAAAGATCTACACGACGGCGGGAATTTCAACCCCGCCGTCCCGTCTCAATATTCACCCTCCTTAAAAAACCTGGCCGGAATGTGAACAACATCTGCCATTACGTCCACGGAATTCTCAAGATCTATTACGCTTTCCATAAATTTCCGGCCCTCTTCAGTCTCATATTTTTCAGGATGAGCCAGACGGTCCTGTAATATCGCCCAGTCATCATCGTCCAAAAGTAATACCGTCTCTGATCCCCTCTGATGAACAGATTGTATAATTCTCCACCCATAGATATTTTTCAGCCCCTCCCCTCCCCCTGTGAATGGATCCCATCCCGATAGGTCCATGTGATGATGAAAAATACAACTCTGTAGAATCAGGCATGAACCCTGGTTCACGCATACGCGATTGAACATGATCGCGGTTCTTCAGGGGTGCCATCCCCCGGCGCGAGATTACAGGAAAGCCAGCGCCCGCCGTCTCCTCACCGACGTCACCGTGCGGCGGGGCGATGCGATCATCGACGAGTGGCAGGCCCTCTCGGCGAGGCTCATCGTGAAGTACTCGAACGGACTCATCACCGACCCGGCGACCGGGGAGGTCGACGAACCCGGATACCCGGCATGGTGGTACCAGGAGGCCGACTACCAGTATGGCCCCAGGGTCTACGACCTCGAACGCCTCCGCGCCACGCCCGGCCTCACTTACACCGGCAAGAGCATCTGGGTCCCAAGAAACGAATGACCCGACCCTTTTTTTCCCTCCAGGGCGACGTAATCTCTGATCTCCATGCATACCTCGCATCACCTCATCGCAGACGCCGACAGACCCATCCAGACCCGCTACCTCCAGGGCGAGATCACCAGACTGCACAAGGCCGCCGAAGAGACCGCACGCGCCTCGCTCGACGCCATCGCCGGGATCCCCCCTGACAGACGCACCTTCGAGACCACGTTCCTCGCCTTCGACCATGCCCTTGCAGAGTATGCCGATGCAGTCTGCCCCTTCATGCTGATGGGCTCGGTATACCCGGACGCAAAAATCGCCGCAGAAGGGATGGCCTCTGAAGAAGCCGTCTCGGTCTTCATGACCCAGGTCTATACCAGGCGCGACCTCTACGACACCCTCCGTGGCCAGGCCCCGCGCACCCGGGACGAGGCCCGCCTCCGCGACGTGACCCTCAGGGAGTTCGAGAAGCACGGCCTGAAACTCCCTGAAGACCGGCTCGCACACGTGCGGGAGATGAGGACGAGGTTGAGCGGGCTTGAGACCAGGTACTCGGCCAACCTCAACAACGACACCACCACGATCGAGTGCACCGCCGCCGACCTTGCCGGCGTCCCGGCGGCGACGACGGCGGGGTGCTCGCAGACGGCCGCGGGGACCTGTCTGGTCACCACAAAATATCCCGACTATATCGCGGTGATGACCCATGCCCACGACGCCGGGACACGCAGGAAGATGTACGCGGCGTACCACAACCGGCAGGCCGAGGCAAACACCCCGCTCCTCGAAGAGGCGATCGTGCTCCGCGACGAGATCGCACGGGAACTGGGCTATGCCACATGGGCCGACTACCAGATCGAGGGCAGGATGGCGGAGCGCACCGGCAGGGTGACGGCCTTTCTCACCGCTCTCCAGGCGCCCCTGAAGAAGAAATATGCCGACGAGATGACGGGCCTTCTCGTAGTCAAGAGGCGTCTGGACCCGGCGGCGACGGCGGTCGACCCCTGGGACCTTGCGTACCTCCAGGAGGTCTGGAGGCATGAGGAGTATGCCTATGACGAGGAAAAAGTCAGGGAATTTTTCCCGGTCGAGACCGTTCTCCAGGGACTCTTCAAGACTGTCGGCACCCTCTTTGGCATCGGGTTTTCAGAGGTCGAGGACGCTCCTGTCTGGGCCCCTGAGGTGAGGTTGTATGCGGTAGAAGACCTGGGCGGGACCGAGACGGAGACGCTCGGCTACCTGTACCTCGACCTCTACCCGCGGGAGGGGAAGTACGGGCATTTCTGTACGGCGCCACTGGTCGGCGGGAGGAGCGAGGAGGGGGTCTATTCGACGCCGGTCGTGGCGATCATCGGCAACTTCCACGCTCCAGAGAAAGACCGTCCGGCGCTCCTGACCATGTACGAGATCGAGACCCTCTTCCACGAGACCGGGCACGCGCTGCACCATCTCCTGACGACCGCCCCCTATGCCACGCTCTCAGGGTTCGATGTGGAGTTCGATTTCGTCGAGACGCCGTCCCAGGCGCTCGAAGAGTGGGCATGGGACCCCGCGGTCCTGGACGCGGTCTCAGGGCATTACACTGATCAGTCCAGAAAAATCCCGCCAGACCTGCGCGACCGCGTCATTGCGGCGCGGACGGTCGGGGAGGGGAGTGCATACACACGTCTGCTTGTTAATTCCCTGGAAGACCTGCGGTTCCACACCGACCCCGCCCCGGTCGACGTGACCGAGGTCTGGGCCCTGACCTACGAGGAGGTGACCGGCACCCGCCCGCTCCCCGGCACCCATCAACCGGCGTCGTTTGGCCATCTCATGGGCGGCTACGATGCCGGCTACTACGGGTATCTCTGGTCGAAGGTGTATGCCCTCGATATCGTCGAGGTGTTCGAGGAGATTGGGATGACCGACCAGGCCACCGGGACGAGGTTCAGGGACGAGATCCTCTCACGGGGCAATATGGAGGACGGCATGGTGCTTCTCAGAAATTTCCTGGGACGAGACCCCGGTCCAGGGGCGCTCTACCGCCGCCTCGGGATTGAGGTGCCCCAGGAAGACGCCAGGATCTCGCCAGGGGCATAGGATAGGGGCGGCGGCGCCCGTGCTGGAGAGGGGATCTTTCTCCCCTCGTCATCTCTCTCCATCCTGGTTTCCCGGCGCCTCCTGATCTCTGCGGGCCTGGCAGACCTGCTGCGACGGCGTCGCCGGGTCGAGGAGGTACTCCATCACCCGTGCGATCACCTCGGGGTTCCGCGGCAGGGTGAGATGACAATACTGCTCAGGGTGCTCCCCGAGTCCTGACCGACCCGCCGGGAGGATGTCCATACCGGCGCCAGGGAGGTAGGAGTCGCGGTGCGAGACGATCCCGTCGCCGGCATAGGTCGTCTCCCACTCTCCGCCAGGGCCGAGGGTCCAGGTCTTTCCTTCGGACCAGGGGAAGAACGCAGGCGTGGCAGAGAGGTTGGCGGTGAGGACCAGTCTGTAGGCGACGTCCTTGCGGACCCCTGCGCCCGCCAGCGCCGCCATGGTCCTGCTGCCAGGCCGCACCTCCTGGGCCATGAGGTCGGCGGCGGGGTCGTAGGTGCGGGGCACGAAGACGCCTGCAAGTTGGTCGAGAAGGTGGGGGCCGTGCTCAGGGTCGTTGAAGAGTTCGGCAATGGAAGATCCGTTGTTCGGGGGGCCAAGGCAGATAACCTGCCCGACCTGCTCCTCGCGCCTCTCCTGGTCGATCACCTCTATAAGGTACCTCGCGATGCACCCTCCGATCGAGTGGCAGACCATATCCACGGGCCCGGCATACCCGGTCTCCTGGCGCATCTGTGCGATCCGGTCCTGGAGGGCGGTGGCGGTCCTGGCAATCGAGGCGTTTTTCATCGTGCTGTGGTCAAAGACGAGGTACGGGACCGAGGCCTCCTCGATCCGCCGGACCAGATGGTTCCAGACCCCAGGATGACTCTTCCATCCATGGACCAGGACCACCGGAGTTCTCGCCTGCTGCACCTCACGATCCCTCCCTCCGAGAAATGGCATATGTCTCTGGTTTGGCCCTGGGAAGAGATATATGGCATGGCCCATACTCCCCGGCTATGGGCCGCACGATCCACGTATTTGAGAAGGAGTCCTGGGACTGGAGAGACGAGTTCACTGACCTTGGCGCCGACCCCGGAGCGTCCCTGATAGAGAAACTCACCGACGACGAGATCGCCGTCCGGTGGAAGGCCGCCTGGGCCCTCGGCCATCTCGGCGATCCCCGTGCCGTCCCCCCCCTCATCGCCTCCCTGAACTTCACGAGTTCCATGGTCCAGGGAGAAGGAGTATTCACCCTGAACATGGCCTCCACCTGGGCCCTCGGGAGACTGAAAGACCGCCGGGCGGTCGAACCCCTGGTCGGTGGCCTCTCAAGCGCCTGCTCCGACTATGTCTGGGTTGCGGCCTGGGCCCTCGGCGAGATCGGGGACAGGCGTGCGGTCGGGCCCCTGCAGGAGGTGCGGGCGCGGGACGAGCGCGACGAGTTCGAGTGTGTCTGGCAGGGCGACGCCTCATGGACCAGGCGGATGTTCGACCCCGCCGAAAAGGTCGTCCTCACCGCCATCACCGAGCAGACGTTTCAGGAACCTGAGACGCCGGTCGAGAGGGCGCTTGAGAAGTTGGGGGAAATGGTATCGCCGCGGGGATGACGGGGTAGGGGGAGACGTTGATCAGGAGAGTGGTTGCGCCGAGCGGAACGATTGGGATCCCGGCCCTCGCACGGGCCCTCCGGGTTTATAAGGATCTCGAAAAATGTACCCCCTTCACAGTAAATGATATCTTATCAACATATAAACGGTGAAAAAATTGGGACTCTTAATGCGAGGGAGAATATCGTTATTTATTTGCGATCTCCCAATGCCAGTTGTATTTCGATCCAACTTTTTTAATCAATTTTTTCTTTTTTAAATTATTCAACATTTTTTTAACTTCAACTGGCTTGATTTTTTCAAATTTTTTAAGTACATCTCTTGTTTTAGTATCTTGAGAATCACGGATAAATTGAGATATCTTTTCCTCAAACAGTTCATATACAAGTTTTTTAGCGATATCCTGGCCTGAATCGATTTTTATGTCATTATTGAAATAACTGTCCTCATATTTTATAGTGTATCCAAATTTACTTACAGGCATATTGTATGCAAAGCTCTCTTCTGCTCTACCCCATTCACCATAAAGAGCGAAATTAGAACTAGCAACGTTGTATCTATCATCGAATCCCAGGAAATTTGAAGCTTGATCAGAATAGACATGTATTGCCAAAGCTTCCGGTTTATGCTCATTAAATACTGACGCATTACAATGTTTTATATTATACTCAACAGTTTCTTTATTCAAATTAGCAGGAATATTGATCTTGACCTCTATTCTTGATATTTTTGAGTAGGATATATCTTCTATGTTAATAATAGAATAGGACTTCTGAAAACTTCCGTCAGGGAAATCAATATCATCAAGAGGAGTTCTTTCACGGTCGTCAATGACCAACTGGTAAGCCCTGTCAAGTGCGCCTTTTGAGTTCTTTAGGGTTCGTATATTATTTTGAAGTTCAGTTTCCCTTTGGATACCGTTGTCCCTTTCAAATTCAATTAATTTATTTATTGCTATTTCAGCAATCTCCTCAGGATTATTTGAGAAAGACATATACAATATTGTAGACGGAAGCCCATAGATCTGTACTTCATCTAATTTTATAGGGATAAATCTGTTTTTTTCATCTCTTTTCTGGATAACATCGAATTCAAAACGAGGCCAATCTTTTCGCTTATAATTTTCTGAAAAAAGAACAATAACCTGTTTTGAATTTTTAAATAAATCTTCAAAAAATTTTTCCCCATCTGTACCTACTAGGGTACTTTGTTCATCTGATGCAAGAAAAACATTATATCGTCCTGATTTTTCAGATATTGACTGTTTAATTTCTTTAGCAATGTTGAGATCCTCTCCAGCATACGATATCGCAAAGTCATATGCATAATTATTTATTCTTTCCACAAAATCACCAGACCCAATATTTTATTGCCCACGTAAATAATCCTTTTTAATTTCCCACATTCTCACTCACTCAAAGTGAACCAGAAATATTATCTGACTGATAATAGTGCCCATCACGCGAATTCCGTGATTCGCATCGAACCACCACACCAGCAATGGAAAAAATGGCTCTGTAGAAACCCTCACATATCGTGGGGAGAATGTGTGTCATCCGCCTTCTCATAGCCTCCCGCCGGGGGCGCTGCCCCCGGACCCCCAGGATGAAGATTGAGGCGGGAAGGCTGAATAGAAGATCCTGAAAGACGGGATGCCGTCCTCGACCTATCGTGTGGCGGGGGGTCCGGGGGGTGCAACCCCCCGTCGAAGAGAACTATCAAGAGGATTTCTACAGAGCCGAAAAAATAGGTCGTTGATCACACCCCGAAAAATAGGCTTATCCCAGATCAAAACCCGGTCCAGATCCAGTAGTGCCAGGGGTGAAACAGTCAGTACCCAGACCACCGCTCATAGCCCGTGTGGTCCAGCCACTCGATATCACTACGATCGTTTCGCCGTCGCTGACCACAGTATAGATCAGGCGCCAGGAACCGGTCAGGTTGTACTTCCAGAGATTTTGTATCGAAGAATGGCGCTGCCGGTACACCTTCGGCACCTGCTTTTTCTGGATCCGGACACCACAGAAGGCATTCTCTGCCAGGACATCGAACACCCTCAGAGCGACGCGAATTTTTCAGGGGGGCAAACATATCCCTGAGTTTCTCGTCGGCAAAAAAGATCTTCGCCTTCATCTGATCTGCAGATCGTCACACCCCAGGTAGCCCATCCAGAAAAAATTCTACAGGGCCGAGAGATATCGGCACAATCGATCGAATAATAATGAACAGATAAAAGAAAATACCCGTGCACGAGATATGATATGATGAAACCGCCCCTCTGTATCAGGACACCATCAGCATCTCTTCGTCCCTGGGAGATCGATGATGCACCCGCCCTTGCATGCCATGCGAACAATCCGGATATCGCGGGTTCTATGCGGGACGGCTTTCCTTTTCCCTATTCCCTGAACGATGCGGAGCGTTTCATACATATGGCATCAGGCACGTCGTCTGCGATTCTGCTCGCAATAGAGGTAGACGAAGAGGCGGCCGGTGGAATCGGCGTCACTCCTCTTGAGGATGTGTACAGAAATACGGCGGAGATCGGGTACTGGCTGGCCACACCCTATCAGGGCAGGGGAATTGTAACAGAAGCGGTAAAGGCCCTCGTACCGATCGCCTTCGAGCGTCTGGACGTCGTCAGAATCCAGGCAGGAATCTTTGAGAACAACCATGCATCAGGGCGTGTCCTTGAAAAGTGCGGTTTTCAACGGGAGGCCGTGCACAAAAGAGCGGTCACAAAGAACGGAACGATCATGGACGAAGTGCTCTACGCCCGCTTCAGGGACGAATAAATACAGAAACGATAGATCATCTGGTTCTGTAGAAACCCTCACTTCTCGTGGGGAGAATGCGTGTCATCCGCCTTCCCTTATGCTCACGTCACGGGCAGCCCCCCCGTCGAAGAGAACGATCAAGAGGATTTCTACAGGGCCAAAAAAAGCATGAGTCATGCACTTCGCACTCATCCCTTCCACGTACCGAGCGATTCAGAATCGTCTAATCCAGTTTCATAGGCGATGCATGGATGAATATGACAGGTGTGGCATTGACCCCCTCCGCCTTCCCACACCCGTCGATAATAGCGTATATTGCGTCCGTCGTCGTCTCATCGTAGTCTTCGTTCTCATTGAGATAGACTTCGATGGCCCCCAGGTAATTGATGCCATAACCGCATACTGGACCTTCAGGGAAGAACGAGGCAAGACCTGGTTTCGATTTATTCAGAACAAAAGAGAGGTCGTGAAACCATTTCCCTTCGGTTTCCGTATCATTCAATGGAGTTACCTGTCCATAGGTTCTGTAGACATGACGACCCAGGAGCCACTCGAGATCGTCGGCCCTGATATCTGGAAGCACATCCATGATCATCTCTTCTTCAGAAGAGACTTCATCGCACGGGTTCGCGGAGAGATACCCACAAAATACGAATGCTATTACTACGCCCGCCAGTACCGGCATCCAGATACGAGTTCTTCTTCTGATCTTCATGGCTGAAAACCCCTGTCACAATGGTGTCAGAGACACGCACACCCCACGATCTACAGGGAGAATGGACGTCACGGGGTGGTGTCGATCTTCTGGCAAGGTTACAGAACCCTGCAGAGGGATCATTTCGGCCCTCTCCTCGCGAACTATTCCTTTTGTATTATATATCTGTTGTGAACTCGCCCTCCCGTCGTTCGACCCTTCTCGGGACGAGCGAGTTCCAATCACTCGACCATGTGCGGTCAATTTCGTTCCCCGGGGGAGACCTCACGAGTCACAGAGGAGGACGGAATCGCAGATCCCTGTCTGTTGGAAAATCATTATTGCGAGCCGGATTTTTTTTTTGTTCCAGGCGGGGCGAAGTTTTTCGATCATGATCTCGGGGTCAGGCAGGCTTTTTACCTCCTATAAATCGACCCCACCCCTGCAACAAAATAACTGGTATCACCAATGTCATCCCCGCACATATCTTCCTCCTGGGGGTCCGGGGGCGGCCAAGCCCCCCGCCAGAGAGATTCATCAAGACGTTCGCGCCCGCGCCCTGCCTCACGACCGGTCAGGGACCAGATCTCCTGCTTCATGCTCACCGATCCGCGCGCGCACCCTCCCCTCTCTTCACAAGGAGCGGGCAAGAACCCATTTTATTTCAAGTCCCCCCGACCTCACGGGATCTTTGCCGCCGCCTTCACCGCGAGATCTTCGAGCAGGTCATACTCAGGGTCTGGCCCGACGGTCACGAACATCTCATAGAGATCATATTGCGAGAAGGTGATCACGTAGTGAATGTGGTCCTCGGTCGTATTCCGGTCACGTCCGATCAGTTTGAATGCCGCTGAGTGTTCCCCGACGGCGGGGGGGTCGAGCACTTCGTTTCGTCCGACTGAGTAGGTCTCATAGTCAGAGTCGACCATCCTGGTGGCATTTCCTTCAGGGAAGGTGATGAGGGTCTGCGAGATGACAAGGTCCCCAGGCTCTGGTGCGGGGTCTTCTGAAAAAAATTCCACGAACCCGACATCGGCCCCGAACGCTCTCATCGTCGGGGAGAGTTCAGACTCAGGCCTCAACCTGTACCTGGGCGCCGCATACCCCTCAGGGAGATCGTCTCTTGTTAAGAAGAGGTCGAAGAACTCTGTTCTCTGGGTGTCGGGCGACGGCGGCGTGGTCGCCGCGGGCACAGGAGTCTCCTGGACATCGACCTGGACCTGCCCCTCTGCCTGAGGCGCCGGGACGACGAGCAGGGCCGCCGCCGTCACGACGAACACGCAGAGATACACCGCGACCGGCACCCAGAACAACCTGCTCTTCCCGGCAAACTCCGCCTCGCCCAGGTTGATCCTCCTTGCCGTGCGGTAGGCGTCGTAGACCGAATGGCCGAGGATCGCGATCACCAGGAGGACGGCGAGCAGGAGCAGGATCACCGACGCCCAGACCGAGACAAAGAAGAGAGGCACCACGAGCAGGGTGGCAAAGAGCGCCGTGACCGTGTATGCCCCAAGATAGACGAGGCCGTCGTCGGTCCTCCCATTATACCACTGCCCCCACCCGACCCACAGGAGACTGCAGAGGGCGGCGACCAGGGGGGTGCGGATTTTTTTCACGTCCAGCGAACGAGGAGGGGCACTGTCGGATGGTGGCGAAGGGGCGGCATCCCTGTTGTGCGGCAGAGAATCGTTTGGGGCCCCGCAGAACGGGCATGCAGGCAGAGTCTCGTCATAATACAGATCACAGGCAGGGCATCTTCTGACCGACGGCATGGACCTTCTCGATGAAAGAATGTCGTCGGGCTTGAAGTGTCTGGTGATCTGACCTTGGATGATACCTCCCCGCTCCCCTCTTCGTTGCGCACCCATACATCCCGCCTTCCCACACCCCGCAGAGGGGGCGAATGCCCTGCTGTGGAAGAGAGGGCGTAGCGCTCCATCCTGATCACCCCGCCACCGAACCGTCACACGGCAATCGCCCATGGCGTTCTCTTCTTCTGCCCGGCACCGACAGATCTGCTCTCTCGCCTCGGCAGACTTATATCATCTCGTACCCTTTCTCGCCGCACTTCGTGGAGGGGTACAGGATGGAGTACGGAACGCTGATAGGCAGGTCCTATGAGTATACGAAAGAGGCGGTCTGGGGAAAATGGGTGAAGTGGCTGCTGCTGATCATCTCGTCGATCATCTTTCCCCTGATCATGGGATATATGATGGAAATTTACCGGGGAAAACTGATGGCGCCCGAACTCGAAGACTGGATCAAACTCTTCATCGACGGGGTCAAACTCTTCCTCGTCCAGATCATCTACAACATCCCGGTCATCATCCTCGCCATGGTCTTTTTCGGCGGGGCGGCGCTGGCATTTTATACCGGCGGCGGCCTGACGGCCGCAGGTTCGGCGACCTTTGTCATCGGGACAATCGTCCTCTTCGTCCTCGCGGTCCTCATCGGTCTGGTCTCGATCTTTGGGGCGATCAGGCTTGCACGGACCGAGCGTTTCGGCGAGGCCTTCAATCTCTCGGCGATCTTCAGGCATATCGGTGCGGTCGGGTGGCTCCAGTATCTTGTCGCCCTGGTCATCGCGTATCTTGTGGTCTGGGCGGTGACCTTTGTGCTGATGCTCATCCCGGTCCTGGGGGGTCTGCTCCTCCTCGTCCTTGCACCGGTCTTCTCGATCTTTGTCGCACGTTACGTGACGCTCATCTACGAGAGCGCCACGGTGCCAGAATAGGTTCTCCTTTTTTTCGCCCTAAAAATCTTCTGGATGGCGCTCTCTGCCAGAGGCGTACCGTCCCAGACTGGAGAGAGAGGACGGCGGGGGACACACATCCCCCCACAATAGACAGGGGCGAGTAAGAAGAATATTCTGAAAAAAATACCTGCATGGAAATTCCAAATTGCGAAATGAATATATGGTAAAACCGGCACTGAAATTTACACACCTGGAGGTGTGCTCTTATGGATTATGGCTTCATGCTTGGAGATTCCTTCGAATATACGAAGGACGCGGTCTGGGGAAAATGGGGGAAGTGGCTCCTCCTCTTCATCTCGATGATCATCTTCCCCGTGTATTTTGGATACCTGATGGAGGTTTACCGCGGGACGAAACCGGCGCCTGAACTCAAGGACTGGGTCACGCTCTTTATCGACGGGATCAAGTTTCTCATCGTCGATATCATCTACGGCATCCCGGTGTTCATCCTCGCCCTGGTCTTCTTCGGCGGGGCGCTCATGCTCATGGCCAGCGGGTCCGACGTCGGGGCCGTCGCCGGGGCCGGGACAGTGCTCCTCGGGGTCCTGGTCATCATGGTCGTCGGGTTTCTTATCAGCCTCGTCGCCCTCTTTGGGTTCATCAGGTTTGCCAGGACCGGGAGTTTCGGCGAGGCCTTCAACATCTCGGCGATCCTGGCGCATATCGGTGCGGTCGGATGGGGCCCCTTCTTCATCGCCCTCATCGTGCTCTGGGCGGTGGGCGTGGCGATCGGCCTGGGGTTCGTCGCCGTCATGATGATCCCGCTCCTCGGCTGGCTCGTCGCCCTCCTCCTCTACCCGCTGATCGGGATCTTTGGAGCGAGGTACATGACCCTCGTCTATGACAGCGCCCCGGCGCCGGCGTAAATCTTTTTTTCTTTTTTTCTTTTTTCGGCTCTGGAGAACTCCTCTGGATGTCTCTCTCTGGCGGGGGGCTGGCCGTCCCCCGAGCCCCCCCGCACCACGAGAGGTCAAGGACGGCGATCCCCTTTTCAAGATCATCGATTGTGCCTTCTCGCCCCTCTCGTGGTCCCCTGGGGTCCGGGGGGCATTCGCCCCCGACACGAGAGTATGGGAAGGTGTGATGATCATGGGTGCCGTCCCCAATCACAGAACCTTCACTGCCGTCTCACGCCGGGGGGTTGCACCCCCCGGAACCCCCCACGACGAAGATGTGCAGGGGGCGGCGATGAAACCGGATCTTCCAGATATCCAATCGCGAGGAGAAGGACCCTCTTAAACTCTGTAGCGCTGCTCAGAACGATTTTCAACCGCGTATGCTTGAACCCCACCCTCATGCCCGATTCTACAGAGTCGAAGAATCAATTTAGGGGGCATATGTCATGAAGACCATAATCGCCGCCATGAGGGTGCCGGCGACGATGGAAGCCACAAACCAGAGGCCGACGAAGAGGACCATCTTGAGGCCGCTGTTCTCCCTGAAAGGGACTTCACCGGCATTGATCCCCTGTGCGGTCTTATATGCGTCATAGATCCCATAGAGCCAGACGATCAGCCCGGGGATGAGGAGGAGGACCGTGCCGATCGCGGTCCCGAGGAGGATCCCAAACCCCCTCTTGAGGTCCCCGTTGTACACCTGACCAAGACCAGGTATCAGGAACGAGCAGATCGCGGCGAGCGCGACGCTCTTCTTCTCCGGAGGGTGTATCTGCACGCCGCACTCAGGACATGATCCTGCGTCGTCATGTTCGAGGGGGGTGCCACAGTTGGAACAGTAGCCAGACATGATAAGAGAAAGATTGATACCCCTATATTTGTGGATTTTTATTTATGCCCGGTCCATCTCTTCAGTCTGTTCATTTAAGGTCTCTTAATCTCAAGAAGAAAAAAACGTCAGAACGCCCCCATCCCGTACACAAACGCCGCCGAGACCGCAAGGAGGACAAGCACAAAAAGGCCCAGGACCAGGAGTCCGACAAAGAGGATCATCAAGAGGACGTTGGTCTCCCTGAACGGGACCTCCCCGGCATTCATCTTCTCTGCGGTCCGATACCCGTCATAGATCCCGTAGAGATAGACGATCAGCCCGGGGATAAGGAGGAGAGTGCCGACGGCGGTCCCGAGGAGGACCAGCACCCCTTTCCCGATCTCGCCGTTGTAGACCTGGCCGAGGCCTGGGCACGAGATGGCGCAGATGAGGGCGATCGCGAGGTTCTTCTGTTTCGTGGGCGAGAAGTGCGCCCCGCAGTTCGGGCAGACGGCGCCATCCCTCTCCTTGATCGGCGTTCCGCAGTTCGGGCAGTAGTTGGGCATAAATGTCTCAAAAGGGTCGGCCTCAGGAGATGTATAGGTGCTGATCCCGCCCCGGGCCTGGCATGAGAATTCGAGGAGACTGAGAGGAGGCAGGCGCGAGCGGTGGCCTCGTCAAGAATTGGCGAGGGGTTCTACAGAGCCATTTTTCGAGAGAGGAGAGGGCGCGATCACAACCAATATATCCACGCACAATTATATTTGCCCGCGGAGGCGGCCTGCACGCCCCCGGTCCCCTGCGACTCCCATGAAGGTGATGAAATGAAAAAACGCACACTTTTTGGGACCAGTATCCTGGTCCTGCTGGCACTTGTTCTGGTCTCGTACTGGTTCCTCTCCGGTCCTGGCACCAACTCCCCTGGACCAGATCTCAACGCGACAGAGAGCAAAACAATGGTTGGAACCATCACCCGTCTTTCAGACGAGGAGAACAAGACGCCTCTGGCTAAAACCCACAACCAGACATCTGTCGAGACCATAGAAGACGTGCTCGCGGCCAGGAACCTCACGTTGAGTAATAAGGACGACGCCATGCTCCTGACAGAAGACTCCGACCTCGCCGCATTTGCCCGTGAGCGGATGAACCGCCATGGGGTCTTCCAGGACGAACTGGACGGTGCAGTGGCGGGCGAACCGGTCTATGTATACTCGCGGGACGAAAAACTGAACGACTACTACCTCGTCCCGTTTGAAAAGGACGGGTATATCACTGTCGTGGCAGAGATTACCGTCATGGACGAGATTGCACTCTTCGGCGGCGTGGGTGCTCCATCCATACAGACAGAGGACGTCGTGCGGCCGACACTGGACAAGGCCAGGGAGGCACTCTCCGCGCGCGGCCATGACGACGACCTGGACGCCAGACTGGTCTGGAAGCCCTGCCTGCAGACCATGTCGCGGTCCAGTCCGGTATGGGAGTTCATCGACGATGAGGGAGAGACGTGGTACGTCTGCGATTCTTTCGACGGCACGATAGAGGTCTATGACGAACTGACGGAAAAGACGCGTGCCGGGTGAGAGTCACACCCCTCTGTCTCTCTTTTTTTGTAGTTTTCTTACCGCTCACACCAGGGCCGACTCCGCCCTGTCCCGCCCAGGCATCTGGTGATCAAAGAGTGTGCCGTGAATTTTTGACGTTCGATGGGAGTGCCCTGGTGAATGATATGAAGGCCCCCATCCTACCCTCCCGAATACGTCTCCCTCGATCCCCATACGACGAGTGGTCGGGGGCGGTACTCCGGCGATCAACACAGAGAACACTCATCTGATCTCCGCTTCTGTCATTCTCGACCAATCGCCATCGTCAGGGGTCCGGGGGCACTCGTCCCCCGACGAGAAGATGGGGAAAGGCGGTTGAATCATACTCAAACCAAGAAAAGATGAGGAATTCTACAGAGCCGACTCTTCACAATTTGATCTCCCATGCACGAGATCACCGAAACATATCCCGCCAGAAAAAATCATCACTTCAAAAAATCGAGGGGCACACCCAGGGCATGAGACGCACAACAAATTCAGAAAAAAACACGCGAGAAAGGGCCTACTCTTCAGCCCCGCCCCGCATCTTGTCCACGAAATCCTTGAAGAACCCCTTCTTCTCAGAACTCTTCTGCTCGATCTCGAGGATCTTCTCGTACAACTCCTTCTCCTCGTCAGAGACCTTCTTTGGCACGACCACCCGCACCCTGACCAGGAGATCACCGGCCTTCCCCCGCCGACGCACCCCCTCGCCAGGGATACGGAGGGCCATGCCGTGCTGGATCCCTGCCGGGATCTTCAACTCGACCGTGCGCTCATCGATCGTCTTCACCTCGACCGAAGACCCGACCGTCGCCTGGGCCGGGGTGACCTTCACCTCAGTCTCCAGGTTGTCGCCGGTGCGGACAAACTTCGGGTGCTCCTCGACCAGGACCTCGACATACAGGTCGCCGACCGGCGCCCCATACTCGCCGGCCTCGCCGTAGCCTTCCATCCTGAGACGGAGCCCCGAATACGCACCCGCCGGGACATGGACCGTGACCTTCCTCTTCACCCTGGTATGGCCACTCCCGCCGCACATCGAGCACGGCTCCTCAGGGACCTTCCCCCGACCATTACAGTCAGGACAGGTGCTCATCCTCACGAACTGCCCGAAGAGCGACTGGCTCACCTGCCTGATCTGCCCGCTCCCCCCGCACTTCGCGCAGGCGCGCATCTTCTTGTTCTTGCTCCCGGTCCCCTCGCAGTCAGGACAGGACTCGCTATGATAGACCTCGACCTCGCGGTCGACCCCGAAGACCGCGTCCCTGAGACTGATCTTCATCCTGAGAAGGAGATCGGCGCCGGGCTTGGGGCCTCGCGGACCCCTCGGTCCGCCGCCCCCACCAAAGAAGGTATCGAAGATGTCCCCAAACCCGCTGAAGTCTGCCTGGAACCCGCCATATCCGCCGCTGCCCGAGTATGAGCCCTTCGAGGCGTTGGTGAACGCCTCGTGGCCTACATTATCGTACTGGGCCTTCTTCTGCTCATCTGAGAGGACCGAATAGGCCTCGTTGATCTCTTTGAATTTTTCTTCTGCGCCCGGTTCCTTGCAGACATCAGGGTGGTACTTGCGTGCAAGGTTGCGGTACGCCTTCTTGATCTCCTGCTGACTGGCGTCTCGCGAGACGCCGAGGACATCATAGTAGCTTCCCGCACTCATCGATGCTCACTCTTTCTTCTTCTCGTCCTTGACGTCGAAGTCGGCATCGACGACATCGTCGTCCTGCTTCTTGGCATCCTCAGGCCCGGCTCCGGCCCCTGCAGCGCCCGCGCCTTCGGCCCCGGCGGCCTGCTGCGCCTTCTGGGCTTCCTCGTAGATCCTGGCGGTGACCGCGTAGACGGCCTCGGTAAGCTCCTCCATCTTCTTCTTGATCTCCTCGATGTCGTCGCCCTCCAGCGCCTTCTTCAGGGCCTCAGAACCGTCCTCGATCTTCTTCTTCTCGTCCTCAGAGATCTTGTCGCCCGACTCCTTGATCGCCTTCTCGGCGGCATAGACCGCCGCGTCGGCATTGTTGCGGACCTCGATCTCCTCGCGCTTCTGCTTGTCCTCTTCCTCGGCGCCCTTCGCGTCGTCAACCATCTTCTCGATCTCTTCGTCTGAGAGACCCTTGCCGCCCTTGATGGTGATGGTCTGCTCCTTGCCGGTGCCAAGGTCCTTGGCAGAGACATGGACGATCCCGTTGGCGTCGATATCGAAGGTGACCTCGATCTGCGGGATGCCCCGAGGTGCCGGCGGGATCCCGGCAAGCTGGAAGCGGCCCAGGGTGTAGTTGTCCTTTGCAAGGGCACGCTCGCCCTGGATCACATGGATCTCGACACTCGTCTGACCGTCCGCCGCCGTCGAGAAGATCTGGCTCTTCCTCGTCGGGATGGTGGTGTTGCGCTCGATCAACTGGGTGGCGATCCCGCCCAGGGTCTCGATCCCGAGGGAAAGCGGGGCGACATCGAGGAGGAGCACGTCCTTTGCCTCGCCGGTAAGCACCCCGCCCTGGATCGCCGCACCGACTGCCACACACTCGTCAGGGTTGATCCCCTTGTCAGGGTCCTTGCCGGTGACCTTCTTCACCATCTCCTGGACCAGCGGGACACGGGTCGACCCGCCGACCAGCAGGACATGGTCGATGTCGGAGGCGGTCAATTTTGCGTCAGAGAGCGCCTGCTTCACCGGCTCGATCGTCTTCTCGACCAGGTCGCCGATGAGCTGCTCGAACTTTGCACGGCTGAGGTCGAGGTCCAGGAACTTCGGTCCGGTCTCGTCGGTGGTGATGTAGGGGAGGTTGATGTTCGTCTTCTGGACGGTCGAGAGCTCCTTTTTGGCGTTCTCGGCGGCGTCCCTCACCCGCTGCATCGCCATCGGGTCCTTGCTGAGGTCTATCCCCTCTTTTGCCTTGAACTCAGAGACGATCCACTCGACAACCTTCTGGTCGAAGTCGTCGCCGCCGAGACGGTTGTTCCCGGCCGTCGCCTTCACCTCGAAGACCCCGTCGCCGAGCTGGAGAAGAGAGACATCGAAGGTGCCGCCGCCCAGGTCGTAGACGAGGATCGTCGACTCCTCTTCCTTCTCGATACCGTAGGCAAGGGCGCTCGCCGTCGGTTCGTTGATGATCCTCATCACGTCGAGCCCTGCGATCTTGCCGGCGTCCTTCGTCGCCTGACGCTGGGCGTCGTTGAAGTAGGCCGGGACCGTGATGACCGCCTTGGTGATCTCCTCGCCAAGGTAGGCCTCGGCGTCGAGCTTCATCTTCTGGAGGATCATGGCCGAGATCTCCTGCGGGGTGTAGTTCTTGTCGTCAATGGCGACGGTCTCTTCAGACCCCATCTTGCGCTTGATCGAGATGATCGTCTTCTTGGGGTTGGTGATCGCCTGCCTCTTGGCGACGCTGCCGACCAGGCGCTCGCCGTCCTTGCTGAACGCCACGACCGAGGGGGTCGTCCTGCCGCCTTCGGCGTTGGCGATGACGGCCGGGTTGCCGCCTTCCATGATCGCCATGCATGAGTTCGTCGTACCAAGGTCAATGCCAAGTATCTTTTCCGATGCCATGATAATGCTCCTTTACTCTTTTCCTTTGGAGACTGCGACCTTTGCATGCCTGATGACCTTGTCGTGCATGCAGTAGCCGCGGATGAATTCTTCAACGACTGTGCCTTCGGGGTGGTCTGACGGGATGCAGGCGACCGCTTCGTGCGATTCAGGATTGAAATCCTGGTGCACGGCCTCGATCGGCCTGACCCCGTGTTTCTCCATGATCCCGGTGAATTCTTTCTGGATGCTTTCAAGCCCCTCGCGGAGGGAGGTATCGTCACCCTTCAACGCCCGCTCGAAGTTGTCGGCAACTTCCAGCAGTTCGACGGCGAAATTTTCAAGCGCAAACTGCCTGACCTCTTCTTTCTGCCGTGCGGTACGCTTTCTGAAGTTGTCGAAGTCCGCAGCAAGACGGAGGTACTGCTGGTTCAGATCCTCAGAGGTCTTCTTGAGTGTCTCGTTCTCTTCTCTGAGTTTCTGACAGGGATCTTCGGCGACGCCTCCTTCTCCGACGGTATGGGGGGGGCCTGCCTCTCTCGACGCCGAGGAATCTTTCGACGCCTTCCGGTTCATATCCGTCTGCATGGAATGCCTCGTAAATGTGACAATATCTGTTGCAATGAAGTTCTATATATAATTTCTTGTGGGGGGCAGAGAGACATCCATAGATTATCACCTGATTACCAAATCAAAGGAAAAAATATGGTTTTTATCGCTTTTGTCTCTTCTTTGGAAGCGTGATCCCGCACTGCGCCGCGAGTTCCCGCATCTTCGGGGGCGGCTCCTGCCAGCGCCAGACCCCGAGTTCGACACCCCGCAGCGGGATCCGCTCCTTCTTCGCCCAGGCGCGGAGGTGTTTGTCCCACCTCGCCATAAGGTCAGGGTGGAGGTCACGCGTCCGCCCCGCCTCACTCTCCAGCATCGCCGGGCAGAGCCAGCACCCGACCCGCTCGAACCCCTCCTCGTAGAGCGGGTTGTACGGCACCTGGCGCCACCAGAGGTACAGGAAGACCTCGAGGGCCCGCCAGTTTCTGATCGGCGAGATGTTCAGCTGCCGCGGGTTGAAGGGGTTCTCGATCACCGGCGGGAGGGTCGAGCGCGAGAACGACTCGTACCACCGGTTGCCTTGGACCGTGACGCACGGCCCGCTCTGTGCGAGCCAGTCCTTCACCGGCTGGAGTTTGAGGCGCTCGCAACACCAGCGGTCGTCCTTCCTTGGCAGGCCATAATGGTTCAGTTCAGACCAGAAGTCGCGGCCATGCAGCACCGTCTCGATCCCGCACTCCTTCACGAACGCCACGGTCTCAGGGAACTCCAGTCCGGTGTCCACATAATAGGCCTCCTCGACCCCGGCCCGCCTGGCAAGTTCGAGGACGACCGTGCTGTCCTTCCCGCCCGAGAACGAGACATTTGCCCTGGGGCGGTCGTGCATGTGCTGTCTGATGAACCTGACCGCAGTCCTCTCCAGGTTCTTGAGGTGTTTGGCGTTCGCCTTCCCGGTCTCGGTCCACGAGGGGTCAGGAACCCCGGCGGGGTCGAGCGGGTCGACGCGTCCGATCTGTTTCACCTTCACCTTCCCTTCCCTGAGCGTCCCGACCCCGGCGAGGGCGCCCATCTTCACCACCACCGGGCCGTCGGCGAGGGCGGTCGTCCCGACCCTGACATTCTTGCCGCCGATCCGGCCCTGGTTCATCCCTTGCTTCTCGGCGGCCTCGGTGATGTCGACGATGCCCTTCGTGATGGAAGGGAGGAGGAAGGGGAGGGCGTCCTGGGAGAGGTCGAAGGTGTAGGTCCTGGAGGCCGGGTCGTAGGTGAGGCGTCCGACGACGACCCCGCCGGCGATGACCGACTCAGCACGGTCCACGCCGCCGATCTTGTTGAAGAGGACCACCTGCGGCAGGCGGTCGGTCCCGAACCGGTCACGGAGGAGGGCACGCAGGAGGGCCATGTCGTGGCGCAGCGCCGGTCTGACGTCGTAGGGTTTCTGGAGGGCGATGCCGACGCCCTGCGCCCCGCACCGGCATTTCTTGCCGATGAGTGGGAGGTTGCAGACCGGGCACCAGTAGAGGGTTTTCTTGACGGCGGGTTCCTGCATATGATCGCTGACTCTGTTTGTCGGGCGGGCGGATAAGAAGTTGCATCGTGCGCTTGAAAGGTATAAGTCCTCTGAGGGCCATATATCCAGCATGAAATGGGCACTTCTCTCTGTCTGGGACAAGACCGGGATTGTGGATCTTGCACAGACCCTTGTTGAGAACGGCTACCGTATCATCAGTTCGGGGGGGACCGGACGGGCCCTCGGTGAAGCAGGGATCGATTTTGTTGAGGTCTCCGACTACACGGGTTCGCCTGAGATCATGGACGGGAGGGTCAAGACCCTCCACCCGCGCGTGCACGGCGGCCTCCTTGGCAGGCCGGACGTGGACGCCGAGGTCATGAAGGACCTCGACATCAACCCCATCGACCTGCTGGTCGTCAACCTCTATCCATTCGAGAAAATGGCAGGGGAAGACCTGGCGCTCGACGACCTCATCGAGTACATCGATATCGGCGGTCCGGCGATGATCAGGGCGGCGGCCAAGAACTTCAAGTATGTCTCGGTCGTCGTCGACCCGGCAGACTACGCGATGGTCAAGGAGAACGTCGCCAGGGGCGGGTTCACCTACGAGCAGCGGCTCGGGCTTGCAAAGAAGGTCTTTGCCCGCACGGCGGCGTACGATGCGGCCATCTCCAACCACCTGCACTCGATCGAGACCGACTTCCCTGAGGTCTACACGGTGCAGTTCACGAACCGCCGGGGTCTGCGCTACGGCGAGAACCCGCACCAGCAGGCGGCGGTCTACGGGGACCACGGGATCGCGGGGCAGACGACGCTCCAGGGCAAGGAGATGTCCTACAACAACTATCTCGATGTCGATGCGGCGGTCTCTCTGCTGCGCGAGTTCGACGGACCTACCTCGGTGATCGTCAAGCACAACAACCCGTGCGGGGTCGCCACCGGGAAGGACGGGCTCGAGGCCTATCTGGCCGCCCGCGAGGTCGATCCGATCTCGGCCTATGGCTCGATCGTGGCCCTCAACACCGAGGTCGACACCCCGATCGCCGAGGAACTCTGCGGTACCTTCGTCGAGGTGATCGTGGCGCCGTCGTTCACGCCTGAGGCCCTCGAGATCATGACGAAGAAGCCGAACATGCGGGTGCTGGTCATGCCAGAGCCCTCCACGGCCGACAGGCTCAGGTCCATCGACGGCGGGGTGCTGGTCCAGCGGACGGGTGTGCCAAAGGAGGACTGGAAGGTCGTCTCAGAGCGTGACCCGACCGCGGAAGAGATCGCGGCGATGCGGTTTGCGATGAAGGTCTGCAAGCACACGAAGAGCAACGCGATCATCTTTGCCAATGATCATGCCGCCATCGGGATCGGTGCGGGGCAGATGAACCGGGTCGAGTCGGCAAAGATCGCCGTCGAGAAGGCTCGGTCGTCTCTGAAGGGCTCGGTCGTGGCGTCGGATGCGTTCCTGCCATTTGCCGACACCCTCGAGGTCGCCGCAGAGGCCGGGGCGACGGCGCTTGTCCAGCCTGGAGGGTCGATCCGCGACCAGGAAGTGATCGACGCCGCAAACAAACTGAATGTGGCGATGGTCTTCACCGGCGTGCGCTACTTCAGGCACTAATCTTTTTTTGTTGCTCTGAGATTTTTGGAAGTGTGGGTGGGAGAGGGGACCGGATCGAGATGGAACGATCCAGGTCTGGAGAATCCTTCACGACGTTTTGGTGTGAGCGCGATTGGACCGCCTTTCCTTCGTCTCGCGCCGGGGGACGAGTGCCCCCGGACCCCCGGCATGGCGAGAGGCAGGAGATCGCAGGGTGCAGGATCAGATGAACGCCATCATTTTGATTCCCAAAAGATGTCCTTCATCACATCTCCCTCACCCGATTGCAAAGAATTAATGCGGCACCGGTGCATAATTCATTCTATTCAGGTGATGGAGTTCACCGTAAACCGCCTTTTGTGCTGATAACTCCTGCGTTCCCCGAGCATTTCGTAATCTCGCACCGGAGAAGGAGCATGCAGCAGACACTTAACCACGAGGGAGCCCCCGCCTCTCCCCACCGACCCGAGACCCTTGAGCGTGCGATCGCGTGCGTCCGCGGCCTCGGGCCAGACTACGCCAGGTACGAGACCCGTCTTCTCGATCTTGCCGACCGCCTCGACACCGGCAGATTTCATCTTGCCGTGCTCGGCCAGTTCAAACGCGGCAAGAGCACGTTGTTGAACGCCCTCATCGGTGAGGACGTCCTGCCACGCGGGGTGGTCCCGCTCACCGCCGTCCCGACCGTCGTCACCCATGGGGCGCGGCGGGAGGTGCGGGTCAGGTTCGAGGACGAAGGGGAGGAGAAGGTCGTCGAGGCCGGGGACGCCGGGGAGATGAGAGCCGTCCTCCTCGACTATGTCGCCGAAGACCGCAACCCGGCAAACGAAAAACACGTCGCTTCGGTCGAGGTAGTCCACCCGGCGCCCCTGCTCGAGGACGTGGTGCTCATCGACACGCCTGGCATCGGGTCCACTCACCGCCACAACACCGAGACGACCCTCGCCCTCCTCCCTCGATGCGACGCCGCCCTCTTCCTCCTCTCCGCAGACCCGCCGATCACCGAGGTCGAGGTCGGCTTCCTCCGCGAGGTGCGCCAGGCGGTCCCGCGTCTCTTCTTCCTCCTCAATAAGGTCGACTACCTCTCAGAGGACGAACGGGAGGAGGCCGTCGCGTTTCTCAGGGAGGTGCTTGCAGGGGAGACCGGCGAGGACGGGGACGACCTGACGATCTTTCCGGTCTCGGCCAGGGCCGGACTCCGAGCGCGGGAGGAAGGCGATGAGGAGGCCTGGCGGCAGAGCGGGCTTGACGCCGTCGTCGACCACCTTGTCACCTTCCTCGTCCACGAGAAAGAAGACGTCCTCTGTGAGGCGATGGAGCGGCGGGCCCGCACCGTCGTGGACGAACTCAGGTTCCACCTCGAACTCGAACTCCGCTCGCACGAGACCCCTCTCGAAGACCTCGAAGAGAAGTGCCTGGTCTTCGACGCTGTGATCAGGGAGGCGGAGGAGAAGCGCCAGGCGATCGCCGACCAGATCGAGGGCGACCACCGGCGGGTGAACGCCCTCCTTGAAGTCGAGGCCGGGCGCCTCAGGGAGCGTGCGATCGCACGCCTGGACGAGGTCGCCTTTGAGGCGCTCCGCACCTCTCCGCAGGGGCCTCTGGACGAGCAGGCCGCCATTGACGCCCTCGACGCTTTTATTCCTGGCTACTTCGCAGGGCTCCTCGCAGAGATCACCGATCGTGTCGACCGGGTCCTCGCCGCGAGACTCCAGCGTCACCAGGACCAGGTCGACGGTCTTGTCGAGAGCGTGCGCCAGGAGGCGGCCACGCTCTTCGCGGTCCAGACTCCGGCCGGTCCTCGGCGCGAGATCTATGTGGTCGAGCGCGAACCCTTCTGGGTCTCGCGGAAACACTGGGGGAGTGTCCTCTCCCCTGTCGGCGCCGACCTCATCGAGCGGGTCATGCCGCCTCGTCTGCGAGTGAGGCGGATACGGGAGAGGCTCTCCGACCAGATCAAACGCCTCGCCCTCCACAATGTCGAGAACCTCAGGTGGGCGACGCGCCAGAACATCGACGCCGCCTTCAGGCGGTTCAGGGATGACCTGGAGGCTGAACTGGACGAGGCGGTCCAGGTCACCGGCACGGCGGTCCGCATTGCGTCGACGCGGCGTGACAGGGAGATCGAAGAGACAGCGGGTGAGATCACCCGGCTGAAAGACGCCCTGGCGCTCGTCGCCGCGGTTTCAGGGCTGATGACCATAAAGGAGTGAAACTATTCATGACTGACACCACCATCACCTCCCTTCACGGGAGAGAGATCCTCGACTCGCGGGGAAACCCCACCGTCGAGGTTGAGATCTGGCTTGCATGCGGGGCACGTGCCCGCGCCGCCGTTCCTTCTGGAGCGTCGACCGGGGTCCACGAGGCCCACGAACAAAGAGACAGGGACCAGTCGAGGTACCGCGGGAAAGGTGTCCTGCACGCCGTCGACCTGGTGAACACCGAGATCGCGGCTCACCTGCGAGGCAAGGACGCCGCGGCGCAGGAGGAGATCGACCGCGACCTCATCGCCCTCGACGCCACCCCGACGAGGGCCCGTCTCGGGGCCAACACCATCCTTGCGGTCTCGATGGCCGCGGCAAGAAGTGCGGCTGCGGCGGCGGGGCTTTCATTGTGGCGTTCCCTCGAAAACCCCGAAGGGCGAGCGGCGATGCCGGTGCCCATGATGAACATCCTCAACGGCGGGGTGCATGCCGCCTGGCAGGGCGCCGACTTTCAGGAGTACATGATCGTCCCGTACGGGGCGCCCGACTTCAGGGAGGCACTCCGCTACGGCTCAGAGACCTATCACGCTCTCAAGGAACTCCTCGCGGCGAAGGGGTATCACACCGGCGTCGGGGACGAAGGCGGGTTTGCCCCGGCGGTCAGGTCCAACCAGAAACCGCTCGACCTCATCGTCGAGGCGATCGAGGCGGCGGGTTTCAGGCCTGGGGCCGAGATCGGGCTGGCCCTCGACCCGGCGTCGAGCGAATTGTACATGGACGGGGAGTACCGCCTCAAGACCGAGGGACGAGCGCTCTCTTCCGGAGAGATGGTGGACTATTATGCAGACCTTGCCGCCGCCTACCCTCTCATCGTGATCGAGGACGGCCTGGCCGAGGACGACTGGGACGGCTGGCGTCTGCTGACCAGGACGCTGGGCGACCGCCTCGAACTGGTGGGCGACGATCTCTTTGTCACGAACGTGGAGCGGGTCAGGAGGGGGATCAGGGAGCAGGCCGCCAACGCCGTGCTCATCAAACCAAACCAGGTCGGCACGGTGACCGAGACGATCGCGGCCGTCGACCTGGCCCAGGCCAACGGCTGGGGAGCGATGGTCTCGCACCGGAGCGGCGAGACGGTCGATACGTTCATCGCCGACCTCTGCGTCGCCCTCGGTACCGGGCATCTCAAGACCGGGGCACCGGCCCGCGGCGAGCGGGTGGAGAAGTATAATCAGTTGCTCAGGATAGAAGAGGAAGCGGAAGGTCGCCTGCCCTTTGCAGGGCGCGAGGGATTTGTGCGATAGAAGAGGAGTCCAGAGCACAGTGTTTGAGAGTGCCGCCCCCCTGACCCCGCGATGGCGGTGCCACGACAGGTCGTGGACGGCACCCCCTCTTCAGGGAGTTCGAATATGCCTTCCCGGCCATAAAGGGGGAGGGGCTCTATAGGGGCCGTCGCGTGATCATCCATATTTAGACAGGATAATCGTGGAGACCTCCATCCATCGCCGCCCCGGAGACAGACAGACCGTCATTCTCATCCCATATGCGTGCACTCCAGGTTCACGCTGGATTCTGGATTCTACAGAGCCGTTTTTTAATCATCTCTCCAGGCACTGAAATGCGTAACATCTCATCACAAAGATAACAGAAGAACTATTCAGGCCCCCGACTCGCAGGGGCAGAGACCTGCCCTGGATCACCACCGGTCACGCCCCCCCCTCATCACCCCACCTATCATATAGGAGAGCGATACCTCCTGCGGAGGGTCAAGGATGGAAAACCCTATTGTCGAGATCAGTTTTGATATCTTCCCTGAGAGACACACCTGCGACGGTGAGGACATCTCGCCTGAAATTCGGATTTCCCGGTTGGAATCACCCTACTGCGTGATCATTCTCACCGACCCGGGTGCAAAAGTCGACCACTGGCTCATCTGGAATATCCCGGCGACAGATCTCATCCCCGAAGGGATCCCTGCAAACCCCGAGGTCTCGTCGCCAGTCCAGGCACGGCAGGGCAGAAACGACCTCGGGAAGATCGGGTACAGCGGCCCGTGCCTGCCAGAGGGAGCGGCCCACGAGTACTATTTCAACCTCTATGGGACCGACACCCTGCTCGACCTTCCAGGAGGGGCGAGCGGCGCGGAACTGAAGGAGGCACTGAAAGGACACACACTCCAGTACAGCGGGACCGCAGTGGCAGGGTACCGCCGGAAAAAACAGGAACTCAAAGCCAGGTGAAGGGAGGACACCCCTCTCTCTCACAGGGATCTGTACGTCCTCTCCCCGGCATGAGCCGCGGCGATGACCAGGACAGACCTGTAGACCTGTGCAGGAACATCGGAGATGACGCCCTCTTCACGGGTGTCCATCGTGTCTTCCGGCTCATATCTTTATCCCGGGGATCCGGGGGCGAGTGCTCGCCCTGAATGTCTGTTGCGAAAAGAGAGAGCAGAGATCCTTTCGCACCCCCCACTCTCCTGGGGTGACCATCCCCCCGAACCAAAGTGCATCCTTCCAGAAACTCAAAACCCTCTCCTCCTCCGGGGGGCGGTGATGTGAGAAGGCATGAATTGCATGGGGGCGCACCGAAAAGGGGAGGACCTCCCCACCATATCTACTGCTCTCTTCCGGGAGGGGGAGGGCTGGAGGGTTCTGGGATAACCTCCGCGTATGAGTGAACCCCGGGGTTCGTGTCCGGTACCAATAAATCCCTTCCCTCCTCCCCAGGAGAGTACGCGACCGGCCGCAATCTCCCATCGACCACATCGGGTGCACCGCCCCCGGGTAGCCGAGGACAAAGATTCAGAGACCCAGAGACCAGGGTGCCCGCTCCAGGATTCCACACCCCCCATGGAAAAACCATCCCATCTCATCTCCCGGATCAGAGTCCAGAAAAATTAAAAAGACTGATACCTCGCGAGATTCCACCTTCACAGAAGAGACCAATGCGTGCGATACTTGAGGTGGACCATCTCACCAAACTCTACGGCGAGACCAGGGCGGTGGACGGCGTCACATTGTCTGTCAAGGAAGGGTCGCTCTTCGGCCTGCTCGGCCCCAACGGGTCCGGGAAGAGCACGATGATCAAGATGCTGACCGGACAGGTCAGGCCGACGGCGGGGTCGGCACGAGTCCTTGGCATCGACGTCGAAAAAGACCCGGTCGGCGTGCGTTCACGGGTCGGGATCATCCCTGAACAGGAGACGCCCCCAAGTTTCCTCACCTCAGAGGAGTACCTCGACCTTGTCGGGAAAGTGCGGGCGGTCCCCGAGATCGAGGAGCAGAAGGCATGGTGGTTTGAGTACCTGGAGTTCGAAGACACGCGTGACATACTCTGCAAGGACCTCTCGCGGGGCACCAGGCAGAAACTGATGTTTGCCCAGGCCTTTCTCCACAGACCGGTCCTCGCCCTCATCGACGAACCCCTCGTCAACTTCGATCCTCTCATGCAGGAGAAGGTGAAAGACTATCTCAGGACATATGTGAAGGACGGCAACACCGTCTTCATCTCCACGCACATCCTTGAGATCGCCGAGGAGATCTGTTCTGACTTTGCCGTCCTCCATACCGGACGACTCCTTGCCGCCGGCGAGATCGCCGAGGTCACCGGGGGCGGCCGGCACCTCGGCGAGTACTTCCTCTCCCTTGTCAGGGCAGGTGCCCATGCTTGAACTCTTCAGGGCCATGATGAAAGAGGAGTGGCGGGTCCACTCCACGATGTTCGGGAGCCTGAGTTTTGCCCTCTACCCGGTGCTGATCTGCGCCATCGCCTTCATGAGTTCCTTCCTCCTCCCGTACCTCGGACCCCTCCTCCCCTTCGGCGACCTCGCCCTCGTCGTCCACGCCGGCTTCCTCCTCCTCGGGCTCATGGTCGGGGCATTCGGGCTCATGATGAACGAGGTGATGGAAAGGAGGTTCGGGCAGTCGAGCACCCTCGCCTACTCGGCACGGATCTTTCCCCTCTCTGAACGGTTCATCTTCCTGAACTTCGTCGTGAAGGACACGCTCTACTATATCCTCCTCTGGGTGCTCCCTTTCATCGTGGGGTTCGCGCTCGCCGCACCCTGGATCGGCATCCAGTCCTGGACAGTGCTCCTCCTCCTGCTCACTCTCTCCCTCTCGTTTCTCACCGGGCTCTCGGCCGCGTTCTTCTTCTCGATGCTCTATGTCCGCTCGACACGCCTCCTTGCCCTCGCCTGCATCCTCCTCCTCGGCATTTGGGCGGCGGCGTCCGTGACCGTCGGCACCGGTCCTGAAGCGCCCTTCCTCCCGCTGGCACTCTTTCACACCTTCTCGTGGTGGACGTTCCTGGCGGCGTGCGCCCTGGTGATCACCCTCACCGCGGCCGCCCTTGCCCTCCTCACGCCAGAATCGACCGCAAAGACAAAACACTACCGCAACCGCTTCGCTCCCCTTGCCGACCGGTTGACCCTCTTCCCGTCCCCGGCCCTCGCCGCAAAAGACCTCCTCGACCTCTCCAGGAGCGGCAGCGCCGTCGGGCAGACCATCTTCTCGTTCCTCGTCCCGCTCGGACTCATCTGGTGTTTCCTCGCGGTCCTCGGGGACTTCCTCCCACAGCACACCATCCTCCTCCTCTTTGCAATCATCACCGGCATGGTCGCCTCGACGATGTACATCTGGCTCACCATCTTCGACTCCTTCGGGCTGTACGCCTGCCTCCCGGTGAGCGTCGCCGCAGTCATCCAGAGCAAGATCTATAGTTTTGCCGTGCTGCAACTCATCCCGGCCGTCTTCATCGCCCTCCTCACCCTCGCGATCGGGGCGGAGGGCTATCTCCTGCCCGCCCTCCTCCTCTGTCTCTCGGTCTCCTTCTATGGACTGGCGGTGACCGTCTTCCTGACCGGACTCTCGCCAAATGTCCTCCTCTACGACACCAGGGTCCTTGCCTCCTACCTCCTGGCGCTCGGCCTCCCGGTCTTCCTCCTCATCGTCCTCTTGTTCATGAACCCCTGGTACGCCGCGGCGGCAGTGCTCCTCCTCGTGCCTGGCCGGTGGCTTGTGCGGCGGAGTTATGGGAGATGGGAGGGGAGGGAGCAGATGATCTTCTGAGGACTAAAAGTCACCGCAGTCCTCAGGAGTGAACCCTGAGATCAAATTCAGGAGAAAGAAGAGGAGAAGGAGCCCAAGGGCGGTCATGATCGCGGCCCCGGCATTATGGTGCCCCCCTGCTTCCAATGAATACGCACCACACAGACCACCCCCTCCGATTATTCTCTGTAAAAATCCCAGAACTCTCTGGCCTTCCCCTACACTCCCGCCTGGGGCGAGTGCCGCCCGCACCCCCAGGAGGAAGATTGAGCAGGAGAAACATATTCGAACTCCTTGAAGAGGGATTGCCGTCCCCCGCCACAGATAAACCGTCTGGAGGGATCCTACAGAGTTCAATCTTCAAACAAGTCTCCTCCCAGATGGATGGCCAGACTTCTGATCCACGTCGGCCCCGAGGAGACACCGCCGCCCCTCATGGACACCTGGTCCCCTCCAGAGCATTAAAAGTCTGAGAGCACCAATCAATACTGGGTATCTCCTATCGCGTTCAAAAGCGCCAGGACCCAGAAGAGCACACTGGAGCATAACATATGGGAAAAGGAAAAGTTGTTCTTGCCTTCTCGGGCGGGCTCGACACCTCGATCTGCGTCCCCCTCCTCAAGGAGCACTACGGCTTCGATGAGGTGATCACCGTCGCAGTCGACGTCGGCCAGCCGCAGCACGAGGTCGAGGAAGCCACGAAGAAAGGCGAAAAGATTGCGGACCGCCACTATACCATCAACGCCAGAGAGCAGTTCGTCAGGGAGCACGTCTTCAGAGCGGTCAAGGCCAACGGGTCGTACGAGGGCTACCCAATGGGCACCGCGCTTGCCAGACCGCTCATCGCCGAGGAGATCGTGGCCGTCGCCAGGAAGGAGGGCGCCGTGGCCATCGCCCACGGGTGCACCGGCAAGGGCAACGACCAGCTCCGCTTCGACTTCATCTTCAGGGCGCACGGCTACGAGGTCGTCGCCCCGATCAGGGAGATGAACCTTACCAGGGAATGGGAGATCGAGTACGCCGAGGAACACGGCATCCCGGTCCCGGTCAAGAAGGAAAAACCCTGGTCCATCGACGAGAACTTCTGGTCACGGAGCATCGAGGGCGGGAAACTCGAAGACCCGGCCTACCATCCGCCAGAAGATATCTATGAATGGACCGCCTCCCTTGCCGACGCCCCGGCCGAACCCGAGACTCTCTCGATCGGGTTCGAGCAGGGCGTGCCGGTCTCCCTCAACGGGAAGAAGATGGCAGGCGAAGACCTGATCAGGGAACTCAACACCATCGCCGGCCGCCACGGTGTCGGGAGAAACGACATGATGGAAGACCGGATCCTCGGGCTGAAGGCCAGGGAGAACTACGAGCACCCGGCCGCCACCGTCCTCCTCGCCGTCCACCACGACCTCGAGCGCCTGGTGCTCACCCGCGAGGAACTCGCCTTCAAGCAGGTCGTCGACGGCAAGTGGTCTGAACTCGCCTATATGGGCCTGGTCCACGAACCGCTGTACGCCGCGCTCAACGCCTTTGTCGACACCACCCAGGAGCGGGTCAACGGCACGGTCGACTGCATGCTCTTCAAGGGAGCGGTGCATGTCCGGGGGCGGTCCTCGCCGCAGGCCCTGTATTCCGACGACCTTGTCTCCTTCGACACCAAGACCATCGACCAGTGCGACGCCGTCGGGGTCTCGAAGTACTTCGGGATGCAGGCACGCCTCCTCCAGCAGGTCAGGAAGAATTAAATCCTTTTTTTTCGCGAAACATTCGCGGTCTCCCCTTTGAATATGCGTTGATATGTCGGTCCAGTAGAACCTACCTCACTTCAAGGCCGCCATGTGACGATGGACCCATCATTTATTCTTTTTCGCGCCTCTCTTTTTCATGGAGGCCAGGGGGGCGTTCGGTGCGCACTCGCCGTACAGGTCGGCGAGGGGTTCCCCTGAGCCTGATTATTCGGCTCTGTAGAAATCCTCAGGACTCTGGCGGGGGGCTCGCCGCCCCCCGGACCCATCGTGGTCCAGGTGGAGGAGAGGACGTCGCACTCCAGGAAGGAAAACCTTCAGTTCAAGGCGATTGGTCAGGCCACAGGGAGTGGTGAGAGATCCTCTATGGCTATCGACTCCCCCACTGCCCTTCAGCCACGACATATTGCAATTCGGCTTTAGAGTGATTGAGTGAGACAGGAAGGCAAAGGACGAACCGCTCAGAAATGGGATGTCCCCTCTGCGTATCAGTCATGGGGGGCGTGATGGGATCGAATTCTCATGCAAAACCCTCACCTCACCACCTCCTCGTACGAACTTGGCCCCCCAGTCAGGGGACATCATCAAAAGAGTCTCTCCAGAGTCCCAGAGATAGATCTTCAGTTCTATCCTGCGGCAAAATAAAATCAAGGGCAGGGGGAACCAGGTGATCCCCCTGTTCCAGTCATTCCATACTGTGTACAGGTCCAAGAGACCTGTACAACCTCCTCTTTAGGTCGTCTCTTCAGGCGCGGCCTCTTCCTCCTCTGGTGTCAGTTCCTCTTCGTCTTCCTCTGGAGTACTCTCTTCTTCAGGTGTGACCTCTTCCTCTTCCTCCTCTGGCGTCAGTTCCTCTTCTTCCTCTGGAGTACTCTCTTCTTCAGGTGTGACCTCGATGTAGTCGGCCTCTACCTTTGCGTCGGTCTCGGTCCCGTCAGAGACCGTCAGGACCACGGAGTAGAGCCCAGGCTCTGCATATTCGTGAGTCGGGTTCTGCTCGGTCGAGGTGTCCCCGTCACCGAACTCCCAGAACCACGAGGTCACCGGGCCCTCGGAGAGGTCGGTGAAGCCCACGCTCAAGGGCGTGGTGCCGCTCCGCGGCTCGGCCGTGAAGTTCGCGGCCAGGACCGATGGTGCGGCGGTGACATTGATGTAGTCGGCCTCTACCTTTGCGTCGGTCTCGGTCCCGTCAGAGACCGTCAGGACCACGGAGTAGAGCCCAGGCTCCGCATATTCGTGAGTCGGGTTCTGCTCGGTCGAGGTGTCCCCGTCGCCGAACTCCCAGAACCACGAGGTCACCGGGCCCTCGGAGAGATCGGTGAAGCTCACCTCAAGCGGTGCAGTGCCGTTCAGTGGATCGGCCGTGAAGTTCGCGGCCAGGACCGATGGTGCGGCGGTGACCTCGATGTAGTCCGCCTTTGTCTCGGCGTCGGTCTTCGTCCCGTCAGAGATCGTCAGGATCACGGTGTAGAGCCCAGGCTCCGCATACTCATGGGCCGGGTTCTGCTCGGTCGAGGTGTCCCCGTCGCCGAACTCCCAGAACCATGCTGTCGGTGACCCGACCGAAGTGTCGGTGAAGTTCACCTCAAGCGGTGCGGTGCCGTTCAGTGGATCGGCCGTGAAGTTTGCGTCAAAATCACTGGGTGTGACATTGAGGCTCCCGGTACCGGCGGTGAGCAGGTACTCGTTCAGGACCGGGCTCAGGACCCGCGCCTCCCCGACGGCAAGATCAGTCTGGCCTTCCAGGTCGCCGCGGACCGTCAGGGTGCAGAGCGTGATGTTCTCTTTGCCAGGATCAGTGACCCCCTTGATCCCTGAGAGCTGGACCGAGTCTGCCGGCAGCGGCGAGACCAGAGGACCGGACTTTACCCAGGCGGGCATCTCGACATCCACGATCTCGGCGACCGCCGGGTCGGTGAGGTCGATGTCCATGTAGTAGAAGGCGATCCCCTCCTCGGCCCGGTCCATCACGACATCATAGGTGGTGTTCTCCCCCTCGGTTACCTCCGCCTCTCTCGGGACAAAGGAGAGATTCGCCTTGAGTTCTTCTGCAGAGACCGTGATGTACCCGACCTTCCTCTCGGTGTCGGCCGAAGTCCCGTCAGAGATGGTCAGGGAAACCGTGTAGGTGCCTGGTTTCGTGTAGGTGTGTGTCGGGAACTGTGCCGTCGACCCGGTCCCATCGCCAAAGTCCCATGCCCACGAGGTCGGCGACCCGGTCGAGAGGTCGGTGAACGCCACTTCCAGTGGTGCGACTCCGCTCCGCGGGAAGGCCTTGAAGTCGGCGTTCAACGACGGTTGAGGTGCGGGTCCAGGCCCTGGCGCCGGCGGTTCTCTGGGTCCGAGCCTGAGGATAAAGGCGTCGAGCGTGCAGTTCGTGATGTCTGCCGGGTTCTCGCAGATCCCGGCCTCGCCTCCGATCGCATATCCGCCGTCCCCGGTTGCGACGATGGCGTGCGGGTCGTTCTCGAACGGACCGATGGTGTAGAAGTCGCGCCATTCGATCTCGCCGGTGTCATCGGTTGCGATGAGAGAGATGGCGTTCTGCGGGTTTGCCGGCGGGTCGCAGTGGCATGCAAGGATAAACCCGCCTTCTGGTCTCTCGACGAGATCCTCAGCCCAGAATGTATCTGAACACGAAGTATAGGCCCTGGACCACTCGACCTGTCCCTCGGCGTCGGTCTTGATCAGGGCGGCGGCGGCAGTGTCGGGTTTTTCAAAGACGACCCTGCCCGCGACGGCATAGCCCCCGTCGGCAGTCGGGACCGCCTTCACCGTCCAGAAGTCGCCTTCGGCACCCTGCGAGGTCCAGTTCATCTCACTCGCGGGGTAGTAGCGCTCCCAGATCAACGTCCCGTTGGCGTCGGCCTTCCTGAGGAAGGCATCGGTCGTCCCATTGATTATGTCGGCCGAGATCCCGGCAAAGACATAGTCCCCCTCATCGGTCTGCAGGACCGAGAATCCGGTGTCGTCGATGTCTCTCATGTAGCCGTTCGTCCACTCCACGCCGCCGGTCTCGTTGGTTTTCACGAGATATGCGGCATTCGGCGCGGCCGACGGGTTGTCCCTGCCGGTCAGGACAAACCCTCCGTCTTCACAGACGGCAACGTCCTGGACCGCCTCCCAGGTCGGACTCACGTTCCCGGTCGGCCCGGTCCAGAGCACGCTGCCGTTCTCATCGGTCCTGACCATCATCGCCCCGTCGATCGATGCATATGTCATATCGATGAGCCCAAAGCCCCCGAGGATATAGCCCCCGTCTGGGGTCTCCTTCACGGCATGTGCGGTGTCATATCCGGCATAGTCGTAGGTCTGGTTCCAGAGCAGTGTGCCGTTCCTGTCGGTCTTCAGCAGCAGCATGTCGCTGGTCGATCCGTTCTGCACCTTCCCTGCAAGAACAAAATCGCTCTCATTGGTCATCTGGAGCGCATATCCGTAGTCGTTGTAGCCCGAGTCATAGGTCGTCCGCCAGCGCTCTTCCGGGATCTCCACGCCTGCTGCAATGCCTGTCAGGGCAAGCAGGGCGACGATCACGATCACGACGGCAGCCGCTGGTCGATACTTTCCCGGCCGGGATCTTCCGGCCGCGGAGATACTTCTCATCATTCCCCCCTCCTGGTGCCGGGTGGATAGGGGCGTGAGGGGATAAATGTAACTGGTCCCTTACGCCCTCCACTCCCGGGCGGTGAGGAGGATGAAGAGGTCCTGGCTCTCCAGTCCGGTCTCGGGGTCGATGGTCCGGGTCTTTCCGGTGACGGCATAGTTCCCGTCCCGTGTCGTGATGATGCTGTAGGGGTCGTTTTCGAAGGAGTTGAGGAAACCAGGGGTGGCATCGACCTCCCATTGGGAGGTGCCGTTCTCCCCGGTCCCGAAGAGAACGACGAGGTTGGTCGGGTTTGCAAGGGGGTCATGATAGCAGGCAAGGACAAATCCGGTGTCGTCGACCTTTGCCATTGACTCCGCCCAGAAGTCCCCGTCCTTCTGGTACGTCCAGTTCCGCTCAAGATTCCCGTTTTCGTCGGTCAGAAGAAGCAGTGCGGCGGAGACCGGTCTTTCAGGGAAGGTCAACCCCCCCGCGACGGCATAGCCCCCTCCTGCCCTCAGGGTGAGGTCGGGCGAGGTCATGAGGCCCTGAATATCGCTGAAGATCGGCCAGACCTCCAGGGCCTGGAAGGTCCTGGTCCAGGTGCGGGTTCCGTTCGCCCCGGCCATCATAAGAAAGACCTCTTCTGCGCCCGAGGAGAGGCCGGCGACCGCATACCCCTCGTTGTCTGTCATGGCGAGGGCGGTGGCCTCGCTCTCGTTGAGGTCCTCATAGGTCTGCACCCACTCGAGATGACCGCTCTCATTTGTCCTGACCAGAGCGGCGGTCTTCCCTCCCCCCGGCGTACGGGTCGATCCTGCGAGGAGGCAGTCGCCGTCCCCGGTCACGAGGAGGTCACGGGCGGGACCGAGATCGGAGACATTGGCCCCTTCAGGCCCGGTCCAGCGGACCTCGCCCTCGGCCCCGGTCCCGATCAGCGCCAGGCGACCGTCCTGTTCCCCGGCCAGCACATATCCGCCGTCTTCGGTCTCCCTGACGACATGGGCGGCGTCCATACCTGAGAGTGTGTACGTCCGGTCCCAGAGGACGCTGCCGTTCTCGTCGGCCCGCAGGAGGAGCATCGCGCGGGAGGTTTCGTTTCTGGAGGTTCCGGCGACCGCATATCCTCCGCCCTCGACTTCGATGATGTCGGTCCCTGACTCCTCCGACCCCCCGTCAAAGATTGTCCATTGCAGGGGGCCAGGGGGTTCAGACACCCCTGTCCCGACGCCGCAGACGACGGCAAGGCCGACGAGCAGCGCGACCATCATACTCCATGCCCCGCGTACTCCAGACATCTCTCCCCTCTCCCTCTTTGTGCGGCGGGAGATGAGAGACTTCAGCAATAAAAGTTGTCCTTGCGCGCTCCCCTCTCCAGGTCAGGTGAAAGACCGGTTCTGGTGCTCTGTAAAAACAACCCTGTAGAGATCCTCACTTTTTTTGGTTCGAGTATGATTCAACCGCCTTCCCCATCGTCTCACCTGGGGAGATCACCCCCGGAGTCCCGGGATGACGATGGGGTTGGGAAGGCAGAATGGACGACTGTGACGAGAGTGCTGCGGCCCTCGATCAATCAGGCGGCGAGGGGACCGGAGGGCGGCACCCCCCGGTGGAGGAGAGGGCGTAGCACTCCAGGAAAGAAAAACTTCAGTTCAAGACGAAGGCCATGCCCAGGGAGTTTTTGCTCATCATTACCCCCTGGAGATCAAGTAGAGTCGCCTTCAGATCACGTGCCTGCATGCCTCGAACTGCCCGGGGGAGCACACGCCCCAAAACATTGCGACGATCTGTCTCTCCCGGGAAAAAAAGGAAATTATTCCTTGCCGATGAAGTCGAGGACCATCGCCCGCAGATCTTTCTCAGCCTCTTCGAGCACCTCCTTCTTCCCGCGGAAGGCAAGGAGGTAGCGGGTGTCCCCGTCCATATTAGCGAAATTAAGCTGTTCTGCCCGGTCGACCAGGTCGACGTCGTACTTTTCGATGATCGCCCTGATCGCCGTCCTGGGCACGCCAGGGGGGATCAGGAGGTCAAAGAGTTCTTCTTCCTCTGCCATTCGTTCAGCCTCATTTTCCGATCTTGATCCGCTCGGCCATGATACACCGTCCACCGCGGACGCCGCCGAGCGGGTTCTTCGGTTTGCCAAGGGAGTTCATGCACCTGCCCATCAGGGCGGCGCCCCGTGCAAGCCCGTCGTCCACAAAGACCACGTGGTCCTGCGGATCTTTGTACAGCCCGCGCTCGGCGATCCCGTTCAGGATATACTGCGGCTTCTTCCCTGAGATCGCCGCCCGGCCGGTGAACCCGATGGACGAGTTCTCAGGGACCAGGTCGTGCTCGACGGCGACGTCGATGAGCCGCAGGGCCATCTCTGAGCAGACATGGTCGATCACATCGGTGAGCAGACCTTTACTGTACTTCTCATAGATCTCTGCGCCGATAGTATTGAGTGCACCGGTCTCGCTCCCGTTCTCGCCGACGTCGCACCCGATGAGGACCACCCCAGAGTCGTGGGCGACCCTGGAGTTGACCGGCACCCGCCCGAAGCGTTCGCGGTCGGGCGGGACGCGCCTGATGTCGATGTGCCGGTGGATCTGCTCGACATAGTCCTCGACGATCCCGGCGCTCCGTCCGATCCTGGAGACGCCTTCAAGGGCGCTCTTGTCGCCGAACATATCCAGCGCCGTCCCGGTCCGTCCCTCGACCTGCCCGGTGCCCCTGACGATGGAGTCGGGGATCGCACCTGCAAGTCCGCAGAAGTTCCCGATGGTCTTGGCGAAGGGGTCGGGGTCGCCGGGCGCGACGTCCGAGGTGATCCGGCCGTCGAGGGTGGTCCCGAAGTCGATGGAGATGCAGGGGTTGCGGAAGTCGACCGGGGTGTTCTTTGCCCCTTCCTTGATCCCGGCCATCGCGAGTTCGCCTTCCATCTCGTTGGCGACCATCTCGACGCCTGAACTCCCGACCGGCGGGACGACCCCGGCGACCGCCCCGACAAAGACGACCTTGTCGGCGAAGCTGTACCCCTGGAGTTTCTTCGAGAGGTTCTCCTTGGACATCGGGGGCGTCATCTTCTTGGGCGGGACGCCTGCTGCGAGGCAGCCGTTGGCCAGGGCGATCACGAAGTCGCCGACCTGGTCAGGGGAGTCCATCGCCGCCACCACGCCGGTGCTCCTGACGACAAAGTCGAGGTCGTCGGTGACCGAGAGCCCGACTTCCTTGTGGCACTCGAGAAGGGTGTCGCGGACCAGTTCGGTGACCGACTCCCTGGTGATCTTGGTCCCGTCCAGGGTCGCCCCAAAGACCTCTTCGCCTGGCTTTGGCGGGCGGACGTCGCGGCTCATCTTCACGGTCTTGTTGATGGCATAGGCGTGGCCGGTCTCAAGGTTCGTGCCGGTGAGGATGCACTTGGTGGTGGTGTTGCCCATCTCCACAGAGGCGACGATAAAGTAGGGCTTGACCTTGTATTCGGGCACGGCCATCCCGGCACCATGGGCGACCGAGGGGGGCGGTATGCTCTCTACGATATATGGCTTGGGTTTGAAGAAGCGGTCAAGAAAACGGGCGCACATATACTTTTCTCTCCTTCAGAAGACTTTATACCTTTCTATCCTGACCAATCGAGTGCTTCTTCGCCGGTGCCAGCGCTGCGCAGATCCGGGCGATCCCCTGGAGGGAGAGGTACCCGGTCCCGGTGAGATGATATTCCCCGCGGGTCCGGCGCTGCACGATGAGTCCGGCCTCTTCGAGCCGCGAGAGGTGGAAGAGGAGGTTGCCGCCGAGGAGGCCGGTCAGTCGCGAGAGGTCTGAGAAGGAGAGCGACCTCTCGGCGAGGGCCTTGAGGACCATGAGTCTCGGGACGCTGGCGGTGGGTTCGAGGAGGTCCCTGACCGTCTCTTCCACCGGGATCCCGGCGATCTCGGCACGGTCCTGCCCGTCCTTGAGCCCGAGTCCTTCGGCGATCTCGGCCTGTTTTTCGAGGAACAGGAGCGTGGCGTCAAAGCAGGGGCCGCATGCCGCCGACGGGGCCTTCTCCCTGAGGGCCTGGAGACGGGTTTTCTGCCCGGCGATCGCGTCGGGGGTGACGGTGCCGTCCCCCACCTTGAGGGCGCTCTCCCTGATGATCTGGTAGAAGACCTCGGCGCACCGTTCCCGCCCGGCACACCCTTGATCAAGGCGCTGTTCGAGTCCGGCCTGCACGTTCTCCAGGTGGGCGCCGATGGCCACCTGCCCGTACTCCCTGCGCAGTCCGGTCATGAGGTCGTCGAGATAACTGCAGTCCCTCACTTCGGCGAGGTGCCGGAGTTCTCTCCTGATGGCCTGCAGTTCGTCCCTGATCTCCTGGCCGTAGGTGCATTCTTCTGGAGGAGATGTCATGAAGTATAGTTTTCTAACACGCAGGTATATATCTGCTGAATTCAATAGAAAGGGTGATCACCATGGTAAAACTGAATGAAGAGATGAAAGAGGCCTTTTCAAAGGTAAAAACCTTCCCGGTGGCCACTGCATCCAAGGACGGCGTCCCCAATGTCGTGCCGATCGGCTTTTGCATGCTCGTCGACGACGAGACGATCTGGATCGCGGACAATTTCATGAAAAAGACCCTTGCCAATGTCAAGGAGAACCCGAAGCTCTCGCTCTATCTGTGGGGGCCTGAGATCAAGGGGTGCTTCCAGATCAAGGGCGACGTGAAGGTCGTCTCAGAGGGCGAAGACTTCCAGAAGATGCGCGAGGTCGTCCTCTCGAAGATGTCCAAGGCCCCGGCCAAGAACCTGCTGGCGGTCAAGATCACCGACGTCTACACCTGCGCCCCCGGTCCTGAGGCCGGCGATAAACTGCTCTGAACTTTTTTTCTTTTTTTCTGGCTCTGTAGAATCCCTCACCTTCTGTGTGGGGGAGATGTGTGTCACCCGCCTTCCCGCCCCTTTGACCGGGGGCAGGGCTCCCGGACCCCTGGGACCACGATAGGGTCGGAAGGCAGAATAGATGACCATCAAGAGAGTGCTGCCGTCCTCGACCTATCGTGTGGCGGGGGGGTTCGGGGGGCGGCCAAGCCCCCCGACAGAGAGATTCATCACGAGGATCTCTACAGAGCCTTTTTTCCGGACGTCTAAAAAGCCTCATACATTTGCCTGGGGCTCCTCCAAAGATCACGATCATCTCAAGTTCTCTTCGGTCGCACCTGCCCCATGATCAGGTGAGGACGACCGCGTGAGCGAGAGGCAGAGGGCCACTCCCGCCTTTCAGGATCATGTATTCACCTTGCCCCTCCTATCTCCATCCCGGGGGTCCGGGGACCATTCCTCCTTGGCCAGGGATGAATGAGATAGACATGCTGATCAGATGTTCCGCCCTGATAATAGATTCCTCTCCGCTATCGTGCACCGTGAAGATTTTGTCTTCGGTGTCTATCTTCAGTCTTCCCGATGAGATGCTCAGGGAGGCGAATGCCAGGCCCTCAAAGTTCCCGAAGGATCGTTGAGCATAAGATCAGATTCAGTTCCTGTGGCTTTGTAAAATCGAGCATGACCCTGAGGCTTGCGCATACGCGATCGAACATGATCGCGGTTCTCCAGGGGGGGTGGACCTGTGCCCGCCCCTCCAGCACTATCCTCGCTCTCTCCCGGGTGCGAGACGACGGTGAAGATGTTGCACCGAGGGCGGCCGATCATTCAATGAGCGTTTCTGTAGTTCGTATATCAGGCATGGAAAATCAGGGGGAGGAAAAAATCATCATACAGACCTCCAGGGTTGATCGTCAGGATCATTTTCATGGTAAATCCTCTTGATGAGTCTCTCAGACGGGGGGGCGTGCCGCCCCCGGCAAGAAGATAGGGGAAGGCGGGTGAATCGCGCTCGCACCGAGAATTGGCAAGGGTTTCTACAGGGCCGGGATATCCTCATTCTCATCCATCGCGCTCATCGATGAGGAAAAGGGCGGGAAAATTTTGGGATGACCTCATGGTCGTTTATCCTACCTCCCCCCCATCGCCATCCCTGGAGTCAGGGCAGGGGGCGGCGAGTGAACACAATCCCTCACCTGCTCTTCAGTCTCGAAAAAGAGAGACCACATGACAAGAAAGTTTCATCGCGTATACATGAACCAGAGAGGCACGTCCCAGGTGGAGGATAGGGTTCAGAATTTCAGGAACAAAAAGCCACAGGTTTCTCCAGGACCTGCAGAACAAAAAAGAAGAGGATAGAGTTACGCCTTCTCGATATAGTGGTCCAGAGGCTCGATGGTGATCTCCTCGTGCTTCATCACCTCGATCGCCTCAGTCGCCGCCTTGGCCGCCGAGAGGGTGGTGATGTACGGGACCGAGTAGTCGATGGCCACCCGCATGATGGTGTAGTGGTCATGGCGTGACTGCTTGTCTGAGGGGATGTTGATGATCTGGCTGATCTCGCCTCTGCGCATCATGTCGATGACATTGGGCGAGCCCTCCTGGACCTTCCTGACCATCTTCACCTCGACCCCAGACTGGCTGAGGTACTCGGCCGTGCCGCCGGTGCAGTAGATGGTCAGCCCGAGGGCCTGGAGTTTCCTGGCAATCGGGACGATCGACTCCTTCAACTCGTCGGAGACCGAGATGAAGACATTGCCCTCCAGGGGGAGGTCGTTGTCCGCCGCAAGACAGGCCTTGTAATAGGCCCGACCGAAGTCGTAGTCCAGGCCCATCACCTCGCCGGTCGACTTCATCTCGGGCCCGAGGACGGTGTCGACGCCAGGGAGTTTGCTGAACGGGAGGAGCACTTCCTTGACCGCCACATGGGAGATGGTCTGCTCCTCGTACCCGAGGTCTGCGAGTTTGCGCCCCATCATCACCTTGGCGGCGATCTTCGCGAGCGGGAGCCCGGTCGCCTTCGAGACGAAGGGCACGGTCCTGCTGGCCCGCGGGTTTGCTTCGAGCACATAAACGACGTCGTCCTTGACCGCGAACTGGATGTTGATCAGCCCGACGACCCCCATCTCGAGGGCGAGCCTGCGGGTGTAATCCTTCACCCGGTCGGTCACCGAGGCCGAGAGGGACTGGGTCGGGATGACGCAGGCCGAGTCGCCTGAGTGGACCCCGGCCTCCTCGATATGCTCCATCACCCCGCCGATGATCACCTCGTCCCCGTCGCAGACGGCGTCCACATCGATTTCCACGGCGTTCTGGAGGAAACGATCGATGAGCACCGGGTGCTGCTTCGAGACCCGCACCGCCTCCTTCATATAACTGTCCAGTTCGACCTCGTCATGGACGATCTCCATCGCCCGTCCGCCGAGCACATAACTCGGCCTGACCAGGACCGGGTAGCCGATAGTGTCGGCGATCCTCCGTGCCTCGTCCTCAGAGTAGGCCGAGCCGTTCGGGGCCGAGGGGATCTGGAGTCTGTCAAGGAGGACGCTGAACCGGTCGCGGTCCTCGGCCATGTCCATGGCGTCCGGCGAGGTGCCGAGCACCCTGGTCTTGAGCCCGAGACGTGCGATCTCCTGCTCGATCGGGATGGCCAGGTTCACCGAGTTCTGCCCGCCGAACTGGACCATCACCCCGTCGTAGTCGTCGTTTATGAGGATGTTGACGACGTCCTCGAGTTGCATCGGCTCGAAGAAGAGCCGGTCGGAGGTGTCGAAGTCGGTGGAGACCGTCTCAGGGTTGTTGTTGACAATGTGGACCGCAACACCCTCATCCCGCGCCGCCTTCACCGCATGGACGGTGCAGTAATCGAACTCGATCCCCTGCCCGATCCTGATCGGGCCTGAGCCAAGGATGAGCACCTTCTTGCGCGGGTCATGGAGGTCCTCGTTCTCGTCTTCCCAGGTGGAGTAGAGGTACGGCGTCTGTGCCGGGAACTCGGCGGCGCAGGTGTCGACCATCTTGTAGGTCGGCCTGCCGGCGATCTCGTCGACCTGTGCCCGGTCCATGCCGGTGAGGGCGGCGATCTCGGTGTTGGAGAACCCGTAGTTCTTGGCAAGCCTGACGACCTCCTCGCTCCTCTCCTCCCTGAGCTGCGTCTCGATCTCGACGATGTGGTTGACCTTTTCCAGGAAGAAAGGCGTGATCCCGGTGAGGGAGGCAACCTCCTCCACGCTCATCCCCTGCCTGAAGGCGTCGAAGAGACAGCCGAAACGCTCGTCGGTGGGGCTGGTGAGGATCATCCTGATCTCGTTGGCATTGGTGTGCTCGCGCACATCGGTGTCGAGCGAACGCATCGCCTTCTTGAAGGCCTCTTCCAGGGTGCGGCCGATGGCCATCACCTCGCCGGTCGACTTCATCGCCGTGGTGAGCGTCCGGTCGGCGGTCTTGAACTTGTCGAAGGGCCACCTCGGGATCTTCACGACGACATAGTCGATGGCCGGTTCAAACGAGGCCGGGGTCACGCCGGTGACCGGGTTGGTGATCTCGTCGAGGCGCAACCCGATGGCGATCTTGGCCGCCACCCGCGCGATCGGGTAGCCGGTCGCCTTGGAGGCAAGGGCCGAGGAACGCGAGACACGCGGGTTCACCTCGATGACCCGGTAGTCCCCGTCTTTGTAGGCGAACTGGATGTTGCACCCGCCCTGCACGTCCAGGGCGCGGATGATCCTGATCGCCGCCGAACGCATCATCTGGAACTCGTCGTCGCGCAGGGTGAGGATCGGGGCGACGACGACCGACTCGCCGGTATGGACGCCCATCGGGTCGACATTCTCCATCCCGCAGATGATGATGCAGGTGTCGGAGGCGTCGCGCATCACCTCAAACTCGATCTCCTTCCAGCCCATCACCGACTCTTCGATGAGCACCTGGTGGATACGCGAGCGGTTGAGGCCGACGTCGACGATCCGGCGGAGTTCTTCCTCGGTGTGGGCGATCCCGCCGCCCGCACCACCGAGGGTGTAGGCAGGCCTGATGATCGCAGGGAGACCGACCAGGTCGAGCGCCCTGTCGAGGTCCTCGATGTGCTCGAGGATCATGCTCTTCGGGACAGGTTCGTCGATCCGGTTCATCAGATCTTTGAACTTCTCGCGGTCCTCCCCCTCGTAGATCGCCTCGAGCGGCGTGCCCAGGATCTCGACGCCGTCGAGGGCGCCCATCTCGGCAAGTTCGGCCGTTAAGTTCAGCCCGGTCTGGCCACCCATCCCTGAGAGGATCCCGTCGGGCTTCTCCTTCTCGATGATCATCGCGATGATCTCCGGCTGCAAGGGCTCGATATAGACCTTCTCGGCCATCTCGGGGTCGGTCTGGATGGTCGCCGGGTTGGAGTTGACCAGGACCACCTCGACCCCCTCCTCGCGCAGGGCGCGGCAGGCCTGCGAGCCTGAGAAGTCGAACTCCGCCGCCTGCCCGATCTGGATAGGGCCCGACCCGATGAGCAGCGCCTTCTTGATCTGTGGGTTGCGCGGCATCAGACGATCCTCCTGTACATCAGGTCGAAGATAGGACGTTCAGTATCGTGCGGCCCGCCGTGGGCCTCAGGGTGGAACTGGACGCAGAAGAGATTGAGGTCCTCGTCGCAGAACCCTTCGAGGCTGCCGTCGTTGACATTCTCGTAGACGACCTGACACCCTTCAGGGAGGGTCCCGGCGTCCACTGCAAACCCGTGGTTCTGCGTGGTGATGTAGATCTGTCCGTCCATGTGCCTGACCGGTTGGTTCGAGCCGCGGTGCCCGAACTTCATCTTGTAGGTCTCGCCGCCGAGGGCGAGGGCGGCCACCTGGTTGCCCATGCAGATCCCGAAGACCGGCAGGTCGCCCAGGTAATGTTTCACGGCGTTGATGGCGCCGGTCGCCCGCTGCGGGTCCCCCGGGCCATTGGAGATGAAGAGGGCCTCGGGCTCGCATGCGTCAATCTCTGCGGGCGTGGCGTCGTGCGGGAAGAGGTAGAGGTCTGCGCCGCGCCTGGCAAGGCTGATCACCATGTTCTTCTTGATCCCAAGGTCCATGATCGCGATCCGCTTGCCCTTGCCAGGGAGGTGGAGGAGTTCGTCACAGGAGACCTGCGGGATCAGATCGGTCGCCGCGATGTCGGGGGCGGCGCGGGCCATCCGCACCGCTTCTTCGCCGTCGTCGCTCCCGACGATGAGGGCGGCCCGCATCGTCCCGTGCTCTCTTGTCTTGATCGTGAGTTTCCGGGTGTCGACGCCGGTGATACCAAAAAGATTGTGTTCTTCAAAATAGTCAGGGAGTGAGGGAAGAGATGCCGGATGGGTGCACACTTCCCGTGTAATGCACCCGAGGGCACACACCTCGGGACCCTGAAAATTATCATGGTCTACGCCATAATTGCCGATGAGAGGATAGGTGAACATGAGGAGCTGACCCGCATAACTCGGATCGGTCAGCGCTTCCATGTACCCGGTCATCTGCGTGCTGAAGACCAGTTCCCCGGAACAGGAGCCTTCAACACCAAATCCCTCTCCGACAACGAATTCGCCGTCTTCAAGACCCAGAACCGCCTTCATTGAATTACCATATTTAATGCGCCATGCACCTTTTTAACTTGTGGGGATCTCCCTTCCCGCGGGGCGAGAAGGGTTATATGGAGGGGGTGCTTTCTCGGCGTGGGTGAGAGGCATGACCGGGGCGGTGCTGCTGCGATCGGCGGAGGTTGAAGTGAGAGGGGAGAGATGCGACCTTCTTCTCTATAGCGAGGATTTTTCCAGGGTGCTTCCAGGGATGATACGCTATACTGTGGAACTGCGTGCTGCCGGAGGCGTGCTGTACTCATACCATACCAACACCTACGAGTACCCGCCAGGTGGCATGCAGGCCGCACGCAACGTCGCCATGACCGCGTTTTTCCGGCTGAAGGAGGAACTTCCCCGGAAGCCCGACACCTTCCTCCTCCACCCGCCCGAACCCCTGCCAGGGGGACGGCCGCGCGCCCCTGCGGCCGGGGCGGTGGTCCTCCAGGGGAGTCCGCGCACCCATGGGAACTCGGCGGCCCTGGCCGCGTGGGTGGCGGACCGGTGCGGGAAGGCGGGGGTGCGCAGTGAGGTCATCTCGCCGGACAAACTTGCGGTGGAGCCCTGCACCGGGTGTTACCGGTGTTTCAATGCAGGGCGGTGCGTCATCGAGGACCAGATGGAGGAGGTGGTCGCGGCCCTGGACCGTGCGCGGCTCATCGTCGTCTGCACTCCGGTCTACACCGAGACGGTGCCGGCGGCGCTGAAGGCGGTCGTCGACCGGTGCCAGGCCCTCCGCGCCAGGCGGGCCCTTGCCGGGGTGCGGGACCGGGGACAGGTCGGGCTCCTCTTTGCGGTGGCCGGGCGAAAGGGCCCGGAGAACTTCGAGTGCGTGCGGCGGGTCGTGGGGGCGTTCTTCACCTCGCTTGGGGTGGAGACGGCAGGTGAGGTGCTCGTCGACGGGGTGGATGACCTGACCGATATAAGGGCGGTGGCCGGGTGGGAGGAGGATGCGGCGCGGGGTCTCTCCAGGGCGCTGGAAGGACTCGGGGCGGCGCCGCGTCTGTAAGGTCAGGGTATTTTTCGGCTTTGTAGAAGCCCTCACCTCTTGTGTGGGGAGGGGGGGTGTCCCCCGTCTTCACATTTGATAATCCTGAAGAGAGGATGAATGTCCTCTCCCCAAGACAAAGAACAGTTGAGGGCCGCGCCCCTATGGTGGTCGAGGGGAGGGCGATGGATGCTCTTCTGTGAAGACAAGTCCGTGCGTTCTCTCCGCGTCATGGGCGAGTACAGGGGTTCCACTGCGACTGGGTCACCATATGCACTGGACAAATACTCATATCGGCCTGGCGCCAACAGATGATCATGGCTGATCATGCTGAGATCGAGATTATCGGATTTTCATACGGCTCCTGCGGGCCGTTTCCCTGCAATGAACAACGCAGTTGCGACCTCCAGGCCTGCTCCCCCTCGGAGAATCTGGTGAAGGCGGTCGATGCCCTCAAAGGCCGGCTCATGGCCGAATATCCAGGGCAGGTCACGCTGAAGTTCACGCTCCTCGACGACGGGGTGCCAGAGTATGTCAGAAAGATCGTCGAGGAGCACCAGCCCCCGCTCCCGATCGTGCTGGTCAACGGGCGGGTGACGCCGGTGGGGCGGATCTCGGTGCCTCTGATAAAAAAAGAGATTGACGCGGTTCTGAACTGAAGAGTGTGGACACTCACTTTTTTTGATCGGAATTTTTTCGGCTTCGATTTTTCGGTGCATTGTGATTTTCTCGTTTTGCGGAATATAGTACGAGCCTCGGACTCACGCATCTGGGATGAACAGTTTTCGTCGTTTGATCCTTCTTCTTCAAGATTGAAGAACCGGCGAGGATCGTGTTCCATCGCCGTCCCCACTTATCCTCTGTCCATGGGGGGGTTCTTGGGGTGAAACCCCCTGGCACGAGATTGGGGTGAAGATTCTACGATTTGGGGCGGCCGATCAGATCGACGTGCCTTCCCACAACACCATGCCGGGGGCGCTGCCCCCGGACCCCCGGGACCACGATGGGGTCGGGAAGGCAGAATGGATGACCATGACGAGTGCGTTGCCGTCCTCGACCTATCGTGTTCGCGGGGGTCCAGGAGGCGGCCAGTCCCCCGTCGAAGAGAACCATCAAGAGGATTTCTATAGAGCCAATTTTTGAGATCATTTTTCCATGATAACTCCATTGAAATCCAGAATAGAATTCAATCTGTCGGTGTTCATCGGTCCAGCTTGAGGCTTTCGCCTCATGCCGTTTCATGGAATTGGGCATGAACCTGGGGCTCAAGCATACGCGATGAACCTCTCTCGTCGCTTGATCACTCATTTTCAAGATGAAGATCCGACGCCTCCGCCCATCTTCGTCGTGGGTAGGGGGGAGTACCTTAACTCAGTTCCCAACCGCCGCATCTCCTCTATTCCGGAGCGTGGCATTGACCAGAGCACTGAGGCGATCGAGTCCCCGCGCTGAACCGCGTGCTCCCACCTGCGGACTGCTGTCTGTCCTGAATGTGTCATCGGTGTCATAGATCACAAACACATCGATATCATATGGTTCTAGATCGTGCAGCCCGAATACTGCGCCTCGCAACGGGATCATACCCGTGTATGCACCTGCACCTTCGACATCATAGGAGGTATTGAGATTCATCGGTTCCTGCAGGGTGAGTTCAACATACGTACTCTCTTCTTTGTCCATCCATCCCGAGAGATCCTCCCAGGAGACATACATCTCAATCGGAGGAGACAGACTGGAGAGGACCGCCATACACTCCTCATAGAGTGGGTCAAACCCTTCCTCTCCTTCTGCGATCCGCAGGTCCCCCTTCTCCGCAGCATGGATGAGGATCACCGTCCCTTCCTCAGAGGGAGGAGAGGCCGAATACTGAAGGAGAAGAATGGCAGAGAGAAGGACGATGACCACGATGAGGATGAGAGAATATTTTTTCTTCATTGTGTCGCTCCTGAAAAAAGTGATTGTGGAGAGTTACTCAAGGGCGGTCATCTCTTCAGAGAGAACTGCCGGAACAAATTCAACATATGGCATCTCCTCACCATTTACTGTCCCTGTTCCAGAAAAAACGTACACTGGCAAGACATACTTCTGCTCAGAGATCCGTGGCTCCATCCAGTAACCCAGTGTGATATTTTCAACAATGACTTTTTCAAATAGAGCTTCTGCGGGCGGTCTCGCAAATTTTGAAGCGATCAAATCTGAATATGCCTGATTAGGTGTTTTTATTTTTACATCTCTGTATGGTTGTACATCTCTCCATGATTTGATTACCTCTACCACTTCGCCTTTGTCTCCAATGATGACTGAAAGTTCGTCTCCATAAACCGATATCCCGCTGAAGTCTCTGGAATAATGTACATCAAGAGTCATGTCATAGGACAGAACAGGTTCTTTACATCCAACCTTGTACTCTTTGTAGATCTTATCCACTTTCACACTTTCAATCTCTGCATCTTCTGGGAGTAAATCCCTTTTTTTGAGGAAATCAGTGGCAATTTTCTTTGCTTCTTCATTTGATGGGAGCACTGGTTGTGATTCAACAGATGCCGGAAATGCTTTTTCTGGTATTTCATATACGATCCCACCAGAATGTTCATATACCAAAAGACATCTGGATTCCTTTCCAGTGTTGTCTAAGATCTGTATTCTTCCCGTTGATTCACTTTTTTTCTGTGGTTCTCCCTGTATACCGAACTTTTCCCCGATTTTGTTTACATATTCGTCAGAAACGTCTGGAATCACTGTTTGATAGACGGCATAGGATTCATTCACACTTGGAAGTGCTGTGTTTAATGTAAACTTTTCATTGTGAAGACTTTCAGACGGGGGAACTGGGCAATCCTGATCCTGGGTCGAGCACATGGGGAGAGTGATTGCCGTGACACCGGCGACGAGAACCAGACTCACTATAAACAATACCTTTGTTTTCATCATCTCTTCTCACCTCTTAATGCAATCCATAACTCCATGCACACCAGTGTTCATCTACAGGGGGATCCGAAGCGACTGAGCCTTGGCCCCAGATACGATCATCCCATACACTGTTGTCATCAGCAACCATCTGAACTCTACTCCCTGAAGGATGTGTCTCATCCATGGCGTGATACCATGCGATAGGCACGTTTTCACTGTCAAGCAAGCGTTCTGCGAAACTGGGGCCATCTTCTGCATAGTTGTATGAAGTTGTTTCAAACCCACAAATAAAATGAACACCATTGAGGCCGTAGTGGCTCCCTTTAAAGTTACCAGGTTCTTTTGTTCCGCTACATGAATGCAAAGCAATCCATTCTAAGTCGTAGTCCCCCCATTCGATCTCAGATCTAAAGAATACGTCTTTACCATATGTACCAAGATTGATGTGCTGGTCAGATCCATGTCCCTGGAAAAATGCGATGTCCACGCCGTCAATGTAGTTCCTGTCACCACCGTTAAAGTACTCGAAATGACTTTCTGAAGTGCTTGCATCGCCTTTGTTAAATTTACGTGTCCATCCTGCGTTGCCTAGCGTGTTATAGAACCCTTCTGCAGAATCATCACTATTAACAAGTCCACCAGAAGTAACCCATTCAACACCGACTTCAGGAGCACCACCATCATCACCGGTTCCCTTAATTGTCCCAGACAATTCTTCAAGTGTTACTGCACTTGTACATGAAACCATTGTTGTTGTACATAACAACACAATGCACGCTTTTAAAATCAAATTTTGTTGCGTTTTCATTTCATTTACCTCTTTTTTCTTTCATTCTTTTTTCTCCCTTCGACTGTTCTCTAGAAGGTATGAATAATCTTCATCTAGGAAAATCAGAAGAATCACACCTCCTGAGCTTTCCCAGAAGCAGGCACTAGCATCTCATGCCTGCCGACCTTCAGCGGGGCACCGAATCCGGTGCCCACACAGGAGAGATAAATGTGGTTACATTTATAATTTCTAGTACAATCATCTAATTGTCTCGGAGGTCAGGGACAGAGATCAGAAAAACTGAAACCTATAAACCGATAGAATTGTTGTCACTAGAGATTATCCGTCAGATCGACTGTCTGAGATGTATCAGAAGGATTTAATCGGATTATTTATCATAATACAATATCATTCAAAATCAATCATAAAAATAAACGGCATGTTCCTCGAAAAGAACTGCGCGCGTCGTCGCGAGCACCCGGCGTCAGGATAACTGGGGGAGTGCTTTCCCGTCTCGGTCGTGGTGGGGATCCGCACCGGCATGGGACTCTCTCCACGCTTCAAAAAAGATCGGCGCCGGGTGCGATCCCGGCCCGGAGACGCGTTCTGGATCGCTAACCGGGATGGTCGTATCCCGACCTGGTCACGCAATTTTTTCCAGCACGCCGGTCTCAAGGTCGAAGTACAGCCCATGAAGGTCGACCTTCTTCTCTCTCTCGGCATCACGCACGATCGGGTAGGTCCTGAGGTTCTCAAGTTGGAGATGGACATTCTCCTCTTCGACCATACGCCGCCACTTCTTCATCCCCTCGGCATCTGCGGGCCGCGGGGTCTTTGCCTCGACGGTGGCCATGGCATTGGCGGCATTGGAGAGCCAGAGTGGGATATAGGCCTCGTCAGACTCGCCTTCCGCGGTGAGGGCCTTCATCGCCCCGCAGTCGGAGTGCCCGCAGACGACGATGTCGTGGACTTTCAGGTGCTTGACGGCATACTCCAGGATCGTGGCGAAGTTCCAGTCGCCGATCCTCACGATGTTGCCGATGTTGCGGTGGACAAAGATCTCGCCGGCCCATGCCCCGGTGATCCGCTCGGGGGCGACCCTCGAGTCGGAACACCCGATCCAGAGGACAGTCGGACTCTGCCCGGCGGCAAGTTCCTGGTAGTAATCGTTGTGTTCGGTGAATTCACCCTCGATGAAGGTCTTGTTGCCTTCAAGAAATCTCTCGATCATTTTACTATCACCTCGGGGCAGGCCGCGTGCCTGCACTGAAGGGTAGGTATATCGCAGGAGATTTGAACTCTCCGAAATGGGTTTTGTGGAATATCGGCCCTAGAGAAACCCTCACTTCCTCTCGGTGCAAGGGAGACTCAATCGCCCTCCCACACAGTCACGCCGGGGGCGTTGCCCCCGGAACCCCAGGACGAAGATAGGACTGGGAAGGCACAATAGACAAACATGAAGAGGGATTGTCGTCCACGACCTATCCTCGCGCGGGGGGTTCAGGGGGCGGCCAGTTCCCTGCCAGAGAGAGAGCCAGAAGGTTTCTACAGGACCAGAATTTCGGCTCTGTAGAATTCAACATGATCCTCTGACTCAGAGACGCACGATAAAGATCTCCTATCGCAGTTTTCCTGGTCGTGAAAGGATCGGTCCTTGGTCCTTCTCCTTATGCCTGGGGAGCGGCCAGAAATTTCCTGACTTGCTGCCCCCCGGCGCGAGAAGGCGGTACAGATTCGGAGATGAGGTCGGCACATCCGATCATCACGCCTTCCCGTACCATACGCACCGGGGGCGAGTGCCGCCCGGACCCCCAGGACGAAGATTAGGTTTGGAAGGCACATTCAACGTTCTTGAAGAAGATGATACGGTCTCCGACCAATCGTGTGGTGGGGGGTGCGGGGGGCGGCCAGCTCCCTGCCAGAGAGATTCGTCAAGAGGATTTCTACAGGGCCCAATTTCCAGCTCTGTAGATCCCCCTGGGATGACTCTTCTGGGCGAGGAACGACAGAACCCCATATCCGGCACCTGAGTGTCGTCATGAACGACTCACTCAAGAGAAGACCCATCTCCTCAGGCGATACAGCAACTATTCTCTCATATCTTCTGTGAGGAGGGGCACGCCCTTCAGGTCGAAAGTTCCAGGACGACCTCTCAGTATCCCGAGGGCATGCGTCCGCTCCGTACCCTCTTCACCGCAGGACCGCCCCGATATCGGCCTGCCCGACCGAGGCCGCATACCGTTCAAGAACCCCACGCAACTCCTTCTCAGGCGGCCGCCAGGCGGCCCGCCGCTCCTCCAGCGTCTTGTCGTCGACCAGGAGGTCGAGGCGCCGTGCAAAGAGGTCGACGGCGATCCTGTCGCCCTCCCTGACAAGAGCGATCGGCCCGCCGACCGCCGCCTCAGGGGCGACATGCCCGATGCACGGCCCCCGCGTCCCGCCCGAGAACCGGCCGTCGGTGACCAGGGCCACCCGCGTATACCCAAGCCCCATCAGCGCCGAGGTCGGCGAGAGCATCTCTGGCATCCCCGGCCCACCCCGCGGCCCCTCGTACCTGATCACCACGACGTCCCCCTCCCTGACCTCCTGGGCCAGGATCGCGTGCATCGCCGCGTCTTCGCCATCGAAGACCCGTGCCGGTCCGGTGTGCCGCCACATCACCTCGTCGACCGCCGCGCACTTGACCACCGCCCCGTCTGGGGCGAGGGTCCCGCGCAGCACCCGCAAGCCCCCTGCCGCATGCACCGGACCGGTGCACGGCCTGATCACCGCCTCGTCCATCACCCGGGCCCTCTCCGCGATCTCTCCTATACGCTCGCCCGAGACCGTGACCGCCTCTTCCAGGAAGTCGGCGATCGCATGGAGGACCGCCGGAACCCCCCCGGCCCGGTGGAGGGCGACCATCGAGTGCGGCCCGCCTGGTTGCATCGCACTGAGGTGTGGGACATGCTCGCCGATCTCGTTGAAGTCGTCGAGGGAGAGCGGCACCCCGGCCTCGGTGGCCACCGCCATCAGGTGGAGCACCGTGTTCGTCGAACCCCCCAGAGCCATGTCCACCCGCACGGCATTTCTCAGGCTCTCCAGGGTGACGATCTCGCGTGCGCTCGTGCCGCCCTCGACCAGGCGCATCACCGTCTCCCCGCTCTCGCGGGCAAGACGGAGTTTGGCGGCGTCCACCGCCGGGGTGGTTGCGCACCCAGGCAGGGAGAGCCCCATCGCCTCGGTCATGCACGCCATCGTGTTGGCGGTGTACAGCCCCTGGCAACTCCCGCACCCTGGCATGGCCGCACACTCCAGGTCATGCAACTCCTCCTCGGTCATCATCCCGGCGGCGACCGCCCCCACCCCCTCGAAGACATCGGTAAGGCTGAGTTCACGCCCGCCCAGGTGCCCGGGGAGCATCGGTCCGCCGGTGACCACCACCGCCGGAAGATCGCAGCGCACCGCGGCCATCAACATCCCCGGCACGATCTTGTCACAGGTCCCCACGCAGACCAGGCCGTCGAAACGGTGCGCCTCGACCATCAACTCGACCGCATCGGCGATGTTCTCGCGGCTCGGGAGCGAGTAGCGCATACCCTGGTGCCCCATCGCGATCCCGTCGCAGACCCCGATCACCCCGAACTCGAAGGGCACCCCGCCGCCGGCGGTCACCCCCTCAGCCGCCTTCCTGGCGATCTCCCTGAGATGGAGGTGCCCCGGGACAATGGTGTTGAAGGCATTGGCGATCCCGATGAAGGGCAGGTCCATCTCGCGTTCAGTAATCCCGAGCGCCCGCAGGAGAGAGCGGTTCGGTGCCCTCGGATATCCTCTCTTGACAAGGTCACTTCTCATGATCTCAGTTGCAGAGAAGATCGTCCCTGTTCTTAGCCGTTCCGCTGCCCTGGCAGGAGAAGCCAGTCGTACGGGATCTCCGGGGAATCGGCCGGGAGGCGGTACTCGTCGGGATGTGTGGGGTCGTACGGTTCGGTCGGGGTCGAGACGATGATCGACTCCCCCTCTGAGATGCACTTCCACCCATGGTAGACATAGGGCGGGATCGTGAGGAGGAGGGGCGAGTGCTCACCGAAGAAGAACTCGTCCACCTGGCCGAAGGTCGGGGAGTCCTCGCGGCTGTCGTACAGGGCGAATTGGATCATCCCTTTCACGCAGCAGATGTTGTCGGTCTGGACATGGTGGCAGTGCCAGGCCTTCACCACGCCCGGGTAACTGGTGGTCATATAGACCTGCCCGAACTTCTTGAAACATTCGTCATCACACCTGATGATCTCCATCAACCGCCCCCGCTCGTCAGGTACGAACTGCAAGGGCTTTGCCTTTACACCGTCGATCATGAGTTCTCACTCCTTTCAGGCGCGGGTGTGCGCCTTCGGGATCCAATATATTGTACACTATATATATCTCGCGCCTTGAGGGGCCTCTCTTTTCCAGACGCCCGTTCTCATCACTCATTTCATGATCCAGACCATGGCGACGTATCGCCGTCTCTGGCGCCGATCACAAGATATATATGTAAAAAGCCAGAGTCCTCTGCCCAATGTACAGGGGGGGAGAGAGCGGCGACCCGCTACGGGTCGGGGTCGCCGGGACGGGTTTCATCGCCCGCGGATTTATGTTGACGCTCAATGGGCAGGAGGGGATGGTACCGGGGCCGGTCCTGACAAGACGTTCATTACATGACCTATCTGGCCTGCCGATGAATTTCACACCGACCAATGCCGTCGAAGACCTCATCGAAGGTTCCGACCTGGTCGTCGAGTGTTCAGGTCACGTCCTCCACGCCACCGAGGTGATCGAGGAGGTGATGGCCGCCGGTCTGCCGGTGGTCACGATGGACGCCGAGACCCAGGTGACGACAGGGTCGTACTTCGCAGAGAAAGGAGTATTTACCGAGGCCGAAGGCGACCAGCCAGGATGTCTTGCGGCGTTGCGGGAGGAGGTGCTCCAGATGGGGTTTGTGCCCCTGGTCTATGGGAACATCAAGGGCTACCTCAACCACAACCCCACCCCCGCGGAGATGGACTACTGGGGGAAGAAACAGGCGATCACCCTGGACAAGGTCACGTCCTTCACTGACGGGACCAAGGTCCAGTTCGAGCAGGCGCTGGTGGCCAATGGCCTTGGTGCCGGGATCATCAGGCCCGGCCTCCTCGGGCCCGGGACCAGGGATCTCACCGCGGGGGCGGAGATGCTTGCCGAGACCGCAATGCTTGCCGGCGAACCGGTGAGCGACTATATCCTCTCGCCGGACGGGCCTCCAGGGGTCTTTATCGCCGCCCTCCATGACGACCGGGTCAAGGGATATCTCAGCAACTTCAAGATGGGAGAAGGCCCGGTATACACCCTGGTCAGGAACTTCCATCTCTGCAACTTCGAGATCAAAAAGACAGTCCAGAGGATCGCCGCCAGCGGAGAACCGCTCCTGAACAACGGCCCGGCACCGGCGATCTCGGTGGCGACCATTGCAAAGACCGCCCTCGCACCTGGCCAGGCGATCCCGCAAGGGATGGGGAGTTTTGTGGTGCGCGGGAGCACGGTCAGGACCGCCGAAGTCCCTGATCATGTCCCGATCGGGCTGGTCTATGACGCAAAGGTAAAAAGAAAAGTCTCGGCCGGGTCGGTCCTCACCTGGGACGACCTCGAGGTCCCTGAGACCCGTGCCAGAGAGATCTGGGAGGGGCTCCTGGGGCGCCGGGCGGCGCTTCAGGCGCGGTAGACGATCGTGCCGTCGTACAGCCCGGCGACCTCGCCGATGACGATGACCGCCGGGGGCTTCACCCGGCGCTGGCGGGCGAGGTCGGCGATCTCCCCGAGCGGCCCGGCCGTCACCCGCTGGTCAGGCCGCATCCCGCGTTCGATGATGGCCACCGGGGTGTCGGCGTCCTTGCCGTTGGCGATGAGAGCGGCGGCGATCTTGGGGAGGTTTTTGACCCCCATCAGGACCACGATCGTCCCCCTGCTCTTTGCCAGGAGTTGCCAGTCCAGGGCAGACTCTCCTTTGGTCGGGTCCTCGTGCCCGGTGAGGACCGTCACCTGCGAGGCGAAGCGCCGGTGGGTCACCGGGATCCCGACGGCTTCAGGGACGGCGATCGCCGAGGTGATCCCTGGGACGACCTCGACCTCGATCCCGTGCGCACGGAGGGTCTCCATCTCCTCGCCGCCCCGCCCGAAGAGGAAGGGGTCGCCGCCCTTGAGCCTGACGACCCTCTTGCCCTGGCGTGCCCGCTCGACCATGAGGGCCTCGATCTCGTCCTGTTCAAGGGTGTGGTCCCCGCCGTGCTTGCCGCAGTCGATCCGCTCGGCAGCTTCAGGGAGGGTGGCGAGGACCTCTTCGCCAGGAAGCTGGTCATAGAGGACGACCTCGGCGGCGTCGATCGCCTCGCGCCCCCTGAGCGTGAGGAGCCCGAGCCCGCCGGGGCCTGAGCCCACCAGCGTGACCTTCCCGCTCACAGGACCAGCCCCAGTGCTTTGTACGCCTCTCTGATGAGGTCGCCCGCCTCCTTCTTCAGGTGCCGCCCGCACTGTTCCGCCTCTTCAGGGGTCGAGATGTCTTCCTCGATCCTGACCTGCCGCTGGCCGTCAAGCGAGAGAACCTCGGCGATGAGGTGGCCGTCCTTGCAATAGATGCCCTGCGGAGTGAAACATCCTCCACCGACCTCCTGCATTACGATCCGTTCGATCCCCGCGTCTTTTCGAGTCTGGGGATCATTGAGCCCGGCGATCTGGTCGATGATCTCGGGGTCGTTCCTGCAGACGACGGCGATCGCTCCCTGGTTGGGGGACGGGACAAACTGCGAGACCGGGAGACGTTCTCCCTTCGCCGTGTAGCCAAGACGGTCGAGGCCGGCCCTGGCAAGGACGATGGCGTCGTATTCACCCTCCCGCATCTTTCTCAGGCGCGTCTCCACATTGCCGCGGAGCTGTTTCACCTCGATCTCGGGGTCGTGCCTGAGGAGCTGTGCCCGACGCCGTGTCGAGGCGGTCCCGACCACCTGGACATCTTCGATCGGCATGTCGTGGGCCAGGAAATCTTCGGGAGCGTCACGCCTGAGCACCGCCCCGGTGAAAACCCCGCGCGGCCGCTGGGCCGGGATGTCCTTCATGGAGTGGACCGCGGCGTCGATGGTCCCGTCGATGATCGCCTCGTCGAGGGCCCTGACAAAGATGCCCTGGCCTCCTACTTCGTGGAGGGCTACTCCAGTATCTGCGTCGCCTTTCGTTCTGATGACAGCAGTCTCGACCTCGATGCCCATATTGTTCAGCGCCTTGCAGGCCCGTTCGGTCTGGGCGAGGGCGAGTGTACTGCCCCGTGTGCCTATGATGAGAGACATGTGCGGTATCTGTCTGCGATATGTTCGATGATCTCGTCGGTGTGTGCGGCCGAGATGAACTCGGTCTCGAACTGGGAGGGCGGGAGGAAGACCCCGTGCGCGAGCATCTTCTCCCAGAAGGTGCGGAACCGTGTGGTGTCGCTCTCCTTTGCCTCGGTGTAATTTTGTGGGGGCTCTGGCCTGAAGAAGTATTTGTACATCGACCCGATCCTGACAAAGGACCCGCCTGCATGGGCGTCCTCGCAGGCCTCCCCGATCGCCCTCGTCCCCTCGTCGAGGTGCGGGTAGATCTCGGGGTGGTCGTGGAGCCATCCCAGGGCGGCGGTCCCGGCCGCCATGGTAAGCGGGTTGCCGCTGAAGGTGCCGGCCTGGTAGACCGGGCCCTGCGGGGCGACCTGCTCCATCAGGTCTTTTCGCCCGCCAAAGGCCCCAACAGGGAGCCCGCCGCCGATGATCTTACCCAGGGTGGTGAGGTCTGGAGTGACCCCGAAATAGTTCTGTGCCCCACCGATCCCGAGGCGGTACCCGGTGATCACCTCGTCGAAGATGAGGAGGGCGTCGTGCTCCCTGGTGAGGCGCCTCACCTCCTGGAGATAGCCTTTCTCAGGGAGGACAGGCCCGACATTGCCCATCACCGGTTCGATGATGAGGGCGGCGATATCCTCTGAGGAGGAGAGGACAGCGTCCAGGCCCTCAAGGTCGTTGTATGCCACCTGTCTCGTATGCTTCACCAGGTCGGGGACGATGCCCGCCGAGTCGGGGACGCCCATCGTCGTCGCCCCTGACCCCGCCTTGACCAGGACGGCGTCGTGGGCGCCGTGGAACCCGCCCTCGATCTTGATGATCTCCTGCCTGCCGGTGGCGGCGCGGGCAAGCCTGATCGCCGCCATCGTCGCTTCGGATCCACTTGAGACAAACCTGACCATCTCGATGGAGGGGTGGTCGTCGATGACCCGCCTGGCAAGATTGAGTTCTTGCGGGCACGGGGTACCGTACAGCCAGCCTTCAGTCACCTGAGTCTCGATCGCCTCTCTGACCGCCTGGTGAGCATGGCCCAGGACGAGGGGGCCGTACCCCATACAACAGTCGATGAGTTCGTCTCCGTCCACTGTGGTGAGGTATGGTCCGTGCCCCCTGGCGGTGTAAAAGGGGTAAGGCTGGATCGCCCGCACCGGGCTTGAGACCCCGCCGGGCATCATTGTTTTTGCGTCTTCAAAGAGTTCACTGCTCTTCACTCAGCCACCTCGCTACGTCTTCTGCATAATAGGTAATGATCAGGTCGGCACCCGCCCGCTTGATACAGGTAAGGCTCTCAAGGGCACAGGCTTTCTCGTCGAGCCAGCCCTGTGCGGCCGCGGCCTTGAGCATGGAGTACTCGCCTGAGACCTGGTAGGCGGCGACCGGAAGCCCGATCTCGTGCACCGCGGCAAGGACGTCGAGGTACATCCCGGCGGGTTTGACCATCAGGACGTCGGCGCCTTCTGCGGCGTCCATCTCAGACTCGGTGAAGCCCTCTCTGGCGTTCGCCGGGTCCATCTGGTAGGTGGTCCGGTCGCCGAAAGAATAGCCTGAGTCGGCGGCGTCCCTGAAGGGGCCGTAGAAGGCGCTCGCAAACTTGGTGGAGTACGACATGATGGGGACCTCGGCATACCCCGCGTCGTCGAGGGCTTTCCTGATCGCACACACCTGGCCGTCGAGCATGCAGGAGGGGGCGACCATGTCGGCGCCGGCCTGGGCCTGGCTTACGGCGATCTTCTGCATCAGGACAAGAGAGGGGTCGTTGAGGAGATCGATCTCCCCGCTGCACGTCTCGCCGATGACCCCACAGTGGCCGTGGTCGGTATATTCACAGGCGCAAACGTCAGTGATTATCACCATCTCCGGGCATGCAGATTTGATTGCAGCCAAGGCCTGCTGGACCACCCCGTTCTCGGTATAGGCCGAGTGAGCCCCGGCGTCTTTCTCGGCCGGGATCCCGAAGAGGATGACCGCCCGCACCCCGGCGTCGTCCAGGCGTCGCGCCACGGCGGCGGCGTCGCCGATCGGGTAACGCCACTGTCCTGGCATCGATGCAATGGGAACCGCTGTGTCGATTGTCTCGTCAAAGAAGACCGGCATAATAAGGTCTTCTGCCGTCAGCCTCGTCTCCCTGAAGAGGGGTTGGAGGGTTCTCTTTCTCAGTCGTCTCAGTCGTCTCTCTGGGAACATAATCGGTCACCTCGTGTGATCGCTCTCACCAGCCACTCTGCGTCCTCGATCTGTCCCTGTTTCGCGCACGAGCGGATCGAGAAGGTGGCGTCGATGAGAAGTTTCTTTGTCAGCACTCTTGTAAGGTCGTCGATGACGCCCTCGGTCTCAGGGCCGCACCCGTGCAGTCGCCCCAGGGCACGGTCGCGTTCCCTGACCCTCACGGCCTCGGCCCAGGTGTACAGCCCGCGGAGCACTTCGTCGGCCGAGGCGCAGTTGATCTGCGAGAGGAACCGGTCGAGTTCCTCCTCGATGAACGTCTCCGCCCTGGCCGCCTCGGTTCGCCTCGCCTCGATGGTGTGCTCGTTGACGTCCCTGAGGTCGTCGATGGTATAGAGGTTGACGCCGTCGATCCCGGCGGCGGCCTCCTCGACGTCACGCGGCTGTGCGATGTCGACGATGACGAGAGGGCGCGGGTGGCCGTCGATGGGCCAGCACCGGTCTCGCATCGCCCTGGCAAGGATCTCTCTTGTGATGAGCGGGTGCGGCGCCGAGGTGCAGGTGATGACAACGTCGGAGAGGGTGATGTACCTGGTGAGCTCACTGAAATTTACTGCTTTCCCCCCGATCTTCTCGGCGAGAACGAGGGCGCGTTCATAGGTCCGGTTGGCCACGTAGATCGCGGTCAGGTCCCTGGCGGCGAGCGCCTTGGTCACGAGCATCCCCATCTCGCCGCTCCCGATGACCAGGATGTGCCGGCCGTCAAGAGTGCCGAGGAGGTCTTCTGCCAGGGCGACGGCCGCAGACCCGATCGAGACTGCCCCTCGGTTGATCTCGGTCCGCTTACGCACCTCGACTCCCACATGCACCGCCTTCTTGATGCAGAGGTCGATGACAGGGTCGCTTGTGCCGTGCTCCTGCGCCAGTGCCAGCGCCCCTTTCAGTTGCCCGAGGATCTGGTCCTCGCCGATGATCATCGAGTCGACCCCGGCGGCCAATTCGAGGAGATGGCGGAGCACCGCGACGTCTTCCAGGACCTCGAAGGAGTCCCGTCCCTGGTCATGAAGAAAGTCGGTGAGGGCCCGTGCGTCGCCGTGGACCAGCACCTCGGTCCTGTTGCAGGTCTGAAGGAGGAGAGCGCCCTTGAACCGTTCGCGGGCCGCGGCAAGAAAGCCCTCTTCGTCAGAGAACCTGAAGGTCTCCAGGTCGCCGAGGCCTGCGGTGTGGTGATTGAGCCCGGCCATGGCCAGGTCAGTATGGAGTAATTGCGTCACAGATACCGCTCCTTAATCCGCTCATATGCCCGGTCCTCGCCGTCGGCAAGCCATGCCCATGCCTCGGGGTCGCGGAGGACGGCCCTGAGCACTGCCGCACGTGCCGCCTGGTCAGGGACGGTCTGTTTGAGGGCCGCCCGCACCCTGGCCTCGACCCTGATCATCGTGTCGAGGTGCGGGTATGTGGCCTGGAGGTGCTCGCGCAGGAACCTGGGGACGGCCGGGCTTGCGCCGCCGGTGCTGACCGCAAGGAGATATTCTTCTCCCCTGACCACCGAGGGGATGAGCGTGTCCCCTCTCTCTCCTTTCGCGTTATTGAAATGGGCACCGGCCTCACGCGCCGCCCGTCCCACCCGGTCGTTCATCTCCCTGTCTGAGGTGGCGGCGACGACGAGGAACGCCCCCCCGACCAGGGCGGCGAGGGCGGGATCGTCCATGACAGAGAGGTCGGCCTCAAGACATTGGAGATCAAGCCCTGAGAACTCCGGGAGAAAGGATCTGCTGACGACGGTGACCTCTGCTTCGCGGCAGAAATAGCGTGCTTTCCGCAGGCCCACCGTCCCGCCCCCGAAGATGACGACATGCCGGCCGGCGAGGTCGATGATGAGCGGGACCATCATTGATACGTTGGAGGGGGGCGCAGATTAAGATTATGTATTATCCGACGATCTCAATCGTAACACCAGGAGACCGTCTGCTATATATCATATTTTTTCCAACCCATGGCCATGAGTGATGATCTTTACGCCTTTCGCACCATCGACGGGGCCATCTCGCGGACAAAGTCCCTCCTCTGGCCATTTCATGCAGGAATCTGGCTGAGGCTCGCGGTCATCGCCCTCTTCATCGGGGGTGCCGGGGGGTTCAACCCCTTCTCCTACAACTTCGGGGGTGCCGACCAGATCGATCAGGCGGGAGTTCCTTCTGACCTCGGACTTACAGACCCGACGATTCTTTTGATCGTCGGGGGCGTCCTTCTCCTGGGTCTCCTCTTCCTCTATCTCGGGTCGGTCTTCCAGTTCGTCTTTGTCGACTGTCTCAGTTCAGGCGAGGTCTCGCTCTCCCGCACCTTCGGGCTGCGGACAGGGAAAGGGCTACGCCTCTTTCTCTTCCAGGTCCTGCTCATTCTTCTCCTCATCGCGGCCATGGCCCTCCTTGTCGTGCTCTTTGTTCTGCCGGCCGCGGCAGTAGGGGAGGCGTCCATACTCCTCGGACTGGTCGTCCTCATCCCGGCCCTCCTCCTCCTCGCCCTCCTCTTCGGCGTGGTCTTCCTCTTCACCACCGACTTTGTCGTGCCAGTGATGATCGCCAGGGACTGCGGGGTCATTGAGGGATGGAAGAAGGTCTGGGGCTTCCTCGTCGCCGACCTCAAGAACACCCTGGTCTATCTTGTCACCAGGTTCATCCTCGGCATCGTCGTCGGGATCATTCTCTTCGTCCTGGTGCTCCTGGTCCTCCTCGTCGTCGGCCTCCCTCTCGCCGGGATCGCACTCCTTGCGATGGGCCTCACCCCGACCGCGGCCCCTGTATTTTTCATCCCTCTCCTGATCATCGGCATACTCATCGCCCTCCCGCTCCTCCTCCTGGTGCAGGTGCCGTTCGTGACCTTCTTCAGGTACTACGCCCTCCTTGTCCTGGGCCTCTTCAGCCCTGAACACGACCTCCTCCCGGCCAGAGAGGCCTGAGAGGGGATCACAACCCTTTTGACCGCGACCGATCCATTTCAGGGCATGGGTGCGGGAATCCATGCCTTCAAGGCATTCGACAGTGCATTCGAACGGACGCGGTCACTCCTCTGGCCCTTTAACTGGGGCGTATGGCTGAGGCTTGCGGTGTTCGTCCTCTGTATCGGTGGGTTTGGAGGACTTTCCCTGAACCTTATCTCCCTGCCAAACCCCGAGGACCTGGCAAACGCCGGGATCGCCTCGTCCTTCGGGCACCTTGCGTACATTGGGATTTTTCTTGCTATCCTGCTCATCATCCGCGTAATAGGGGCCGTCTTCCATTTTGTCCTCGTCGACGGCCTCACCGTCGGCCCGGTCACCCTCTTCTGGACCTTTGATGTACGGGTCAGGAAGGGACTGCGCCTCTTCCTCTTCGAGGTCCTCCTTGGGGGCGCACTTCTCGGGGTGGGCGCCCTTACGCTCGGTCTATATGATGTCTCCCTCTCCCTGGAGACAATACCGGAATTGTTCGCGGCCTCCCCCCCCTTCCTCATCGCCGCCTTCCTCCTCTGGTTCGTGATGGTCGTCACCATCGACCTGGTCGTCCCGGTGATGATCACCGACGACTGCGGCGTCCTTGCCGGGTGGAGGACGGTCCTCGGCCTCGGCGCCGCCGACCCAGGGAACACCTCCGCCTACCTGCTGACGCGCACCCTCCTGGCCGTCGCCGCCGACCTCATCGTGACGGTGCTGGTCCTCGCTGCAACGCTCTTCAGTTTCCACATCACCTTCTACATCGAGTTTTTTGCCATCCCGCTTGCGTTCCTCGCTGCCGGCCTCATCCAGGCACCGTTCCTGGCCTTCTTCCGCTACTATGGCCTCCTCGTCCTGGGGTCCTTCAGCCCTGAGCGCGCCCTCCTGCCCTCACGCCAGAGTTCTGAGTCTGCGCACGGGGTCGAGGACGCCGAAGCCCTCCTGGTGCCCCAGGTGAGATGAGCACAGGTCGGGAGAGAGGGGAAGAGGGGCCGAGAAGGTCTCGATGAATCGTGCGCGTATGCCCGGAATATCCTCATAGATCTCTTAACTCTGGCCCTAACTCTTCTCTCAGGAGACGCCTGCCGGCTTCTTGCAGGGCGGCGGCGGTGCCGCGGTGCCGGCGGTCGCCGCTGTTGTGCACTCTGGAGGGCCCGGCGACCCTCTCCAGACCCCCCGATCTGGGAAACCATTATATGTGAGTGTAGCGAATATTAGAGAGCACTGCGGTGATACAACACCAGCAGAGCGCCGATAGTGTAGTGGTTATCACTAGGCGTTGCCAACGCCTAAACTCGGGTTCGAGTCCCGATCGGCGCACTTCTTCTTTGTTACCAATTGACAGATACTTTCAGAGATCAAGGGTCTTGGGAGGACTTCATCTCTCCTGACGGCGGAACGCGACTCGATGCTTTTCTTTGAGATCCAGGACAGGGGATTCCGGGGGAGGACAGATAATCACCAGAAGAACTTCTCCAGGGTTCTATTTTGAAAATGAGCAGATCACAGAAGTACCAAAGACTGGCCCTGTAGAAATCCTCCTGGCGATGCTCTCCCCAGGGGAGCGTGCTACCCCCCGAACTCCTGACGCGAGCGATGGTGGCGGTTGTCACATCCCCGTTCAGATTCATCGATTGTGCCTTCCCGGCCCTATCTTCATCCCGGAGGTCAGAGCGGCACTCACCCCCCGGGGGGTGTAGGGAAAGGCGACGGATGCATGGGTGCACGATGAAAACAGAGGGATCTCTTCATTCTCATCCGTCACCCTCATCGGCGAGGGGGAGGGCGGGAGAGTGTTGGGATGACCTCTAAGACAAGGGTCCTGAAGATCGTCTCCTCAGGTTTGCATGAGGATATGAACCCACATGATCCCGTTGAAGCCGATACACAGAGGATAAAAAAACTTCCCCGGCGTGCTCGGCCCTCTGCCTCCTGCCCCTATCGCCTCCTCGCGCGGGAGGGATGGCACCCCCTGATCCCTCCACGACGAGCAATTCTACAAACCCTTTCCAATCGTATATCAAGGTCGGAACGTTCTGGGTGACCTCACGATTTTGCCCGAGACTTTTTCCCTGACTTTGTATCGTGAACGGTAACATCCTCTCTATGCTCGCCTCTTCTGCCCTGGAGCGCAGCGCCCGCTGGGTCGCAGGATAGCCATGAAAAGCCATCATTCCCTTTTCAAGGAGATATTACGAGAATTTCTCGGGGCCGGGGATCGAGCATACGGTCTGATCGATAAAAAAACGAAATCTGTAGGTCCGATCATACCTGCAGTCTAACAAAACCTTTTATATTCAATACAATAATTGTGTAGTGGCGTAATAAAATGTCCGTCAATATCCCCACCCCACGAAAAAGCGATTGCCCGGTATGCGGTCAAAAAGAATTATTCGTCCCGATCTATGTGAAAAAAGGCGATAATGAGATTATGTTCTGGCAATGTGTGAGTTGCGGATATTCACCCCGTCCGAATGTGGAAATTCAGGAGTACCCTGGCGGCGACCTCTTTCTCTCAAAAGAGTAAATCAGAGCTCCGTAAGGTCATGCATGGGTTGAAGGGGCGCTTCAGGCCACTGCACGAACTATTTTTCCATGAACCCCTGATGAGGGTGGAGACCCCTCACCTCTTCGTCGCATACCCGTCGGGCTTCATAATTTCTCGTTGTCTGGTCCAGTCTTCATCCTGGGGAAACAAACCCCAACGAGTTCAAGAAAATTTTCGGCTTTATACATGATGAGCACATCACAGAACTCTCCTGGAGTGACCATCCCCTCGAACCGAAGTGCTTCCTTCCAGAAATTCAAAACGCTCTCCTCCACCGGGGGGCACGCGCCCCCCGACAAGAAGATGAGGGAAAGCGGATGAATCATACTCGAACCAAAAAGGCTCTCTTCATTCTCATCCCTCGCTCTCACCGGTGAAGAGGGGGGCGGAAAAGTGTTGGGACGACCTCGATGAACATTTCTGGAGTTCTCTGGAGAGGGTGGACCCATGCTCCCCTCCTGGAGCGAGACACCATGTGGCAACGCCACTCTACCTCCCCCCACCTCTCGTTATCCAGGGGCAGCAGGAGAGAGTAAGGATACACTCATTTATTTTCGTGTGAGCGGCGCGTCGGATCGGCCTGCCCCCCACCGTCAATCAAGCCAGGGCCCCCCCGTACCCTCCGAGATTGCGATTGAAGCGGGGAAGGCAGAGAAAAGGTCTCGAACCACATGATTGATCGAGCATGGATAGTTTGGGATCGACTCATGGGAGATCCTCATTCATGCCTGGGATGTCTATGTCTCGCTCGCCTTCTCCTATTGATCGTGCCGGGGACTCCGCCCCCCCACTTTATAATGTGGCGGCACGCCCCCCACCAGAGAGATCCGTTCAGATGGACTCTTTCCGTTCTTTTTCAGACAGGAGAACTGTAGGAACTCTCACTCCCTCGCCGCGCCTGAGGCATGAGACCATGGGACGGCGGGCGAGGGTTTCTCCAGAACTCAATACTCATCCCTCGTCCTCCCTCTCCTGGTGCGTCCACGGATACCTGGCATACAGTCCCCGCGCCATCCTCTCCATATCAAAAAGTTCGGCCGCCTCCTTCTCGGTGAGATACCCCTTCTCCACCGCCAGGGCCGGGACCGCCACTCCCCGGCGCCTCGCCTCCCCGGCAAGGTTGGCCGCCCTGAGATGACCGATCTGCGGCGAGAGGAGGGAGGCGAGCGCCGGGTTCTTCATCAACAAGGCGCGGGCCTGGCCGCGGTTCGCTCCTATCCCGGCGACGCACTTCTCCTCGAAGAGCGGGAGGAAGGAGGTGAGGAGCGAGAGAGAGGCGAGGATGTTGGCGGTCATCACCGGGGTCATCACGTTCAGGTCGACCTGCCCGGCCTGGGCGGCGAGGGCGACGGCAGTGTCGTTGCCCACCACCTGGAACCCGACCATGTCAAGGCACTCGGCCATCACCGGGTTCACCTTCCCGTTCATCGTCGAGGAACCCGACTGGACGGCCGGGAAGGTGATCTCGGCCAGACCGCTCGTCGGCCCCGAACCAAGGAGCCTGAGGTCGTTGGCGATCCTGATCAGTTCAAGGGCAAGTTCGCGCAGCGCCCCGGAGAAGGCCGCCATCGCCGCCCTGCTCTGGAGGGCCTCGAAGGAATCGGTGGCAGGAATGAGCCCAAGGCCGGTGAACCTGTTGAGGTCGGCGAGGACGGTCTCGCGGAACTCAGGGTGGGCGTTGGCCCCGGTCCCGTTCGCGGTCCCGCCGATGGCCACCTCCCTGAGGTCTTCCCGCCGCTCCTTCACCCGCCATGCCGCCCGGCGGAGCGCCGTGGCATAAGCCACGAACTCGGCGCCGAGGGTGAGGGGCAGGGCGTCGGTGAGGTGAGTCCGCCCACTCTTCTGGACGTCTGCGAACTCCTCCCCTTTCCTGGAGAAGGCCCTTGCCAGGGAGTCCAGGACCGCAAGGAGACGGTCGGCCTCGGTGATGATCGCAAGATGCGAGGCCGTCGGGAAGGTGTCGTGGGTCGACTGGCACCTGCCGACATGGTCGTTCGGGGAGAGGTAATCGTAGTCGCCCTTCTCGCGTCCAAGGAGTTCGAGGGCGCGGTTTGCCAGCACCTCGTTGACATTCATGTGAAAAGACGTCCCCGCCCCGGCCTGGAAGACGTCCACCACAAACTGGTCGTCGAAGCGCCCTTCAAGCCCCTCGTCCGCGGCTTTGACGATCGCCCACCCCAGTTCCGCGTCGATCTCGCCGAGGGCCATATTCGCATAGGCCGCCGCCTTCTTGAGCACGAGATACGCCCTCACCAGTGCCGCAGGTTCCCGCACACCGCTCACCTGGAAATTCTCGACTGCCCGCAGGGTCTGGACTCCCCAGTAGACCTCTGCGGGCACCGCACGCATGCCGAGGGCGTCGCGCTCACGGCGGGTGGGTGCCCCTGTATTCCCTGCCGGTTCCTGCACTCGAGTCCACCTCCTCTGGGTGGCGCCTGGCGCACCCACCCTGCACCGCCGCCTCGTGCACGGCGGCGGCGACGGCCCCGGTGACCCGGCGGTCGAGGACGTCGGGGAGTATGTGGTCAGGGCGCGGATCATCGACGGTGGCGGCAAGCGCCGCGGCGGCCGCCAGTTTCATCTCGTCGGTGATCCTGGACGCCGCGGCGTCGAGGGCGCCCCTGAAGATCCCTGGGAAGGCAAGGACATTGTTGACCTGGTTTGGGAAGTCGCTCCGCCCGGTCCCGACGACCGCCGCCCCCGCGGCCGACGCCTCGTCAGGCATGATCTCAGGGACCGGGTTGGCCAGGGCCAGGACCACCGGGTCGTCGTGCATCGACCCGACCATCTCGGCGGTCACGATCCCCGGGGCCGAGACCCCGATGAAGACATCGGCGCCGACCAGCGCATCGGCGAGGGTGCCGTCGAGGTCATGCCGGTTAGTCTCGTGGGCGAGGATGTACTTGTGCGGGACCGTGAGGAGGTCTTGCCGCCCGCGGTGGAGCGTCCCCTTGCTGTCGCAGACGATGATGTCCCAGACCGGGGTGCAGAGGTGGCGGTCCATCCCCAGGCAGGTGAGGAGACGGGCGACGCCGTATCCGGCCGCCCCGCCCCCGCTCACCACGATCGTCAGGTCGGCAAAGTCCTTCCCGAGGACGCGGCAGGCATTGACGAGGGCCGCAAGGACCACCACCCCGGTCCCGTGCTGATCGTCGTGCATCACCGGGATCCCGAGGTCCTGGAGGGCCTCTTCGATCGCAAAACACCGCGGCGCCGCGATGTCCTCCAGGTTGATCCCGCCAAAGACCGGGGCGATGTTCCTGATCTGCCCGACGAGGTCCTGGCCTTTGTCGGCAAAACAGATCGGAAAGGCGTCGATCCCGGCAAACTCCTTGAAGAGCAGGGCCTTGCCTTCCATCACCGGGATAGCCCCGTAGCCCCCGATGTCCCCGAGCCCGAGGACCGCCGAGCCGTCCGAGACGATCGCCACGGTGTTGGCCTTGAGGGTGTAGCGGTAGGCGAGGTCTGGGTCGGCGGCGACCTGGCGGCTCACCCCGGCGACGCCAGGCGTGTAGGTGAGGCCCAGGTCGTGGGCCGTCCTGACCGCCACCTTCCCTCTGATCCCGATCTTTCCATGGTGGCGTTCATGGAGGGCCAGCGATTCGGCGTAGATGTCCCGCCCCATAGGCACGCTCTCGCGCCCGCCGGACTCTTAAAGATTGGCGTCACTCCTGCCCGGCCGCCAGCACCCCGAGCCCGAGCACGATGAGGAGGGTGCCCATCGTCCGGTCGAACCAGTGGCCCATCCTGAGAAAACGGCTGCGGACCGCGGCATGGCTGAAGAGGGACGAGACGAGTGTAAACCAGAGGGCGGTCGCCACGCCCATGTACACCCCGTACCCGGCCTGGAGGAGGCCCGGGGTGCCAGGGGTGATCACGACCGTGAAGAGCGAGAGGATGAAGAGGGCGGCCTTGGGGTTGAAGGCGTTGGTCATCACCCCGGTCACGAAGGCCTTCCCCGCGCCCGGAACCCGGACGGCCTCGATCCCCCCGTCGCCGTCCTCCCGGTACGGCGGGGTCTGCAGGGCCTTTATCCCGAGGATGATGAGGCAGGCCGCGGCCAGGACCTTCATCACCGTGAAGGCGACGAGGGAGTGGGCGATGAAGACCCCGATGCCGAGGAGGGCATAGGTCACGTGGATGAGGAGCCCGCAGGCGATCCCGAGGCTGGTGAGGAGGGCGGTCCGCCAGCCATACCTGACGCTCTGCCTCACGACCATCGCGAAGTCGGGGCCTGGCGCCGCGACGGCCAGGAGATGGATGATGGCGATGGTGAGGAACTGGGTGAGATAGAGGGAGGCGGTCATGGTCTGTGGGAAAAGAGTCGGCGGGCAGGAGAAATAAAGCGATCGGCTGGCTCTGTTGAATCATTCGTGAAGCGAGATCACGCCTCAAGCATACGGGATGAAAACTTCCTGTTGCGGGATCATTTTTTTAAGACAGGAGAACTGGCGAGGATTTAGTTCCATCGCCGCCCCCACCTCTCCTCATCGTGGAAAGACGACCGGAGGGAGTCGAGAAGATCTTTGATCTTCGAGTCCGGGGGGGTTCCCCTGGTACGAGACGGCAGAGACGATCCTGCGATCGGGGGCCCTGACCCCGGACCCCAGGGATGAAGATAGGGTCGGGAAGGCGCAACTAATGACTATGAAGAGCGTATTGCCACCCTCGACCTATCGTGCCGCGGGGGGCCGGGGGGTGCAACCCCCCGTAGAGATAACAATCCAGAGGAATTCTACCGAGCCAAAATAGTGACTATGTAGAATCCGGTCTCTATTCCAGATACAGGCGTGATTTTCCCACTTCTCCCCATGCTCGCGCCAGGGGGTGCGGCTCCCCCGAACCCCAGGGAGGATGACAGGGCCGGGAAGGCGCAACCGATGAGCATGAAGAGGAAGGTGCCGTTTTTGGCTATATCGTGTTGCGAAGGGTTCAGGGGACAGTGCCCCTTCCCCGCACACCCACGAATTATTCAATCGCCTCTGCTCGAACCGCACACAGGTTCATGCCTTTAGTCTCCCGCCCTTCACCGCCCAGCCTCCACCGCGAGGAGCGCCTCCACCCAGCGCCGCGCTGCGCACGGGTCGTCGGTGGCAAACCCGTCCGCACCCATCGCCGCCGCCCGCCGCACTTCGCCCTCAGTGTTCAGCACCCAGGGGACGACATGGAGATAATGGGCATGGGCCTGCACGACGAGGTCGCGGCCGAGGCGGTCGACGCGGGGGAGGAGAACGCCGGCCCCGACCGAGAGGGCAAGGCCGATGGGATCCTCGAGGGGGCGCGAGAAGATGAGCCCGGTCTTCACCTGCGGGAGGATCTCCCTGACCACTTCAAGGCTCGAAGGATAGAAGGAGACGACGAGTACCCCGTCGGTCCCGTGCTCCCTGACCGCTTCGCAGACCGCCGCCTCGATCCCGACCTCTTTGATCTCCACCACAAGCCCGCACCGCTTGAGGACAAGGTCGAGCACCTCTTCGAAGGTTGGGATCTGTTCGCCTTCGCCGGCGTCGAGGCGCCGCACCTCGTCGAGGCTGAGGGCCCCGACCGCCCCATGCCCGCTCGTCGTCCGGTCGACCGTGGGGTCGTGGACCGTCACCAGGGTGCCGTCCTCGGTCTGGCGGACGTCGACCTCAACATAGTCGGCGCATGCCATCCCATCCTTGAGCGCCGCAAGGGTGTTCTCAGGGGCGACAGCCCGCGCCCCCCGGTGGCCGATGATGAACATGCCGAGAGGCAGGTGATACGATGATATAGAGGTGACGGCGGCATTGAGATGGACCAGGTGAGATTCGCGCGGTCACTGGAATCACTCATGAAATGAAAACACGCCTCACGCATACGAGATGAACATTTCTCGTCGTTTTATCCCTCACATTAAGACAGGAATACCCGGTGAAGACCTCACCCAATCTCCGCCCTCGCCTCTCTCCGTCGCGGGGATGAGCATAGGGATGAGAAGGCAGAGGCCTGAATCATGCTGAAGGAACTTTAGTCCTCTGCATATCGACCGCACCCCGACCAGGTTCATGCTAAATCTTCCTGTGGGACGACGAGTCTGCAGGGACCGCCGCAGAATGATCAGGTCGAGAGAGGTACGGCAGTCCTCAAGCACGTCGGTCATGACTTCCCGTATCATAACCCGGGCTTAGAGGAGCACCCCGGCAAGCGCACCGGCGCCGGCGACGCAGAGGGACACCCCCATCAGGGGGAGAGTGTAGTGTCTCAGCACCGCCATTGGGGGGTCTTCGGTGGTTCTCCCGACCAACCAGAAGTAGGGGTCGCTGAAGGCGGAGACCGAGAGAGTCCCTGCGGCGATGAGCAGCACAAGGGCAACCGGGTGGAGAGGGAGCGAGGCGACGACGCCGGCAGTGACCACGGCGGTCACCACCCTTGAGCCCTGCGCCGCCTGGACAAGGACGGCAAAGACGAGGGGGAGCAGGAGAAGAGGCACGACCCCGTCCAGCAACCCGAAAGTGTCCTGCGGGAAGGTGCTTGCCAGGATGACCCCTCCCAGGGCACCGGCGCCGCAGAGATCGTAGATGATCACCCCGGCATGTCGTGTCCCCCACTTGAGGGCGGCGTGCCGTTCTTCGGCGGTGAGGAGGAGGAGGGCCCCGGCCATCCCAAAGAGCAGGGCCGCCTGCACCGACCCGTCGCCAAAGACCGGCCAGATCAATCCCGCCGCTGCACAGGCAAGGGGAAGGGCGAGGGGAACCCATGCCCGCCGCCCGACAGTCTGGACCCGGGAGGGAGAGATGGCCGGCGACCCGCCGCGCCCCATCAGTGTGCTGACCCCAATGAGGAGGAGGAGGGCAAGGGGGAGGGCGACGAGCAGGTATTCTCCGGCGGAGAACGCTGGCGCCGCCGCCGACGCCGCAAGGGTGACCGGGGTCGGGTAGACCAGGGCAAACGAGAGGGTGCTCCCGATGGCCGCGGCATAGAGGGCGCGTTTGCGGTCTGAGAGGCAGGAGAGTATGGGGGATGCGACGATGAACGCCGTCATGCAGCACATAAAGGGGACGGCAAGGACCGCCCCTGTGACCGCCCCGACCCAGGTCGGCCGCTTGAAGAGGAGAGAGAGGTCACGTACGATCTGCTCGCGGTAGCCTGGCATTTTGAGCACGCCGGCAACGACCGACCCGGCAAAGACCACCACGCCCAGGAGCACAAAGACCTTGCCCGCCCCTGCCGCGGCGGTTCCGACCACCGCTCCGGCCGGCACGCCGGCAAGAAGCCCGTACACTACCGCCGCGGAGAAGAGAGTCAGGAAGGGGTTGAGGCGGAACCTGACGGTTGCGACTGCGATGAGAAGGAGGACGACAAGAAATGCCACAAATGTCTGCACGATCATCTCTTGCCGCGAGCAGGTATCACCTTTGCGCCTGCAGAGAATGGCGGAAGAAGAGGTTCGCGGCGCGTGGTGTCTGCAGCAGAGCAAATGAATCAGACCAGAACCAAGAAAAGATGAGGACTTCTACAGGGCTCTTATCCCCGGACAACTCTCCTCTCTGCCCTGGCCCACATCAGCCGGCCCTGATACCGGATCTCAAGAAGCCGATGGAGAGGGATGAACGTCTCCTTCCCCCGCACGCAGACGATGAAGTGTCCCCTCTCGATCGCCCTGATCTCACTCCCCCGCACTGTCGAACGGTCTTCCGGCGCCCCACGGTCGAGATAGGCCACCTCCACCTCGTCGAAGTCGTACGAAGGGTCATGAAGGAGACGGAGAAGGAGCCGGTGGCTTGTCCGCATCGCAGGAAGGATCGAGATCCTGCTATATATAGGCGGCGGTGCAGGCCCCATCGCCGCCCCGTTCCACCTTCATGGCTCATTTAATAAAAGATATTAACTTCACGCCCAAACCTCTTTTAGATGTCAAAATCAGTCATCACAGTTCTGCTCATCGGTGCTGCAGTGATGTGCGCCTGCTTTGCAGGGTGCACCGGCACCGAGACTCCCAGCGCCTCCGCCGAGGCCGGGGCAGGGGATATGCCAACCTACGTCGTCGGCATCGACGCCCCATATCCTCCCTTCTCGCTGGTCGACAAAGAAGGCAACCCCACCGGGTTTGACACCGAGTCGATAGAATGGATCGCAAATGAACAGGGATTCAAGGTCGAGTTCAGGCAGATCGCCTTCGGCAGTCTGGTCACAGCCCTCGAGGGTAAGAACATCGACATCATCTACTCAGGGATGACCATCACCCCTGACCGGGCGGAGAAGGTCAACTTCACCAACCCCTATTGGCAGGTCAACCAGACAGTGATCACCAGGGGCGACTCGAGCCTGACCATGGACGATGTCCTGGCAGGCAAGGCGACCGTCGGGACCCAGAGCGGCACCACCGCCGTGATCTGGATGGACGAGCACCTGGTCGAGAACGGCACGATGCCCAAGGAGAACGTGAAGCATTACGACACCATCTCCATGGCTGCCACCGACCTTGAGAACGGCAACATCGATGCCGTGATGTTTGACAGCACGGTCATCAACGATGTCATCTCCGGCAAGGACCTCAAGAAGATCGGCTCCGTCGACACCCAGGAATTCTTCGGGATCGGCGTCAGGAAGGGCGACACCGAACTGCTCAACACCCTCAACGAGGGGCTTGACAAGTTGATGAACGACCCCCACTGGCAGGAACTGATCAAGAAGTACAACATGGAGTGACCTTTTCAGAGGTTACTCTCATCTTTTTCGCAGACTCCGGCCATGCCCGGGGCCTGCACGAATCTTTCACTGTTGATTTTTTTCTTCGAGGTCTCTGAAGAAATTCTCTTGATCTCTCTGTATTGGGAGGCATGCCGCTCGAAAATTGGAAATTTTGGCCCTGTAGAAATCCTCCCCTATTGTGTGCAGAGAATACGTGTCACCCGCCTTCCCTCATGAATCGCGCCCGGGGCGCGGTGGTAGGGGAAGGCATGGATCCATGGGTGCGCAACGAAATTGAGAGGCTCTCTCTCACATCCACCGCAAACTCCTGGGAGGAGGAGGGCGGGAGAGGTTTGGGACGACCTCTTATACTAAAAATCGGTGAAGATTTCTCCAAAACAAAAAAAAGAATTTTTTCCCTGCACTCTTCAGTCAAGTTCCACCAAGACCTCAGGGACCGTGGACGTATCCTCGAAGGTCTTTGTAATCTCTCCTACGAACACAATTCGAGTCTTTGCAGGGGAGAAGTCGGCCTGGACAAGCGGGGCAAACCAGTAGTCATCAAGCGCCTTCTCCGCGTCCGTGAAGTCGAGGGCCGGCGTCGAGTAGATCACGGTCCCATTCTCCCCATCTCTCACCTGTGCAAACCCTTCCACCAGGAAGGACGCCGTCTGATCGTCCACCGCGACCGACTCGACCTCATGCCCTCCAGCATATTTTTCGAGCGCCTTCGCAAATTCCTCGGTCGGGTCGGCGATCTCGAGGAAGACCGCGAACCTCTCCAGCCAGTTGAGCGAGTACGTGAAATCAATCGTCGCGGCGCCGCTTTCATTCACCGAGATGTTCAGTTCTTCCGCCGTGAAGGCCCCTGCCGGCAGGACCATACCTGCAACCAGAAGGAGCATGGCCAGGATCCGAATCCATGCCTTCATCTTTTCACCACCACCCATACATCAGGTTTCCGCTATATAAATATAGTGAGCAGATTCTATTCGTTTCTGTCTCATCCACAATTTTTATATACCTGGACCATGATCGGTGGAGGTAATGGGCCGCCCCGGGAGGCACCTCATTGCAGGAGGGTTTATGACCTGGCTTTTTGCGGTGACCTTCTTCCTCGTCCTGATGAAGAGCGTCGACCTCATGATCTTTCTTGTACTCGTCTCGATCGGATTTTTTCTCCTCATCGAAGTGCTTGACACCGCCTTTGTCAGGCCCTCCCATCTGCTGTACCTCAGGTACCTGGTCGCCGCCGGACTTGTCCTCTGTGGAGCGACTCTCATCGACAACGTGGCGAGGGTGCTCATCTGATGAAGAGAAAAACGGTCGTTCAAGGGGTGGGGGTGACGGCGCTTTCGCTGGCGTGCCTTCTCGTCCTGCACGGGATGATCACATCGCCCATCCTCTACTCAGAGGACCGCCCTCTCTCCACCCTGGCCCATGCCAGGCCGTCGCCAGATGAACGCCCCCATGACGGGCGGGTGGAGACGGTCGTGCCTACCATGGAAGACCTGATGGACCGGACCGAGACCATCGTCCTCCATGTCAGGGAGAAAGACTTTGAAAAGGCGGAAGAGGATCTGGCCCGTTATATTGAAGCCTCTCGCACCTTCAACACCCTGATCGTCAGCCTCGACATGACCGAGAGCGACGTCAGGGAGTTTGCCGAAGGGAACATGGAACACCTCGCCGCCCTCACCGCGCTCCTTGAGAAAAGTAAACGGATGGACGAACTTTCCAGGCTTGAAGTGGTCTACCAGGACGAAGAAGACCCAGGATATTCCAGTTCGATCTCATACGAGGGCGAAGCCCTCCAGATGAAGATGGAGGAGGCCATGGAGCGCTATCAGGACCAGCAGACGACCATGACCGAGGTCGGGACAAAATACGACCTCCCTGTTGCCTCGTATATCCACAGCGCCACCGTGTTTGCAGGGGTGGTGAACGAGACCGACCATGCCAGGCAGGCATGGACCCCCGGGCCAGGCGACAACCGCCCTGACCCACCTGCACCCGCGGTCTCGGTCGACCCACCCTCTGCCACCTATGGTGAGACCATCCAGGTCTCCGGCACGACGCTGGTGGTGTCTTCAAGGGCGGTCTCGCTCTTCCTTGACGGCACAGAATGGACCACTGCGACCGCCGATCAGGCTGGAGGGTACGTCGCGGCGGTCCAGGCCTCTTCTCTTGGCGCAGGGCGCCATCTCGTCTATGCCGTCCATGACGGAGTGTACTCGGATCCGACCGAGTTCGAGGTGGTGGCCGCCCCTGCCGCCCTCACGTTGGAGGCCGGCCCCCTGCCGTCGGGAGGAGAGGAGAATGTCGCCTGCCGCGGCACGCTGTTCTGCCAGGGAAGACCGGTCGACGGTGCCCAGGTCACGGTCACTTCTGACGACGGCGCCTCGCTCACGGCAGAGACCAACAGGGCCGGGGCATATTCCTGCACCGGGCATCTCGCCCCCGGTCAGAGGGCACTGCGCGCGGAGGTCTCCGAAGACCTCCTCCCCATCAGGCCCACGGTCAGCGAGAGCGTCGAGGTGGCGGTTCCTGAGCCCGGCGCACGGGTCACGGTCCCTGTCATGCAGGCCGCGGCCGTCCTGCTCATGGGGATAGGAGCGTCGGCGGTGGCCAGACACTGGCGGGCCCTGCGCCGCGCCCGGCACCTTTGCGTCGTGCCAGGGCGAAAGGTGACTCCTGCAGGAGGATGGCCTGGCAGACCGCCGGACGGCGGCGGCGGCACCCGCTCCGCGGCATGGACGCCCGGGGCGGTCGACGCGCAGTATGCCGTTTTCATCGCCGCGGGACGTTACAGCGATGCGGTCCGCCTCCTGTACCTCGCCCTTGCCGCCAGGATCGGGACCGCCCTGGGGGTCGGGAATTATACCGCCCTCACCCCGCGCGAGGTGCTCGGGATTGCGGCGGCGGGGGCGCCCCCAGCCCTCTCAGGATTCATCCATGGGTATGAAAAGGTGAGATATGGTCGGCATGAACCCTCGTACGAGCAGACAGAACACCTGCGCCGGTTGTATACCCGCGCCTCTGGCACAGGGGGGGATGATGATTAACCGTGCCTGGGGAGTGGCGGCGACCCTCCTCCTCGTGGTGACGGTCGCCCTCTCCGTCCATTTCTCGACGACCGGTGAGGACTACGGGGTTTCAAACCGCGGCTGGAACGGGATCTCGATCTTCTTCGAGACCGTGCACGAGAGGGGCGGGGAGGTGATCGCCGACCCTGGCCTCCTCACGGGGTATGAAGACTCCCTTCTTCTCGTCGTCGCTCCGGTCGGGATGCCGGAAGAGGGGGGGTTCGGCGCATATCGTGCATTCCTTGAAAGGGGCAACACAGTCGTCATCATAGACGAGGGGGGAACCTCCAATGTCATGCTCCAGAGTCTTGGGGCGCTGATGAGAGTCGTCCCTGGCACCGTCTCCTCTCTCGACTCCGCCTATGCCTCTCCCTTCTTCCCGTCCGCCCACCCTGCCGCCGACCACCTGCTTCTCGCCGACGTGGAGAGCGTCACCTTCAACCGCCCGGCCCATGTGACCGGCGGCAATGCACTCCTGGTCTCCGGGGTCTTCACCTGGGAGGACCAGGACGGCGACGGGAGGATGGAGACCGGCGAACCGTCAGGGACATATTCGTTCCTTGCACGAGAAGAGATCGGCGGGGGGGAGGTGATCGTCTGCGCGGACCAGAGCCTTCTCATCAATGCCATGCAGGAGGGGCAGGTGCTCGGCGAGAACAGGGGCTTTGTCGAGAACCTCATGGCATATCGCGGGACGCTCCTCATAGACGGTGCGGTCTCGACGGCGACCGAGGACCACGCGGTTCTTGCCGGTTTCAGGGATGCACCGATGGTCCAGGCCGGTCTGCTTGCGGCGGTTCTCTTCGCCGCGGCGTTCCTCTGGAGAAGGAAATACAGGAGAGGGTGGGTACATGGAACCTGATCATGTCGCAACAGAACTGGATGTCATCGCTGAGACCTATCAGAACATGACCGAGAGCATGGGCCGGTTCGTGGTCGGAAACGAACCTCTCATCAGGATGATCTATATGGGGATGCTCTGTGAGGGGCATATCCTCCTCGAAGGCGTACCGGGCACGGCCAAGACCGTCATTGCAAAGACGATCGCCCTCCTCTCCGGATGCGAGTTCAGCCGGGTCCAGTGTGCGGTCGATATGCAGCCAGCCGACATCATCGGGGTGCGGGTCTATGACCCTGAACGCAGGGACTTTGTCCTGAGAGAGGGTCCGATCTTCTCGAATTTTGTCCTGATCGATGAGATGAACCGGGTCAGCCCGCGGACGCAGAGCGCTTTTATCGAGGCGATGAGTGAACGGCAGGCCACGATCGACGGTACGCTGCACCGTTTTGCAAGCCCCTTCTTTGTGGTCGCGACCCAGAACCCGTACGAGTTCGAAGGAACTTTCCCCCTCATCGAGGCGCAGAAAGACAGGTTTATGTTCAGTGCAAGGCTCGACTATCTGGACGCCGAGGGAGAACTCGAGATCATCAGGCGGGAGAGCACCGGTTTTCTTGACTGGGAGACGTTCAGCACCAGGGTCACCCCGGTGCTCTCCCCCGCCCGGATTGTGCGGTTTGTCAGGGTCGTCAGGGCGGTCGGGATGGAAGACCCGGTCCTCCAGTATATCAGGGACATCGTCCTTGCCACCAGGAACCACCCTGACATCTGGCTTGGCGCAAGCCCGAGGGCGTCCATCGCCCTGGTGCGGGGAGGCAAGGCCCTTGCCGCCCTGGACGGCCGGGCCTATGTGGTCCCTGACGACATCAAGTGCGCTGCGCGTCTTGCCCTTCCCCACCGTCTCATCATGAGGCGCGAGGCCGACCTCGGGGGCGTGACCGCCCACGAGATCACCGACGAGATCCTTGCCGCCGTCGAGGTGCGATAGGTGTCTGTCGGGAGCAGTACCTACGGGGGTCTGGGGGTTCTCGGGATACTTGCAGGACTCTCGCTCCTGGCAGAGAGCCGCGCCGCCGCCCTTGGAGCGTGCGCCGTCGGGACATTTCTTCTGGTCAGGTATGCTGCGACCTCTCGCAGGTTTGCCATGGTCGCCGGCAGTCTGGAGACTACGAGGACGGTGGATGCGGCGGTGGTGAGACAGGACGCAACGGTCGGCGTGCAGGTGCGGGTCAACGGCACATTTCCCCGCGGCTGCCAGGTCGAGGTCGAGGACCTCCCCCCTGCCGGGGTGGAGGTGGTGAGGGGATCGCCCTCTATCACCTGTCTCGGGCCGTTGACTGAGGAGGGCGTTATCTCCTACTCGATGACCGTCCCGACCGAGGGGGAGGTCTTCTTCAGGGGGGTCGCGCTCAGGATCCATGACCCCTTTTTCCCCAGGGCCGCGACCTTCAAAGGAGAAGAGGTACGCCTCCCCACCCTGGAGGTGCGTCAGGAGCGTCGGTTTCTCTCCAGGGAAGGGGGGCGGCGCGACGCCAGGCCTGTCTCCCGCCCTTCCCTCGCAAACACCGGGGAGACGGTCCGTTCTTTCAGGAAGTTTGGGACCGGCGACGACATACGCACGATCGACTGGAAGATCTCAGCAAAACAGGGGTCTCTCTATGTCAGGGTCTATGCCGACGAAGAGGCCCGCCCTCCACTCATCTTTGTCGACCTCCCCAGGAAAGGTGCCAGCTCCCGTGCCCAGGCCGCCATGAAAGAGGCGGTGCGGGGTGCGATCGCGGCCTCGGTGGAGAGACATGGCCGCGCCTCCCTGATGGCGGTGAGGGGCCCAAACCTCCTGGTCTATCTGCCCCTTGAAGCCGATTATGCACGGGCCATGCAGGCGCTTGCCAGGAGTGCGGGCAAAGCGACAGAAGAAGCGCATTTTTACCGTGCCCGCACGCCTCCCTCCCTCAGGGCCGACCTGAACGCCATCATGCACCGTTCAGGGAATGGGAATGGAAACGGTCATGGTGCCGCCCCCGCCTATCGCGAGAGACTGGCGGCGGCCTATGGGTCGGTGCTCAGGGGACGGGAGCAGACAGTCTATGAGCGGCAGGTGGCACAGGCGGTATGGCGACTCAGACCGCACCATATCGAACTATTTTCCTGCAAGGACGGCGGCGACCAGAGTCACCTCGAGTTTGTCGTCTATATCGCAGAATATGTCGGGGTCCAGGTGGACCTCTGGAAACAGAACGGACACGGGTGGGCCGGGGTCGCCGGAAGAACCCCCCCTCTCAAAGGAGCAGAGGTGATCCGGTGAGGCCGGTCCTCTTCCTCCCGGTCCCCCTTGCCCTGGGGATCGGGCTTCTCTCTGGGCTCGTGCCTGAGACCCTGGTCTTCTCGCTCCTTTATCTCGGGGTCCTCCGCCTGGCGCGGGACTGGGGGCCTGACGGCTGGCTCCTGCTCTTCTGCGGCGGCGAACCATTGGTGCTGGTCACGGCGGAGGCGTCATGGGGAGGTGCCGTCCTCCTCCAGGTCCTGGTGTGTTGGGCGGCGGCGGGCGCCCTCGCCCAGGCCCCGTCGACGCCAGGAGTCGGCGAGGTGGGCGTGGGGGCGGGGTGCATCCTGGGGGCCGGGGCGCTGATCGCCGCCCTGGGAAAGGTCGGCCCTGCACTGCTTGCAGGGGGCGGGATGGTGCTCCTGGCATTTTTCCTGGTATGGCTTCTCGAACGCCAGATGAGATCCAGACTGGAGATCGGATCATGAAAGAAGACGGCTACAACGATTATTTCCTGGCAGGGGCGGTGCTGATCGCGGCTGCCGCCCTGGTGCTGGTCATCGCCTCTCTCAGTGACCGGGGCGACCTGACCAGCGCGACACTGGTCCTGAGCGGGATCACCTCGTTTATCGGCGGGGTCTTCCTCCTCACGCTCTCAAAAGGCGAGCCTTTCGACCCCAGATATGTCGGTGCCCTCCCTGCCGCCGGCACCATCAACCTCAGCAGGGTGGCCTCAGACCTCGGGCTGATGGGGGACGGGGTCTATCTTCCCCGCGAGACGACCCGTCCTCCTCTCCAGTTCATCCCGGCGGGGTCATATCATGGCGTACCGGTCAGGGACGATTTCTCGTTTGCCACCGACGACGGATCTGAGGGACTGGTCTTTGTCCCGATGGGGCTCCCACTCCTTGAGCAGTTGAAGCGGGAGGCACGCCTCATGGTCCCGACCGACGAGCAGGACCTCCTCACCTGCGTCCAGGAGGTCTGCTCAGACGTCCTGGAGGTGGCCGAACACACCGTCGCGGAACGGAGCGGCGAGGCGGTCGTCGTGACCCTGGAGAAGTTCAGACTGCTCTCCTGCTGCACCGCCGTACGTGCCGAGTCCCCGAAGTGCTGCACCATGGTCGGGTGCCCGTTCTGCAGCCTTGTCGCCTGTATCCTGGCCGAAGGGTTCCAGAGGCCGTGTATGCTCTCGAAGGTGCAGGTCGACGAGAGGCGGGGCGACCTGACCGTGGTGTACTCTTTCCCTGGATGAGTGTGCAGGAGGGGCGGGTCCCCCGCATCCAGGGTGTGGGCGGTTTTTGCGGAGGCATGATGACCGACGGTCGTGTCACGCCTGCACCGAGAATTGGCGAGGAGTTCTACAACACCATAAAATGTATTTATTCTTTTTGGAGATCTCCGGCGGCAGCAAATAGTTATATACTATAACCGTCTCCTGTCGTACACCTGAGGGGGGAGAATGAAATCATTTATACGGTACAGGCAGGCCCTATTTCTACTCGCTCTGCTCTTCTGGACCGTGCCGGCGGCCCTGGCCGCCGACCCTGTGGTGCTTATCACGTGTTCCGAGCCCCTGGAATGCAACGGACTCGAAGTTTCAGAGGTCTCGTTCCTCGACCTCATCGACCCTGCAGTCACCAGGACCATGCTGGACAGCACCACCGGGGATGACCAGAAGGTGCTCGCCTGTCCAGCGGTCAGGGCTGTCTCCAGGGATTTTCCTGACGCCACCATCAGAGGGGAGAGATATACGGTCACGACCCGCAGCGTTCCAGGGGTCGACTGGACCGGAGTGCAGACCTATCCGGTCTACAGAAGGTCGGTGGTCCCGTCGGTTTCAACGGCGATACCAGGAAAGACCGGGAACGTCGTCCTGATGAGAATTCCGCCGGAGGTTCAGGGCACACCCACATATGAAGCCCTCTTCGCAGGCACCGATACGATGTACCTGTACGCTCCCAGAGGGATCGTCTACATAAACCCGAGGTCCGGCGAGTACATATCCTGGGGAGAGTTCAACGGGACCGGGTATGACCCCTGCGACTCTGCCGCGACCATGGCGAACACCCGCGTCGACCTCGGCAGATTTTCGGTCGACCCAGCGCGGGCACGTGCCATGGGAGAGGCACACCCCGGGACTCTCCCCCCGCCAGGCGAGTACCTCTGGTGCGCCTTCAGGTACGACCAGGAGACGTGTGCCATGGAGGTCCTGGGTATGACGCCGGTATTTGTCATGGACCAGGACCGTGCGATGACCTGGAATGGCGGAGACGTTCCTGCGACCTATGCCGGGGGTAATGTCACCCTCGGTTTTGAAGACGGGGAATCTCTTGATGGGATGGTGTACTTCATCTTCAGAAAAGATACCTCCTATGAAGCCGAGATGAGGGTTGACTGCAAGACTATCATGGCGATGATCGATCATCCTCGAGTTTTCCCGGTCTCTCTCATCGATTTCCTCATCCAGAAGGTGCCCGGAGATGGCGTGGAGGAGCGTCCGGTCAGGTGTACATTGCGTGCCGATGGTGCCGCGAAGGGGGGCGGCGACTCTGGTGCGGTCCTCCCGGTCTCCGCGGGCTACGGGACCTCTGGTGTCGGCGAGGGGCAGGAGGTCACCGTCCCGGCGTCGGCACTCTCCGGTCTGACTGAAGGGATCTACATCGTCACGCTCTGCGGCGCCGGCAGGGACGGGGCAGTCTTTGCCTTCGACCAGGAAGAGATCGCCGTCGGTGCGAACGCACGGCCGGGGAGGTCGCATGACGGCGGCGGGAGCAGCGACTGGTCAGGCCCGTCGAAGCGTGTCGGTCCCTGCGAGGAGATGATCGAGATACAGACGATGGCCCCGAAGAGCAGCGAGGGCGAGGTGAAAAATCCAGGGGGTGCCGCCGCCGTCAAAGAGATCGGGGTCTGGGAAGACTCCTCAAAAGATCCTGCCGAACCTGCCGGAAAACTGCCGGCGGTGCTCGGGTATCTGACGGTCCTCCTGATCGCCCTCCTCGGCATCGGGATCGCCTTTGGCCGGAAGCGGTTCAGGTGACCTGCCACGGCCTGGTCCCCCTCTTCAAGCCTCTCTCAAAACCATCTCCCCAAGAGAGTTGTGGGATATGCTCCCTGTATGCCTGAGTCCAGGGTTCATGCCTGATTCTACAGAACCGGGACGACCTCTTTTATTCTTCAGGCGCACGGCGATCCCAGAGCATTTAACCTTGCATAACAGAAAGAATTAGCAGATGGCTCAGTTGACCGTGGATATCGGGGGCCGGCCCGGTGTCGATTGCCGGGGGTTTTGCGAGTACTGTTATTTCAAGCACGTCGGCGACGTCGCACCCTTCGGATGCCAGTACTGTCCCCCCTTCAAGGTGGGCTGCGACTACTGCACCCGCGGGGTGAAGGAGCAGTACCGCGGGTTCAAACCCCTCTCCACGGTTGCAGATGATATCCTTGCCAACCTCCAGATGCTCTCCGGCGAGATCAGCCGCATCACGATCAGCGGCGGCGGCGACCCGAGTTGTTACCCTGAATTCACCGACCTGGTCGAACTGCTCGGGAGCATGGAGGCCCCGCTCCATATCGGATATACGAGCGGGAAGGGGTTTGACGACCCCGGCATCGCCGATATGCTCATCGAGAACGGTCTTACCGAGGTCTCGTACACCATCTTCTCGGCCGACCCCGAACTCCGCCGGCGCTATATGCACGATCCTACGCCCGAGGCTTCGCTTGCGGTGATGCGCAGGCTCTGCGAGGAGATCGATGTCTATGCGGCGGCGTTGGTGATCCCGGGCGTCAACGACGGCGAGAAACTCGAGGAGACGTGTGCGTGGCTGGAGGACGCGGGGGCGAAGGGGCTGATCCTGATGCGGTTTGCAAACACCACCGAGCAGGGGTTGATCCTTGGGAACGCCCCGGTCATCGAGGGGCAGGAGGTCGAGAGCGTGGAGGCTTTCAGGGAGAGGGTCACCGCATTGGCCGCCTCTCATTCCCTCAAGATCAGCGGCACGCCCCTCTGGGACCCTGAGATCGGGTCCCCCTTCGCCATCCTCAAAGAACCCGGCCTCCTGGCCAGACTCCCGAGAGTGCGGCGGCGGGCGACGGTGGTCAGCGGGAGCATCGCCACGCCGTACATCCAGCAGGTGCTCGACGCCTGCGGCGGGGGGTGCCGGGTGGTGGCCGCGCCCAAGGAGATCGCCTGTCTCATCACCCGCGACGACCTTGCAGCCCTCGACCCTTCCACGCTCGACGAGGCGGTGATCATCCCTGGGCGTGCCTTTGTCCATGACCGGGAAGCCACAAAAGTGCTCTCCCGCGACGGCGTTGCCCGCACGGTCGTCCGCGGTCCCGAGATGCTCACCGCCGATGCCGAGACCTCGATGGGGATGCGCAGGGACGATGTCCTGCTGATGGAGATGGAGGGCTTCGCCGCGCTGATCCATGTGCTCAATCAGTACGGGAGCGAGTGAGTGAACGAGTCTGGCGACGAATAAGTGGGAAGTCAGAATCAAAAGGTCGCCCAATAAAATGTACCCGGCCAAAGACCTGTAGAAAACATCCTTTTTCGGCTCTGTAGAACCCCTCTTGATGGCTCTCTTCGACGGGGGGCTCGGTCCCCCAGCCCCATCGTGGTCCTGGGGGTCCGGGCGGCACTCACCCCAGGCAGGAGGGTGCGCGAAGGCAGGTCGATCAGACGTGCCGCCCTCGTCGCGACTCTTCACCGCAATCTCGCCACCGGGGGGCGAGTGCCCCCGGACCCCCCACGGCGAGGATAGGCAGGGGCGGCAATGACGTAATGATCCTATGCGGTGTCCTGCTCCGAAGAGGGAATAAGGATTCCACTCACTAGAGACCAACAAGAATTTTCATCCCGTATGCTTGAACCCCGAGTTCATGCCCGATTCTACAAAATCACTTTTTCATCACTCACCTCACCCCCCGGTGAACCAGATCCAACGCCTTCCCTCATGTTTGTGACGGGGGCCGTGCCTCCCGGAACCCCCGACAGAGAGAAGATAGCCGAGGGACGGCGATTGGGTGATCCCTCCCTGTGATCAAAGCAATTTTCATCGCGTATGCTTGAACCGCAGGTTCATGCTCAATTACTATGAGCATATCCCAAAACTCCCTGAGACCCGACCATCGTCTTGAACTGAAGGCTTTCCTTCCAGGGATTCTGGACCTTATCCTCCACCGGGGAGCTTACTGCCCCCGAAACCTCCCGCTGATGAAGAGTGGCAGGGGATCGCAGCCTCTCTTCATGGCTTCTTGCTGCCTTTCCAACCCAATCGCCATTCCGAAGGGGTTTGGGGGCGGTAAGGAAGTGGTGATCCCGCCGGGTGTCCTGCTTCGAAGGGGGAGCAAGGCTCGATGCACGCGCCAGAGATTCAGATCATTTTCATCCCGTATGCTTGAACCCACGCAGGGTTCATGTTCAATTCTACAGGGCCCAGGCAATAGAACACCCTGGCCATGATAAAGTATCCCATAATCTCGTGAAAAGAGAGCCAGGGACAACAAGACCTCCATCACGATTTCTTTCTCTGCCTTCCCATCCCTATCTTCACCCCACAGATCTCGGGAGCAACGCCTCCGAGAGAAGGGTTTGGGAAGGCACGTCGATCAGAGATGCTGCCCCAACAGGACGATGGTTCACTCACTCCAGAACCTCGTTTTTCAAGAGATCATAACATCGCTCTTTTGCGTGCCGCTCGGTCCAGGGGCGGTGGCCACATTTCTCCAACAGGATGAACCGAACGTCTCTGAGAACCCTGGAGAGGGGGAGGTGTGTTCCTGCAAAGGGGTGCGGGTCATACGCACCATGGACCACGACGACCCGACATTTGATCTGCTCCCCTGATGCCAGCAGTTCCCCGCTGCTCCTCAACGCATCGGCCTCATTCCAGACGTGCTGATAGACCTCATACCGGCACTCCGCGACCTCCTCGTCATGGGCCAGGGGGTCATAGGCGTCCGCCCTGGCGAGGAGGGACCCGAACCTGGCCAGAGCGGTGTCACGGTTCCCCACGGCCGGACCGCTCAGGACTTTCATCAGGGAGAGGACTTCTTCTCTCTCGTCGTCCCCGAGTCTTTCGAGTCTGGTCCTCATAATCTCCCCGGCACACTTCTCTTCAAACGGGCCGCTCCCGATGAGAATGAGTTTTTTCACGACCGAAGGATACCGGGCGGCCACGATCCATGCAAGCCATGCCCCCCACGAAAAACCGATGAGGGTGACCGGAGGATCCCCTTCGCTCTCCAGAACATTCTTCAGTTCCTCGACCTGGCCTTCAAGGGTGGTCGCCGTCTGGAACGGTTCAAGGACGCCACCCACAGACGAAAGTTCACGGGCAACCGGCGCCATCTCTCCGGCCGCGCCCGGGCCGCCGTGGACGACCGCGATGGAAAACGGGCTCTCGCCGTAGCGTCTCAGGGTGTGCATCTCGCTGTTCCTCTATCTCGACCGATCAGGTGCAGTTGCCTCCAGAGAGAGATATAGGATATGCCTGAGAAGGAGGGCGGGACGTGGGGGCGATGGCGGGTCTGAGATTTGTTCGGGCGGGGGGCGGCACGCCCCCTGGTCACCAATGCGTCACGATTGGTTGTGGACGGCACTTCCCCTTCAAGGATTTCGAATATGCCTTCCCCGCTCTATCTTAATTCCAGGGGTCCGGGGGCAGGGCCCCCGGCGAGAAGATTGAGGGAAGGCGGTTGAATCATACTCAAACCAAAAAACCTGAGATTTTCTACAAAGCCGAAAAAAGAACTCTGTAGAAATCCTCGTGATGAATCTCTCTGGCGGGGGGCGTGCTGCCCCCCGAACCCCCCGCCCACACGATAGGTCGAGGACGGCAACCCCTCCATCATGGTCATCTATTCTGCCTTCCTGTTCTCATCGCGGTCCCTGGGGTTCTGGGGCCGCGCCCCCGGCGAAAGACTGTAGGAAGGCGGGTGACACACATTCTCCCTGCGACAAGTGAGATTTTCTCCAGAACCAAAAAAAGCAAAAAAAGCACGCAGAGAGAGGGGACACTTGCCCCCGCCCCTCCTCACTCCTGGTCGTCGCCGTGATTGTTGTGCCGCTTCATCTCGAGGTCGCGCAGGACATTCCGCTTGATCTTGCCTGAGATAGTCTTTGGAAGATCCTCGACGAACTCGACCGCCCGCGGGTATTTGTACGGGGCGGTCGTCCGCTTCACGAACTTCTGGAGTTCCTTGATAAGGGCGTCCGAGGGCTCGAAGCCCGGCGCCAGGACGACAAACGCCTTGACGATCATCCCCCGGATTATGTCGGGCGATCCCACCACGGCACATTCCTGGACCGAGGGATGCTCCATGAGCGCCGACTCGACCTCGAAGGGACCAATCCGGTAGCCCGAACTCTTGATCACGTCGTCGTTACGGCCCACGAACCAGAAATAGCCGTCTTCGTCCATGTAGGCCTTGTCCCCGCTGTAATACCACCCGTCCTCGAAGGATTCCTCATTCGCATCAGGGTTCGCAAGGTACTCCATGAACATGCCAGGAGGCCTGGGGTCGGCCTTGATCGCGATCCGCCCCTCCTCGCCGACAGGGACAGGGGTGCCGTCGTCGTCATGGAGTTCGACCTGCCACCCTGGCGAAGGCCTACCCATCGACCCGAACTTCGGTTCCATAGAGGGGAACGTCCCGATACAGAGCACCGTCTCGGTCTGGCCATAGCCCTCGTAGATCGTCTCTCCGGTCCCCTTCTTCCATGCCCTGATCACCTCGGGGTTGAGGGGCTCGCCGGCGCTGGCGCAGTGGTGGAGCTGCGAGAGGTCGAACTTTTCGAGGTCGGCAAGGATGAGCATCCGGTAGACCGTCGGCGGGGCGCAGAAACTGGTCACCTCATATCTCTCAAGGACCGGCAGGAGTTCGGTCGCCTTGAACTTGCCGCGGATGTCGAAGATGAGGGTGCAGGCCCCCTGCATCCAGGGCCCGAAGAACTTGCCCCAGGCGCACTTGCCCCACCCGGTGTCGGCGAGGGTGAAGTGAAGGTCGTTTGGCTTGATGTCGAGCCAGAACTTCCCGGTGATGATGTGGCCGATCGGGTAGGCCTGGTTGTGGAGCACCATCTTGGGCTCGCCGGTCGTGCCCGACGTGAAGAAGATGAGCATCGGGTCGGTCGACCTCGTCCTCTTCATGCCAGGGAGCTGGACAAGGGTGGTCGAGGCCGGGGCCGGGTAGGTGAGTTCGATGGGGTAACTGACCCATCCGGCCATCTCCCCATCCACCAGGAAGCGAGAGACAAGCGAAGGGCACTTGGCACAGATCTCCTCGACCTTCCATGCGTTCTCGGTGTCGGTGATGACCATCTTGAACTTGCCGGCATTGACCCGGTACTCCAGGTCCTTGGGGGTCAGCATCGTCGGACAGGGGCAAAATATGGCGCCGAGCTTAATGGCCGCAATCGCGAAGATCCACCACTCTGGAACGCGGTGAAGCATGAGGATGACCCGGTCGCCCTTGTTAATACCGTACTTGAGGAGCATGTTGGCCGCCTGGTTCGAGAGGTTCATCAGGTGGCGGAAGGTGTAGTACTTCTCATGCTCTTCCTGGTCGGTCCAGATCATCGCAAGTCTGTTGCGGTCTTTCTCTGCCCACATGTCGACGACGTCAAAGCCGAAGTTGAAGTACTCCGGCACCTCCTGATGGTAGGAGGCATAGACGTCCTCGTAGGTTTGGTATGTATGCTCGGCGTCGTGCATAACGCTATACCATTGGGAGGAACGGTTGATATAGTATGCGATGTATGGGGTCTGGAAAAACGCTCGTAGATGTGCCAGAGCGACTGTTTTGATCCCGTGCTGGCGCTCGTTCCCCTGGAGAGAAGACCGGGTGGGGAGCGTGGGGTGATCAGAATTGTCCTCAGATTACTCAGTCAAATTTTTGTGGTGTCTCTCTGTGGCGGGGGGGGTGCACCCCCGGACCCCCTGCTACACGATTGGCCGAGGACGGCGACTCCCTCTACGGGATCGTCGGCGATGCCTCCCCGGCCCTATCTTCATCCCCAGGGGTCCGGGGGCCGCGCCCCCGGCGCGGGTGATAGAGGAAGGCACGTCGATCAGATCATGAGGTCCAGCAAATGGATGAAAAAAATTATTTCGCGCTCTCCCTCTGTCGGGGGGGCGCCGCGACAGGATCAGGTTGGGGACGGCACCACTCTCTTCATGCAGTATCCTCATCTCATCCGCGGGGTCCGCTGGCGTAAGAAGGCGAGGCCATCACGATGATCTGCTCTCTCCAGAATAAGAAAAAAGAAAAGAAAAAACCCAGGTCCAGGCTTACTCGTCCTGGTCGTGGTTGTGGTTCTTCTCGTAACGTTCCATCTCAAGCATCTTCAGTTCCTTGCGCTTGATCTTGCCCGAGATGGTCTTGGGGAGGTCGTCGACGAACTCGATCGCCCGCGGGTATTTGTACGGGGCGGTCGTCTTCTTGACATGCCGCTGGAGCTCCTTGACAAGGACGTCAGACGACTCGAACCCCTCGTTGAGAATGACAAACGCCTTGACGATCATCCCGCGGATGAGGTCCGGAGACCCGACGACGGCACACTCCTTGACCGCCGGGTGCTCCATGAGCGCCGACTCGACCTCGAAAGGTCCGATCCGGTAGCCCGAACTCTTGATCACGTCGTCGTTACGGCCCACGAACCAGTAGTAGCCGTCGTCGTCGTAATACGCCCGGTCGCCGGTATAATAAAACCCGTTCTGGAACGACTCGGCATTGGCCTCAGGGTTGTCGAGGTACTCCACGATCAGCCCGACCGGCCTTGGGTCAAGCGAGATCGCGATCCGCCCCTCCTCATAGGCGCCGAGCGGGTGCCCCTCTTCGTCATGGACCTCGACATGCCACCCTGGCGACGGGCGCCCCATCGACCCGAGCTTCGGTTCCAGGCACGGGAACGTGGCGATGGCACAGACCGTCTCGCTCTGTCCGTAGCCCTCCCTGATGGTGATCCCGGTCCCTTCCTGCCAGATCCTGATCACCTCAGGGTTGAGAGGCTCACCCGCGCTGGTGCAGTGGCGCAACTCGCGCAGGTCGTACTTCTTCAGGTCGGCAAGGATGAGCATCCGGTAGACCGTCGGGGGCGCACAGAAGGTGCTGACCTCGTACTTCTCCATGAGCGGGAGGAGTTCGGTCGCGGAGAACTTGCCATGGATATCATGGACAAAGATCGCCGCCCCGCAGATCCACTGCCCGAAGATCTTGCCCCATCCGCACTTCGCCCACCCGGTATCAGAGAACGTGAAGTGGACATCATGCTTGGTGAGGTCCTGCCAGTACTTTGCAGTGATGATATGGCCGAGCGGATGGGCCTGGTCATGGAGCACCATCTTGGGCTCGCCGGTCGTGCCCGACGTAAAGTAGATGAGCATCGGGTCGGTCGCCTTCGTCTTCTTCTTCACCGGGAGCGAGACCGTGTGGTGAAGGACCGGCGCAGGGTACATCAGTTCGTACGGGAAACTCGCCCACCCCTCCTGCTCGCCGTCCGCCAGGAAACGATACTTGAGCGTGGGGCACTCCTTACAGATCTCATCGATCTTCCAGGAATGCTCCAGGTTCGTGATGACCATCTTGAACTTGCCCGCGTTCACCCGGTACTTCAGGTCCTTGGGGGTGAGGAGCGTCGGGCATGGACAGTATACGGCACCGAGTTTGATGAGGGCGGTGACGAAGATCCACCATTCAGGTACTCGTGGGAGGAGGATCAGTACCCGATCACCCTTGCAGATGTCGTACTTGAGCAGGATGTTTGCCGCCTGGTTCGAGAGATTTGCCATGTCCCGGTAGGTGAATTTCTTCTCTTCACCGTGCTGGTCAACCCAGATCATGGCAAGGCGGTTGCGATCTTTTTTGGCCCATGCATCGACGACGTCGTAGCCGAAATTGAAGTACTCGGGGACGTCGATCGTGAAGTCCGCATAGGTCTCTTCGTAGTTTTCCATGTTGTGCTCCGCCATGGGATCTGTCCGTATACCTATGGTCATCCAGCGCTTTTTAATCTGTGCGGTCCTGACGCCGGTCAGACCCCGGGCTTTATGAATACGCAGGGCGATCTCCTGGCGATCAGGGGGCCTGGGAGAGTTGGACATCGGGACGATCGCAGCCATCGGCGTGCTCCTCGCGGCGGTCGTGCTCTTTGTGACCGAACGGTTCAGGCTCGACGTCACCGCGGCGCTCCTCCTGCTCGCCCTTGCGTGGCTCGGACTGGTCACCCCGGCCCAGGCCTTCTCCGGGTTTGCAAGCAACGCCGTCGTTGCGATGGCCAGCGTGATGGTCCTGGGATACGGGATCGATAGGGCCGGGCTGATGCACCGGGTCTCGCAGTTCCTCATCGCCAGGGGCGGGCGTTCAGAGCGGCGCCTCGTCGTGACGGCCTCTGCGGTCGTCGGCATGGTCTCGTCGGTGATGCAGAATATCGGAGCGGCCGTGCTCTTCCTCCCTGCACTACTCCGGGTCGCCAGGAGTGCCAGGATCCCGCCCTCGCGGCTCCTGATGCCCGCCGGGTTTGCGGTGATCCTCGGCGGGACGGTCACCATGGTCGGGTCGACCCCGCTCATCCTCCTCAACGACATTATGCTCCAGGGAGGCTACGAGCCTTTCGGGCTCTTTGCCCCGGCACCGGTTGGGCTTGCACTCCTCCTGACCTGGACCGTTCTCCTCGCCCTTGCCGGGCGCCACCTCCTCCCACGCCCTGCCGCCGGCAAGGTGCCGCGGCCCCAGGAAGACCTCGTCGAGGGATGGGATCTGCCCGCCGAGGTGTGCTACTGCCGCATCCCGGAGACAAGTCCGCTTGTAGGGATGACGCGCGAGGAAGCCGGGTTCATCGCCGGATACACCCTCCACCTCCTCGCCCTCTCCGAGGAGGGCGACGTCCTCTATGCCCCCTGGCGCTACACGCACTTTCTCGCCGGGCAGGAACTTGCACTCCTTGGAAAAGGAGAGGACTTTCTCAGGTGCGTCCATGACTACGGCCTGGAGGTGAGTAGGGGAGAGGGGCAGATCGTCCTTGGACTCTCCCAGGCCAGTGCCGGGTTTGCCGAGGTGGTGGTGAGGCCGAACGCCGGGGCGGTGGGCAGGACGCTCAGGGAACTGACCCTGCGAAAGAACCTGGGGGTCGAACCGCTCCTCCTGGTCTCTAGTGACGAAGGCCCGTTCCACGAGTTCTCTGACCGCCCTCTGAAATCTGGCGACATCATCGTGGTGCACGGGCGCTGGGAACGCCTGCGGACCCTTGCCGAGGGTACCGGGTTCGTGCTCGCCACCCCGCTCGAGGAGGCGGGACTGCGGGAGTCCAGGGCCCCGGCCGCGGCGGCGTGTTTTGCCGGGGCGCTCCTCCTTACTCTTACCGGGGCGCCGATCGGGCTCTCCTTTTTTACGGGGGCGGTGGGGATGGTCCTCTCAGGGGTGGTGAGCGTCGGCGAGGCCTACCAGGCCATCGAATGGCAGACCATCGTCCTCATCGGGGGGTTGATCCCGCTCGGGATCGCGATGGAAACGTCAGGGGCCACCGGGGTGATCGCCGCCGGACTGACCGCGCTCCTGGCCGAGCATTCTCTCTTCCTGGTCCTCCTTGGCTTCTCCCTTCTCACCGCCTTCCTCTCGCTCTTCCTCTCCAATGCGGCGGCGACAGTCCTCCTGGTCCCTCCCGCCCTCGCCCTCGCGGGAGAGAGCGGCCTTGACCCGACCGGACTTGCGCTGCTCATCGGGGTCTCGGCCTCCAACTCCTTTCTTCTCCCTACAAACCAGGTCAATGCCCTGCTGATGGGGCCCGGGGGCTACCGCACCCGCGACTACCTCCGGGTCGGGGCGGTCCTCACCCCGCTCGTGGCCCTGGTCTCGACGTCCCTGGTCTATCTCCTCTACTTCTGAACCTGGGCGGCGGCGGCGGCCATGACCCGCGCGTAATCTTTGTCAGGGACCGCCCGCATCGCCTGAGCAGCAAGGTCGTCCTGCCAGTCTTCCATGTTCCTGAAGCCCGCCAGTGCTGCGGCAAGAGGGGCTGCCCGTACCGGGGTGGGGAAGAGCGTGACCGGTTTGAGTTTGACCCTGAGCGGATAGACTTCTTTGGTTCCGGGGAAAAGCGGGATACGGTTGATATAGAGTTCGGACGCGATCTCGAAGGCCCCAAGAAAGGCAGGTTCGTCCAGGTCATGGATATAGACAAGGAGGCGGTCGCCGAGTTCGACCTTGCTGATCGTGTCGGCATGGCGCTGGGCGACGGCCCAGACCATCTTTTCCTTGATCATCTCCCATCTATTCTCTTCAGAGACGGCAATCCAGCAGGTCATGGAGGGTGATTGGCTGGCCCGTATTAAAGGGTTTCGAGGGCGCAGGGGTGAGGCGGAATATATAAATGTCGGGGCCATGTGATAGCCCGGAGAGGGGAGGTAAGTATGCCGTACAGGTGGACAAGCAGACGAGACGTCGACGAGACGGTGGTCGTGGTCATGAACTCGGTCGAGGAGGAGGGGACACTTCCCGAGTGGCTGAGGAGGACGGTCCAGGGATCGATCGATCTCTCGGACCCGCAGTATGTGCGCTATTTCTATGATCAGGTGAAAAGCCACGTGCCGACTGCGCTGAAACTCTTTGAAGAAAGTCCGTATGTGCCCTGACGGGTGGGGTACGTCCCGTGTGGAAGACGACTCCATTCTTCATTTTTGGAAAAAAGTCACCATTCGTCCTGGCCCGATTCGTTATCATTAAAGTATCACAGGCCGATATCCTAATTAGTGGACGGTTCTATGGATCGGATAAAAATAGCCATCGTCGGTGTCGGGAACTGTGCGTCTTCCCTCATCCAGGGGATCGAGTACTATCGGAACCGTACAGACCTGGACGCGATCGGGCTGATGCACTGGGATATCGGCGGGTATACGCCGGGCGACATCGAGGTCGTCGCCGCCTTCGATATCGATGGACGCAAGGTGGGCAGGGATATTGCCGAGGCGATCTTTGCTCCGCCGAACTGCACAAAGATCTTCTGTCCTGAGATCCAGGAGACAGGGCGGACGGTGAAGATGGGAAGGGTCCTTGACGGGTGTTCAGATCATATGGAGCACTACCCTGAGGCGCGGACCTTTGTCCTGAGCGATGAACCTGAGGCGACGAAGGAGGAGGTCGTGGCAGAACTGAAGGCGTCGGGTGCGGAGATCCTCCTCAATTATCTCCCGGTCGGTTCAGAGGAGGCGGCCAGGTTCTATGCCGGGTGCGCCCTCGATGCCGGGGTGGCCCTCATCAACAATATGCCAGTCTTCATCGCAAGTGATCCAGAATGGTCGGAGCGGTTCAGGGCCCGCGGGGTCCCGATCATCGGCGACGACGTCAAGGCGCAGCTCGGGGCGACGATCACTCACCGGACGCTTGCCGATCTCTTTGCCAAGCGCGGTGTCGTCCTGGACCGGACCTACCAGCTCAACACCGGGGGGAACACCGACTTCCTGAATATGCTCAAGCATGAACGCCTCGCCTCAAAGAGGGTCTCGAAGACGGAGGCGGTCCAGTCGGTCCTCCCGCACCCTCTTGAGGATGAGAATATCCATATCGGGCCAAGCGATTATGTCCCGTGGCAGAACGACAACAAGGTCTGTTTCCTGCGGATGGAGGGGCGACTTTTCGGCGATGTCCCGATGAACCTCGAACTCCGGCTTTCGGTGGAAGACTCCCCGAACTCAGGCGGAGTGGTCATCGACGCGATCAGGTGCTGCAAACTCGCCCTCGAACGGGGGACCGGCGGGGTGCTAGTCTCGCCGTCCTCGTTCTTCATGAAGCATCCACCAGAACAGTATCCTGACGACGAGGCCTATGCGATGACCGAGGAGTTCATCGCCGGGCGGCGTCAGGTCTGAGCGGCGAGGGGTTTCTCCTGAATTTTTTTATGAATTTTTTTTGGTCGTGAGGGTTCTGGAACTATTCTCTGCCGCATCTTTCACTTGCGTCTCTTCATTGAAGACGAGGGGAAGATGAAGAGGGGGGTGCGGCCCTCGACCCCTTGTGTCGTTTCTCTGAGCAAGGTTCTGATCCCAGGCCTTTCTTCATGCTCGCCCCGGGGATGAAGATAAGGACGGGAAGGCATCGCCGACGATCCCATAGAGGGAGTCGCCGTCCTCGACTCTATCGTGTTGTGGGGGGGGCAGAGAGGTCTGGGAGAGGATCTCTACAGGACCGTTATTTCTTGCGTTTCTTCGTCCTCTTCGGACGCTTCGACCGCTTCGAAGGACTTTTCTTTTTTACTGCCTCTTTCTTCTCGTCCCTGACAAAGTAATCAAGAAGAATCCTGGTCTTGCGGGTGCCAAGCGTAGGTCTGGTGCTCTCAAGCCAGAGGAAGAACCCTGCCATATGCGGAGTGCGCCTGCTCTCGTACTTGAACCCCCCGACCTTGGCCGGGACCATCTTAAAATACTCCTTCTTTTTGCGGCTCCTGAAGTACAGGATCGGGCGGCACTCAGGGAGGTTGACCGCGACGATCACTTTGGAGAAGCGCTTCATCACCTCGTCATAGGTAAGAGGTTCGCCCTTGATCGTGACCTTCGTGCGCTCGAAAAGATACTTGATCGCCGGCGGGTGGAGGGCGCCAAAGACGATCTTCTTGACGATCGGCGGGATCTCGTCCGGGGCTGTCAGTGCCTCGCAGGGTGCGCCCTCGTCCATCAAGGCGATCATCTGTTCCCTGCGCCGGTCATGGAGTTCCCGATAATCGAAAGGACGCTTCGGACTAACATCGGCAAGAGGGATTAATTTCTGGTGGGCGATCGGTTTTCTCGGCCTGTACCTGATCTCCCGCGGGTTGAGCATCTTCTTGATCTCCTCGCACGACGGCGTGACGATCAGGACCGAGTCAGGTTCCTTCATGATCCGCTGGACGATGGTGTTCCTTGAGATGTCCACCGACGAGACAAGGATAAACGGGACAAGAGGCTGGCCGTACAGGTAGCCGATGAGCCGTTTCTTAAAGATGATCTCCTGTTCGAAGTCCTTGAGGTCGGCGGGCGACGTGATGATCTCGGCAAAGGCGACGGTATTCTCCTGGTCGACGAGGACGAGGTCGACCTCGGCAAGGTCCTGGCCGTTGCCCCTGACCTTGATATCGCCATAATTCGAGTAAAATGTCCCGTTCTGGTGCTGGGAGAGTTTATGCCTGGTATAGGGAGCGTCGGCCCCCTTCCTGATCATACCCTTGACATATTTGCACTTCGACGCCGCCAGGATCATCATCTCATAGATGAGCCCTTCATACCACCGCCCCTCTGCGGTCCGCATCAGGGAGATGTCCTCGGAAAACAAATATTTCTTCTCAGATTTTCGGAGATGCCGGGTTGCCTTCAGGGCAAGGGCGTGCGTCGGAGTGATGGTATTGAAATTTTTTCGCAGCCACTCGATCATCTCCAGCCCGTTGTTTAATGCCATTGGATTTCCTGTCTTCCCGTTTTTGATCTGCCTATCTGTATAAACGTTTATGGATGTTCAGTCTGTTGCCTTCTTCTCGAGCACCAGAACCCGCCTGGTAAGACTCTTGTGCACCCGCTGTTCATGGTATTGCAGGACGGCGAAGTGCCGGGCGGCGATCTCCCTGATGTCACGGTGGGCGATGACCACCGCCCGACGCCCGTCTTTGAGCACCCGTCTCAGTTCAGTGAGCGACCCGTCGTACAGGCGGTCAAGACTCTCGGCTTTGATGCAGACCGACTGCCCGTACGGCAGGTCGGTCACCACGGCATCGACCGAGGCGTCGGCGACCGGGAGGGCAGTGGCGTCGGCGACGAGGAGGGTGGCCGAAGGCACGTTCTGCTCTGCGCCCCTGACCATGAAGAGGTCGGCGTCGCTCCCAAGGATCCTGGCGCCGACCCGCCGCCCCTCCTCGAGCATCCCGCCGGTCCCGCAGAAGGGGTCGTACATCACCTCGCCTGGCATCACGAGCGAGAGGTTCACCATCGCCCGCGCCATCCTCGGCATCATGACGCCGGGATGGAAGAACGGCCTGGTGATAGGGCTCCTCTCCTCATAGGTGCTCCTGAGCCCTTCATAGATGACTCGGCCGAAAAAGCACCGGTCCTCTGAGATGAGGGCCCTGAAGACTATTTCAGGCGACTTCAGCGAGACCGGACCGTTGATATGGCTCCCGATCAGGCGTTCGAGGGAGAGAGGGTCGGGGTGGTCGGCGGCACCGTCGACCACCTTGACCCGCGCGACAAAGGGGCGGTCGGTCTCCAGTGCCAGGTCGTCGAGGAGGGCGGCGAGGGCGTCGGCGGTCGGTGCGCACTCACCGAGATATTCCATCACTGTATGAGTAAGGGCCAGCCGCCTGGTCGCTGTCGGCACAGGGCACTCGGCCACCGCCACCCGTCTCCGCCGGTCGGTGACCTGGCCCGCACATTCCAGTTCGGCGAAGGGGAGGGTCGGGTGTTCCCCTGAGAGCTCGAAGAGCAGTTTCATGACTACCCATTAATAGGGGATTCTCAGATATATAGAGGCGTGCAAAGCAGTAATGCCCGAACTGGTGACGATTCACATTCATTCTCCCCACACTGTCCTCCTCATGATGAGCACGACGCGGGGGGGGCCCGGTCACGCCCGCCGGCGATCGCCACCGGTATCCCGCCTTTCTTCAGACCTGAATTCGAGGAGGCCTACCAGTTCATCCTCCACCACTACCAGGTCCCTGCACGGGAGGTGGCGGTCTTTGTCCCATGTTCGGTGAAAAAGCCCTATAGCACCAGCCCGAGCCACCGGCTCTTCGACAGGGTGATCTTCCAGGCCCTGCCGCCCGAAGAGGTCCATGTCGTCGTCTTCGGGACCTGCGGGGTGGTGCCGCGAGAGCTCGAACTGATGTATCCTTATGCCTCGTACCGCTACATGCTCGGGCGCTGTCCTGACCCGGCGGTCCATCGGTCGTTCCTGCGGATCGAGACCGTACGCCTGGAGGGGTATCTCAAGAAAACCGCCGGTACGTACCGGCACCGCGTCGCCTACTGCCTCGGCGAGTTCCGCAAGGCGATGCAGGCGGCGTCGGCCCGCACCGGCGTCCCGGTCACGCTCGCGCCTTCCGACGAACTCATCGCCGCGTGCAGGGATCCGGCGGCACGGTTCCCTGACGGGAGTCTGAGCACAGCGGAGTACCTGGAGGAGTTTACGGCGGTGCTCGGGCGGTTGTGAACACCCCTGACCACTCGTGAGGTTGGGGGTGAGCAGAGAAAGTAAACGAATTTGGGGTCTGTAGTAAACCTTTTTTGAGTGGTCTCTCTGGCGGGGAACGTGGGGCACTCGCCCCCAGAACGGCGAGAATTTTTACAAATCCGAATCTCTGGAAAAAGTGTTTCGGTTCGAGAGAACATTTACGTCCAGGATAATTTCATAGGGAGAAAAGCATCGTCACGGTTGCGTGCGTGGAGGCGGCGAGAGAGAAGAGTGCCACGCGGGGGTCACATTCTCAGGGCAGGAAGAGGCGCGGCACGTCCCGGCGCCTCCCTTCCGCGCCCGTCTCCTCACGCCTCCTCCTCGTCACTGCGATAGAAACAGATCGTGACCTCCTCCTCGGTGACCAGTCCCCCGCTGACGATCTCTTCGAGAGTTGGTTTGATCTGCTCGATCTTCTCGCGCGAGTCCACCACCTCGACGACGACCGGCAGGTCGGTGGAGAGCCTGAGGATTGAATGGCTGTGGATCCTGCTGGTCATCCCGAACCCGGTGATCCCGCGCAGGACCGTCGTCCCGTAAAATCCCTCTTTCCTGAACAGTTCCACAAGATAACGATAGAGGGGTTTGCCCCCATATCGGTCGGATTCACCGATGTAGATCCTGAGCAGCACAGCCTGTGCATTTTTTTCCAGTTTCATAGTGCAGCCTCCACAAGATACCCCGCCCCGACCTTCCCTGCCCAGACGGCAAGGAGGGTCAGGGTAATGGTGGCAAGCAGGTTGAGGGCGAACAGCCCGAACGCCTCCTGTTCAAGGAGCCGGAACGACTCGTAACTGAACGTCGACATCGTCGTAAACGCCCCGAGCATGCCGAGGGTCAGGAATATCCTGGTCTCCATATCAAATACGCCCCCATATTCGGAGAGATACATGACAACCCCAATGAAAAAACTCCCGATCACATTGACGCCGAGGGTGCCGACGGGAAATGTGCCGACGCTTCCCTGCAGCCAGCCGCTGGTGAAGTACCGAAGCACCGCTCCGATAAATCCACCGATACCTACAATAATCCAGGTCTGCATCTCTCTTTCCTCCGTGTGTCGCAGGTGTATGCGACGATTGGTCATGACGGGCGAGTGCTATCACGCGAGTGCTATCACCCTTGTCGGCCGGAGATGCCGCAGGCCCCATGAAGAGTGCGAGGTGTAATGGTGTTCCACATGGCGCAAAGCACGTCCGGCCGGAAAATAGACGTCATCAGTCCAGAATAGGGCGGTTGATGGCGGACGTCATCGCCTGCATAATTCTGCACCTCCCGATATATAGGGGTATGCACTGAGTCGCAGGAATTTCGGCTAAAGGTCTTATTCCTGATGAAATCCAGGCCGATCATGTGCCTTTCCCTGGACTGGAGAAACTTTCCTGATGGTCTCTTTGACAGAAAGAGCAGGTCAATCAAAGACCCAGGAGTTTTCTCGACTGCTCGAAAATTGGGACTTGTAGAAATTCACACCTATTCTTGGAGCATATCCCAGAACTCTCTGGGGCTAAACACTCCCTCGAACCGAAGCGCTTCCTTCCAGAAATTCTGACCCTGTCTCCACCGGGGGGCGGCACGCCCCCCGCCAGAGAGAGGTCCTGGGGGTTTACCATGAAAATGATCCTGACGATAATCTCTCAGGATTTTTATGAGAATTTGAACCAGCCAGATATCGTTGAAGATGACATACAGATGAGAGAGATGCCTTCAGCATGATCGACGTTCTGCCTTCCAGGTTCTATCGTCATCGCGGGGGTGCGGGGGGTGCACCCTCGGACCCCCCCGGACAGAAGAGAGGTAGGGGCGGCAGGTAGGTGGTGGTCCCCCTGTGGCGTCCTGCGCTACAGGGGGAGCACAGGTCCACATACCATGGAGACCAACGATTATATTCATCCCATATGCGTGAACCAGGAGTTCATGCCTGATCTTACAGAGCCAAACGACGAGAAGTTTCATCCCGTACGCTTGAGACGTGCTTATCCCTCATGCCCAATTTTACAGTGCCCAACCTTCCTGCATCTTTTCCTTTTTGCCGCGGGTTATCCACGCATTCTTCCGGGTCCGGTCTTCAGATGGTGATATCTTCCACCCCGGAATTGTCGATGTGGCGGTACACCCCCTCGATATCATAGGGGTGGTCGGCGATGTAGTGGTAGACCTCAAGGTAGGTGTTGTACTTCTCGACATAGTCGTTGTGCTCATCGATGAGGGTGAGATAGGCCTCGTGGTCGCGGTTCCACTCCGCACGAGATTCGTAGTCCCCGCCAGTGAGGCGCTTCTCCAGGTCTGCGATCTCGGTCTCCCATTCCTTCATCCTGTCATGCATGAAGGGGAGGCGCTCCTCGATCTTCTGGAATGTCCCGGTGATCCGGCAGATATAGTTCACCTGGGTGAAACGCCCGGTGCCCTCGCCGATGGGGACGACAGAGACCTCTGCACTCTCGAAAGGATCAGTGTACAGCCCGATGTAGGTGGGCCTCGTGCTCTCAATGTAGAAATACTTCCCTGTCTCCAGGCCCTTGAAGACCCGGAACGAGGGGGTGGCGCCGGTGCGGATCCCGATCCCGGCCGCCGCGTGGTGTTCGTCAGGGAAGAGGAGGAAGGCGGTGTCATAGCCTTCGTGGGCCAGGAGACCGAGGAGGAGAAGACTCTTCTCGTCGCAGTCCCCGGTCTGCTCCCAGATCACTTCGACCGGATAGCGCGGCAGGGGCCTCGCCGCCGGGTCATAGGGGATCTGCTGGACGAAGGTGACCAGAAACTCAAGGTACTCGTTCTCGTTGAAGCCCTTACTCTCTTTGACCGCCCTGAGTCCCCGAGCCATATCATCGAAGAAAACCGTCATCGCCGGGTCGTCGATGAATCCACCGTAATATGCGGTCATGACCTCGGGGTCGTCCCAGTCCGCACCTGGCGGCAGGGCCCTGTCGATGTTTTTTGCTCCTGCATAGACGCTGCCGTTCACCTCGACCCTGACTTGATAGACCTTTGTCCCGAACTTTGTCTCAAAGACCCGTGTCACCGTCGGTGTCCCGGCCACCGGCGTGATCGTCTGGAAGGCAGGCTCTTCCCTTGCCGGTGCAGTCGTCGTCACCTCTGGCAGATCGGCAGACCCCGGCCCTGCGGCAAGGCCGTCCACCTCTTCGAGGTGTTCTTCTCCAGGTGGGTTCATGCCGGTGTCGGCACACCCCGCACCCAGAGAGAGGAGGAGCAGGAGGCCGATGAGGAGAGAGATTATGTCCTGTCGGTTCATGGGGGGACCTCGATGATCGCGTTGCATCGAGTATCTCTCTTGGGATGGAAAAGGTTCACGGCACGCTCCGCCCTATGCGGAGATGTCAGGGAGCAAAAAAGCACGTAGTTTATGACCTGATCTCTTCCATCTCCTTCTCAAGCGCCTCGACTCTTCGTCTCAGGTCCTTGATCTCCACCGAGATCTGGGAGAGCGTCTTTGCCTTTGTGAGTTCTCCGATGAGCGCCTGGTTCAGGTTTGGATAGTTCCGGTCCGGGTGTTCGGAATCGCAGACCATCCCCTCCAACCAGTGGTAGAGGTGGAGGGGCAGTCTTCCTGATATCTGTCCTCTCTTGTCTTCGTTTGCCGGCACACTACAAAATTGACCGATAATCGATAAGAATACTATGAACGCCAGATGGGGCAAATAGAATATCATATATATTGTGGTATCAGAGGGAGGGTAATGACCCAGCGGCGCGATCACCAGATGACCGGCGGGGTAGAATGACCCTTGAAAAGAGAAGACCGGCGCCTGTCTCCTCAGTCTCTCATGGCCTCCCCGCGGAAGATACAGGAGAGGAGTCTGCCTCACCAGGTACCAAACCCCGTGCGACGGCGATCGGTGAATCTCTCTCAGACATAATCCTGCGTGCTCTGGACGAACGCCACCGCACTCAAGGTGACAGGGTGCAGGAGAGAAAATGACCGAGAGGCCATCCCAAAACACTCGTGACCTCCCCCCCAGAAGATGGCAGGAGATATGGTGGGGAGTTCCTCCCTTTTTCGTTACGCACCCATGCATTCATGCCTTTTTACCCCACCGCATCGGGGGGTGCGCCCTCGGACCCCCCGATGGCGAGAGGAGCGGGAAGGCAGAGCGGTGATGGTGAAGATGGTATGCGACCCCTCGCCTCGCGGGTGATCGAAAACTGGGCTTTGTAGAATGGGGCATGAACCCTTGGTTCACGCATACGGGATGAACATTTCTCGTCGTTTGCTCTCTCTTTTCAAGACTGAAGAATCGGGGGGGACCGGGTACAATCCGCCGCCCCTCGGCTATCTTCGTCGCGGGCGGTCAAAGAAAACTATACAGAGGATTCTACAAAGCCCAAAAAAAGATTATGCGATCAGATCCCCGGCCTCGGCACCAGGAGCGCAGGAATAGGCCTCGGTGATCCTGATCACGACCAGCGACTTTGCCGGGTACTTCTCCGACTTCGCCTTCACCGTCGCCCGCATCTTCTCGTACTCCGGCCCTGAGGTGAGGATCTCGACGTCGCCCTTCACCTGGATACAGCCGCCGGTCTCAGGCCCCCAGAGGTAGATCGCGGCCCGCGGGTTCTCTTCGAGGTTTGCAAGAGTCTTCTTCATGAAATTGTCTGCGACCCAGACGGTCTCATCGTCGACAAGCCAGACCGACTTCATCGGCGCGACATTTGGTTCTCCGGTCTTTGAAGCAGTTGCAAGCGGATAGACCGGGGCCTTCTCAAAGATCTCCTTCATCTTCTCGTCCAGACGTACCATACCTCCCAATAGGCCTGCAGCAAGATAAAAATGTCACTGGCGAGCGGTGAGGAGGTGCGTGGTCAGGAGAGACGGGCATGGCCGGGGGGCTCTTTGCACGACGGTACATGTTCTCCCATGCAGTCATCTCAGCAGAGTCTCTGGGCCCTATCGTCTGGGAGATATCTCAAGAGAGAATTTGAGATTTTTCAGCCCTGTAGAACCCCTCACCTACAGTGTAGAGAGAATACATGTCACCCGCCGTCCCATAAGTCTCAGGGGTTCTGCCCGTGGACCCCCCGGGCCGACGATGGAGCCGGGAAAACTGAATAAACGATCTTGAAAAGTCGGGATGCCGTCCTCTGACTATCCTGCTATCGCTCACGTGGGCGGGGGCGGCATGCCCCTGGCGGAGAGCATCATCACGAGGATTTACCGGCTTTGTAGAGACCTTCACTTTTTCTCGGTGCAAGGGTGACTCAATCGCTTTCCCGCACAATCGCGCCGGGGGCGCGGCCCCCGGACCCCCAGGACCACGATAGGGTTGGGAAGGCAAAAAATGACCATGAAGAGGGGGTTGCCGTCCTCTGCCTATCCTCGTGCGGGGGGTTCGGGGGGCGGCGAGCCCCCCGGCGAAGAGAACCGTCAAGAGGGTTTCTACAGAGGATATGGAGAGGCGTGATGACGGGTGTGCACCCCCTGACCCCCCACGACAAGGGGGGGGCGGCAATGAGGCGGTGTTCCCCCATGGTGTCGCTCTGAAGGATGAAGGAGGGGCACAGGTCCACACACCCTGGAGACCAACGATCATGTTCAATCGCGTATGCGTGATCCAGGGGTTCATGCCTGATTCTACAGAACCCAAAGATCAAAGATCTTCTCACGCTCGGACGTACCCGCTCCCCGCACCGAGGCGAGGGAAGGGAGTGATCAGGGGCTCTCTCCAAATCAATTAAGGACTCTATCTCTCCTGGACCTCGTGGTCCCCCACCCACCGCGCGGAGAGCGTATACCCCAGTGGACCCGCATTCTCAGGCCCGGTCTTATCGAAGAATAAGAACCCGTCATAGGACCAGCCCTGGCGGCAGTCCATCTCGACGCGGCAGACAGAGTAGGCCCGCCCGTCACGGGTGGAGGACTGGAGGCATGTCGCGGTAGAGCCAGGATCAAAGGTGAAATTCGTCCGCGCATCCACAGCATCGTACTCGAAAGTCAGGTCCCACTTTGCCAGTTCGTCTGAAGGGTGGCTGTCGTCCCACACGTTTCCGTCAGGGACGGCGCAGGTCCACCAACTCAGCGGCGTGCCCTGACTTCCAGTCGCCCGTGGCATCAGAGAGATCTCCCTCTCCGCAGGTCCGGCGATCAGGCCAGGGCCATAGTCACTGAGGCAGGCATAAGGCAGGGGTCCAGAACCAGGAGAATCGCAGTGCATCCAGTCGTGCGAGATCTCGAAGACATGATTGTGGAAGACGCCCCCTGAGGAGCGGTGTATGCCGGGATCGACGACGACCATCGTCCTGACGAAGAAATAGTCGTTGAACCGATCATTCTCCTCGCAGTCCCAGGAGAAGGTGCTCGTGGTCCTGGCATACCCATAATCTTCCCCATATCCCATTCTGGTATACTCACAGTCCATGGTGACGGTGGCGATGGGCTGCGGATTGGATCCCATCGTCAGGGTGCCGTCTGTCCGCGGGATCAAGAGAGTCTCTTTCCACTCGTCTGCACGTGCAATGACTCTTGAATAGTCCTGGCACCCCCTCCCGCAGAGCCCGATGTACTGTATCGTCTCCCCGGTCGGGAGCACCCTGAAGAGATATGCTCCAATCTTTGTGTCCTCAGGTGGCGTGATACCTGCAAGACCAAAGTAGCGTGGCGCGGTCCTCTCCCCGAATTTTTCAGTAAAGGTTTCCAGGAGTGCCCTGCTCTCCTCTTCAAGCGCGGATGGGTCCAGCCCTGTGTCTGGTATGCCTTCAGTCCCTTCTTCTTCGACGTATTTTACGAGAGTGAACTCCTCAGGGTGATATCCGGGCGGAGGAGGGGGAGGGGGAAGAGGAGTCGTTGCAACTGGTGCCTCCTCTCCAGGAGGGGAATCGCGATCGGCCAACCCGGGCACCGTGACGGCAACGATGCCCACCACCCCGATCAGCAGCAGCATGATCAGGGCGAGGAACTCAGATTTTTTCCGTCTCAATGCTCACGCCCCCATGAGATCTGGGAAATGTCCCTGAAATCGGTATTGTAGAGGCCTTCCAGATGAGTTCTCTTTGACGGGGGGCTCGCCGCCCCCCCCCGGGTACATATGAGGGGGGGGGGAGGCGGGAAAATCATGTTCACACCCATAATGGGTGAACAGGGCACATTCATTCATTTCCCACAAAAAAAAGGGAATTAAGTCGTCCATCCATCCTCCCAGCGGGCATAGAGATTGTACGCCAGGGGTCCGGCATCAATGGGTCCCATTATATCAAAGAGCAATCCGTCGTAGAGCCATCCCCTGTGGCAGTCCATCTCCACACGACAGATGGTGTAAATACTCCCGTCACGGGAAAGGGACTGGAGACAGGTCGCAGTAGAACCAGGACGGAACACAAATTGCCTCTGTGAACAGGCTGCGTCATAATTGAAGACTTCGTCCCACTTTGCGAGGTCAAGTGAGTGATGACTATCATCGTCGACTCGATAATCAGGAACTTCAGTGCTCCAGCTCATAGATGTCCCGAGCCCGCCTGTGCTCGAACTTAAACACGCCGTAACCGTCGTGTATCCTGGTGTCTGTCCAGGAGAATAATCTGTGATATCGGCATAGGGGAGGTGTTCGCATCCTGGATACCCATTGTGCACCCAGTCGTGTGAGATCTCAAAGATATGATTGCGAAAAACGCTCCCCTGGAAACAATTCACACCAGGGTCAGTCTGGGCATAGGTTTTCACATAGAAATAGTCATTGTAACGGTCGGTCTCTACATTGTCCCAGAAATATGTGCTTTTGATCTTTGCATACCCATAGTCTTCTCCATACTCCTGGCGGTCATAACTGCATTCCAGAGTGACGGAAGCGATGGGACTGGGATTTGATCCTGTCGCTGTTAGTTCATTTGTTTCTGCGATCAACTCGGATTCTTTCCATTCTTCTGCACGTGTCAGGAGATCAGAATAATCCAGACACGCTTTCCCGCAGAGTCCGGTGTATTGGATGGTCTCCCCGGTCGGGAGTACTCTGAAGATGTATGCTCCCACTTTTGCATCTTCTGGAGGGGTGACACCCGCCATTCCCAGATAGCCTGGAGGAAGTGTCTCCCCAAATTCCCGGACAAACGTTTCAAGGAGTGCTCTACTCTCATTTTCGAGGGTCACAGGGTCAAGCCCCTGATCCGGTGCACTGTCGGCGGTGTTGAGATCCGGTGCAACCATCCTGACAAGTGTGTAGTCTTCAGGGTCGTACTCCTTCTCTGGGGAGAGTGCATCTGTTGCGGTCGTACATGTTTCCTCTGCTGGCTGCATATCGAGTGCTGTGACAATGGGGCTGCATATTATCACGAGTAAAAGCAGCAGGGAGAGTACACCCCGTCTGAATATTCTCATCTCTTCCACCATATATCCCAACAAAGAACGCAGCACGCCCCGGAAAGACAGGAAAAATTGCCGATCATATTTTCATGCCGACATTATCCCGGGGGACACCGGGTGCGGCGTCCTATAGGTGTACTATCGTTGAGAACATATAATTATTATTTGTGCAATATATTTCTCGTACATCCCCTCGGCACGAGAGATCATACTCCGCGAGCATATCCAGAAACTCTCCTGGGTTGAATGTCTCCTCGAACGAAAACGCATCTTTCCACTCGAGTGGAGAACTTTGCCCCCCGGACCCCCCACGACGAGGAGAGCCAGGGATCACTTTCCGTCTTTGTGATTTTCTCTCCGCTTTCCGGTCCTCATCGCTATCCTGGGTCAGGGGTCAGGGAGCATTCGTCCCTGGTATGAGGGTGTGAGAAGGCGGCGAATGTGTGGGGATGTTGTGTCATGCAGAAAGAAATGTCTTCACAGAAAAGACCCCGGATGAACCTGTCAGGGCCCTTCATGAAGGCGACACCCTGCCCTCCCCCTCTTTTCTCCAGGGGTGACACCCCCATATCCCCAGACCTTCCCTCTCAGAAGATGGCAGTAGATATAGTGGGGAGGTTCTCCCCTTTTCATTGCGCACCCATGCATTCATGCCTCTTCACACCACCGCTTCGAGGGCACTGCCCACGGACCCCCTGGAGGAAAATAGAGCCAGGGATGCAGAGCGATGAACGTGAAGACAGGACACACTCCTCTGCTCATCTTCATCAGTGTGGGGGTGCGGGGGGCGGGGCGGCCAAGCCCCCCGCCAGAGAGAACCATCCAGAGGGATTCCTATGAAAAAGATCCTGACGTTCCTCTCTTCAGGTTTACATGAGAGTTTGAACTCGCTATATCCTGTTGAAACCAATACGCAGAGGATAGAAAAATCCTCTGATGGATCTGCCGCCCCCCACTCGTCGATTCCCCCTGTCCTCTCGCGCCGGGGGTTGCCCCTCCCGGACTCCCCGCCGATGAAGAGTGGCGGAGGATGGCATCCCGTCTTCATGATATTTTCTCTCTTCCCGTTCCCATCGCCATCCCAGGGGTCCGGGCGGCACTCGCCCCCGGCGAGGGCGAGGGGGAAGGCGACGAATGCATGGGTGTGCGATACAAATGCAGGGATCTCTTCATTGTCATCCATCGCTCTCAATCGGTGAGGATGAGGGGCGGAGAGTTTTGGGATGACCTCAAAGCAAAAAAAAGAAAAAAGATCCGTTCACTGCATCCCGCAGGAGTGGACCTTATCACTGAGCAGGTTGACCAAGAGGGCCTTCTGGGCATGGAGACGGTTCTCGGCCTGGTCCCATACCACGCTCTGCGGCCCCTCGAGCACTTCTTCAGTGATCTCTTCGCCGCGGTGCGCCGGGAGACAGTGCATCACGATCGCGTCCGGTTCGGCACGCCTGACCAGGTCGGCGGTGAGGGTGTAGCCCTTGAAGTCGCGCAGACGCTTCTCGCGCTCCTCCTCGTTGCCCATCGAGACCCAGACATCGGTGTACAGGGCGTGCGCACCCTCGGCCGCCTCTTCAGGCGTATCGAAGAACGTGAACCGCGCCCCGCGCTCCTCAGCCGCCTCCACTGCCCATGACGGCGGGCGGTATCCCGGCGGCGTCGCCACCTGGACCTCAAGCCCGGTATAGGCCGAAGCAACAAGGAGAGAGTTGCAGACATTGTTCCCGTCCCCGATCCATGCAACCCGCAGACCCTCAAGGGACGAGAACCGCTCCTTCAGGGTGAGGAGATCGGCGAGCACCTGGCACGGGTGGGCCTTGTCTGAAAGCCCGTTGATGACTGGGACCGAGGAATATTTTGCGAACTCCTCGATGGTGCTGTGCTTGTAGGCCCTGATCATCACCGCAGAGACGAACCTGGAGAGCACCCGTGCGGTGTCCCTCACCAGTTCGCCGCGGCCAAGCTGCATGTCGGCCGGGTTGAGGAAGAGTGCATGGCCACCGAGGTCGTGCATCCCGGCCTCAAACGAGACCCTTGTCCTGGTCGAGGCCTTCTCAAAGATCATCCCCAGGCTGCACCCGGGGAGGATCGCATGCGACTTGCCCTCGGCCCGATACTTCTTCAGCCGCGCCGCGCCGTCGAGCAGCGCCTCGACCTCAACTGCGTCACTGTCCAGAAGCGTTAAAAAATCCTTCTTCATTGAATTTCCCTCATATGTGCGATCCTCTTCTCAAGGATCTCTTTTTTTCCGATATCGTGCCTGTACCATACTCCACCGCCGACCGAGCCTGCGGCCGTCTCGGCCTGTGCCTCGGCCTCTTCCAGAGTGTCCCCGATCCCGACGAAGGCCATCGTCCGCGAGGTGAGCGTCGAGAGTCTGCCGTCCTTCTCCTCGACATTGGCATAATACAGGAGAGCGTCGCCATAGTCGCCAAGGGTGATCGGCGCCCCGGCCACCGGGGCCGCAGGATAGCCCTCAGGCACCAGGTACTTGCAGACCGTCGCCTTGGGCGCAAACTTCACATGGGCCTGGGAGAGTGTACCGTCGACGATCCGGCAGAGCACTTCAGAGAAGTCTGACTCCAGGATCGAGAGGACGTTCATCGCCTCAGGGTCGCCAAAGCGTGAGTTGAACTCCACCACCTTGGGGCCGTCCCTGGTATTCATGAACTGCCCATACAGGATCCCGCGGTACGGCTGTCCCTCGGTGATCATCGCGGCCACGGCGCTGCGCATGATCTCAAGGGCCGCATCATAGTCGACACGCGAGACGAAGGGCAGGAGGTGGTCTTCAAGAGAGTACGTCCCCATCCCACCGGTGTTCGGACCGACGTCGCCCTCATAGGCGCGCTTGTGGTCCTGGACCAGGGGCATCGGGACCAGGTGGTTGCCGTCGACAAAGGCCTGGAGCGTGAACTCCTCCCCGATCAACCGCTCTTCAAGAACGACGTCGCCGCCGAGGGTATGCACATATTCTTTCGCTCCCCTGGCATCGACCTGCTCGCCCATGACCTTGACGCCCTTCCCGCCGGTAAGCCCGATCGGTTTGACGACGAGGTCGTCGTCATAGGCGTCGATAAAGTCGCAGGCGCCCTCGGCGTCGCCATGGAAGACCCGGTAGAGCGGGCACCCTGCAACCCCGTGCTTCTCCATCATGGTCCTACAGAAGGCCTTATCAGTCTCAAGTCTGGCCGCCATTCTGGTGGGGCCGACGCAGGGGATGCCTGCTTCATGGAGCACATCGGCGATCCCTGCTTCCAGAGGGGCTTCAGGACCGATGACCGCATAGTCGACCGCACACTCAGACGCAAACGCTGCTACTTCTCTGACCTCGGTCTCTTTTTTCAGGAGTACCTTTTCAGAGACCTGCGCAATGCCAGGATTTTGCCTGGCCATGACAGAATAGAGTTTCACGTCGCTGTTGCGGGAAAGGGCGCGAACAATTGCATGCTCTCTGCCTCCACCGCCCACAACAAGGATCTTCATGTCCATACGTATACACTCCGGCAAATAAATTGGTTATAGGTCCAAGATCTCCGACACGGTCGTCAGGGGTACGAGCGGGACCTCTTCTCTGGCAAATGTCTCAGACGCGCCGCTCTCGCGGTCGACGACCACAGCCACCGCAACGACCTCGGCCCCGGCCTCCTTGAGCGCCCGAACCCCAAAGAGGGCGGACCCGCCCGAGGTCGTGACGTCCTCGACCAGGAGGACGTTCTTCCCTTTGACATCACCGATGATCAGTCCGCTCTTCCCGTGCGATTTCTCTTCTTTTCTGATGATCGCATAGGGTCTGCCTGACGCAAGGGAAGTGGCGACCGCGAGGGGGACGGCACCGACGGCAACCCCGGCGACGACGTCGAAGGTGAACCGCCCTGCAAATGCCGCCCCGATCTCTTTGAGGAGCATAGGATCGGTGATCGCGGACTTCACGTCAAGGTAATAGGTACTCCTGGCCCCTGAAGCTAGGACAAAATCCCCGAACTGGACGGCTCCGTGGGCCTTAAGCAACTCTGCAACTTCTTTTACCATGGTACTTCTTTCACTCCTATCAGATAGCCGATGATATTTGCGGCACGGTGGAGGAGGGGCGTGAGGATGAGGATCCAGAAGAAGACCAGGAGGTCCACGTACCTGACCACCCATGCATACTGGAAGAGGATGAGGAGGACGAACGCCCCGACGACCAGGTCGTACTGGTCGGCGAGGGGCCATTCCTCGCCGCTCTCCTTGCCGAGTCGCCGCTTGATAAAACTCTCGGCCATGTCGCCGAGAAGGGCACCGGTCGCCAGGAGCGTGACCGTGACAAGGGTGTGTTCTGGGAGCAAGGACCACCCGAAGTGCTCTCTCAGAACGATCTGGAGGACTCCGACCGCGATCCCCGCCGCCACGCCAAGGATAAAGCCGCGGTAGGTCTTGCCGTCCCCGAGGATCCGCCTCCCGTCCCGCCAGTTCTTCCCAAGGTCGACCGGCGTCCCTCCTCCCAGGGCAGCGGCGGCAGAATTGGGCACGTAGGCCGGGACCATGATCCAGAACGCAGCAATCAGAGCCGTTGCCACATCAACGATACCAATAATACAAATCCCCTCAATTCTTACTTAAGTTTAAATGCTTGTCGGGTCAAATCACTTTGTCAACGCCCAACACAGTCGGTACCATATATTATTGGAATGCTATTGTAAAGACAATGCCGGTGGATGAGATATGCTCCTAAAAGAAACCAAAAGCCTATGTCCAGTGTGTAGAAAAGTGCTTGATGCGGAGATCACTGAGGAGGACGGGAAGGTCTGGATCACCCGCACCTGCCCTGACCACGGTACCGCAAAGAACCTCTACTGGTCAGATGCAGAGATGTACAGACGCTTCGATGCGTATGAGAGCATAGGTGACGGTGTCGTAAACCCCCAGAACTCAGCCGGGCCAGGGGACTGTCCGGGAGCATGTGGACTCTGCTCGAACCACCACTCTGGGACACTCCTTGCCAATATCGACCTGACGAACCGGTGCAATCTCCACTGTGACTTCTGTTTTGCCAATGCACGGGCATGCGGATTTGTCTATGAACCGAGTTTCGACGAGGTGATCGGGATGATGGAGATGCTCAGGGAGGAGAAACCGGTCCCACCCCCGGCGGTCCAGTTCTCTGGAGGAGAGCCGACGATGCGAGACGACCTCCACGAGATCATCTGGAAGGCCAAAGAGATGGGGTTCTCCCAGGTCCAGATCGCAACCAACGGGATCAAACTGGCAAAGGACATTACCTATGTGCAGGAGCTCAAAGATGTCGGGCTCAGCACGGTGTACCTTCACTTCGATGGGGTCACCAGGGAGACGAACCAGATTCTTCCCACGAGCCTGAAGGTCGTCGAGCACTGTAAGGAAGTCGGGCTCGGGGTCGTGCTCGTCCCCACGATCATCAATGGCAGGAACGACCACGAGATCGGGGCGATCCTGAAATATGCCGCCGAGAACGTGGAAGTCGTCCGCGGGGTCAACTTCCAGCCGGTCGCCTTTACTGGGGCGGCGAGCGAGGACGATATCAAGCGGGAGCGGGTGACCATCCCGGACCTTGCCGACCGGATCGAGGAGCAGACTGATGGCGTGATTAAGAAGGACTATTTCTATCCGGTGCCGTGCGTCATCCCGATCTCCGACCTGGTCGAGGCATATACCGGCAGGCCCCAGGTGCGGTTCACCACCCACCAGCACTGTGGTGCGGCGACCTATGTCTTTGTCGAGGGGGACAAATTCACGCCGATCAACGAGATGGTCGATGTCGATAAGTTCTTCGAGGCGATCGACACGATGGCCGTCAGGATGAAGAGCGGGGGGACGATCAACAAGTACATGTCTCTGATCGAGGGTGTGAGGGAGATGAGCGCCTCGGCCTCGAAAGGTGAGGTCAATGGGACGAAACTCTGGAAACTTCTCGGAGAGGCACTGGTGTTCCAGAACTTCGACGCACTCAGGGACTTCCACTGGAACGCGATCTTCATCGGCACGATGCACTTCATGGACAACTTCAACTATGACCTCGAACGGGTGCAGCGCTGCTGTATCCATTACACGACGCCGGACGGCAGGATGATCCCGTTCTGCACCTACAACTCGGGGCCGGTCTATCGTGAAAAGGTCTGGAAGAAGTTTGCTCAGCCTCTTGAGAAAGAGGAGTAAGACCAGGCACAATAAACATCTCATCCTTTTTCTGGGTGGCATCTGACCCCTGTAATCACAGGGGAGGGGTGGCACGCCTATTTTTTCACGATGAACGGCTTTGTAGAAACCCTCACTTCCTCTCGGTGTAAGGGTGACGCAATCGCCTTCCCACACAATCACGCCCGGGGCGTTGCCCCCCGACCCCCGGACCACGATGGGGCTGGGAAGGCAAAATCAATCGTCATGATGAAGAGCGTAATGCCGTCCACCGTCTATCATTGCGCGGGGGGTTCGGGGGGGGGCGGCCAGCACTCCGTCGAAAAAAACCATCAAGACGGCTTCTACAGAGCTCGATGAACGGTTTTTTCTGAAGTTCTGGCCCTGGAGAATCTGGCGTGAGCCACGGGCTCACGCATACGGGATGAAATGATCGTGGGTCTCTGGAGCAGTGTCATGTCATCCCCCTGAGAGTCCACCCGGGATGTCGCTGTTCACGCTCTTCGCACTGGGGCGGCGAGCGGAGATCACCGCTTCGCCGCCGCCCCTCCCCGATCCTCGCCACGGGAGGGTTCCGGAGGGTCTCCCCCCGCCGCACGATAGGACGAGGACGGCGGCACTCTTGTCATAGTCGTCCATTCTGCCTTCCCACCCCTATCTTGCTTCTGGAGGTTCGAAGGGCGGCACGTCCCCGGCAAGAGACTATAGGAAAGTGTGTGACACACATTCTCCCCATGATGAGTAGAGTAGGGGTTTCTACAGACCCATAAATCCTGAACTTCCATTCACGGGAACCTCAATTCAGTCCCTTCGTCCGATTCCATAACAAGGGCGGCGATGGCCAGGTCCTGGACCGCAAGCCCGGTGGAGTCAAAGACCGTCACCTCCTCCCCTGTCTCCCGCCTCTTTCTCCCGCACACCACCTCACCGAGAGTCCCTGCAATCTCGTCGGCGGAATAAAGTCCGGCCGAGATGGGGACATTCACCTCGCCTGAATGGACGGCCTGCTCCATGTCGTCGACAAAGACGCGGGCACGGCTGAGGAGAGCGGGGTCGAGTTCCTCTTTTCCAGGGGCGTCGGCCCCGATGGCATTGATATGCGTCCCCTCGTGGATCCATTCGGTGCGGACCAGGGGCCTGCGTGACGGCGTGGTGGTGACGACGAGGTCAGCGTCGCAGGCGCGCTCGATCGACCCCCAGGTGCAGGAGATAGCATCGAAGAAGGCACCGAACCGCTCGGCGTTCGTCGGCGTCCTGCTCCAGACTCGCATCTCCTCGATCTCCACGACTTCAGCGATGGCGTTCACCTGGGCGACGGCCTGCCGGCCGCTCCCGATGACGCCGAGCGTCACCGACCTCTTCGGCGCAAGATACTTTGCCGCGACCGCCCCAGCCGCACCGGTCCGCAGGTCGGTGAGAAGCGTGGCATTCAGGACCGCTTCTGGCACCCCTGTCTCAGGGTCGAGGATGACAGTGAGGGCCATCACCGTCGGGAGACCGATCATCGGGTTCTCTGGGTGGACATTGACGATCTTGACCCCTGCGATGCCGAGGCCGGGGAGGGAGGCAGGCATGGTCCTGAAGTCCCCCTTCTCAAAGTACACATAGACTTTCGCCGGCATCTGCACCCGTCCTTCCCCGTGTTCCCTGAAGCCCCTCTCGATCGCCTGGTTGATGGTGGCGAGCGGAGGGAGGAGCACCCGTTCAGGGTAATATTTCATGGCCGAGATACCGCATTTCCTGTACTAATCCCTGCCGGTGAGAGGAGGGAGGGGCGATCCAGTGACCCGGACCCGGATGGACAAAATCAGATTCAGATGCGATCCCGCAGGAAGATTGCACGGTCGATACCGCGAGAGAGACAGACCTCCAAACGGCCGGGCGGGAGCCACCCCGGTCCATGGACCGGGACCAGAACGCTTATATGAACAGACGCGGTTGAACGGATGGGGTGTGCATGCCATACACATATTATGCCCATGGCCTGACCACGGTTCATCACCTCTTTCTTGACCGCCTGGTCGAGGTTCTGAGAGAGAGTGGGGCTGAAGTCGTGCCTGACGACTCTGCCGGGTGGGCGCTGATCCAGACCGCCTGGATGGGAGAGTACGGGACTATAGAGGTGAGACGGACAGGGCCCGACCTGCAGATCGTCTACCGATCCGAAACCCCGAGCAAAGAGACGAATTCCAGCCCGCTCGTCCATCATCTCACCCTTGCGCTCATCGATATCGACGACGAACTCAGGGCCATGACCGAAGGGGAGGAAGAAGGGCGTCTTCTCGAGGGGCCTGGCGTGGCAGAGGAGTTGAAACGGCACCTCATGGACACCAGGAGTGAGGTCCTCTCGGTCAGGGACGAGGTGAGGCAGTTGAAAGACCGCGGGGAGGAGGTAGCCAGGCCTGAACGGTTGCTCAGACGGGTCGAGATCCTCTGCGACGAGGCGGCCCTGAACCTGGAGGCGGGCCTGAATCCCGAGGCGCTCGGGAAGGCCCGCGCTGTCGAGACGCTCCTTGAGAAGGTCGAGGCGGGGCTCGGCGAGATCTGAGGGTGCCTGGGGCTGAATAGATATGTTCATCCCCTCCACCGGCCGAGTACCTGGTACAATCGGTCCGGCCCCCTGGCGCCGGCGACACAAGAGCGTGAGTGAGCATGATCCACATCGTACCAAAACCGACCGACACCCCTGACGACAACTCGACTGCTATGGTGACCGCGGCCCTCAGGCAGATAGGGGCGGACTTTTCGGTCCTCGACCTTGACGCCATCGATCCCCTTGCCGCAGAGGTCAGCGGCGACCTGATCTGGGTCTGCGGGATGAAGCAGGACATTCACCAGTTCGAGTGCCTGGATGTCCTCTCTCTTGACAACCTGGTCATCAACCCGCCAGACGCCATCGCCACCTGCGCAAGCAAGGTAAAGACGACCGCGCTCCTTCTCAAACATGGCGTCTCTTCACCTGAGACGCTTTTCACGGCCTCACGCGACCTTGCCGCCGCCTTCCTGGCCAGACACGGCAAGGCAGTCATCAAACCGGTCTATGGGTATGACGGGATCGGGGTCTGCCTCATCAACAACGAGGGCGATCTCGGTGAAGCCCCCTATTATCTCCAGGAGTACGTCCCCAACGACCGCGACTACCGCGTCTTTGTCATCGACGGGGAGGCGGTCGGGGCGATCTGCCGGCAGTCCCCGCACCTCACCCACAACATCCACCAGGGCGGCACCGGCACCCCGGTCGAGGTCGACGCCGAGATGCAGGAGGTCGCCGCCGGGGCGGCAAGGGCGGTAGGCGCGGCGTACTGCGGGGTCGACCTCCTCGAGACCGCCGACGGCTACACGGTCCTCGAGGTGAACGGCACCCCGAACTGGCACTGCATGGCGGCCCCGATCCCGCAGCTCCTTGCAGAGCACCTCGTCGAGAAAGAGCGGGCGTTCAGGAAGAACGGGGAATAATCTTCATACATTTTTGTTAGAGTTATCCCTTTGATCACTCGTCTTCCTCCCACATGATACAGAATCAGGAGCCCAAAGACCATCTGAACCCACCGCGTGTAATATTCTACGACCAACGCAACAGATCTGGAATTAATCTACACAGTTCACTGAGGATTTCCTCGAAGACCTCGATTCACACATGATCAATGATCTTCCTGTCCAGCGATCAAGACCAATATGCGGCACTATCGCTGGAGAGGATAATCTCAGTTCAAGTCCGTGGTCCTTGAAGCAGGCGAGGTAGTGCTTGTCGTTTCCCCTGATGGGATCCTCCACCCGGTTGCGCAGAAACTTCATCACTTTGATGGTGAAATGTCAAGAAGAGTTCTCGCCTTTTGGCTCTGTAGAATCCGGCATGAACCTCCGGTTCACGCATACGCGATTGAACATGATCGTAGTTCCCCAGGGTGTGTGGATCCGTGCTCCCCCTGTAGCGCAGGACACCACGGAGGAAACACCACTCACCTACCGCCCCACCCCTCTCCTCTCTCCGGGGGGTCAGGGGGCAGCGCCCCCCCCAGCACGAGATGACAGGGACGATTCGACGATGGGGGGCGGGGCGGCACACCCGATCATCGCGCCTTCCCACACTTCAAATTCTCATAAAACCCGGAGAGATTATCGTCAGGATCATTTTCATGGTAAACCTCCACCTATTGTGTGAGGAGAATGTATGTCACCCGCCTTCCCCCTTCTTCGGCCGGGGACGATGCCCCCGGTGTGATTGTGTGGGAAGGCGATTGAGTCACCCTTGCACTGAGAAGAAGTGAGGGTTTTCTACAAAGCCGATTTTATAGAGTGTCTCTAATTTTATTATGTTCGCTCCTCAAAATCTACCTTGTGATGGTAGAGATCTCAATGTCGCTCTTCCCTCGAAATATTTTGTGGTTCTTATGTTCGCTGTCGCTCACTGTCACCGATCCCACGAGTGCAATGCAGGGGGGAGGGCATTTGATGATCCAGATGAGAGAACACACTCCTCTTCTCTCTTGTTTTTCAGAGAATTGTAGAAGAGAATTTTGAGAAGATCTCTGACCATCGAGGTGCAGGCAAGAACGAGATTGAAATGGCTAAAAACCTTCAACACTATTCCTCGTCAGCATCTACAGATCCTGTCGTTCCATTTTCTGGAACACTATTCTTCATCATCATAATATGATATTCCAGCGGAGCAATGATGATGGCGTCACTCCACGTACCCCGCACCGCGTTCCTCCAGCCACGAGGAGGTGGATGATGGGGATCTCCAGATCTCTGATCGTGGCACAGAAGGAATTTGTCGACCACCTCACCAGCAAACGCTTCTTTGTCCTCATGGCGCTCTTCCTGCTCATCATGGTCATCGGGATGTACCAGGGTCTTGGCGAATACGCCAGCGACCTTATCTCGTACCAGGAGACGATGGCGGCGGTCGAGAGCGGCACCCTGACCGGATGGATGCCGGAGCGACCCTCGGTGCTCTCGGTCTTCTCCGGGATCGCCGACCAGTTCGTCATCATCGGGGCGGTCCTTGCTATCGCGATCGGGTTCGACCTCGTCTCAAAGGAGAAGGAGACAAAGACGCTCAAGACCCTCCTCTCCCATCCCATCTACCGCGACGAGGTGATCAACGGCAAGGCCCTCGGCGGGGGAGCGGCGATCGTCCTCGCGGTCGTGGCGGCGCTCCTCGTCGCCCTTGCAATGCTCCTCATCGCCGGCATCGTCCCGACCATCGACGAGTGCTCTGCCATCCTTACCTTCGGGGTGGTCTCTGTCCTCTTCCTCCTCATCTATTTCACCCTCGCCCTCACCGTCTCCACTCTTGCGCCTGACAGCGGGAGCGCACTCATCGCCACGCTCGTCGTCTTCATCGTCCTCTCCTCCCTCCTCCCCCTTGCAGGAGAGATCGCCGTCGACACCTGGGCGGGTGATCGCCCCGAGGTGCCGTTCGTGCAGACATTCATATATTCTGAGAATAGCCCCGTACAACCCATAGATGCTCATGCGCGAGACCTCCAGGAAGAGAAAGAGGCGATGATGAAGTACGAAGCCGACGCCAGGGCATATTATGAGAAAAAGACGTTCGTCACCGCGGTCGTCGAGGCCGCCTCCCCGCAGACGAACTACATTAAGATCACCAGTGCGATCATCGATCCCTATCGTGTCGCATTGAAGGAAAACACCCAGCCGGGTCCGTTCTCAGTTCTGGTCATCGACCCCGACACCGCACCGCCGCATTTCACAGACGTCCTTGCCGGTCTCTGGGGGAACATCGTCCTCCTCCTGGCCCTCCCGGGCGTGCTCTTTCTCACTGCCTATCTCTGTTTTATGAGGATCGATGTGCGGTGAGAGGAGAGCACCCCTCACCTTGAGACCAATTCCAACCAATTAAACAATATTTTCGAAAAAATCAATACCATTTCCATTTTTTGAAATTCTGTCTCACCTCACGCTGAAATGATGTTCCAACAAAGAAAAACATAGGGGTGTTTCATCTCTGAAATCATTGATCGCAGGAATGACGCCCCTGGAGGCATAAAATCATGAAAAAATTGGCATAACTGTGATCCTGCTGGTATCACTGTGTGCACTCTATGGTGGGGCAACTGCCTCTCCAATCTGCGAGAGTAACAATGCCTTGGAGTATCCTGTTATCTCAGGATCATCAGACGACTATAACATCGTAATCCCAGACATTGGAATTTGCGATTATACAAGTTCTCTAAAACCTGGTCATGCAGTGATTTTTTCCCCTGAATTCTCTTGGTCAAAGGGAATCCAAGTCACTTTATCTGTTTCATGGACTCCCACAAACCAGACATTGCATGTTGGTGTCCATGACGGGGCATCAGGACAGCATCATCTTGCAGTCTGCACGGGTGGTTCTGCTGAGCCCACCCTCTCCATCCCATGGGACAGCGATAGTTGGCAGATCATGGTTGCAAGCCCACATGAAAACACAAAAACCATTGAGTACACACTCCACGACTTCTGAGTGGAACTCTAACGCGATTTTTGTGAAATGGATCCCCTATCTTTGGGGATCCTCCTTTTTGCAATGTAATTGAATTTAATGTAGACCTTCAACCATGGAGGCCATCCCAAAATCTCCAGCCCTCTCCCTCTCAGAAGAGAACGCTGAATGTGGTGGAGAGATCCTCCCTCTCTTCGTTGCCCAACCATGTCTTCATGCCTTCCACCAACTCCACCGCGCCGGGGGCACGGCTCCCCCCGACCCTCAACTCAGGATGGCGATGAGGACGGGAAGGCAGAGCGAGGATCGTGAAGAAGGGACGCGCTCCCCCACCAATCTTCATCAACGGGGGTTCCAGGGGGCGGCACGTCCCCAAGTGGAGGAGAGGGTTTAGAAATTCAGGAACGAACGACCTCAGTTCAAGATGATGCTCAAGCCTCAGGGAGTTCTGGGATATGTTCATGGCTGAAGTTACAAATATTGGTTCTGTAGAAACCCTCGCCTCTTGTATGGGGGAGATGTGTGTCGCCCGCCTTCCTACCCCTTTGACTGGGGGCTCTGCCCCCAGACCCCCGGGAGCAAGATAGGGCCAGGAAGGCAGAATAGGTGACCATAAAGAGAGTGTTGCCGTCCACGACTTATCGTGTCGCGGGGGGTTCGGGGGGCGGCAAGCCCCCCGCCAGAGAGATCCATCAAGAGGATTTCTACAGAGCCCAAATATCAAAAAGCCTCCCGTATGCCATATCACAGAACCGGGGCCTTTATTTTTATAGGGGAGATTATTTTACCAACAATACTTGATGGATAATACTTCGGCTGATTCTTTGCTTGAATTAGATGATGTGCTCACAATGTTTAATACTCGCCTCTCTGAATCAATGATATCCGATCATGCCCATGGAAGAGGACTTCTTTAGAGTGGATCCCGTCCATCGCAAGGATGTCGCCGACCAGGAGAGGACTAACGATCTTGAACCCGTGATGAATATGGACCAGAGAGGGAGGAACGCTTTTGCCGGAGGAATAATCGCCATCGCTATACTCACGCTTCTCTCGATATTCATCCTCCCACGACAGGTGCAGATCGTCATCGGAGATGAGTCTCCAGTCGTCCATCAGATCCCTTCGGTCTATACCCTCTCCGACTGCCTCCTCATCGCGTTAGTATCATCTCTCCTCGGTGCAGTGCTCTTCTATCTTCTGGTGGCCAGGCATTCAATCTCTGAGGAGATGCACGGACCGGTTGATCATGAGAACGACGACATTGAAATTGAGGGCACTGTGGTTTCGCCATCCACCAATCTCCCTGTTGATTGTGAGGATGCACCGCCCCCACACTCTCCTCATGTCATCGAAACTGAAGCACCCCCCCTCCCCCAATATCAACAGGCCATGCTGAGGTTGTTGAAAGGGAATGAGCGAAAAATCATCGAGACACTGATCGATCACGGGGAGATGAACCAGACCAAACTCTCTGAGAGGACCGGGATCCCCAAGTCAACGCTCTCACGGACACTCCAGGACCTTGAAGCACGCGATCTGGTGCGAAGATACGAGAACGGTATGAGCAAGATGGTGAAATTGGAGGTCTGACGCAAAAGGAGACGCTACTCATCGACGGACCCACCCCTCAGAGGATCCGTATCAGGTACTGCAGTGCAAAAAAGAGGAGAAGAGCGAGTGCGGCGATCCTGACCCAGCGGTAGACCGCGACAGAATTTTGTGTTTCGTTTCGATGATTCTCAGACAGCGACAGGAGTTCATTCTCCGACTCGACGACAAAGGTCCAGAATAGAAATACTACACAGCAATTCAATTCGATCGATCCTTCTTCCCAGACCAGACCCAAAAGACCGTTTCATCAACACACTGCAAAGAACCGTATCCACTCCTGGGGAGAGGACTATAATCACCCATGCAAACACATAGCCAGCACTACGAGGTCCTGACTATGGAAAAAAAGAGTCTATAAAGATAAGGGGATGTATGCCAACCCCTCACACCAGCCCTTTTCTCGGACAATCCGATGGAAAGATCTGTACCTTTACCGGATGTTCGGGTTCTCTATCGGGCGTTCGAGTTCTCTCTCGGCCCGTTCGGCAAGATCCTTCATCCGCGCTGAGATCCTGGTCGAACCCGTGAACTCGACATCCTTCATGGCATTGGCCAGTTCCTCCCCGAGCACGAAGATCGCATGTTTGTGTTCAAGTTTGCTCTTGTGGATCTGTGAAGGATTGATCCGCAGGGCACCGTACTGGGGGAATTTCAGTTCAGGATTGACCATCTCAAAGTAGTCCTTGATCTCGACAAGGATCTGGTGGAGAGTAATCAGTTCTTCTTTATGCATGTCCAGACCTGGAAAGAGAAATAGGAAATTTTATTATATATATATTTGCTTAGGGCTACGCGTTTCGAATTTTCATGAGCCGTAGAGATAACGGCCTCTTTACAATCTCCTTAAACTCAGGAGCCGCGACAAATTCGATCCCTTTTGCAAGGAACGCATCGATAAGCCGCTGATCCACGGGCCCATCCATGACCACACCGATTGCATCCGTATCAGCGCCATCAAGAGCCTTTTCTACCTCTGAAGCGCTCACTTCATTGATGAGCGTGTAATCTGCGTTCAGGAATCTCGCCGTCTTCTTTCCTTCGACCTCGCGCACCTGCTGCTCAAAGGTCGGACCGGTGACCGGAGGAAGATCAGTCTCCTCTTCCTCCTCAGACTTTTCGGTGATGATCACCTGCGTGGCCTCTTCCTTCACCGGTTCCTTGCCCTTCTCGGGCGGGTGGACTTCAGGCCCTTCAAGCTGGTCCCTGAAGTATTCGACTGGCATCTTGTTCCTGAGAGACTTGATGATCTCCTTTCTGGTCAGGTCCTCGACACTCTTGCCCCGCGGGCAGAGCGCGATATAGTCGATATCGGTCACCTGCAGGAGTTCACGCAGGATCAGGTCACCGCCCCGGTCACCGTCCAGGAAGGCCGTCGCCGTCTTTACCTCGCAGAGTTTGGGGATCACTGCCGGAACCTTCGTCCCCTCGACGGCGACGGCGTTCTTGATCCCGTACCTGAGCAGGTTGATCACGTCGGCCCGCCCCTCGACGACGATGACGGCGTCGGAGTCAAGGACATTTGGCCCGGCAGGGACACGCTCTTCCCCGAGCACCCCGATCTTCTCGATCCGCATTGACTCACGGACATTGTCCAGGAGTTCGGTGGAGTCGATGGTGGTCTCGTCGAAATGCGTCAGCAGGAGCTCTTTTGCACGGTCCACGATCTGCTTGCGCTTCGTCACCCTGATGTCCTCGATCCGCTCGACCCGTGCATGGGCGACACACGGCCCGACCCGGTCGATCGTCTCCATAGACGCTGCAAGCACCGCCGTCTCGGCCCGGTCCAGGGAGGACGAGATCAGGATCTCTCCACGTGTCTCTCCCCTCTTACTCGTAATATGGACGTCGATACGCCCCACCCGCCCGGTCCGCTGGAGATCGCGCAGGTCGAGGTCTTCGCCGAGCAACCCTTCAGTCTGGCCAAATATGGCACCGACTACGTCAGGTTTCTCGACCACCCCCTCGGTATGTAAGTTGATGTGAATAAGATACTTGGTCGTATCAGATGAGTACATAGTAAGCCTCCAGAGTATGTCATATCATGATTACTATGACAGACCATAGATAACAGTAGTAGATATACAGGGAGGGATACTTATATGCACCCCCATACCCAGGAAAAGAGACCTGGAGAGAATAGTCTTCTTATGGCCCAAGAAGATCAGAGAGCCGGGATATAACGTCATCTCTTGAGATCCCGATAATTTCAATTCTTTTGGTACTCGAAGTCGCACCTGAGACGATGCTCACCGAAGACCCTGGAACCCCGAATGTCCTGGCGACGAGGTCGAGAATCGCGCGGTTTGCCTTGCCCCCCACCGCCCTGGCCGCGACATGACAGACAAGGGCCTTGCGCCAGGGATTGTAGTCGGCCGGAAACGCCTCTTTTTTGCACCCGGCAGAGACGTCGAGGGTGATCACGACACCGTCGTCTGAGCCAGAGACTGCATCATCATAAGAGGTCACAAGAATCACCATATGTCGCCCGGCGCTAACGACCATGGATCATCAGTGGCTTGTGCCGTGCTTCACCTGGTCTTAACCCTCGCGCCGGGCGTAATGCCTGTCGCACGTCCGGGTTGTCCCGCAGCTCATATCCAGGGCATCGCCAATTGATCGCGCGGGGACCTATGGACGTGCATGTATCGGCATGATAGTATTTGGGCTCAGGGAATATAGCCTTTGCCAGGGAGCCAGGCGCCCTCGGTCCCGAGGCACTCGCCGTCAAGGACGGCAGCGGCGCCGTCCATGATCACGGTCTCAGGGAAGACCGCGGCCATCCCCTCGAAGGGCGTCCAGGTGCACTTCGTGTGCAGGGCGTCAGGATCGATCGATGTCGATATCTTCGGGTACAACGCGAAGTCGGCCCGTTCGCCGGGCCCGAATCCTGCAGGAGTGATGCCAAGGATCCTGGCCGGGTTGACCGCGGTCTTTTCGATGACAGACGCAAGAGTGAGCCGGCCTGCGACAACTTCAGCCATCAGGAGGGGGAGCATCGTCTCGACGCCCGGCACCCCGGACGGGGCCTCCGCAAAGGGCACCGCCTTCTCCGTAGCAGTGTGCGGGGCATGGTCTGAGGCGATGACATCGACCGCGCCCCACCGGTTCCAGAGTGTTTTTCGTTCTTTCTCGCTCCGGAGAGGGGGGTTCATCCTGGCATGTGTGTCCCCTGCCTCGAACTGTTCCCAGGAGAGGAAGAGGTGGTGGGGTGTCACCTCGACAGTGCCGACGCCGGTGGCGGCGTCGACGGCCGCGGCCGAACTCATATGACAGAAGTGGACCCGTCCCCCAGGGGGCACCAGGCGGCCCACCGCCGTCACCGCCGCGGCCTCGGCAGAGGCAGGTCTGAGGCGTTCGTGGTCCGCCAGGTTCTCAGGCACCCCTGGCCGCGGATCCTCGGCATGGATGGTGGCAAGTGTCCCGAGGTCACGGAGGGTGAGGAAGGCCTGAGAGAGCACCTCAGGCGGCACCGCCGCACCATAACTGGACGGCCCGGCAAAGATCTCGCCGAAAGCCATCGCCCCGGCCTGCCAGAGGGCGGGAAGATCGGCGCCGGGCACCACCCCGGCGTTGACCGCATACCGGCACCTGGCGTGCTCTGACGCCTCCGCAACGCGCGCCCTGTACGCCTCCGGTGAGGTGAGCGGCGGGAGGGTGTTTGGCTGGTCGACGACGACGGTCACCCCGCCGAAGAGGGCGCTCGTCGTCCCGGTCGTCCAGTCTTCCTTGGCCGCCTGCGCCCGCCCGCCCCTGAGATGGGTATGCATGTCCACCGCGGCTGGCAGACAGAGGAGGCCTGAGGCGTCGACGCATTCGTCGGCGGGTATACCTGCACCGATATGGAGAACCCGCCCCTCGCCAAGACTGAGATCGGCCACCCGGCCGGAAGGGAGGGTGACCCCTTCGAGCACCAGCGCCGCACGCCCGGCCATTCTCTCTCTTCTCCTTCAGCAGACCCTTGGCACCGGGTCGCCGATCGGCGCTTCGATAAACCGCTCGCCGCCGATCTTCGTCTTCATCACGACGCCGGATCCCTCGGTGACGCGCCCGATGATCGCGGCGTCCTTGCCGTACTTGTGGGACCGGAGTGCCTTGAGCACCGCCTCGGCGTCCTCGGCAGGCACGCCCATGATCGTCTTGCCCTCGTTTGCCACCTCAAGGGGATCGATCCCGAGCATGGCCGAGGCGCTCCGCACGCTGGTCCTGATCGGCAGGGCCTCTTCGTCGATCTCGACATGGACCCCGGCCTTGCTTGCCATCTCGTTGATGGCATTGGCAAACCCGCCGCGGGTCGGGTCTTTCATGGCGTGGATCTCACCGGCCTCAAGCGCCCGCTCGACCATGCCCCAGAGGGGGGCGACGTCTGACGCGATCTGTTCGCCAAGGTCGAATCCCTCGCGGTGGGCCATGATCGCAAGCCCGTGGTCGCCGAGGGTGCCGCTCGAGAGGATCACGTCGCCTGGCCTGAGGCCATTGTCCCTGACGACATGGTTGGCGACCCCCACACCAGCGGTGTTGATGACGATCCCGTCAAGCGAACCGCGCTCCAGCACCTTGGTGTCGCCGGTGACGATCGAGGCCCCGACCTCGCCGAGGGCGGCGTCCATCGAGGCGACGATCCGCTCGAGGTCGGCGACATCGAAGCCTTCCTGGATGACCATCGCGCACGAGAGGGCGAGCGGCCGGCCGCCCATCATTGCGAGGTCGTTGACCGTCCCTGAGACGGCAATCCTGCCGATGTCGCCGCCGGGGAAGAAGATCGGGTGGACGAGATGGCTGTCGGTCGTAAAGACGATCTTCTGGTCGCCGACCGGGATCACCGCCCCGTCGTCGAGGGACTCAAGCCCGATCCCGCCGGCATTGTTGTTCTCGAACTTCGTGATCACATTCAGAAGTTCGCCCATCACTTCTCCACCCGCACCGTGCATCAGATTGACTTTCATGATTCGTTCACTTCGATCTCGATATTGCTAACTACGATCTCCTTTCCTTCGACAACATGGGGGAGCCCGCCGCACCGGGGGCAGACAAACTTCTCGTCCCCTTCATACCCGCACTCGCACCTGGTCCGCACCTTCACGGTCCGACACTCCAGGTGGGTCTCGGCAAAGAGGGGGTCGTCCTCCACGATCACCCCGAAGAGAAATATGACCTGTTCGGGGTTCACCATCGCGATCTCGCCGACGTCGACGGTGACCGCCGTGATCTCGTCGGCCCCGTTCTCGACCGCAGCCCGTTTGGCGGTGGCGTAGATGTCGTATGCGATACTGTACTCGTGCATTTACTCTTCCATTGCGGCGTAGACTTCTTTGAAGAGCTCCCTGGTAGAAAGGCCCTCCTCGCGGCTGAGTTTCTGGATGGCAAACCCGACATGGACGAGGACGAACTCGCCGATCTCGACATCGACCAGGTCGAGACGGACCTCCTGTTTGAGGTCACCATAGTCGACGACGCCGATATTGCCGTCTTTTTTCTCGATCACTTCGGCAGGAACTGCAACACACATCGTATTTCCTCAGATAGGGAGTATGGGTGTCAGAAGTAAAAACACCTTCCGAAGTGACATGGGAGAATCTGGGGCCGGGAACGCCTGTAGAATGCTTGAAAATGCCATGAAAACGCAGGATGGCAGTGGTTTCTATGAGATGCCCCTGGAGTGCCCAGGGCCCGGAGCCCGGAACCCGGACATCCACCTGGACCGTGGATACTACTGCTATGGAGGTCCCAGGACAGGGGTCTCACGAGGAGTGGGGGGCCTGATCTTTTCGCCAGTGGGCCGCAGATCGCACCGTCCTCTTGAGAGTCACCCCCACACTTCTGATGAGAGTGGGGCCGGCAGACCACTCGCCAGAAGGATGAAAATATTTCGGCTCTGTAGAATCATGCATGAACCTGAGGTTCACGCATACGTGATGAACATGATCGCGGGTCTCCAGGGTGTGTGATGGGTCCGTGCCCGTCCCTTCAGCACAGGACAGTCTGTGAGACCGCCGCCTCATTGCCGCCCCACTCCTCTTCTCGTCGTGGGGAGTCCGGGGGCGTTGCCCCGGGGCGAGACGACGGTAAAGGTACTGCGCTGAGGGGGGCCTATCATTCTGAGAGAGTTTTTGTAGTTCGTATATCAGGTATGGAGGAACCAGGTGAGGGAAAATCATCATACAAACCTCCGGACCGTGCACTGATCTGGATCCCTCCTTCTGATCAAGACACCTTGCAGGAGCGAGCACCATCGGATGCCCGTCCCCACCCAGAGTGCTGTCCAGAGGGCCCCAACACAGCCCAAAGACAGGAGTCTTCGTGACTTCTTCCCCTCTCCCCGGGCACGCACCCTCCAGTACAAGACTACGAAATTATTCGCAGTAAAAAGAAGCACTATATTACCCAGGGACGATCTCAGTGTGGTGGAAAAGATGCATAACAGACTATGGCCGGTTGTACTGGCGGTTGTTGCACTTCTCTGTAGTGCAGTACTCATCGCGGGGTGCACCGGCACCGACCGTGGTGAAGAGGTAAACGAGACCGTGAACGAAACGGTGACCGAGACCGGGACCATGCCGGACGGGATCACTGGCACCGGCACGGTGACTTACATCGACCTCGAAGGCGGGTTCTACGGGATCATCGGCGACGACGGTGAACACTACCTCCCTCTCGACCTCGACGAGGCGTTCGAACGGGACGGACTGGAGGTGCGGTTCACCCTTGCACCTGCCGACGAGATAGTGACCATCCAGCAGTGGGGCAGACCGGTCTACGTCGTCTCCATCGAGGAGATCTGAAATCAGACTTGTTGAATGTTAGGCTCTGAAAAATCCGGCATGAACCCATTCACGCATAGGGGATGAGCCTGTTCACAGGTCTCCAGGGTGATGGGATCCATATTCCTCCTTCGGAGCATGACACCATGCAGGGAGATCATCAAAGGCCGCCCTGCCTATCCCGGCGTGGGGAAATAGGGGGAGGCGGCCAGCCCCCCGCCAGAGAAATTCGTCAAGAAGGTTTCTAAATAGCCGGAATTTGTGATTATTTCCATGGAACATATCCCTTAACTCTCCTGGAGAGAACATCCCCTCGAACAGAAGTGTTTCCTTCCAGAAATTCTACATTCTCTCCTCCACCAGGGGGCGTACCACCCCGGGCAGGAGCGTAGGGGAAGGCCAGAGAGTTTTGGGATGACCTCATGGGAAACCCTCACCTCTTCTTGGTGTGACTGCAGTTCAATTGCTTTCCCTCACCATTGGAAGACACACTCGATGTTCCTGATGAAGATCATGCGGTCTTCGACCAATCGTGTTGCAGGGGGGCGGAGCGCGACCAATATATTCGGAGACAGATATATCTCATGCCATCGACACTGATATTGCTGTCCCAAAGGGACTGGACGTTCCTGTAAGAAGGTTTGACCTGGCCTCAGGAGGACCGGCACTCCTGGAACATCCCTCGGACAGAGAGATCCAGGGGGGTGCAGTGTCGCAATTCGAAGGGGAAATGAACCATGAAAAAGATCGCCATCATCATCGCCGGTGTCTTCGCACTCATCGCCGCACTGGCCGTTTATCCTCTCTTTCTCGCGGACGGCGGGGAGAATACCCCGTTGGCGGTAACGCTGGAAGGCGTCGAGACCGAATTTACACTCTCGGCCCCGCTTCCAGAGACGAATGAGACATCGTACCCCGTGTACAGGACCACGGTGTCAGCGGCGACGCTTGAGTCGGTGGAAGAGGTCGCGGGAGTGTTCGGGATGACCGGGAAGGCGGAGGTGGCGAACCAGAGAACCGGCGAGGTCAGGGTGGTCGACGACTCGAAGGGCGAACTCATGCGCCTTTCTATGTATCCTGCATCAGGGGCGCTCCTCTATGAAATCCCTGACAGACAGTTCCCTGACCTTGTTGAGGAGCGCCCCTCCCTCCCCGCAAGAGACGAGGCGATAAAGATCGCCGACGCCTTCCTGACAGAACGAGGAGAGCGGTCCCCAGGTGCGGTGGTGAATGCCGTCGAAGTGGACCAGCGGCAGGAGGTCTGGGAGGCGGGGGGTAGTGAGCCTGAAGAGGTCTATGACGTGACTCTTGCCGTGAGGTATGGGCGGGCACTCAGTGGCCTCCCGGTCTATGGCGATGAGATGGCGGTGATCATCGGCGACGGCGGCGAGGTCGTCGGGATGGTGAAGTGCTGGCGTGAGGTCGAGGCGGCAGGAGAGGTAGAAATCATCCGGGCAGAGGAGGCATATGAGGACCTGAAGGCGGGAAGGACCATTCGCCCCCTGGAGGTGCCTGGAGATGCCCGGGTCTCAATCGAGGAGATCGCTCTTGGGTACTGGATGGAGCCAAGGACCATTGAGCAGGAGACGGTCGTGCCGGTCTGGGTCTTCTCGGGGACGGCCTATCATGACGGGTCTGGAGAGTCATATCAGGCGTATGTGAAGGCGGTTGAATGAGAGATCCAGTGTTCTCTTTATTACTATGTACTATGACCTGGTCTCTCTGATCCCGATTGCGATGGCCATCTTTGCTGTCTGGTTCTTCATTCCCTCTTTCACAGGGAAAAGAGAAGGGAAAATTTCGCTGAATGAGTATGCCTGGTTTATCCTCTCCTTTGTTTGTATCCCGATTTTTGGGGTAGGTCTTTTTATCACGATTTTTTTTCTGGAATACTGGTACTGTAATCCCATGGAACTTGATATCAGATTCGTGCCATTCGTTTGCATGCCCTGGGTTGTGATATCCGGGGCGATTGTCGCCTATGGTGTCAGTGCACTCAGGCGTCTGAGGAGAGTTCACCATGCGGTCAAACAGGAGGGACGGTCATAATGAACCGTGATCACGGATAGAGGTCATCCCAAAACTCTCCGGCCCTCCCCCACCCAGAAGAAAGCAGTAGATATTGTGAGGAAATCCTCCCCTTTTCATTGCGGGTCCATGCATGCATTCATGCCTTCCCACACCACCGCGCCGGGGGCTCTGCCCCCAGGCTCTCGGGATGGCGATTGGGTCGGGAAGGCAGCGCGATGATCGTGAAGATGGGATGCGACCCCTCGCGAATCTTCATCAGCGGGGGATCGGGAGGCGTGCCGCCCCCCAGTGGAGGATAGGGCTTAGAACTCCAGGAAGGAAAGCCTTCAGTTCAAGGCGATGGTCAAGCCACAGGGAGTTTTGAGATATGCTCCAAGACTAGAGAGTCGGAGGAGACCGTGTTCACTCGCCGCCCCCACCTCTCCTCGTCGTGGGGGGGGTTCCGGGGGGACGACCGGAGGGAGTCGAGAAAATCTTTGATTATCGAGTGGTGACCCCCCGGCGCGAGACGGAAGTGAAGATTCTCCAGGAGGGGGCGGCCGTTCTGATCGACGTGCTTTCCCTATCAATTGCGCCGGGGGCAGCGCCCCCGGCGAGAGTCCATGGGAAAGCACAAGGTCGAAGGATGAGGAGAGGGACAGCGTAAGGCCAAAAAATCCAGACATTCCCCCCTATTCGAGACCAGAAAAACCCGCCAGAAAAAAAATCAGATCCCTGAAGACCCGCTCTTCTCCTTCAACTCCCTCACCTGGTCACGCAAAAAGATCGCCCGCTCGAAGTCGAGGCGCTCGGCGGCCTCGTACATCTGCGCCTCCATCTCGATGATGAGGTTGGGGATCTCGGCCTTCGGGACATGCTTCGTGTCGGTGAGGTCCACCTCCTTTGCCGGGACCGGTTTGGTGATCGTCTGCGGGACGATCCCGTGCGCCTGGTTGTAGGCGATCTGGATCTGACGCCGGCGTCCGGTCTCGGCGAGGACGGTGCGGATCGAGTCGGTCTCGTGGTCGGCGTAGAGAATCACGCGGGCGTTGACATTGCGTGCCGCCCGGCCGATGGTCTGGATGAGACTGCGGGCGTCGCGGAGGAACCCTTCCTTGTCGGCGTCCAGGATCCCGACAAACCCGACCTCAGGGATGTCGAGCCCTTCGCGCAGCAGGTTGATCCCGACCAGGACGTCGAAGGTGCCGAGGCGGAGGCGGCGGATGATCTCGGTGCGTTCGAGGGCGTTGATCTCTGAGTGGAGATACCTCGTCTTGATCCCCTGCTCGGCGAGGAAGTCGGTCAGTTCCTCGGCAAGCCGCTTGGTGAGCGTGGTGACCAGCACCCGGTCGCCGCGGTCGATCGTCCGCTTGATCTCTTTCATCACGTCCTCGACCTGTCCCTCGACCGGGCGCACCTCCACCGCCGGGTCCACGAGCCCGGTCGGCCTGATGATCTGCTCCACCACCCCGGCCGAGTGCTTCAGTTCGTACGCCCCCGGCGTCGCCGAGACGCAGATGACGTTCTTCATGTAGCCCTCGAACTCGTCGAAGGTGAGGGGGCGGTTGTCGAAGGCCGAGGGGAGGCGGAAGCCGTAGTTCACCAGGGTCTCCTTGCGGGAACGGTCGCCGCGGTACATCCCGCGCACCTGCGGGAGGGTCTGGTGACTCTCGTCGACGACCATCAGAAAGTCGTCAGGGAAATAGTCGAGAAGACAGTATGGCTTCTCGCCGGACGTGCGCCCGTCGAAGTGGCGGGAATAGTTCTCGATCCCCTTGCAGGTCCCGGTCTCCTCGATCATCTCGAGGTCAAAGAGGGTCCGCTGTTTGAGCCGGTGGGCTTCGAGGAGGTCGAGGGTCGGGAGCACCTCGTCGAGTTCCTGCCTGATGGAGACGACCGCCCGTTCCCGCTCCTCCTCGGTGGCGACGAAGTGGCGGGCCGGGTAGAGATAGAAGTACTCCATCGTCTCCTTCTTCCTCCCGGTGATTGGATCGATCTCCGAGATCCGGTCCACCTCGTCGCCGAAGAGTTCGATCCTGATGATGTCGTTGAAGTACGCCGGGACCAGGTCGATGGTGTCGCCCTTCGCTCTGAACCGTCCGGGGGCGAGGTCGAGATCGTTGCGCTCGTACTGGATCTCGACCAGATGCTCCAGCAGATCGGCCCGCCGCACCCGGTCGCCGCGTTTCAGTTCAAACCCAAGCCCCTTGAAGTTCGCCGGGTTGCCAAGGCCGTAGATGCAGGAGACCGAGGCGACGATGATGGTGTCTGGCCGCGAGAGCACCGAGGCCGTGGCCGCCAGACGCATCTGCTCTATCTTGGGGTTGATGGAGGCATCTTTCTCGATATACTGGTCCTTTGCCGGGAGGTACGACTCGGGCTGGTAGTAGTCGTAGTACGAGACAAAGTACTCCACCCTGTTCTCCGGGAAAAATCCCGAGAACTCGTGGTAGAGTTGGGCCGCCAGGGTCTTGTTGTGGGCGATCACCAGGGTCGGGCGCTGGACCGCCTCGATGACGTTGGCGACCGTGAAGGTCTTCCCTGACCCGGTGACACCAAGCAGGGTCTGGAACCGCTCGCCCGCCTCGATCCCTTCGGTCAGTTCCCGGATCGCTTGTGGTTGCGATCCTTTCGGGACAAATGCCGCATCCAATTCAAATTCAGTCATCCTCTCATCCTCTCATCGCCTTCCTCCGCAGCAGGCGGTTGTAGGTGATCGCAAACCTGTGTGCCTCGTCCCTGATCTCCTGGACAAAGAGGGAGGAGCGGGCGTCGGGTTCGATCGGGACCGGGAACGGGAACCCTGGCACATAGATCTCCTCCTCACGCTTGGCGATCGAGATGATCGGGAGGTGCAGGCCGAGGGCGGCGATCGCGTCGGTCGCCGCCTTCAACTGCCCCTTGCCGCCGTCGACGATCACCAGGTCCGGCATCGGCTTTCCCTCCCTGAGGAGACGGGCGTAGCGGCGGCCGACCACCTCGGCGATCGCCGCGACGTCGTCGATCCCCTCGACCGTCCTGATCTTAAACCGCCGGTAGTTCCGTTTGTCCGGCCGCCCGCCCCTGAACTGCACCATCGACCCGACCATCGCCGTGCCGGCGAGGTGGGAGATGTCGAAACACTCGATGACATTCGGGAGGTCGGGGAGACGGAGGTCTTCCCGCAGGGCCTCGACCTTCATCCGGTCGGCGAAGAAGGTGAGGTCAAGGTTCTTGCCCGCGAGGTCGAGGAGCCGTCTCTTGTCGCCCCGCTGCGGGACCGTCACCCGCACCTTCCCGCCCCGGCGGTCGGCAAGATACTCCGCGACCGGTTCGCCGACCCCGGTCGGGAGGACCACCTCCTTCGGCGGGGCGTGCTCGCCGTAGTACTGCACCAGGAACTCCTCGACGGCGTCGTCCGAGGACTCGAAGACATACTCCTGTTTTCCGGTGAGGGTGCCCTTCTCGACATGGAAGAGGAGGAGGAAGAGGGTGCCGTCCTGCTCCTGGTAGGCGATGATGTCCTCGTCGTGGTCGGTCCGCCGCTCCATCCGCTGCCGTTCGGCCAGGTGCCGCACCGCCTCGATCTCGTCGCGGAGTTCGAGGGCCCGCTCGAACTCGAGGCGCTCCGACCGTTCGGCCATCTCAGCCTCCATCTCCTCGATGAGATCCTTTCCCCGGCCGCGGAGCACGCCCCGCGCCCGGTCCACCCGTGCGGCGTACTCCTCCTCCGTCACCGTCCCGGTGCACGGGGCCGCACAGGTGCCGAGGTGGCGGCGAAGACAGGGGCGCTTCGGGAGGCGCCGGCACGAGCGGAGACCGAAGGCCCTCTTCACCACGTCGAGCACCTCGTCCCGTTCCTTCGCCGAGACGAAGGGCCCGAAGTACTCGCCGTCGTCCCCGACCTCCCGTGCGATCGCGATCCGCGGGAACGGTTCCGCACTGAGATAGATGTAGGCGTACCGCCGGGCGTCCTTGAGGTCGATGTTGTACTTCGGCTGGTGCCGCTTGATGAGCGTGTTCTCCAGGATCAGCGCCTCAACCTCGGTCCCGGTGACGATGAACTCGGCCGAGGCGATCTGCCCGACAAGTTTCTGCGTCTTCGCGTCGTGGTCGTGCTTCTGGAAATAACTCGAGACCCGTCGCTTCAGGTGCTTCGCCTTGCCGACATAGATCACCGTCCCGTCGGCGTCGCGGTACAGGTAGCACCCGGGCTCTTCGGGGACGAGGGCGAGGTCGATCATGGCAGGATCTCTGCCAGGTAGTGTCCGGTATAACTCTCCTTCACCCCGGCCACCTCCTCGGGCGTGCCGGTAGCGACCACCCCGCCGCCGCCGTCCCCGCCCTCGGGCCCGAGGTCGATGAGATAGTCGGCCGACTTGATCACGTCCAGGTTGTGCTCGATGACCACCACGGTGTTCCCCTTCTCGACCAGACCGTCGAGGACGGCGACGAGTTTCTTAACGTCGTGGATATGGAGCCCGGTCGTCGGTTCGTCCAGGAGATAGACCGTCTGCCCGGTCGCCCGCTTCGAGAGTTCGCGGGTCAGTTTGATCCGCTGGGCCTCGCCGCCCGAGAGCGTGGTCGAACTCTGGCCGAGGGTGAGGTAGCCGAGCCCGACCTGGCAGAGGGTCTCGAGTTTGTTCCTGATCGAGGGGACGTGCTCGAAGAACGTCGTGGCCTCGTCGACGGTCATGGCCAGGACGTCGGCGATGGACTTGCCCCGGTACTTCACCTCCAGCGTCTCGGCATTGAACCGTTGCCCCTTGCACTCGTCGCACTCCACGAAGACGTCGGGGAGGAAGTTCATCTCGATCTTGATGACGCCTTCGCCCTGGCAGGCCTCGCACCGCCCGCCCTTGATGTTGAAGGAGAAGCGGCCCGGTTTGTAGCCCCGCACCTTCGCCTCCTTTGTCTCGGCGAAGACCTTCCTGATCTCGTCGAAGACCTTGGTGTAGGTCGCCGGGTTGGACCTGGGCGTCCGGCCGATCGGGCTCTGGTCGATGACCACCACCTTGTCGACCGGGGCGTCGAGGGTGAGGGCGTCGTGGGGGCCGGGGCTTGTCCTGGCGCCGGAGACCTTTCGTGCGAGGGCCGGGTACAGGGTGTCGGCGATGAGCGTGGACTTGCCTGAGCCCGAGACCCCGGTGACGACGGTGAGGGTGCCGAGCGGGATGGCCACGTCGATCCCCCTGAGATTGTGCGCCCGGCACCCGGTGAGGGTGATGTATTCGCCGTTGGTCCGGCGCGACGACGGGACCGGGACCGAGAGGTCGCCGGAAAGGTAGCGCCCGGTAATGGATGCCGGGTTCTTCGCCACCTCGTCAGGCGTCCCTTCGGCGACCACCGTGCCGCCGTGCACCCCGGCGCCCGGCCCGATATCGACCACATGGTCGGCCGCCCTGATCGTCTCCTCGTCGTGCTCGACGACGACGATGGTGTTGCCGAGGTCGCGGAGTTTCTGGAGGGTCTCGATGAGCCGCCGGTTGTCCCGCTGGTGGAGCCCGATGGAGGGTTCGTCCAGCACGTACAGCACGCCGGTCAGGTTGGAGCCGATCTGGGTGGCGAGCCTGATCCGCTGGGCCTCGCCGCCGGAGAGCGTGCCGGCGCTCCTGGAGAGCGTGAGGTAGCCGAGCCCGACCTCCTGGAGGAAGGAGAGCCTGGCCCTGATCTCCTTGAGGACCTGGGCGGCGATCGCCCTCTCCTTCGGGGTGAGGGAGCGGCTGAGGTTCTCGAAGAACTCGACCGCCTGGCTGATCGGCAGGTCGGTCACCTCGATGATGTTCTTGCCGCCGACCTTCACGGCGAGCACCTTCTCCTTCAGGCGCCTGCCGCCGCAGGCCGGGCAGGGGAGGACCCGCATGAACTTCTGGAGTTCGTGGCGGCGGTACTCGGACTTCGTCTGCTGGAAGAGGCGTTCGGTCTGGGGGAGGAGGCCTTCCCAGGCCCCGGTGTGCGACCAGTGGGTGTCGCCGTTCCTGGTGCTCACCGAGAAGTGGATCCTGTCTGGCGCACCGTACATCAGGACATGGTACTGCTCGGGCGTGAGGTCTTTGACCGGCGTGAACACCGAGAACCCGAAGTGTTTGGCGACGGCCCCGAGGTGCTGGGCCCGGTAGCCGTCGAGGAAGTTCCGGTAGGTCGCCACCGCCCCGTCGGCGATGGACATCTCCAGGTCAGGGATGATGAGGTCGGGGTCGAACTCGGTCTTGAACCCGAGGCCGTTGCACTCCTCGCAGGCGCCGAAGGGGGAGTTGAAGGAGAACATCCTGGGCTGGAGTTCTTCAAAGGAGAGCCCGCAGACCGGGCAGGCCATCTTTGCCGAGTAGGTCTCTTCCTCGCCGTCTTCACCGAGGGCGACGACCAGACCGTCCGACTTTGCGACGGCGGCCTCCACCGCCTCGACGAGCCGCGAGCGTTCGGCCGCGGGGTCGAGGCGGTCGACGACGACATCGATGTCGTGCTTGACGTAGCGCTCAAGCGGATGCTCCTCGTCGGTCCTGACGATCTCGCCGTCGAGACGGACGCGGGAGTAGCCTTCGGCGTCCAGGTCCTTGAGGAGTTGGGCGTAGGTCCCTTTCTTCTGGCGGACCACGGGGGCGAGGACCGTCACCTGCCCTCCGGCAAACCTCCCGGCGACGGCGTCGGCGATCGCCTCGGGCGAGCGCGACTCGATCCTGGTCCCGTGCTCGGGACAGTACGGCACCCCGATGCGTGCGAAGAGGAGTCTGAGGTGGTCGTAGATCTCGGTGACCGTGCCGACGGTGCTGCGCGGGTTTTTGGAAGTGGTCTTCTGTTCGATAGAGATCGCGGGGGAGAGTCCCTCGATCGCGTCGACGTCTGGCTTCTGCATCAGCCCGAGGAACTGACGGGCATAGGCGGAGAGCGACTCGACGTACCGTCGCTGCCCCTCGGCATAGATGGTGTCGAAGGCAAGGGTCGACTTGCCTGACCCGGAGACGCCGGTGAGGACGATGAGACGGTCCCTGGGGAGCGAGAGGGTGATGTCTTTGAGGTTGTGTTCCCTCGCGCCCCTGATCACGAGGTGTTTCATCTTCAGGATCGTCTTGTCCCTGACCCTAATAGAAGGGTGGGCGCGGGCAGTGAAAGTGAACGGGTGGGGAGGCGTTTGGGTGGGGTAGACATCTACATTCAGACAGGCCGCCCCCATCGTCGAATCTTTACCGTCATCTTGCACCGGGGGGCGGCACCATCCTCTTCGTGTCCATCTCTCTCTGCCTTCCCGACCCTATCTTCATCCCGGGGGTTCCGGGGGCAGAGCCCCCGGCGAAACAACGAGGGAAGGCGTCACGATCAAGAACATGCCGTCCCCTCGTCATCGGATCTGTTCTGTCATCTCACACCGGGGGGTTGCACCCCCCGGACCCCCCACGACAAAGATAGGGTGGGGGACGGCACGCTCCTCCCTCTCCATGGTCATTGATGGTGCCTTCCTGCCCCTATCGCCATCCGGGGGGTTCTGGGGGCAGAGCCCCCGACCCGAGTGAAGGGAAGGCACATCACTTGAGGATTTTTTCCACAGATTGAATTCACGGTCGCATGCTCCCGAGGTGCCTTTATGCCCGGAGGGTCCAAGAGTTGAGAAGATGGAGACACGAACGACCAGGGAACGTGCATGCCGGTTCGCCGCCGGGATTGCGGCGGCCCTCGGGGTGAGAGAGGAGCAGGTGGCAGGGACGGCGGCGCTCCTCGCGGGCGGTGCGACGGTCCCCTTCATCGCGAGGTACCGGAAGGAGGCGACCGGCTGCCTGGACGAGGTGGCCGTCGCGGCGGTCAGGGACCGTCTTGCGGCGATGGAGCGGCTCGAAGACCGGAGGGAGACGGTGCTCGCGTCCCTTCGGGAGCAGGGCGTGCTCACCCCTGACCTGACGGTGCGGGTGATGGGGGCGGAGAGTCTGGCCGTCCTCGAAGATCTCTATCTTCCGTTCAGGCCCGGACGCCGGACCCGCGCCTCGGCGGCGCGTGAACTGGGGCTTGCCCCCCTGGCCGCAACCCTGCTCGGGGGCGAGTGCGCCGATCCGCTCGCCGCGGCGCAGAGGTATGTCAGGCCCGACGGTCCGGCCGACGCCGCAGCGGCGCTTGCCGGCGCGAGCGACATCATCGCCGCCACCGTCTCGGAGGACGCCGCCGTCAGGGCGTCGATGCGTCGGCTCTTCATGGAGGCGGGGGTGCTCACGGTGCGGGCGGCCCGCGGGAAGGATCTCGCCGCCACCCCGTACGCCGACTATGCAGGATATACCGGGCGGCTCGGGGCGATGCCAGGCCACCGTGTCCATGCGGTGCTGCGCGGGGCGCGGGAAGGGCTGCTCTCGCTCACCGTCGCCCCGCCTGAGAGACGGGCGCTCGGCCTGATAGGGAAGCGGGGCCGCGGGCAGGCGGGAGAGGTGGTGGCCGCGGCGGTGCAGGACGGGTACCGCCGCCTCCTTGCCCCGGCGATGGAGCGCGAGAGCCTCGCGGCCGCAAAAGCGCGGGCCGACGAGGAGGCGGTGCAGGTCTTTGCCGCCAACCTCAGACGCCTCCTCCTCGCGCCCCCGCTCGGGAGAAAGATCGTGCTCGCCGTCGATCCGGGCTTCGCGGCCGGGTGCAAGGTCGCCTGCCTGGACCGCCAGGGAAAGCTCCTCCACGCCACGGTCGTCCGCCCGCTCCCCCCGCACCGGCAGGAGGAGAAGTCCGGGGCGGTGCTCGCCGACCTCTGCCGGCGGTACGGCGTCGAGGTGGTCGCCGTCGGGAACGGCCACGGCGGCCGGGAGGCGCGGGCCTTCCTCCAGACCCTCGGCCTGGAGGTGCCAGTGGTCACGGTGAGCGAGTGCGGGGCCTCGGTCTACTCGGCCTCGGCCGAGGCCCGCCGGGAGTTTCCCGACCTCGACCTCACCCTCAGGAGCGCAGTCTCCATCGGCCGGCGTCTCCAGGACCCGCTCGCCGAACTGGTGAAGATCGACCCGCAGGCCCTGGGCGTCGGGCAGTACCAGCACGATGTGGACGGCCGACTCCTGGCCGCGGCCCTCGACGACACGGTGGTCAGCGCCGTTAATGCCGTCGGCGTGGAGGTGAACACGGCGAGCGCCCCCCTCCTCGCGAGGGTCTCCGGGATCGGGTCCAGGCAGGCCGGACGGATCGTCGGTTTCAGGGAGGAGCACGGGCCCTTCGGTTCACGGCAGTCCCTCCTCGAAGTGCCCGGCATCGGGCCAAAGACCTTCGAGCAGGCGGCCGGGTTTCTCAGGGTCGTCGGCGGCGCCGACCCACTGGACGCCACCGCCGTCCACCCGATGCACGCTCCGGCCGTCAGGGCGATGGCAGACGACCTCAGGGTCGGGGTCGGCGACCTCGTCGGCAACCCGGCCCTCCTCGGGCAGGTTGAACCGGAACGCTATGTGCACGGCGCCGTCGGCCTCCCGACAGTGCAAGACATCTGCGCCGAACTCGCCGCGCCTGGCCGCGACCCGCGACCGCCCTTTGACCTGAGCGCCTACGAGGGTGCCCCGGCCTCCATCGACGACCTCGCACCCGGCATGGCCCTCCAGGGCACTGTGACCAACGTGACGGCCTTCGGGGCCTTCGTGGACATCGGGGTCGGGACCGACGGCCTGGTCCACGTGAGCGAACTCGCCGACGCCTATGTCGCCCGGCCCCTCGACGTCGTCGGGGTGCACGACCGCGTCGCGGTCACCGTCCTCTCGGTGGACCTGACCCGCCGGCGGATCGCCCTCTCGATGCGGGAGAGTCGGCGAGGATGAGCGGTCTCCCGCCGGTCGTCGGGCCGGCGCCGGTCATTCTGGTGCTCGGGAGTTTCCCGAGCGTCTTCTCGCTGCGCGTTCGCGAGTATTACGGCAACCCGCGCAACGGGTTCTGGCGGGTGATGGAGGCGCTCTTCGGGGTGCCGGCCGACCGCCCCTATGCCGAACGGCTGGAAGGACTGAAGGCGGCCGGCGTCGCGCTCTGGGACGTCGTCGGGGCGTGCACGCGGGACGGGAGCAGCGACGCCTCGATCAGAGAGGTGGCGGCAAACGACATCCCCGGCTTCCTCGACCGCCACCCGACCGTCTGCATCGTCGCCCTCAACGGCCGGGCGGCGGAACACTGGCTGCGGCGTGTCCACCCCGCGGTCCTGGAGCGCCCCGGTGTGCGGGTGCTCGCCCTCCCATCGACCAGTCCGGCGAACGCCCGCCTCACCCTGGAGGAGAAGATCGAGGCCTGGCAGGCGGTGGCGCGGACCGGCGAGAAAGTTTAAGTCTGACCCGGCCCACGAGGGGTGAGCGCCATGCGATGGTCCGGAGTCGCCCTTGCCGGCGGGATCGCCGCCCTCTTCATCGTCGTCAGCCTCAGGGCCGTCATGCAGGGTGGCCCTCCGCTCGGGCTCGCCATCCGCCTCGTCGCCCTCAACGGCGTCCTCGCCCTCTCGATCGCGGCGGCGATGACCCCCTTCCTCGCCGGGATCAGGGCGGTCTTCGGCCGCCCCTTCCTCGCCGTCCACCACCTCTTTGCCACCATCGGCCTCGCCGCCGCCATTCTCCACCCGGCGCTCGTCGCCTTCAGGGCCGGCGACCTCTCGGTCCTCCTCCCCTCCTTCGCCTCGTGGACCCTCTTCTGGACCTATGGCGGGCGGGTGGCCCTCATCCTCATCCCCATCGCCCTAGCGGCCGTCCTCCTCAGGAGGCGCTATCCCGATTCATGGCGGCCGTTTCATATGCTGATGTACGCCGCTCTCTTTCTCATCGTTGTTCATGCGAACCTCATCGGCACCGACTTTGGCGATCCGATCGTCAGGGTGGTGGTGAATGGTGCCTTTGTTGGGGTGTTGGGGGGGTTTGTGGTGAAGCGATGGGGGAGGAGAAAAAAGTTAGATTAATAATATAATAAGTATCCCAAGAATTATTAAAGCCAAAATCGTAATTACTGTTTTAATCTCTTTTATTATGGTATCACCTCCTTGATATTTTTCCCAGTGGAATATGGTGAAGCAGAATGTGATCAGCGGATCTAGAAATCTTTAGCAATAACTGCTCTAAGAGGATTAATAGGATATCCTGAAGTTACTGATTATTTCCAACGGGTATGATATATAATGTACTTGGCCCATATAATGGCGTTATAACTAAACATAATATATATTTTACAGTATAGTTCAGATGCCCCTTTTTAATGTCACTATATCTTGAATTAAATCCATGATGTTGAAATGAGCCTATTATTTGGCTCTGTAAAAATCATCGTGATGGTTCTCTTCGCCGGGGGCGGCAAGCCTCTCTTCATGATCAGTCGCGGTGCCTTCCCGGCCCTATCGCCATCCCGGGGGTCCGGGGGCGGAGCCCCCGGTGCGAAGATAAAGGGGAAGGCACGTCGATCGATCAGGTGGGCCGTTCTCACTTCGTAGAATTTTTCTGCCGTCTCGCGCCGGGGGTTGCACCCCCGGACCCCGCCGGAGCGAGGATAGGGCGGGGGCGGCAATGACGCGAGAGTGGACTCTCAGAGGCGCCACGATAAAACCCGAAAAAATGCTTCGCCCTCTTTTCTGTCTGGAGCAACGTGCCTTCGACACTAAAATATGAGACGGCGGCTGATCCTGAAAAAAATTATTCCGGTCGCTCATCAATCCCGGCAAACGGGTCCAGCAACGCCCCGACCGGCACCCCCCGCAGGGCCACCGCCGCCAGGGCGCCGACGACCCCGCGCCCACCCCTGAGGAGGATGCCGCTCCCGGCCGCGAGGCCCCACGCCTCGTCAGGGGTGACCCGCTCTTTGCGTGCCCGCACCCCAAAGTCCCGGAGGTCGGGCAGGAGCCTGAACCCCTCCCGCACCGCGATCCCCCACTCAGGGGAGAGCGCCTCGGCCGAGACAAAACGGACCGCCCGCTCGGTGACCTCCTCGACCCTGCCAGGCTCCACCGCGAGTTCGATATAACTGCACGAGTTCCCGGCCGTCCGCTCAGGCAGGTCTGGCTTGAGCATCGCCACCTGGTGACCGATCGGGATCACACCCTTGATCGTGCTCAGGTGCTGGAGGAGGGCCAGGGCCAGGGCGAAGGTCGCGCCCCCGCCCGGGGCGTCGGTATCGTCGACCCCGATCCCGAGATGGGCCAGGGCCCGCGTCCGCACCTCGCCCTCGATCGTCCGCCCGCGTTGCCGCGCCTCGACCCCGCAGACCCCCTCGGCCTCAGCCATCTGGTCGGTGAGCGAGTAAGCCGGGCCGCCAACGCACCGGATCTGTTGCACGACCTCGTCGCCCTCGCGCCTGATCCCGACCACCCCGACCGCCGGCAACGGGGCAAGCCCGATCTCGACCTCGTCGTGCTCGGAGATGACCCCGCACTCGCGCAGCAGCGTCCCGTCCCGCTGCACATGCACCAGCGGCCCGCCAGCAAGGGCATGATGATACGCGCAGAATGCCGCACACCCGCTACTCAGACATTCGTGATAGCACTCCACCAGGTCGCCGTCGACCGTCGTGAAGATCCGTCGGCACGCGCTTGCCGGCAGGGCCGAGGCCGCCGCATAGACCGCCGGGTGCCGCCCGCGCCGCTCCTCCTTCTGCACGATACACCCCTCTTCGAGGAGCCGGGTCACCCAGTCCTGGACCGTGCTTCGCGGGAGCATGCAGAGTTTCATCACCTCGGGAACCGTGAAGTGTCCCCGTTCCAGTGTTAGCCTGCGCATCACAGCGAGAAGTTCCCGCCGTCTCTCAATGACCCTCGACATGACACTGTTTGATAAAGAGCAGGTCGCCGATGACCGCACTTGCCGTCTCGACCGACCCCGCCCCCTTCCCGACCTCGGTGACCGCCCCGGCCAGGTCGGTGACCACCGTCACGGCGTTGAGGTTGTCGCGGACGACCAGCGGGTGCTTCTTCGGGAGGATCCTGGGGGAGACCCTGAGCACCCCCTTCTCAGGCACCACCTCGCCGATGAGCCTGATGGTGCAGTTTTTTCTCTCGGCAAGGGCAAGGGCCTCCACCGTCAGGAGGTCGATGCCCGTACAGTCGACATCGGCCAGGGTGGCACCATTCTTCCAGATCGTATTGGCCAGGATGACCAGTTTCAGGGCGGCGTCGATCCCCTTCACGTCGAAGGTCGGGTCGGCCTCGGCATACCCCATCTCCCGGGCCTCGTCGAGGGCCTGCTCGTAGGTCAACCCCTCGTCGGCCATCCTGGTGAGAATATAATTGCAGGTGCCGTTCATGACCCCATAGACGGCCTTGACCGTGTTCCCGGCAAGCCCGTGCTGGAGCGTCTGGATGATCGGGATAGCCCCGCAGACCGTCGCCTCGTACCGCAGTTGCACCCCGTGCTCCCTGGCGAGATTCATCAGTTCCCTGTATTTGAGGGCGATCGGCCCCTTGTTCGAGGTGACCACATGCTTCCCCATCGAGAGGGCCGTCCTGATCGCGGTGAGACCAGGTTCCCCGCTCTTGATATCAGTGGGGGTCACCTCCACCAGGATATCATACTCGCCGCGTGCCACGATCTCCATCGCCGAGATCGCCGGGTCGCCGCAGCGCCCGGTTGTCCTCTTCTGTTCCAGAGCGGCTGCAAGGTCGATGCCCTCAGGCTCGATCAGTCCACTCTTCGAGTCGGCAAGCCCGGTGACCGTCAGCCCGAGTCCTTTCTCGGCGATCACCGAGACGACGCCGCGGCCGACCGACCCCATGCCAAGGACCGCGACTCTCATGCGGCCTCCTCCATCGTCTCGACCATGAGCAGATTCTTCTCCCTGGCCACCGATCTGAGGGTCTCCATTGCGCGTTCCATACTCTCCTCATTGGTTGCAGATATCGTGAGAAGGGCCGAGGACCGCCGGTTGATGCCTGGCATGGTCACATGCATCTCCACCACCTCGGCAAACCCGGTCTGGTCGATCGACCCGACCGTGTCGGAGAGATCGGTGTGCATAATATGCCCGATCATAATGACGCTCCTCTTCATCAGGAGTTGTTCCTCGCCGATCCCCAGGATCGAGACACCCCGGTCCTTGAGAGTCCTGACAAGGTCGTCGAGACGCTCGTCGGTGATCTCAAGGACCACCTGGACGATACGCGTCTTCGGCCTCAGCGTCGGGTCCCACTCATGAATGACTGCCATGATGTTCCCGCCGACCTCAGAGATCGGCTGCAGGGCGTCTACCAGTTGCCCGGGAGCATCTTTCACCTCGATCTTCATGGAAACCTGCAACAAACCACCGTTCTAATATTTACATCCCGGCAAAATAAGCCTTCCATATGAGCGCCCACCAGGCGCTCATAAACTTATCCTATATAATTCAGATGAAAAATATATTTATAATCTTACTTCAAACGTAATGAACAACCAGAACAAAAGGTCCCTGCTCACTGTCAGAACACAAATATTACCTCGTTTTGGACGCCTTTCACAGGGGTTCAACAATGGGTCCTGATAGGGTTTAGCAGAACACCTGCATTGTCCGGGTACACCTGTAATGCACGTATCAATCGCGGGGATCTAGTTACCGCTCAGCGGAGGTTTTCATGAATCAGGAGATGGTAAAACCCAAACTCGTCATCAGATCATTGTATAAAATTTTCGGAAAACATCCCACCGATGCCTTCGCTCTGGTGAAAGAAGGACATTCCAAAGAGGATATCCTGGACAAAACCGGACAGACCATCGGTCTCAGGGACGTGAACCTCTCGATCCAAGAGGGTGAAATTTTTGTGGTCATGGGCCTCTCAGGCTCAGGCAAGTCTACTCTTCTCAGGTGTACAAACCGATTGATCAAACCGACCTCAGGAGAGGTTCTCATCGACGGCACCGACATCGCCTCGCTCGACGAGGACGCACTCAGGGACGTACGACGGAAGAAACTGGGCATGGTCTTCCAGAACTTTGCCCTCCTTCCGCACCGGAGCGTCATCGAGAATGTCGCCTTCGGACTGGAAGTCCAGGGGATGCCAGAGGAAGAACGGCTTGAAAAGGCAAAGAAGACCATCGAGATGGTCGGGCTTTCCGGATACGAGGAGAGCATACCTGACGCCCTCTCAGGCGGGATGAAGCAGCGGGTCGGTCTGGCCCGTGCACTTGCAAGCGACCCTGACATCCTCCTGATGGACGAGGCCTTCAGCGCCCTCGACCCCATTATCAGGACCGGGATGCAGGACGAACTCCTCGACCTCCAGAACGAACTGAACAAGACGATCATCTTCGTGACCCACGACCTCGACGAGGCCCTCAAACTCGGGGACCGGATCGCCCTGATGAAAGATGGGTCCGTCGTCCAGGTCGGCACGCCCGAGGAGATCCTCACCTCCCCGGCCGACGACTATGTGACAAGCTTTGTCGCCGGGGTCGACATGACCAAGGTGCTCACCGCCGAAGGCGTTATGAAAAACCCCGACCCGGTAGTCTCGATCGTCTCAGGTCCCAGGGTCGCCATGAAACTGATGGAAGACCACGGGATCTCGACGATCTTTGCGGTCGGGAAGGGGAAGACCTTCAGAGGCATGGTGACCGTTGAAGATGCGGTCGCCGCGGCACGAGCAAAGAAGACCAACATCGAGGATATTCTCATTACCGACACCCCGGTCACGGCCCCCGACACCCCGGTCCGTGACCTGATGGGGCTCGTGGCCACGACCCAGTACCCGGTCGCGGTCGTCGACGAGAACAACCGGCTCAGGGGAGTCATTGTCAGGGGGTCGCTCCTCGGGGCCCTTGACGTCACCGCCAGCGGTGAGGAGGAAGATGAAGAATGAACGGGTTTGAACTCCCCAAGATCCCGCTCGGCGACGCCGTCGAGGCCCTCGTCGAATGGATCGAGATCAATTTTGCCGTCGTCCTGGACTGGATCAGCGACGGGCTGGACTGGATCATCGAGGGGATGAAATATGTCCTTCTCATCCTCCCGGCCCCGGTCTTCATCGCCGTTGCGGCGGTGCTTATCTGGCTTGTCACCAAACGCGATACCAAACTCGCCATCGGTTCGGCGGTCGGGCTCTTGCTCATCTGGGACCTCCAACTCTGGTCCCTGGCGATGGAGACGCTTGCCCTGGTCCTGGCGTCCACACTCTTTGCGCTCATAATCGGGATCCCAACCGGGATCCTGGCAGCGCGTTCAGAGACCACCCACCGGCTCATCAAGCCATGCCTTGACTTCATGCAGACGATGCCGGCCTTCGTGTATCTCATCCCGGCCGTGGTCTTCTTCGGCCTCGGGAATGTACCAGGCATGATCGCCACCGTCATCTTTGCGATGCCGCCGGTGGTCAGGCTCACGGCCCTCGGGATCCAGCAGGTGCCCAGGGAACTGATCGAACTTGCCGACGCCTTTGGTACGACCGAGAGACAGAAACTGATCAAGGTGCAGCTGCCGGTCGCCCTGCCGACGATCATGGCGGGCATCAACCAGGGCATCATGATGGCCCTCTCGATGGTGGTCATCGCCGCCATGATCGGGGCCCAGGGTCTCGGCTACAAGGTGCTCGAGGGAATCCAGCGTCTCGACATCGGCCTCGGGTTCGAAGGCGGGCTTGCGATCGTGATCATCGCGATCATCCTCGACCGGGTGACCCAGAGCCTCGCCCCCAAACGTACTGAACAATAATTATCAGTGATTATCATGAAACAGAACAGCAGAATCGGATTCATCCTCTGCGGCCTCCTTGCCGTGGCACTCGTCCTCAGCGCCGGGTGCACCGGCAGCGGCGGAGACGCACAACCATCAGAACAGAAATCGATCTCCATCGGGTATGTCCTCTGGGACTCCGAGATCGCGAGCACCAACGTGGTCAAGCAGGTCTTCGAGAAGGCCGGATATGACGTCACCATCACGGCCGTCGACGCTGCGCCGCTCTACCAGGCCATCGTCAGCGGCGACGTGGACTGCACCGTCTCCGCCTGGCTCCCCAGGACCCAGAAGGTCTACATGGACGAGTACGGGGACCAGCTCGACTTTGTCAGGAAAAACCTTGAAGGCGCCAAGATCGGCCTGGTCGTCCCGACCTATGTGACCATCGACTCCATCGAAGAGATGAACGAGGTCAAGGACAAGTTCGACGGGAAGATCGTCGGCATCGACGCCGGTGCCGGGGTCGTTAATAATGCCGAGGACGCAATCGAGGAATACGACCTCGACTATGACCTTGTCTACAGTTCAAGCGCCGGCATGGCCTCAGCCCTGAAGAAGTCGGTCGACCGGGCCGAATGGGTCGTGGTCACCGGGTGGACCCCACACTGGAAGTTCTCCCGCTGGGACCTGAAGTACCTTGAGGACCCGAAAGGCGTCTTTGGCGGCGAGGAGTATCTCGGCACGCTTGCACGTCCTGGCCTTGCCGAGGACGACCCCGAGGCCTACGCGATCCTCGAACGCTTCTACTGGACTCCTGAAGACATGGAGTCGGTGATGCTCGATATCGAGGAGGGCATGTCCCATGAGGACGCCGCAAAGAAGTGGATCGACGCCCACCCAGACCAGGTCGACGCCTGGCTCGGGAAGGCGTAACTGTCTTCCTTTTTCTTTTTTTGATGAAGGTCCGGACCATCGCCTATTACACATCGACGACACGCAACGACGATATCGGACATCTCTTTCCCTGAGAACTCTGCACTGCAAGAGACCGGCGAATTGTTCCCGACCGGATGAACCTGAGCCATGGCGCTCAGTCGTACCGACCGACGAACACAATTTCTATCTTGATTGATGAACATGAGAAAAAGTTGCATAATTTTTGTTATCGGTCTCCTTGCCGTTGCCTGTGTCCTCATCACCGGGTGTACCGGCACCGGCGGAGACGTGAGTAGCGTCGAAAAAGAAGCGACCCTTGTCAGCACCCCCTACGGGACGGCGCAGTCGAGTGCCCATGTGCTCAAAGAGGTGCTTGAAGACGCCGGATATGCCATCACTATCAAGGAGGTGGATGTCGGGATCGCCTGGGCGGCCGTCGCCAGTGGCGATGTGGACTTCATCGTGGATGCATGGCTCCCGACCTGCCATGGAAATTATCTGGACAAGTACGAGGACAAGATCGATTTTGTACGCAAGAACCTCATCGGGACACGGTGCGGACTTGCCGTCCCCACGTATGTCCCCATCGACTCGATCGATGAACTGAACGGGGTCAGGGATAAATTCGACGGGACGATCATCGGCATCGAACCCGGCGCCGGGATCATGCAGGGGACCGACGAGGCGATCGAGGCGTACGGCCTTGAGTATACGCTCCAGTCTGGCAGCGAGGTGGGGATGCTTGCATCGTTGAAGTCTGCGATCGATCGGGACGAGTGGGTCGTGGTCACCGCATGGTCGCCGCACTGGAAGTTCATCAGGTGGGACCTGAAGTACCTTGAGGACCCGGAGAACGTGTACGGCGACGAGGAATACATCGCCACCTACGCCCGGCAGGGACTCAAAGACAAGATGCCCGACCTTTATGCGGTCCTGGAACGTTTCACCTGGACGCCCGAAGATATGGCCTCGGTGATGTATGACATGGAAGAGCACGGCATGACGCCTGAGGAGGCAGCAGAGAAGTGGGTACAGAGTCATCCCGACCAGGTCGAGGCCTGGACCGGCAGCAAAGCATAAAAAGATAGACAACCATTCTACTTTTTGGGTAAAAGTCCGGGCCATCGCCTCTCTCAACCATTATCTGAACAAATGGCATCGGACACGTAGCCAACATCTAGCATATTTCTTGGTGAAACGCCAGAGGGCAACCGGGGCGAAGAGTGCAACCACCGTTCAGCACCCCGGTCTGGCCCTGGACTTTAGCCCGCTCATACTGCATGAGCGTGATCTTGCAGTGCTGTGTGATTGAATGAAACATATCAAAGGTCTTGTATACCTCTTTATCGGCTTCCTTGTTGTTGCATCGGCTTTCACTGCCGGATGCACAGGTGAAGGTGCACAGTCTTCCGAACAGAAGTCGATCTCTATTGGATACGTCCTCTGGGACTCTGAGATCGCAAGCACCAACGTGATCAAGCAGGTCTTTGAGAAAGCAGGCTATGATGTCACCATCACTGCTATCGACGCTGCCCCTCTCTTCGAGGGACTGGCACAGGGAAGCATCGACTGTTCGGTCTCAGGATGGCTCCCGGTGACGCAGAAGACGTACTGGGACAAGTACGGCGACCAGATCGACCTGGTCAGAAAGAACCTCGAAGGCGGGGCGCTCATCGGACTGGTCGTCCCGACCTATGTGACCATCGACTCGGTGGAAGACCTCAACGACCCGGCCGTCAAAGAGAAGTTCGGCGGCAAGATCTATGGGATCGACCCAGGTTCAGGGACCATGCATACGGCCGAGAAATTGATCGAAGCCTATGGCCTGGACTATGAACTGGTCCCGAGTTCCACTGCCGGGATGGTCAGCGCCCTGAAGAGAGGGGTCGACCGCGACGAATGGGTCGTGGTCACGGGATGGGTGCCGCACTGGAAGTTCGCACGCTGGGACCTGAAGTTCCTGGACGAACCCCAGGACGTCTTTGGGAAGGACGAGTATATCGCCACCTTTGCACGTCCTGGCCTGGCCGAGGACGACCCCGAGGCCTACGCGATCCTCGAACGGTTCCACTGGACTGCCGAGGATATGAACACCGTGATGCTTGATATCGAAGATGGCATGAAGGCCGAAGATGCGGCGGCGAAGTGGGTCGAGGCCCATCCTGAGCAGGTCGATGCCTGGCTCGGGAAGACGGCATGAGAATATAAAACTATAATAATACTGACTTCCTTTTTTTCAGGTGTAGGCCCGGTCCAATTGTCTGCGCCACCAGATGTTCGGGCAGCGTCAGTATCGGACACGCTGTAGTGAAACGATTTTTCTGCTCATTCCCCTGGGGTGATGAGCATAGTGACAGTCATGGAGGGGCTGATGAATCGCGCTCGACCAGAGGGGCAGCGCCCCCTGCCGGAGACGGTATGAAAAAGATGCTGGAATGATGTGTATGATGCAATCTAAAATATGTACATATATCCTTGTCGCTCTCCTGACCGTTGCATGTCTCTTCGCCGCCGGGTGTACCGGCGACGATGGCTCTCCCCCTGACGGGACCACAGAACCGAAGTCGATCTCCATCGGGTATGTCCTCTGGGACTCTGAGATCGCAAGCACCAACGTGATCAAGCAGGTCTTCGAGGAAGCAGGGTATGATGTCACGCTCATCGCGGTCGATGCCGCCCCCCTCTACCAGGGACTTGCAAAAGGCGAATTCGATTTCACCGTCTCGTCGTGGCTGCCACGAACCCACCAGGCCTATATGGAGGAGTTCGGGGACCAGGTCGATGAGGTCGCCATCAACATGAACGGCACCAGGATCGGACTGGTCGTCCCGGCCTACGTGACCATCGACTCGATCGAGGAGATGAACGGAGTCAGGGACCAGTTCGACGGGAAGATCATCGGCATCGAACCTGGTGCCGGGATCATGGCGGCGACCGAGGAGGCGATCGAGGACTACGACCTCGAGTATACTCTGGTCTCCAGTTCGAGTGCCGGCATGGCCTCGGCTCTCAGGAAGGCAGTGCAGAACGAGGACTGGATCGTGGTCACCGGGTGGACCCCGCACTGGAAGTTCGCACGCTGGGACCTGAAGTACCTTGAGGACCCGAAGGGGATCTATGGCGGGGAGGAACATGTCGCCACCCTTGCACGCCAGGGCCTGGCAGAGGACGATCCCGAGGCCTACGCGATCCTCCAGCGCTTCCACTGGACCCCTGAGGACATGGAGTCGGTGATGCTTGATATCGACGATGGGATGACAGAGACCGAGGCCGCAAACAAGTGGCTTGACGCCCACCCGGACCAGGTCGATGCCTGGCTTGGGAAGGCATAATACTACCAACCGCCCCTTTTTTCTGATGAAGGTCCGTATTATCACCTGCGGAAACCCCTATATGGGCAATGACGGCGTCGGCCATGCCGTGATGGAAGCGCTCTCTGCAGATCACCCTGAACTCGATATCATCGACGGGGGGCTTGGCGGGTTTGGGCTCATCCCCCTGATGGAGGGCTACGACCGTATCGTCATCGTCGATGCGACGACCGGGATGGGAACTCCCGGCGAGGTGCAGGTCTTCCACGAGGTGCCCCCCTCCTCGGTCTTCCCGATGTCTCTTCATGACCTCGGGATCGCCGAGACGCTCGCCCTTGCCCGCGAGGTCGGGGTGACCGCCGAGGTGGTCATCGTCGGGGTCGAGGGGGGGGAGATCGAGGCGTTCTCACGCGAGTTGACTCCTGAGGTGGAGGCGGCCGTCCCTGAGGCGTGCCGGCGGGTGCTCCAGATGGTGGAGGAGTAAGGGGGCGCAGGAGGGGCCTGTGATGGAGTGGCCAGCCCCACCACAGAATTTTTCCCATCATCTCGCGTCGGAAGGGTGCACCACCCCCCAGACCCTCCCCGCACGATTGGTCGGGAACGGCAACACCATCTTCAAGTTCAGGCCCTGTAGAAATCCTCAGGACAGTTTTCTTTGGCCGGGGGCGGCGAACTGAACACATCTCCCACCGATTCTTCTCTCTTCATATGGGAGATCAAGCGATGAAAAATTCTCATCCCCTCTGCATGAACTCCACCCGGGACCATGCCGGATTCTACAGAGCCAAAAAAAGAAAAATCGGCTCTGTAGAAATCCCTATAGATCTGCCAGAGTAGCCTTCAGATCACACGCCTTCCCACCTCAAATCGCGCCGGGGGTGCACCCCCGGACCCCCGCCACACGATTGGTCGAAGAACGTATTACCTTCTTCAAGAACGTTGAATGCGCCTTCCCGGTCCAATCTTCATCCCGGGGGATCCGGGGGCAGAGCCCCCGGCGCGGGGATGGGGGAAGGTGGAGGAGTTATGTTTACACCAAGAAGTGGTGAGGGGTTCTACAGAGCCAAAAAAAGAAAGATTTCAGATCAGGAAGTCCTGACCCTTTTTTACTTCTTGACCGAGCCAGGTGCGCCGGTGACGACCGGGATGGCCTCGGCGATCTCGGGCAGGAGTTCGACCGGGATGCCCATGACCATCTCGCCGTCCTCGATCCCTGAGAACTTCCTGGACCCGTCGCACCCAAGGGAGAAGTTCACCTTGCCGTTGAGGTAGGTCTGAGCGGCGGTGTCGGCGCAGACCGACTGGATGCCGGAGAAGTTTGCCTCGATCCTGCCGCCGAGTTTGTACAGCACGGCCTGGGCAAGTTTGAGCATTATCCTGGCCTCGGCCACGATGAGAACGACTGTCGGGGTGAAAGGCGTCTTCTCAAGTGGGGCATACATCGTGGCATAGGTCGTCCCCGACTCCAGGTGCGGGATGCTGTCGATGGTCCGCTTGCACGCCGCCCAGGTGTCGAACTTCCCGAGTTTGAAATAGAACTCGCCGCTCTTCAGGCTCGGGGTGAGTCCCTTGAGACCGAGGGCCCATGCACCGCCAGAGCACGAGTGCTTGTCGACAGGTGCATAGAAGATCTTCCCTTCCTTCCTGGCCATGCTGACCATCTGGCAGTGACGGGTGGTCTCGTCGAGCGCCGCGACGCCCTCAGGGATCTCTTCCTCTGTTCGTACGAACTTTACGGCGACCGGAGACCCAGAGAGACCAAGGGTTTCTTTCAGGCTCTCAGAGACTTTTTCATAATCGATTGTGGTTCTTATGTCATCCATTGAGATTGCCTCCACTCTCTACTCTAATTCAGAAGATAAAAAATGTCGCCATGGAGGTAAATCCGGGCTCAGAGAGAATGAAGTTTCTCGCGGACCTTCAGGAAGAAATTTTTCCCGGCATCGATGAAGACCGCCGGGTTTTCGGCTCGCCTGACCGTGAGTTCGACGCTGGTGCCGATAGGAACATTGCCGCGCCCGTCAAGCACAAGCTGGGCCGGCTTTGCGCTCTCCAACCTGATCTTCAGGTCCCGACTGCTGTCGATGAGGTGCGGGCGCGAGGAGAGCATGTAGGGTGCAAGCGGGACAAGGAGAAACCCATCGAATTTGGGGTCGACGATCGGGCCGCCGCCGCTCATCGCATAGGCCGTCGAACCGGTCGGGGTGGCAAGGACGAGACCGTCGGCCCTGAACTCCTCGACTGCCACCCCGTCGATGACGATGGTGAACTTGAGCATCTTGGCCGGCCTGGCAGTGACGACCACCGCCTCATTGAGAGCCTCGCCCAGATACTTGTCCCCGATGCTCAGGGCGATCCGCATCCGCAGTTCGAGGCGCATCCGCCTCTGGAGGTTGCGGAAGAACGCCGGCACCTCTGCGGACTCAAGTTCGGCGAGAAACCCGACATGCCCCTTGTTGATCCCGATCACCGGGATCTGCCGTCTCATCTTCTGGACGGCAAGGAGCACGGTCCCGTCCCCCCCGATCGCGACGACGATGTCGGCGTCGGTCTCGTCGAGCCACTCTGCTTCGTCCTCCCGACCCATGGCGATCGCCGTGCTCCCCTCGATGGCCACATGGTAGCCGTACGAGAGGAGGAGAGCTTCCACTTCAGCGGCATAGGCCAGTACCTCAGGAATGTCTATTCGCGATATCAGGAGTGTTTTCACGTATTTTACCTCAGATATTCGATGACTTTGTTGTGGATGACGCCGTTCGTGGCGATGAGACAGCGCCCCATACTCACCTCGTCAGGGAAGGTGATCGGGTGGCCGTCCAGGTCGGTGACCATACCCCCTGCCGCCTCGCAGAGGACGATCCCCGCAGCGGCGTCGGTGACCCGCAGGGTGTTCCTGACGTCCACGAACCCGTCGAGTCGCCCGCAGGCGACATAGGCCAGTTCAAGCGAAGAAGCACCAAGGAGCCGCCACCGCCGGATCTGCTGCCCGAGGGGGAGGACGGTGCTTGGGTCGAACTTCCGTCCATAGACCGAGAGGGCGCTGTCCTTGAGATAGGCGGTGTCTGAGACCTGGCATGGACGGCCGTCAACATATGCGCCCTTGCCTGTTTCTCCCCAGAAGGTCTCGTGTGTGCACAGGTCCCTGATAAACCCTTTTTTCAGAATGCCGTCCTCGCCGTAGCCGATCGAGAGGGTGTAGAAGGGGATCCCGTGCACCGCGTTGTAGGTCCCGTCGACAGGGTCGAGGTAGATCGTGCCCTTCTCTCCGCCGACTTCCATACTCCCGAGTTCCTCAGAGATGAGACGTTTGCAGACCGGTTCCTCCTGCAAAGCCGCCACGACGCAGTCCTCCGCGACCTGGTCGATCTTCTCGGTCGGGGTGCCGTCGGCACCCATCTTGATATATCGCCCACCTTCCGGCGTGCCTGCGATCTCCCTGACCGCCTCCTCCACTCTGTCGGCCAGGTGCCCGCACCATTGTATGAAGTCCATGGAAACGCTCGTGCGTTGTATTTATTTACTGCCTTTCAGATAAATTACTACTGCGAGCGTGAACTCGATGAAGGAACAAACTGAGACAGGAAAGTTAAAGGAAGGCAGGTACGTTGTGGTCGATGATGAACCCTGCAAGATTCTCTCGATCTCCACCTCCAAGCCTGGTAAGCACGGTGCGGCAAAGGCACGTATCGACGTGGTCGGGATCTTCGACGGGCAGAAGCGTTCCATTGTGCAGCCGGTATCGGCAAAGGTCTATGTGCCGATCGTCGAGCGCAAACTGGCGCAGGTCATCTCGGTCGCCGGCAGCACGGTGCAGTTGATGGACGTCAAGGACTTCGAGATGTTCGAGATCGACCTCGCTGAGGATCAGCTCGCCGGACTTGAAGCAGGGAAAGAGATCCCATACCTTGAGGCACTCGGTAAGCGGAAACTGGACCTCTGAGCCTGCCGCCCGGCCTTCGTGGCCGTGTGGCGCACCAGGGGTGCACACGCATGGAAGTATTCTTAAATAATCTTTTTGCGGACGCCGAGACCGAATATACCGATGCACGGTATGTGGTCTTCGGCGTGCCTTATGACGGCACGTCGTCGTATCGCGCGGGGTCGCGCGAGGCGCCGGGTGCAATCAGGGCCGTATCGTACAATTTCGAGACTTATATCCCGGGCATCGGCGTCGACCTCTGGGAGGTGCCGGTCATCGACCTCGGCGATATCGAACCGCTCTCCCTTCCCGACCTGGTGGTCGAGCAGGTGGAGGACACGGCGGCGATGATCGCGGCAGACGGGAAGGTTCCGATCATGATCGGCGGCGAGCATACGCTGACGCCGGGCGCGGTCAGGGCGATTAAGCCCCAGTGCTATGTCGTCTGCGACGCCCACCTGGACCTGCGCGACGAGTTTGGCGGGACACAGTGGAACCACGCCTGCGCGACCCACCGGGTGATGGACCTGGGGGTCGAGGACATCTTCGTTATCGGGGCCAGAAGCGGGCCTGCAGAGGAGTTCGAACTTGCCGGGGAGTCTGAGCATATCCACGTGTATTCTGCCGACGAGGTGCGGGAGCGGGGGATCGGTTCGGTGATCGAGGAGATACAGGCAGCGGTCGGGGACCGGAGCCTGTATCTCTCCATCGATGCCGACGCCGTCGACTGCTGTCTCACCCCAGGTCTTGGGACGCCTGAGCCCTTCGGGATCACCACCTGGGACCTGCGGAGCGTGGTGCGGGGCTTTGCCGCACAGGCGTCGGGCTTCGACTATGTCGAGGTCTGCCCGGTCGACGCCGGCCAGACTGCGGCCGTCGCCGCAAAATTGATCAGAGAGTTCATCGCCTGGAACTGGGCGGGGAAAGAGAAGGTCTAGGCCCTCTCTTCATTTCTTCAGTCGAGATAGTAGGAGAGGAAGAGTTCTTCTCCAGTATGGGCATCGATCCAGGCGCTCGCCGGGTCTGTCTCATAAGACCTGATAGAATCGTCTTCAAACTCGACCTTCCAGGCCAGAGAGATCTGCTCGCCTTCCCCCCGGTCATACCACCACAACTCGGTCGAGAGGACCTTCATCCCCTCAGACCCGCGCCTCTCTTCCATGGCGGCCGTCAGGATCTCGCCGGCCTCTGCGGCGGAGAGAGTCGGGGTCGGGTCGGGCTCGATCGTCTCGGGGAGATCCCAATAGATATGATATTTCAGAACTGTGCCGGTCTCTGGATCTATGGAGATCGTGACGCCGTCCAGGGAGGGGATCCCGTCGATCACCCGCGTATACGCGACGCGGTAGCGCCCGATATCACCGGCAAAGTGTGGGGGTTCGTACGACACTTCCGGGCCGGCGAGGGTGCTTGCAACCTCCTCGCCCTTCAGAGAATTCCCGGCGATCGCCCCTGCCTCCTCCATGCTGATGCCGGTATTCACCCCCGCACGATCCGCGATCTCGCCGTAGGCGTACACGACCTCTCCGGTTTTTGCGTCGATCCCGATCACGCCTGATCCCTGTTCTTTTGAGGAGACCTCAAACTCCCAGACCCGGGCGTCAGGTGCGTCGCCGACGAGGGTGCCCTGTATCGGCGTCTCTGCGGCGGGGACTGCGGCGTGTACGATCGCCGAGGCGGCGCTCTCGTTCATATCGGCCTGTACACTCACCTGGTTCTCTTCACCTGGGGAGAGGAGCACTGCGGCCCCCACCAGGACGCATCCTGTAAGGAGGGCGGCGACAAGAAGAGAGATCACATGGTACTGCCCCATCTTTTTCCGGGGTTTCTGTGAGGGTGCCATAGGTCGTTCACAGGTCCGGCTATGGTCTCCGGGGTATATGTGGGTTCTGTGTTGGCCGTGATCGTGTCGCGGGGCCGCGGGGAGAGCGCGGTGTCGGGCCGGTTTCACCGGCCCTCACAGGCGTGGAGATGCACCATATCTCAAAGTATCGTCCCCTGTAAATGCCCGGAGACACTCTCCTGAATTGTCCTGCACTTTCGGGTCTGCAGAGAGATCTCGCTTCACGCAGACCTGGAGCAGATCCCTTCAAACCGAAGTGCTTCTTTTCTGAAATTCTGGCCTTGTAGAAACCCTCACGTATCGCAGGGAGAATGTGTGTCCCCCGCCTTCCCACGGCCTTTCGACGGGGGCGACTGCCGCCCGAGACCCCCTGGATGAAGATAGCCAGGGGATCGCAACCCGTCTTCACGATCAATCACTCTGCCTTCCCGCCCCTATCGCCATCCCAGGGGTCCGGGGGGTGAACCTCCCGGCGCGGTGGCGTGGGAAGGCATGGTTGGGCAACGAAGAGGGGGAGGATTTCTACAGGACCCCCAGTTGGAACACTCGAACACTGAGGGCATACGCTCTTTCAAAAGAAGATCTCAGAAACGAAGTGCGAGGGGAGCGATTCGAACGCTCGAACTCCTACGAGATTAGGCCCTGAACCTAACGCCTTTGGCCTGGCTCGGCAACCCTCGCGTTATTACCTATTGTCGCTCCTCGAAAATAAAGATATTGGCCAGACGCCCTCGCCGACCCGGCATGGAGGCTGTGGTTCCCGGGCAGGGGAGGAGACAGGGGATATGCGGCCCGTGGACTACCAGGCCCCGCGCATATGTGGCTGCACACTCTCGTGGGTCCCTGGGTCTGTGGACCGGCGCTCTTGTTCTGGAGGAGCGATCTGATCATCACGCCTTCAAGAATCGGCACGGGTTTGCCATGAGCATATTCCAAAACTCTCTTGGAGTGAACATTTTTTCGAACTGAAGTGCATCCTTTCGGCTCTGTAGAAATCCTCTTGATGAATCTCTCTGGCGGGGGCGTGGCATGCCGCCCCCCGAACCTCCCGCACGAAGAGAGGCAACAGACAACATCTCGCCTTTCAGGATCTTTTTTCCAGCCTTCCCGTCCCTATCGTCATCCAGGGGATCCCGGGACACGCCTCCGGCGTGAGCCAGAGAGAGGGTATGGTGATGAAAAAAGAAGAGGTTCTGCAGGGCCAGAAAGTCATGGATTCTCGAACGGCGACCCCTCCCCACCAAAGAGAGGAAGCCTTTCTTCGGTTCATGCCTCTCTTCCCCTCCCCCCATCGAGGTGAAGACAGAAGAGCCCCCTGAGATCTCTCCTGACCCCGGCGACCCTGGAAGACCGTTGTCCACGCCCCCTGACCAATCAAGAGGAATCCTCGAAAGCCCGGGGGACGTCCCGGCGTTATTTCGGGACACGACCATTGAAACCGCGTCTGACGCGCCCGGGGGGTGATCCGGGCCACGGGATCTGTCAGATTATGCGCCAATACCCGGAGCACTCAACGTATCATAAAGATTTCCAGTTAGTATTATAGTGCGAGGGGATGCACACATAAATAATGGATGATTCAAGGTACGAGTCACTAAAGATCGAAAATATCGTTGCATCTGGTGTCATCGCGGATTCCATCGACCTGGGCGAGGTCTCCCAGAAAGTCGCAAACTGCGAACTGAACACCAAACGTTTCCCTGGCGCGGTCTACCGGATCACCGACCCGAAGATCGCCTCCCTGATCTTCTCGTCGGGCAAGGTGGTCCTGACCGGGATCAGGAAGAAGGAAGACCTCTATAAAGGCCTCAACATCATCGTCTCCTCGCTCAAAGAGGCGGGAGTCGACACCTACGACGAGCCCCAGGTCGGGATCACCAACATCGTCTGCTCGTACGATATCGGCAGGTACATCAACCTCAACAAGGTTGTCATCACCCTCAACCTCGAGAACATCGAGTACGAACCCGAGCAGTTCCCTGGACTTGTCTACCGGATCAAGGACCCAAAGATCGTGGCTCTCCTCTTCTCCTCAGGCAAGATCATCCTCACCGGCGGGAAGAACCTCGACGACATCAAGCGTGGCCTCGACTTCCTCGAGCAGAAGCTCGAGAGCATTATGTGAGGGGCGCTCACCAGAACCTGCGGGTGAGGAGATAATTCCTCTCTGCTTTCAATATTTCCCGGTAAAAACTCTCTTCGCCCCGTGACCGCGCAAGGACCCGTGCGGCGGTCTCGGGACCGACTCCCCGTGCGGCCAGGGCGACGACGGCCGGTTTCCCATAGGAGAGGACGAGGTTTGCGTTCTGCATAAACCGTCTCTCGGCCGCCCGCTCCTCCGCACTTTTTTTCTTTTTCTTCATGGCACGGGTCGTCTCCTCTTCCCAGGGTTTGAGGGCGGCGATGAGGCGGGCCGAACACTTCGGGCACTGCGGTTTCTCGGCCACCCGCTCGACATGCGTCCTACTCGTCCATGCCTTGCAGTGCATGCAGAAGAGGACGACCCTGTCGCCGGCAAGACGGCGCTTGAGGGTCGAGATGACGGCATGGTCGATGGAAGGGGGCGGGACAAGGTCGTGCGACGACGAAAGCCCCTCGGCCCCGATCGCCGACAGCCTCCCGACCTCGACGCCGACCTCTCCGTTCTGCACCGCCCTGAAGACCTCGGCGGCCTTTTCGACGTCCATATACGCCCTGAAGAGTTCGTTGTAGGCCTCGTCGGCGACGACCGTGTCGTTGAAGGTTTCGAGCAACCGGTGGAGGCTGAACTTCTCGTAATCGGCGTCGGCGTCGATGGCCCCGAACTTCTTGGCCACCTGGACAAGTTTCCACTTGAAGAGGGCGGTGTGGCGGAGGGCGAGACGGAGGATCCCGCCAAGGTGCGTCGGGTCGGTGGCAAGGAGAAGGTCGCGGACGTCGGCGGGCTTCACGCTCTTCGGGAGTCTCAACACCGCTCTGTACGCCCCGGTCTCGGTCCCGATCGAGGTGCCGGTCCGTGCCGAGATGAGGATGGAGAGCACCCGTGCGATCGCCTCGTTTGCCAGGTGCCCGGCGCAGATGTTGCAGACCACGCCTTCGTCAGATTCTTCGATGGTGATGAGGCGGTCGGTCGGGACCGGCGCTCCGCTCTCGTCCATCCGCGCAAACATCCGGTCGGCGAAGGCGATCGCCCCGGCGTCAGGGGTGTAGGCGGCAAGGTCACGCGTCCGGCGCAACGCCCCGACCTCCTGCGCCACCTCGTACGGGACCGGGATCTGCTCGCCCTCCCATGAAGGGAGTTCGCCCCTCGCCTCCCGTGCCGGTTCGACGGTGAGCGTCCCCTCCTCGAACTCGAGCACCCGCCAGAGTTCGCCGCGTGTGATGAAGACCGCGCCAGGGTAGAGGGAACTGACCACGAACGACTCGTCCAGCGTCCCGACCGTCCGCCTCGCAACGATGTCGAAGACCGGCACCTTGCGTTCGTCATGGATCATCGAGAGGTTGGAGTAGAGGTAACGCCGGGCGCGGCCTGTCGTGACCACCCGCGTCGCCGGTCCCTCGGCTTCGAGCCTGATCAGGCGGTGGCCGACCATCTGGCGGCAGACCCGGTCCAGGAGCGGTCCGGCGTCCTCGAAACATCCTGAGCGTTCGACGACCTCGCGGATCTTTTCCAGGGGGACCTCGCCGTACTCCACCGCCATCGCGTCGACGGCATTGGCGAGGACGTCGGCGGCATTGACATAGGGCTCGACCCTCTCCACCTCGCCGGCCCGCGCCCGGCGGATGATCACCAGAGACTCGAGGAGGTCGTCGAAGCCGGTGGCAAGGACGGTGCCGCGCGAGACCGCATGGAGGTGGTGCCCGGCGCGGCCGACCCGCTGGACCAGGCGCGCCACCTCTCTCGGGCTCCCGAACTGGAGCACATGGGCGATGTGCCCGATATCGATCCCGAGTTCCATCGAGGAGGTGCAGATGAGCGCCCGCACCCCCCCGGCCCTGAACCGGTCTTCGGCATCGACCCGCACCTCTCTGGAGAGCGAACCGTGGTGGACCTCGACGTCCCCGCGCTCGTGGAGAGCGTGGCCCAGCGCCTCGGCGGTCACCCTGGTGTTCACGAAGACCAGGGACGAGGGTTCGGCGTCGATCATCTCCTCGACGCACTTCGCCTGCTCGCCAAACTCGCCGGCGCAGCACCGCACCCCGAGGTCGAGGTGTGCGGCGACCGGCACCTCCACCAGGGTGAAAGGCCGCTCCCCGCAGAGGAAGCGTCCGATCTCGTCAGGGTTCCCGACGGTGGCCGAGAGCCCGACCCGCTGGAACTCGCCGGCGTACTCCTGGAGACGTTCCAGGGCCACGGCGAGCTGGGCGCCACGCTTGTTCCCGGCAAGTTCGTGGACCTCGTCGACGACGACATGGGTGATCTGCTCGAGATGTTTCCTGAGCCTCTTGCCCATGAAGAGGGCCTGCACCGTCTCAGGAGTGGTGATGAGGAGGTCTGGCGGATGGAGAGATTGTTTTCTCCTCTCACTCTGCGGAGTGTCGCCGTGGCGCACCCCGACCGTGAGTCCGAGCCGCTCGCACCACCAGGTGAGGCGCCCGAGGATGTCGCGGTTGAGGGCACGCAGAGGAGTGATGTAAAGTGCCCTGAACCCGGGGCCAGAGGAGGAGAGGAGGGTGTTGAAGACCGGGTACATCGCGCTCTCGGTCTTGCCGGTCCCGGTCGGGGCGATGAGCACCAGGTGCTCGCCGGCAAGGAGCGGGGGGATGGCCCCCATCTGCGCCTCAGAGAGATCCTCAAACCCGCGCTCCTCGATGAGCGCCCGCACCTCCGGCCTGAGGAGTTCAAGCACGTCGCTGTTCTCTGATCTCTCCGAAGGTCCCGATATATGTCCCGTCACGTAGCCATACCTCGGCATGTTCTTCATCGATGCACCGCGCCAGCGGCCCAAGCCCGCTCTGGGGGAGTTCGAGGACGTCCACGCCCCCGGAAAATTCGCAGGCGGCCGGGATTGCGAGGAGACGCGTCCCTTCGTACTCGCCGATGAGCGGGGTGTACACATAGGCAGGTTCGGCCCGCAGCGAACACCCCACCTCGTCGCAGAGGGTCACCGCCGGATGGAGGTGCCCGGCCACGACCAGACCGCCGCGGAGAGCGGGCGCCAGATGGGTGTGGCCGTGGAGGTAACCGACCCCGTCGATGACCACACCGTCTGCCTGGAGAAGTTCGTCCTCCTCCAGGAACCTCGCGATCCCGCCGTCATGGTTGCCAGGGACGACCCGGAGCGGGGCCCGTGCCCGCACCGCCGCAAAGACCTGCGGGAGTTCGGCGAACTCCTGCCTGCTTGTCAGTGGGACCGAATGCTTCACGTCGCCGAGGAGAAGGACAAGGTCAGGGTTCGTCTCTTCGATGGCGGCGATGAGGCGGGCGGCCCGCGCCCGACTCCTGCTATGCACATGCACGCCTGCCCTTGCAAGCCCTGACTCGATCCCGAAATGGAGGTCGGCGACGACGAGCACCCGCCGGCACTCCTCGACGAGGAGGGCCGGGAGGTCGGGGAGAAACTGCGGGCGCATCAGATCAGCCTGACCTGCCCGGTCGAAGGCATATAGCAATCACCCTCGGCCATCAGTCTCTCGATCGCCGCCTCGGCCTCGGCCTGCCCGACGCCCCGCTCCGCCGCCGCCGCCACAAGGTCGGCCTCGGCGGCGCGCCGCCCCGGCGCCTCTTCCAGGAGAGCGACGATGAGGGCACGGGCGTCGAGCGGCGCCGATCCCTCCCCGTCCTCGTCCTCGTGCACACTTGCAAGGGCGTCCTTCACCATCTGCACATATTCTGAAAGGAGATCAGGTGTCAGGGCATACTGCTCGGCCGCAGCACGGGCGTCCTGGTCCTCCCCCTCGCCGGCAAGGAGGTCCATCACCGCCTCGATCCGCGAGAGTGTCAGGTCAGCGGTCCGCAGCACCCAGGTGTCGCGCACCTGGCGCGAGGCCAGCACCACAGACTCGGGCACCAGGCAGACTCCCATCTCACCCTGCACCACTCTCCCGCTCGCCGCCACAAAGGCCGGGGGCGACGCCGCCTGCAACGCCGACGCCGCCTCGCTCTCCCGCCACCCAGCAGAGAGGAGGAGGGTGCCCGTGGGATCGGCGGCCCTGGCATAGACCCGACCCTCGCCGGTCCATACGGCGGTAAGAGCCCCGGCAAAGAAGACCCGCCGCCCGCACGCCCCGGTCGGAGAGAGGAAGGTGTCCTCCTCAAAAATGCGTGTCTGTGCGAGTTCTCCGGCGAAGAGGCGCACGGCCGCCTCCAACCCGCCGGGCGGTCCGCTCCGCTCATTCATGGGATATTCGTGTACTCCCTCCGGTAATAAAGATCAGGATGAGAGCATTATTCTTGGGGCGGAGACAATTGAATCTATAATGGAGGGCAACAGCACCATCTGGATCGAGAAGTACCGTCCGCAGACGCTCGCCGATATGGTGGGCCAGGCGGAGATCGTCGAGCGGTTGAGGTCATATGTCAGGAGCGGCGACCTCCCTCACCTGCTCTTCACCGGTCCGGCCGGGGTCGGCAAGACCACCGCGGCGGTCGCCCTCGCCAAGGAGTTCTACGGCGAGACCTGGCAGATGAACTTCAGGGAGATGAACGCCTCAGACGAGCGTGGGATCGACGTGGTCCGCAACCAGATTAAACAGTTTGCCAGGACTTCCCCCCTCGGCGGGGCGACCTTCAAGATCCTCTTCCTGGACGAGGCCGACGCCCTCACCAACGACGCCCAGGCGGCACTGAGACGGACGATGGAGAACTATGCCATGACCTGCCGGTTCATCCTCTCCTGCAACTATTCTTCCAAGATCATCGACCCCATCCAGAGCAGGTGCGCGATCTACCGGTTCAAACGTCTTGACGAGAGCGCAGTCGCCGAGCAGGTCAGGCGGGTCGCCGCAATCGAGAAACTTACGGTCTCAGACACTGCAGTCCGGGCGATCGCCGAGATCGCAGAGGGAGATATGAGAAAGGCGCTCAACGCTCTCCAGGGCGCGGCGATCCTCTCCCCTGAGATCGACGAGACGATGGTCTACGAGACCACCTCGACCGCCCGCCCCGACGAGATCGCCGAACTCCTCGGCTCCTCGATGGCCGGCGACTTTGCAGGCGCCGAAGGCACGCTCAGGTACCTGATGCACGACCGCGGCATCGCCCCCAACGAACTCATCAACCAGTGTTTCAAGGCCGTCGTCAGGGGCGAGATGCCCACCGCCCTCAAGGTCGCCTATATCGACCACCTCGGCGAGGCCGACTTCAGGATCTCGGAAGGGGCCGACGCCGAGATCCAGATGGAAGCTCTCATCGCCCTTTTCGTCCTCTCTGCGCAGAAACATGCGTAAAGAGGCCCTCAACCCATTCCCCAACCACAGAGGAGGTACATGGCAGCAAGAGAGAATGCAGACGTGACCGACGTGGTCGCCGACTGGGAGAAGTTCCTCAAGCGGCGCTACAACAAGAAAGAGCGGATAGAACTCGCCAAAGAGTTTCCGCACAAGCGGTCCCTCTACATCGACTACCACAACCTCGAAGCCTTCGGACGCAAGGGTCTGGCCCTCGCCGACCAGGTCGTCGCGAAGCCCGAGAAGGTGATGGCCGATGTGAAGGACGCCCTGGTCCGCCTCGGGATCATCGGCGAGAAGGACCGCAGACGGGTCCATGTCAGGTTCACCAACCTGACCAGGAAGACGAAGATCAGAGACATCAGGTCCAACCAGATCAACACCTTCGTCGCCGTCGAGGGGATCCTCAGGAAGACCACCGAGGTGAGGCCGCGGATCACCGCCGCGGTCTTCAGGTGCCTGGAGTGCGGGCAACTCACCCCGCCGTATTCGCAGAGTTATAGGAAGTTCCAGGAGCCCTTCAGGGTGTGCGCTCAGTGCCAGAAGAAGACGCCCCTCGAACTCGTCCCAGAACACTCCACCTTCGTCGACGCCCAGAAACTGCGGATCCAGGAGTCGCCCGAGGGTTTGCGCGGCGGCGAACAGCCCCAGACCATCGACGTCGACGTCACCGACGACCTCACGGGTTCGTCGGCGCCTGGCGACCGTGTGGTGGTCAACGGGATCCTCCGTTCAGTCCAGCGGGTGAACGGTTCGACCAAGTCCACGCTCTTTGACATCTATGTCGAGTGCAACTCAGTCGAGGTGGCCGAGAAGGAGTTCGAGGAGGTGAACATCTCTGAAGAGGACGAGGCGGCGATCCAGGAACTCTCGCAGGACGAAAAGATCTACTCCAAGATCGCACGCTCCATCGCCCCGACGATCTATGGGAACACCGACGTGAAGGAAGCGGTGGCCTTGCAACTCTTCGGGGGGATCCCCAAAGAGATGCCTGACGGGTCGCGGTTGCGCGGCGACATCCACATGCTCCTTGTCGGCGACCCAGGGATCGCCAAGTCCCAGCTCCTCCGCTATATCGTGCAGCTCTCCCCACGCGGGATCTATACCTCAGGCAAGTCCTCGACCTCTGCCGGGCTGACGGCGACCGCGGTGAAAGACGAGTTCGGCGACGGGCGCTGGACCCTTGAGGCCGGTGCCCTGGTCCTTGCCGACATGGGTATGGCGGCAGTCGACGAACTGGACAAGATGGACAAAGAGGACAGGAGCGCCCTTCACGAGGCGATGGAACAGCAGACGGTCTCGATTGCCAAGGCCGGGATCACGGCGACCCTGAAGTCGCGCTGTGCTCTCCTCGGGGCGGCCAACCCGAAGATGGGACGCTTCGACGAGTACGCTCCTATCGCCGAGCAGATCAATATGCCGCCCTCCCTCCTCTCAAGGTTCGACCTCATCTTTATCATGACCGACAAGCCAGACTCGACACTGGACATGGCCATCGCCGAGCATATCCTCAAGTCCCACTCGGTCGGCGAACTCATCGAGAAGAAGAGGCGGATGCCGGTCGAAGGAGTGGACGACGCATACATCGAGCAGCAACTCAGGCCGGTCACCCCTGACATCGACCCCCTCCTCTTCAGGAAGTACATCGCCTATGCGAAGCGGAACTGCTTCCCGACGATCACCCCTGAGGCAAGGAACGCCCTGCGGGACTATTATCTCACGCTCAGGAACCTCGCCGACACCAACAAACCGGTGCCGGTGACGGCCCGGCAGCTCGAGGCCCTGGTCCGTCTCGGCGAGGCGAGTGCACGGATCAGGCTCTCTGAGACGGTCGAGATCGAGGACGCCGAGCGGGTCATCAAGATCGTCGATACCTGTCTGCGCCAGGTGGCCTATGACGCCGAGTCGGGCACCTTCGACATCGACAAGTGGACGACCGGGATCTCGAAACAGCAGCGCGACATCGTGCGGACGGTCAAGGAAGTGATCCGCGACCTCGGCGGCGAGGACGGTCTGGCAAACCTCGAACAGGTGGTCGAGGAGATGCTCAAACAGAGTTTCCCGAAAGAAAAGATCGAGGCGGCGATCAAGATGCTCAGGAACCAGGGCGAAGTGGTCGAGACCAGGCCAGGGGTGGTGCGGTTGCTGGAGCGTGATTACTGATGGCAGACGAGATCACCGACGTGGTCGGCGAGTGGGTCTCCTTCCTCTCCAGGTACTGCAAGCGCGAGGTCGCCGAGATCGAGCGAGAATATCCGTTCAAGCGTTCGCTGTACATCGACTACCAGACCCTCCAGGCCTCGGGGGCCTCGGGGTTGCGCCTGGCAGACGAAGTGATCGAGAAGCCGGGCAAGGCGATCGGGGATATAAGGGACGCCCTCCGCCGGATGACGGTTATCGACGAGGCGAAGGTCGGGAAGGTCAACATCCGCCTCCACCATATCGAGCGGGTCACCGGGATCAGGGACATCAGGGCCTTTCATATCAACAGGTTCGTCTCGGTCCAGGGGATCATCAGGAAGACCACCGACGTCCGCCCGAGGATCGTCGAGGCCCTCTTCCAGTGTCCTGGGTGCGGGGCCGAGACACGGATCAGGCAGGGGTTCGGGCTCTTCGAGGAGCCCACCGCGTGTCCAACCGAGGAGTGCCAGCGCAAAAAAATGAAACTTATCCCGACGCGGTCGCGCTTTGTCGATTCGCAGAAGGTGCGGGTCCAGGAATCGCCTGAGGGCCTGCGCGGCGGCGAGCGTCCGCAGACCCTCGACGTCGAGATGGCCGACGACCTCACCGGGTCGATCGCCCCTGGCGACCGGGTGGTCCTCAACGGGATCCTCCGTTCGAAACAGCGGGTGAACTATGGGACCAAGTCCACGCTCTTCGACCTCTACCTGGAATGTTCCTCGGTCGAGGCGCCGGAAAAAGAGTTCGAGGAGGTGAACATCTCTGAGGAGGACGAGGCCGAGATCTGGGCGCTTGCAAAGGACCCTCATCTCTACGGGAAGATCACGGGCTCGATCGCCCCGTCCATCTACGGGAACACCGAGGTGAAGGAGGCGATCGCCCTGCAGCTCTTCGGGGGGGTGGCCAAGAACCTGCCAGACGGGTCGCGGCTGCGCGGCGACATCCATATGCTCCTTGTCGGCGATCCCGGGATCGCCAAGTCGCAGATGCTCAGGTACGTCGTCAAGCTCTCGCCGCGAGGGGTCTATACCTCTGGCAAGTCCTCGACCTCTGCCGGGCTGACGGCGACGGCGGTGAAGGACGACTTCGGCGACGGGAGCTGGACCCTTGAGGCCGGTGCCCTGGTCCTTGCCGACATGGGAGTCGCCGCCGTGGACGAGATGGACAAGATGGCCAAGGAGGACCGGAGCGCCCTCCACGAGGCGATGGAACAGCAGACGATCTCGGTGGCGAAGGCCGGGATCACGGCGACGCTCAGGTCGCGCTGCGCCCTTCTCGGAGCGGCCAACCCCAAACTCGGGCGGTTCGATGCCTACGCCCCCATCGCCGAGCAGATCAATATGCCGCCCTCGCTCCTCTCGCGCTTCGACCTCATCTTCATCATGACCGACAAGCCTGACGAGAAGCGAGACTCGGCCATCGCCAACCACATCGTCTCGGCGCACCGGGTGGGCGAGTTGATCATGCAGCAGCAGACCGGCCCGGTCTCCCCTGGCCACGCCGAACTCCTCGCGGCGGAGAGTGTCACCGTCGACCCGCCCATCCCGCCAGAAGTGCTGCGCAAATATGTCGCCTACTCGAAGCGGCATATCACGCCCCTCATCACCGACGAGGCGCGGGAGATCCTCATCGCCTATTATCTCAAACTCAGGCACCTGGCAGACGAGAACAAACCGGTACCGGTGACGGCCCGGCAGCTCGAGGCCCTGGTCCGTCTCGGCGAGGCGAGCGCACGGATCAGGCTCTCGCGCACGGTCGAGCCTGAGGACGCCGAGCGGGTCGTCAGGATCGTCGACCTCTGTCTCAGGCAGGTGGCCTACGACGCCGAGACCGGTACCCTGGACATCGACAAGTGGACGACCGGGATCACCAAGAAGAAACGCGACCTCCTCCATATGATCAAGGACACGATCAAATCCCTCAGCGGCGAGGACGGCACGGCCAGGACCGCCGAGGTGATCGAGACCCTGGCCAGCGAGGGCTTTAACCGCGAGGAGGTCGAGGAGAACCTGGAGAAGATGTGTCGCTATGGCGAGGCGATGCAGCCGCGGCGCGGGATCGTGCGGTTGATCTGAGGATCAACGGTTTCTCAGTCCTGGTGAATTCCTCTATTCTTCCCCTTCTGATAGAGCGGCAGTGGGTTCAGAAACGCTCACCGCCTCCCGGCACAAGATGGCGGTGAAGATCCTGTGATGGGAGCGGCCCTCTGTCTCCATCATGCCTTATACCTTCGTCAACGTACTTATATTCCCCCAACATGAATATTTTGTTATAATGACAGACCCCCTAACCGGAGCGATATTCCTAAATTTAGTTTCTTCAGGGATCACTTCAGGTATCAAAAAATTTTCCTCAGGTATCCTCCGTCAGCAAGATATTGAGGATTACTTGCATTCCATTTCATACAAAGACAGATTCAAAGAAGAAGTAATTCTTGATGAGATATCTGATGAAGACATAGATGCCCTTGATGTTTTTTTTAAATCAGATGAGATTATAGAGATTATTTCTCAAATCTATATAAAATCCGATAACTTACCCTCAGAAATTGAAAATGAATTTGTTCAATTTTTCTGTGAGAAAAAGCCATTAAAAGAGAAATCAAATGAAAATCTTGCCAAGAAATTATTTTCATACATCCGAGAGATATGTAACAGAGTACTTCAAGAGTTGATTTCTAAGGATGAGCTTCTTGCGCATGAATACAAAGCAGAAGAGCGCCATAAAGAAACCAAAGAACAGTTTAAGAAACTAAAAGAAATGATTTCATCCTCTCAGGTACTTCCTGGTATCATTTCAAGTACTGTTCGTATTGAGTATATTGATGATGAACTCAAGGATTCATTGGCGCTAATTAAAACTAAGCAATATGAGGATGCCAAAAGAAAAATAATCTCTGTCATTGGAATTCTTAATAATAAACCACAAGACAATAAAAAAATGCTATCAACAGCATATAATTTGTTAGCAATAGTTTATAATCGGGATAAAGAATTAGGCGGGAATTATGATACCGCCGAATATTATGCCAAACAATCTTTGGAACATAATCCTTCATATGAAGAAGCAAAATGGACATTGGCATCTGTCTATATCAACAAAGGTGGAACAGAGAACTACGAAAAATCATTCTCTATAGCAAAACCTCTATGGGATAATTCTGATGAGAAAGATCCCAAAAAACTTGAAATATATTTGTTGGGTATCGGGTTAACAAAATCACCCTCTGAAACAATAGAATTTTTTGAAAATTCAAATAATATTCAAGATATTACGAAAAAAGATGATATTCTGTCGAATGTTATTGCGAAGTTCTATCTTTCAACGAAAAATCCAGGGCAATCACTCCGATTCATCAATAATTCGATTGAGTTGAACCCTCAAGATCCAGATCATTACGCGGTAAAAGCTGAAGCGTATCGAGAGATTGCGCTTGCAGAAGATTGTTTATCTTCCGAGTTTGAACTGGTGCCAAAACTAAAGAAAACAGATTGTGTTGAAAATGCATTAAATAATTATAAACTCGCTTTGTCGCTATGTACTGGAGAGACAGGTTCACTCTTCCAAGAAAGAATAAAAAAAGACGTTTACATCTGCTCAAGTTGGCTTAATAAATCAAAAGAAGGTGAATTCCGACAAATTCGATCGACTATTAATTTGTCGATTTTATCTGAGAATGAACAAAATATAATCGAATTTCTGGATTTTGTAAATGAATTGAATTGTCGTAATTTTAGTTCGGCCTCGTACAAATTATTTTCACTTAAAGAATGGGAAAAATATCCCTACAACACAAAATTAAAACTGGGTTGGATTTTCCTAAATCGAGGCAGTCCTGAAGAAGCAAAGAGAATATTCAAACCTCTGGAATCTGAAGCTGAATCCAAAAAAGATGTTCGATTCTGGATTTATATGAGCATTATTGAAGCATTATTAGGAAATAAAGCCGGAATGCTTCAGCACATCAATAAAGCGAGAAGTGTAGCCAAAGGATCTGAAGATGAAGAGCGGATTTTTGCTCATCATTATGCTATGATACAAAGATACATTGACAACGATAAAGATAAAGAAACTGACAGATTTATATCTAGCATTAAAGAATATGACAAAAGATTCCCCGATCAAAAAATTCTCAAAATGATCCCTGTCGACGAAAATGATGACAAAACACCTCAAGAAATTATAGATTACGTTACAGACGCCATTGAAAGTGACCAAAGATCAAAAAAAGTCATTCAAGAGTATCAAGTGCCCCTGTATATCCTTGCAAATGCTCATCATTTGAGATTTCCCGTGTTGATGGATAGATTAAATGATCCTAGTTTTCATTTGCGCTATTTCCCTCCAGATGAAGAATCACAACAGGAGATAAAAGACAATTTCAATGGTGGGAATGTTTTCGTTTTTGATTATTCTTCGTTATTAAATCTATCAAAAATGGGATTGCTTGAGGAGTTAGAAAAAATCCCAGGTACACTACTAATAACCAAATCACTTTTCGATACAATACAGTCTGATCTTATTTCGTACGAGAATCAGGATCTAAGAAGATTATGGGATTTTATCCGACATTCAAGTTCCATCACAATAAAGGACATTGATGCTAACCCTGCAAAATATACTGCTATTTCCAAACATCTAGATGAATGGATAGTCGACTCAATAGATTTGGCATCAAATGGAGACAATTCTGTGTTATTCACGGATGATTTTAATCTTATCAGATTATCGAAGTCATTTAAAGTTAAAGGAACAACAACGTTCATTTTTTTGAATTATTTATTGGATGAAAATTACATTGACTCAAAATCGTATGGGATTGCAATCGGAACTTTAGCGGATCGGATGTACATTATTTTACCATTCGATGGTGAAGATCTATTTCACATTGTAATGAATGATGATTGTAAAATTCATTTAAGGTCCTACCACTTAATAAATCACATCACAATACCCGAAGTAAGACCTGCTGCATATATTCGTCAATTGGAATATTTTATCGACAAATTGTGGGAATCTGGATCATTATATGAGGACAAAACAAGATGGTTAATGCTAATTACAGAAAGAATGATTTTTACAATTCATCAGAGATGTGAGATGAAACAGATGGCTGATGCCGAGATTTTAAAATATGATCTTAAACAAATTTGGAAAAAAGTCATATCTCAAAGTAAATCATCAGAATTAGATCTTCTTGAGAAAGAATGTGGAAATTTGCTCGAAAGCGAATCCTCGAAAATTTTTGGGGAGTATGTACAATCCATAATAACACAGAGACGATCTAATTTGCTCAATGGTGACTCCCATTCGTCCCAATCGTGAAAAATGGAACTGCTCGGGCGCGGAGGAATTCCGGAAAAAATTGCAGTGATATTTCATTCGTGCCCGCGAAATGATCCCAGCTGCGATCGAGATCCAAAACTCTTCATCAGGTACCAGGACATCCTCTTCGCCTTCACCGTCGATGAAGAGGCCGGAGAAGTACGAGGCGGAGGTGCGGAGGTACCGAATTCTCCCGACCTGAACAAACCCTACCCGACCTACTATAAAATCAGAGATAATGCCAACCGTACCGATTCCGTTTATCTGGGTGATGACCTGATGATGAAATATAACGACACGTCGTTCCTCTTCTTCAACGAATCGTTTAAGCAGGGAGCATGAACCGAAGAGACGGCACGAGGAAAAACTCGTTCGCCATTTTTCTGGTGCTTACCGTCCTGTGGTGAGCATCTCCATCACGGGGTGCTGAAACGATCGGTTCTCCGACGCATCGATCCGTGAAGGCACGGGATGATCTATCCTCACATCTTTTTCTAGGAGAGAACTCACAAACAAATCCTATATTCGATGAGCACCACACTCTTCTCCACAGACCCTTGAACAACAGTCCCGCCGCATGCCGGCGAGAAAATGCATCGTCGTCTTGTTTGCACCTGTGCACCGGCATACACCCGTTTGCACACCACGACTGCCACCGAATAAGAGATATTTTGAATCCCATTCTTCAATCAAACTTTTTTACCAGCGATTTGATCCTCATCTGCACCCTGATCCCGATCGCGCACACACATCCACAGAGACCCTGCCCGATCGAGCGTGGTGGGTGTTCCTTCAATCTGGTGCAATAGAGTACTATGAGAGAGAGATCTCTCTCTCCTCTCTCTAGAATAGGTACTCTAAGACCACTCCTCCGTCCGCTTTCATTGCACGTTTTCAGTACAATTTCGGTGCATACCAGGTGCACATGTGCCAATCGTCATGCGGGCGAACGTCCCTCATGACACCCCGTCACTCGCCAGCCATACCTGAGGACTCTGTAGAATCGGGCATGAACCTCCGGCTTACGCATACACGATTGAACATGATCGTGGGTCGCCATGGTGTGTGGACCTGTGCCCCCCTCTCGTCATGATCACCTATCCTGCCTTCCCCGCCCCTCTCTTAATCTTACGAGAACGAGCGAAGGGGGAAGAGGCAGGAGCATGGTCTCGGTCTCCTGCTCCTCTCCATCGCCAAGGATATCAGCAACAATTATCGCATGTGGAATATATTATGGTGCGTGGACCCATGCACTCCTCATATTCCATTCCCGGACTCCTGATTCTTCTCCTCTGCACCGCGGGGTGTAGCGGGGTGATGGAAGAGAGCGGGATGATAAGGGCTCTGTAGAAACCCTCACTTATCGTAGGAAAAATGCGTGTCATTCGCCTTCCCATAGCCTCCCGCCGGGGGCGCTGCCCCCGGACCCCCGGGATGAAGATTGGGCCGGGAAGGCTGAAAAGAAGATCCTGATAGACGGGATGCCATCCTTGACCTATCGTGTGGCGGGGGGTCCGGGGGGTGCAAACCCCCGTCGGGAGGACGGGCGTATCGTCCGGATGAACCTCATTTTTTCAGGCGTGATCGATGGAGCGCGTCAGCACTTCAATGCCTACTACCAACAGGACGGCACCGTGAGCGTCACACCGACCAAAGACCGCGCGCTCCCTAGCATCCCCCATCCAGACCAGGTCTTCAAAGACCTCGAAGCAGTCGGTCCAGACGGATTGTATGGGAAAGGGAACTGGACCATTCGCCTGAATGAGATCAGGGGCGTGACCTATGCTCCCCCCGCCGTCAGGGTGTACCTCATGGAGAACTAAACCCTCACTCCTCTTGAGTGGGCCTCGACCGCAGGTGCCTCCTCGCCGGTCTTTTACCTCTCAGTCTGCACGGTCCCTATCCCCGACAAGACCGTGAAGACCGAGCACGGGAGCGGCGCGGGTATAGAGGAGGTCGGGATCGATGGGAGCGAAGTGAGGTGCTCGATCCTTTTCACCCCCGGAGAACTGGCAAAGACCTCATACAAGAGGGTCGAGGAGGGAGAAGTACGAAGATTCTGAAATAAGAGCCCCGTAAAAACGCTCACCCTTTATGGGAGCACGCGTGATTCTCCCGCCTTCCCTCATGAATCGCCCCAGTGGCGTGCCGCTCCCCGGACTCCAGGGGTGAAGATTGGGCCGGGAAGGCATATTCTAAATTCTTGAAGAGGGACTGCCGTCCTCGACCTATCATGGTGCGAGGGTTTGGGGGGCGGCATGATGCTCGACTTCGATCACTCCTCATTCGTAAAAGGATGAGGGTCAAGAATTGATCAAATTTGAGATGATATTTTCATCCCATATGCCTGAAGCGTGCTCTCGACTCATGCCAGATTCTACAGAGTCGAAATCAGGGTTCTGTAGAAACTCTCACCGATTCCCGGGGCGAGCGCGACTCAAGTGAGATGCCGGTCCAATGGGACCATGACAGAGCCCCCCCCTCACCTGATCCACCAGTCTCCCACCAAGGGGCCCGTGGCGGGCGGCAACCAGGCGGCAGAGGTCTTGAAAGACTTGAAAGAAAAAGTTCAGGTGCTCACCTGGAGGAGCGGGGCATACCACCGCTCATTCTCCTGGTACCACCTGCAGGTATGTCTCAGGGCGTCCATGAAGAGGAACCGCGGTTTCCACCCGATCTCGCGCATCCTCGAACAGTCGAGGGCATAGCGCTGGTCATGCCCCGGTCGGTCGGCCACATGGGTGATGAGGCTCTCTGGCTTGTGGAGGATCGCCAGGACCGCCCGTGCGATCTCCAGGTTCGTCCGCTCGTTCCCGCCGCCGATATTATAGGCCTCACCAGACTTCCCCTCCTCGGCGGCGACGGCGATCCCCTCACAGTTGTCGACGACATAGATCCAGTCCCTGACATTCTGGCCGCTCCCATAGATCGGGAGGTGCTGGTCCCGCAGCGCCCTGAGGATCAGGACAGGGATGAGTTTCTCAGGGTACTGGTACGGCCCGAAGTTGTTTGAACTCCTGGTGATGACGGCGTCCAGGCCATAGGTGGTATGGTAGGCCTTCACCAGCATCTCGGCCCCGCACTTGCTCGCCGAGTACGGGGAAGACGGGCACATGGGGTCGTGCTCCCGCGAGTAGCCGGCCGGCACGCTCCCATAGACCTCGTCGGTGCTGACCTGGACAAAGCGCCCGACGTCGTGGTGCAGGGCATGTTCAAGGAGAGTGTGCGTGCCGAGGACGTCGGTCCGCACAAAAACCCCGGCGTCCTCGATCGAACGGTCGACATGGGTCTCGGCGGCGAAGTTGAAGAGGAGGTCGCAGTCCCCGAGCGCCGCCACCTCCTCGGCCGCACAGATGTCTCCCTTCACAAACTCGATCTGGCCGTTGCACCCCTGGAGGTTCTCCATCCGTCCTGCATACGTCAACTTGTCAAAGACCGTAATCTCTGCCTCAGGGTGCCTCGAACGCATGAGACGAACAAAGTTGCACCCGATAAATCCGGCACCGCCGGTGATGACAATCTTCACGTCGCTCCCTCCCCTTCAGATGACCACATTCGAGTTGTCGCCGATCACAAACCGCCGCCCGCCAGGATGCCGGCCGTTCCGGTTGATGGTCACGTTCTTCCCGATCAAACTCTCCACGATCCGCTCAGAGTTCATGATCACCGTCCCCTCCATCACGATCGAGTCCTCGATCTCGGTGTTTGCAAGGTGCGACCCGTTCCCGATGCTGGTGTACGGCCCCAGATAGGTGTTGGAGATGATACAGTCGTCGCCGATGACCACCGGACCTTTCACCACCGAGTTCTCCTTGATGACCGTGTTCTTCCCGATCCGGCACCGCCCCGCGACCGTGCTCCCCTCGGCCACCCCGCAGACCGGGTCTTCCCCGTTCTCCGCGACAAGGGCGTCGAGGATGAGACGGTTGGCGTCCAGGAGATCTTCTGGTTTCCCGGTGTCCTTCCACCACCCCTCGACCAGGTTGTAGGTGACGTCATGGCCATTGAGGATCAGCCAGTGGAGGGCGTCGGTGATCTCGAGTTCGCCCCGCCACGACGGGGCGATATGCTCGATCGCCTCGAAGATCCTGGGTGTCAGCCCGTAGATCCCGACGATCCCCAGGTCTGAGGGCGGGTTCTTCGGTTTTTCAAGGAGCTGGACGATCACCTTCTTCTGCTCGTCGACAAGGGCGACCCCATACTCTTCCGGGTGGGCAACTTTTGTGAGGAGCAGACTTGCCTCCGCCTTCGACTCCACAAAGTCCTGCACAAATTTCCTGATGCCCCCAAGCAGGATGTTGTCGCCGAGGTACATCACGAAGGGGTCGTCGCCGAGGAACGGGCCCGCGACCCTGACCGCATGGGCCAGGCCTCCAGGGCGGTCCTGGGTGATGAACTCGATCTCGGCGTCCCATTCCCGGGCGGTCACCTCGCTGATGACCTGTTCCCTGTTCGGGCCGATGATGATCCCGATCGAGTGGATCCCGGCGTCGATGAGATCCTGGATGCAGTAGAAGAGGATCGGTTTGTTGGCAACCGGGATCAGTTGCTTCTGCTGGGAGTAGGTGAGTGGTCTGAGTCTGATACCATGCCCGCCGGATAGAATTAGCCCTTTCATGCTGTCCCCCCACAGCCATTCATACTCAGACCAATATATATACCCTCTCCACAGGGCGGCAGGGTGTCAGGACTGGATATCCATATTGAAAGGTCTGATCAAGGATCGTGCAGAAAATGAATCGTATCTCAGAGCGGCGGCGACGCGATCCCTGGAGCAGGGGCTCGTGGAATCAGTTCACAGGAAAGTGGAGGAACAGGCACCCCAGAAAAAAGACACATGTTACGGGGGGGACGTGTCACTGAGGTCCCAATTCACTCCAGTATTATGGTTAACAATCACAATATAAATACATTTCTATTTTCATTTGAATTCTTTGACGCGTATTTCTCACGTAATATTCTATTGTCCCCACGGACCAGGTCGGAACCTGTCATCAGGAGCATTCAGCAAAACCCTGGTACCAGACCCCCTCTCCGACCAGGGTAGACCTGGCAGATAATTGAAGAGAATTTGAAAGCCTGAAACACCTCTCATACATCTGCCCCCAGTCATCCTCATTCATCCCCTGACCCCAGGGAGGAAGATCAGGCCTGGAAGGTGGCAGGGATGTCCATGACCAGAATCATATGGCGGGTGGGCCTGGGATCCAGAAGCAGGGGTGTCACCCATATCCCGTGATCTCGTAGTCGATCTCCCGACTGCTCCGGGCACATGCCTCGCCATGTTCCAGGAACCCCTCGATGTTCTTCCTGAGCAGGGCGGGGAATGCCGCCCCCACGATCTCCTGGACCGGGCGCCCCTGACAGAAGAACTTGAAGGTGGGGGTCTGCCGCACGGCATAACGTTCGACCGTCCAGGGGTTCTGCGTCACATTCAGCATGGCAAAGAGGAGGTCGCCCCCGAACTCCCCTGAGAACTGCTTGAAATATGGTTCGATCTGTTTGCAGAAGGGACAGGTCTCGCTGTAGAACATGACCACGACAGGCCTCTCCCCCCGCTCGACCAGTCCTTCCCAGGTGCGGTCGCTCACCTCTACCAGTGTCTTCTCGTCGGCCATGGCGATCAGGAGGGAAGTGGTCGTCGGAGTATTAAAAAAGTGTGGAGGTCTCTATCCCACTCTCCAGACCGCGAATGCGGCGGCGGTCATCGCAGGGGTCGATGTCAGGGAGGGACCGCCGCCGATCGCAGAGAGGGAGAAAACCGGGCTCGTGGTCGAAAAGTGCCAGCAGATCTTGTCCTCCTCGACTATTGCGGCAGGTTCTGGTCACTTACGCAAGGAGCAACGATTTTATCGATCTTCCTCTTCGGGAGTGATCACTCGACAGGAGGGTTTCCTATGAGCATATCCCAAAACTCTCTTGGGGTGAACATCCCTCCGAACCAAAGTGCTTCCTTTCAGAAATTCTAAACTCTCTCCTCCACTGGGGTCCGGGGGCAGTGCCGCCGGCGTGTATGGTGAGGGAAGGTATGATGATCAGAACATGCCGCCCTCAGTGCAGAACCTCTCCCGTCGTCTCTCGCCGGGGGTTGCACCCCCGGAGCCGAGAAGGCAGAATAGATGACCATGAGGGGTGATGCCGTCCTCGAACGATCGTGTTGTGGCGGGGGTTTGGGAGGCGTGCCGCCCACCGCCAGAAAGATTCATGAAGATTTCTACAGAACCGTTTTTTGGTCCGCTCATGCCCGGGCAAACGACCCGTAGTCATCCGATGTAAAGCCGGTGACTGCTCCCGACTGGTTTGCGGCAAAGGTGAGATAGCCGACTGCGTCGTCAGGGTTCGGCCACGAGAGGTACCAGGTATCGCCGGTCTGGTGTTCCAGGGTGCCCGGGTATTCTGCCGGACCAAGCAGGACGGTCATGGTGTCGGCATCAGGTCCCGCGTTGAGAATCATCGTGCCGTACAGGTCGCCTGTGTACGTCCCCGCAATCGCGGACGCCGGGATCGTTGCGGGCTGTGCATCGGCCGGCACCTCCATGCTCATTAAAAGGGAATACCATCCTTTCTGGTTGAGTTTTTCCCGTGCCTGTAAGTCGATCCCGCTCCTGTCGATGTAGCGTTCGAGGAATTCGTCTCTTACGGCCTCTGGAAATACCGTTAACTGCTTGTTTGCGATCACCACGAGCCCGACTTTCCTGTCCGGGACGAGGATCACGATTGACCTGACCCCTTCAAGCGCCCCGTTCTTCTCGATAACCCGTTCGCCCAGGAAATGATAGGCGTCACAGCCGAGGCAGACCGCACCGTCAGGATCTCCCAGCGGACCGGCACGCCCTGCGACCAAACTCGCCGTATGGATCTCCGCCACGGTCTTTTTCGAAAGAACCTGCTTCCCGTCGACCGAACCGTCGTTGAGCATCATCCGCAGAACCTGCGTCATGTCGCGGCCGGTGGAGACCACCTGGCCGCCGGCCGGAAGCGCTGCCTCTTCGAGCGGGATGACGGTGACATTCCCCTCACTGCCGCCATGGGCAACAACATGGTTGTCATCAAGGTACAGGGTCTCGGGATGGGCTCCCGAGCGGGTCATGTTGAGCGGCTGGAGTATCCGGGCGTCGGTCAGGTTCTCCCAACTCCGGTTGTCCATGCCTGCCGCGACTTCCCCGGCAATGAAATATCCGGCATTCGAGTACGCGTATTTTTCCCGGAACCCGTACGGCAGGTCGAGGTATCGCATCCGTTCGAGCATCTCGCGGTTCGAGTACCCGAGCCGGCCCAGCATGTCACCGTCGTACTCTTTTAAGCCGGTCCGGTGGGCAAGCAGGTCCCGGAGCGTTACGTGCCCGGTGACATAAGGGTCTTTGAATGCAAAGTCAGGCATGTACGTGACGACCGGCGTGTCCCAATCGAGTTTTCCTTCGTCAACGAGCGTCCCGATTGCCTGTGCGGTGATGTACTTGGTGACCGATGCGATCTGGAACCTGGTATCCGGGTCCACAACTCCGGGTTTCCCTATTTCGCGGACGCCGAACCCTTTCAAGTACACGACCGAATCGTTTTCGACAATACCGACAACGGCGCCCGGAACTTCGTATTCCGTCATCGTCAGGGTGACAAACGCATCAAAGCCGTCGAGTTTCCCGGCGGACCGGTTCTCCGATTTCGTCTGGGTGCATCCCGCAGCAAGGATCAGGGCGGCGGCGATAAGGATCATGATCAGGAGGATCTTTTTGGGCATGATGGATACATCCGGAGATGATTTTGATGCACATATATATCTGCGGGTTTTATCTGCGAAAATCAGGAACGCCAGGGAGACGGCAACGACATCGCCGGCCTATCGTAAAAAATAGGGCTTTGTAGAAATCATCCTGATGGTTCTTTTCGATGGGGGGCCGGCCGCTCCCCGAACCCCGGCGCGAAGATAGACAGTGGACAGCAACCCCCCATTCATGGTCATTTCTCCGCCTTCCGCCCCAATCTTCATCCAGGGGTCCGGGCGGCACTCGCCCCCGGCATAAGCATGAGGGAAGGCGATGGATTCAGTTCACAGGGGGGTTGAAGTGATGAAAAGAGGATTTTTCTACAGAGCCAAAAATAGAGGATATTTAAGAAATCCAGGTTTTTTTCATGAGACCTTCACCGATTCATCGTACAAACTTTCTTGGGCTGTGTAGAATTGGGCATGAACCCCTGGCTCAAGCATACGGGATGAAAATTTCATAGTGCAGGTCTCTGGTGTGTGAGATGATCCTTGATCCTTCTCCTCGTGACAGGGGAACGGCCAGAGATCTCTGGACCTGCCGCCCCTCGACTCTCTTCGTCCGTGGGGATCCGGGGGGTGCAACCCCCCGGCGCGAGACGGCAGGGAAGTTTTCTGTAATTGAGGGCGGCATGATGCTCGACTTCGATGCACTCCACGAACGCAAGGATGAGGGTCAGGAATCAATCCAGATCTGATCTGATATTTTCATCGCGTATGCTTGAGGCGGGCGCTCGCCTCATGAAAAATTCTACAGAGCCCTTTCTTGAGTATACATCTTCAGGCCGTTGATCTATCCTCACTGATCTCCATGCGGCGCCCGCAACCCTGGAAAACGCGCGAAAGGGAAGACGAGCGATCACGAAGTTCCGCCCCCTCAGCTCACGCCTCCCCATTGATGAGATAGTTGATGACCGTCTCGCAGATGTCGCCTGAATATTCGCCGGTCCGCTTGATACTGTCAGAGAGCGAGACGATCGCCGTCGCCGTCGCCGCGTCGAAACGCATCGCCTCCTCGTTGAGGGCCCGCGCCTGTTTTTCGAGGTGGGAGATATGTTTGAGCGTCTCGTTGGCGGCCTCCAGGTCCTGACTGAAGAGCGACCTGAGCGCCTGGTCGAAGAGGGTCTGGGAGGTGGCGCTCGCCTCGCGGACCATCTCGGTCACCCCGCCCGCGACTTCGTCGTCGAGGAGCAGGAGGGCGTTCTTTGCGACCCGCGTCGCATGGTCGCCGATCCGTTCGATGATCCGTGAGATGAGGAAGAAACTCATGGCCATCGACGGGTTCACCTCCATCTTCCTGGAGAGGTTGGGGTCGGTAAGCACGAGATGAGTCTGCCTCGCGACAAGCCAGTGGAGACGGTCGACATCATTGTCCCGCGTCAGGACGTCGTTGGCCAATCGTCGGTTCCCGCTCATCAACGCCTCGACACTGTCCTGGTGCATCCCGCGCACCAGCACGCCCATCCTCTTGATGGTGTTCTGGAAGGGCATCTCGGCCGGGCTGAGAAGGTCCTTGATGGTAATCGAGGTCTCGGTCTCGTCCACCACCTCCTGCCCGATGGCCATCTGGGTGAACTGCCGCACCTGGATCCTGACCTGCGGGGGGAGGCGTGCCCTGGCAAAGAGGGTGATCGTCGTGTATCCGGCGATATAGGCCCCGATAAGGCACCTGAAGATGAAGGTCTGGTCAGTGGCCGCGCTCACCTCGAACCGCTTCTCACGCTGCACCACCTCGGGGGTGATCTTGGGGGTGACGAGGAGCGTGCCATCTGGCTGTACGATGAGGCCGACGGGATCGTTCTTCTGGATCCCTGACGTCTTCACCCAGTCCTTGGGGAGGGAGACGATGTAGGAAGACCCTCCTGTCACCTGAACTTTCCTGATCTCCATTCACGTTTTTCTTTCTCTCATGAAGATATATGTATTTCCATTTGCTCTATAGAGATACATAGCACCCAATATTTATGGGGCGAAAAATAGTCTCCTTCGAGAGCCATTATATTTTTACGGCGAGAGTGATATCTCGGCGAACTATCATGAAGAACACACAGACCACCGTCCTTGCCGGGGGTGTCCTGGCACTCCTCGTCGGTGCCACACTCTTCACCGGGTGCATGGACACCGGCGACGGCCCCACCCAACCCCCAGAGGCCCAGCAGAGCATCTCGGTCACCGGGTCCACGACCGTCCTCCCGGTCGCCCAGTTGACCGCCGACCTCTTCATGGACACCCACCCAAAGACCGAAGTCCGGGTGAGCGGCGGAGGGTCCAGCGTCGGGATCCAGGCCGTGGGCAGCGGCACCGCCGAGATCGGCATGGCCTCCCGCGACCTGAAATCCTCAGAGAAGACCAGGTTCCCTGACCTTGTCCGGCACGTCGTCGCCCTCGACGGGATCGCCCTCATCGTCCACCCCTCCAACACCGTCGGAGCGCTCACCACCGCCGAGGTGAAGGCGATCTACAAAGGCGAGACCACCAACTGGAAGGAGGTCGGCGGGCCCGACGAGACGATCGTCGTCGTCGGCAGGGACAGCGCTTCAGGCACCCGCGAGTTCTTCCACGACTTGGTGATGGAGAAGGAAGACTTCGTCGCCACCCAGCTTGAGAAGAACTCGAACGGGGCGATCCAGCAGACCGTCGCTCAGACGCCGGGCGCCATCGGGTATGTGGGACTCGGATATCTCGACGACTCGGTGAAGGCTGTGAATATCGAGGTGAGCGGCACCCAGATCGAACCGAGCGTCGCCACCGTGACCAGCGGCCAGTACCCGATCGCCCGCTCCCTCACCATGTTCACCAATGGCGAACCGACCGGCCTGGTACAGGAGTACCTCGACTTCATCCTCAGCCCTGACGGGCAGATGATCGTGGAAGAAGAGGGTTTTGTCCCGGTGCAATAAATTTCTCCACCCTTCAGGGTATTTTTTTGGAGTCACATATGCCAGAGAGCACTCATCCAGAGGCCGGGTCGACCTGGCTGAAGAACCTGAAAGAGCAGGGCGTCAGGTCGGTCTGGTTCCTTGCCGCCTCCTTTGCCACCCTCACTGTCTTCTTCATCCTCCTCTTCCTGCTGCACGACGCCCTCCCCCTCTTTGCCACCGTCAGCCCCCTCGAATTTCTCACCGGCGGCACCTGGAACCCGACCGGCGCCGTCCCGTCCTACGGGATCTGGCCCCTCCTCGTCGGCACTCTCCTCGTCACCCTGGGGGCGATGGTCATCGCCGTCCCGCTCGGGATCGGGAGCGCGGTCTGCCTCGCCGAACTCGCCCCGCCCCGCGTGAAGGCCGTGGCAAAACCTGCCATTGAACTGCTTGCCGGGATCCCTTCGGTCGTTTACGGGTTCTTCGGGCTGATCATCCTCACCGACTGGCTGCGGGTCGCCTTCGACGTCCCTTCAGGCGAGAGTTGGCTTGCCGGCTCGATCCTCCTTGGGGTCATGGCCCTCCCGACGATCATCTCGGTCTCTGAGGACGCCCTCAACAGCGTGCCAGGATCGTACAGGGAAGGGAGCCTGGCCCTCGGCGCCACCAGGTGGCAGACGATCAGCCGGGTGCTCGTCCCCTCGGCCCTCTCAGGGATCACCGCCGCCGTGATCCTCGGGATGGGCCGGGCCATCGGCGAGACGATGGCGGTGATCATGGTCACCGGCAACGCCGCGATCATCCCTGACCCGATCACCAACCTTCTCTCCCCGATCCGCACCCTCACCGGCACGTTGGGGATCGAGATGGGCGAGGTCGCCGTCGGGAGCACTCACTACCACGCCCTCTTCGGGGTGGCGGTGGTCCTCCTCCTCATCACCCTCGGGGTCAACCTCGCCGCCCTCTGGATCATGACGCGGATCCAGGCGGGGTACGGGACCGAGGAGCAGGGGCGGCAACGTCTCAGGGTGCCGGGGTTGCAGGGGAAAGGGAAGCTCATCACCTTCCTTGTCCTCGCCCTCCTCGTCCTGCTCCTCCTCCCGCTCCCTGCGGCCGCGGCACTCCTCGGCCTCGGGGCGGGCGCCGTCCTCATACACCGCCGCCTCTCCAGAGCGAACATGCAGCACCTCGCCTTCGCTCTCCTCTGGGCCGCCCTCGGGGTGGTGCTCGCCGTCCTCGCCGTCATCCTCGGCTACATCGTCGTCAACGGCCTCCCGGCCATCACCTGGGAGTTCCTCACCCAGCCCCCCCGCGACCTCGGGCGGGCCGGCGGAATCTTCCCGGCGATCGTCGGCACCCTCTACCTCGTCGGTGGGGCGATCCTCTTCGCCCTCCCGATCGGGATCGGGGCCGCGGTCTATCTCTCAGAATACACTCGCGGCGGCCGGGTGACCGCAGCGATCAGGACCGGGATCGACCTCCTCAACGGCACGCCCTCGATCGTCTTCGGGCTCTTCGGCTTCACTTTCCTGGTGATCTTCCTCAACTTCGGGGTCTCGCTCATCGCCGGGATGATCACCCTCGGGCTGATGATCCTCCCGACCATCATCAGGACGACCGAAGAGGCGTTGAAGAGCGTGCCTGATTCGGTGCGGGAGGGGAGCCTTGCGCTCGGCGCCACCAGGTGGCAGACGATCCACCGTGTCGTCCTGCCCCCGGCCGTCCCCGGCATCCTCACCGGCACCATCCTCTCCATCGGCCGTGCCGCGGGGGAGACCGCCCCCATCCTCTTCACGGCGGCGGTCTTCTCCACCCGTTTCCTCCCAGACTCGCTCGGCGATCCCGTAATGGCCCTGCCCTACCACCTCTTCATCCTGGCGACCACGGTACCGGGCGCAAAAGAGCAACAGTACGGGACGGCCCTCGTCCTCCTGGTCCTGGTCGTCGGGATCTATGCCGTGGCCATCGCCCTCAGGCACCACTCACAGAAGAAAATCCACTGGTGAACCATGAAAGAACACGACACAATCATCACCGTCAACCACCTCGATCTCCACTATGGGGAGCACCACGCCCTCAAGGAGATCGAGGTCGGGTTTGCACGCCACAAGGTCACCGCCCTCATCGGGCCGTCAGGGTGCGGCAAGTCCACCCTGCTGCGGTGTCTCAACCGGATGAACGACCTGGTCGAGAATGTCAGGATCCAGGGCGAGGTGCGTTTTAACGGCACCGACATCTATGCCCCTGAGGTCGACGTCGTCGAGATCAGGAAACGGATCGGGATGGTCTTCCAGCGTCCCAACCCCTTTCCCAAATCCATCTACGAGAATGTCGCCTACGGCCCCCGCGTCCACGGGGTGCGGGACCGCTCGACCCTCGACGCCGTCGTCGAGAAGAGTCTGCAGGACGCCGCCCTCTGGGACGAGGTGAAGGACCGCCTGGACGCCCCGGCCTTCAGCCTCTCAGGCGGGCAGCAGCAACGGCTCTGCATCGCACGGACCCTGGCCGTCGAGCCCGAGGTGGTGCTGATGGACGAGCCCTGCTCGGCCCTCGACCCGATCGCCACCGCAAAGATCGAGGGGCTGATCGAAGACCTCAAGACCCGCTACACCGTCATCATCGTCACGCACAACATGCAACAGGCGGCGCGGGCCAGCGACTATACCGGGTTCATGTACCTCGGCGAACTCGTCGAATTCGGGGAGACCCCGCAGGTCTTCGAGGCGCCGCGGGAGGAGTTGACCGAACGCTACATCACCGGCAGGTTCGGGTAGGTGAGACGATGAGCGAGAAGTTTCATGAAGAACTGGACACTCTCAAAGAAGAATTTCTCGAATACGGGCACTTCGCACGCGGGATGCTCGTCGACGCCTTCGAGGCCCTGAAGACCGGCGACGAGGACCTTGCCAATTCGGTGCTGGCGCGGAAGGGCGAACTTGCAGACCGCTCAGACGCCTTCGACGAGCGGCTGCTCAAACTCATCGCCCTGTACCAGCCGATGGCCCTGGACCTGCGGGCGATCCTCTGCACCATCCGGATGAATGCCTCGCTGTACCGCATCGGGCGCTATGGCAAGGACATCGCCCTCCTGGTCCGCCACTTCGCCGGCGCCGGACACCTGGGGCGGATGCTGAACCTGCCTCATATGGCGGGGATCGTTGCCTCGATGGTCAACGACGTCCTGGCGGCGTACGGGACCGGGGAGATCTCGCTGATCAAAGATCTCTCGGCACGCGATGACTGTGTCGACGACCTGCGCTACTCGGTCTTCCGTGAGGCGCTCACCTATATGATGGAGGACCCGCAGCACATCGAGCGCGGGATGGACTATGTGATGGTGGCCCGCTATCTCGAACGGTGCGGGGACCATTGCTGCGCGATGGGCGAGAAGGTCCATTTCATGCTGACCGGCGAGCGGATCGAGATCAAGTGAGGGCCAGGCTGAGCCCGAGCAGAATGGCAAGGAGGAGGGCTATCGCGAGGGCGGTCCGCACCATCGCCTTCCTGGCGGCGACCTGTTCGTAGTAGTCGCGGGCGCCGATCCCGAGCACCAGGGTGGCGATGAGCGCCCCGGCAAGCATGCCCACCACGTTCTCCAGGACGAGCACCCCGGCCTGGAGGACGCGGTCAGTGAGGAGGACGGTGGCGATCCCGGCCACCACGGTCGGTGGGAGGAGGGCGGCGGCGATCGCGACGCCGGCGATGAGGTCGGACATCCCGCGGTCGAGGGCGAGCACCGCCGCAAACCCGAGCAGGACGGCCATGAGGATATAGATGGGGCTGACCATGGTGCGCGAGAGGATCTCAGGGGTGACGGCAAGCGGGACGAGCAGGTGGAGGCCCGCGGTGGAGAGGGCCGAGAGGACGAAGACCGAAAGAAGAAGGGCGGCAAGGACCGAGAGGCTCCGCACCCCGTCTTTCCCGTGGCCGACGGCGACGCTGATCGCGAAGGCGTAGATGGGCCCGAGGATCGGGGAGAGGAGCATGGCCCCGATGATCACGGCGACATTGTTGAGAAAGAGCCCGGTGAGAGCAATGAGTCCGGCGATGGAGGTCATGGCCAGGGTGTCGGCGTTGAGGCGGAGATAGGGCTTCGTTGTCTCGACGAGTCTTTCGATCGGGGTCCGTTCGGTCTTTTCCCCCTTCTCTGCCTTTTCTTCGGCCCGCGTGAGGTACGGCGAGATGACGAACTCAGGCGAGGAGACCTCTATAAGATTCTCTTTGTAGCGCAGGTCGACGGTCTCGCGCACCTCCTCGATGAAGGCGTCGAGGTCGTTGTCTGGCAGAAAGATTTTTATTTCGTAGACCGGGTCCTGCCTGAGGACGACATGGTGGTGGTCCTCGATGACGGAAGCGAGGTGTGCGTAGTCCTCTTTGCGCGCGTTGATCAGGACTTTTTTCATGGTAACGACTCTTCTCTCTTCGATCGGTTCGGTAGAAAGTTTTTGGTCGCGCTCCTCGCGGGCGGGCGGCGGACACCGCTATCCTTGTCGCGATGATCCAACGTGCCGCCCGTATTGTAGAATCTTCTCCGCCGTCTCGCGCCGGGGGTTTCACCCCCAGACCCCCACGGAGAGAAGATAGACAGGGGCGGCATGATCAGAGATTTCCGGCCGATCCTCTATTGCAAGGAGAAAGATCAAGGGGCTCTGTTGTATTGGGCATGAGCCGAACGCCCCCCTCGGGCACATCGGATAAAAATTCCTGTGGGCTTTTGGGGTGTGCATGGATCCTGCTCCCCTTGGAGCAGGACACCGGTGGGAACACCACTCAACTGCCGCTCCCGTCTATCCTCATCGTAGGGGGTCCGGGGGGCAACGCCCTCCGGCGCGAGATTGTGGGATAACCTCTACGATTGAGGGCGGCACGTCTGGATCATCATGCCTTCCCAAACATCGGTGCCGGGGGCGCTACCTCCGGACCCCCAGGACCTCGATGGGACCGGGAAGGCACCATCAATGAATATAGCCCCCCAGAGTGGGCCAATAGCACTCACCTCGGCGGCGGAGGCAGGGGGGCGGTCCTGAACCGCGCTCTCTCCCCGTGGCGGTCGCAGGCAGGGCGCCCTCCGCTCCCCCGCCGCCCGCTCCGAAGCACCGTCCCGACGGCCCTGAAGGCGTCCTCGATCTCAGGGAAGTTCGGGATGCAATGGTTCTTCAGCACCCGCACCGCCCCCTGCATCGTCTCGCCGCCGAGGAGACAGGGGACCACCATCTTCCCGGTCTTTCTGGAGAAACGCACGATCTCGTGGGCGATCTCGATGGGGTTGAGGACGGCCGAGGGGACGGTGACGACGAAGGCGATGTCCCAGGCGTCCTGGTGCTCGATCATCACGTCGAAGACGCGGGCGTAGCGCCCGGCCCCGCCGTCGCCGACGATGTCCATGGGGTTGGCGCGGTTCCAGAGAGAGGGGAGGACGGCGTCGAGGTCGCGGAGGATGTCGTCAGGGATCGTCTGGAGGGAGACGCCATGGCGCTCGGCAAAGTCTGAGGCCAGGACCGCAAACCCGCCGGCGCCAGAGATGACATAGGCACGCTCGCCCTGTGGGTAGCCCTCTGAGGCGAGGAGTTCGCCGAGCTGGAAGGCCTCCTCGATGGACCCTGCATGGAGGATCCCGGCCTGCCTGAAGGCAGCCGAGTAGACCTCGAACGACCCTGCAAGCGATCCGGTGTGTGAGGAGGCGGCCGCCCGGCCCTTCGCAGACGAGCCAGACTTGACGGCAATGACCGGGACGGTCCCGGTCACCTGCCGCGCCGCCTCCAGGAACCGTCGGCCGTCCTTCACCTCCTCGACATAGAGGATCGCCGCCCTGGTCTCGGGAGCGGCGGCGACGGCCGGGAGGAGGTCGGCGAACCCGAGGTCGGCCTGGTTGCCGACGCTGACCACCGCCGAGAACCCGGTCTCGGTCATGACGCTCCAGTCGACGATCGTAGTGATCACGGCGCCGCTCTGCGAGAGAAACCCGAGATGGCCCTTCTTAGGGGCGATGGGGTCGAAGGTGGCATTGATCCCGAGGTGCGGGAGCATCAGCCCGAGACAGTTTGGGCCAAGGAGGCGCATCCCGTATTTCCTGGCCATGGCCCTGGTCTCGTCCTCAAGCCGCTGCCCGGCCTCGCCGGTCTCGCCGAATCCGGCCGAGATGACGACGGCGAGGGGCACGCCCTTCTCCCCGCACGCTTCGATGACCCCCGGTACCAGCGGGGCCCTGACGGCGACGACGGCAAGGTCGACCTCGCCCCTGATCGCCCTGACCGTGGGGTAGGCCTGGAGGCCGAGCACCTGCTCGCGGTGCGGGTTGACCGGGCAGAGCCGGCCGTCGAAGCCGAGCAGGTTTCTCATGACCGCATACCCGACCTTGGCCGGGTCGGTGGAGGCCCCGACGACCGCAATGGTCCGGGGTTCAGGGAGTGTAAAGGGGGCAGTCTCAAACATCTGTGTGACCTCCGGGGTGCTGGTGACGACCCCGGCGTCGACGGCCACGGCGCCGTCGGCGTACAGGACGAGGGGGTTGATGTCGAACTCGACGATCGCCTCGTGCTCGAAGAGGCGTGCCGCCGCGAGGACGGCGCCGATCAGGGCCTCCTCGTCGAGGGGAGGGGCGCCGCGGTAGCCCTTCACCAGGGCATAACTCCGCAGTTCCCTCACCATCGCCTGCGCCCCGGCCTCGTCGATAGGGAGCACCCTGAACGAGACGTCCCTGAGAAGTTCGACAAGGGTGCCGCCGGTCCCGACGGTGAGTACCTTCCCGAAGGCCGGGTCGGTCGTCCCGCCGATGAGAAACTCCTGGCCGTGCGGGAGGTGCTCTTCGACGATCGCCCCTTCGAAGTGTGCGTCTGGCACGGCGGCGGCGGCGGTGCGGACCTGCTCATAGGCCGCCATGACCCCGATCTCGTCGACGACCCCGGTCACCACCCCGCCGACGTCGGACTTGTGCACGATTTCGGGGGAGACGACCTTGACCACCACCGGGTAGCCGACGGCCCGTGCCGCAGTCACCGCCCCGGCACGGTCGCGGGCAAGACGGTGGGCCGGCACCCCGATCCCGTATTTTTCCAGCAGGGCATAGCTTGCGGCCTCGTTGAGCCTCTCATTCATCTCCCGGCACCCTGCCGGAGTTCAGACGGGAAGTATATACATCTGTCGCTCAGGCAGGGCGTCGACACCCCCGGGTCATCTCCAGGATGCCGGGAGCACATTGGACCGTCCGCGCGAAGAATAAAAATTCGGCGCTGTAGAGTTCAGCATGAACCCGTGGTTCAAGCATACACGATGAAAATTTTCGGGCCTGCAGAACCCCTCACCTATTCTCGGTGCGAGCGCGATTCAACGGCCTTCCTCCATTTTCTCGCTGGGGGGAACGGCGGATTGAACACGGTCTCTACCGATTCTCCAGTCTTGAAAAGAGAGAAAACACGCGACGAGAAATGTTCATCTCGTAGGCGTGAGGCGTGATCCCGGCCCATATATGATTCTAAAGAGCCCACTCTCGCGACCAATATGCCTGAGATCTTCTTTCGACCGAGGCATCGTCCTTTTGAGCCGCCATGCGAGGATCTGATCGTCCCCTGTACGCCTCGAACAAAACCCAGGGACCCCGGCGGTTGCCCCGCGGAGAACCATTATGCCGTTCTCCTGCCAACATCTATCTATGGCAAACCTCACGGTTGCAGTGCTTGGTCCCACTGGGTATGCGAAGAACCTGGGCAAAAAGGGGACAAGCACCGATATCACCTTCTATAACCTCAAGAAAGGCACCGCTACACTCACGTTCATCGAGCCGACCAGATATCCCGACCGTCTTGCCCCGCTCTTTTATGCGGTCTCGATGGCCGACGCGGCGGTCGTTGTGGTGGACCAGCTCGACGCCACCTTCGGGGAGTGCCTGCTGATGCTCCAGGCGGCCGGGGTGCCCCGCGGCTTTATAGTCCTGCGAAACTACATCGCCCCCGAGCAGGTCACCCCGCTCCTGAAGGGCACCGCCCTCGAAAATTACGAGTGCGTGGAGGACGACCCCATCGTGCTCAGGGAGCGTCTCCTCGACGAGGCGGCGAGCGCCCATGCCGACGCCGAAACAAAAGAGACCTGCATCGTCCCCATCGACCACTTCTTCAATGTCAGGGGGATCGGGACCGTGGTCCTCGGCACCGTCGCCGACGGCACGCTCAGGAAGCACGACGAACTGCGGGTCTTCCCGACCGAGAAGAAGGCCCTGGTCAGGTCCATCCAGAAGCACGACGACGACTTCGACGAGGCGAGTGTCGGCGACCGCGCCGGCATCGCTCTCAAGAACGTCGATGAGGAGGACTTTGACCGGGGGTATGTCCTCTCCGACGACCCCACGCTCAGGTGCGAGACCACGCTCACCGGCACCCTCGACCTCGTCCCCTTCTGGAAGACCCCCATCACCGAGGGGATGGTCCTCCATCTCGGGCACTGGGTGCAGTATTTGCCGTCACGCGTCGTCGCCGTGGAGGGGGCGACGGTCACCGTCGAACTGGAGAAGGAGTTGGTCTTTAAGGCTGGTTCGAAGGCGGTCGTGACCTATCTCGAGGGTGGGAGTCTGCGGGTGGCAGGGACGATCACTCTGGAGTAATCTTTTTTTTTTGGGGGGGGAGGGAGAGTGTTCTTTCTCTGGATGGATCTTGAGTATCTGTCTGAGTAGGAGCAAACGGAGGGAGATGAAGACAATCAAAAATCTTCAAGGGATCTTTGATTTGCATAGATCGTGTGAGATTTCTACTTCATCCTAGAGGGGATATCTTTCCATCCCTGAAGGGGAATGTCGGGCTAAGTAGATCACAGAGATACACTTCCTTGATACAAAACGCAGAGAATATTAACTCACCAAAGTATCTTATCAGATACTCCTTGCAAGATAAACGCACCCCAATAATAGGGGTTAGAATGGTTTGTTTTTACTGACAACTGTGCTTTTTGCAACGCTTCAGCTCTCTCCATTCCAGCCTTTAGATTAGAATAAAATGAAACCATTAATTCTTTTGTTTCTTCATCTGGTATTGACCATAAACTTATGACAAGTGTCTTTGCCCCTGCTAATGCAAATGATCGACGAAAACCAAACACCCCTTCACCAGCGAGACTATCTCCAAGGCCTGTTTCACATGCGGATAGAACCACCATATCTGTTGATTTTAGGTCCAACTCGGCAACCTCATATGCATTTACAATTCCATCTTCTGCTTCTGTTGGAAGAGGCAGACCATGAATGAATGAATTCACTCCTGCGAGGACAAAACTACATCGAAAAAGAGAATGTGAATTATTTTTTTGGTTTTCAGGCAGATAATATCCATGTGATGCTATGTGAAGAATCTTTGGTGAATGAAGATTTTTTAATTTTGATTCGAGAGCATTTGCATCCAGCCAAAGTTCACCTCCAATGATGCTGTGTATTTTTTTCCCTTCGACTCTTGTCCCTTCGAGTCTCTCAAACTGTTTCAGAGGCTCGGAAAAAATTCTTTGATCATCTACTGTGGATATTAGGTTCGAATGGTCATCTTTGTCAACTAAGTCGTAATCTGGGTCTGCTATTATAATTGGATTTGTTTGATTTTGTGGCTCACACGCCTTGTTTTTGAGCAGATCTCGTGAAGACGTAAGATATGTGATTCGAGTTTTCTCAATCAAATATTTCCCATCACTTACTAAGATGCCAATTGGCAGTAAATTTAATGAAGCATCAGGGATGACGAACAAGTGTTGTTTCTGATCTATTGCAGACGATATAGGAGATAATATTCTATCACTCAATCTTTCAAGAGTCGGAAAGATTAGTTCTCCTTCTCCAATCTCAGAAATTGTTTTTTTAATGAGATTCTCGATCTCAAGAGCAGATCCTAGATCCACAAATTGAATATCTGCGTCGCTTGTCAGGATAAATACAGCATATCTTGGTTTGGGTATATGTGGAGTTTTTTTCTTCAAATTAATAGAGTTGTACCTTATGAATTCAATAACTGCTGAATTTGGAGGCAATTGCGCTCTGATCGCTTCATTCCCCTCAATATCTTTAATATTTTCTAAATATGAATCTGGAATCTGATATGCAATATTTCGCTCCAATATTTTGCATTCATTTTCAAGTTGGTACAGTTTATTTTTGAATTCTTCAAAATTTTCGATATCTTGAGGTTGAGTATTTATCATCCGAGCAATTTCATATTTCGTAGATGTTAATCGACCAAGATCATTTTTGATCCCCTCATCACACTTAAGAGATGTCATTCGTCTTCGGTAAATATAAGAGTCCATAACAAATGCTTTTCGCCGAAAAATTACGTTGAATGCAAAATTTATGCATTTTTGTGGTGGATTTTTCCATTGCTGAAGGAGTGAAAACAATATGTGGACATGCAACTGGAATTGGTTAATGGGGCCCGAAAGTTCAGTATCAGATAGAAAACCAGCAAAATCATCCAGATATTTCTCATTTATCTTTGATGATTTAATAATCAATTCAAATGCTTTTTCGTAATTATTACATTTGATGTAAATCCCAGATAGATTATCGTAAATATTTGTAATGTCAATATGGTTTTCACCAAACTTCGATCGGAATAAGTTCAAAACATCTGTATAGATCTCAATTGACTTCTCATAATCACCCTTTTTCTGATGTGCTAAGGCAATGTTATTCAATATTGGAAGGTAATCCGGTCCGTTTTCCAGTCCGATTTCTTTCAACAGAATAAGTGCTTTGTTAAAATAATTGATTGATCCATTATAATTTTGCAATTCAATATAATAAAGGCCGATATGATTAAGCATAGCAGCATAATCTGAAGTTCTTGTTTTTCCATTGTCTTCATAGATTTTTTTTGCTTCTTTGAGATCGTTCAGTGCTTCATGATATCTGCCCATCTCTCGATGGATGGAGCCGCGATTGACCAATGTTTTTGCATAGTTTGAATCTTTTTTTTCTTTAGATTCTATTTTCAAAATAGATGTGTATATAGAACGCGCTTTTGATTTTAATCCAAGAGATGAGTAGATATTCACAAGATTATTTAAGAGCGTTCTGTATTCTTGTGAATCTACCTCTCCTGCCTTTTCCATTATCTCTCTTGCAGATTCGCAGTATTGAATCGAATTTCTATCCTGTTTACTTTTGTAAAGAAACAGTCCAAAATAGCCAAGTGCTATCGCATAACAGGGGTGATCTACACCATATACTTGTTCTGCTTGACGGCAAGCTTCATTGAAGTAATCATATGCCTCAGTCTCGGATCCATTGTTTTGATATTTGATTGCATTTTCCAGTAATTTGTTAATTTCGGGATTCATAAGTATCATTTTAATGCTCCAATTCAACTTCCATTTTAATCAGCAGTATTATTTATATTACATTAATAGGACTCGCCCAATAACGTCCAAATATCCAAATTGCAGATTGTGAAAACGGTCGGTTTATTATAACGCGGAGAGGAGATCACTTTCACACCGCACGGGCCAGATTTATCCCTGGTATCGTATCATGATCATTCATGCCACAGTGATGTGGCGAAATATCCGGCATGAGCAGACTCCTCTGCTCCTCCGGGAATAAAGACCTCGAACCCGACACCGGCACGTTACCGCCGTATCGCCGGTGTGTGTTCGGGAGAGGTTTATGACAGACCTCTTCATGATGGTCAGGATCCGTCCAACCTTCACGGAACTTTTTTTTTCATATTTCCGGGCTCTCTAGAATTTTGCATGAGGGGAAAGCACGCCTCAGGCATACGCGATGAAAATTTCTCGTCACGTGCTCTCTCTTTCTCTTTTCAAGATAGGGGAATCGGTGTGGATCCTGTTCTATCGCCGCCCCTGCCTATCTTCTGTCCGTGGGGGGGGTCCGGGGGGTGAAACCCCCCGGCGCGAGATGGCAGGGAAATCTCGACGATTGGGGGCGGCCGATCCATCTGAAGAATTTTCTATCCTCTGTGTATCGGCTTCAACGGGATATGGCGAGTTCAAACTCTCATGCAAACCTGAAGAGAGGATCGCCTAGATCGTTTTCATGGTAATTTTTCATGAGGCGAGAGCACGCACTCTCTCTCTCTTTTCAAGACTGGAGACTTGATGGAGACCTCACTCCACCGCCGCCCCCACCTATCTTCGGTCCATGGGGGGTCCGGGGGGTGCAACCCCCCGGCGCGAGATGGGGGTGAAGATCCTGTGATGGGGGGCGGCACGGCTGATCATTCTATCACGCCTTCCCCACCACCATGCCGGGGGCTAGCACCCCGGACCCCCGGGATGAAGATAGGGCCGGGAAGGCACAATCTATGGCCCTGAAGAGCGTACTGCCGCACCGCCTATCGCTCGCACGGGGGGACCGGGGGGCGGCCACTTTGATCGCTCACTTTCCCCCTCACGATAGAGGCAGGGATGGCAGAACCCGAGGTCCTCACGATCCCATTGCAACCCAGACAATACATGATCATCCATATATCTCCCACCGTCAACGAACTCCCCATGGGAAGCCTCCCAAACATCGCAACAAAAATCGCTCTCGCCCTCGTCATCCTCGTCGCCGCTCTGGTCGTCTCCTTTGTACTGGTCCTTGGCTACTTCAGTCTCACCGCACCGGAAACTTCACAGGCGGTCTACGACTACGACCTCGAACTCTCGACCACCGGCCCGCTGGAGAACGCGACCCTCCTGATCCCCCTCCCCTCCTACTACAACGCGACCACCGGAGAGAACACGACGGTCGTCAACCTCTCCCGCACCAGTTTTGAAAACTTCGACACTGAGAAGATCTCGGTCGAGATCGAGGAGGTGAACGGGGTGCCGATGCTGAATATCTCAGCCGACCGGATCACCCCGCTCTACACCAACCGGATCGAACCGATCCCGATCATGCCGGGCGAGAACGAATCCGACCTCCCCCAACCGACGCATATCTACGCTGACCACTACTCAGAGGAGACGCCGGTGCCGGTCGAGATGGAACTGCATATGCTCGACACCGCGGTCGACCATGAGATCGATACCAGGACGCCGCTCGGCCACGAACCCCTCTTCATGCCCTACCAGATCACCGAGAATTTCAGCAGGGCTGAGGGGGGCATGGATGACGACTACTACCTGAGCGAAGGATCTTCCGGATGTTTCGTCGAGGTGCCGTTCATCCTCACCTATGAGGCCGACGACGAGAACGTCCTCAGCATCTCCACCGAATTTCAGGGGACCAACCAGTGGTGGGTGCTTGGGTGGCAGTCGAACTCGTACTGGCAGAGGATCAGGCACGAATTTCAGGGGGCATGCAATGGGACGTACCCGGTGAGAGGCGTCCTGATCACCGGAGAAGGAGTGTATTGAGAAGAGATCACAACCATTTTGTAAAGAGACGAGGATGAACTCCTGTATAAAATATGATCGGTTTTATCATTCTCATTGGATTCCTCCTCGCCCCGCCGGTCCTGTACTGGCTCTTCGAGAGACTGCCCTCCGCTCTCCTCCGTGCCCTCACGCCCGCCCTCCTCGCCCTTGCCCTTGCGCTCATCATACCGCACTACTACCAGTTCCAGATCGCCGCCCCCGAGGCACTGCCCGGCACCCTCACGATCGTCGCCGTGCAGGTGCTCGGCATCATGACACCCCTCCCCCTCGTCATGGAGAAGTTCACAGACCACAAAAAATATCTTCTGGCCTCAACCGTCTCCTGCGCCTCGGTCCTCTTCTTTTTCCTGCAAGGGTTTGCGACTGAGTTCAACGCCCCGCCTGCCCCGGAGGCCGTCGGCACCTTCTTCTTCTCGCTGGACCTCCTCACGACCTACCTGGCATACCTCCTCGTCGCCGCCTCGATCTGCGGATTCGTCCTCTTCATCGGCCAGATAAGGGAAGACTACCCCGACTTTTTCTCGAAGATCGGGTGGATGAACGCGGTCGTGGTCCTCGCACCGGTGCTGTACGTCGCCGACTGCTTCTTCATCGCCGCCCTCGCCGCCGCCGGACGGCACCTGGCAAAGTCCATCCGCCACCCCGTGTTCGCGCTCTCGTTCCCGCTCCTGCTCGCATTCACGGTCTCGACTCTTCTTGCCTATGCCGGGAGCATCGTCACCGCCTACGACACACCGTTCCTCGTCCTGCTGCTCTCGCAGACCGTCCTCGCGCTCGGGATGGTGGCGGGCCTCGAAGCCGCAGCATCTCTCAGGTTCTCCAGGTTCACCCCGACGGTCGGGATCCTGCTGGGGACGGCATCGATCAAGGTCGTCGATGTATTCCTTGGACTCACCGGGCATCCTGACCTCTCCATCCTGGTCCCCGCCCACCCCCTCTTTGTCTTTGTCCTCGCCGGGGTCATCGTCTGCGGCGTGCTGGCCCTGGGAGGTAAAGTCAAAAACCGATCTGGATGAGAGGGACCATGGTGCCTCATCTCAAGTCGATCCTCAGGAACCGCACATAGGCAAACCCAAAAAAGATTGCCGGGATGAGGAGGAGCGCGACGACGTTCTGCCAGAGGTAGCCGAGCACCACACCATAGTCAGGCTCCTCGTCGGGGCGATACCAGGGATCGTCAGCCTGCCCGCGCATGATCAGATATTTTTGGGGCTGGGTGATCGCCTGGCTGATCGCATGGAAGTTCTGCTCGGGCGAGAAGAGTTGCCCGGTCGAGAGGACGGCCGCCCGCAGTTCGGTGCGGTGCTCCCATGCCTCCCATCTCTCCTGGTAGTCGTACCAGTCGTCGAGATCGCCACCGGCGGGCATCCTCTCAGGTGCCTCGCCGACGATGGCATCGGCGACGACGAGCCCGGCGGCCGGCATCACGAGGGAGAGGAAGAAAAAACAGACCAGACTGTACATCAGCGCCTCGCCGCTCCGGCGTGCAACCGTCGACATCGCCAGAGCGATCGCAAAGCACCCGACGAGGTAGAGGAGAGAGACGGCACCGAAGAGAAAAATCAGCCCCCACTCGCCGAGAAGAGGCATGTGGCCAGAGAGGAGGAGGACGGCAAGGGTGATGAGCAGGGCGGTCACGGCCGAGAGGGTGAGGACCGCCATCCCGCCAAGTGCCTTGCCGGTGATCACCTCGTCGCGGTAGACCGGGTGGGAGAGGAGGATCTTCAGCGACTTCTCCTCTCTCTCGCCTGAGATGAGATCAAATCCCACGGCGATCCCGAGCACCGCCCCCAGGACCGCGACCATCTCGCCCATCTGGTAAAAGACGTCCAGGAGCGTTGGCCGCACCTGCCAGAGGGGCGAGATCGACTCCGCACCCATGGTCAGGGCCTGGGTGTAGTGGTCGAGGTCGGCGGTGTAACTCTGGATGCCCTGCAGGGTGCCGATGAAGGCGATGATCAGGAATATCCCGAGCACCATCAGGAAACGCCGACCCCTGAGGGTCTCGGCAAATTCTTTCCCGGCGATGATGAAGATCCGTCTGCTCTCCATAGTCTCCTCCTTCAGGTAAGGTCAGGGCGATAGTCGCAGGCAAAGACTTCGCCAGTGTGGGCGTCGACCCAGGCTGTGGCGTTTCGCGGCCATGTGAGCGAGCGGTAGTGGTCGTTGTCGAAGGTGACCTCCCACCCGAGAGGTACGGGGGTGGACGGGTCTTTGGTCCAGAGAGGACGGTCAGCCCACTTCAGGAGCGTGGCATGGATGGTGAGCCCAGGCAGGTCGCCGTAGGTCTCGGTGAGATATGCCCTGAAATGTTCCTCCGCCTCTTCTGCCTGTATCGAAGGAGTGGTATCGGCACGGCAGCGGTCTTCGTCGAGTGCCCAGGTCTTGCAGAACCGCCTCGTCTCTCCGTTGACGGCGTCAACCTCAAGATCACACCCGTCGCCGCTGCACGGCACTCCCCTGACAAGGCGGGCATATCGGACCCCATAAAACCCGGCCACTTCCTTGCTGCCTTCCAGTCGGCTGGTGTAGGTCATGTAGGATACATCGGGCCGCCGTTCAAGGACAGCACCCTCCTCTCTTCCCTGAAAGAATTCATCGGCACATGCGCATGCTTCTTCCTCGCTGAGGACAGGTTCATCTGGCCGCCCCTTTTTACCGGTATGGATAGCAAACTCCATGATCTCGCCGGTGGCCGCATCTACCCAGACCTGGGCATGTCTCGCACCCTCGACATTGAGGTCGGCGCTGTAGTCATCGACTTCCCATGATCGTCGTTCCCCAAGTGCGTCGTTCATCTGCTCGAACCTGACCTTCGCCGTGTCAGGACCGACGATCTCAGGGAAGGCGTCGACGGCGATGGCCTTCGCCTCTTCTTCGGTGATCTCTGTGGCGATAGTCGTCGCCGGGCTGGTCGTCTCTGGAGGGGTTGGTGAGGGAGAGGGAGAAGGACCTTGCTGGACGGGATCGGCCTGCCAGGGGCTGGAGAACCATATGAATATGATGAATACTGCAAGAATAATTAAAAATGAACTGAATAACTTTTTGTACATCGTATCAACCAAAATTTATGTGGATTTTCTGAGGGAGGGCAGAGAAAACCTCTCCCTACCTTCAGTCTCTATCCAAAAAGGTTTTTAGACCCTCTTCTGTTGTTCAATCAACAAGACTCAGGGATTATAGACGTAGCGCATTTTACTTGAGGTGTAATCCGCGTCATGGGATGGAGCTACAGTCCATGCTTCCGCGTAGACGTAGTAATCTCCAGTAGGAGGATGGAGTTCTAGGTTCTCCTGTGGCTCAAGGTAGTCAACACCTTGCCCTGAATTGGCAGTGTGCGTCATTTTTTCCCCGGAATTATAGTCATAGAGATAAACGGCGATATGCATACGTCCTGCGATGCTATATGACTGTGCCCAACCTCCAAATCGGATCCAGTACTGTTCTCCTTTGAGGTATCCATAGCAACTAAGGAAGTCGTCTCCTCCCATAACTTGTTCTGAGAGAGCATTTTCTGAAGGAATAATTCCCTCATTTGCACTGACCGGCATGAACGCAAGACTGGTAAGCAGCAGTCCTGCAAGCACAATACCGATTCCACATTTTGTTTTCATGTTCTGCACCTTCTTTCAAACATGCTCTCCCGAAGGCACGGCACCGCAATGGCTATCAAGGATGATGACCAAACAGCACCATAGCCTCCGGGCGAAGCGTTGGGGTCGGTAAGTACTCTTGTCAAGTTCGCCGACCCCGACGGGACACCTATTCAGGTGTCCTCAGCCACAAGTATAATTGTATGGTTATATATCGTTTGTGTGTCGGTACTATGCATCTCAGAATAATGAGAGCCTCTTCTTTGGTGTAAAAAGCCCATACACTGTTGCGACCGGTCACCTCCTCCAAGGGGGATCCATGCTATCTGTTGTTCATCTGAGAGAGACGACCCCCCAGTGTCCGCTCTTCTTCGTCTTCTGCTCAATAGCGAAAGTAGCCTTCCTTTCCAACGCTCACCAGGGGGGCGACGGATCGCCGCACAGATATCCACGCCGCCATCTCCTCTCCTGGATCCCATGCACTCCGGCCGCAAGAGGCATTCCTGCTCTCCCCAATTCCCCCCGATTTCCACCCGTTTTATCGCCGCCTCTCGTCTCTTCGACACACCCATCTGACCATGTGAATCATCTCCCGCCAGAAGAAGCATCCTCGGCCGGATACAGGGGCGGTTCCCGGCGGCGAATCAGTCCTTATCCCCCAGAATACCGTTTGCCGGAACGCGCCCTGTTCCGCCCATATAAAAACGTTGGAAATCTAAAATAGAGCCTAAAATAAAGAGATCTGGGGGCGGGTGCACCGGCCCTATCCCTGCCTCCCCCACAGGTCGTCCCAGTACCGGTTGACCCCCTCCCGGTAGAACTCAAGAAAATCTGGCGACGGAATGAGGGGTTGTTCGAGGCGCTCTCGTGTCTCTTCGGAGAGCCTTCCGGCCCTCACCACCTCTTCTCCAGCCGCCTGCACCACCTCCCGGTACCCCTCGACCGCCTCCGCGGCGGCCGGCTCGGTCAGCCAGGGCCCGCCGCCGCGGTAGATCTCGGCGACGAACTCAGTCCTGTAATTGCGTGCCATCCGTTTCGTCAGCAGCCTGAGCACCTGAAAATGACTCTGCTCAGGAAAACCGCAGTTCGAGATCATTACGAACTTCGGGATCTTCCGGCCGCCCCTCGACGGATGGACCGTCTCCCCTCCTTCGTCCACCATAAAATGAGGATCTCCGGTCGGCAGGAGGCGATCGATGAAGACCTTCAGGTGACTGGAGATGTTGTCGTTGTGAAGCGGCGTCGCAAAGACGACGAGGTCGGCGGCGGAGTAACGCTCGATCAGGTCTTCCATGTCGTCTTTCAGGACGCATTTCCCCGCCGGGGACGCCCAGCACTGAAAACATCCCAGGCAGTGTCCGATCGTTTTCTGTGCGAGAAAGACGTTCTCCACCTCGGCACCCGCCCTTGCCGCCCCTTCGAGAAAGGCGTCGACCATGACGTGGGTGCTGCTCTCCTCGGCCTTCGGACTCCCGTTGAATGCCACGATTTTCATCGGTGCCACCTGAGCGGGATGGGGTCATGGGGGGTAAGAAAGTTGTGGGTGATTCACTCCACCGCCGCCCCCACCTATCTTTGGTCCGTGGGGGGTCCGGGGGGTGAAACCCCCCGGCACGAGACAGCAGAAATATTTCTCCGAACTTGGGCGGCACGTTCTGACCATCTCGCCTTCCCAACACCATCGGCCGGGGGCGCTGCCCCCGGACCCCCAGGATGGCGATTGGGCCGGGACGGCTCAATCGATAGACATGAAGAGAGGGGTGACGTCTTCAACCAATCGTGTGGCGGAGGACCGGGGGGTGGCACACCCGCCTCTCTCACGTCCGCCGGAACATCGCCGCCATCTCGTCAGGCGAAAATAAAATCACCGTTGGCCGCCCGTGCGGGCAGGTGTACGGATTCTCGGTATGCGCCAGTTGCTCGACGAGCCGCTGCATCTGCTCGTGGGTGAGGGGGTCGCCGCCCTTGATCGCACCCCGGCAGGCCACCCGTCTGGTGATCGCCTCACGCCTCCCCACCGGGTCTGAAGGCGCCTCGCGCACCAGGGCAGAGACGAGGTCGCGGACCACCTCTGGCTCCTCGAGTTTGCCCAGGACCACCGGGATGGCGTTCACCGCGAAGGTCGAGGGCCCGAACTCCTCGACGACGAAGCCCTCCTCCGCAAGAGTGGGGAGGGCCTCACGGGCGAGTTCGACCTCTGTCGGCGAGAAGGTGATGAGCACCGGGACGATCAGTTCCTGGGTCTTTGGGCCGCCTGCCTGCTTTGCCAGCACCTGCTCGTACAGGATCCGCTCGTGAGCGGCGTGCTGGTCGATGAGCACCAGGGTGCGCCCGCCGGTCGAGCCGACGATATAGGTGGCGTCCACCTGCCCGAGGACCGTGACCTCAGGGAGGCGGTTGCGCTCGGCACCCGCGAGCGGGAGCTGGGTCTGGCGGAGGCGGCGGTCCGACTTCGCATAGTGTGCAAGGCTCTCGCCGACACCAGGACGGGGAACGGCGGGGGCGGGGACGGAGGTGGGAATGCGGGATGGGAGAGGGGCCGGAGCGTGCGGCGCCGGGGTGACGCGTTCGGCCTCCTGCTCCCCGGCAAGGAGGTCCTCGCCATGGAGCGCCGCCCGCACCGCCCCGGTCACCGCCTCGTAGACCTCGCGCTCATGGGTGAAGCGCACCTGCCGCTTGGTCGGGTGGACATTGGCGTCCACCAGGCCCTCTTCGGTCGTGAGGGCGAGAAAGACCACCGGAAAACGGTTCGCCGGGAGGAGCGTCCCATACCCCTCCTTGATCGCCCGCACAAGCCCGGTCGAATAGACCGGACGGCCGTCGACCGAGAGAAAGATCTGGTACTGGTCGGCCCGCGTATGCGACGGGCGGGCGACAAAACCCCCGACCCGCACAAACCGGTTCCCGCCGCCCACCTGCACGAGGGCGCGGGTAAGGTCGGTCCCAAAGAGGGCACCCGCCGTCTCTCTCAGGTCGTCGGCGGCATAGGTGGCGATCCGCTCCCGTCCATTGTGGAGGAGGCGGAAGGCGACCTCTGGATGGGCAAGAGCGGTCTTCTCGACGACCCCATGGATATGAGCCAGTTCGGTATGGAGGGTCTTGAGAAATTTTCGGCGTGCGGGAGTGTTGAAGAAGAGGTCTTTCACCTCCACGCTCGTCCCGTCAGGCGCCCCGACCTCGGAGACCTCGGGTTCGCCCCCGCCCCTGACCTGCACCCGCGTCCCGGCAAGGACCCCGCGGTCCCGCGGTTTCGTGACGATGGTCACCTCCGCGACCGAGGCGATGCTCGCAAGCGCCTCCCCCCTGAACCCCAGGGTGTGGAGACGGTCGAGGTCCTCGATCTCCCTGATCTTGCTGGTCGCATGCTCCTTGAACGCCAGCACCGCATCGGCCCGGCCCATCCCGACCCCGTCGTCGACGACCCGCACGATCGTGACCTGCCGACGGTCGGAGGTCACCTCCACCCGCACCAGACCTGCACCGGCGTCGACGGCGTTCTCCACCAGTTCCTTCACCACCGAAGCCGGGCGCTCCACCACCTCACCGGCGGCGATCTGGTTCACCGTCCCGGTCGGGAGCACCTGGATGGTGGCGTCCTCCACATTCATGCCGACCCCTCCTTCCTGGCCATCTCCCTCAACTCGTAGAGTTTTTCGAGGGCCGAGCGCGGCGTCATCGCGTCAGGGTCGAGGTCGCGGAGCGCCCTGAGGACCGGGCTCTCCTGGGGGGGTGCCTGGGCCGGGGCGACCCCCTCCTGCGGCGGGAAGAGGAACATCTGGGCCGAACGCGCCTGCGCCGTCTTCCCCCCGCTCCTCACCTCCTGCGCCGTCTCTTCAAGCACCCTCCCGGCCCGCTCGGTGACGGCCCGCGGCACCCCGGCCAGGCGGGCGACATGGATCCCATAACTCCGGTCGGTCGCCCCAGGCACGATCTTCCTGAGGAAGACCACCTCGCCCCCGGCCTCCTTCACCGCGAAGTGATAGTTCTTCACCCGCCTCAGTTCCTTCTCCACCTCGATGAGGCGGTGGAAGTGGGTGGCAAAGAGGGTCCGCGGCCCCTTCGCCCCGGTCCCGTGGAGATATTCGAGCACCGCCTTTGCGATGGAGTAGCCGTCGACCGTGCTCGTGCCCCTCCCGATCTCGTCGAGGACGATGAGGCTTCTGTCGGTGGTGTTGTTCAGGATATTTGCGAGTTCCTGCATCTCGACCATAAAGGTACTCCGCCCGCTCGCCAGATCGTCTGAGGCCCCCACTCTCGTAAAGACCCGGTCGACGATCCCGACCGAGGCGTCGGCCGCCGGGACGAAACTCCCGACCTGGGCCATCACGGTGATCAGGGCGACCGCTCGCATATACGTGGACTTGCCTGCCATGTTCGCCCCGGTGAGGATGAGGATCTGGTCGCCCGCACCGTCGAGGCAGGTGTCGTTTGGGACAAAGGTGCCAGGCACCATCGCCTCGACCACCGGGTGGCGCCCGTCCCTGATCTCGGTGCGCACCGAGTCGTCGAGGGTCGGGCGCACGTAATTGTTCCTCACCGCCACCTCGGCGAGGGCGGCATAGACGTCGAGGAGCCCGATTGCCCGCGCCGTCTCCTGGAAGGCCGGGACATAGGCGTTGAGTTCTGCAAGGAGGGCGGCGAAGAGTTCGGCTTCCAGGCTGAGGAGGCGCTCGTCGGCATGGGTGATCAGCGACTCCTTCTCCTTGAGTTCAGGGGTGATGAAACGCTCGCCGTTTGCGGTCGTCTGCCGGCGTTCGTATTCTGGCGGGACCAGGTGGAGGTTGGGTTTGGTCACGTCGATATAGTAGCCAAAGACCCGGTTGTACTTCACTTTCAGCGACTTGATCCCGGTCCGCTCCCGCTCCTGCTGCTGGAACTTGGCGATCCAGGTCTTGCCAGAGCCCGAGACCTCCCTGAGTTCGTCGAGTTCCTTCGAGTAGCCGTCCCTGATGAACCCCCCGTTCTTGGTGTTGGCCGGGGGGTCGTCGACGATGGCCCGGCCGAGGAGGGCGCTCACCGCCGAGAAGTCTGAGACCGCTCCGAGGGCGGCGGCGATCCGTTCGGGGAGGTCGCCGCCGAGGAGAGTGCGGACCGTCGGGAGGGTCTCGACCGAGGTCTTGAGGGTGACGAGGTCGCGGGGCGTGGCATTCCCGTAGGCGATCCGCCCGGCGATCCGCTCGATGTCGGCACACTCCTTGAGCACGTCGCGGAGATCGCTCCTGAGGCTGGTGTCCTGGTAGAAGAACTCCACGGCGTCGAGGCGTGCGTCGATCGCCGCAGGCGAGAGGAGGGGGTTGACCAGGAACTGCCGCATCGTCCTGCTCCCCATCGAGGTCGCCGTCCGGTCGAGGAGGTGGAGGAGCGTCCCCTCTTTCCCTTCGCCCTGCATCGTCTCGGTGATCTCCAGGTTTTTGAGCGTGATCGCGTCCAGGGCCATCCGGTCGGCCGGGGCCCTGACCGCAAGGCCCGTGATGTGGGTGAGGGACTTGTACTGGGTCTCGGTGGCATAGGTGAGCGCCGCCCCGGCGGCCCCGACGGCCGCCTTCATCCCTTCGCACCCGAAGCAGTCGAGCGACCTGATCCCGAAGTGCTCAAGGAGGAGCGAGCGGGCCCTGGCTGGGGCGAAGGCCTCGGGGCGGTACGGGGTGACGAGCACCCCGGCATGGGAGAGGCGGGTCGTGAGGGCGTCTGGGAGGGGGGTGCCGGTGATGCACTCGTGCGGGTGGTAGCGCTCCACCTCTGAGAGGACCGGGGCGGCGTCAGCGTCGCCGGGAGCGTCGCCACCGACCTCTTCGACGAAAAACTCCCCTGTCGAGATGTCAAGGAAGGCCAGCCCCCACCGCCCGCTCTTCCCGTCAGGGGAGAGGGCCATCAGGTACCTGGCGCTGGGCGAGGCGATCATCGAGGCGTCGATGACCGTGCCGGGCGTGACCACCCGGACCACGCCGCGCTTCACGATCCCCTTCGCCTTCCTGGGATCCTCGAGCTGCTCGCAGATCGCGACCCGGTGGCCACGTGCGACAAGGCGGGAGACATAGGTCTCGGCCGAGTGGTACGGGACGCCGGCGAGGGGCATCTTCTCGCCGTTCTTGTCCTTGCCCCGCGAGGTGAGCACGATATCGAGCTCACGGGCGACCACCTCGGCGTCGTGACCAAATGTCTCGTAAAAGTCCCCCATGCGGAAAAAAATGATGCAGTCTGGGTGTTCTTCCTTCATCGCATAGAACTGCCGCATGGCCGGGGTCATCTTCGCCGCCTTCATCCTGTATGAGATCGGCCGTGTATCTATAAGGTGTTTTTTTCAGGGAGGTGAAGGTCAGGTTTCACCTGGATCTCAAAAATGGTTCTATTGCATGGTTCTGTAAAGTTCCTCACGGTAACTCCCTCTGCAGAGGGATGGCTGCGCTCCCACACATCCCCCGTGTCAAGATGGTGCGGGGTACGCAGTCCCTTCTTCATGAAGTCATCCCAAAACTCTCCGGCCCTCATCCTCACCGATTGAGAGCGATGGATGACAATGAAGAGATCCCAACTTTTTCATCGCGCACCCATGCATTCGTCGCCTTCCCCCTCGCCCCCGCCGGGGGCGATGCCCCCGGACCCCCGGGAGTACGATAGGGTTGGGAAGGCAGAATCGATGACCATAAAGAGAGTGCTGCCGTCCACGACCGATCATGACGCGGGGGGTCCGGGGGGCGGCAAGCACCCCGGTCGAGGAGAGTTTCAACCCTAGAGAGTTTTGGGATATGCTCCATGTCTATTGGGTGTGCCTCCCCGACCCAATCGTCATCCCAGGGGTCTGGGGACTCATCGAAACACTCCATGTTTCTCATCTCCACTCCGCTCACACATCAAAGATCTTCTCGAACGCGCTATCGCTCGTTTCCACCAGAACCCTGGGACTGCGATGGGGGCAGGTGGGGGGAGGGGAGAATTGTTTAGAGGAGGTTCCCATACTCCACCCCCCACTCACGCGAGAGAGATCAGATCCTGATTTCTATTTCAGAGAGGAGAGAGGATCGTCTAGAACCCCTCCTCCACAGTCCAATCAAGCCACTGGACCGATCTAAGTTCTTTTGCCGTCGCTTCGTCGACACCATAGACCTCCTGGTAGAAGTTGAGCGTCCACTCTCCAAGATTGACGTCCGCAAAACGCTCGGGATACGCGGCCTTTGCAATCACCATCGCCTCAACTGGATACTCAAGACGCTTTGCCCAGTTGTAAGGAGTCCAGGGGAGAGCATAGACGCGCTGATTCTTCACCGCCGAGATCTCCTGCAGGTTCTGGTAATATGGGGCGGTGTAGAGTTCACTCGCCGGGTGGTAGCCCTGCGCCGTCGGGAGAACGACGACGTCGGGATCGAGCGCAAGAATCTGTTCTGTCGAAAGAACAACAAATGCGCCTGTACCCTCATACACATTCTTTGCGTGCGCGATCTCCTCGATGAAATATGACTCGATCGTATCTCCGCCCCAGGCCATCCCTGCACCACCGCCCTGCCGGGCTCTCGGTGAGAGGCCAAGGTGCATCATCCGTGTCTTTTCGTCTTCAGGAATGTCCTTTGTGCGCGCACGGATATCTGCAATCCGCCCTTCGAGATAGGACGCGAGCGCATCGGCATCTTCCTGGCGAGAAAATACCTCGCCAACAACCCGGATCTCCTCGCCGATCTGGTCTACGTCCGGGCGTTCCTGGTATGGCGGGCCGACAAGGACGACAAGCGGGATGCCGAGCGAATCGATCGTCTGGATGGTCTTCTCAAGGGTTTCATCAGACCCCGCCCTGAACGAAGATGCCCCCATGCGGAGGAAGACGACGTCGGGATCAAGGGAGGCGAGGGTCTCATAGTTGATCCCTGTGCCGCTCTCGACCACCACCGGGAGGTCGGCAAGACCTGGTATGAGGTACCTGACCGGGTTCATACCATTCCGGTACTCATGCGTCCTGCCGTCCGTTGTCTCGAAGGCATAGGTATAGTTCTTCTGGCAGCAGGCGCCGCCGAGACCGACAATCCTGTCCTGCATCCCGAACCGGTACATGATGCCCTCGACGAACCCGTCGTCGATGGCGACGACTCGCTCGATCGTTGTCGGGAGTGCCACCGTCTCTCCGCGCATATCGGTGACTGTCCGTGTACCGGCGGTATCTTCTGTCGATGATATATCAGCAGTCGTTCCTGTGCATCCGCAGACAAGGGCCGCACAGAGTAGGGTGATGAATAAAAAGGCTGGTCCCACAACACCCGGGTTACGTTTCATAATACTATCGCGAAATGATATTATTTATATGTTCTATAGTCACAATTTTAAAAATAAGATGATTAAATGTTCACAAAAATTATTACAAAATTAAAAGAAATAGACACTGGCCCGCACAGACAGGAGGAGACCGTATGACAGAATCGACAGGCTTCAAACAGTTTTTTACCAATCTCGGCTATGATCACGTCGAAGGATTTGGCGAAGGGAGAAAGATCGCCGTCCTTGTGGCCCTCGCAATCCTCCTCTTTGTGACGGCGTGTATCGCCGTCATCGCCGGGGCATACGACCTCACGATCGCCGACGTGTACCAGACGATCTTCGTCCATCTCACCCTCGGCGACGTGACCGCCCTGCCCAAACTGCACAACACCATCATCTGGAACATCCGCGTACCAAGAGTTCTCCTCGCCGCCTCGGTCGGCGGGGCGCTTGCCATTGCGGGCGCTGTCTTTCAGGGCGTCTTCCGAAACCCCCTGGTCGAACCCTATATCCTCGGCGTCTCGTCGGGAGCAGCGTTCGGGGCGGCACTTGCAATCGTCTTTCCCGCGATATTTTTTTCGATCCAGGTCTCCGCGTTCGCCTTCGGCGCCCTTGCAGTGACAATGGCCTACTTCCTCGCCCGCGTCCGCGGTGAGACCCCTGTCATCACCCTCATCCTCGCCGGCGTCATCATCGGGTCGATCTTTGCCGCCCTCGTCTCGCTTCTCAAGTACATCGCGGACGACACCGCACTCAGGGAGATCGTCTTCTGGCTGATGGGCGGGTTTTACTACGCGACATGGAACGACGTAATCCTCTTTGTCCCCGTGGTCCTCGTGAGTTTTTTTGTTCTCTGGGCGCTCGGGTGGAAACTGAACATCCTCTCCATGGGCGACGAGGAGGCGCGGACACTCGGGGTGAACCCGGAAAAGTACAAGATCGTGGTCATCACGTTCGCCACCGCCATCACCGCCTTCGCCGTCTCGCTCGTCGGGATCATCGCATGGGTCGGGCTCATGATGCCCCACGCCTCCAGGATGATCCTCGGCCCTGACAACCGATTCGTGATCCCTGCGTCGATGATGATGGGAGGGTGCTACCTGATCATCTGCGACACCCTTGCCAGGACGCTGACCGCGGCAGAGATCCCGGTCGGCATCCTGGCCTCCATCCTCGGCGCCCCCTACCTCTGCTATCTGCTCCGTCATAAGGGCAAGGTGATCTTCGGATGAATGCGATGTTACGTGTCCAGGATATCCATTTCAAATACGAAGATGTCCCTGTTCTCTCGGGGGTCTCTTTCTCGGTAGGAGAAGGTGAACTCTGCGGGCTTTTTGGCCCCAACGGGTCAGGGAAGACCACACTGTTCAAGTGCTGCCTCCGCTTTTTGCGTGCCGAACAGGGTACGGTGCAGATGTGCGGCGAAGATATCTCGCAGCGCTCAATCGAGCACCTCGCACGGGTCGTGGCCTACGTGCCGCAGGAGCACAAACCCCCTTTCCCGTACCTTGTGCGAGAAGTCGTCCTTATGGGCCGGACACCCCACCTGGGGGGGTTCTTCGGGGTGAAGAGGCGTGACAAAGAGATCGCGATGGACGCCCTTGCCGCCCTCGGCATCACCGATCTTGCCGACCGCCCGTACAACCACCTCTCAGGCGGGCAACGCCAGATGGTCCTGATGGCCCGCGCCATTGCGCAGGACACCCCGATACTCTTCCTTGACGAGCCGACAAGCGCGCTGGACTTCCAGAACCAGATGCGCATCTGGGAGATCATGCGCGATATCGCCGAGGACGGCAAGACCATCCTCGCCTGCAGCCATGACCCAAACCATGTCGCCTGGTTCTGCGACCGGGTGGTGGTGGTGGGGGATGGCCGCGTCGTGGCCGAGGGCGAACCTGCCAGCGTGATCTCAGAGGAGGTGCTCAGGACGATATACGAGGACGCCTGCTCCGTCCGGACGCTTGACGGCGTGCAGATGGTGATGCCGCGCTGCGTGACCGACCGTCCCTGCACCAGGGATGCCCGGGTGCCTGGCGTGGAGGGGGCTGAGATGCAGTTGAGTATTGATGTGGATGCAGTACCGCACAATTATCAAAAGTATGGAGAATCTCAATGAAACACAACAAAATTGACTGGAACGATGTCTGGAAGGAACTGTACAATGAAAATCTGCACTGCCGCGGCAGCGACGAATGTGCCTCGATCTGGGAGTCCCGGGAGAGAGCACGGGATTTCTTGAATCGATCCCTGGACAATCCAGAACGGATCCTCAACATCATCACCACCCTGCCGGTCGAGTCCGGCACACGGGTGCTCGATATCGGGGCCGGGCCTGGAACCCTGGCGGTGCCGCTTGCAGGTGTCGCCGCTCACGTCACCGCCGTCGAACCGGCAGACGGGATGGCCGAGGTGATGACCGAATATGCCGAGAAAGAAGGGCTAACAAACCTCTCGGTTGTGCGAAAACGCTGGGAAGATCTCGACCCGGCCGTCGATCTCGACGGACGGTTCGACGTCGTGGTCGCGTCGTATTCGCTCGGGATGCCTGATATCAGGGCGGCGATCGAGGCGATGTGCAAGGTCTCCTCGCGATGGGTGTATCTCTACTGGTTTGCCGGCACGACGACCTGGGAACAGGCGCAGATCGACCTCTGGCCGGCACTCCACGGGACAGAATATCGCCAGGGACCGAAGGCCGATGTCCTCTTCAATGTCCTCTATTCGATGGGGATCTGCCCGAATGTCCAGACCTCACGGATGGCACACACCCGCACCTTCCCTGACCTCGATACAGCAGTCGCCGAATTCAGAGCGCAGTACAGGGTCGAGACGCCCGCACAGGAGAGGGTGCTGAGAGACTATCTCGCCAGGACGCTCACGACGAACGGCGGGACGCTCCTCCACTCGGGCATGACCACACGGGTGAAGTTCTGGTGGGAGGTGAACAGGTGCCAGTGAGCGGGAGGCGCGGCCGGGCGACCGTCGTCCTGTGTCTGGCATTTCTGCTCATCCTCTCCGCGGGATGTATGGGTACAGAACAGTCGGGAGATGCATCTGGCCTGAGCGGCGACGAAACCGAATACCGGACAGTCGTCGACTCCCGCGGCGTCGAGGTGCAGGTGCCGACCGAGATCAGGCGCGTCGTCACGGTCTCCGACGGCCTCATCGAGAGCGTGATGACTGTTCTTGGAGAGGAGAAAAAGATCGTCGGGGTTGGATCGTCGTGCATCCAGAGAAACTTCAACTACACCTTTCAGACCAGTGGCGGGGAGACCTACGAGTATAAAGACGGGATGAACCCTGTCACCTACCTGAACCCCTGGATCATGGACCTACCTCTTGTCGGAAAATCAGGTACGGCCATCAATTACGAGACCCTGGCAGGGCTTGACCCCGACGTGGTCATCCTGCGGGCAGGGTCATGCACGCTTCGCTCGATGAAAGACGAGGGGGTGCAGAAGACCATCCGGACCATCGAAGATCTCGGGATCCCGGTTGTCGTGCTCAAGGCACACCCGTGCTATGACGACCCCGACCTCTCGACGATGTCAGACGAGATCAGGATCATCGGCGAGGTCTTCGGAAAAGAAGAGAGGGCTGGCGAACTTGCAGACTATCTTGAATCCCAGACCACTCAAGTATTTGAACGAACCATAGGCATTCCAGAAGATGAAAAACCGGACGTTCTCGTCTTCGGTGCCTCGCCCAGTTCCCGGAAAAATGGAGGGGCAGGAAATGTGAAGGGGATCGACACCATCGAGTCGTACTTTATCGAGGAGATTGTCCACGCAAAGAACGCCTACCAGGAACCAGGAAATTCGGTCGTCGTCTCGGCAGAGCAACTCCTTGCCCTGGACCCGGATGTGATCGTGCTCGGCACCTCTTCGGGATACCACCCACCTGAGGAACTCTACTCGGCGCCCTACTACCAGAATGTCGCAGAACTCTCGGCCGTGAAAAACTTGCGCGTCTCATCGTTCCCGTGGGAGCCCTGCAACTGCGCCAAGCGTCTCGAGTACCCGATCGACGTGATGGTGATCGCCAAGGCCGCCTATCCAGACCGCTTCGCCGACATCGATCTCGGCGAGTGGCTGCTGGACTTCTACAAAAACGTCTACGGCGTGGACGACGAGACCGCAGAGGCGTTGCGGTCGGCGCAGTGGATGGACTGGTGCGTCGAGACCTGCCCGACCTGCGAGTGAATGAGTTATGGAAAAGCAGAATGTTCTGATCATCGGTGTCGCGGCGTGCATCTGCGTTGCGATCATCGTCACTCTCTTCCTTGCGACGGCACACCCCGCCGGAGAGGGAACGCCCGGGCCGGAGAACACCGACGCAGACAGGTGGAAGACCATCACCGATATGCGTGGCGTCGAGGTGACGGTCCCCGACGATCCGCAACGGGTCGTGACCATCTCCAGGTCCCTCATCGACACCACGATGTACATCTTCGGGGTGGAAGACCGTATCGTGGGAGGGAGCATCTACGAGAAACCCATAATAAAAGGAACATATGTCTGGAACGGCACCGATTACACGGTAAATACCTGGATCGGAAAAATACTCAATCCTGAACTGGACCGTCTGACCAATGTCGGCGGGTTTGGCGGGCCATATGGTCCTCCCAATGTGGAGACAATCGCCGGCTTAAACCCCGACCTCGTCATCCTTCGCGATCTCGGCGAACAGGAAGAGAACACCGGGAGGTTCCTGAACCAGCTCGAGTCTGCCGGGGTCCCGGTTGTCGTCCTGAAGTATCCCTCCTGTTATGAACACCCGTCAGTGGATACGATGTACGAGGAGATCAGGGTGCTTGGTGCGGTCTTCGGGAAAGAGGACCGGGCAGAAGAGATCGTGGAAACGATCCATTCACGGGTTACCTCTATCCACGACCGCACACAGGACATCCCACCGGCCGAACAGAAACGCGTCCTCTACTTCGGGGCCCCGACCTATGCAAAGGACAAAGGAGGAGCGGGATACGCATTCGGTTCAGGGACCACGGAGGTGGGGATGATGGAGGACGTCGTCCATGTCAGGAGTGCCTACACCGAATCGGGCAGAAATATGATCTCGGCAGAGCAGTTGCTCGCCCTCGATCCAGACGTCATCATCCTCAGCACCTGGAGTGGCTACCATCCGCCGCGGCAGCTCTACGAGGACACACAATATGACACCATCCAGGACCTCAGGGCGCTTAAAGAGGGGGAGGTCTACGCTCTGGCGGCCACGCCCTGCAAATCCGAGCGGCTCGAGTTCCCGATCAACATGATGATCATGGCAAAGGCGGTCTATCCTGACCGATGTGCAGATGTCGACCTGGAGACCTGGATCAGGGAATACATCGTCGAACTCTACGATACTGACGAGGCTACGACCGATTCCATTGTCGATGCCCTGATGCTCGAGTACCTGGAGATCGTCTGAGCCTGAAATAAATGGAAGACTGGGTGCAACCATCTCCCCTGGTTCGTCTCCTCTTTTTTCGCGCAGATCCGTTGCGCACGCCGGCAGGACCACACTGATATTCACAGAGTATCACGACTGTCCGGTTCTCCACACTGCAGGTCAGGCCACTCATCAAGGCGTGTGTCTGTAATTACCCCTACGTCCACATCACCATGCACGAGATCCACTTCGACACCACACACAGCGCGACGATCCTCCAGGTTCTAGTCGATCATTCCTGAACCATGAGCATGTCCCAAAATTCCCTGAGGCCCGACCCTCGTCTTGAACTGAAATCTTTCCTTCCTGGAGTGCGACGCCCTGGCCTCGACCGGGGGGCAGCGCCTCCGGCATGAAGAGGTGAGATGGCGAGGGACACACGTCTCCCCCACACGATAGGGGAGGGGTTCTCCAGAGCCGGAATCTCTGAAAAGAATGTTTTGATTCGAGGGGGTGCGCACACCCCTGGGGGTTGTGGGATCTGTTCTGTCCTCTTGCGGTCATCCTCGGGGAGGTCCCCAGACCGTGTTGATGCATGGAGAGAGGAGAGGGCTCTCGCGAGGTGTAGCGACAGAGGTTGAGCCCGTGTAATGAGCGGTATTCATCACCTCACACTCTGCAGAAGGAGTTTCCGTTTCAACACTTCCAGCGCCTCCCCGGCGATCTCCTGCACGTCGTCGTCCCGGTCGCCGAGGGCCACGAGAAGCGGGCGCTGCGCCCTGAGGTCCCCGAGCTGGCCGAGGGCCCATGCCGCCTTCTTGCGCACCCTGGGGTCGGGGTCGTCCTCCAGCGCCCTGATCAGGGGCTCGACCGCCCGCATATCCCCGAGCCGCCCGAGCGCTTCGGCCGCCCCCCACCTGAACTCAGGTCTCTCGTGGTCGAGGTTCCCGAGGAACTCCCTCACCACCAGTTCTCGCTCCTCCTCTCTCATATGCCTCCCATAGGCGCGGCCAGGCAAAAACCTGCCTGTTGGACTCTGGAGAATCTGGCATGAATCGAGCACGCGCCTCCGTGAATATCGCATGACATTTTTCCGGGTACACTCCCGACCGCCTCTTCCCGGGATGACCACCCGGCCAGGAGGAGGATATTCGGATTTCATGAAGATGAGATCCTATCTCCCGCCTTTTTTCTTCTGTGGGGGAAAACCGGATCGACATGCCTTCCTCATGAATCGCGCCGGGGGCGCTGCCCCCAGACCCCCGAGATGAAGAAGATTGAGCCGGGAAGGCAGAATAGATGTTCATAGAGAGAGTGCTGCCGTCCTCGACCTATCATGTCGCGGGGGGTCCAGGGGGCGGCACGCCCTCCCCTCGCCTCCTCTCCAGAAGAAAAATCCTCATGGACCGCCTCGCGGGAAGGTCTATAAAGTGTCACTGCCATGAAACAGAGAGGAGTTAACATGGCAAATCATCCAGAAGGAGCAAAGGTCGTCCTCCACACGACGATGGGCGACATCACCATCCAGCTTTATGGCGACATGCCGATCACCGCAGGGAACTTCGAGAAACTCGTGAAAGAAGGATTTTACGACGGCGTCATCTTCCACCGCGTCATCGCGAACTTCATGATCCAGGGTGGCGACCCAACCGGGACCGGGATGGGCGGGCCTGGATACGTGATCCCTGACGAGTTCACGCCCTCGAACAGGAACGACCGCGGCACCATCTCGATGGCGAATGCCGGCCCGAACACCGGGGGAAGCCAGTTCTTCATCAACCTCGTGGACAACGTCCATCTCAACCAGATGCACCCGGTCTTTGGTGAGATAGTCGAGGGTCTGGAGGTCGTCGACGCCATCGGCACAACCCGGACCGACCGCCAGGACCGGCCGCGCACCGAGGTCAGGATCACGAAGGCCGAGGTCCTCTAAACCCGGCATCTCAGTTTTTTCTCTCTTTTTCGCAAGGGCTCTCCCTACCCCCATCCGCAGTTTTATCCCCGCAGGTTCGTACCTGAGTACAGACATGGACGTCAATTTCAAGCGCTACGGCCTCTACCTGATCAGGTGGCAACTCTCCACCCCGATCCTTGCCGGCGTGCTCATCCTTCTCTCCACGATGGACCCTCTCCTTGCGACCGTCATCGCCAACCTCATCGGCGGGCTCATCTTCTTCTGGGTCGACCGGTTCATCTTCACCTCGAAGGCGCTCGCCGCTCAGTGGGAGGTGAAGGAGAATATCGCGTGCGTGGACTGCGGGAAGGTCTGCCGGGGTTACCGCCTGGTGAAGACCGCCAACTACGACAGGACCGACGACCACGCTCCTGAGTTTCGGTGCGAGACCTGTTCGCAGAAGAAGACCGAGGAACTGAGAGCGCGCGGCGTGGATTGTTGAGGGGCGGGGTGCGGACCCGATCCTTTTTGTTGAACTTGCCGGCGGGAGGATTCCCCCCGGTGCGAGACGACGGTGAAGAAGTTGCGAGGGCGGCCCGTCTGAACAGCACGCCCCCCTGAAAAACGGTCGGAGTTCTTCTCCGGAGCGTTCGGCCGCCGACCCACCGCCGATCCCTTCCGGACGGGAGGCGGGCGCATCCCGGATCGCCCCCCACACTTCCGGATATGGGCGGGTTCCGAAACAATCGGACGATATAACCAGTTTTTTCTCCATACGACGACACGATTGTGACTCTATTCTTTATGTGGCGCTATCTCTTGTTAGAACGCTCATTTTTGCCTGGATCGTCCCCCACAGCGACGGCGAGAAATTCACAAGATCTGTTAAACATAATTAACAGAAACATCAAAATCAATTTATATTATATATCGAGAGATGATATCGATCTACAATTTACAGGGCGGTATCACATGAAATCGAAAATCGATCGAAAATACAAATTATCCAACCATTCTAATCTCGAAGCACGGATAAAACCGGGAGTTTTTCTCCTCTTCCTCCTTCTTGCTGGCCTCCTCCTCGTGGCACCGGTCTCGGCCGGGTCGGCGACGACCGAGTTGACGGTCTCAAAACTGGCAAAGGACGGGACATTGATCGCTCAGGAGACAGTCGACTATCAATGGATGGAAAAGAATCTCCCGATACAGGGAGACGGAGTGACGCATTACTATCATCAGGGGCCCGAACTCGGGGAAGAGGACGAGGACCTGCGATGGAACCCCCAAGAGGACGGGAACATCCCGGACAAGGACTATCATGCCGTCAAGGGGACCGACGTCAGGGATCTCTGCGAACTGGTCGGCGGTATGAGCCCGAACGACACCATCATGATCAAGGCCAATGACGGGATGTACCAAATCTTCGGGTACCGGAACGTCTACGACCCCGATCCCAGGCAGGGGCCGATGGTCGTCACCTGGTGGCGGCCGGACAAGGGGTATGTCCCGAATTATTTTGACGGGATGCGCCTGATCTTCTTTGCCGACGACTCCACCAACCCGTGGGGGTGGCATGTCTTCGGGACGTGGGACATGCACGAGTGCATGGACAAGAAGTACTGGCACTATTACATCTCCAGCAGGGAGAAGTACCCGGCGACCACCGGACTGTCAGTAAAGTACATCGACCGGGTCATCATCCGTTCGCAGGACCCGGCCCCCCTCTTCAGGGTCAACTTCGCCGCGAACCAGACTTCAGGATATGCCCCTCTCACCGTCGCCTTCACGCCCGAGACCTCGGCGACGACACCGACCGGATGGCAGTGGGACTTCGGCGACGAGACCGCCGGTTCGCCGGCAGAGAGTCCAGTGCATGAGTACACCGAACCGGGCACGTACAACGTCACGCTCACGGTGACGGCCGCGGAGGGTACGGCGGCCTGGACAAAGAAGGGGTATATCAGGGTGAGCGAGCGGCCGGTGCTGACCGCGGTCTCGGTCTATCCTGCGGATGCGACGGCGGTGGTCAGGAAGACGAAGCAGTTCTCGGCCGTGCCCAGGGACCAGAACGGCAAACCGATGGAGGGCGTCGCGGTCTCCTGGTCGTGCGACAACGAAACGGTCGGGACGGTGGACCCGGCCACCGGGCTCTTCACGGCGCTGGCAGAGGGGACGGCAACGGTGACGGCGACGGCGGGCGAGGTCTCAGGGTCGGTGACGGTGACGGTGGGCCAGGCGCCGCCCGCGGCGAAGACGATCGTCGTCGATATCGACGGCGGCGGGGACTACACCACCATCCAGGAAGCGGTGCTCTCTGCCAATCCCGGAGATACCGTCCTTGTCAGGGACGGGACGTACACCGAGAACATCGATGTCGGCAAACGCCTGACCCTCGTCTCAGAGCATGGCGCCACAGCCGTGACAGTGAAAGCAGTGAATACTCGCGACGACGTGATCGCCGTGAACGCTGACAACGTCACCATCGAAGGGTTTGCGCTGACCGGGGCGACGAACGAGGGGGTCGGGCTTCTCCTGGACGGCGTGCGGGACTGCCGGGCCGCAGATATCGTCGCGTCCTCCAACTATCAGGGGATCGTCCTGAAGGATGCAGAGAACGTTACTATCCGCAATTCTTCGGCAAATAAAAACGCACAAAACGGGATGTCCCTCAATGCCACCAGAAATTCGGCAATCACCGGATGCACGATCTCCGAGAATACATTCAACGGCATCTGTCTCCAGAAGGCGGACAGGACAACGATTCTAGACTGTACAGGATCCTGGAACGGCGTATATCATATTGACGTGACCGATTCGCCGGATACGACGATTGAGAACTGCTCCATGACTTCAAGCAAGAAGTCCGGGTTGCGCATAACCGGATCGGACAGGTCGTCGGTGCTGAACAGCGCCATCACAGAGAGTGCATTATTTGAGATCGTGCTGGGTACATCATCTGATCTCGTACTGGAGGGGAACACCTTTACCGGGAGCGTACCCATGAGCAGTGACGGTATCAGGGGGGAAGGCCGGTTCGAGAATCTCACCGTCGATAAAAATACTGTTTCCAGAGGGATGAAACTCGGGAGCATCGCAAACGCCACGGTATCCGGGAATTCTGTTTCAGGCGGATATTGTGGGATTATAACGTCTTCCAGCGACAGCCTGATCTGCGACAACTCAATTGTCGGGAGTTATAATGGATTATATCTGGGTCAATCGAAACGAAACGTCATCGTCAACAATACATGCTCCAGATGCGGGAAAACAGACCTTTACCTCAAGAGTGCGAACGAAAACCAGATCTACCTGAATACCTGGGCCAAGACCAAAGATGTACCCACCAGCGGCAAGACCAGCTGGATCAGTGAAGGCTCCTCGAATATGGTCAACACCCCCGAACCATGCGATTACTGGTACAACGGCACCCTCTACCAGGGTTATCTGGGCAACTACTACTACAACTACGATGGGACCGATGCAGACGGTGACGGTATCGGCGACACTCCCTATATCGCCTCGGCGACGGATCAAGATCTCTATCCTCTGATGGAACCGGCCGACCGGTACGAGGTCCTCCCCCCGATGCCAGAGGTGCAATGGGGGCCGTACCTGACCGGGACGACGACGAGCGGGACGACGGTCAACTGGAAGACCGATATCCCGGCGGCCGGGATGGTGGAGTACGCCGCTGAAGCGTACTTCACCGAGCACGGGAAGTACGACCGCAATGTCTCCGCTGCCGGCGAGGAGGTGCTCAGGCATGTGAACCTCACCGATCTTGCGCCCGATACCCGCTATCATTACCGCGTCCACGCGGGCAGGAATGTCTCCGCGGACCTGACCTTCAGGACCTTCCCTGCGGCCGGGCCGTGCACCTTCATCGTCTACGGCGATACGCAGGAGCAGATCTCCGACTTCACGCAACTGGAGCGGCACAAACTCGTCGCGGACCGGATTGCCGCGGAGGAGCAGGACGCTGCCTTCGTGGTCCATGTCGGCGACACGGTCTGCGACCCGAACAACCCAGAGGAGTGGGACCGGTTCTTTGCCTCCGGGCGGGCGCTGTATGCGAACACGACGCTGTACCCGACGCGCGGGAACCACGAGTATTGGGACGATGCCGAAGAGTTCATGGCGGCGTTCCCGGTTCCCCACTGGTACTCCTTCGACTGCGGGGACGTGCATGTCGCCATGCTCGACTCCAACGACGATGTGGGACCGAGGATGACCGAACAGACGGCGTGGCTCGGAGAGGATCTGGCGGAGAGCACCGCGTCCTGGACGTTCGTCGCCTTCCACCATCCGCCGTACAGCTCTGGCACCCGTCATCCGGGCGGATGGAAGAACTTCCGGACGCTCTGGGGGCCGACTTTCGAGGCGAACGATGTCGATGTCGTCTTCAACGGGCATGTCCATTCGTACCAGCGGTACCTGGTGAACGGCACGCAGTACGTCGTCGCGGCGACCGGCGGTGGTCCGCTGTACACTCTCACCGAGGAGAAGGAGGCCGGGTACCAGAACAGTCTGGAGCATACGCTCGGTTATACGCGGGTGACGGTGGACCCAGCGAACGAGACGATGACGATGGAGTTCGTGCCGGTGGCAGACATCTCCGAGGACAACAAGGAAGTCCTCGGTATCCGTCCGCCCGGCGAGGTCTTCGACCGGGTGGTGATCGACCGGAGCGGGGTGCCTGATCTTCTCGTCACCGGGATCGAGGTGCCTGATCTCGATCCGGGCGTCAATGCGACGGTCACGGCGAGGGTCGAGAACAGCGGAGGCAAAGACGCCGACGCCTTCGCCGTGGTGTTCGCGGTGGACGGTGCGAAGGCCGGGACCGAAACGGTGGCCCGGCTTGCGGCCGGGGACCATGCGGATGTCTCCTTCGTCTGGAGGCCGGCGGCCGAAGGGGTCTACGAACTCTCCGTCATCGCCGATCCCGACGGCGCCGTCGAGGAGGCGGACGAGGAGAACAACATCTTCAGGCGCGTCGTCGTCGTGGGCGCGGGCGGCGACGAGTCCGATACGCTCACCCTCATCCCCGGCTGGAACTTCGTCTCGGTGCCGAAACGGCTGGCGCCCGGCGCCGACACGATGGCGGTCTTCGAGGCGGTGGACTGTGCGGGCCACTCGATCTTCGGGTACGCCCAGCCGGACGGCTGGCGGGTGCTCAAGTCTGACGATCGGCTCGGGGTGCTGGACGGCATCTGGATCTATGCAAAGGAGAGCACCGCCGTCGGGCTGACGTACAACCCCGACCTCAGACAGGTACCGCCGGTGAAGCACCTCGCGCCCGGATGGAACGCGATCGGGTTCTCGGACACCGTCCCCGCACCGGTGGAGGAGACGCTCCAGTCGGTGGACGGGGCATGGTCCTCTCTCGTCGGGTTCGACAGGATCAGACAGGAGTACAGGCCGGCCGTCACCGCCGGGAGCAACCGGATACAGCATATGGGGCCAAAGGAGGGCTACTGGATCTTCATGAGCGAGAAGGGAGATCTTGCGGCGATAGGGGCGTGAAAAAGGGCGCCCGAGATCTTTGAAATATCCATAATATATTGCTTTTTTTAGATTTCAACAAATATTTTAAAGCGCTGAATGGATCCTGGCCGATCGGTCTCCCCGAAATTTCAAAATGCATCCATATCTCCTCTCTCCGGAAATACCCAAAAGAATACGGCCATATCATATTTCCCTCATCACATCAGGTGCAGAGGTCGGAATCACCTGAAATCCGGGGAGCGGGTACGAGGGGCATGCGGCGCATGCGGACAATCGGATCAACAAAACATCATTAACACGGCCAGAAATGTAATCAAAACATTTTTATTATATTTTGTTTGAGCATTCATTGTCTCGGATGAGACAATCAGCATAAAATCCCGAGGTGATAAAATGAAAGCCAAATCTAGAATCTTGCTGATTGCAGTCTGCCTGTGCATCGCCCTGATGGCGGCACCGGCAACAGCATCAGATAGTGTGACGGTCACGAAGTACGCGGACAACAACTACTCCGTGTCTGACAGCCAGAAGACCCTGTACGCCAGCGATCTGAAAAACGGCACCAACACCGTCGTAAGCAACGGCAACATCTCCATGCAGGGCCCGGTCTTCCTTGACGAGTGGATCGACGCCGGTCTCGACGAGAACGACTACAACAACTGGGACCAGAACCAGACAGGAGTCAACCTCCGCGACTACGGCGCCCACAACGGCACCTTGATCCGCACCATCGTCAGTGAGGTCGGCAACATGAGCACCGGCGACGAGATCGCGATCAAGAGCGTCGGTTCCAAGACCTACACCATGTGGTTCAACGCCACCCACGTCAACAACCCGCCCTCAGGGCTCGGCGAAATGGTGCTGACCTGGTGGGACTCTGCCTATGGAGACGTTCCGACCTGGAGCGACGGCATGCGTCTCTTCTTCTACGATACGACCGACAACAACTTCACCAACTGGAACATGCACGAAGCGCTGCCGTCCTGGTACTGGAAGTACTGGTACGACAAGTACGACAACTACACCGCATACCCCTCAGCAAAGGGCCTCTCGGTGAAGCAGGTCACCAACATCGACATCTACCCCCCACACCGCTATGACTTCGCCACCGGCGGAGACACCGTCGAGTACGCGTACGAGGGCGGCGTGACCGGCGTGCCGAGCGCTAGCGACGTGCCAAGTGGTACCGTCGACACCTCGATGATCGCCGCCGATGACGGTGACGTTGACAGTTCCAGCACTTCAACCAACAACGAGTCCGCCGCTCAGCGCTTCGTCTTCAACGTCACGGAGAGTGCGAGCAACATCGAGAAACTCGCCTTCACCTGGGACGGCACTGGAACTTATGCCGGCGGCACCGACGGTGCTGACCTCTACATCTGGAAGAGCGGCACCGGCTACGAGACCTTCTCCGGCGACATCACCTCAGACATCGGTGACTACGTCGTCAACGGGAATGTCACCGTGCTCGTGAAGCAGAAGGGTGTATCAAATGGATTGTATGCATCAACCCTTTCGACCGATTACGTAAAGCTCGTGGTGACGCATCACCACACCAACTAACCCTTTTTTTCTTTTCTATGGTGATTTTCATGAAAAAATCAATTGTAATTTTCTGTCTTATTCTGCTTGCTCTCCTCATCGCACCGACAGCGGCGACGACATGGTACCTCCATGACGGTGACAACATCAATGATTACACACGTGTTTCAGGATCAGTAGATACACAGCCAGGAGACACCATCTTCCTGTACAACGGTACCTACTATGATTTTGAAGTACAGAAACCGCATCTCTCTATCATCAGCGAGGGCGCCGATCTGGTGACTATCGACTGCAGGGAGACTACATATATTAGCTTGGGATATGGGAATGTCTACGCAGACGCGAATAGTACCCATATAGAGGGCATTTCTGTTGTCAACAGTACTTACGGCATATTGATGAAGGAAGGCCTTTCTTCTGATTCTATTATCCGCAACTGCACCTTCAAAGGAATAAGTTCCTTTATCACACTATTCAGTAACAACATTACATTTGAGAATAACATCATAATGGACAATATAAAGAATCCTGCCTGTAATTTAATGCTGAGAGATTCAAACAACTCTTGCGTCATTAATAACAGGTTCATTAATCTTACATCAGCATTTTCACCCATTTGTATAATGGAAACAAAGGCGGCCAACAACACCGTCAGCCAGAACACCTTCGAAGAAAACGGCATATTGCTCCTCAATGCCGGCGAAGGCAACAAGATCTTCCTCAACACCAACGTCTCAGGGGTAACCCTCATGGGCACCGCCCCCACCCTCACCCACTGGAACTCCACCGCCCCCGTCACCTACACCTATAACGGCGCCACCCACACCGGGTACCTCGGCAACTTCTGGTCAGACCACACCGGCGCCGACGAGAACAACGACGGCGTCATCGACACCCAGTACGACCTCCCCGACGGCCTGGGCACCGATTACGCCCCGCTGACCGCGACGCACGACGCCTACACACCGCCCGAACCGCAGACCCTGTACGTCGACGACGACGGCGGCGAAGGCGTCTACACCACCATCTCCGATGCGGTCGCGGCCTCGAACCCCGGCGACACCGTCGTCGTGAAGGACGGCGCCTACACAGAGAACGTGCAGGTGAACAAACAACTCACCATCCACACCGAGAACGGCGCCGTCACCGTCACGGCCGCCTCCCCCGCCAAACCGGTCTTCAACCTCGCCGCAGACGGCGTGACCCTCGAAGGATTCACGGTCCGCGGGCCGTGCGACTGGGGCGGGATCGAGATCGTCGGTTTCGACGACTGCATCGTCAGGAAGAACGACGTTTCAGGCTGCTACAACGGCGTCCACCTCGGCGGCGACGCAACCGGCAACACCGTCGAAGAGAACTATTGTCACGAGAACAACAGACGCGGCCTCAGCCTTCGCGACACCGTCGCCGGCAACCTCGTCTTCAACAACACCTGCGAGAACAACGCTGAAGCCGAGATCTGCATCAAGGACGCGGCAAAGGGCAACACCATCTGGGCCAACGCCTTCCTCGGCCCCGTCGAGATCAAGACCGCCAACACCTACCACTCCCCCGACGAGGTGACCTACACCTACCGCGGCGGCGAGTACACCGGCTACGTCGGCAACTACTACACCGGGTACACCGGCACCGACGCCGACAAAAACGGCATCGGCGACACCCCGCTGTCCTTCGGCACCTACAAGGACGAGTACCCGATGATGGGCGAGTGGCAGAACGGCGAGATCATCCCGACGGTCCCGATGCTCGCCACCGTCGCCGTCACCCCGGCCGCCGCCGAACTCGAAGAAAAAGAGACCGTCCAGTTCACGGCCGCAGGGTACGACGACACCGGCGAAGCGATGGAAGATCTCGTCTTCACCTGGACGAGCAGCAACACCACCGTCGGAAAAGTGAACGCCACCGGGTACTTCGAGGCCCTTGCAGGCGGCACCACGACTGTCACCGCAGAAAGCGACGGAGTTCAGGGCACCGCGAACGTCACCGTCCTCGCCCTCGCCGACCTCCCAAAGATCAGGATCGTCAAGTATGCCGAAGACGGGAGGACCGTCGTCGACGAGACCACCGTCACCGTACGGTGGATGAAGAAGAACCTCGACGTCTACGGCGGGGAGAACGGCGTCGAACTCCACTTCCAGGGCCCGGTATTCCCGGACGAATGGAACGAGACCCATCCGGGCGAACCCTATGACTTCTGGGACGCCGGAGAGACGGTCAATGCCAACCCAGGCAAGATCAATGAGGTCGTGAAAGGCACCTCTGTGCGTGACCTCTGCGACCTCGTCGGCGGCGCAGAAGAGGGCAACGAGATCAAACTCTCCTCTAAAGATGGATATAAGAAGGGGCTCCCCTACTCCACATTCTATAACCCGCCGACCAGGCAGGGCGAGGCCATCATCGCATGGTGGAACGAGGATAAGGGAGACGTCCCGGCATACGGCGACGGCCCACGCCTCTTCTTCATGGCTCCCGACGGGATCTTTGGCAACTGGGACATGCACGAGTGCCTCCCGGAGGGGTGCTGGCACTACTTCGATAAGATGCCCTCAGTGGCCGGCATCTCGGTCGCAATGGTCGACACCATCGAGATCATGCCAGAACCCAGAAAGGACTGGAGCCTCACCCTGAACGGCGCGATCGACGAAGAGATGAGCCGCAGTTACTACGAGCACGGCGTCGAGTGCAGCGACAGCATCCACCGTGCCGAATGGACCGACGACGGCGGGAAGACCTGGTCGGGCCTTGCACTCTGGCTCCTCTGTGGATGGGTCGACGACGGTCAGTCGCACGGTGCCGAGGCATACCGCGACGACCTCGCCGACGCGGGATACACCGTCATCCTCATCGACTACGGACCCGACGGCATCGAAGGCACCGCCGACGATCGTACCGTCGAGTTCGCAAGCGCAGACGTGAAGAGGAACGACGACATCATCCTTGCCAACGAGATAGACGGCCTGCCCCTCGCCGAGGGCGACTGGCCGCTCAAACTCGTCGGCGACGACGTGCCCGCCGAGAAGCGGCTCGGTAGCGTCGACGCGATCATGCTCACCGGACTCCCCGGCAACGACGAGGGCATGGCCCTCACCCTCCACATGGGCTGGAACTTCGTCTCCGTCCCGCGGACCCTTGCGCCAGGCAACGACACCGTCGCTGTCTTTGACAGCGTCGACTGTGCCGGCCACTCGATCTTCGGCTATGACGGCACGGACGGATGGGAAGTTCTCAAAACCAGCGCTCCGGTCAGACCGCTCGACGGCATCTGGATCTATTCCAACACCACCGAGACCGTCGCACTCGCCTTCGATTCGCTCAAACCCACCACCGCCCCCACAAAGGCACTTGTGCCGGGATGGAACGCCATCGGCTTCTCTGATGTAAGCCCGGCACCAGCAAAGGAAACACTCGCATCGGTCAAAGATGTATGGGCCATCCTCATCGGCCTCGACGCCGAGGAACAGGCTTATTCATCCTCGATCATCAACGGAGGGACCGGAGCACACGCAGACGAGAGAGACCTCAACCCAGGGGAAGGATACTGGGTCTTCATGCGGGCTGGCAGCACCCTTGCCGCCATCAGCATCTAAATTTTTGAGGAGTAGAATGAAAAGCAGAACAGCAATCACCGTGCTCATCGTCATGATGGCGGCCCTGGTCGGCAGTGCCGCCGCGGCTAACGAGACACCGATCGTCCCGCAGGAGTTCAGCGGGACCGTGACTATCAACGGAAACCCGGCACCTGCAGGAACCGTCATCGAAGCATCGATCGCCGGCACACTCTACGGCACCCTCACCACCGACACGAAAGGTGTCTATGGCGGGGTTGAGAAGAACGACGACCGTCTTGTCGTCAAGGGCGGGGGCGATGTGATCGGCAGGACGATCACTTTCACCTTAAACGGCAATAAAGCCGCACAGACCGCAGTATTCAAGCCCGGCAAACTCGGAAACCTCGCCCTCAGTGCAAAGACCGGTAGCACGTCGGGCGGCGGCGGTGGGGGCGGTGGGGGCGGTTCCGAACCCGCACCGGTAAAGACCGTCGCACCATCAGTTGAATCCCCTGCATCGCCGATCGTCGGCAGCACGAACCTGACCACCTCGGACGAAGGCATCGTGGACGAACCCGTCGCCGTCGTCTCCTCCGACCGGATCGCCACCCTCACGGTACCCGAAGGCACCGCGGCACACGCCTCGAACGGCACGCCGCTGCCTGAGATCACCATCAGGCCGGCCCTCTCGTACGAGGTGCCCGAGACCGGCGGGATGACCGGGTTCGCCTTCGCCGGGTACGCCTACCTCTGCGGACCCGCAGGCGCCACCTTCGACCCCGCAATCACCCTCACCTTCGCTCTCCCGGCAGAGAAATGGAAGAACCTCAAAGGAGACGAGTTTACGGTACAGTGGTACAACGCCGACACAGGCCGCTGGGAAGAGGTCCCGACCACCGTCGACTACGAGAACATGACCGTCACCGCCGAAGTCTCGCACTTCAGTACCTTTGGGCTCTTCACCTCGGCACCGACCGACGACGGCGACCACCCGGCCGCACAGGTCACCGACCAGACTGGAGAAGACACCCCAGGCGGCGAAGGCGCAGACCTCACCATCCCGATCATCGTGATCGTTCTGGTCATGATCGCCCTTGTGGGCGCAGGGATCTACATGAAGAAGAAAAAAGAATAACCCATTTTTTTCGTCGCGGGCCCGCACCGCCGATGCCCCTATATCCCACCGGCCTCCATTCTTTCTCCAATGGACTACTACGACCTCATCTCCATCTCCACCCGCAACATGGCCATCATGAACCCGACGACGCCTGAGAAACTCAGGCGTGCCGGGGAGATGGCAGGGCTCGCGGCGGGCGAGGAGGTGATCGAGTTCGGGTGCGGCTACGGCACGGTGCTCACCACCCTGGCCAGGGGCTTTGGGATCCAGGGACGGGGGATCGACCTGCGGGAGGACGCCTGCCGGCGGGCGGCCGAGCAGATCGCGGCGGAGGGGTACGCCGACCGCCTCGCCGTCACCTGCGCCGACGTCCTCGACGAGACCCCAGACTGCGCCTACGACCTCGCCGCCTGCATTGGCTCCACCCATATCTGGGGCGGGCTCGCCCCTGCCCTCGAAGCGATGGCGGCCTGGCTCAAACCAGATGGCCAGGTGATCGTCGGCGAACGCTGCTGGCAGCACGCCGCCGTCCCGCCCGACTTCGCCAGGGCCTGGCCTGGCGTCCTCACCGAGTACGAAATCTTCGGGTGCGCAAGGGATGCCGGCTACGAGGTGCGGGGCGTCCTCCATGCCACCGCCGACGACTGGGACACCTACGAGTCAGGGAACTGGGGCGGGCTTCTGACATGGCTGCATGAACACCCCGACGACGAGGAGGCCGACGAGGTGCGCGAGTACCTCCACCAGATCCAGGACGAATTCGCAGGCTACGGGCGTGAATATATGGGATTCGGACTCTACGTCCTCGTCCCGGTATGAAGGTTGATGGGGAGAGCATCCTGGAACAAGTAAGAGGTCTCTTGAAATATATCGTCGTTCAAGAGAGCGATGCCGCCCCGCCCCAATCAATGACTATGAAGAGCGTATTGCCGTCACCGCCGATCTTCACGCGGGGGGACAGGGGATGGCACTCTGACCTGCCCTGTCTTCCTCTATCGATCACACCGGGGGCACTCCCTATTGAACCCCCAGGATGCCGATTGAATCATGGAAGACAGAAGAATGGCTGAAAAGAGCCCTAATCCGGCCCTGTAGAAATCTTCACCCATTATGGGTGCACGCATGACTCACCCGCCTTCCCTCATGAATCGTGCCGGGGGCTCCATCAGAAGCCTTCGGCTCTCTCGTGTTCGCTCACACTCACATATCGACGATCAAAGATCTTCTCGACTCCCTCCTGTCGTCCCTCTGGATGAAGATTAAGCCGGGAAGGCATATTCGAAACCCCTGAAGAGGGATTGCCGTCCACGACCTCTCGTGGCGCGGGGGACCTGGGGGTGCAACCCCCCGCCAGAGAGATTCATCAAGAGGATTTACCATGAAAATGATCCAGACATTCAATTCTGGAGTTGATGGATGAGAATTCAAAGATACAGATTTCCCTCATAACTGATATGCGGAGAACAGACCGTCCTCAGAACGATCAGGCCCTCTGCCTTCCCGGCCCTATCTTCATCCCGGGGGTCCGGGGGCGGCGCCCCCGGCGTAAAGATGTAGGAAGGTGTGATGATCAGGCGTGCCGCCTTCAATCGCAGAATCTTCATCCCAATCTCGCGCCGGAGGGTTGCACCTCCCGGACCCCCCACGACGAAGATAGGCGGGGGCGGCGATGGAACACGATCCCCACTGATTCTCCTGTCTTGAAAAGAGAGAGCACGCGGAGATCTATCTTCAACCGCATATGAGTGAACCCCGAGTTCATGCCTGATTCTACAGAGCCATGAAAAGAGTCCTGATCCCGACGATTGATCGAACTCTGGATCCTTCTGTGATATGCTTGAGTTTAATACCCCTCACGAAAAAACCTATACCAGACTATGGAGACCAGGGAAGAGAAGTTCTCCTTCATTGCCCGCATGCCCGACCGTCCCGGCGCCCTCCAGCAGGCGGCCGCGATCGTCACCGAGCATGGCGGGAACATCAACCGGATCCAGTACAGCCGGCGCATCGACCCGAGGACCGTCTTCTTCGAGGTGACCGCACCGAACGAGGCCCACGCCACGATCAGGCAGAGGCTCGCCGCCATCGGCTACCTCCAGACCGCCCTCCCGGGCCCGGGCATCCTCCGTTTCCACGTCCACCTCCCCCACACCCCGGGCGCCCTCGCCGCCTTCCTCGACCTGACGACAGAGGCCGGGGCCAACATCGCCCTCATCGACTTCGACGACGCCGGCCCCCACCCGGACCGCGTCACCGTGAGCGTCAGCCTGGAGGAGCGTGGGCAGGCCGAGGCCCTCCTCGACGCCCTCAAGTCACGCTACCCCCTTGAGATCCTGGAGTACGACACCACAGGCAGTTCTCTCGACGAGACCGTCTTCTACCTCTGCTTCGCCCAGCAGGTCAGGGAGATCATCGGCCCGGCCGGCGACGGCTTCCTCCTCCGCCTCCTCCACGACATCAACCATGTCGTCCAGGAACTCACCGCACGGGGCGAAGACCCGCGGGCCGTCTTCGCAAGCGTCCTCCAGACCGGCGAGAGCCTGCGGCGGACCTGCGGCGAGGGGTTCTACGCCGACGTCCAGCAGGTGGCAATCACGCCTGAGATGGACCTCTTCTGCTTCCAGCTTCCCGGCGGCGGGAACGTCTACCTCCTCCACACCGCTGAGGAGAGCATGATGATCGACACCGGGTATGGGATCTATTATCCCGACATCATCAGGATGCTCACCCACTACGGCCTGGGCAATGGCACCAGGCTCAAGAGGATCCTGCTCACCCATGCCGACGCCGACCACTGCGGCGCCACCGGGTTCTACGAGGCCCCGGCCATGATGCACCCCACCTCCGCGGCGATCATCGAGACCTCGAACCGCGCCTTCGCCTCCCCGGTCGAGGGCTCGGTCCTGGAGATGGTCTACACCACCATCATCAACCTCTTCTCGCGGTTCAACCCGCCGGAGAACTACACCCTCTTCGACGGCCCGACCGGCGAAGTCCGCGGGATCTTCCCGGTCATCCACCGCGTCACCTTCGGCGGGCTTGAGTTCGAGGTGCTGGAAGGGTTCGGCGGCCATGTGCAGGGGCTGATCTACGTCTTCTGCCCGAGGTGCGGCCTCCTCTTCACCAGCGACACCGTCATCAACTTCGGCAGCCTCACCGAGGAGCGCAAAACCTACAGTTCGCTCGCCGACTTCCTGGTCACCTCGGTAAACGTCGACTCGGCCACGGCCAGGCGCGAGCGCCGCGCCCTCATGGAGATCGCGGCCAGGACCGACCAGGCCCTTGCAGAGAAGGGGCGGCGCTGCTACGTCTGCGGCGGGCACGGGGCGGTCTCGGTCCTCGACGCCGATGGGAGGCTGGAGGCCGTCGGCGAGGTGGAGCACTACACCCACCAGGGATGAAGCCGGCCCCGGCTCTGGATCTTTTTTCGACTCTGACTGTTCCCCCCTATCTTTTCCCATGGGTCCAGGGGCAACGCCCCAGGCACGTATAGGGGGGAAGGCGTGATGATCAGGGGTGCCGTCCTCGGCCTATCGTGGCGGGGGGGCCTGGCGGGTGCACCCCCCGGTGAAGATGAGCGAAAAATAGTCTGTTCACCTTTTTGCTGGATCACTCTCTCTGATCGGCGCCCCTTCCCTGCTCTTGCGCCGTGACCTCTTCTCTCGACCCCTCAGAGGAAGAAGGGGGGGCGGGGAGGCCTCCCCCCTTGACACCAAATTCTCCACAGGGCCAGAACACACCCATCGCCCCCATGAGAAGCAGGCCTCCCTATTTTGGCTCTGTAGAAACCCTCACTTATCGTGGGGAGAATGCGTGTCATCCGCCTTCCTATCTCTTTGGCCGGGGGTGCTGCCCCCGGACCCCCGTGAGGAAGATAGGGGGTCGGGAAGGCATCATGGACAACTGTGACAAGAGTGCTGCCGTCCCCGACCTCTCGTGTCGCGGGAGGTTCGGGGGGCGGCACGCACCCCGCCAGAGATACCTGTCCAGAGGATTTCTACAGAACCCTATTTTTCAGTCCTTTCCATCAGGTTACGGCGGGCGCCGCCATTAGACAGCGGACATTGCGCCATCTGATCCTAATTCCCGCACCGTCCCGGCGAGATCGTTGATCAGTTACAACAATTCTAAACTTTCACACACCCCCGGACCCGGACACCATGAGACCCAGGTCATCTCCTGTGTGTCTGATCTGCTGTACTATAGTACTAAGAGAGAGACGCGTCTCTCTCTATACTATAGTACACTACGATCCAGCGCCTCTCCTCGTCGTTTGATCCTCGCGACATCTGCTGAAAAACTGCGGGAAACCTGCTGCAATGATGAAAGTCTCGTCACGGCCAGGGGCGGGGTGGGCCTTACTTCTTCAACGCCTCAATCATTTCTTCGACCTCTTCGGCGCCCTCCCGATAAAGGGCCTCCTCTTCAGGGTAGAGTTCCTTGAGCAGACGGAGGAACTCACCGGCATGCACGATCTCCTCCTCGGCGATGTCCATGAGAACCTCCCTGGCCAGTTCGTGTTCGACCGACTCGGCGAGCTGCTGGTAGACCTGCACAGCCTCGTATTCAGCGGCGATCATGAACCTGATCGCCCTGATAAGTTCTGTGTCGGTCAGCTTTCTGTCATGTGCATTCCCGGCAAAGGGGTTGGCAAACTCAGGCATTTTTCTTCCCTCGTATCGTGCGATCGGTGCGAGGGTATATATGTATGATCATTTTGGACCGGCACCGGCGAAGGTCCGCCAGATCAGATCAAAAAACCCTTAAAATCTCTTCATCATGGCACCCGGCACCGGCGGACCCGGGCAACATTTAAGAATCATAAAAGGCACTTCCCCACAGGGGGACAAGAATGAAAAGACCGATGACCGCAGGTGCGGTCCTCATAGTCGCCGCCCTCTGCATCGCCGGGTGCACTGAGATCCCGGGGATGGGCGGCGAGACAGTAGTGGTCGGGGCCAAGACCTTCAATGAACAGTATATCCTGGCCGAGATGGTTGCCCTCCTCCTGGAGGACGCCGGCTACACGACCGAGATGAAGGCAAACCTCAACGACCTCTCCCTTTTTGAAGGGATCAAGAAAGACCAGGTGGACGTCTATGTCGAATATACCGGGACGGCCTACTCGCAACTTCTCAAACTCCCGCCCATGGAGACCTGGGAGCCCGAGGTCGTCTACGCCGACGTGGTGAAGGGCCTGGAGGCCGAGAACATCACCGTCCTCTCGCGCCTCGGGTTCAGGGACGACTACACCATCGCCGTCCCCGAAGCCTGGGCCGAGGAGCAGGGCGTGACCACGGTCTCGGACCTCGCGCCCCATGCCGGCGAGATGGTGCTGGTCACCGACTACGTCTTTGCCGAGCGAGAAGACGGCCTGCCGCAGGTGGCAAAGGTCTACAACTTCACCTTCAAGGAGGCGAAACCGATGTCGCCGACCCTGATGTACGACGTGATCAAGAGCGGCGAGGCCGACGCGATCACCCCGTATACCACCGACACCAGGGTGGACCTCTACGATCTGCGGGTCCTGGAGGACGACCTGGCGGCTTTCCCGCCCTATCATGCGGTCCTGCTCGCAAACGAGAAGATCGCCGGTGACGAGAAAGCGGTCGAAGCGCTCAGCGTGCTCTCAGACCAGATCGATGCCGACACCATGCGGAGGCTCAACCATGAGTTCGATGTCGAGAAGAGGGAGGCGCGTGCGATCGCCCGCGACTATCTTGTTGCGGAGGGGCTGATCCAGGGTTAAACCCTCTATGACGCGCCTCTTCGAGCGGATCGACGCCGTCGACCTCGCCGGGATCACCAAACGCTACGGCGAGCGCTCGGCCGTCGAAGCCCTCGACCTCGGGATCGAGGGCGGCGAACTCCTGGTCCTCATCGGGGCGAGCGGCTCGGGCAAGACCACGACCCTGCGGATGATCAACCGTCTTGTCGAACCAGACGAAGGGACGGTCAGGATCAACGGCGTCGACACAAGAGATCTCGACGTGGTCGCCCTCAGGCGGAGCATCGGGTATGTGATCCAGGAGGTCGGGCTCTTCCCGCACATGAGCGTCGGGGAGAATATCGGCCTTCTCCCCACGCTCGAGGCATGGGAGAAGGAACGTGTGCGGGCGCGGGTCGACGACCTCCTCGACCTCGTCGACCTCCCGCCCGAGACCTATGCCGCCCGCTCCCCCAGGGAACTCTCAGGCGGGCAGCAGCAACGTGTCGGCCTTGCCCGCGCCATCGCCACCGACCCGCCGCTCGTGCTGATGGACGAGCCCTTCGGCGCCCTGGACCCGATCCTCCGCCGGCAACTTCAGGACGAGTTCGAGGAGATCAAGGCGGCGCTCGGCCGGACCATCGTCTTCGTCACCCACGACATCGACGAGGCCTTCAAACTCGGCGACAGGGTGGGGGTGATGCACGACGCCCGCCTCGTCCAGGTCGGGCGGCCCGAAGAACTCATCCTGGACCCGGCCTCAGAGGTCGTCGCCAGGATGGTCGACGCCGACCGCAAGTTCAGGCACCTGGAGAGCCTCCGGGTGCAGGACCTGATGCTCCCGCTCCTCAGGTCCTACCTGGTGCCAGCCGAGACGGCGGTCGACAGGGGGTTCGAGGCGATGATGGAAGGCGACGTCGGCGTCGCGGTCGTCACCGAGGGGGAACGGGTGGTCGGGACGGTGCGGCGCCGGGAGGCCTACACCCGTCGCAAGGGCGGGGCGACGATGGCGGCGATCGCCGTCCCGCCCCTCGTCTTCGCCCCTGCCGACCCGCTCCCTGCCGCCCTCGCCGACCTGAAAAAGGCGGGGGCCTCCTTCGCCCTGGTGACCGACGACGACGGCCACCCGCTCGGCCTCCTCCTCGCCGACGAGGTGCTGATGAGGCTGGTATGACCGACGGCGGGATGCTCGAACTCTGGCAGGACTACCACCTCACGGCAAGGACCGTCGAGCACCTGGCGATGTTCTCGGTCGCCCTCCTCCTCTCGATGATCATCGGGTTTGCCGTCGGCGTCTTCCTCTCCAGGCGGCGGCGCTTTGCCGGGGTCTCCTTCGCCGCCCTCAACACCCTGGAGACCTTCCCCGACCTCGCCCTCCTCGTCGTCCTCATCCCGCTCCTCGGGATCGGGGCGGTCCCGACCATCGCCGCCTGCGTCCTCTACTCGGTCCTGCCCATCGCCCGCAACACCTACACCGGACTGACAAGCGTGAGCGCCGGGCACGTCAACGCCGCCGAGAGCATCGGGCTCACCGAAGGCGAGGTGCTCGTCCATATCCGCGTCCCCCTCGCCCTCCCCATGCTCGCCGGCGGGGTGCGGATCGCCGTCGTCTTCACGATGGGGATCGTCACCCTCGGCGGCCTGGTCGGCGCCGGAGGACTCGGCGTCCCGCTCCAGACCGGGATCTTCAACAACATGCCAGACCTGATACTCCTCTCCGGGGCCTGGGTCGGCCTCCTCGCCGTCCTCTTCGACGGGGTTGCCGCCGTGGTCGAACGTCGCCTGACCAGGAGGTACGGGCAATGGTAGCCCTCGCCACCGTCCTTGCCGCCTCGCTCCAGCACGTCGCCCTCGCCTACTCCGCCCTCCTCGTCGCCGTCGCCCTCTCGGTCCCGCTCGCCGTCCTCTCCCTCTCCTCCCGCACCCTCGCCTCGGTGGTGATGACCGGCGCCAACCTGGCGCAGGCGGTGCCGAGCCTGGCCATCGTCGCCTTCGTCGTCCCGCTCCTCGGGATCGGGTTCTATCCGGCACTCATCGTCCTGGTGCTGCGGGCCCTCCTCCCGGTCGTCAAGAACACCTGGATCGGGCTCTCGAACGTCGACCCGGGCATCATCGACGCCGCCGTCGGGATCGGGCTCACGAACCGCGAGATCACCTGGCGGATCAGGTTCCCGCTCGCCTACCCGGCCTTCTTCGCGGGCGTCCGCTTCGCCGCGATCCTCACCAACAGCGTCGCGGTGCTCACCGCCCTCATCGGGAGCGGCGGGCTCGGCAACCTCATCTTCGAGGGGATCGCCGGCACCAACACCCAGACCCTTCTTGCCGGCGCCCTCCCGGCGATCCTCATCGCCGTCCTCGTCGACGCCGGACTGGCGGCGCTGGAGAGGAGGGTGGTGTACGAGGGGGCGTGATTCCCCTATGAGATGATAGGAGACGGCAAAAAATAGATCAAATAGGGATGATCATCTTTCGCATAAACCACGGTGGACCCCTGAAAGAGGATGCAGAGAGATGAACGACGAAACCAGGGAGAATAAGACAATTTTCCATTCATACCAAGGGGCTCTGAGGCCGTCCCCAGACTGAGAGAATCTTGTCACAAGAATACGCCTGGATCACGACACCGAGTGCAAAAAGATAGAGGACCGGAACCCGAGAATGCCCGGTCCAGAGTGTAAAGAGGATTCCATCGCGGAGTGAGCATGTGCGTCGATCTCTCTCATGATTTTTTTCCGTGGTTTTTCCAGATTTCAGTTACGTGGTCAGGCTCCAGATCGTTCCCTGGAGACCGGCACGTGCATCTTGCCGGCCTCTGCCAGGGCACCCGGTCCAGGGCCCACACTGGAGACTAAAATGTACTGCCATTTATAATTTCTAGTATGATCCTCTAACTGCCTCGACGATCAGGAAGAGCGACCAGAACAATCGGACCTGGAAAGTCGATGGAATCACCACCGTCAGAAAAGTATCCACAGGATAACTGCCTGAGAGGGACCTGGCGGGTTTCATCAGGGCATTTGTTCGAAACATCCATTTTCGAGCCCATCACAAAGATCGGCGAGAGATATCTCAGTCGGCAGTTATGCGCCCCGTCGCCCTCTGAGAGGGAGAGAATGGCAGAGTATCAGGCGTGTAGAATCAGGCATGACGCGAGAGCACGCCTCATGCGCCACGAAGAGGGAGAAAGCACGTGATCAGAAGGTTACTCTGACGAGATCTATGGGAGTTACCAATGAGATCGGCTCTCCAGAGTTGTATGATGATTACCCCCCACGGTAAGGGTGGGGGTGGCGGCACGGTGCAAGATTTCTGGCCGGTCCTCTGTCACAAGGAGAATGACCACAGGTCCTTCCACGCCCCAGAACCCTGTGCCGTGAAATTTTCAATCGCGTATGCGTGGACCCCAGTTCATACCTGTGTCTACAGACCTGATCTTCAGGATCTTTTTCATGGAGGTCATCCCCAAACCCTCCTGGCCGCCCCCTCACCGATGAGAGCGATGGATGATGATAGGGCCGGGAAGGCAAAGAAAAAACCATGAAGACAGGACGCAACCCGTCGCTGATGAAGAGTGAGGGGGGGGCTCGCATCCCGCCTTCGCTATCATCGCTCTGCCTTCCTGCTTCAATCGCCATCCAGGAGGCCCGGGGGAGCCGCGCTCCCGGCGCGGGCAGGTGGGAGAGGGCAGGAGAGTTCGGGATATGCTCATGGCAAACCCTCTGGACACCCATCCCTGCGAGGAGGGTACACCCTCCCATGGGCCAGGATTCACACATGTGCTTTGCAAAAAATGAGTCCTGGGGACCTGAGCAGGGCAGGCGGTCCCATGGCGTGGACCCCCTCCATAAAAAGTTCAGCGCGCTCTGTAGAAACCCTCACCAATACCTGGTATGAGCGTAGACCTCCCGCCTCCCCTTATCTTCTTCTCGCCCAGGACGCGGCGTCCCAGGACCCAGGGGATGAAAAGGGGGACCAGGGGTGGCACGAGACCGCCGCTCAGGAAATCTCTACAGAGCCGTTCAGAAATTCTTCAACGCCACAATATCGACGACGCCGGTCAACTTCCAGATGTTCGAACGCCCTTCAGAGGCGATCGCATCGATCGGTTCGCCAGGTTTGTGCCCGAGGGCCGCAAGGATGTTCGGGGAGAGGGCCCGATCCTCGATCATGTCCACAAACATCTTGCGCACGACCTTCTTCTGGATCGAGTCCTCCTCCTGGACCAGGTAGCCCTGCATCGTCACGAAGGTGTAGCAGGAGAGGTCCTCGGCATACTTCTCGATCTCCACCGAGACATAGGGACTCTTCTTGAAGAGATCATTTTTCCGCCCGTACTTCGTGGAGAGGAAGTACAGAAACGTCCCGTCAAAGACATACAGGAACGGGGCGATGTACGGATACTTATTGCCCTGGAAGGCGATGCGGGCCACATACCCGTCGGTGATGAGGGCGTCGTACTCCTCTTTTTTCATCTTCGGGATCTTTACGATTTCCATGGGTGCTTCCTCAGTGCGTTTCTCCTGCACCTCTCTAAATAGATTTTCATTTACATTCTCAGTCACGTACCTTCACCCCCTTCCAGAACGAGACATACCCACGGATCTGTTCGGCCGCAGGTTTCGGATCAGGATAATACCACGCAGCATCCCGGTTCTCCTCGCCGCCGGCCACGACCGAGTAATAACGGGCCTCCCCCTTCCAGGTGCAGGTCGTCTTCGTCGGCGACTCCTTCAGGTACTCGAAACGGACCGACTCGCGTGGAAAATAGACATTGCCCTCGACCAGCATGACCTCGTCGCTCTCTGCGAGCACTTTTCCTCTCCACTTGGCCTTCGGCACGGCCCCACCCCCTGCCCCTCCCTTGAGCGCGCGACAGATAAGGCTTTCCCAGCACCCTGGGGACTGCTCCTCTTCGCGCCGACATCCTGGGATTCGGACCGACCGGAGCAGCGTGATAGACGCGCACGGCCAGTTCGGGCCCTTCTTTTTCTTCAACTCTCCCCGGCACTCCGTGCGTCTTGAAGAACGATCGCAGAGGTGCGGGTGGAACCCCGCCGCCATAGAACAATGACAGGAGAAGAGACCGTCCATTCCCATCACCCCTATGAAGCGCGGACCGTATCCCGACATCTCGCGAAAGATACCAGGTCCGCTCCCGCCTCTCCCCCCAGTCGACCTCCCAATTCCGGAGAAATCTCCTATAATTTCAATTGTATCTATCGGAATGATTATACCCATACAACCGACACCTGTGGAAATGATGGCAGTATGGACAGCATATCATGGCACTGGCAGGGGGCGGTAACATGCGATCATTTCTGCACATCGCCCTCTGTCTCGCACTCCTGATCGTCCCCTGGGGGGTCGTCGCCGCCGACGAACAGCCTGAACCACTCTGGGACGTTGCAATAGGGAGCAAAGTTCTTTCGACCGCAGTTTCACCCAACGGTGCCTATGTCGCTGTCGGGACCGGTTCCAACGGGGCGATGCGCCTCTTCGACGGCGAAGGCGCCCAGGTCTGGGAAGTGCCGACCGGGTCGCCGGTCTTCCAGGTCTCCATCAGCGAAGACGGGAGGTACGTCGCCGGGGCCTCAGACAAGGTCAGGGTCGTCGACCAGAACGGCAAGGTGGCGACACAGATCGAGGACAACGGCTTTTTCGCCTACAGCACAGCCATCTCCCCTGACGGTAAACATGTCGCCGCAGGTTTCGACAACCACGTCTTCGGGGTCTACTCGGCCAACGGGTTTGCCGAGTGGATGGGCACCCTTGGCGATGACGCCGCAAGTCTCGCCCTCTCAAGGGACGGTCGATACCTTGTCGCGGGGAGCAAGGACGACAATGTCTCCTACTTCGCCGACCATGGCACCCTCGTCTGGAGTTACGAGACCGGCGAAACCGTCGGCAACGTCGCCCTCTCCCCTGACGGCGGCTACGTCGCCGCAGGTTCGATGGACCGCACCGTCTACTTCTTCGACCGTGACGGCACCCTCCTCTGGAAATATACTGCCGACGACCGCATCTTCGGGGTGGCGGTCGCAGAAGACGGAGAGCGGGTCGCCGTGGCATCCGGGCACACCGTCACTCTTCTGGACCAGAATGGAGAGGAACTATGGGGCTATGACGCCGGGACCACGGTCTTCTGTCTCTCGATGACGCCCGACGCCGGCATGATCGTCTATGGCACCGGCGGGAGCGGCAACCGCCTCGTGGTGCTCGAAGGAGAGAAGGTCGGAGATACCGGCGAGGCCCAGGACCCGATGCCCACGCCTGTCTTCTCATACACCAGAGGGGAGGAGAACGGGATCGAGTATCTTGCCGACTCCTTTGCCCTCAAAGAAGATCCCGCTCCCGAGATCGCCGGCACCTCTGACGGCGCCGCGGTCACCGAGATCTCACGCCGCACCGCCGACGCCGACTCGGCGGTCATGGTCAGGATGACCGTCGACGCCTCCTGGGTCGCCGCTCACGGCGGCACCGGTCAGGTAAAGATCGCCACCTGTCTCCCTGACGAGGACGGGATCCTGACGACGGACGCCGAGGTCATCCCCACCAGGTTTATCGGCTACGACCCAGAAAACCGCCTCATCTTCGAGGGGAAGTCGCCGTACCCCCTCACCGCCTACGGGGTCGTCGCAGTGACCGGGGACACCGCTCCGATGGGGGCCTTCCCGGCCATCCCCTCCCTCCCTGACCCTCCTGAGGCCTAAGGGATCCGGTACTCCCCCTCCTCTTCGGCCACAAACCCTTCGGCCAGGAGTTTTTTGAGGATCGCTCTCCCTCTCTTCTCGTCGACCCCTCCTTTCATGATCAGGCGCTCTATCGTGAGCCTCCCCCCTTCATCATCAAGGAGGGCCTTCAGCATCCGCCCGCGCACCTGGCGGTCAGACCCCTCGAAGGGCGCCTGCCGGCGGTACGACGCACTCCGGCGGTTCGGGTTGGGGTAGCGTTTCTTGAGCATGGTGCCATAGTCCATCACCGCCCAGTAGAACTCACGCGGGTGCGCCTGGTCCAGGGTCATCGCGACGAGAGGGAGGACCTCGGTGTCCTGCACCTCTCCACGGCCCTTGAAGAAGAAGTGGATGAAGACCCGGCGGACATTGGTCTCGATAAAGACTGTCGGGCGGTTGTGGACGAAGGCGGCGATGGAAGAGGCGGTCGCCTTCCCGATGCCTGGCAGGGTCTGGAGGACCGCAGGGTCGTCCGGGACGGTCCCGCCGAAGTCCTGGATGATCGTCTGCGCCGCCTGCCTGAGGGCGAGCGCCCGCCTGTTGTAGCCAAGTCCCTGCCATGCCTCCAGCACCTCCCGCGGTTCGGCGGCGGCAAGGGCGGCGAAGTCCGGGAAACGTTCGATAAATTCGGGATATTTTTTGCGCACCCGCTCCACCTGCGTCTGCTGGAGCATCACTTCTGAGACAAAGATGCGGTAGGGATCGTCGGTCTCCCGCCAGGGCATCTGCCTGGCATGATAGCGGAAATAATGGCATATCACCACTCTGAACCGTGCGCATGCCTCAACGCCGGGCCCCTCCTCTCGCAGGGCCTCTTCAAACGCCCGGATCAATCGGGCGTGCTCGTCGGTAGAGGTCGTCTCGTTGCCAGACACCGATAGGATCAGGGAGGGAGGCGCAAAAAAGGCTCTGGTGAAACCCGCGACCTCGCCCCTCCCAGGGGAGGCGGAGAGCGGATCATGAAGAGGGGGTTTGCATCCAGACATGGAGGCGGTCTTCCCTCACCCTCGTGCCAGAACCCCTCCCGAAATACTCCGTGTTTCTCAAACCCGCTCACCCTCGTACTTCGAAAATCAGAGATTTTCTCGAACATACTATCGTTCGTATCTCGAAGATCAAAGATCATCGGGCTCTGTAGAATCGCTGATGAAACAACGTTCCAAGCGGTTCTTTGAAAAACACCGCCAGTGTTTTTCATGGTAAACTTCACCTCTTGTGTGAGGGGACGTGTGTCGCCCGCCTTCTTACCCCAGTGGCCGGGGGCTCTGCCCCAGGACCCCCCGGGACCACGATAAGGTCGGGAAGGCAGAATAGATGACTATAAAGAGCGTGCTGCCGTCCTTGACCTATCGTGTGGCGGGGGGACCGGGGGGCGGCACGACACCCGCAGAGATAACTGACCAGAGGGTTTCTACAGAGCCCCTCTTGATGGTCTCTTCACCGGGGGGCGAATGCCCCCCAGACCCCTCTATCTATGAAGATGGACAGGGGATAGCATATCTCTCTTCTGGATCTTTTTTTCTTCGGGATCTTCTCTTCAACCTTCCCTGCCCAATCGCCATCTCGCGGGTTCTGGGGCCGAACAGAGAGGAAGATGATCGAGTCATGCTCGCCCCTCGAAGAGGAGCGGGAGTTCTACACGCCAGGTCCATGGAAGATCTCCGATCTTTCGTGCATCATTGATCTTCGAGTGAGACCGGAAGGAGCCTGAGATAATTTCCAATCTTTGAGAGGCACGCGCCCCGCCAGAGAGAGTGGGGGTGGCGGGTCGGTCGCGTTTCGTCCCAGGAAAGGGCAGGGGTCTCCAGGACCATGACTTCTTTTATCTCTTCCCCCTCCGATCATCCCCCATGATCCGTCGACTCAACCGGCACGCCTTCGGCAACGGTCGGCACGTGCTCTACTGGATGCAGGCCTCCCAGCGGCCCGAGTGGAACCCGGCCCTCGAGTACGCGATCACGCAGGCGAACGCCCTCAAAAAATCCCTGGTCGTGGTATTCTGTCTGGACCCGCGAGGCGAGGGGCGGCAGGCCCGCCACCTCAGGTTCATGCTCGAAGGGCTTTCTGAGACCAGGGAACGCCTGGCCGCACGCGGGATCGGTTTTGTGCTCAGGCCCGGACCGCCGGCAGAGGGGGTGGCCGCCCTCGGGGAGGAATCGGCGCTGGTAGTCGCCGACCGCGGATATCTCCGCGGCCAGGTGGAGGACCGCGCCCTCCTTGCCGATCGACTGGCGGTGTCGCTCGTCGAGGTGGAGGGCGACGTCGTCGTCCCGGTGGAGACAGCTTCGAGAAAAGAGGAATGGTCGGCGGCGACCTTCAGGCGCCGGGTCGCCAGGCACCTCGACCCCTTCCCCGCCCCTCCTGTTCACCACGAGGTGCGGGTGCGCTCGGCAGACGACGAGACCTACGACTCTCTCAGGCTCGACCGCCTCGAAACCCTCCTCAGGACACTCGGGGCCGAAGAGGACGCCGGGCCGGGATACTTTACTGGCGGCCTCGCCGCGGCCCGCCAACTCCTCGACCAGTTTGTCAGGGAAAGACTCGAGCACTACGCGACCGAACGCAATGACCCAAACGCCGACGTCCTCTCCTGCATGAGCCCGTACCTCCACTTCGGGCAGATCTCGCCGCTTGAGATCGCCCCCCGTGTCCGTGCGGTCGGCGACACGAACGCTGCCGCATATCTCGAAGAACTGATCGTCCGCCGCGAACTCTCGATGAACTTCGTCCACTACAACCCCGCGTACGCCTCGCTCCAGTGCCTCCCGGCATGGGCGGCGACGACCCTTGAGGAGCACGCCGGCGACCCGCGGGAGTACGACTATGCCCTCGCCGACCTCGAAGCGGCGGCGACCCATGACCCCTACTGGAATGCCGCCCAGCGCGAACTCCTCGCCACCGGGAAGATGCACGGCTACATGCGGATGTACTGGGGCAAAAAAGTCATCGAATGGTCTTCCACTCCTGAAGATGCCTATCACGCCCTCCTCGTCCTGAACAACCGCTACGAACTCGACGGGCGCGACCCGAACAGTTATGCCGGGGTGGCCTGGTGCTTCGGGAAGCACGACCGGGCCTGGAAGGAGCGCCCCATCTTCGGGAAGGTGCGCTACATGAATGCAAGAGGGCTCAGACGAAAGTTCGACGCCGACCGCTACGCGAAGCGTTTCGGCGAATAAGAGGAGAGATCTCCTCCCTTACCAGACCTCAGGGAAGGCCATCTCGGTGTACAGGTCTTCGAGCCGCGCCTTGTGCCCGAGTTCCATCCTGGCCAGTTGCTCGAAGACCTTGCGCTGCTCAGGGTCGGTGCTCAGTTCGGCGAACTGCCGGTACATCTCCACGGCGTCCTCCTCCCGTTTGATGGCCAGTTTGATCCCATCCACCGGTTTCATGTCGGACGTCGGTCCTGGACGGTCAAAGGTCTCCGAGACTTTGTAGTCCCGTGACTCGTCGAAGTGGAGTTCCATCGGCCGTGCCGCAAGATAATTCTCCAGGAGTTTGCGGTGCTGCCTCTCCTCAGAGGCGAGTTCCCGAAAGAGCGTCTGGAGGACCGGGTCGTTCACCCGGTCTCTGATCTCCTCATAGAAGACATAGGCCTCCACCTCTTTGTCGATGGCGCTCGCGATGATCTGTCGGTATTCCTCGGTCTTCATACCTGTCCCCCTCTGGCGAGAGAGAGGGCGGGTCACGTTATATAAATATGTCGGCATGCCGCCCGGTGTCCCCATACCTATTCTGGATCCTGACGCCCCGTTCTCCAGGAGGACGGGGTATGAGGGGAGTTGTCTGATCCCCCGTGCACCAGATCAGGGTTTCCCTCTCGTGCGTTATCATGAAAGAACAATTCGAGGGTTCCGCTCCGACGTCCTCATCAGGTCCTTCTGCGCTGGCCTTCCCGCCCCTCTCTGCGTGTGACGGAGAAGATAGCCGAGGGGGCGGCAGTCTCCCACCTGGATCTTCTGTATATCTCTGGTCTCCGAGGTGCGAGCGGGAGAGGATAGGGGAAGCGGGAGAGCGACCCTGAAGAGGGCGTTCACCGCCGACCGGCGCCGTTTCGCTTTGGGTCCTTCAGTCTCCCGCTGAGGGCGAGGACCAGGGCCGCAAGACAGGTGACCGTCACGAAGATCCCGAGGAATGCATCCTGTGTCGGTACTTCCACACTCCACCCCGGCACCGCCACGGTGTGGAGAGTGAGGAAGATCCCGGCGATGATCGGGCCGATCATCCCGCCGAGGTTCTGGACGGTGTGGTAGACCGCGGTCCCGACCCCGGTCTCCTCAGGCCGCACGGCATTGACGACGATGATGGTGTTGCTGGTGAGGGCCACCGACATCCCGGCATTATAGAAGAGCCCGGCGACGACGAGCGAGGCGACCGAGAGGGGGAGGAAGAGATAACAGACCGCACCCACCGCCACGATAGAGGTCCCGAGCAGCATGGCGGTCCGCACGCCCCGCCGCCTGATCAGCACCCCGGTGAGCGGGCCGCAGATCATGTCGGCGATCGCCCCCGGCATCATCACGAGCCCCACGGTCAGCCTGGAGAGCCCAAGCCCGGTCGGGCTCTCGATGAGGTACGGGAGCGTCTGGATGATGATGAACGAGATCATCGAGACAAAGAACCCGATCGCCATCGCAATGAGCACTGGCGGGTTTCTGATCATCTCAAGGTCGACCATCGGGTCGGCGACCGCCTTCTCGGTCCGCACGAATATGACGCCAAAGGCGAGGGTCAACACCCCGCAGAGGAACACCTCAGGCGAGGCCCACCCGACCTGCGCCCCCATGGTGAGGGCGAGCACGAGGGTGAGGAGGCCGAGGGTCATGGTGACCAGACCTTTCCGGTCGATCCTGGAGGTCTGTGCCGACGGCGAGGGAATGATGACGAGGGCGATGGCCAGGAGGAGGAGCACCACCACCGGCGTGATCACGTGGAAGGTCATCCTCCACCCGACATGCTCGATGATCCAGGAGCCGACAAACATCCCGACAAAGGCGCCGGCCCCGAACATCGCGGCGATGGTCCCGATCGCAACCGGCACCTTCTCTTCAGGGAACTGTTCCCTGATCAGGGCGTAGCCGAGCGGGAACATCCCCAGACCCGTGCCCTGGAGGGCCCGGAAGAAGATGAGCGACCAGATGTCGGTGGCCCATCCGCTCGCAAAGACGCCGACGAGATAGACGCTCATGCAGAGGACCATCATCCGTTTTTTCCCGTAGAGGTCGCCGCATTTGCCGATGATCGGGGTGATGATCGCCCCGACGAGGAGGACGATCATCAGTATCCACGAGGTCCAGACGCTCGAGACCCCGAACTCGTCCTGGATGATCGGGAGCGCCGGGGTGATCATCGCCTCGGTGAACATCGTGGCGGCCACGGTGATGCACAGGATAAAGAGTGCGGCAAGATGGTAGCGAGGATCGTTGAGATTAAAGGGTTGTTTCACGGTATCGACCAGGAAATAAATTCCATATTAGATAGGTTCCCCTGGCTCATCATACTTCTCCAACCGTCCCCTCACCTGTAGAGAAGATATATTAATCGTCGGTACCGAAGGGGGCGCGGGGACTATCATGATCGGAAAAACGGTCACCAAATTGAGTGTCGAGATCGCGGTCCTGAAACTCCCGCCCAACTATACCTGCGACGGGGCGGATGTCTCGCCGGCCGTCGGTCTGGGAGGGGTGGACACCGAGAGGACGAAGTCGCTTGTCATGGTCGTCGACGATCCCGACTCGCCGGGAGGCGGGGGGTTCACCCACTGGCTCATCTGGAACATGGAGCCGGTGCGGGTGATCCCTGAGGGGCTTGCAAAGGACGCCGAGATCTCTTTTCCTCTCTCTGCACGACAGGGGGAGAACTCGTTCGGGAAGATCGGGTACAATGGCCCGTGCCCTCCGCGGGGGGAGCAGCACCGCTACCAGTTCAGGGTCTTTGGCCTGGACACCATGCTCGACCTTCCGGCCGGGGCGACGAAGAAGGAGCTCCTCGACGCGATGAGCGGGCATGTCGTCCAGTACGGGGACACCTATGTGCTGTACGGGAGGTGAAGCCGCACCCTCCTGTTTATTATGACCATGGGCACCCCCAATAATTCCTATATTTTATGTCGAAAATTATTATCGCGGGTTCTTCGATACTCCTGTGCGGGCGTGATGGCATCTGGTCACTTCCGAGGAATTAAAGGAGGTCGCAAAGATCTATCTCATCCTCTTCCTGCTGATCACCTTTCTCTATGGTGTCCTCCCGCGTATCGACGGCGGGACGTTTGTCCTTGGAAAGGAGATCTCAGAAGAGTCTGAGTATGAGGTCGACCTCACCACCGAGGCGAGATACGAGATCTGGGTCGTCGAGTGGTATGCCGGGCCGGAGAGGATCAGCGTGCTGGTCCACAAGGGTCCTTATGTCGTCTTCGACGAGACCTTCGACCTGACGCGTCCTGAGCACGACTACCTCCCGTTCCGCCCTGAGTTCACGGTGAGGGAGAACGGCACCTACCAGGTGCATGTCAAACCCCTGGACGAGGGGGTGTTCAAGATCGGGATCAGACGGTACCCGCCGGGAATTCTCAGCAAGATTTTTTCTGGGGGATGATGAGGGAATGTCTCATCATGCCAGGATACGCAAGAAGAGAGAATAGAATGAAGGGTTCTGTAGAATCAGACATGAACCTTCTTTGCTCAGGCTACGGGATGAACATGATCGTGGGGCTCCAGAGTGTGTGAATCGGTGCCGCTCCCTCTGAGCAGGACACTCTGTGAGACCACCTCATTGTCGCCAACGCCTCTCCTCTCTCTGTGGGGGTGGTCCCTGGGGGGTGCAACTCCCAGCACATGATAAGAGGGGGGCAGCAATTTTCTCGTTATGAGTGAGTTTGAGAAGATCTTTGATCTTCGATGTGCGGATCGGCCAAAGAAACGGGGAAGGCGAGGGAGTCACGCGTATACCTGGAATGAGTGAGGGGTTCTCCAGAGCCGAAAAAATAAAAAATCTCAGCATGGATTATCACTCAGTGAGTAAGTCCTTCCCGAAAAGGATGAGGCCACCGTAAGGTGGGTGGGACGAAGTAGGGAAGGGTTCACTGTTTCTTGTATGGATCGTGAAAGAGTTGCATCACGACGAGATTTTACATGCATCTTCAAACCCATCTGATGATTCTTGAATCCCTGGACACGATCACCCTCCCAACACCCCATGACAGGGTCTTCATCAGTGGCCACGCCCCACCCCGACAGAACCTGCACCACCATCCGCCCTCTTTTTCCCCCTGCCAACCCCTCCACTGTTCTCAACCCACCTCCCCAGACCAGAACCGAACCATTTATTAAAATGGACAGTATATCATCTGCCATATCCCCGAAGACCTATGGCTCGACACCCCCCCACCCAGGCAGACGAGGCGGAGGACAGACCTCCGCAAGACCTGCAGATGAGCGACGTCATCATCCTGGCGCTCGAAAAACACATGAACAGGAAATACACCGCGGAGAACTGAGACGGCGCGAAGTCACGGCAAGAACGCCCTGTTCATACTCAGAGACTGGCCTGGCCTCCCCTTCGCAAGTCTCTGCTGGACCAGTTCGCAGACCGCATAGTAGACCTCATCTCGCTCCTCCCCGGTCAGCCCGAACGCCTCGAAGATCATCCCATCAAGACGCTCGCGGTCAGGAAGTGGGGCCGGGTCCTGGTCCCTGAACGGGAGGGCCGGATCAAACCCGCACTCTGCAAAGATCGACCTGCACTCGCGGTCCTCCACGACAAGGCCCTCGGTCAACCCTTCGATCCCGGAGGGCACATAGGACTGATTGACCTCATAGACCATCACCGACTTTGCCCCACATCCTAAATTGCTCCTTGCAAGAACCTCGGAGAAGAGGTGGGTGACCGTGCTGTTGAGCGCATTTTTGACCTCAGTCGGGCCCTCGCCGGCATACAGTCTGCAGTCGCATGCCACCGACTCCTCTGAGAGAAAACACCCGAGACGGTCGTGCGTCTCCTTGCTCCAGAAGATGGTCCCTTTCTTTTCTTCCAGCGAATACCATCGTTTTCTCTCTTCCAGCGTCCTCAGGTGCGGGTAGCCCCGCACCCACACCCCCCTCCCGCCGCCGCCCCTGACCCTCACCTCGTGCGCCTCGCCCCACTCGATATATCGTAACGCATTCGTGGACCTGAGTTCGTCCTTCGGGCTGGTGCAGACAAACACCCTGTACTCAAGCGCCTCTGGGTCGACCATGATGCGCCTGCTCTCCCGCGGGCTTTTGAAGACCGGTCTCAGGAACTCCTCTTCGATCTCCCATCTCGCCTGCGCCTCTCTGTCCAGGTAGAAGAACGCATTCGACCCGGTGGTGATCCCGCGCCTGAATGGGGCGACGTCTCCGATCCGGACCAGGTGACCCCTGCCTTTTTTCAAGAGGGTATAGAAGATGTCAGGCGCCCTGAGATATTTCCCGCCCCACTTGTCCCCCCCATATGCCCCTCTCCCGCCCCGGCCCTGGCTCAGCCCGTCTTCGAGGAGGGCTGCCTGGAGAAGAGGAACGATGCGGCACGCCTCTGTCCTGACCATGTTTTCCGCCACTCCGGGCAGGCCCCCGCCCTCTGCCCTCGTCCCCACCCGGGCCAGGTCGATCGCGACCATTGTCTCCGCCGAGACGCCCTCCTCGAAGGGGCGGCTGAAGCGGACGAACTTTGCGGTCTTTGAGGCCGATGTCAGGCAAGAGGCTTCCCTGGAAGACAGGAGTTCAGGGGCCCCGAAGACCGCAATGACGGTGTTCACGTCGGCACGCCTGAAACTTCGTGTTGGGACATCGTAGATCGCATGAATCGGGACATACCTGAGGAGAAACTCCTGGAGGTCCCGGCCATACCCGACATCAAGCCAGGCATTCGAGGTGATGAAACAGCAGATCCCGTTCTTGTTGAGGAGGCCAAGACCGCGGAAGATGAAGTAGACGTAGAGATCGTTTTTTCTGTCGAACCGTGTGACCATGGGAAAGCACGAGCAGACGGTGTCGATGAGCCTGGCCTTGTACTCGCGCCGCTCGGCAGGAGTGGCCGCCGACGCCTCCCCCCTGGCAGGCGGGGAGATGAGCTCCTGGCGGACATAGGGGGGGTTGCCGATGACGATGTCAAACCCGTTCTTCTCCTGAAAGACCTCGACAAACTCGACGTCCCAGCGAAACAGATCTCCTTCCACCACCGCGTCCCCGACGCGAAGTCTCTGGTCAAGGTCAGGGAGGAGGGGACTGTCTATCGCGAGGTCGGTCCCGGCGGCGAGGGAGAGCCACAGCCTCATTCGGGCGGCCTGCACCGCCCATGGCATGACGTCGACGCCATATAGAGATCGCTGCAGGACCCCGGACCGGACGTCATGGTCGGGGCCGCCAGGGCTGGTGCGGGTATGGAGCGTATGGATGAGTTCGGCGAGGAGGTCGAGCATCCCGACCAGGAAGGCCCCTGACCCGCAGGCCGGGTCGACGACCAGGAGGGCGCCAAGGGCGTCGTCGACCCTCCGCCAGGCCCCGGGATGCAGGTCAAGCGTGCGGGTCTTCTCTCTCTCCCAAGGGGGATCGAAGACAAAATGATAGAGGCCCTCGCGTGGGAGGTCTGGCATCTGGTTTCTCAGCGCTCCGGCCACGGCCCGCCGGCACATGAAGTCGACCTCGACTCTCGGGGTGTAGATAATCCCCTGGTCTTTCCTGCCAGCGCCTTCTGCGGCATACCACTCATAGAAATGTCCGATCATCTGAGGGTCGACCGCGACCTCCTCGTCATAGAGCGTGGCCTCGCGGGGGGTGAAGGGGTAGGCCTCAAAAAATGCAAACACCTCTTCAAAGATCTCATCGGGGAGCGTGAGTCCTGATCTCTCGACCTCCCCCTCCACGAAGAGAGAGTCATTGAGATAGGGGATCGTACGGAGAACCCCGACGACCTCGTCAGGGAGGCCGGTGATCTCATGGTTCCGGCCGTTCAATCCCTGAAAAAAGATCGCTCGCAGCCAGTCTTGATAGAACCGGCCAGAGCCATAGAGCCCCTTGGAAAGATACGCTTCCCACACCCACCTCATGAAGTGCGCGGACCCTGGCCACCATGTCTTCTCGATGAAATAGATGAAGATCAGCCTGTTCAGGCACTGCAACGAGAATGCACGGGCTTCCTCGGGGGACACCCCTGCGGCATGCTCGCAGAGACGAAAAAAGATTTCCTTGTAGCCTGCAAGAAACGAACCGGAAAGCGCCTCGACGTCGAACCCCTCTCCCCAGCGTCTCCAGACCGCGGACGGTGCGGGGTCTGCCGGACATGCCATCCGCCCCAGCGCCCTGACCTGCACAGGACAGAGGGCCGCAGGGTCTATGGTGAGGCGGGTGGTCTTCCTGGTCCTGTCACTCCTTCTGGGATAGGCAAAGACGACGCGGGAGTAATCAATCGTAAAAATTGCCAGGGATCTTGGGTTCCGGCGCCCGAGGGCATGGGTGACAGTATGGATAAACTCCGGGTCCAGCGACGAGGTCTCAAGTAAAAATATCCTGAGGTCGTCTTCGAAGATCCTGAGAGACGACAGCGTCGAGATCCTCTCCGCACCCTCAAGGCCGGGGTCGATGTCTTCTTGACCCCATTGCAGACGCTCCTCCGGGTATCCAAGGATGGAGAAGAGGCCGGGGATGTCCTCTGGTGCGGAGAGAGAAGAGAGGTGTTTCTCCAGGGAACGCAGGTCCCCACTCTCATTCAGACTGATCGGCATCTCTCTCAACCCCCCGGTACCCTGGAATGCCAGGCACGCACCGGGCAGCACAGGGTAAAATTGATCCACTCATATCATGGGGAATATATTAGTGTGGCGCGCAGAATGGGTCGGGAGATCACCCTGCGGCCCTGCGGGCGGACAGATGATGCAGGGACGGTGAGAGAAGCCTGGTGGTTACAGAGATGAAGGTCCTCAGATCTGGAGATATGGCTCCCGACATGTCCTCCGCACCCTCATGATACACAAGAGGGCGAAGACGGCCTCATCTTCATTCAGCGAATTTGTTTAGCCCTGGAGAATCCGGCACGAACATCTTGCTCACGCATACGCAATTGAAAATACGGCTCTGGAGAAACCCTCTTGATGGTTCTCTTCGACGGGGGGCTCGCCGCCCCCCGAACCCCCTGCACGAGGATAGGCAGAGGACGGCAATCCCCTCTTCATGGTCATTTTTTGTGCCTTCCCGGTCCCATCGTGGTCCAGGGGGACGACCGGAGGGAGTCGAGAAGATCTATGATCTTCGCTGTACGGGGGCAGCGCCCCCGGCGTGATTGTGTGGGAAGGCGATTGGGTCACCCTTGCACCGAGAGGAAGTGAGGGTTTCTACAGAGCCGAAAATACTGAAAATTCTCTAAGAATAAGTGTATCACCGCTCCTCCTTCATCGCAGGACACCGAGGTTGAAGTGATGAAAAGAGGGCTCTGTAGAACCCCTCACCTCTTTGGGGAGATGTGCATCGCCCGCCTTCCCACCACTTCGGCCGGGGGCGCTGCCCCCGGACCCCCGGGATGAAGATAGGGCCTGGAAGGCACACTCAATCGCCATGAAGAGTGTAATGCCGTCCAACGCCTCTCTTCACGCCGGGGAAAAAGATACCTGTCCAGAGAATTTCTACAGAACTGTGAATTCAAACCATTATGATCTCCGCGATCATTTTCATGGACCATATCCCAAAACTCTCTGAGGCTTGAACTCATGATCATCGCTCTGCCTTCCCGCCCCGATCGCCATCCTCGGGGTTCTGGAGCAGCACTAGGGTAGTGGGTTCCCTGGGTGTCCTCCCATGAAGGTGGGTCCATGCCAGGTCCTCCAGAACCAGCGTTCAGGCCCAGACCACGAAGATGCAGGAGGACAATGGTCCTATCTATCCTGAGTGCGACCCGCGGAGGAGTTGGGCATTGACCGCCACGATGACGGTGCTCGCGCTCATCAGGATCGCTCCGGCCGCCGGGGTGAGGACGAGTCCGTAGCCACTTGCCACACCGGCGGCGAGCGGGATGGCAACGGCGTTGTAGCCGGTGGCCCAGAAGAGGTTCTGCACCATCTTGGCGTAGGTATTCTTCGAAAGGTTGACGATTGCCGCGGCGTCGCGGGGGTCGTTTCTGACCAGCACGATATCGGCACTCTCGACGGCAACGTCGGTGCCAGCCCCGATCGCAATTCCCACATCGGCGGAGACAAGGGCCGGAGCGTCGTTGATCCCGTCGCCGACCATGGCGACGACGTGGTTCTTTTTGACCTCCGCGATTCTTTCGGCCTTCTCATGAGGGAGGACGCCGGCGAAGAACTGATCCAGCCCCAGGTCCTCTGCCACCCAGGCAGCGACGAACCGGTTGTCGCCGGTCAGCATCATGCACTGGACCCCCGTCTCCTTGAGGCGGGCGACCGCCTCGCGAGACTCAGGGCGCACGATGTCGGCAAGGGCAAGGGCCCCGATGGGAGTCCCCTCCTCGATGAGGGAGACAACGGTCTTCCCCTGCCGCTGTAGCGCCTCCACCCTCGGGTCGGTCTGCAGGGGTTCTGGGCCCGCCACCTCCAGGTGCCGCCCGGCGACGACCGCCTCCACCCCCTGGCCAGGGACCGCCCTGAACTCTTCGGCGGGTTCCAGAGCCAGGCCACGGTCCTCGGCCTCCCGCAGGATCCCTCTCGCGATCGGGTGCTCTGAGCGGACCTCAAGGGAGGCCGCAAGGCGCAGCACCTCCTCTTCGTCCCGGTCCCCAAAGGCAAGGAGGTCGGTCACCCCAAACCGCCCCTCGGTCAGCGTCCCGGTCTTGTCAAAGACCACGGCCCCGATATCTTTTGCCCGCTCAAAGGCCTGACGATCCCGGATCAAGAACCCGGACTGGGCCGCAAGGGCGGTCGAGACAGCGATCACCAGCGGGACGGCGAGCCCGAGGGCGTGGGGGCAGGTGATCACCATCACCGTTGCCGCCCGTTCGATCGCAAACCCGGCGTCGCCGACAAGATAGACCCAGCCGACAAAAGTCAGCGCCCCGACCGAGAGGGCGATGACGACGAGATAGAAGGCGGCGCGGTTCGCAAGGTCCTGGGTCCGCGACCTGCTCTCCTGGGCCCGGCGCACCAGGTCGACCACCTGGCTGAGATAGGTGTCGGCACCCACCTTCTCCACCTCGACGACGAGCGAGCCTTCGCCATTGATCGCCCCGCCGATGACAGGGTCGCCGAACCGCCGTCTCACCGGTTGCGACTCGCCGGTCAGCATCGCCTCGTTGACACTGCTCTCCCCCTCGATAACCACGCCGTCGATCGGAACCTTCTCACCCGGCTTCACAAGCACCCGGTCCCCGACGGTAAGCACCTCGACCGTCACCTCCTCGACGCCGCCGTCCCCCAGGCGGTGCGCCTCCTGGGGCATGACCCGCACGAGTTCTTCGAGGGCCCGCGACGCCCCGAGCACCGAGCGCATCTCGATCCAGTGGCCAAGGAGCATGATGTCGATCAGGGTGGCAAGTTCCCAGAAGAACCCCTCGCCTGGAACACCAAAGACCACCGCGGCGCTGTAGAAATAGGCGACCGTGATCGCGACGGCGATGAGCGTCATCATCCCTGGCATCCTGGCCTTCAGTTCGTCGACGATCCCAACGAGGAAGGGGTAGCCGCCGTAGAGGTAGACGACGGTGGCGAGGACGAGGACGATGTAGGCGGCGCCGGGGACGTCGAAGCTGAACCCTAGGAGCGTCTGGATGGTCGGGGAGAGGAGGAGGATGGGGACGGTGAGGATGGTCGAGACGATGAACCGGCGCTTGAAGTCGGCGAGGGCCGCCTGGTGTCCGCCGCCTGCCCCGTGGTGGCCGTGATCGTGATCCATCGGTCTTCAGGGCGGGAAGGGAGGTGACAGTATAAAAGGGGATCGGGAGAGGCCCCCCGAACCCCCGCTGATGAAGAGTGGCCGGGGATTGGGTTCCCCCTTCATGGTTTATTCTCTGCCCCTCCCCTCTCTCGCCATCCCAGGAGTCTGGGGGAGCCGCGCCCCCGGCGCGATCGTTCGGGAAGGGTATGGATGCAAGTGTGCGTGACGAAGGGATGAAGATCATTCTAGCCATAATCCATCGCTATCTTCTGCGAGAGAAAGGTCGGAGAGTCTTGAGATGAACTCTCCGAGAAGGCGCGGCCGGAAAATGCGTGCACAGAGGCCGATGAGGAGATCGCGATCACGGAGGGGATGGGGGTAGAGCCTGCTCCCCCACTCCTTCACGACCTTGAACTTCATCACGCTGTCTTTCATTGCCTCATCAGACACTATCTTCAGAATCTCACTACTCAGGTAACGCTCGTCCGAGGAAGGGGGATCGATCTGTCTACTGCCTGCCCGAAGATTGCGAGGAAGAGACGGCTCTTGAATTTTTCATCGTTCAGGCCCGTCTGCGAATGTTCAGAAATTTTTTGACGTTCTGTCTCAGGAAACTCCAGTATTTTTTTGGAATCAACCATCCACCTTCTGGCGTCGGGAAGTTTTGCCAGGCATTCTCCACAATAATTTGCATCATCAGAGCATTGTGCATGGCAATCTGGACAGATCTGCATAGGCTCCGTCCCATCATCTGATGATATATTAATTATTCCTGCTCTGGCTGGCCAGTCTGGCGGGTACACGCCCAGAGACTTCTCCTACCGGCAGGGTTCGAGGAGCATGATGGCATCCCTGCTCCTCTTGCAATATCCCTTCTCAACCAGGGAATCGACGGCGAGTTCGAACTCGACGGGGCCGACGGTGACCGTGTCCATCGCCTCCGTGATCGGGATATTATAGTCGGCCCCGAAGACGTCGTAGCACTCGAAGTACACTCTCCGCCCTTCGCCGGTCAGTTCGTACATGTGGTGCGTCTTCATCGGGTACGACAAGAGTTTCCCCGCCCTCTGGAACATCGACGACCACATGTCGACCACATACCTGACGTCCTCTTTTCTGATCTCGGGGTTGGACTGCACCCTGGCATATGATGAGGCCAGTCTCGGAACCGCATCCCCGACATTCTGGTTGAAAGGAACCTGTCCGGCGGATAGGTACTCGTCCCGCAGTTCATAGATGACGTTGCCCATCATTTTTCCAATGGAGTCTGACGATTCCGGTTTCAGGAGCAACCCGTCCAGCACCTGGGCGATAATGACTCCCGCCTCAATCTCGTGGTTCTCGTGGTGTCCCTTCGAAAACGTTCGTCTGGCGGTCTCGTCGATCACGACCGGGAGGTCTGAGACCATTTTTTCAGGCCTGAGAATGGCCTGATTTATTTCTCCGCTCGTTTTCCTGATCCGTCGATCGGTTTTCGAGACCGAATAATAGTACTCAGAACTGATCTTCTTGAATTCCGGGGGGATGATCTTCAACGGCCTCTGAAAGAGATCCCATTGATAGTTTTTCCCAAAGACCGCGGTCTTGATCCCGCCGGTCTCGCCGGTTATCGGCGGGGACGAGAACGCAAACAGCGTCGAACAGGTCGCGACCTCCTGAACGATATCTGCTTCGCCCTTATATGGATAGGTGAAATAATCGATGATCTCCATGAAGTCGAGATTTTTTCTCCGTGTCGCAAGGGGGGTGATGTCGAAGGGTTTCCATCCGCAGATCGTCTTTACATACAGATGGTCTTTGCAGGCCCTGTCCAGGAACACCTGTGTTCTCTCAGAGACCTCGACCTCGACGAACTCGTACTCTGGAGGGGGAGAGGTCGGGGCATAATAGATCTCTTTTCTGGCCGTGGGCAGGAAGGGCGAGGGATGGAGGTAAAAATAATGGCCGTCTTTCGTATCGTATTGCACATAGCCGACGTCCTCGTATCTATTATTGCAGGCGATCTCTCTCTCAACGACCGAGAGTTCCGATCCTCTCGACCGGGTGTTCAAGGCCATGATAGGAGATCATCACGTCATGGATATATAATTCTACGGCAATTGAATCGGGTTCTTTCGAATAATTTTATCGCCGGGTCTGGATGGGGTTTTCGATTGTCAAACACGGTCCCGACGACCCGGAGCGGTGCGAATATTTCGTCAGGGTCGAATGGTCGAAGACGGTTCCGGAGGACGAGGCGTTCTGGACGAAGGGGCTGAGGGCGAGCCAGAACAGCGCCTTCAAACTGAGAAATACGTTCACCCTCGAGAGGCTCGTCGAGCATTTCGGGGAGGAGGAGGGGTGAACGGCGGCGGGCCGGGTGAGGAGGGGTGAAGATCTCGTCTCCCAGCGAGGAAGGGGTAGCCGTGGAAGACATAGTAGACGACGGCCGAGACGATGAACCGGCGCTTGAAGTCGGCGACGGCCGCCCAGTGGCGGTGTTCGTGGTGTGGATCCATCGGTCTTCGGGGGAGGGGTTATCGATGTGTGTTGTCCAGGAGAAAAACGGATTTTTCGTCTTCTATTGCCTAATGAAGAGATTTAGAAAAAGAGTATTTTAAAGAAATATTCTATGAAGAGAAAGGCATATTTTTCCAAGTTGTTTCACCACCTAACTTTCTACGTCAAAATGATGGACAACCGAAAGCCAATATGTTCTACCTTCTTTTTGCAATGTTCCTTTACAATATACATTCTTTTGTTGATCATGAGCTTGAATTGCCAAATGATAGTCGTGTTCAGACAATTCGATTTTGATGTTTCTAACAGATCCAAAAACAAAAGATTGGACGGTAATTTTACCCATTGTTGATTCTTCCAGTCGCTCAAGCCTTAATACTGGACCATAGACTACAAAGTTTTCTTTGGGTTCAAATTCTCTTAAGTAGTCTGCAGCTTTTTCAAAAATTGGCATCTTTTCGGCTTTTAGAACTATTTTTTTTGGAATGTCTTGATCGGTTTGATATTTTGGTGACCATGTGAAGCCGAATTCAACATCCTGAAAATCATCATTGAATGAACTCATTTCGACTACAGCTTCGCACAAATTTGCACTTACTCCTTTTTGTACTGTAGACTTAAATATCTCAATAGAATCATCTGGAGAGGTCTTCTCAATATACTCCTGCGCTGTTGTATTCATCACGTTTAATGCGCATGCTAAATTCTGAGTGACTTGTCGCTCGAATGGTTCGAATAAATATTGTTGTCCCCTGTAAGGTGGCGGAAGTTTCGAGATTATTGGTAGAATATAACTCCCTATTTCTGTTTGACCCATAAATACGGTTTCCATATACTCAAGTGCGTCTTTGAATTTTTTCGGAGGAAAAAAAGGGCGAGGTTCAATCGTTGAACAAGCAGCTGCCAATACCATTTCCTTTGCTTGTTGAACCAATTGTACTCCCATATTAATTGGAACATTGCCTTGAGATGTTTCAGGAGTATCCCTACGAACTCGAACTACATCTGCAAAAATCATCTGTAAATCTTTCAAAATTTCTATTTGCGGCCTCTTTTCAACATTTTCAAGAATATTTATGATTTCACCAATTCTTATCTCATAATCTTTAAATTCTTGATTCAAAGGGAGAAGTATATCGAAAATATTCCTATCATTGTTTTCTTCATCAACATACTCCCATGTAGAGAATTTTTCGGGATTTACCTCTAAATTTTTCCAACCTCTTGAAGATAGATATTCCGCAATATCTAAAGGGTGAAGCGATGATAGTAATGAATAATCCCTAGGATCTAGTTTCATATCTTTTCTCCATTACTCGCCCGGTTCATCATCGCATCCAATTCTTCAACTGAAAAAACTTGACTTCTTGGAACATATACCATCTTTGATGCAGTATTATTGGTTTCTGGTTCCCCTGCAAGAGACACCCAGTAGCCACAATGGGATAATGCTAAACATTCTTCATCTTGAGTGAGCCAATGATTGATATTTCTCGGCACAAAAACGACTATTAAAATCGTAGGGACTGATCGAAATTCGTCTCGAAGATCGTTGTAATTTTTTATTTTTAAAGGGAACTTGATATGATTGTCATCAACTAAATCTTGTTGGCCAGTACATTTAATTTGTGCGTCAATTTGTGGAGATCTATATTTTCCATTCCCTCCTTTCCTTTTTATCGTTATGTCGACGCTATCATGGTCAACTCTTGGTCTGTCGACACCACATCCTGCAACTGAAGCCACCGCATGAATGTATGCGTAGCTGAACTCTTCCATCCGCATTTCGTACTGCATCTATCGACCCCTAATAGACCACTTTACATTGAATCAAAATTCCATACAATATAATTATTTTGAAAATATTCTCGTATAAAAAATAAGATTAATTGAAATGCCAGTCTCAAAATTACTCATCTAGAAAGAGATATTCCTTAAGTACCTCCTCCACCTAGTGCCACTACTTACAAAAAAAGAATCCTCAGAGGCCCCCCTGGGCCTCTAAACAATCACCACATACGCGAGCACCGACAGCAGAAACGCCACCAGCAGCACCGCGAGGGAGAGCGGGGGGATGAAGACGAGCATGGCGTTCACCGTGCTCGCGAGTTCTGAGATCCGGTTCGAACCAAAGACCAGGACGTCCTCGCAGGCGGCCGAGGCCGAAGCCACCTCCGCATCGGCGAGGTCGGCGACCGCCTCCTCCACCGCCTGCTTCGCATAGGTCGCAAGAACCTCAGGACTTACATGAAGCCCGAGCGGGTTCTTGCCGGTGACAGTGTTGACCACATGCGAGTCAGAGGTCATCACCTCGCATTCGTCGACCAGGCCGCCGACTGCCTCGAACACCGCGGCCCGGAGGTCGGTGACCATGTTGTTGCCGTCGAAGAGGACATAGCCCGTCCGTTGCCCCGCGGTCTCGACGACCAGGGCCTGCACCCCGAGGTCACCGATCCCCTCCTCGCGGCTGAAGGGCATGGAGACACGGGCCGCCCCGGCCCTGAAGGGGTGCACCGCCCCCCCGGCAGAGTCAGAGATACACTGCTCCGCGGTGGCGAGGTACTCGCTCCCCTCCTTTGAGGCGATATGGACCGGCGAGGCGACGTCGGCCATGCAGTTATGGGCATCGACGAAGGCGCAATGCGCAAAACACCGGTGCGCCTCGGCCATCACCGTCATCCCAATCGCGAAGTCGACGTCCTCGGTCTTCTGCGGCCAGCGCGTCGAGACCATCAGGAGGGCGTCGCCCATCGGCTGCGCAAGCACCTCCACCGACCCGACACGGGTGCGGCAGGACGGCCCTGCACACGGGGAGTAGGGGAGATCTTCGAGCGAGTCCTGCACCGCCGAGATGATCTTCTCGCTCTCAGAGGCCGAGACCAGGTTGAAGTCGTGCGTCGAACACCCGTGGGCCGTCATCACCTCCTCAGGGAAGGCCTCGTAGACCGCACGGGTCAGGTTCCCCCCGCCGATCTCGCCCATCGGACCTGGATGGACATTCGGGACCGTAAAGATGATGTCGCGCCTGTCCCCCCGGCGGAAGGCAAGACTCACCTGCGGGACCGAGACCTCCTCGCCGATCTCCCTGAAGAAGTCCTCCATACTCTTCGAGCCGTCGGTCATGTGCTCGATGAAGGTGTTGATGAAGTTGAAGGCGCTGATATGGAAGCCCTTGTTCAGCGGCCGCTCCACAAACCAGACAAAGAGCACGCACCCGAACCCGAAGACCAGGTGGAGGACCACCCCCAGGAGCAGGAACTCCTGCCCGAACGAGAGCGTGGCAAAGACCACGCCAAAGGCGCTCTGCGGCAGGGCCGGCATCACCACATGGGTGAGACGGTAATCGGCGATGGCCGCGATGACCAGCAGGCGTACCCCAAAGACCAGCCCCATCGCAATGGCAAAGGCCAGGGGCAGGAGTTCGCTCTGCCCGAGGATCACCGAGAAGAGGGTGACGATCACCGCAAAGACCGTGCCCGCCGCCGCCAGCAGGGCCGAACGGTTCCAGGTGATCACCTTGCCCCGCTCCATCAGGAGGGGTTTTGTGAGGAAAGTCGCGAGCACCGCCGGGATGGTGAAGGCCAGGGTTCCAAAGAACGGATACGTCTCGCCAGCCCGCAGGCTCACCGCATCGATGAGCAGGCCGAGAGCAATGATGATCCCAAGGGACCTGGGCCAGGACGGGGCCGTGAAAATATACCGGGAAAGCCCGGCCATCCTGACGTCGCTCGCCTCGGCCCGACCGTTCATGCGAATCCCTTGAGAACCAGTTCATGCCGGTCGCCGACCGAGTGCCGCTCGGCCGACTTGTAGGTGATCGGCCTGGAAAAGAACGGGGCATCGAGGGTGAGGCTCTCGTATTCACCCCCCTCGCCCGCCGGGTTGATCCGGTAGCGCTGTTCAAGGGCAAGGAGACGTTCCACCATCGCATCGTCGATATGCGCCCCAAGAAACTCCTCGGTCAGGCCTTCGGCAGCACAGACGACGATGATCGCATCAAATTGAGCCGCCACATCACGCAGGAGGTCGGCATAGTCCATATGCCAGAGCGGGGCAGAGAGGCGCATCCCGAGCCTGCCCGCGATCGCCTCCAGGCGCGCACGCTGGTAGGTCGAGGCCACCGCCCCGGTGACGATCCCGTCGAGCCCGAGGGCCGCGAGCCCTTCTTCCATCTCGAAGATCTCTTCTTCCTTCCTGCCGGCCGACGGGATCTCGTGATATTCCATCCCGGCGACCTCGGCCATCACCTGCACGGCGTCCAGGTTGGCCGAGTGGAACATATATGAATGCGGGTTCTCAGGCCTGACCGTCACCAGGGCCGAGACCTCGATCCCGGCGTCGATCGCCCGCTGCACGGCAAGGACCGAGTCCTTGCCGCCAGATGTCAGTGCTGCCCATGTCATGTCTCTTACCTCTTCACAATCGGTCCGAAGTGCTCCTCATGCCGCCGTGCCAGCCGCTCCCAGGTCGGGAGGTTGGTCTGGCACCCAACCTTCTCCACCACAAAGGAGGCCGCCGTCGTCCCGACGGTGCAGCAGCGCACTGGATCGTAGCCGCGCGTATAGGCCGTCAGGAACCCGGCCCTGAAGGCGTCGCCCGCTCCTGTGGGGTCGGCCATCTCGACCCTGATCGCCGGGACCTGCTTCTCCTCCCCGTCGACGCAGAGCATGCACCCCTTCGAGTCCATCGTAAAGACCGCCAGGTCCACCCGCGCCGCCAGGTCGTGCACCGTCGTCCCGATCGTCTCGGCCATCTGCCGTGCCTCGTGCCGGTTCGCAAAGAGGACGTTGATATTGTCGAGGATCGCCTCGAACTGTTCCTTCGTATACTTCAGGATGTCCTGACCTGGATCGAACGAGGCAAATTCGCTTCTTTCCGCGACCTGCACATTGAACGAGGGGTCGGCGGTCGCCATATGCACGAACTCCAGGGCCGGGGCCGTCGCCTCGGCAAAGACTGTCGAGGCCCCCCAGTCGAAATAGGTGATCTGGTCGCCGCCGACGTCGTTGAACATGAAGGCCGTCGCCGTCGGGCGGTCGGGCACCTCGAAGAACCGGCGCCTGATCCCGAGTTCGTCCAGCCTCTGGTCGTAGGCTCCTCCCGGAAAGTCCGAGCCGACGGCGCTGACCAGTTCGCAGGCCTCGCCGAGCGTTGCGATCCCCGCGGCGATATTTGCCGCCCCGCCGCCAAAGAAGATCTGGTGGTCGAGGGTATAGACCGAGGTGTGGCGCTCAGGGAAATGCGGCACCGTGCAGATATGGTCGATGGCCGTATGCCCGACGACGCTGATCATAACTCCTGCACATCCACGACTTTGAGGGGGATCGTGCCGAGCGCCCGGCCGACGACCGACTTCGCAATCCTCTTTGCATGCTCTTCTGACTCGGCATTGAAGACCTTCATCGAGAGCATAAGCCCGACCAGGGCGGTGTTCGCAACGACCAGTGCACAGTTCAGGTCTTCTTCACAGTACGGACACTGGCTATATCCGCTCTCGATCTCGACAAACTTTGCCGAGGGGTTGAGGCGTTTGCCCGCCTCGCTGATAGCGATCCCCACAGCATCGTCGAGGGACTTGACGTCCTTGATGATCCATGCGGATTCGAGTGTTACAAGATAGTCGGTCATGAATCTCACATTCCCAGAATATTACCACGTCTCTCTATGTACATGCTCGCCGATCGGCATCCGTTCTGTCCTGGCGGCCGGAACCTCGCCCCTGCCGACGGCAAGAAGGGCCACCGGCCTGAGATGCGGCGGGAGGCCGAGCACCTCTCGAACCCCGTCATCTTCAAAGGCGCCGGTCCAGCAGGCATGAAGCCTGAGGGCGTGGGCGGCGAGCATCATATAGGTACAGGCAATGGTTGCGTCCTCAAGGGCATAAAGGATACCCCGTTCGCCGTACCTGGACATCGATCTGATGTAGTTTGCAGAGACGACAAAGACGACCGGGGCGTTCCTGATATGCGCCTGGTCATAGGCGACCTCGGCAAGGGCCTCGCGCTGGTCCTCGGCCTCCACCACCACGACGTCCCAGGACTCGCGGTTGCCTGCGCTCGGTGCGGAGGAGGCGGCCTTCAGGATAGACTCGACCTCGTCCTCGGCGACCTCCTGGTCGGGATCGTACTCCCGCACCGTCTGGCGGCCTTCAAGAAAACTGAGAAACTCAGAGAAGTCCATGGCTGGTCAGCGCCTCCCAGGACTCCTGGGCAACCGTCGTCGACGCGGAAACGGCCTCGGCCACTTTCGGGAGGGCCTCCTCGAAGTTCAGGCCCTCGACCTCGGAGATCGCGGCGTCCAGGGACTCGAGGGCTTTCTTAAACCCGGGGTGCCCGCTGCTCCCGTGAGCAAAGGCGATCTCTGACCTGACGCCCTCGAGCACCAGGAGGAGCATCCGCTTCCCGCCCATCTTCTCGCCGCCAGGAAAACCCGGCATGCTGGCGATGAGTTTTGAGGCCAGAAGAAGTTCGGATTTGGCTCTCTCGCCATACTGATAGTTCAAAACGGCTGTCTTTGGATCCATACAATGAATGGACACCAGAGATATAAAAGATAATTAGGGGGTGGGACCCGCGGGTCTCACCTGGACTTCTGCTTCACGCCCATAGCGGTCGTCTTGGAGCGCAGCATCCGCCTGCGGACGCGCTGGTCGGTCATATCCTGACCGCGACGGCCACGGCCACCGCGACGGCCACCGCGACGGCCACCGCGCCCCTGCTGGCGCTCGTTCTGGATCTCGATCTTCTTCAGGGTTGCAGACGCCTTGAAGCGCTGGTTCGGCCCCGGCTTTTTCTGGGTTGCCTCTTGTGCCCGGACCAGGCGGATCTTGCCTCTGACATTCTTCACCTGGGCCCAGGTCGTGGTTCCTGTTTTTCCCATAATCAAACTCCCTATATATTTACTCAATACGTGGTTTAAAGATGTTGCTCTGCTCAGATCACCCGCGAGATCTCGGCCCTCAGGGCCTCGCTCACGATCTTGCCGTCGACTTTGCCACGGACTTCCTTCATCACGACGCCCATCAGCGGACCGAGGGCACGCATCTGCTTTTCCTGGACAAACTTGATCCGCTCGGCGACGATTTTTTCGACGATCGCAGCCAGTTCCTCGGCAGAGACCCCGCCGGCATGGTCGGCGACCGCTTCGGCCGCCGTCTTCCCGCCTGCCACCTCGGTGAGGAGGTCAGGGACCGCTTCCTTCGCGACCTCGCCCTTCTCGACAGCGGCAAGGACGTTCAGGACGTCCTGGTCGGCGATCGTCTCGACGGCGACGCCGTCCCTGGAGAGTTCCTTGAGGGTGCCAAGCACCGTCCGCGCCGCAAGGTTAGGTTTGATCCCGGCCTGCACCGCCGCCCTGAAGAGCGGGAGGTGCTCGGAGTAGGCGGCCTGCCTGGCCACCGCGGGGTCGAGCTCGAGTTCGTCTTCCATCCTGCGTGCCAGGTCTGAGAGGAGTTCTGGCACCCTGACCGCCGCCCAGTGTTCGCCGGTGATCGTCACCGGGAGGACGTCGGTCTCGGGGTACATCCTGGCGGCGCCAGGGAGGGGGCGCATGTACGCCGTGTTCCCCTCGTCGAGCATCTTCCTGGTCTCCTCTGGCACGCCCTCGAGGGCGAGGCGGGCACGGTGGCGGACCTGCTTCGCCCCGCAGGCGGCCTTCTCCTTGCTCCCTGAGATGAGGATGACCGCATCCTCGTCGGCGACGCCAAGATGGGCGCGGAGGGCGGCGACCTCCTCGGCCGTGACCCCGTAGGCCGGGAGTTCGTCGGTGTGGAAGATCCCGCCAAGCCCGCACTTCTTCACATAGTCTGAGATCTCGGTGCCGAGCCGCCGGCCAGGCTGGACCTCGCGCCCGACCAGTCCGGCAAACCCTGGCAGGACGACTGCCAGGATCGACTTCGCCCGTTTGAGGATGGACGACTTCGTCTCCGCAAAGAGGGCGGTGACGTCGTGGGTCTCTTCGCCGACCGAGGCGTTGCGGACGCGGAGTTCGTCGCGGATCGCGAGGAGGTTCACCTGCCTTGTCACCTCGCGGCGGACCACCTCGGCGATGAGGGCGAGGTCCTGCACCCCCTTGATCTCGACGCGGGCGCCGTCCTTGATCGAGATGTTGACGTCCTGGCGGATCGTCCCAAGCCCCCGCTTCACCTTGCCGGTGGAGCGGAGCACCATCCCGATATACTCGGCCGTCTCCTGGACCGCCTCAGGGGTGTGCATGCAGGGCGAGGTGGTGATCTCGACAAGCGGGATCCCGAGACGGTCGAGGGAGAAGGTGCTCCCCTCGACGCGCTGGGCCGCCTCCTCTTCGAGACAGAGGGTCTCGACCTCGCCGTCGCCTGGCAGGACCCCACCCATCGCCACCATCGCCGTCCGCTGGAACCCGCTGGTGTTCGAGCCGTCGATGACGAGTTTGCGCATGGTGTGCACCTGCTCGACCGGGTGCATCTCGAAGGTCCTGGCGACCTGGAGGGCGATCTCCAGGGCCTCGGGGTTCATCGGGGCCGGGGGTTCCTCGTCGTTCTCGACCAGGCAGGTGGTGTCGTAGGTGAGATAGTGGAACTGCCGGCGGTTCATCATCTCCTCGGCCGCCGCACGGTCGACCTCACCCATCTCAGAGACCGTCGCATGGAGGTACCGGAAGAACTCGCCGGTGTGCTCCTCGGTCTCGCGCAGGGTGGTGGGGCAGTGGCAGAAGAGTTTCTCTGCTGTGTCGAGCTGCTGGTGGATCTCGATCCCGGCCTTGAGCCCGAGCGCCTTAAAATCCATAATCTGACCTCCTTCTGATCTCGCCTTTGAGGTCGGTGGCCATCAGCCTCCGCCCCTCCTCCCTGTCGGCGGTGTTGCCAAGCACCCACATCAGTTTGGTGAGCGCGGTCTCGGGGAGCATGTCCTCACCCTCGACGACGCCCGCGGCAAGGAGGTCGCGGCCGGTGTCATAGACCCGGTCGCAGACCCGGCCGTGGAGGCACTGGGAGGTCATGACGACGGTGGTCCCGGCGTCGATCATCTCGCGCAGGGCCTCGATGCACTCTGAACTCACATGGCCAAGCCCGGTGCCGGCGATGACCAGGCCTTTGAACTCTTCGTAGACCCTGACCGCCTCCTCTGGCATCCCTGGATAGGAATACAGGAGCCCGCAACGCTCTTCGAGGTCGGCGTGGAGGGCCGGTTCGACCGCACCCCGGCGGACCGCCTCAGGGGAGAGGTCGACTGCGAGCGAGGGGTAGGCGACGGTGGCGACCGGGGCCATCTCGTGGCTCTGGAAGGCGTCGCGCCGTGAGGTGTGCATCTTTCGCACCCTCGTCCCGCGGTGGACGGCACAGAGGTCGTCGTTGGTGGTGGCGTGCATCGCCACCGCCACCTCGCCCAGATCGCTCCGTGCGGCGGCGGCCGCGCACATGGCGTTCATCACGTTGTCGCTGCTCGGGCGGTCGGCGGACCGCTGCGATCCGACAAAGACGACCGGGGCAGGGGTGTCGAGCATGAACGAGAGGGCCGAGGCCGAGTAGGACATCGTGTCGGTCCCATGGGTGACGATGACCCCCTCGGCACCGTTGGTGACCGCGGCGTGTACCGCCCTGGCCAGGGCCTGCCAGGTGGACGGGGTCATGTTCTCAGAGAGGATGGTGGCAAGCATCTCGGCACGGTAGCGGGCGACTGTGGTGAGCCCTGGCACCGCCCTGAGGATGTCGTCGGCGGTGAACTGGCTGGTCACGGCCCCGGTGCGGTAGTCGATCTTGGAGGCGATCGTCCCGCCGGTGGAGATGATCGCAAGTTCTGGCAGGGTCTCGTCCTGCACCACGGTGGGAACTGCGGGAGCGGGCTGGTCGCCGGCACGCCGCACCAGGGTGCAGGTCTCCTGGTCGACGCCGATGTTGTAGCCGCTCTTCAGTTTGAGGACCGCCATGCCGTCGCGGTCGGTGATATAGATCCCTTCCACCGGGTGGCCCCGGCAGGAGGCGGCGACGACGTCGCCGGTCGCATAGGTACTCATGCTTCTGTCATCCTTTTTGCTTCATCGACCAGGCGGGCAAGGGCCGTTTCCACGGACCCTGCCAGCCTGGCGGTCGCGGCCTCGTCGGCCGCAAGGTCTTTGTTCCGTGCGGTCAGAGCCCGCGCCGTCTCTTCTGGTGCTGGGCCGCCAATGGCCTTCCTCTCGGCAACGCTGATCGCCGGGTCGAGGGCGGCGGCCACCCGTGCGGCGGTGAGCCCGCGCCCGGTGAGCGAGAGCCCGGCGACCTCCTCTGCCGCCGCTTCCAGGGTGGCAAGGTCGAGGGCGCCCTCTTTCACCGCCCGGCCGACGACCGAGTGCGCAGTCCTGAAGGGGAGTCCATACTCCCTGACCAGGACGTCGGCAAGTTCGGTCGCGGTCGAGAAGCCGCGGTCAGATTCGGCGGCCATCCGCTTCGTATCAAAGGTCGCGGTCGAGAGCATCCCAGCCAGGACGACAAGGCTCTCGCGCGCCGCGGCGACGCCCCGCCAGAGGTGGGGGGTGAGTTCCTGGAGGTCGCGGTTGTAACTCATTGGGAGCCCTTTGGTGATAGTCATCGCCCCGGCAAGCGAACCCGCAACGGTCCCGGCCTTTGCCCGCATGATCTCAGCGGTGTCCGGGTTCTTCTTCTGGGGCATGATCGAACTGGTCGAGGAGTAGCCGTCGGCGAGGTGGACGAACCGGACGAAGGCGCTCGACCAGACAACCATCTCCTCGCAGAGGCGGCTTGCAGTGGTCATCATCACCGCACAGGCCGAGAGACTTTCAAGGGCGAAGTCGCGGGTGGCGACGGCGTCCATCGAGTTGCCCATCGGGCGCGCGAACCCGAGGAGCCTGGCGGTCATCTCGCGATCGATGGGGTACCCGGTCGAGGCGAAGGCCGCCGCACCGAGGGGGCACTCGTTCACCCTGGCATAGGCGTCGGCGAGCCGCCCGAAGTCCCGCCCGAAGGCCGCCTCGTAGGCGAGGAGGTGGTGGGCAAGGGTGGTCGGCTGGGCGTGCTGGAGGTGCGTGAACCCTGGCATGATGCTCTCGCGGTGCGCCTCGGCAAGCCCGAGCAGCACCTGCCTGAGGTCGCAGAGCGCGGTCATGCACCCGAGCAGTTCTTCGCGCAGGCGCATCCTGATGCAGGTCGCCACCTCGTCGTTCCTGGACCGGCCCATATGCAGGCGGCCGCCGAACTCCTCGCCGACGCGGGCGATGAGCGCCGCTTCTTTCCCGGCGTGGATGTCCTCAAAACATTCGTCATAGGCTTCGTCTGGGATCCCGTCCTCGTGGAAGGCGAGAAGCGCACCCATCAGCGCTCTGGCCGCGTCCTCCCCGATGATCTCTTGTTTCCTGAGCATCAGGAGGTGGGCCATGTCCACCTGGATATCTTTCTCGGCGATCCAGTGATCGGCCGTCATCGAGGAGAGGAAGTGCATTACCTCACCGGTACGGTCGTCACTGAGTCTGCCTCGCCGCAGCAGATCACGATGCATGGTGGTGTACCTTGCGGCCCGAGAGGAAATGAACTTGTGGGGACGGCGGGAGGGATGAGGGGAGCGGCAGGGCCGGGAGAGGGAAATAATCTGGTGTGCACCGGTGATGGGGGCGACCTGATGCTTCGGTCGATGCGGTCCCTGTCAATCTTCGTGATGAGGGGTTCGAGGAACCCGAACTCCTTGTTGAGTGGCGATTGGAAGAGGCCGCACCATGGAGGATCATGAGAGAGCATAGTACCTCCCTGCCAGAGAGAGACATCAAGAGAATTTACCATGAAAATGATCTCGAATATCCCCCCTATAGGTTTGAATGATGATTTTATCACACTGAGGCTCCTCATGACTGATATGCAGAGAGCAGATACATCTTCTGAATGATCAGCCCTTCGCCTTCCCGGCCCTCTCTTCATCCCCGGGGTCCGGGGACAGAGTCCCTGGCGCAAGCCTGTGGGAAGGCACGTCGATCAGATGGCCGCCCTCATCGGAGAATCTTATTTGTCTACTCCCTCGGGTCGTCCCCCCACGACGAAGAGAGGTGAGGGCGGCAATGAAATGGTGGTCCTATTTGGTTCCTGCTTCGAAGAGAGAGCAAGGATTCATAACCCGGAGACCACCAAGAATTTTTCATCGCGTATGCGTGGGCCCGGGGTTCATGCCCAATTCTACAGGGCCGATATTCTATCTCCCCAGGATGGTGAGTGTTGAAAGAAAATTCTGGATGTCGAGAATATCCACCCCCACAAGGGCCTGGACCTGTATCCCTCCGATCGATGATTGGGATCGGTTCTGAGGATTCTCAAGCACAGGAGTATGAAGCACGAGACTGTCTGGATCGACACTCCTGAATTTGACCGGGATGTTGTCAAAACCCATCTCTCTCCCTTTCTCATCAATGAGTCGAGAGAGTGCATCCATGGTGTCCCCCAGATGTTCTTCAGGCATGGTGTCAGGAATCCCGACGCTGAGATACCCCTCGGCATCACATCCATACCCGATAACCGGGCCGTCCGGGTAGAGACGAGGTTTCGCTATCGAGTCAAAGGTCTCATCGTGAAAATCGTCCAATCGATCGTACCAGACGCGTCGGTCACGTGCATCTTTGAATTCCGGAAGATCCCCATAAATGCCCAGAACGATTTCATGTGATCTCAACTCCCGAATGGCATCTGTATATTCTTCAAGCGTTGGTCCAATACATCCATTCAGATCACTCTCTTCACGGTCACCCTGTTGTGCGGAAACAGATCCCGCACACCCGGATGTGAACAACGTCAGGATAAGCAAGACGAACAATAATCTGGTTTTTCTTCTCATACCGTTCACCTCTCCAGTCCCCCTCCTGTACCATCGACCTCGGGAAGGACCGGACGCAGGCACCGGAGTGCAAGGGAGTTTCATCGACCAGGCCGGAGACGAGCACCGGACCACGGCATCCACATCGAGAAATCTTGCTGGATTTATATATCTGCTTTGTGGGATGGCCCTATGCATACCAGGAGAGATAACAGCGAATAATAGGGAGAGGATTCTGTAGAATCACGCATGAAGCAAAAAGCATGCCTCCAGCATACCACATCAAAATCGTTCCGAGGAGAACTTCTGATCGACGTGCCTTCCCACACTATCACACCGGGAAAAAACCCGGGCCCCCGTCGAATGACAATCAGGGGAGACTGCAGCGTGGAAGATCATCAAGGGCAAAACGCACCAGGGAGGCGCTCGAGAGAGTGATCAACTATGCCTTCTTCATGCCCGAAGAGATGGCGGAGCGGACCGCCGCAGACGATCCCTCCGTCGCGAACGTGCTGAAAGGACCGAAGGTGATGCTGATTGGAACCGACTGAAGACCTGAGACGCCTGGGCCTCATCAAAAAATTCCACCCGGAACCCGGCGCGTTGGAGAACGCGATGGCCCTCGCACGATGGGACGCCGCCGTCTCGCGGGGGGTGCACCCCCGGGCCCCCACGGATGAAGATAGCCAGGAGGCGGCGATTGAGCAATGCTTTGATTCGTTGCCATGGAGTGAAAAGCAAGGATCCCTCCACACTACAAAGCACCGCTCGGAGTGACGTTCATGACATATCTCTGAGACGTGCTCTCACATCATGCCCGATCCTGCGAGGCTGATATTGTACCTCCCGGACATTGTACATTCTGAAACAAGATCCCGAATGCCGAGAATATCCATTCCCACAAGGGCCTGAATCCCGATCCCTTCGATCGCTGAACGGTTCTGAGGATTTTCAAGCACATGAGTATGAAGCACGAGACTGTCCGGATCGACGCTCGTAAATTTGACGGGGATGGTTTCAAAACCCATCTCTCTCCCTTTTTCATCGATGAGTTGAGAGAGTGCATCCATGGTGTCTTCGAGATGTTCCTCAGGCAGGGTGTCAGGAATGCCAACGTCGAGATACCCCTCGATATCATACCCGTAACCAATAATAGGCCCATCTGGGTATAGGCGAGGTTTCGCTATCGAGTCAAAGGTCTCATCGTGAAAATCGTCCAACCGATCATACCAGACGCGTCGGTCACGTGCATCTTTGAATTCTGGAACATCCCCATAAATGTCAAGAATTTTTTCATTTGATTTCATTTCTCGAACGGCATCTGCATGTTCTTCATACGTGAGTTCTACACATCCATTCAGATCACTCTCTTGTGCGAGAACAGATCCCACAAGTCCAGACGTGAACAGTGTCAGTACGAGTAATAATGACAGGAATTTGGTTTTTCTTTTCATGCGGTTCACCTCTCTGATCTCCTTCCCATACCAGGGGGCGTTGAGAGGGGTTGGGTGCAGGCACCGGAAATGAGAAGGAGTTCACCGCCTCGACCGGAGATGAGTACCGGTACACGCCATCCACACTGATCAATCGCGTTCAATTTATATATCTGGTTTTTGGGACCATCCTATGCCTATCAGAAGTTCGAAGATCAAAAATATGGAAAATCGGCCCTGCAAAACTCCTCGTCAATTCTAAACGTGAGCATGAATGGACCACCTTGCCCCACCATACACACCAGGGGTGGGCGCGGCGCCCCAGAACCCAAGGAAGAAGAGCGGACCGGGGGAGGCAGGGGATCCGACAGAGTCAAATTCACCGCCTCACACGGGCGAGACTGCAGAGGGAAAGGTCACGCAAAAGCGCTCTGTAGAAATCCTCTAGATGAATCTCTCTGACAGGGGGTGGCCGCCCCGGTCCTCCCGGTGATGATGATTGATAGGGGCTCGCATCCCATCGTCACAATCATCGCTCTGCCTTCCTGCCCTCTCTTCTGAGGGAGGTCTGGAGAGTTTTGCGATGACCTCGATGAAAGGAAGAGGAATCTACAGAGCCGAAAAAGAGAGGCTTAGATTTTTCGATAGACCTCTGACCGGTGACCCACTACGACGACCACAATTTTTTGCACCTCTTTATGATGGATAGTCAGGATCGCCCTGTACGCCCCGACACGAAAAGAGCAAAGTGGCATCGCACTCCCTCCCTGCAATATCTTCACATGCAAGGATGGATCAGGCTGCCGGGCAAGGTTCTCCACCTCATCAAGGATCCTCTCTCTGACCTCTTCGGGGAGGTGGCGCATCCGCCATATGACAGATGGCGTCACTCTGACTTCGTACGCCATCCAGCCCTGAGCTCTGCGCGGACCTCGTCAAGGGTGAAGAGGCGGCCGGCTTTAATGTCTTCAACCGATTCATCGAGTGCTTTGAGCGTCTCCTCACTGAGGGGTTCTGAATCTATGGCAATATCGATCAGCCTGATGATCACGTCCTCGTAGGTCTCGTCAGGATGGCATTTTATCGCATCCAGCCGCTCCTTGGTTTCCGGCGACACCCACACCGTCGTGGCTCCCATGGTCGAGACTATAGTGGGTATAGGACATCATCCTTCTGATCGGCTCTGTAAAAATCCTCTTGATGAATCTCTCTGACAGGGGGCACTCGCCCCCGATCCCCCCGCCACATGATGGGTCGAGGATGGCAGCACCCTCTTTATGGTCATCTCTCCACCTTCCGGCTTCCATCTTCATCATGGGGATCCCAGGGGCGGCGCCCCGCGGTTGATAGTAAGGGAAGGCAACGGATTTCGATCCCAGGGGAGGACTGTGTGATGCAAAGAGGATGTATTCTACAAACCCCCAGATGAACGTGTTACGTAAAAGTGTCGATCGATGTTCATCCGCCAGTTCTGTAGAAACTTAGCCGGGGGCTCAGCCCCCGGACCCCCGAGACCACGATGAGATCTGGAAGGCAGAATAGATGACCATAACAAGTGCGTTGCAGTCCACGACCAATCGTGTTCGCGGGGGGTCCGGGGGGCGGCAAGCCCCCGCAGAGACAATTATCCAGAGGGGTTCTACAGAGCCCATCCGCCTCTAACTTCGCGATAAGTGGGTCAGGGAAACCCGGGCCCCAGTTGAGCAGCAGTGGAGAAGATCAAGAGGGAACGATCCCATTCTTCAGCCGATGCCCGCCCCCCTATCCTCACCTGAACCCCCTTTACAACCACGCCTTGCGCGCCGCCGACTCGATCGCCCGCTGGACACTGTCCTTTGGCACGATCGTCGTCACCGGGATCCTGACCAGCTGCTCGATCGTCGAGGAGGCGATAGGTGCGCAGACGACGGCGATGGCACCCTCCCGCTCGGCCCGCACGGCGGCGATGATCGCGTCCTCAAAGGTATAGACCGGGTACTCCCGTACCCTGTACTCATGACCATCGACGACCGCCGTCCGCTCCTGGATGGACTCCAGGACATAGCGCGCGGCGATGAGCCCGATAAAGGCTTCTTCAGGGATACGGGAGAATGAACGGACACTATTGACGATCGCCCGCAGGGTGGGGAGCGTGGGCGAACGTTTGCCGGTGAGCACCTTATAGAGCGTGCTCTGGGCGACCCCGCTCCGCTCAGAGAGCTCGCGCACGCTCACCCGCAGGTCATTCTTCAGTACATGCTGGAGGACCGCCACAAACTCCTCGTCAGAGATGAGCGCCGCCTTGATGATGCGCTCGACCGGGTCTGCCTGGATCATGGGTTATCCCTTCTGGGTAAAGCATGATAAATGTTCTCCCGTATGTCCACATAATACGCCGGAAAAGAGAGGACGAAGAGGTACATTGCATAGACAAAAAGACACAAATCGACCACAGAAGACACAATTGGATAGTTCTGAGACAGCAAGACGACGACCTATAAATATCCCGAGGCTGACCAGTACCCCATGGCAAACAAGATGCTTGCTGCAGTCCTTGCCATCGGACTTGCAGCTCTTCTCGTCGTCGCCGGGTGCGTCTCAGAACCCGAGACCCCGACGACCCCTACAACCGAAGGCGCTGAGGTCGGCGTCACCTACAGCCAGGGCGTCGGCCCCATGCCGATGCTCCTCTCGACCGGTGAGATCGACGGCTACATCGCCTGGCAGCCCTTCGTAGAGATCGCCACCGTCAGCGGGATCGGCAAGGTCGCCTCGTACTCGCAGGACCTCCCGCCCGAAGACATGTGGAAGGACCACCCCTGCTGCGTCGTCGTCACCAGTGACGCCTTTGCCGCGGAGCACCCCGACACAGTCAACGCCGTCAGCGCCCTCGCGACCCTGGGCAACCAGTACGTCAACGAGCACCAGGACGAGTCCGCCGAGATCGTCGCCGACTGGCTTGTCGGCAAGGGCAACTTCACCTACGGCGACGTCTCCGTGAACTCGGTCGACGTCCTGGAGAAGGCGATCCCGACGATCAAGTTCACCAGCGAACCCTCAGAGAAGTGGATGGAAGGGGTCGACCTCTTCGTCGACGCCCAGTCTGAACTCGGCTACCTCACCGGCAGCCTGAAAGACGCCACCAAAGAAGAGCGCCGCGACCTCATCTTCAACACCCAGCCCTACACCGAAGGCAAGACGATGATCGACGCCGGCGAGATCGCCACCCCTGAGAAGTTTGACAAGTTCAGCATCGGCTACCTGATGTCAGACCATCACGCCTCGCTCTTTGTCGCGATCAAAAACTGGGAATATTTCGAGGAGAACTACGGCATCGCCCTCAAGCCCACAGACCCCTCACAGAGCAGGCCTGAAAATCTCGAGCTGATCGTCAACGGCGAGAAGATCGCCGACGTCACCCTCGTCTCCGGCGCCGCAGGCCCGGCCCTGATGCAGCTTGCCGCCACCGACAACATCCAGATGGCCTGGGTCGGCGCCCCGCCGGCGATCAGCGCCATCGACAAAGGAACACCTATTAAGATCGTCCAACCCGTTAATACTGAGGGATCCGGACTTGTCGTGGCTGCATCCGCACCAGTAAACGACTGGCCGTCCTTCGTCGAGTGGGCGAACAGCAGAGCAGCCGAGGGGAAACCGCTGAAGATTGCGGCCCCGTTGAAAGGTTCCATCCAGGATGTCATGCTCAAGTTCGCCCTCAAAGACAGCGGACTGGTGGTGAAAGAAGTCTGATGGAAGGAACAGATACAGCCAAGAACAGAACACGGAAACAGAAAAATACTGCCTTGCGGAGGAGGGCCCTCGGGGCCATCCTCCCTATCCTGATCATCATCTGCTGGGAGATCGCCGCGGTCCTCATCAACAATGAGTTCATCCTCCCGCGTCTTGAATCGGTGCTTGCCGTCCTTGCCACCCCGACCGTGGACATCCTGGGGAGCGGGAGCCTCATCAACAATGCCCTTCTCTCTATCGAACGGGTAATTCTGGGCTTTGGGCTCGCGGCCCTGGTCGGGATCCCGGTCGGACTGGTGATGGGCTACTGGCAACGGGTCGAGGACTTCGTCGACACGACGGTCCAACTCTTCAGGCCCATCCCGCCGCTCGCCTGGATCCCGCTGGCCCTTGCCTGGTTCAAGACCGGGATCGTCTCGATGACCTTCATCATCTTCATCGGGGCGGTCTTCCCGGTGCTGCTCAACACCGTCGACGGGGTCAAGTCGGTAAACCGGACCTGGGTCGAGTCTGCCCGCACCTTCGGGGCAAGCCAGCGGCAGGTTCTTGCCAAGGTGATCATGCCCGCCTCCCTCCCGACAATCTGGACCGGGTTACGAGTCGGGTTCGGGATCGCCTGGATGTGCGTGGTGGCGGCCGAAATGTTGCCAGGCACCACCTCGGGCCTGGGCTACCTGATCATGTATGCCTACAACTGGGGACAGGTTCAGGTGATCATCGCCGGAATGATCGTCATCGGACTGATCGGCCTGCTCATCGACGGGCTCTTCAGGGCCATTGAACACCGGAGATTCAGGTGGAGGGGGATGACAAGATGAGTCTCTCGATCAAGCATGTATCAAAGGTCTTTGTCAACGAGAAAGGCGAAGAAGTAACGGCTCTTGGCGACATCAACCTCCAGGTCGAGGAAGGAGAGTTCATCTGCATCCTTGGCCCTTCCGGGTGCGGGAAGACGACGCTCCTGCGGATCATCGCAGGGCTCGACGCCCCTTCCTCAGGCAGGGCCGAGATCAATGGCAAAGAGATCGCAGGCCCGGCGCCTGAACTTGCCATGATCTTCCAGGAGTATTCGCTGTACCCCTGGCGGACGATCATCGACAACGCCGCCTTCGGACTCGAAGTGCGGGGTGTCCCAAAAGAGGAGCGGTACGCAAAGGCGCGGGAGTACCTCGATCTTGTCGGGCTCAAAGAGTTCGAGAGCAGCCATCCGTACGAACTTTCCGGCGGGATGCGCCAGCGGGTAGCGGTGGCACGGGCTCTCTGCTCTGAGCCTCAGGTCCTCCTGATGGACGAACCCTTCGGGGCCCTCGACGCCCAGACCAGGAACACGATGCAGAAAGAACTCCTGGATATCTGGAAGAAGACGAAGAAGACCGTGATCTTTGTCACGCACAGCGTGGACGAGGCGGTCTATCTCTCTGACAGGGTCGTCGTCCTCTCGCCACGGCCGTCTGATATCAGGGAGATCGTCACGGTCGAGCAGAATCGACCCCGCGACCGGACAAGCGTTGAGTTTGCCCAGGTGCGCCGCTATGTCCTCTCGTTGATCCATAACGGGAGCGACTGAGGGGCGCGGTAACGGCCCCAGGGGGGGCCGGCAGCCCACTCACCATGATCGTTTCTCTGCCCTCCCGGCTCTATCGCCGTCCCCGATGCAGAATATCCTACCATCTCGCACCTGGGCTGGGGGAGACCCCCCACAGTGACGAGAGGCGGGGGACGGCACCGCCTCTTCTCTTCAGGATCTCAGGAGTGGCCTTCCCGACCCTATCTTCATCCCAGAGGTTCCGGGGGCCGCGCCCCTGGCGCGAGCGATAAGGGGAAGCACATCAGTCACGCAGACGGCCCGATCCACAACCATATATAATTCTGAATGAATGGTCGAGAGATGAAATCACCCCCCCTCAAACTCTCGCTCTGCGGCATCGGCATTCTGATTTTGTATACAGGCGGGTGTATTGCCGCCGACACGAAGATGTCAGAGACCTCGAACCTCTCTGCATTCTAAGAGCGGGTGAACGAGAGCCAGGAATACTACGATGACCTCGTCATCTCAGACCCTGAGAACGCCACCGCGTGGTGTATCAGGGGGATGTCCTACAACAACAATTACAATCAGTATGAAGAAGCGCTGACGAGTTGCAATCACGCCCTCGAACTGGACCCGGAGTACGGGCTTGCCTGGTACCTCAAGGGGATCATCTATCTGAATATGGAGAATGGTCCTGAAGCAGAGTTGTGTTTCTAGAATGCAACACGCTATGACCCCTCGCTGGCCGAATATGTTGAAGAGGAGTCAGGGGCGGTGTCTCCCTATGGGGCTAAGGGATATAGCATTGCCACAGGGTGACCCCGCCCCTTCTTCTCCCTCCCCTCCTCACGCGGAGACTCTGTAGAATTCGGCATGAGGCGAGCGCCCGCTTCAAGCATACGGGATGAAAATATCATATCAAATTTGATCAATTCTTGACTCTCATCCTTACGAACGAGGAGCGAATCAAAGTCGAGCATCATGCCGCCCCTCGACTCTCTTCGTCGTGGGGGGTCCGGGGGGTTTCCCGCCGGCACGAGATGGCAAGGAAATCTCGACGATTGAGGGGGGCCGATTCATCATAGGAATTTTCTATCCTCTGCGTATTGGCTTCAAAGGGATATGGCGAGTTCACACGCTCATGCAAACCTGAAGAGAGGATCGTCAGGATCATTTTCATGGTAAATCCTCTTGATGAATCTCTCTGGCGGGGGCGTGCCGTCCCCGGCCAAAGAGGTAGGAAGGCGGGTGACACACGTCTCCCCCACACAAATAGGTAAGGGGTTCTACAGAGCCCACGCGTACGCAATTGAACCTATCTTTATGGCCAGGAGACGGCCAGGACCCCAGGTGGAGGAGAGCGTTTCGAATTTCTGGAAGGATGCATTTCAGGTCGAGGAGATAGTCACCCAAAGAGAGTTTTGAGATATGCTCACGGTAAATCCTCATGGTGGCCCTTCGACAGAGGGGGGGCTCGCCGCCCCCTACACCCTCGCGTCAAGATCAAAGGGGGAGCGCACACCCCCGCCTCATCTCCACCGGGGGTGCCTTCCCGGCGCAATCGTCATCCTGACGTGTCAGGGACAGAGGAAGGCCCGAGGCAAGATATTATAAAATGCCCAGGACAGAAGAGTACAAAACATGGATAGGAGTTTCAACAGTGCCTGAAACACCCTGCACCCAGGATCTCCGGGATGGCAGGATTTTGCGTCATGCGCAATTCTCCTCCCTCCAGTAACCTTTATTAGGAAAAATCACTATCTTATAAAGCACGAACTTACGGCGAGGCGTTGTGAGGAATGGTACGTAAACCTGGAGTAATGTATAGGAATCTCGCCAAGAAGGCATATACACGGCGAGAATATATGGGCGGTGTGCCCGGTAGCAGGATCGTGCAGTTTGATATGGGCAACCTCAGCGGCGATTTCCCGATGGAGATCAGCCTTGCGGTGGAGGAGTCCTGTCAGATCCGCCACACTGCGCTTGAAGCAGCGCGTATCAACATCAACAGGCGTCTGATGAACGAGGTCGGGCGTGCAGGCTACCACCTCAAGCTCCGCACCTACCCCCATCATGTACTGCGTGAGAACAAGCAGGCCACCGGTGCCGGTGCAGACCGTGTCTCGGAAGGGATGCGGATGGCCTTCGGCAAGGCGGTAGGGACCGCTGCAAGGGTCGAACCGGGCCAGAAGATCTTCACGGTCTATACCAACAAGAACCAGATCGAGAAGGCAAAGGACGCCCTCAAGCACGGCGGCTACAAACTTCCGTCACCGACCCGCATCGTCATCGAAGAAAAGGCACAGCACTAAATATTCTTCTTTTTTTCTCTCCTCTGCCGCAAGGCAGGAGGAGAGAAGAGTTCGACAGCATATTTTTTAGCCCTCCTCATCCATTATATCCGGTGATGGAGAGCGTGTCATCCGGACTTCTGGAAGCAGTCACCGCGGCAACCGCGTCTGCACTCCATGAAGCCGAGACCTCCCTTCCCCCCGACGTGAACACGGCGATCGGTCGGGCACTCGAGCGAGAAGAGGACCCCACCGCACGGGCCCAACTCGAGAACATCAGGGAGAATATACATTATGCCGGGGAGCGCGGACTCCCACTCTGCCAGGACACCGGGGTGCCGGTCATCTATCTCACCCTCCCCCCATCGGTCCCGGCAACTGAAGCACTCTATGACGCACTCGCAGAGGGGGTGCGCCAGGCGACAGACTCGGTCCCGCTCAGGCCCAATGTCGTCGACCCCCTCACACGAGAGAATACAACCGACAACACCGGGGGCGGGATGCCGGCGGTCCACCTGAAGCCAGGCAACGAGTTGACGATCACCGTCCTCCCAAAGGGCGCGGGCGCCGAGAACTGCTCGCGGATCGCCATGCTCCTCCCCTCAGAGGCCAGCGAGATCGCCCGTTTCGTCGCCGAGACCATGCTCCTTGCCGGCGGCAAACCCTGCCCGCCGGTTGTCCTCGGGATCGGGATCGGCGCCACCTTCGACGGGGCGGCGGCGCTTGCAAAAGAGGCGCTGCTTCTCCCGATCGACGAGATGGACCCCTTCGAAGAGGAGATCTGCGACGCCGTCAACGCCCTCGGGATCGGGCCGATGGGGCTTGGAGGCACCACCACCGCCCTCGCGGTGAAAATTAAACGCGGCCACTGCCATACCGCCTCCCTGCCGGTGGCGGTCAATGTCCAGTGCTGGGCGAACCGACGGGCGACCAGGACCGTGGAGGTGGAGAAATGGACCTGAAGACCCCGCTCGGCGACGAAGTCCTCGACCTGCGTGCCGGCGACGCCGTCACCCTCTCGGGAACCGTCTACACCGCACGGGACGAGGCGCACCTCAGGATGAGAGAAGAAGGCATCCCCTTTGACCCGGTTGGGGCCGCGATATACCACTGCGGCCCGGTGATCAGGGGGCGCGAGGTCGTCGCCGCAGGCCCGACCACCTCGGCACGGATGAACGCCCTCTCTGGATTCCTTCTTGACGCCGGCGTCCGCGCCCTTATCGGCAAAGGTGGGATGGACGAAGGGGTCAGGGAAGAACTCCGCGGCCGCGGGGTGTACCTCGCCTTCACCGGCGGATGCGCCGCCCTTGCCGCCGCAAGGATGCAGATAAAAGGCGTCTCCTTCGAAGATCTCGGGATGGCCGAGGCGGTCTGGGAGATCGAACTCGACCACCTCCCCCTCATTGTGGGGATCGACGCCCACGGCGGCGACCTCTTTGCGGCCGTGATGCAAAAGGCAAAACTACAATTTAGGCAGGAGTTCAATAGTTATAAAGGACCGAGTTTATGAAACTCATCATCGACGAGACCAGGTGCAAGGGCTGCAACCTCTGCACCCTGGTCTGCCCATACAAGATCTTTCAGGAGGGGACAAAACCGAACCACAAAGGTGTGGTGGTGCCTGTCCTCGACCGTCCTGAACGCTGCACCAACTGCCGCCTCCAGAAACTCTACGGGCGGGTGCTCTGCGGCGTCTGCCAGATGATCTGCCCGGATCAGGCGATCACCTGGGTGGACGAAGACCCCTACTCGTCAGAGAAGGTGGTGGTGGAGGAGTGACACGACTTGAATTCTGGCAGGGCAACATCGCCTGTGCCGAAGGGGCCCTGGCAGCCGGGTGCCGCTTTTTTGGGGGTTACCCGATCACGCCCTCGACCGAGGTCGCCGAGCACATGGCCAGACGTCTCCCCAAGATCGGAGGCACCTTTGTCCAGATGGAAGACGAACTCGCAAGCATTGCCTCGGTGATCGGCGCCTCATGGACCGGGACGAGAGCGATGACCGCCACCTCAGGCCCCGGGTTCTCCCTCATGATGGAGAACATCGGGTATGCGATCATGACCGAGACCCCGTGCGTCATCGTCAATGTCCAGCGGGGGGGGCCGAGCACCGGCCAGCCGACCCGCGCCTCCCAGGGCGACATGATGCAGTGCCGCTTCGGCTCGCACGGCGACTCCAGCATCATCGCCGTCAGCCCGGCCTCGGTCCAGGAGATGTACGAACTGACCGCGAAGGCCTTCAACCTTGCCGACCGCTACCGGGTGCCGACCTTTGTGATGACCGACGAGATCATCGCCCATATGCGCGAGCGCATCGAGGTGCCCGACGCCGTCGAGATCATGGAACGGCGTCAACTTGAGAAAGGGACCCTCCCCTTCGCCGCGGGCGCGGACGGCGTCCCAGGGTTCCCCACCTTCGGCCAGGGCCACGGGGTCCACGTGACCGGGCTCACCCACGACGAGCAGGGCTACCCCTCCTCCACCGACCCGGGCGTCCATGACCGCCTGGTCAGGAGACTGGTCGGGAAGGTCGAGGAGGCGCGCCAGGAGATGGCCGACTACGAGGTGACCAACCCTGACGCCGAAGTGGTCTTTATCTCATACGGCTCGCCGGCACGTCCGGTGAAACAGGCGGTCAGGGACATGGACGACGAGCGGGTCGGATCCCTGCGCCTGCGGGTGGTCTGGCCCTTCCCCGACTTTGCCCTGCAGGAGTTCAAAAATGCCAGGGTCTTTTTAGTCCCTGAACTGAACCTCGGGCAGATTGCACGGGAGGCAGCCAGGCACACCGCGGTGCCGGTCGTCCCGGTACCCGAACTCGGCGGCGAACTGCACACCCCGGCGCGGCTTGCCGGGACCGCGGAGGAATATCTGTGAAAGACTTCCGGGAGTGGCTGCGGGAAGACCGCATGCCCCATATCTACTGCACCGGGTGCGGGAACGGCACGGTGATCAACTGCACCCTCAATGCCGTGAACCAGATGGGCTGGGAGCCCGAGAACACGGTCTTCATCTCTGGGATCGGGTGTTCGTCCAGGGCGCCAGGCTACATCATCACCGACTCCCTCCACACCACCCACGGGCGGGCGATCCCCTTTGCCACCGGCGTGAAACTCTGCCGGCCAGACCTCCATGTGGTGGTCTTCACCGGCGACGGCGACCTGGCGGCCATCGGGGGCAACCACTTCATCCATGCCTGCCGGCGCAACATCGACCTCACGGTCGTCTGCATGAACAACTACATCTACGGGATGACCGGCGGACAGGGGAGCCCGTGCACCCCGCTCGGCGCCATCTCGACGACGACGCCCTACGGGTGCGACGAGGCCCCCTTCGACCTCGCCTCCCTGGCGGTGGCGGCAGGGGCGAACTATGTCTCCCGCTGGACCTCCTACCATGTAAAAGAACTGACCAGGGCGGTGAAGGCCGGGCTGGAGACCCCCGGACTCTCCTTCATCGAGGCCATGGTCCAGTGCCCGACCGGCTACGGGCGGCGGAACAAACTCCGCGACGCCAGACTGATGGTCCAGTGGATGCGGGACCACGCCGTCCTGATGAAGAAATGGAAAGAGATGGAGGCCGAAGGCCGACCCCTCCCCGAGGACAAGTTCCCGGTAGGAGAGTTTGTGCGGCGGTATCGGCCGGCGATGGGGGTGCACGAAGAATGAGACACGAGATCCGTTTTTCGGGCTTCGGCGGCCAGGGGATCATCCTCTCAGCCGTCATCCTCGGCAGGGCGGCGGCGATCTATGACCAGAAATACGCCGTCCAGACCCAGGTCTACGGGCCTGAGGCACGGGGCGGGGCATCGATGAGCGCCGTCGTCATCGACGACGAACCGGTGCTGTACCCCGAAGTGACCAGGCCTGATATCTATGTGATCATGTCGCAGGAAGGGTTCCTCAAGTACGGGGCCGGGGCGCCCGAGGAGGCGGTGATGCTCCTCGACGACGGGCTCGTCCAGGACCGGCCTGAGTGCCGGTTTTATCCTATCCCTGCAACCTACGAGGCAAAGTTCACCCTCAACCGGGTGATCGTCGCAAATATCGTGATGCTTGGGGCGCTGGTGGCGACCACCAGGATCGTCTCCAGGGAGGCGATCGAGAAGGCCGTCCTCGACTCAGTCCCGAAGGGGACTGAAGACCTCAATATGCGGGCGTTGAAACTCGGCTTTGACCTCGGCACAAGGAGCATACAAGATGAAACTGCTTGAATTTGAAGCAAAAGAACTTTTTAAACAACATGGCATTCAAGTGCCAAAGGGCATCCTGATCAGCGACCACGAGGAAGCGGTCCTCAACCTCCGCAAGGTCGGGCCAGAGGTCGTGGTCAAGGCCCAGGTCGACGTAGGCGGACGGGGGAAGGCCGGCGGCGTCCTGATGGCCAACACCGACACTGCGGTCCTGGCCGCCAGAGAACTGTTTGCCAGAAAGATCAAAGGCGTCAAGGTCGCACGCGTCCTCATCGAGGAACACCTGGAGATCCAGCACGAATATTACGTGAGCATCACCATGGACCGCTCGACCAAGCAGCCGGTCGTCCTCTTTGCCGATATCGGCGGGGTCGATATCGAGGAGACCGCGAGGAAGAACCCGGACGCGATCAGGAAGGTCTCGTTCACCCCGCTCCTGCGCAATATCCCGCGGTTCCTGCTGCGCGAACTGATCAGGGACGCACCCTCCGAGGTCGGAGAGACTATCAACAAACTCTATCATGTCTTCTGCGACCGGGACGCTCTCCTTGCCGAGATCAATCCCCTGGTCACCACCCCCCAGGGGGTCTATGCGGCGGACGCCAAACTGATCGTCGACGACAATGCCCTGACCCGCCAGGAGATCGCGGTGAACCGCGACCTCACCAGGCGCGAGCGCGAGGCCGAGAGGCATGGGTTCTCCTATGTCGAACTCGACGGCTCGATCGGGGTCATCGGCAACGGCGCCGGGCTGACCATGTCCACTCTGGACCTCATCGACCACTTCGGCGGGAAAGCGGCGAACTTCCTGGACGTCGGCGGCGGTGCCGATAAAGACCGGGTGAAGTACGCCGTCGAACTCGTGGCGGACATGCCCGCGGTGAAGGTGATCATCGTCAACCTCCTTGGCGGGATCACGCGCTGCGACGAGGTGGCCCGCGGGATCATCGAGGCCGGGGTCGACCAACCGGTGATCGTCCGTCTCGCCGGGACAAACGAGAAAGAAGGGAGAGAACTCCTTGCCGGGCACGGCTACAAGATGCTCGGGAGCATGGACGAGGCCGTCAGGGCCGCGGTGGAGGTGACCGCATGATCTATGGAGACAAGAACACCGGGATCATCGTGCAGGGCGCCACCGGGAAGCAGGGTTCTTTCCATATCAACCTGATGAACGAGTATGCCAGGTCGGTCGGCGGGGCAGGCGTCCTTGCCGGGGTCACCCCGGGCAAGGGAGGCCGGGAAGTCTGCGGCGTCCCGGTCTACGACAGTGTCAAGGAGGCCCTGGCCGAGCACGACGCTACTGCAAGCGTCCTCTTTGTCCCTGCCGGCGCGGCAGGGGACTCGATCATGGAGGCCGCCCATGCCGGGATCGAGACGATCGTGGCGATCACCGAACATATCCCGGTCCATGACGCCATGAAGGCGATCGGGTATGCGGAGACGATCGGGTGCACGGTCATCGGCCCGAACTGTCCTGGCCTCCTCTCGCCTGGCGAACTCAAACTCGGGATCATGCCGACCCACCTCTACTCTCGCGGGCATGTCGGGGTCATCTCAAGGAGCGGGACGCTCACCTACGAGGTCGTCGACGAACTGACCAGGGCCGGGATCGGCCAGTCCACGGTCATCGGGATCGGGGGCGACCCGATCATCGGCCAGACCTTTGCCGACGCCCTGGCCCGCTTCGAAGAAGACCCCCAGACCAGGGCCGTGGTGCTCATCGGCGAGGTCGGCGGCAACCTGGAGGAAGAAGGGGTTCGGTCGACCGACCTTCCGGTCGTGGCCTATATCGCCGGGGTCACCGCCCCGCCGAACAAGCGGATGGGGCACGCGGGTGCGATCATCTCAGGCGGCGAGGGCGACGCAAAGTCCAAGATCATGCGGTTGAAAGCAATGGGAGTCGACGTGGCCTCACGGCCGTCCGAGATCCCGGGTATCATCAAGAGTCTCCTATGAACGAGCACCTCCTTGTCCAGACTGCAACCGAACTCGCCGAGGAGATCGGGGCGCGGGCCGTCGTCTCCTTCACCCAGCCCTGCACCTGCCAGGCCAAGGTGCCGCTGGTCTGGGTCAAGGACCTGCAGCTCGACATCCTCAAGGACCTCTCGATGTGCGAGATCCTCTCGGTCTGCGAGCACCATATGCTCGACGCCGCGGTGCATGCCTATCTCAAGGAACAGTTCGAGGACGGGACGGTCGTGGCGGTCTTCCCGTACGCCATCCTGGTCTTCGACCTGGAGAAGGCGAAGAACTTCGTCGACATCAAGGAATACGAGGACATCGCCCCGAGGGACGTGATGTATGCGGTCCTCAACCTCGCCCTCGAGATCGCTATCGAGGGGCGGGAAGGCAGGAGGATCGGGACGGCCTTCATCATCGGGGATCCGGCCAGGATCGCGAGGCACTCCCACCAGGCGGTCCTCAACCCCTTTGCCGGGCACGACCCGGCCTCCCGCGATATCACCAGGCGGGAGAACTGGGAGAGCGTGAAGGAGTTTGCCCAGATCGATGGAGTTTTCATCATCGACACCGAAGGCAGAGTCTGTTCTGCCGGGACCTACCTCGACGTCAACGCCAAGGTGGTCAATCTCCCGCCTGGCCTGGGGGGGCGCCACCTGGCGACGGCGGCGATCACCGCGGTGATGCCGGCGGTCGGGGTGACGGTCTCAGAGAGCGGAGGAATGGTGAGAGTCTTCCGTGACGGGGCCTGCACCATCACGATCAGGTCAGATATCAGGATCACCAGTTAGAAATGGTTAAATGATGCCCAAGCATTTTATTTACTATTCAGAAGAGTGAGGGTTATTATGATCAGGAATATCAGGGTAGAGCAGATCGAACAGACCCCTATCGAGAGACAACAGATCGAACTGGTCGAGCGAAAAGGCATCGGCCACCCTGACAGCATCGCCGATGGGATCGCTGAGGCGGTCTCGCGGGCGCTCTGCCGGGCGTATATGGATGAGTGCGGGGTGTACCTCCACCACAACACCGACCAGGGCGAGATCGTGGCCGGCGAGTCCATCCCCTGCTTTGGCGGCGGCAAGGTGGTCAAGCCGATCTATGCGCTTCTCACCGGACGGGCCACCAAGGTCTTTGACGGAGTCAATATCCCGGCCGACGCCATCGCGGTCGAGGCGGCCAGGGCCTATGTGAAGAGCATCATCCCCATCATGAATATGGAGCGCGACATCATCGTCGACTGTCGGATGGGGGCGGGGTCGACCGACCTGCGGGACGTCTTCAAGACCTGCGGGGGCACCAGGGTGATGCGGGCAAACGACACCTCGTTCGGTGTGGGCCACGCTCCCTTCAGCGAGGCCGAGAGCCTGGTCAAGGGGGTCTCAGATTATATCGACACCGTCTACCGCCCGCGCCACCCCGAGGTCGGGACCGACGTGAAGGTGATGGGGCTGCGTGACGGCGACGAGATCACCCTCACCCTTGCGGTAGCGATGGTCGACCGTTATCTCTCAGACATCGGTGAGTACGCCGAGGCGGTCGAGAAACTGAAAGAAAGCATCCAGGAGATTGCCCCCCGGTTCACGGGGCGCACGACCAGGGTGCATATCAACACCGCCGACGATATCGCCAGCGGGAGCGTGTTCCTGACGGTGAACGGCACCTCGGCCGAGATGGGCGACGACGGCTCGGTCGGCAGAGGCAACCGGTGCAACGGGCTGATCACCCCCAACCGCCCGATGAGTATGGAGGCGACGAGCGGGAAGAACCCGATCAACCATATCGGTAAGATCTACAACCTCCTCGCCACGCACCTCGGCACCACCTGCGTCGCCGAGGTAGACGGGATCGAGGAGATCTATATCAGGCTCCTCTCCCAGATCGGTCATCCGATCGACCAGCCGCTGGTGGCAAGTGTCCAGATCATCCCGCAGCAGGGCGTCGATCTCACCGAGGTCACGCCGGCGGTCGAGGCGATCATCGACACCGGGCTTGAGGACATCGCCGGGGTGACCGAGAAGGTCATCAGGGGCGAACTCAAGACTTTCTAAGATTTTTTGAACATCCAATTATTTTTTGCAGGTACGACCTGCAGGAGGAAGATATGACCTGTATCCGCCTGGCATTACCGAACAAGGGGCGGATCGCTCAGCCGGTCCGTGAACTTGTGGAGAAGAGCGGGATCCATCTGGTCGGGACCGGTGAGCGCAAGCTCGTCGCCAGGACCGTGGACCCTGAGATCGAGGTGCTTTTTGCCCGTCCTGCCGATATTCCAGAATATGTGGCCAACGGCGCCGCGGACGTCGGGATCACCGGGCACGACATGGTGATGGAGCGAGGCTCAGAGGTAGAAGAACTCCTTGACCTCAAGATGGGGGGCGCCACCCTGGTGGCGGCCGTGCCCGAGGACTCGGCGGTGACCGGGGTCGCCGCCCTTGACGGGAAGAGAGTGGCGACCGAGTTTCCGGTCATCACCAGGGCGTTCTTTGAGAAGCACGGGGTCTCGGTGACGATCGTCCCGGTCGGGGGGGCCTGTGAGGCGACGCCGTACCTGGGGATCGCCGACGCCATCGTGGACCTGACCAGTTCAGGGACGACGCTCAAGACCAACCGGCTGAGGGTGATCGCCGAGGTGCTCAGGTCGAGCACCGGGGTGATCGCAAGCAAGGAGGCCCTCACCGAGAAGAGGGAGAAGGTCCATGAGGTGCTCCTGGCCCTGGAGAGCGTGGTGCGGGCGAAGGGGCAGTGTTATCTGATGATGAATGCCCAGCGCGAGGCCCTGACGGCGATCGAGCAGGTGCTCCCTGGCCTGGGCGGGCCGACAGTGATGGACGTGGCCTCGAAGGAAGGACTGGTCGCGGTCCATGCGGTCGTGGCCGAGGAGTGCGTGTACCAGCTCATCAACCAGTTGAAGCAGGCGGGGGCGCGCGATATCCTGGTGATGCCGATCGAGCGGATGATCCCCTGATCGCCTATGATGGTCTTTCCGGCAGTCGATATCCTGGGCGGGCAGTGCGTGCAACTGGTCCAGGGGAAGCGGGAGAGTGCGCGGACTTTCGGGACGCCGCTTGAGAATGCACGCCGCTGGCTGGACGCGGGGGCCGAGGCGCTCCATGTGGTGAACCTGGACGGGGCCTTCGGGTCGGCGCGGGCGAATGCCGAGATGATCCGCGAGGTGGTCGAGGAGACCGGGGTCTTTGTGCAGCTCGGCGGTGGGATCAGGAGCCGCGAGGACGCCCGCGCCTGGCTGGAGACCGGGGTCGGGCGGGTGATCCTGGGTACGGTGGCGGTCCGCGAGCCCGAGATCGTCCGCGATCTCTCCCTGGAGTTCGGGCCTGAGCAGGTGATGGCCGGCGTCGACGCACGGGGCGGGGCGGTGGTCATCGAAGGCTGGCAGGAGGAGGCCGGCGACTATCTTGCCTGGGCGGAACGCTTCGAGATGCTCGGGGCGGGTTCGCTCCTCTTCACCAATGTGGCGGTCGAAGGGCTCTGCCAGGGTATCGAGACCAGACCGGTCGCACGTCTCCTGGAGCGGACCTCCCTGCCGGTGGTCGTGGCCGGGGGGGTGACGAGCGCGGCGGACGTGCGGGCGCTGCGCGACCTGGGGGTCGCGGGCGTGGTGCTCGGGTCGGCGCTGTACAATGGAAAAATCACGTTTGAAGAGGCACTGGAGGCGGCACGATGAGACGAAGTTCCATTCAGAGAGCGACGAAGGAGACGAAAATCGCCCTCACCCTGGACCTGGAGGGCGAGGGGGAGAGCAGGGTCGAGACAGGCCTGCCCTTCCTCGATCATATGCTCGGGTCGTTTGCAAAGCACGGCGGGTTTGCCCTGCAGGTGGAGGCAGAAGGCGACCTGGAGGTGGACGCCCACCACCTGGTCGAGGACGTCGGGATCGTCCTCGGGGCGGCGCTGAAGGAGGCGGTCGGCGACGGTGCCGGGATCACGCGTTTCGCCGACGCTTCGATCCCGATGGACGAGGCGCTCGCGACGGTCGCCCTGGACGTCGGCGGCCGGGGCTACCTGGTCTTCACGGGGTCGTTCAACACGCCGGCGGTCGGCAGGATCGACACCACGCTCTTCGAACACTTCTTCTACAGTCTCTGCATCCAGGCCGGGGTGACGGCCCACGTCAGGTTCTACGGGCGCAACGACCACCACATCGCCGAGGCGATCTATAAGGGCTTTGGCGTCGCCCTCAGGAAGGCGGTCGCACAGGACGGGCGGCAGGGCGTGCCGAGCACCAAGGGCACGCTGTGAGGCCCTGAGATACTTTTTTTTGGCTTTGTTGAATTCGGCAGGGATGGGCTCTGTAGAAATCCTCTGGACAGTTATCTTTGGTGGGGGACGGCATTACGCTCTTTATGGCGATTGAGTGTGCCTTCCCGGCCCTACCTTCATCCCGGGGGCCCGGGGGCAGAGTCCCTGGCGCGAAGATGGAGGAAGGCGGTTCTGGCATGCTTGGGATAAGGAAGAGAGAAGGATCTACCCGAAACTCTAAAACTCTCTGCACCGGGGGCGTGCGCCCCCCAGACCCCCGCAGAAGAGAGCGAGGAAGACGGGAAGCCTCTCTTCAGGAGCATCACAGACATCTTCCTACCTCATACCCCAGAGATCCAGCGGCAGAGCCCATAGGGCGTATGGCGTGAGAGGCCCACAGATACGTTTTATTTCGCTACAAAGAAGTGATGAGGTGAAACCCCATAGGCCCTGTAGAAAACCTCAGGATATTTATCTCTCTAGGGGGGGGGGCGGCACGCCTCCCTGACCCCCCGCCGATGAAGAGTGGCGGGGGATCGCACCCTGTCTTCACAATCATTGCTCCGCCTTCCAGACCCGATCGCCATCCCGGGGCCAGGGGGCAGAGTCCCCAGCGCGAATATGTGGGAAGGCATGAACGCATGGGTGCACACCGAAGAGAGGAGGATCGCCCCACCACATCTAATTGCTATCTTCTGGGATGGGGAGGGCGGGAGAGTGTTGGGATGACCTCCATGAAAAAAATCGCGAAGATTTCCAGAATGGGTTGAATTCACTATTGTCGTGTCATCACTCAAATGTCCGACCTGGATGCCGCGGATCACACTCTTCACAAGAGGGCAGGGAGCGGGATCGCCGCCTCGTCGCCGCCCCACCCCTATCTCTGTCGTGGGGGGGGGGTCCGGGGGGTCTCCCCGCCGGCGCGAGAGAGTGACAACAATTTTTTCGTTTTTTTGTGGGGGCGACACAGTTGATCAACGTCCCTTCCCACCCCCTCACCCCTGGGACGCGGCTCCCCCTGACCCCCACCCCAGGATGACGAGAGGGGGGGGGAAGGCAGGGGCGTGAACATGAAGAGGATAGTGGCGCGACCTACGTTCTCTTCACGCGAGGAGAGAGATCTCTCGATCTATTGCATCGTGGTGACGACTTTTCGTTCTTGACTTGACACTAGATTCCTTCAAGAGTGATACACAGATCCAGATACATCTCCTGAATGATCGAACCTCTTTATTCCTGTTCCTATCTTCGTCCTGGGGGTGTGGGAAGACGTGGTGATCAGAAGTGCCCCCCGGACGGACCGGACCCCCCACAGAGATAGGGATAAGGCGAGGTGGCGATGAAGTGTGGTCCCATCTGGTGTCCTGCTCCAGAGAGGGAGCACGGATCCACACACTGGTTACTAACGAGAATTTTCAACCGCGTATGTGTAGGAGAAGAGTTCGTGTTTGATTCTACACAACCGGCCGTCCCAACCAGAACAGGAGCGAGCCCATGGAATCGACCATCAGAAGAGCAGCGAAAAACAGCAACGCGTCTGAGAAACGCGAAGGAAAGAAAGAGGGGAGTTCAGGCGGACTTTGCCGCGAGTTCAACATCCTCTTCCTTGATCGTCTTGCGACCAGCGTGCTGGGCGAGACGGTTGGCTTCCTTGGTCAGGGTAGCGATGTATGCCTCGGCCTTTGCAACAAGGGCCGCCGCTGCATCGCTGCCAACTCTCTCAGCACCATTCTTCTTAGCGATTCTGACAACCGCTGCAATTGGTAAGTCTGCCATGTCCAATTACCTCTAAATTATCAGTTCCTCGAAGAGTATTTAAACCTTTCCACTTGAACCGGCTATTATGGCTTTCAATATGACATTGGAGAGGGAATTCAGGTTCACACACGGTTTAGGTGAAGGAAAAGAGCCAAACCAATCAAAGCGATTTAAAGGACTTTTAAGCCAAAAAAAGAGATTTACTCAGATCTTTCAGATTTTATCATCGACGAGGCAAGGAGAAGAGCGCTTGAGTAGTCGGGAGAGGCGCGCGAAGAATCTACAAAGATCGGCCCAATATTGACCACCGGCGCCCCATGTCCCGCTCCCCCCCCCAGGAAGGTGAGCGTGCGAAAGATCAGGTTGCCCGTGATCCCGTCTGGGGCGATGACCACCCCGCACTCCTGCACCGCGTCTTCGATGCGGACCTCGCAGTGTTCTGCCCCTGCCAGACGGGCGACCAGTTCGGCATCGGCAAGCGACCGGTCCACCGCCTGGTGGCGCCCCACGTCGCCGTACCGCCCGCCAGAAAGAACGGCGACGCCCGCCGAGAGCCCGAACGCACGCGCGATCGGCCGCGCCTTCTCGACAAACGCAAGTTTCTCGGCGACCGTCCATCCCTCGTCCACCCCCACCGGGGCAAAAAGGAACTGGACACCATTCGCCGACTCTAAAAGGGCAACCCGTTCCAGATGATCGACACCGCACCCTGCCTTCAGGCACCGCAGCGTCTCATTGGCCGGGAGGGTGCCCCGCACCGCCCCCTCGATCCGCCCGGCCAGGAGGTCGTCGACCATCATCTCCCAGGGGCACTCGCTCTCACGTGTCTCGACCCCCAGACCGTCCATCGCCCCAGGGCAACAGTAACAGACGACCTGCAGACGGTTTCCGACCTTCCTGACACTCGCGGCGACCTTCTCCGGGTCGGCGCCAGCCCCGATCCCGATGCTCATACCAGGTCTGTGGCGTCGATGATCCGCATAATCCCCTCGGTCTCCAGATCGAAGACCGAGGTCGTGGACCCCTCATACGAGACCGAGAGAGTGTGCGAGTCATTCACCCACCCGACCGGCTGCGCCGTCATCCCGGCCTCCTCGAAGAGCCGACAGATCTCGTCGGTGTGCTCGTCATGACAGGTCATGATGAAACCCATCCCGGGGTACATCCGCACCCAGTGCTCGAAGGTGATCCCATGCTCCTTCAGGTCAGGGCGCGGGATCGCGTCGAGTTCCACCTCGGCCCCCTTCCTCGAGGTCTCAAGAAGCATCCCCAGGGTGCCGATGACCCCGGGGTTGGAGATGTCCTTGGCCGCCGTGACCAGGTGACGCCTGGCAAGTTCCTGCATCACCCCGATCTGGCGGCGCACCTCCTCGGCCGACCGCATCGTCGCCGAGTCCCAGTTCAGGATACACGAAGGATGCACCCTGCCGTCGAGGTCGATCGCCGCCACGACCCGGTCCCCAGCTTCCGCAGTGCTCGAATAGATGACATCGTCGACCGGCACCGAACCCATGATCGCAAGATCGATGACCGAGTACGGGGTGTCGGGGTGGAGATGGCCGCCCACGATCGGGACGCCGAACTGCGCGGACGCCGCCTGCATCCCCCTCGTCACCTCATTGCAGAGTTTCCCGTCGGTGAACGAGAGGACGTCGACCATCGCCAGGGGCCGCCCGCCCATTGCAGCGATATCGTGCACATTCACCAGCACCGCACAATATCCAGCCCAGAAGGGGTCGGCTTCCATCAGTTTGCTCCAGATCCCGTCTGCTGCCAGGAGGAGGGCCATGCCGTCCTGCCTGATCACGGCGGCGTCCTCCCCATAAGACGCAACGACGTCGGGCTGGTCATTGATCTTGAGATTCTCGATCAACTCGCCGATCGCGCGTTTTCTCGTAACCCCCTCGTATTCCCGGACCGATCTGGCGACCGAATCGGGGGAACAGTTGTCTACCACGATAACACCAACATCCTGTAAGCTTGTATGGTACTCTTTTTCATCAAAGATAATGTATTTGATTGCTCGCCAGGGGCTCATGCACCCGGGGCCGTAGACCATACCACTCAATATTTGAGATCCCCGGCCCTATGATCCTGCTATATGGACTGGACCGAGAAGTACCGCCCACAGAGTCTCCGGGACCTTGTCGGGAACGGACCAGCCGTGCGCCAGGTCTACGAATGGGCCAGGTCATGGACGAGGGAAAGCCCGCCCCTCGTCCTGTACGGGAAACCCGGCATAGGCAAGACCTCGAGCGCCCACGCCCTGGCACGCGACCTGCACTGGGAGGTCGTCGAACTGAATGCAAGCGACCAGCGGACCAGGGGTGTCCTCGAACGGGTGGCCGGGACCTCGAGCGCCACGGCAAGCCTGCTCGGCGCCGAACGCAAACTGATCCTCCTCGACGAGGCCGACAACCTCCACGGGACCGCCGACCGGGGGGGGGCGCGCGCGATCATCGAGATCGTCAGGCACTCCTGCCAGCCGATCATCCTCATTGCCAACGACCTCTACGGCCTCCCGAAGGAACTGCGGGCCATCGGCGAGCCAGTCCAGTTCAGGGCCATCCAGGCCCGCTCCATCGTGCCGCGGCTCAGGGAGATCTGCCGGTGCGAGGGGGTCTCCTGCTCACAGGACGCCCTCATGGCGATCGCCCAGAGTGCCGGGGGCGACATCCGCGCCGCCGTCAACATGCTCTATGCCTCGGCCCTCGGCAAGCAGGAGGTCGGCGCCGACGACGTTCACACCAGCCAGAAAGATCAGCGGTCGACGATCTTCGACCTTGTCGCCTCGACCTATGCAGGAAGAAAGTCAGACACCGAACTGGACAGACTTGGCTGGGAGGTGGACGAGGATCCAGGGACCGTCCTCCAGTGGCTGGAAGGGAACCTCCACACCCTCCAGCGCCCTGAGGCCGAGACGCGGGCGTACACCCCGCTGGCGCGGGCCGACGAATGGCTCGGGCTCACCCGCCGCCGCCAGTACTTCGCGCTCTGGAAATATGCCAGGGCGATGATGATCCTCGGCGTCAAGGAGGCCGCCGGCGGGGCGGGGGCCCATGGGAGACTGATGCCCCCAGCGCGGTGGCGGCGGATGGGCGGCGGGCGCAAACAGAAGTCGATCCGCGCCTCGGTGATGCAGAAACTCTCCCATGCCCTCTCCCTCCCCCAGCACACCATCAGGGAAGAGTATCTCCCGCTCATCACCCACCTCATCGAGGAGGACCCTGCCCTCTATGCGGAGACGCTCGTCTTCGACGCCGACGAACTGAACTTCTTCCTCCACGACAAACCTCGCTCAAAAGCGGTGATCAAAGAACTCAAGGCCGCCGAGAGAGCGCGAAAGAAGAAAGAGAAGGAAAAAGAGAGGGAGAGGAAGAAAATAGAGAAAGAGAAGAAGAAGGCCGAGGCCAAAGCCCGCGAAGACCCCCCGGTGCCCGAAGAAAAATCACAGCCCAAGGTGAACCAGGCCACGCTCTTCGATGCATTTTAACTGAGGGGCTCTGGAAAACCCCTCGCCTATTATGCAGGGAGAATAGGTATCTTGCGCCGGAGGCGGAGGAAGGCATGAGATCAAGGAACCTTGTTCATCCCCACACCGGGCTCTGGAGATATTCTCTCGTTGAATCTCTCTGGCAGGGGGCTTGGCCACCCCCCAAACCCCCCGCCACACGAGAGGTCGTGGACTGCAACGCACTCGTCATGGTCATCTATTCTGCCCTCCCGATTTCATCGTGGTTCCCGGAGGGCCGGGGGAGCCGCGCCCCCTGCTCTTCAGGCTTGAAAAAGAGAGACCACGTGACAAGAAGTTTTCATCCCATATGCGTGAACCCACGGTTCATGCCCGATTCTACAGAACCAGAAAGATCTCCGCAGTCACTTCAGGGCGCGACAATACCGGTGGAGCCTGACCCCGCCGCACTCGATCCGCTCGCCCCCGTCCAGGTAGACCTCGTCCCCCAGGTGATAAACGAGGAGGTCGCACCCTAATGCCTGTGCGAGGGCGATGAGGGACGGGACCATCTCGACCCCTGGCCTCACTGCATAGACAAGGTCGGCCCCCACATACCAGGGAAGGTCAGGGGAGAAGACGTCGTCCCTCCTCGTCTCCACCCCTACCACCGGCGCGGGGTCCCTGATGTCGGTCGCCCGCACCCGCAACCCTGCCTGGCAGCACCGTACTGCGACGTCAGGATTCCTTCCGATACCGACCTCGACGACATCCCGATAATTTCTGGCAATATACTCTGCAATACAGCCTTCAATACGTTTATACTCAGATGCCACGAATACCTAGGTATCATGGGCGTCACACTTATTTGGGACCACCAGGTTCCGACCGGCATGCACCTGCCGGTGGGACGGCGGATCGAACTGGTCCTCGGCACCCCCCTCGATCATGCGGATGCAGAAGGGTTGATCAACGGCTATCACCCGGAACGCAACCAGTATGACGCCCGCGCCGTCCTCGAACGCGTCCTCTTCATGAAACGCCGGACCAATTGCCGCGACCCCGCCCTCCTCGTCGTCACCCACGACCTCTTCATCGACGGGTGCGACTTCGTCTTCGGGCTGGCCAGACCCTCCACCGGGTGCGCCGTCGTCTCCCTTGCCCGCCTGGACAACTCCTACTACGGACGCCCCTCCTCCTTCGACGACCTCGCCGACCGGACGGCAAAGGAGGGGGCCCACGAGATCTGCCACCTCCTCGGGCTCGAACACTGCGATAACCCCGAATGCGTGATGTTCAAACCCGCCACCCTCGACGAACTGGACAGAAAACGGATGAATCTCTGCCCGGCCTGCCGCTCACACCTCGCCTACCTGACCGGCAACTGAAGGGAGAAGGGTTAAAGTCACACCTATCATACTATCTCTGGATCGCAGTGGGGTATTTTAATGGGGTATTTTACTTCATTGATTCAGAGAAAGTTCAAGGACGTGGCTGGGAGGCGGTACGATACCGTCGTAAAGGAGTACCGTGAGTTCCTTCTCACCGAAGAGGAGGCCGTGGTCCCTGAGGTCAGGTCGATCCTCATGCCTCTCGACTACTTTGTAAAAGAGATCCCACCGGCCCTGTACGAGACCCTCTCGACCTATGAGGGGGCCACCGTCTCGCTGGTCTATATCATCGATATGGAGGTGATCAGGATCGTCGAGGACAGCCTCGACGAGACGGTGATCCAGGACTTCAAGCAGAAACGCGAAGCCTTCGGCGAAGAACTGCTCGCGCGGGCCGTCTCAGACCTCGAGTCTGTAGGGCTCCCGGTGAAGAGCAGACTTTTCTCAGGGAAAAAATACGAGAATATCCACGAACTCATGAGAACACATGACATGCTCGTGGTCTCGAAACAGTACGGGGCCTCGACGACCGAGATCTCGCCCTTGAGTTCGGTCACCCTCAAACTTGCCCAGACCGCTGACGTCCCGATCATTGTTTATTAGAGATATCAGCCATGATAGAAGCAGAACTCATCGCAATAGGAGTATTTCTCGTCACCTACGCCCTGATCATCGACGAACGGATCCACCGTGCCGTAGCGGCGCTGGCCGGCGCTGCGGTGATCACCTTCTCCCAGGTCGTCCCCTGGGAAAAGGTTCCCGAGTATCTTGACCTCGGCACGATCTTCCTCTTGATGGGGATGATGATCATCGTGAACACGGCGCGCGGGAGCGGACTCTTCGAGTACATCGCGATCAGGACCGCCAAACTCGCGAAAGGCAGCCCGATGCGGGTGCTGATCCTCTTCTCTGTCGTAACGGCGGTGACGAGCGCCTTCCTGGACAATGTCACGACTGTCCTCCTCCTCACCCCGATGCTCCTGTACATCGCGAAGGTGATGAAACTCAACCCGATCCCCTTCCTTCTCTCAGAGATCTTTGCCTCCAATGTGGGCGGGGCGGCAACGCTCATCGGCGACCCGCCAAACATCATGATCGGATCGGCCGCAGGACTCGGCTTCAACGACTTCCTCATGACCATGGGACCGATCGCCCTTGTCGATATGACCATCGTGCTGGTCATGCTCTACTTCATCTACGGCAAACAGCTCAAGGTCGAGCCTGAGGAACAGAAGAAGATCGCCGGGGTCATCGACAACCTGGACGAGCGGGCGGCGATCAAGGACCGTTCGCTCTTCAACAAGTCGGTGATCACCATCCTCCTGGTCGTCTTCCTCTTCTTCATCCATGGGGAACTCGGGGTCGAACCGGCGGTGGTGGCCATGACCGGTGCGGCGATCCTCCTCTTCTGGAGCCGCGTGCCGCCCGACGAGATCCTGGAAAAGATCGAGTGGCCCGCCCTCTTCTTCTTCGGTGGGCTCTTCATCATCGTCGGCGCACTCGTCGAGACCGGGCTTATCAGCCAGGTCGCAGAGTTCGTGGTCAGCCATGTCCACACCACCGGCGAGGCGATGATCATCATCGCCTGGTTCTCTGCCATCGCCTCGGCGATCGTGGACAACATCCCGCTCACCGCCACCCTTATCCCCCTCATCCAGGACATGGGGATGACGATGGAGATCGAACCGCTCTGGTGGGCCCTCTCGCTTGGCGCATGTATGGGCGGGAACGGGACCGCCATCGCCGCCTCGGCAAACGTCGTGGTCATCGGGATCGCCGAGCGCCAGGGGATTACCATCACCTTCATGGATTTCCTCAAGATGGGGATGCTCATCCTCTTCGTGACCGTGGCCGTCGGCCTTGGCATGCTCCTCCTCATGTTCACATGAGGACGGGACCCTCTTTTTCGCAAAACTGATGTAGCGAGAGCGACAACAGATCACTGCAACTCACCAGAGGGTGGCGCCGTGTCGCCCCCTCTGCTCAGGACCAACCTTCTGCTGGAGGCATACACAACGATAGAACAAGAACGTAAGGCATATTACGCGCACACTACACCGTCAGAGGAGACGACGCCATGACCGGCCCAGAACTCATTGCCATCGCCGTCTTCCTCTTTACCTACGCCCTGATCATCGACGAACGGATCCACCGTGCCGTGGCCGCAATGGCCGGCGCCGCGGTGATCGTCTTTGTCGGGGTCGTCCCCTGGGAAAAGATCCCGGAGTACCTCGACCTTGGCACGATCTTTCTCCTCATGGGGATGATGATCATCGTGAACACGGCGCGCGGGAGCGGACTCTTCGAGTACATCGCGATCAAGACCGCCAAACTCTCGAAGGGCAGTCCGATGCGGGTACTGATCCTCTTCGCCCTGGTGACCGCCGTGACAAGCGCCTTCCTGGACAATGTCACGACCGTCCTCCTCCTCACCCCGATGCTCCTGTACATCGCGAAGGTGATGGGGCTCAACCCGGTCCCCTTCCTCCTCACCGAGATCTTTGCCTCCAATGTGGGCGGGGCGGCGACGCTCATCGGCGACCCGCCAAACATCATGATCGGGTCGGCCGCAGGACTTGGCTTCAACGACTTCCTCTTTACCATGGGGCCGATCGTTGTCGTCGATTTCATCGTGGTCATCCTCTTCCTGGCCCTCCTGTACCGCAAGAAGATCGCCGTCGGGAAAGAGGCGATGGAGACGATCGTCCAGACTCTCAAAGGCCTGGACGAGCATGCAGCCGTCAAGGACCGCACGCTCTTCATCAAGTCGGTGGTCACCATCCTCATGGTCGTCGTCCTCTTCTTTGTGCACGACCAGCTGGGAGTCCAGCCGGCGGTGGTGGCCATGACCGGTGCGGCATTCCTCCTCTTCTGGAGCCGCGTGCCGCCCGACGAGATCCTGGAAAAGATCGAGTGGCCCGCCCTCTTCTTCTTCGGCGGGCTCTTCATCATCGTCGGCGCTCTCGTCGAGACCGGGCTCATCGGCCAGGCCGCAGAGTTCGTGGTCAGCCATGTCCACACCACCGGCGAGGCGATGATCATCATCGCCTGGTTCTCTGCCATCGCCTCGGCCTTCGTGGACAACATCCCGCTCACCGCCACCCTCATCCCTCTCATCCATGACATGGGTACGGCGATGGATGTCGGACCGCTCTGGTGGGCCCTCTCGCTTGGCGCATGCCTGGGCGGGAACGGGACCGCCATCGGGGCCTCGGCAAACGTGGTGGTCCTCGGGGTCGCCGAGCGGGAAGGAATAAATATCACGTTCATCGAATTCATGAAAATAGGGATGATCGTCCTCGTCCTGAGTGTAGCGGTCGGCCTCGGCCTCCTCTGGATGCGTTTCATGTGGTGATGATGATATGAAGATACTGGCACTCATCGACGGCTCCAAATGGGGCCACAAGGCGGCACTCCATGCCGTCTCAATTGCAAAGCGGAAAAAAGACGCCGAGATCGTTCTCCTCTCTGTGATGGACCGGCGGGAGGCGCGGGTGATGGCCTTCAACTACTGCACTCAGAGCAACAAGTGCGACATCATCGGGACCTATGAGCAGAACATCTGGGACTCGATGCACCAGAGCATCAAGGGCGAACTCGAGGCCCTTAAACTCTACTGCGCCGAGGAAGGGTGCCAGTGCACCACCAGGATCGCCGAAGGGAGTAGAAAAGAGGAGATCACCGGCGAGATCAACGCAGGCGGGTATTCACTCGTCGTGATGGGCGCCCACGGCCGAACCGGGCGGCTGCAACTGGGCAGCACTCTCGGCGAGATCTGCGGGGAGATCACGGCCCCGGTGCTTATTGTCCACTGACCGAGAGGTCAGCAAGACTCCTATTTTTCATCCTGATCGCCGTGAGCGAGTTGAGGACCGCGACCCGCACACAGGGGTCGCAGAATTCATAGACCTGCTGGAGCGGGGCAAAGGCCCTGGCGTCCCCGATCTTTCCCAGGGCTTCGGCTGCTTCATATCGGCACTTTTCGTCGTGCCTGAGTACAGCGACAAGCGGTTCGACCGCACGGGATTCCCCTATCTCCCCGAGCATCTCGACGGCCGCCCGCCGCACGTCGGAAGCGTCGTCGGTGAGGAGGGCAAGGAGCGACTCGATCACGTCGGCCCCGCCGATCCTGACGACCGCCTCCGCGGTGACAAGTCGCACTTCCCAGCTCCTGTCCCTGAGATGGGCGATGAGGGGTTTCTGGGCCTCTGGATCTCCGATCTTGCCGAGGGCCTTCGCCGCTTCGAACCTGATCTCATAGTTCGGATCGTCCAGGGCCGTGATGAGGGGGGCGACCGCCTGGCGGTCGCCCAGTTCGCCAAGGGCGAAGACGATCCCGTCCCGGCCGTCAGGCCCGTCTTTCTCTTCGAGGGCGTCAAGGAGGTACTCCACCGCCCTGGGGTCGCCGATCTCGCCAAGTCCGGTCGCGGCCCCCCACCTGACGTCGGGGTCCTCGTCCCTGAGTGCCCTGATCAGGGCACAGACCGCCCCAGACGCCTGCATCCCGCCAAGGCTGATCGCCGCCTTCCACCTGACGTCCTTATCCGGATCGTTCAGCACCCTGATCAGAGGGGCGACCGCTCTTTCGTCCCCGATCTTGCCGAGGGCCTCGGCCGCACCCCACCGTACGTACTTGTTCCGGTCTTGGAGGGTTTCAATGAGCCGCGGGACAGCAGGTGCTCCGATCTCCACGAGAGAGGCAACGGCCTCCCATCGGACAGCGAGATTCGGATCCTTGAGATCAAGGACTAGCCCATCGATCTCTTCTTCCAGAGACTCCTCTATCTCACCATCCCGGCTATTGGTGTCCCGAATATGTGCTCCCATGCTCCAATCCTGAAATGAGTTAATCACTACGGTGTGAAATCATATCAAACTTCCCGCCACGCCCTGCTATGACGGGATGCGCGCGCCCCCATATATGCCTATTCAGACGATATCAAGCCCGACATCGACGTTCCTGACCGTGTGGGTCAGGGCACCCATGCTGACGAGGTCGGCCCCGGTGCCCCCATAGTCCGGGGCGGTCTCAGGGGTGATCCTGCCAGAGACCTCGACAAGGACGCGGTCGCGCAGGCCAGCGGCATTGAGTGCCTCGACCGCCGCGGCGACCGCGGCGGGGTCCATGTTGTCGAGGAGGACCAGGTCGGCCCCGGCCCTCGCCGCAGTGACGGCATCCTCTGCCGTCTCCACCTCGACCTCCACCTTATGATAGAGGGTGTAGGCCCGTGCCCGGCGCACCGCCTCCTCAAACCCAACAAGGGCGAGGTGGTTGTCCTTGATGAGGACCATGTCGGAGAGGGAGAGGCGGTGGGCCTCCCCGCCGCCGAGGACCACGGCCTTCTTGTCGAGCCCCCTGAGCCCGGGCGCCGTCTTCCTGGTGGAAGCGACCCTGAGATGCGGGTCTGTAGCCTCCACGGCCTGCACCGCCGCCCTCGTCGCGGTGGCGATCCCGCTCATCCGCCCGATGATGTTGAGGACCGTGCGCTCGCCCAGGAGCACGGCGCGGGCCGGGCCTGAGACCGTCATCACGGTCGCGCCAGGGTCGACCTCGGCCCCGTCCTCGACCGTCTGCTCGGCGTCGACCCCGAGGTGGCCAAAAAGGGCGACGCCTTCCTCAAGTCCGGCGATGACGCAGCGTTCCCGCGTCCTGACCGCCGCGGCGAGCACGGCGTCCGCAGGCACCACGCCCTCAGAGGTGATGTCCCCGAAGGGAGCGTCCTCCTCCAGGAACGAGAGAAGGTGCGCAAGGTCGACGGTCATCTCACTCATCCCCTGAGCGCGATCATACGCTCGATGGCCTTCCTGGCACGCCCGGCAACCGCTTCGTCAAGGGTCACCTCGTACTCCCCGGTCTGGAGGGCCCTGCGCACATCTTCGAGGGTCGTGCGCTTCATGTCCTCGCAGACGATGCTCTCGACGGCATGGAAGGTGCGGTCTGGGAAGAGGCGGCCAAGACGGTAGGCCATCCCCTTCTCGGTAAGCACCGTCCACTGCTGGTGGAGGTGCGCCTGTCTGGCCATCCCTCCGGTCGAGGCGACGAGGTCAGAGGCCTCCTGCACTTCTGGATCGCACTCGGGGTGGCAGACCACGGCATCGCCCCGTGCATGCCCGGCCTCGACGTCGGCGAGGGTATACTCCTGATGGACCGGGCAGTGCCCGTCCGCGGGAAGGGGGATGATCTCCTTTTCCGGCACCTGGGCGGCGACATGGTGCGCCAGGTTGGCGTCAGGCCCGAAGAGCACCTCTGTCTCGGCAAGGGACCGCACCACCTCGACGGCGTTTGCCGAGGTGCAGGTGATATCGGCCTCGGCCTTCGACTCGATCGTCGAGTTGACGTACAGCACCACGGCGGCCCCGGGATGACGGGCCTTTGCCTCGCGGACCATCTCAGGAGTGAGACAGTCGGCAAGCGGGCACCCGGCCTCCTTCACCGGGAGGATGACCTTCCTTGAAGGGTTGAGGATCTTGGCGGTCTCGGCCATGAACTCGACCCCGCAGAAGATCAGCACGTCGGCCGTGGCCTCCTTGGCCTTGATCGCAAGTTCCAGGCTGTCGCCCACAAAATCGGCGATCTCCTGGACCTCAGGGATCTGGTAGTTGTGGGCGAGGATCACCGCGCCCTGTTCGTCTTTGAGTCTCTGTATTTCATCCTGTATCATGTTCCCACTCTCATCGGTTCGCCAAGGTTCTTGAGCAGGGTCACGATCGAGAGCGCGGCAAGGTAACTCGTCGCCGGGTTATCTGGGCTCGGACGGTTTTTCACCGTGATCGTCGCCTCGCCAAAGTCCCCTTCAATAAAGATCTCGTGCACGTTCCTGTCGATGTCAGGGTCGGCCCAGAGTTCTACCTCGACATCTCTGCCGGCGGCAAGTTCGAGGGCGACCGAGACATTGGTATTCTTGGGATAGTGCTTGATGCACTCGTTCGCCATCCCGGAGAAGAGGCACGTGCGTCCGGTGCACTCTTCGATATTGAGGGACCGAGGGTTTTTGGTCGTGCGCAGCAGGAGTCTGGTGATCCCTGAGACCTGCCCGATCTTGAGGTTGTCGAGCCCGAAGATCGCCCCGCTCGGGATATAGATCTTTTGTCCGAGGGAGGTGGCAAGCCCGGTGATCTCGTGCCTGAAGGGCTCGTCTGCAAAGACCCCGACGCTCATGACGACAAGGTCTTTCCCGTGTTCAAGAACCGATGCGGCATATTTTTGAGCAGCGGCGATCGAAGCTGCTTCGACAACGATATCGTAGTCTTCATTGAGAAAGTCTTCGATATTTCCAAACGCCTTTGCGCCGCAGAGTTTCCCAGCCTCCTCTGCGCGTCCGGGCATCTGGTCATAGAGGGCAACAATATCGACTCCTACATGATTTTTAATTATGATATTCCCGATATTGCCGCACCCCAGCAGACCTATGGTGAGCATCTGTATATGATAGGTGGAAGGGGGGTTAAGCATTGTGCCGGGGGGATCTGGCGCCCTCTGCGGCCGCAGTCTGCAGACTGATATGGGGGGGAGACAGAGTGTATAGGGATGGACCAGTTCAGGAACAGGCGGGTGTACATCGAGACCTATGGCTGCACCTACAACCAGGCCGATTCCGAGAGGCTTGCAAGGGTTCTGGAGGAGCAGGGGTGCGCGATCGTCGACAGTCCAGGGGCGGCGGACCTGGTCGTCGTCAACACCTGCATCGTCATCGGCCGGACCGAGCGGCATATGCTCAGGCAGATAGGAGCATATGCAGACCAGGACCTGGTGGTCACCGGGTGCATGCCGGTGGTCATGGGGGAGAAGGTCCTGGCCGCGGCGCCGCATGCCCACCTCCTCCTTCCTGACGAGATCGACCGACGCGCTCCTGCCGCGTGTGCGCAGACCGGGAAGACGGTCGGGATCCTCCAGGTCTCGTCAGGGTGCCGGGGCAGGTGCGCCTACTGTATCACCCGCGCCGCGCGCGGGAGGCTGAAGAGCCGGTCGGCTGGTCTGGTCTGCAAGGACCTGGCGGCCCTGGCGGCCGCGGGGGTCGTGGAGGTACAGGTCACGGCCCAGGACGTGAGCGCCTGGGGACTGGACACCGGGGAGGGGCGCCTCCCCGACCTGGTGCGGGCGATGACCGCGGTGCCCGGCGAGTTCAGGCTGCGCCTGGGGATGATGAACCCGGCGACGGTGCTGGACTCGCTCGATTCCCTCGCAGAGGCGTGCCAGCACGAGAAGGTCTTCTCGTTTGTCCATCTCCCGGTCCAGTCCGGGTGTGACCGGGTGCTTGCGGCGATGCGCCGGGGCTATACGGCCGGGGAGTTCGAGGAGGTCGTCGCCGCCTTCCGCGCCCGGGTGCCTGGGGTGCGGATCTGCACCGACCTCATCGTCGGCTACCCGTCCGAGACCGAGGAGGACTTCGAGGAGACCCTGGCGATGGTGGAGCGGGTCAGGCCAGACAAGGTGAATATCACGCGCTACTCGGTGCGGCCCGGGACGCCGGCGGCCGAGATGAAGCAGGTCCCTGGCCGGGTGGTGAAGGCCCGGTCCCGCCGCCTGGACGCGGCGGTCAAGCGGATCTTTTCAGAGAAGAACGAGGAGGTGCTGGGCCGGGTCGTGCGGGCGGTGGTGGTCGGGCAGAAGCGCCCGGGCTCGGTGGTGGCCCGTGACCAGGCCTACCGCGAGATCGTGGTCCAGGGCGACCTCACCCCGGGGACATGGGTCGAGGTGGAGGTGACCGGGAACCGGACGGTGTACCTGACCGGAAGGCTGAACGAAGGGTCTACATATAGTGATAGGTCAAACTCACTATCAACGGAGCATTAGGCATGGACGAGATCGAAGCAGGGCTTGCGGCCCTTATCAACCGGATCAATGCAGTACAGGAGGAGAAGGTACACCTTGCCGGCGACCTTGCCGGGCGGGAGGCCGATCTGCTCGTGCGGATGGGCGAGATGGCGGCGCCCCTCATCGGCGAGATCGGGGTCAGTCTCCTCCAGGCCGGGCGGCAGGACTCACAGGGCGAGATCTTCAAGCCCCAGTATTACCGGGAGAAGATGATCGTGCTTGGCAAGACCGATCCGATGCCGTACCGTCCTGACGATGCGAGCAAGCAGGTGGCCGACCAGTACTGCGTCCTCACCGAGAAGGGCGAGTTTGCCGAACTGATGTACAGCGCCGACGGCCAGACGGTCGACTCGTATTTCTGCCCTCTCGACCCTGCCGAGGCGGTGGAGATCTATGGCTATGACCTGATGCTCATGCTCTACCGCGCCCTCCAGGAATATCTCCGCGGTGATGAGGAGACGGTCGAGGCGCTGGGAAAGACCCTCGCGTTCCTGAAGGAAGAAGCGAAATCGAAATAATTTTTTTGTGGGGCTGGCGGCCCATGGTATTTTTTCGGCGACGGGGCGGCCGGATCTGTTCTCGGATAATGGGGTTCCAGGGAGCTCTCGCCCCCGGTGTGAAAATGTGGGAAGGTACGTTGATCAGATGTGCCGCCCTCACTTTGCAGAATTTTTCATGCCGTCTCGCGCCGGGGGTCGCACCCCCGGACCTCCCATGGACAGAAGATAGGCGGGGGCGGCGATGAGGCGGATCCGGCGAGCCCTCTTCTCTCTCTCCGGCGGTGTACCGTCCACTCCTCTCCTCACCCCCGCGGCGACACCAGAAAGAGAGACAAGAGATCGAAGACGGCCGCTCCGCTCCACGCGTTCATTCTTCACAAAACCTGAGGGGGAAAGATCCCCTGCTCAGTCCTTCTTCAGTCCGGCCTCGCGCCCCAGGGCAAAGGCCTTGAGATTGAGGTCGAGGGTCTTTGGCGGGACCGAGCGCCGCACCGCCTCTTCCAGGCTCTCGGGTTTGAGCGGGAAGGAGGGCGCCGCGGCGCCGAGCATCACGACGTTCTGGACGATGAGGTTGCCGGCCTCTGCCGCAAGGCCTGCGGCGTCGACCAGGGTGAGGTCGAAGTCGGCAAGGTCGGCGATGAGGGCGTCACGGCCCGGCATCTCCAGGTGCTGCATGTGCACCGAGGTCGGGACGACGGTGTGGTCATTGGCGATGACCCGCGCCCCCTTCTTGAGATAGTGGCGGTACCTGACCGCCTCCAGGAGGTCGAGGGCGATCATCAGATCGGCGCCGCCTGGCACGATGAGAGGACCGTACTCCCCCCCGATCCTGACATGACTCTCCACCGATCCGCCGCGCTGGGCCATGCCGTGGGTCTCCACGCCCTTGATCGGGGTCTCCTCGATGAGGCAGGCCTCGCCGATGATGTTCGAGGCAAGGATGGTGCCCTGCCCGCCGATGCCCACGATCAATACGTCAAAACTGCTCATTTCCGTCCCTCCTTTCCGATGGCGCCGGTGGGGCAGAGGTCGGCGCAGACCCCGCAGCCGTTGCAGAGTTCATTGATCACGGCCCTGTCATTCTCGTCGCGCCCGAGGGCCGGGCACCCGAACCTGAGGCAGGCGCCGCACGCGGTGCAGACCTCAGGGTCGACGACGTAGCGCCACCGCCTGATCTTCGCCCGTCTCGCGGTGATGACGCAGGCCTGTTTGGCGATGAGCACCTTGACGCCTGGCCGCGCCTTCGCCTCCTTGAGTGCCTGGAGGGTGGCGGTGAAGTCGTAGGGGTCGACGGTCTCGACGAACTGCACCCCGCAGGCCCGGCAGAGGGCTTCGAGGGAGACCGGGACACTCGCTGCGCCCATCGCTGTCTCACCGGTGCAGGGGTTTGGCTGGTGGCCGGTCATCGCCGTGATCCGGTTGTCCAGGATGACGAGGGTCATCTCGGCATTGTTGTATACGGCGTTGAGGAGCCCCTGAACCCCGGTGTGGAGGAAGGTCGAGTCGCCGATGGTGGCGACGACCGGCCGTTCTTCACCAGAGTGGGCGATCCCGCTCCCGACGGTGACCGAGGCGCCCATGCAGATGGTGGTGTCCACGGTGCCGAGTTGGAGGCCGAGGGTGTAGCACCCGATGTCTGAAGGGTAGATGCCGTCAGGGAAGGCCCGCTTGATCGCATAAAAGACCGAACGGTGCGGGCACCCGGCGCAGAGGATCGGGGGCCGGGGCGGGAGGTCTGGGGCCGGGGCGGCGGGAGCCTGGAAGGGTGAAGCCTGGAGAATCCCGGCCTGCACCATTGCGTCAGCAACGAGAGCCGGGGAGAACTCGCCCTCTTTCGGGACGGTCCCGTCCATCTGTCCAAAGACCTTCACGCCGCAGGAGAGCTGGCGGAGCCGTTCTTCGACGACCGGTGCGCCTTCCTCGATGACCAGCACGGTCTCGTGCGCCTGGACAAACTCTTCCATCCAGGCCGGGTCGACCGGGAAGCACCCAATCTTCATGAAGGAGACGTCGGCCGGGAGCACCTCCTGCACATAGGAGGCGGCGATCCCACAGGCCACGACCGCAGTCGTGCCGCGGACTTCGGTAGTGTTGTAGCCGAGGTCAAGGACGGCCTTCCTGACGACAGGCTGCTTCTCGTTGAGCCGTTTGTGGAGCATCCTGGTGTGCGCCGGGACCACGACGTACTGTGCCGGGTCCTTCTCGAAAGCGCCGGTGCGGTGTTCCTGGCTCACTTCAGCCAGATCGACGTCGCCCTTGGAGTGGCAGATCCTGGTCGTCGGCCTGAAGAGGACCGGCAGGCCCACCTCTTCGGAGAGGGCGAAGGCGTCCTTCATCATGTCGTGCGCCTCCTGCACGCTCGCGGGGACCATGCAGGGGATCTTTGCGAAGTGAGCGTAGCGCCGGGTGTCCTGCTCGTTCTGCGAGGAGTGGGCGTAGGGGTCGTCGGCCGAGAGGACGACGAACCCGCCCTTCGCCCCGGTGTAGGCGCTGGTCATCAGGGGGTCGGCGGCGACGTTGAGGCCCACGTGCTTCATGGTCACCATCGACCGGAGCCCGCACCAGGATGCGGCGAGGGCGTTCTCGAAGGCCACTTTCTCGTTCACCGACCATTCGATGTAGAACTCCCGCTCCTTCTGCGCCCTGAGTGTGTCGACCACCTCGGACGACGGGGTTCCGGGATAGCCACTCGCGAAGTCGATGCCGGCCTCGATGCAGGCATGGGCGATGGCTTCGTTCCCAAGGAGGTATCGTTTCACCATATTCTGCGTCCCATGGTATGTAGTCCCGACTCCTTTTTAATGATCCCTCATGATGGGGGGGCATGAGGCGAAAAAAGGCGTAACCTTTAAATCAATATTCGTACAACATTTACAGGCACTAACAGGCACTGAAGAGGGCCCGTAGCATAGTCGGTGGTGCACCCGGCTGATAACCGGGAGGTCGTGCGTTCGAGTCGCACCGGGCCCATTGCTTTTCCTTGTTTTTGTTGTTTCTCTGATTATTACGCGTAAGTATCAGAAGTGCTGTTCCTGGTGGTGCACCCGGCTGATAACCGGGAGGTTGGTCATCGGTGGCGCTTCCTTCATCTGGATGAACCCATGCCCCCATCAGAAGAATTTCACCGCCTTCTTGCGCCCGGGGTGTTGCCCCCAGGCCCTCACGACAAAGATAGGCGGGGGCGGCACCACCCACTTCATGTTCGCTTCCGAGAATCGTCGTGGCTGTGCAGAGGGGTGTGAAAAATAGGAAGGAGCACTGGACCAGAAGCACGTCCCGGTCATGCTGCATGAAAAAAGTTCTGTGAATCAGCGCGACATTTTCAGGCTGCGGACTCAAGATATTTGTATAGCAAATATGCCCCGACGATGATCAGACCCAGCGTCACGACGGTTTCAAACGTAACGTCCTCTGCCCCTGGTTGCTCGACGACAACATAACGCCGTAATTCATCTTGTTCATTTGGAGCTAACGAAGTATGTTGAGCCTTGCCAAGGAGGTACTCCATCCTTTCAAATTGTGCAGGCGTCAACGGCATCAGTCATCCCCTCTTCGTTTTTTGTATATGTCTTCCGAACCGGCGAGGCCGGCCTTCATCAACAGGTCAGACGTTGTCTGCAATGTTAATATAATTCTTCCTTCAGCTGTGAGTTCTTATCCTGAAGTCTTCGCTCGATCTGGTCCGCTCTGTTCCAGAGTTCTTTGTCGGCCCGGTCGTATTTGTTTTCAAAGGATTCCAGCCGTGCATAGATGTTCTCGATCCGGATGGTGCAGTTCTCAATTTTGGCGTTCAGGTTCTCTAGAGAGGTGGCGATGTTCCCGATCTTTCCATCGATCTGATTCCGAACATCATCTTTGTATTGATAGTATGCCCGGCATGACAGCACCAACTGCCCCAATACCAGTATGATGAGTCCGACCACCAACGCCCCCACCCACTGGTCTGGAATTTGCATGGGAGGGAGATCTGTTCATGAGGATTTATGGGTATCCAAATCATCTTACGGCATGAGGGGAGGCAACATTCCTGGGTGAAGGCGGTGAACCTGGACACGAAGATCGACCCCACTCCATCCAAACTCCCGCCGGCACCGCGGTGAAGGCGTGCGTTCATGGGCCCTTGTCTTACAGAATCCGAACGGAAAGCACCTGCCGAATCCATTGCAGAGAACAAATAAGCCCTCAAAATAATGGCAAAACAATAATAAACTCGTTTTTTCTAGATATTTCCGGATTCATCATTCAATATCGCCTCCATCATGCCGATAGTCCGCACCTTCGATGATGCAAAAACCCCGCGGAACATGACCAGGACCCACCCCCAGATCCCGCCATTTCACCCCCCGTTTCATGAACCACCCCCCTGATCCCGGGCCATATCGACCCCTGTTTCCGATCCGCTCATAACGTCCTTTATTCCCCCAGCACCGCAAGGAAACCACCCCTCACCAGGCCCTCTGACGGCCCGTATGACCAGAAGTAATACCAAACGTCCCGGCCACCCGGCACGGCCACGAGAAGGGCGGAAGAGACGCGAGAATATCGCCCTGATTTGAGAAGGATATCTGGAGAAATTCTACCAAATTCCTCCCGAAATCCAGCCCCAGAGAATCCCTATCAGAGATCGCCCTCGCACGCGTCTCTCACATGGTTCCTGACATATCTCCTGACAGAACGACGTTTTGTCGTCAACTTCGGGACGCAGAGATCGACAAGAGAGCAGAGTCTGCAGGCCCGCGATTTTTCAGCGGCAGGGGTTTTCTCCTTCCTGAACAGGTCGTGCATCTCTTCAGAGAGAGCACAGACATGGTTCCGCAATGCATCGGTCAGGTCGAGGGGCACCCGTCTCCGAATCTCATGGTAATAAAAATCGGCTGACCTGATCTCAACACCGAACATCTCTTCGAGGCACATCGCCTGGGCGCAGAGTTGGACCTCGTCGCGTTCGTCGACCTTCGGCCTGCCCCTCTTGTATTCGATCGGGCGTATCGTCCAGAGGCCCTCGTGACCGGGCAGCGCGATACCCTCTTTCGACCGCGTGTACTCGATCACGTCTGCCACCCCGTAGAACCCGAGCGCATACGACACCAGGGGAAACGCCCGCGAGATCACGACATCGCCCCGGCTCTCCGTAAAATAGGGGTCGTCCACCCGTTCATGCAAGAAGTGGCCTTCCGTCGTCCGCAGATTGTCCTCCCACTGGCGTTCGATATGAATCAGGGCCCATTGCCGTTTACAAAAAGAGAAGTGCTGTATGCCTGACAACGAAAGCAACTCGTCGTCGGCATATCTTTTCTGGATCATAATTTTTCGATCAACTCAACGCCGTCAGGGACGTCGTCGGAGACGGTGACGCGGTAATCGCCGAACGAGCGCGGCGGGAGATCACCGGAGAGACGCTCCACCTTCACCCCATCAAAGAGGAGGTGAGACTGACAGCACCCGAGCGCGTTCTTGTGCTTGAAGACGATCAGTTTGCGTGCAGACATCTTCCCACGCGCCGCCGAGTGGTCGTGCTCGAACATATTGACCAGACTGTCCCAGAGCAGGTCCAGGTCGTCTTCGTTAAACCGGGTCGTCTTCTGGGCCAGGTGAGCAGAGATGTAGCCCTCGGCACGGTACAGCGCATAGGGCACCATCTGCTTCTTGCCCATCGTCTGGCCCTTTTCTGCATCTTTCTCATTGGTGACCGCACACCTGGTGACCGTCACCTCCTGCTGGAAGACCGGGTCCATGCTCCTGGCAAAGTTGATCTGCACCGGCCCCCGCACCTGCCCGCAGTTCACTTCAGTCGTCATCACGGCACCGAATGTCCTGATGTCAAAGAAATTCTCGCACATGAACTCGGTCAGTTTCGAGTCAGTGGGTTTATTCTTGGAGGGTTCCATCCCGAGATAGTCATAGGCCCTCTTGTGCTGGTCATTGAGGACGGCGCCTGACCTGACATAGATCTCATACCCTGGAACGCCGTCCCTGACAAGGTCCACATAATCCCTGATCTTCCTCTTGAGACAGACATCAGTCACGATGCCGTGTCCGGTCTGCGGGTCGATCCGCGGCATATTGCCCATGTCGGGATCGCCGTTCGGGTTCCCGTTCTCGACATCGAACAGCAGTACAAACTCATACCGATTCTTGATAACCTCACTCATAATTTACGCCCCCTCAACCGGAGTCTCCTCTTTCTTCTGGAAAAATGCCTTGCGCTGATGATAATAACCGAGCATGAACATTCCCTGCTCTTCAAGGTTCAGATATGCAGGGAACTCGTCAACTCCCGACAGGATCTCTTCAATAGACTGGCTCGACTTGAACCCCCACTCAGACTTGGCGATGTGGTGCTGTGCAAGTTTGAGCAGGACCGGGAATACCACGGCAGGCGTCGACGACGCACTGCTGAAGTACTTGCTGTTGATGGTGCTCTTCATCTCTCTGTTCGTATCATTCTGTGCCTTCTCAAGGACTGCAAACAGCCTTCCAAGACGATACGGCACATCAGGACTCTCTTCATTCAAACTCACAGTAATCAAATCCTCCTTTAATTTCGTTCCACCGGCCCGGCTCAGTCTCAGCAGATATGCCTTGATAAACCCGGCCTGAACCGAATCGATCGACCGCCCCACCTTCACGCGATCCAGGACCGCACTGTACATCTGGATCGGATAGGGCTGGTTTTTCAGGACCGCATTCATGACCAGACCGCCGAGAAGTGGCGAGACCTTTGGAACATTTGAGTTCGATTTTTGATCTTTCGACCCCTTCGGGAGGGTCGCTTTCAACAACCGGGAGATCGAGACATATTTCGGGCTGAAATCACTTCTGACGATCTCCATATCCAGGTGGTGACGGCCAACCCTTGCAACAAAATTTCCAAAACTGTCCATATACCAGAACCGCACCGCAAGTCTCGCATTGTTGGGGGAGAGCCCAAGGATGTAGAAGTTCGTCTCCGGGTCGGTATGGATATCTGCCTGATTGATCTTCTGGCCAGCCCTCACTTTCTTGAGAACGTCTTCGACCAGTTTGCGTGTTTTTTTATCCCGAACCTTCGCACCGTCTTCAGGTGCATCGTCGGCGGGATCGGCCTCCTCCTCGCGGGGGTTCATCAGGAAGCGTGCCAGGTCTTCACAGGTCCGGTCCTCTGTCTCTGCCCAGAAGACCGTCGTCGTATCGGCGATACCTATCCGGTTCTCCCGATGCGCAAGAAGATGGTTCAGCGCCGTCGTGTATTTGAACATCGAGGTCTCGCCGACCGGGGCGTTGTAACTCTGGTCTTTCCCATATGACTTGAAGGCGTCGTCATTGAAACTGACCAGCGAGGCCCCCGCCTTCTGAGCACCGACCACCCCCTTGATCTTCTGATGCAGTCTGGCGATCGGTTCGTCCTGCCCGCTCACCAGACTCTGAGCAACAACCTGGGCGCCGTCAGCCTCATCCGAGAAATAATCCTCCCAGGCATGCCGAACCGCGCCGTTCCTGTGCAGGTAGTTTCCTCTGCACTCGAAGACGAAGTTCCCGCCATCAAGGATCTCGTCCTTGTACTGGAGGACCTTTGGGTGGTTGAGGAACGATGCAGGGTTCCACCGGTCCAGGAACTTCAGGAAACTCCTGACACCAGCGTCATCCACGCCGTCGAACACCTGATGATGAAGGATCTTGAAGGCCTCAAAGCACTCCCTGGAACGCGGAGAGACCAGGACAACCTCTTTGTCATTCTTCTCAAGAACCGAAGCCTCCTGCGGACCGCCTTTTTTAGCCTTCTTTGCGATCTTCTTCTCAAACTCTTTGACCTTCAGTTTCTCGACGCCAAAGACATACTTCGCATTGTCACATGTGCAATATGGGACTATGCCGTTGGCGCGAGGGGAGTGGAGGGGTACATCCATCTCCTGCGGCCTCGGCTTCTTATCATCGCTCCTGAGGTCGACGATATGCGTCACCTCACCGTCATCAGAGAGGACGAGGGCGAACGAGACATTTGCCTGGCTGTACCCAGGTCTGGCAATCTTCACGCTCTCGTCCTGATCTAAGATATCATAATACCGGCAGAGGGCCTGAATGATCACGAGACCCCTCCTGCACCTATACATTCCCTGACATCGATGACGCCGTCGACCATCCTGGCTCTGAAGAAGACCGGCCGCATATCGTCGGCAAAATCGAGGTCATAGAGCATGAACCCAAGATCCCTCTCCCCTTGATGACTTGAAGAAGGCACTTCTCCTTCGACAAGTTCGAACTGAGCGGGAAATTCGCGACACCCAAGATATGGATGGTGGAAACACTGTCCTCGTCTCATCCGCCTGAGCGCAATATTGTAGTGCTTCTCAGGCGTGTCCTCAGACCCCGCTTTTTCGGTCAGTTCGAAGTGCGCCTCAATGCAGTAACAGACATCACGGAGCAGAAGAGAGGCCCGCTGGACACGGTTCTCATTCGGGTCCTGAGAAAGCGTGACGTCCTTGCCCTTGAGGGCGGACTTCACTTTTGTTGCAGGGATCTTTCCGAGAATTTCATTCCTGCGGATGTTGTCGTACTTGAACGGGTTTATGACATGGATCCTGTCGATCTTCCAGCAGATCGCAGGTTTCCAGTAGATCGCCTCAAGGACACCTCGTGCCGCCGAAGGCGTCATCACGTCATAACTCACCCGCTCGACCTTCATCTCAGGGCGCGTGAAGCAGGCATAGTCTCCCCAGACTTTTAAACAAATTCCAAATCCCATACCAATCACCTCCCTAAGTCATCAATAGTGAGCCATCATATCCATAAAATTTGCGATATAATAGTCCTGTTTCCTCAGAGTAACTCGCAGTATCTTTCAGTACGAAAAACCGACCGCCAACAGACTCCAGGGCATCCGCGTCCTCTAGATCTCTGAACTCATTGGCATAGACGCTGACCGTATAGGGCTGAAGTCTTCGGGCGACTTCCCATGGAGAATGGGTACTCTTGAGTTCCTGTATCAGCGATCTTGCATTCTCATCATAGGGAACGATGACCTCTTTTGTACCGCTCTCGATGATCCTGAATGCGGCGTCGACGTCTTCAAACGGAAACTCAAGCCTTCTCCCCCCGTCTTCAAGGCATGAGAGGATCTTTTTCCGGTCAAGCCCGTCGTCTCCTTCATAGAAATAGAGCCTCTGGAAGTACTCCGCCACTTCAGGGAGAGAGAGCGGGTCATCGGTGGTATCGAGGATCATCTCCCCAATCTCGGCGACCCGTCGCTGCCAGCCGGTCGCCCGGCCATGGGGTTCGGTGGACATGAAGAGATAGACCTCACCTGACTCCAGCCTCCCCTCACGGTTGCACCTGCCCGACGCCTGGGCGATGGAATCGATGCCGGTCATCGCCCGGTAGACCACCGGGAAGTCGATGTCCACCCCGGCCTCGATGAGTTGGGTCGAGATGACGCGGCACTCAACACCTGCTTCCAGCTGCACTTTGATCTCGGCCAGGACCGCACTCCGGTGCGCCGGGCACATCCTGGCGCTGAGGTGGTAGCACGCCCCCGACCCTTTGAGGGAGTCGTAGAGGTTCTTCGCGTGGTTCCTAGTGTTGACGATGCACAGCACCTGAGGGTGCGCCCGCAGTCGGTCTACGAGGGCGACGTCGTCCATCTCACCGAGGTCGTGCACCCGCACCCGCCTGAAGGCCTCATACAATTCTTCCGGCGAATCGGTGATCTCAATCGGGCTGAGGGTTTCGTCCAGCAGGTCGCCGAGTTTCGGCTGGGTCGCCGTGCAGATGACGACCGTCGAACCATAATTCCTGACGAGTTCAGCGAGTGTCGCAAGGCAGGGTTTCAGATACTCTGTCGGGAGCATCTGGGCCTCGTCAAGGATGATCACACTCTTTGTCAGGTTGTGCAGTTTTCTGCACCTGGACCGTCTGCTGGAGAAGAGCGACTCAAAGAACTGGACATTGGTGGTGACCACAATGGGCATGTCCCAGTTCTCTGACGAGAGCCTGAGTGTCTCCTCTGTCGAAGCGTCCTCTTCGGGCAGGACCTTCGAGGGATCGAAGTTGCTGTGATGTTCCAGCACGTTCCGGCCACCAAAGATATCTCTGAACACCCTGGCATTCTGCTCAATGATGCTGGTGTACGGGATGATATAGAAGATCCTCTGCAGGCCGTGCTGTTTCAGGTGGTCCAGGGCAAATGCCATGGACGAGAGGGTCTTCCCTCCGCCGGTGGGGACGGTCAGAGTAAACATCCCCGGTGGAAGAGTCGCTTTTTTTCTGCATTGCTCCAGGATCGAGTGTCGATACCGGTTGATCCCGCTCTCCTCGGCACCTGCCTGCACCTCATCCATGTGGTCCTCGAATTTTTTGGAGAGGAGGTCGAACGGGTCGTAGTGGCCTCTCAGCGCGGACTTTTCAGGGCTGGTGAATGCTTCGGTATCCAGGGAGTCGGCGTCGACCAGGCACGAATAGAGCATGCGGGTGTAGAATGAGAACGTGAACCCAACGGTGTTCTGGAGAGGCTGCGCGGCGATGCGGGCCCCATGCAGGTCGGGGACTGAGATTTCCTCACTATAGGCCGAGTAATCCGGGACATATGATTTCTGAAGCCGCTCTTCCAGTCCGCTCTCGGGGCTCCCATAATTGAGAAGTCCCCCATGATGACCGGTGACAATATATTCCAGGATCCGGCTGTAGGCAGGATGGTAGCGGGACCGTGCCTCCAGTGCGCCGGCGGTGGAATGGTCGACACCGACGGGGGCACCTTCCAGGCGTCTCTGAAATTCAGGTGAATATTTTCCGAGGTCGTGCAGCAGACCTCCGGCATATGCAAACTCCCCGGCACCGAAATTCTGTGCGAAGCCCGACGCGAGGTCTGCAACGTGTATCAGATGGGCTTTGAGGGGTTGCCAGTCGGATTTATCTGGATTTTTTGTAGTGTGAGCATAATACGCCATATCGGGCACGAATCTTACATCGAATATACATTACCATAATATTTTCTAATTTGATCCCTGAGAGGAGGTGCATCGCTAGAATTAAGGTCCTGACCTCTGCAAGGGGGATGAAAATAGAAGAGACTATAGAGGGTGCGACCACCTAATACAAGCCACCCGTCCGGGTCTCCTATATTTCAATCCACACACCCGTGAAGGGTGCGACGCGGCTCCCCTCTCGCGTCGATCAACTCCGTCGATCTATTTCAATCCACGCACCCGTGAAGGGTGCGACGCGGCGCGCTGGACGGGGCGCGTCATCCGTTCGAATTTCAATCCACGCACCCGTGAAGGGTGCGACACTCCCGAAGAACTGGAAAAGATGATCGGAGCCATTTCAATCCACGCACCCGTGAAGGGTGCGACCAGGACAGTTCCTCGTCGATACGACGGTCCGGTTTTGATTTCAATCCACGCACCCGTGAAGGGTGCGACGCAGGAGGGAGATCTGGGGATCCCGGCGGCGGAGGATTTCAATCCACGCACCCGTGAAGGGTGCGACGCGATCCCTCTTTGGACTTTCTTCTTCATTGGTATTTCAATCCACGCACCCGTGAAGGGTGCGACGCAGATCCCCGACGACCTCGACGCGGGTGCCCTGATTTCAATCCACGCACCCGTGAAGGGTGCGACGGGATTTTCCTCCTCCTCGCGATACGGGGCGCGAGATTTCAATCCACGCACCCGTGAAGGGTGCGACCTCTGACCTGGGATCCCGGGCTCGTCACCCTCGCGAATTTCAATCCACGCACCCGTGAAGGGTGCGACTCCACAGTGCCCCGCATCCCGACATAGCTACCCTTTATTTCAATCCACGCACCCGTGAAGGGTGCGACTCCCTGCGACCCGCGTCGAGTAGCTCACCGCCCCATTTCAATCCACGCACCCGTGAAGGGTGCGACACCCCGACGCATTACGCGGCCCCCCCGATCCGGATTTCAATCCACGCACCCGTGAAGGGTGCGACGCCCCCCGGCTCCTCCAGCGGCAGGCAGGAGGGGGAATTTCAATCCACGCACCCGTGAAGGGTGCGACCAGGTTCTCCCGGCGCGGCGGCCCTGCGGAAACATTTCAATCCACGCACCCGTGAAGGGTGCGACGCGCTCGGCGAGGTGGCGCTGGATCAGATACTGATTTCAATCCACGCACCCGTGAAGGGTGCGACTCCCGGATCACCTGCTCTGCTCTCGGGTTGCGGTGGTTATTTCAATCCACGCACCCGTGAAGGGTGCGACGGGGCGAGGGCGGTGAGGGCCTCGGCAAACTGCGATTTCAATCCACGCACCCGTGAAGGGTGCGACGGGGGAGTGGTCGGCTGCCGACTTCGGCGAGGATGATTTCAATCCACGCACCCGTGAAGGGTGCGACGCGTCTCCCCCGAGGCTGCGGTTCGGTATCTCGTCATTTCAATCCACGCACCCGTGAAGGGTGCGACTTTGGTGTCCAGAGATTCGTTGTTGAGTTGGTTCATATTTCAATCCACGCACCCGTGAAGGGTGCGACAGTTGAATTCTTTCCAGGCGCCTGCTGAGCGGGAATTTCAATCCACGCACCCGTGAAGGGTGCGACATTCGGGTGTCTCAAAGTGGGGCCGCCCCTATTCTCAATTTCAATCCACGCACCCGTGAAGGGTGCGACCGCCCGCCTGCGTTCGGATTCGGGCCCGACCAGATTTCAATCCACGCACCCGTGAAGGGTGCGACACCGTAGGTCGAGAGATCTGTGTTGCCGCTGTTGGAATTTCAATCCACGCACCCGTGAAGGGTGCGACGATCTGGGTACTTGATCCAAGATCCAGATCAGAATTTCAATCCACGCACCCGTGAAGGGTGCGACTTTGGAGCGGATACGGCAGAGTATAGGGCTAAAATATTTCAATCCACGCACCCGTGAAGGGTGCGACAGTTTCGCCGCGTCGTCGAGGTCGCGGGCGTCGACATTTCAATCCACGCACCCGTGAAGGGTGCGACGTGCCGATTTTCATGGAGCAGGAGCCGGGCTCAAGCGGATTTCAATCCACGCACCCGTGAAGGGTGCGACGCGGCACGGCGTCGAGGCGCGGATAGATCCGTTCGATTTCAATCCACGCACCCGTGAAGGGTGCGACTTGTTGTTCCCCTTCGGATATCCTAGCCCCACAATTTCAATCCACGCACCCGTGAAGGGTGCGACCCTGCAGATGGAGTCTCCGAACCCGATCCCTACACCATTTCAATCCACGCACCCGTGAAGGGTGCGACAAGAGCACGGCGGCGTCAAGTCGCCGGCCGAAGTATTTCAATCCACGCACCCGTGAAGGGTGCGACGACTCCGAACAGGGCGGTCAGCCAGTAGAACCCATTTCAATCCACGCACCCGTGAAGGGTGCGACTTTTCCAGACGTCGTAGAGGTTCGCGTCCATGTAATTTCAATCCACGCACCCGTGAAGGGTGCGACGAGCAGAGCAATCCCAGAATCCCGATTGTTGACCAATTTCAATCCACGCACCCGTGAAGGGTGCGACCATATTGGGAGGATTCGTCACCCGACCGCAACCCGATTTCAATCCACGCACCCGTGAAGGGTGCGACATCATGTCGTTTCGTCCCAACTCTGGCTCTGTGCATTTCAATCCACGCACCCGTGAAGGGTGCGACGGTCAACGGGACGCAGGCGAAGGACTTCGACGAGCGATTTCAATCCACGCACCCGTGAAGGGTGCGACTCAAGCCCGCGCCGATCTTCTCCACCCAGTTCCAATTTCAATCCACGCACCCGTGAAGGGTGCGACGGCGTCCCTGGACAACATCAACAAGCAGATCGCCATTTCAATCCACGCACCCGTGAAGGGTGCGACCACCGATACGATATATATACTTTTCTGAAATATTCAATTTCAATCCACGCACCCGTGAAGGGTGCGACGTATTTTGCTCCAGGAGTATTGTCGGAGGGGCCAATTTCAATCCACGCACCCGTGAAGGGTGCGACGACCTCGCCGCCGCGATCAGGAGACTGACGGCCTATTTCAATCCACGCACCCGTGAAGGGTGCGACGCGGCACCTATGAGGGGTGGTTCGCGATCCACTGGATTTCAATCCACGCACCCGTGAAGGGTGCGACAATCTCGCCGAGAAATTGATTGAGCAGGGATATACATTTCAATCCACGCACCCGTGAAGGGTGCGACGGTAGGAACGTTCCCCGGTGCGGAGGGTGAAAAAATTTCAATCCACGCACCCGTGAAGGGTGCGACCCTGCTCCGAGTTTTCCCCGGTTCGTGCCGAGCGTATTTCAATCCACGCACCCGTGAAGGGTGCGACCTCAGGGGACGAAGGCCGATGACGAGGTCGAGGTATTTCAATCCACGCACCCGTGAAGGGTGCGACCTTCCAGGTGCGAGTGATCGGGTCGTTTTTTGAATTTCAATCCACGCACCCGTGAAGGGTGCGACTCCAGGGACGCCTGGTGTGCAGAGGCTGAATCCTGATTTCAATCCACGCACCCGTGAAGGGTGCGACGGCGCATGCCCTACTGGCGCCCGGCGCCTGAAAGCATTTCAATCCACGCACCCGTGAAGGGTGCGACGATGTCGGACCGACGACGCGATCAAGGGTCGCTGATTTCAATCCACGCACCCGTGAAGGGTGCGACCGTTTTGGTCGATGGACTACTGGGCCGCCGAACCATTTCAATCCACGCACCCGTGAAGGGTGCGACAGTTCCGCCGGACCATTCTCGGCTACAGAACAGAGATTTCAATCCACGCACCCGTGAAGGGTGCGACGATCTTTTTCGAGTTGGGTGATCTGCCGGATCTCATTTCAATCCACGCACCCGTGAAGGGTGCGACACTCTGCCCTTGCGAAGGCGTGGTCGTCGGCGATTTCAATCCACGCACCCGTGAAGGGTGCGACATGGGCTCTCTGCCGACCACGCCCGGGTGATCGCGAATTTCAATCCACGCACCCGTGAAGGGTGCGACCTGTGACCCGATCTTCCAGTCATAACCTCCATAATTTCAATCCACGCACCCGTGAAGGGTGCGACTGGGGATCCTGGCGGCGGCGGAAACGAAACAGGCTCATTTCAATCCACGCACCCGTGAAGGGTGCGACCCCGGCGCGGACTGCCGCGCAGCGCCCAATCACAATTTCAATCCACGCACCCGTGAAGGGTGCGACCCCGGCGCGGACTGCCGCGCAGCGCCCAATCACAATTTCAATCCACGCACCCGTGAAGGGTGCGACCCTGACACACACTGGTTTGGACCTTTCGCGGCAATTTCAATCCACGCACCCGTGAAGGGTGCGACATCGCAAGACATGTACTTCTCCGACATGCTCCTATTTCAATCCACGCACCCGTGAAGGGTGCGACCACGTCTTCTTCCACTCAACCCAGTCTGAGAGATTTCAATCCACGCACCCGTGAAGGGTGCGACTCCTTGGTGCGCTCTACGTCCTGATGCCGCGCCAATTTCAATCCACGCACCCGTGAAGGGTGCGACCCTTCCAGGTGCGAGTGATCGGGTCGTTTTTTGAATTTCAATCCACGCACCCGTGAAGGGTGCGACGACTCCAGGAACTGTAGGTCCTGAAGGTTCGCCCGATTTCAATCCACGCACCCGTGAAGGGTGCGACACGGGGATTACAGCGATCCTGAGAAATTCATGCGATTTCAATCCACGCACCCGTGAAGGGTGCGACCTCGGATTTCTGCGCCGTTTTCGCGGTCTGGGATTTCAATCCACGCACCCGTGAAGGGTGCGACCGCCAGCTCCGCCGCGAGTGCCAACACCTCCGTTATTTCAATCCACGCACCCGTGAAGGGTGCGACTGCAGATTACCCAAACCCCTCCTTCATCATTTTTCCAAAGATGAGACAGAGATCTAAGCCAATCACAACTCTCTCAACCTGATATCAAATATTGTTTTCGTCAAAATAACGCAGGACAATATTATTCATCGCCCAAAATATCTATTCTCCAAACCATTGCGCAGACCCGCCCCCCAAAAATTAGATGCAACTCAAAAATAATATAGCCTCCTCGCCACCACAAACAGTATATTTCAGTTCTCCATTTTCCCTGCGAAGCTCCCGGAAAAAAGATGGTCGCTCCAGGTTCGCCGCGATCAGGTGATTAATAATCCTTCTGGGTCGTACCCCTCCTTTGCACCAAAGTGCTCAACCCGACGCTTCCAGTTCTTTCCCAGGTAATAAAACCTGAGACTGTCCTTCTCCTCGTCGATGATACTACATAAAGAATGTTTCAGTTGTGCAAACTGAGCGGGGTCCACAAGACACTCGAAGACTGAATTTTGGACCCTCTGCCCATAGTTCACACACTCCTTTGCCACCCTCCGCAGTCTTTTCTTTCCCTCGGCAGATTCTGTACTCACATCATACGTGACCAATACCATCATGCACAACACCTCAATTCATGAAGAACGGTGGATACCCATCGATATCTCCCCGCAAGAAACGGGCAAGAAGCATCGCCTGTACATACGGGACCAGCCCCACCTGTACCTTCTCATTCAGGTAGGGATGAGTAATCGAGTCCACTTTCCTCTTCTGCCAGGCCGCGAGAACCTTTTTCTTTCCATTCTCCGTCATGATCACCGCCCCATTCTCCTTCTTGAGAAAATCGTTCCCCCTCACCTGCTTCAAATTCACCAGGTTCAGGGCCAGACGGTCCCCCAGGAACGGCCGGAGTTCTTCCATCAGATCCAGTGCCAGACTCGGCCTTCCAGGCCGGTCAGTATGGAAGAACCCCACATAGGGATCAAGCCCCACCGTCTCCAGGGCGGACTCGACGTCATGGGCAAGCAGGGTGTACAGGAACGATAGCAGGGCATTCATGTTGTCGAGAGGTGGGCGCCGGTTCCGTTCAGAGATGAAAAAATCATCCTTCTGCTTGAGGATCAGTTCATCAAGGACGCCGAAATAGAACTTTGCGCAGTTCCCCTCGATACCCCTGAGAGTGTCTGCGCTGGCACAGTCGTCAACCCCCAGCAGGTTCTCGATCAGCATCGCATCCGCCGACCTGATCCGGTCACCCCTGACGACATCTGCATGATCGCGGAGACTCCTCCCAAGGACCGTTCGACAGTTCACCACCTTCCCGATGATTAAATCCCTGGCAATATCCAGGGAGGCTTCCTGGTCGTCCGCCGTGCGATACTGTGTCCGTCGCAACAGGACATTCCCCCGCACTCGCCCCTGCACCCGCGCCAGAAACCTTCCCGACGGAGTCAAAAAAGAGAGACCGACATTATTGTCGGTACACAACCGCATCAACTGAGGGCTGGCGCCCATGTACCCAAAACACACGATCCCTTCGAGATTGTGAATAGGAATACGGAACTTCTCTTCGCCACTGACCTTAACGATGACATTTTCGCCATCTCTGAGAAGATAGGATTCTGGAGAGGTGACATATAAGGTGTTGAGCAACTTTCTCATGAATAAATGGTCACAGAGGGTTATTTATCTGTGCAAATATAAACTATTCTAAAATAATCAGAGTATTGAAGATCCTCCATGACCTGCCCGACCCCCCCTACTCTTCTACCACCCCAAGGTCGCACCACCCGTCCTCATTCAGATCAGTCCACAACGAGCACCCCGGCGACCCTGAACAGTGGTTCCCGAACGGACAGGTGCCGGCAAGAGAGGACGGGTCTTCCTCATCTTCACCCGACCCCTCGCCCTCCAGCACGTCGCGGTCGTCGCATGGCTCTTCTTCCTCCTGCGGCGCCGCCTCCAGGTCGTCTCCGGCACCTGGAGGGCTACCGTCATCCACGCACCCGGCAAAACCCATGACCAGACCGAGGAGCACGATCACCTGCACCCAGGATAGACCGGTCTTTCCCTCCAACTCCCTCACCTCATATGCAGTCTCTTCCGTGTCATTGCCGCAAGCCACCGCCAGTGCATCCCCACATGCACCAGGGCAAGCACGCAGAACACCACCCCTGACCAGTCATGGACCAGGGTCAGGGAGCCAAGCAAGTGATACCCCCACCCCAACGCCCCCAGCAACCCGGGCCACTTGAGAAAGCCGGTGAAGGCGCAGAGGAGAAAGGTGATCACCATCCCCAGATCGATATAATAGAGAAAATCTCGTCGTTCCATCATCATCCATAAATCCTGACATCGGGCATGGTTCTAAAAAAATATGGAGACCATCCCTGGATCCCCTCTCCAGGCCCCATCACTCTTTCCTATGCACCGCGATCAGCCCGACACCGAGACCGCCGAGGAGCAGAAGAAAGATCCCGCCGCCCACCACGTCAGGAGCCTCTTCGGGCGGTTCTTCGACTTCGTTGAAGAGCACATAGTCAGGACTCTCCAGGACTGTGTCCCTGGTGGCCGAGTAGTCTGCGACGAACTGCGTGATCTCATCAGGCGTTGCAGTCTTCTCGAACTTCACCTTCTTTCTCATCTCGGCAAACCCCTCAGGGAAGACCTCTTCTGAGATCGTACGTTCGACCGTCTCGCCGGTGGAGCGTTGGGTGATCTCGAACCGGTAACTCTCTGGCGTCCGTGCCTTCGAGTTCTTCTGGATCGCAGACTTGGTCAGGTTGGCGATCGGCACCCCGTCGACCCCGATAAATTCCACCTCTCCCCGGTACGCCGGGTCCATGCCCGGCCCGGTCCCGGTGACGTACCATGCCGCGTGGACCGATCCCTTCGAGACAAGCCAACACTCCAGGCCGATGTCAGAGCGTTCAGGAACTTCGTCGCCCCAGACCTCCTGGATCCCGCTGAGAAGCGCCCGGTAGGTACACCCGCAACAGATACAGACATCAGGACTCTGGCCTTCCAGCGCCCCATGATAGGCCCCGACATCATCGATCGTGATCTCGACCAGTTCCCCGTCCTCAGAGACGACAATCGGCCCGAGGTCCACCTCAGGTGCCGGGGAAGCCCCCGGCATATGAGCAGAGACGCACTGGCAGAGCACCAGCGCGGCACACAGAAGAAACAATCCTTTTTTCATCGCGTATCAACCCTCATCGACGGTACGGCCCCTCTCCATCGCAGTCTATATGCCAGGGAAAGACCGTCCTTGCCCCAGACATGATGCGCACAGGTCAGGGGCATAGTGCGTACAAACTCTAATGTTTGGCGATAATCAAGGGTCTCCAAAACTCTTTCGGGAAATGGGACCAGGCCACAAAAGTTTCGGAAAAGAAGTCCCCGAAAACTCTCCCTGACTGGTTCTGTAGAATCAGGCATGAACCCCTGGTTCACACATACGTGATGAACAAGATCGTGGGTCTCCGGAGTGTGTGGATCCGTGCTCCTCCTTTCGCGCAGGACACCACGCGGGACCACCACTCTCCTGCCACCCCCGCCTCTCCTCACCGTAGGGGGTCCAGGGGAGGGGGGGCACCCCCCGGCGCGAGATGACAGGAAAAATTCGACGATGAGGGTGGCACACCCGATCATCGCGATGGCGAAAGGAGGAGGAAGGCAGAATGCCAACATCCTGAAGGCGTCCCTCTCATCTATCTGCATATCATCTCCAACGAGATCGGGCTGGTTCAAATTCTCATAAAAACCAGGAAAGATAATCGTCAGGATCATTTTCATGGTACATCTCTCTGGTTCCTCTCGGTGACGGGGGGTGCACCCCCCGTTCCCCCGCCGCACGATCGACCGAAGACAGCAGCACTCTCGTCGCAGTCGTCCGTCGTGCCTTCCCTGTCTCATCGTCGTCCTGGAGGGTCCGGGGGCACTCGCCCCCGGCGAGATGATGGGAGAAGGCGGGTGAGTCGCGCTCACGCCAAGAATAGGTGAGGGATTCTACAAAACCCCCTTACGAGGATCCCGGACCTGCGGCCCATTCATGATCCGGACAATATATTAGCCCGCAGATCCCACACTCTCTCTGAGTCAAAGAGAGATTCCAGATCTCCCATTCTCAAAATCATCTCTTCACACCAACGGAGCACCAGACCCATGCTGAACAAATTTTTCATCCCCGTCGTCGCCCTCGCCGCGCTCGTCGCCCTGTACGGCATGATCACCGGACAGTGGATGATTACCGTCTTCTTCATCGCCCTCGGTGTCGTCCTCGTCGCCCTCTGGCGATGGAGCATCAGGCCTATGTTGAAAAAATTCCTCATCCCCGCCACCGTCCTCGTCACGCTCCTCGCCATCTACTGCATCCTCACCGCACAATGGATCTATGCCGCTCTTTTCCTTGCCACTGCCCTCGCTCTCGCGCTCGTCGCCCTCTGGAAATACTGGTAGAGGACGGCCGCCCGCTCAGTCGTGCGCCATCTGGTCGATCGCCGCCGTGACCGCCAGGACGAGTGCAGCGTCATGGCCGGGTGCGATCTCCACGCCGTAGGTGTCCCGGATCCTGAACCACTTCTTCGAGACCTCCGCGACCCGCTCCCGCCCGGCATCGATCCGGTACTCGTGGTCCAGGATGTTTCCCTGCACACTCCAGTCCTCCCCCTCGGGGACCTTCACCGTCCACCGGTCACGGAGCGGGGCGATCAGCGCCTTCTTGATCGTCGCCGCCGTCCCGCCGTCGCCCCGCTCGATCTCCATCGTGTCCTTGATACGGAGCATCCGCTCCTGGATTTTGTAGAGGTCCCGCCCCCCGCTGTCCTGGATGACCAGCGTATTGCGGATGCGCAGCATCTTCCCGTCCACCTTGAAGGCCTTCTCTCCGGTATCGTCCTCGATCCAGTAGTCGTCCCCGAAGGCGACGATCTTCTCCCGCATCCTGTACCGGTGTGCCCCTTCCTCTCGGCCCCGCAGGGCGGCGCCTCCTCTTCGTCGTAACATACTCCTGACTCCCCCGGACCCTCGCCGGTCCGCGGCCCGGAGGCAATACCCGGAGATCGATATAATACTTTTTCCCGGAGACCAGGCACCGGCCCCTGCCATTTTATATAGATCCAGAAATATCTCCTGCCCACCACGCACCCGGAGACGCAGTTGCCTGCCGACCCTCCCGGGTGCCCATGGCCAGGAGGACGGATACCATGAATGGATCAGATTCACGGCAGTTCTGGATCGGCGTGATCGTGGGACTGGTGGTGGCGCTCATCGTCAATTACCTCGTCACCATCGGCGGCGCCTTCATTGGCGGGATCGTGACCGGCTTGATCGTGCGGGGCGGCGCAAAGAACGGGGGGAAAGCAGGCGTCTATCTCGGCCTCCTGAACGCCGTGGTGCTGGCGGCCGCCATCTTCGTGTATGGCATCGAGACCGCCCCGGCCGACATCAGTTACCTCGGGTTCCTCGGCTCGACGCTCTTCATCGTCGTCGCCCTCTTCCCGCTCTTCGGCCTCTTCGGCTATGTGGGCGGGCTTATCGGGGGGTCGCTGACGAAGTGATGGACCCAACTGGCATAAATCTCCGACCGCCGACGACAGAGATCTGATGCAGGGGCGACCTGGAGAGGGGGGCGGTGAAGTGATGAAAGAAAGATACCCCTGTTCACTTTTTCTTAAAACCTCTGAAGACTCGCCTATAGAACAACGAATGGACACAGAAGAAGAACACCGCCTGACGCACATCACGATTGCCGCCATGTCTCTGGCCCCGGTCTGGAACATTTTTATAGCGTCGCCCCCATCTCCCGTCCGCTTGAATGAGATGGCATCTATCCATCCATTGAAGCAGGGTGAAATTTCGAAAGGGGGGAAATGAAAATGCAACAACTGCAGGAAACCGTCGGTCCCCGGACCGTGCCGCCGCCCGACGGCGCGAGCGACGTGTTGCGCGACGCGATCGCCGGCACTCCGGAGCGCATCCTCCAGCGTATGAGGTGGCTGAGGGAAGTCCCTGACAGCGAAGCCGGGTGGCTGGCGCTCATCGCGGCGAGCGACCAGGCCATGGCAAGAGAGGTCAGGGCGGCTATCGACCAGTCCGCGGCCTCGGTCGAGCGCGACGAGATCGCAGGGGTCACGGTCTACCACGTGACCCCTGACGAGATCGACCCCGAGCACGAAGGACACCTCTTCGTCCATGTCCACGGCGGCGCCTACATCTTCGCAGGCGGAGAGGCATGCGTTGCAGAAGCCCTCGCCATCGCCCTCGGGACCAGGATGCGGGCACTGTCCATCGACTACCGCATGGCACCCAGGCATCCCTATCCCGCTGCCGTCGACGACGTGGTGGCCGTGTACCGGCACCTGCGAACCGGGCGGCCAGCACGGTCCATGGCCATGGGCGGCAGTTCGGCGGGCGGCGGCCTCACCCTCTCCGCGGTCCAGCACCTCATCGAACAGGGCGTCGAGGTGCCGGGTGCGCTCTTCGTCGGCACACCAGGGTCCGACCTGAGCGGGACCGGCGACACCATCTTCACCAACCAGGGCGTGGACCGCAACATCCCTTTTTACAACGGCCTGATCGAAGGCGCATTACGGCTGTATGCGGGTGGTCGCAGCCTGAAAGACCCGCGGATCTCACCCATCTACGGCACCTTCGACGGGTTCCCGCCCACGCTGCTGGCGACGGGAACGCGCGACCTGTTCCTGAGCAACACCGTTCGCACCCACATCAAACTCCGCCAGGCGGGCACGCCGGCCGACATTCTGGTGTACGAAGGGGCGTCCCATGGCGACTACCTGCACGAACTTGCTTCGCCTGAGTCTCAGCACTTTCTTGCAGAACTGGATCGCTTTTTCACCCGGCACCTGCGGGTCTCGAAACCGGTGAAAAAGATGATGGCCCACATGGACTCCGCCCTGGGCTTAAACCTGTGAACGGAACAGGGGGCGGCGACGATGATCCCGCCGCTCCCGGCCCCCCTTCCTGCCTCCCCTCCTACTGCCGCGCCATCATGCGGTGGTATTTTTGCTCCTCCGGTTCGAGACGGCTGACCTCGTCCTCTTCCAGATCAATACGCACCCAGTGGATCTTGCCCTGGAACCTGTTCGCCGCACCCTCAGGATAGTCATCGGTGACCGGCATGGCCAGATCAGAACCGATATCCATCGTCTCATCGGCGGAGAAGACGAAGGGCACGGTCTTCTCGATGCGCCCTTCCCCGACCTTTCTGTCGTTGACATAGATCATCCCGGTGCCGCCGGCCCCGGGTCTGCCGCCGTCGAAGGCGAAGTGATAGCGGATGGTGACCGTGCCGGCGGGCAGTTTCTCGGACGTTTTTACGTAGTAGTAATCAAAGTCGAAGAAGTTGTGGACATATCTGGCCGCGCCGTCCCTGACATAGAGTGCCCACCCGGCAAAACGCCCGCCCTGTGCCACGATCACGCCGTCCGTCCTGCCTTCAGTGACTTCCACCTCGGCGGTGACAGTGTGCGAGCGGTTCTTGATGTTGAGCACGGTGTTCTCCATCAGGTGGGTCATGCCCGGGTAGAAGGTCATGGTCGTGCGGCCGCCTGGCAGGTCAGGGCGTCCGGCGACGGCGGCGTTGAAACGCTCGTAGCGCCGATCGTCGAGCGGGAAAACGTTGTACCGGGCCGCCTCGATCATGAACAGGTACTGCAACTCGCGCAGTTTGTCGGGCATCTCCTTCGAGAGGTCGCGGGCCTGGCTCCAGTCTTTGGTGGTGTCGTAGAGTTCCCAGTCGTCCGCATCGAACGAAGGCCACTCACGCGTGAGCCACGGCGTACTGTGATGGGTCACGGCCGTCCAGCCCTCGTGATAGATCCCGCGGTTGCCGAAGATCTCAAAGTACTGGGTCAGGTGCCGCTCTTCGGCGTCCGGGTCGTCGAACGAGTCGGCCATGCTGACCCCCTCCAGAGGCTTCTGGGCGATGCCGTTGACCATGTAGGGTTCGGGCAGCCCGGCCACCTCCAGGATGGTGGGCACGATGTCGATGACGTGATGGAACTGCCGGCGGATCTCGCCCCTGGCCGTGATGCCCTCGGGCCAGCTGACGGCCATGGCGTTGCGGGTACCGCCGAAATGCGACGCCACCTGCTTGGTGTACTGGTAGGGACAGTTCATGGCGTGCGCCCAGCCGACCGGGTAGTGGTTGAAGGCCTTCGGCCCGCCGACATCGTCCAACCTTGGAAGCACGTCTTCCAGCACCTGCGGAATGCCGTTTAAAGCCATCAGTTCGTTGAAGGTGCCGTCAAGCCCGCCCTCAGCGCTGGCGCCGTTGTCGCCGGCGATGTAGATGAAGAGGGTGTCGTCATAGACACCCATCTCCTCGAGGGTCTCGATCAGGCGCATCACCTGGGCGTCGGTGTGCTCGGCAAAGCCCGCATACGCCTCCATCAGGCGGGCGTAGACCCTCTTCTGGGTCTCGTTCAGGTCGTCCCAGGCCGCCACTCCTTCGGGCCGGGGGGTCAGTTCGGTGTCGGGCGGCACGATGCTCCGGGCCTTCATGGCGGCCAGGGTCTCTTCCCGCACGGTGTCCCAGCCCCTGTCGAACCTGCCCCGATATCTGTCGATCCACTCCTGCGGGACATGATGCGGGGCATGGGTGGCGCCGAACGAGACGTAGAGGAAGAAAGGCTTGTCCGGGGTCATGACCTGCAGCCCGCGGACCCAGGCGATGGCCTTGTCGACGATATCCTCTGAAAAGTGGTAGCCCTCCTCCGCCGTGCCCCAGGGCTCGACAGGGATGTTGTTCATGTACAGGGTGGGCGACCACTGGTTGGTCTCACCGCCCACGAAACCGTAGAACTTCTCGAAGCCTTCGCCTGTAGGCCAGCGGTCGAAGGGACCCGACATGCTGACCTCCCAGGTCGGCGTCTGGTGTGCCTTGCCCACACACCCGGTGCTGTAGCCGTTGAGCCGCAGGACCTCGGCAATGGTGGCGACGCTGTTGGGGCGGACGCTGTCGTTGCCCGGCGCACCGGTGGCGACTTCACAGACCGAGCCTATCCCCGCCGAATGGTGGTTGCGGCCGGTCAGCAGCGCCGCACGCGTGGGCGAACAGAGTGCGGTGGTGTGGAAGCGGTTGTAGAGCAGCCCGTCTCCGGCGACCTTTTCCATGGCCGGCATCTGGCAGGGGCCGCCGGTCACACTTGGCGCACCAAACCCCATGTCGTCGATCAGGACGACGACCACATTGGGAGCGCCTTTAGGCGGCCGAAGCGGTTTTATGGGGGGGAATTCAGCGTTCCGCGCGTCCAGCGCCATCTTTCCCGCAACCTGGATATCGGGGATCGGGAGAAGTTCCCGCCCTGTTTTCTCCGGTTTCTGTACCATTTTATCCAACCTCCTTTTAGTTTCCATCCTCTGCCCGTGTGTCCTGGAGTGCGCTCTCCCGCCTGCAGGGATCATGTGATCAAATCGGCCAGAAGAAACGTCGAACCCTCCGCAAAGCGGGTTCTTCTGGCGGACACTGGTCAGCGCCTATATGTCGGCGGATTTATATGTATTCCCAGATGGCGGAGGAGGGGTTGGTGCAGATCTCCACGCCGTCCTCTGCTCACCTCTCCCGAGACCGTCTGAGGATCCGTTTATAGAAAAATGGCTGGACAAAGAAGAAGAACGCCACCGCAATGTACACCACGACCGCCGCCGGCGGGAGGAAGAGGGCGAGCAGCACCCCGATCCCATTGGAGACGATACCTGACCGTCGCCGTCTCTCCATGAGACGGAAATCATCCTCGGCAAGCCCGTCGACGAGCAGTTCGGGGCGCCACGCAAGGTAACGCATGATCGCGCTCAGCAGGACCGAGGCGACGAGGAGGTCCAGGCCGTAGACGAGGACCGAGAGGTGCGAACCCGCCCCGACGAGGTGGCCGGCCATCAGCCTCGTGGTGAACGGCAGGAAGGAGACGAAGAAGAGCGTCATCAGGGTGAGGCGGAACGTGACCTCGTCTTCCTCGGCGGTCAGGCGGGTGATGGACGCATGCGTCATCCAGAACCCGCCGATGAATACAAAACTGATCACATAGGCGAGGAAGTCGGGCCATGCCTCCAGGAGCGCCGGGACCAGGGCCTCGCCGCCCTCCGGCACCGGGAGTTCGAGGACGAGGAGCGTGATGACGATCGCAAACACCCCGTCGGCAAAGGCGTTCAACCGGTCGGCGGGGAGCACGTCGGTCAGGCGGCTCCGGCCCGGTCTCTTCTCCCCCTCGTCGCGGCGGCCCATTATTCACCGTCCCCGCCGGGATGATGGGGAGCAGAACTCAAAATTATTTGGATCGCCGGTGGGAGGGATCGAAAAAAGAGAGGGGAGTATGATCTCATAGAAATCCTCTCGATGATTCTCTTCGACTGGAGACGGCAATACGCTCCTCATGGTCATCGATGGTGCCTTCCCGGCCCTCTCTTCATCCCCCAGGGTCGGGGCGGCACTCGCCCCCCGCGAGAAAATGGGGGAAGGGGTGATGGATTAATCAGACGTGCCGCCCTCAAGTGCAGAATCTTTCCCGCCGTCTCGCGCCGGGGGGCGGCTATGGGAACACGATCCTCACTGATTCATCCTGTCTTAAAAAAGAGCATATCCCAAAACACTCTTAGGGTGAACATCCCCTCGAACCGACGTGCTTCTTTCCAAGAATTCCAAACCCTATCCTCCGCCTGGGGGCGTGCCGCCCCTCTTCATGGCTTCTCGCTGCCTTCCCGTCCCTATCGCCATCCCGGGGGTCTGGGGGCAGAGCCCCCAGCGCGGTGATGAGGGAAGGCGATGAATGCATCGGTGAGGAAGAGGGCTGGAGAGTTTTGGGATGACTTCAACAGGAAATTTTCATCACATATGTTTGAGACGCCCTCTCGTCCCATGCCAAATTCTACAGAGCCAAAAAAAGAAAGGAATATTCAGTCTTACAACGTCTCGATGCCGCCCATGTACTTCCTGAGCACCTCGGGCACCACGACCGAGCCGTCCTCCTGCTGATAGTTTTCGAGGATCGCCCTGATCGTCCTGGAGGTCGCCACCGCCGTGCTGTTGAGAGTGTGGACCGGGTGCTTGGAGGTGAAGTCAGAGGCGTCGCGCACCCTGATGTTGAGCCCCACCGCCTGGTACGAGGTGCAGTTCGAGCACGAGACCACCTCGCGGTACTGCTCCTCGCGAGGCATCCAGACCTCGATGTCGTACTTCTTCGCCGCCACCGTCCCGATATCGCCGGTGCAGATGTTGACGACATGATACGGGAGGCCCAGGGCCTGGAAGTACGCCTCGGCATTGGCCAGGAGTTCTTCATGGTACTGCCACGAGTCTTCAGGCTTGCAATAGATGAACTGCTCGACCTTCGTGAACTGGTGGACACGGAAGAGCCCCTTCGTGTCGAGCCCGTGGGCGCCGATCTCGCGCCTGAAACACGGGCTGATCCCGGCGTACTTCAGGGGGAGGTCCTTCTCCTCGAAGATCTCGTCCTTGTACATCGCCGCCATCGGGTGCTCGCTCGTGGCGATCATGAACTCGTCCTCGCCGTCGATCTTGTACATCACGTTCTCGAAGTCGGCGAGGTCGGTGACCCCCTCGTACGCCGCCCGGTTCATCATGTACGGGGGCGAGACCGGAGTGTAGCCGCGCTCCATCAGCATGTCGAGGGCATAGCGCTGCAGCGCCATGTCCAGGAGGACGAGGTTGCCCTTGAGGAAGTAGAACCCGGCCCCTGAGATCTTGACCGCACGCTCGAAGTCGGCCCAGTCATGCTCGACCGCGAGGGCGCCGTGGTTCTTCAACTCGAACGCCGGAACCTTCAGTTCACCCCACCGCTTCACCTCGACGTTTTCGGTGTCGTCCTTGCCGACCGGGACACTCTCGTGGAGGATATTGGGGATCCGCATCAGATAGAAATGGACCCGCTCGTCGATCGCGTCGAGTTCGGTCTCGGCCTCCTTGATCACCTTCGGGAGGGTGGACGCCTCTTCGAGGAGGGGCGCGATGTCCTCGCCCGCCTTCCTGGCGGCATTGATCTCGCGGCCGATCTTGTTGCGCCGGCTCCGCATCCGGTTGACCTCAGTCTGGATCTCGCGGCTCCGCCGGTCCTTCTCCAGCAGGTCGTCGAGCCATGCAAGTTTCTCCTCGTCTCCCCTCTTCGTGAGGTCGGCCCTCACGACCTCAGGATGATCCCTGATGAACTTCAACTCAAGCATTGTCTTCTCTCTCCCTCTGGTGCGCTGAATTCATAAATTGATTCTTTCCTGTCCTGATCAGTTTGGATGCGAGAGAACTTGAGGGTTGCCCGGAGGGGACTGCCCCGGATAAAATAGGATCAATATCTCCTCTCAGTCTTCCTCTCTTGCTTGAGAGAAGGCGGCCGGAGATGCATACCCCCGGGCCATCCATCACACAGTGGGAGGACGACCAGAAGAAGGTGAGAACAATTTGTAGGGTTTCGCTGTCGACCAGAGCCGAGCATGAGTCAGACTCCGGGCACGCGCAGTCATGAACAGAATTGGTAGAGAGTTGACATTATAGGACTCTGTAGAGAGCCTCACCTCTTCCTGGTGGGAGCCGCGCCCCTGACGCAAGGATATGGGAAGGTATGATGATCCGACGTCCCGCCCTCATCGTAGAGTCTTCCCCGCCGTCTCGCACCGGGGGGGACCCACCCACGACGAAGAGAGGTGGGGGCGGCGATGGAACACGATCCTCTCCAATTCTCCGGTCTTAAAAAAGAATAATCCAGCAACGAAAAATGTTCGTCCAGTATGCGTGAGGCGTGTTCTCGCCTCATGCTCATTCTACACAGCCGATCCTCACCTGCTCTTCAGGCTTGAAAAAGAGAGACCACATGACAAGAAATTTTCATCCCATATGCGTGAACCCAAAGGCTCATGCCAGATTCTACAGAGTCATTACAGGGCACTTCAACAAGAGAACCCTGCATCCAATTCCTATCCTATTATATCTCCTCAGACCAATTCCATGATATGGTACGTGTCCCTGCAGTCATACTCGGTGCAGGCGTGGTCATCGGCGGCGTCCTCATCCTCGCCCAGCACCTCTTTATCGGGGCCTTGCTTATTATCGTTCTTGGAACCCTGGCGATGTGCCTCTATATCATGGAGGAGACCAGAGACCTCCCCGAAGTCTCATGCTATCTCTCTGATGATGCAAAGTCGGTGATCGTCACAAATGGCGGGAACGCTCCGGCAAAGGAAATTCATATCGCCCTTGTCCCGATGAACATCGAGTTCGACATCCCTGAACTCGGCATCGACGAGACCTACACTCATCCACTCTCGTCGATGGCCACCGAACTGAAGGCGGCCGTCTCATATACAAACAGCAGCGGCCAGAGGCACAGCCAGACCGTGCGACTCTCGGCCCTTGATGAGACCGATCCCCTCAAACCGATGTTCCCGATGTTCTCCTGGAAAAAAGAGGACTGAAAAAAATCCCTGGAGATGGGGCCTATAAAAATCCCCTTGATGGACCTCTCTGGCGGGAGTTCGTCGTCCCGCGTCGAAGAGAAGAATCAAGAGGATTTACTCTGAAAATGGTCATGAAGATTATCTCTATAAGTTTTGTAGATACTCTCTCCCTCTCCTATTCTTGCCACCTTCCTACACTTTCTCGCCAGGGGCGAATGCCCCCCCATGAAGAGTGTCGTGGGGTGCCCGTCTTCACGATCATCGCTCTGCCTTCCCATCTCTATCGCCATCCAGGGGGTCCGGGGGCAACGCCCCCGGCGCGGTGGGGAGGGAAGGCATGGTTGGGCAACGAAGAAGGGAAGAGTGCTGGGATGTCCTCCATGAAGATGATCCTGACGATCCTCTCTTCAGGTTTGCATGAGTGTTTGAACTCACCATATCACGTTGGAGCCGACATGCAGAGGATAGAATATATTTCTGATGGATCGGCGGCATGGTGCTCGACTTCGATCCGCTCCTTGAACAAAATAGATGAGGGTCGGAGATCGATCCAGGTCTGAGATGATACTCTGGCCCTGTAGAACCCCTCCCCTCTTGTGTGGGGGAGACGTGTGTCACCCGCCTTCCTACCCCTCTGGCCGGGGACGCCGCCCCCTGCCAGAGAGATTCATCAAGAGGATTTCTCCAAAGCCGATATTTTTTCATCCTGTATGCGTGAGCCCGGAGGTCATGCTCACTTCTACAGAACCAGGAGATGAACAGATCACCCTTTTTTTCTCTGAACTCTCCAGTCATTCTCGTTCTGGGGGTTTGTAGGAGGCTTCACCCATTGTATGTGTGTGGCGCGCCCGGGAGAGCGGAAAAACCAGATCTTCCAGATGTCCTGCCGCGATTAATACAGCCCCCCTTCTTGAAGACAGATAGAGATGATGGCGGGGGGACCGGGCCTGCCTCATCGTCACCTGTCCCGCTCTCCCCCCGCGGTCTCTATATAGGATCAAAGCAAGGGGAGTGCATGCTCTCCGGGATCACTCTCAGGACCGTCAGGGCCTGGGACGCCGAGGAGATCGTCGGGCTCTACCGTGCGGGCGAGTGGTGGAAGGAGGAGTGGACGGCCCACGGGATCCCCCCCCTCATCAAGGGAAGTTTCTGCTTTGTCGTCGCCGTCGACAGGGAACGGGCCGTAGGGATGGGGCGGGCGATCTCGGACGGGTGCTCTGACGCCTATCTCCAGGACATCATCGTCCTCCCCGAGTACAGGGGCTATGGGATCGGGGACGCCATCGTAAAGACTCTGGTCACCTTCTGCACATCCCACGGTCTCACCTGGATCGGGCTCATCGCCCAGCCAGGCACGGTTGCATTTTATCAACGCCACGGGTTTGCCAGGATGACAGGGCACGTCCCGATGCTCCTGAGGGAGGAAGATGATCTCTATTGACGAGTTCAGGCCGGTCACTCCAGGCGACCGGACAGTCTTTGCCGACCTGTACCGCCGCCACCCGCCGGTGCACTCAGACCTGAGCTTCACCACGATGCTCTGCTGGAACCACTATGCCCATTACGAGTATGCCCGCCTCGGCGAGGGGGTCGTGATCATGAGCACGGTCCAGGGGGAACGCTCGTTCCGCGGCCCCATCGGCCCCTCTGACCACGAAGCCCTCGAGGCCGTCCTCGACCTTGCGGCGCGGGAGGGCGGGAAGGTGGCATATTACCTCTTCGACGACGCCACCCTCGACAAGGTGCGCTCGTTGTGCCCCGCCCTTCCCCTCAGCCCAGACCGGGACTTTGCCGACTATGTGTACCGCACAGAAGACCTCGCCGCACTCCATGGCAGAGGCTACCTCACCATCAGAAAACATCTCAACCGTTTCAGGCGCGAGTGTGGCCCTGCGGTCGAGGCGGTCACCCCGCCCCTCCTCGACGAGGTGGTCGAGTTCCTGGAGCGCTGGTGCGAGTGGCGCCATTGCGACGACTCGCCCGTCCTTGCCGAGGAGAAGACCGCCCTGCACTATGCGATCACGCATTTCGAGGACCTCGGACTCGAAGGGATCGCGGTGCGGGTCGAGGACACGATCGCCGGGTGCGCCCTGTACGACCGTCTCAACGAGGAGACGGCGGTGGTCCACTTCGAGAAGGGGCTCCCTGACTGCGAAGGGATCTACAAGGCCGTCAACCAGGAGACCGCCCTGAGCCTGGCCGGGCGCTACCCTTACCTCAACCGCGAGTCAGACCTCGGGATCCCTGGGCTGCGAGAGGCAAAACTGCGCTATCACCCCCATCACATGGCCAGGGTCCATACCGCCCGACGCACCGACCTGGAAAAGAGACATCTATGAATGCGTCGATATGGAGTGGAGCATGACTGAGAGGATATTAGTGGCATACGCGAGCAGGTACGGCTCGACAGAGGAGATTGCCCGGGTCATCGCAGACGAGATCAGGGATCGTGGCTATGAGGTCGACTGCATAAACGTGATGGAGGTCGAGGACGTCACGCCCTACGCCGCCGTCGTCGCCGGCAGCCCGATCTATATGGGCAAGTGGCTCCCTGAGGCGGTCGACCTGGCCAAGCACTTCAGGGTCGAGTTGAACGAGCGTCCGCTCGCCGCCTTTGCAGTCGGGTATTCGATGAAAGAGGAGAGCGACCTGATCAGGAAATCAGCCAGGGCCTCGATGAACGAGTTGCGGATGTACGTTCACCCCCAGACTGAGGGGACCTTTGCCGGGAAGTTCGACCCCGAAGGGATGAGCACGAGCGACCTCCAGATCATGAAGATGGCCAGGGCCGCCCCTGGAGACGCCAGGGACTGGACGGCGATCAGGAACTGGGCCAGGGCCCTGCCCTCGGTCCTCTTCACTCTCGAAGAGCAGGCCTGAAACGTAGACATAACAACTTTGTAGAGCCCCTCCACAGGGTGCGAGGGGATGGCTTCGAAGAGAGGCAATGGATGGCGGCACTCTCGTCATAGTCATCCACTCTGCCTTTCCGGCCCCCTCTTTACCTGGGGGTCGGGGGGCGTTGATTGAACACTATTTTCCTGTTCCTCTGTTGCGATTGAGAGAGAGGGGCACCCATATCTTCTCGCCTGGATTTCTTCGAACGCCTCCGGCTTTCTCACGCTCGCTTCTACCGGGGCCCAGGACCACGATGAGGCAGAGACGGCACTTCGGTTCGACCTACAAATATTTTCATCGCGTATGCGTGAGCGGGGGGTTCATGCCGGATTTTACAAAGCCATAGAACCCAACCTTTATTTTTCGGCATCGCATAGGGCGGACCAGGAGAGAGGGACCGGGCCGGGACTCCAGGTCTCTGAAGCCCAATTACGCTCTCTTTTGATCATGAATACGGGGGGGACGATGATGAGAAGACGATACATGATTATCGCGGTGCTCGTCCTGGTACCTGCAGCATTGCTTGCCATGCAGGCAACTGGGATGGAGGAAGTCGAGCGGCAGGTCACCGACGACGAGGCCGACCAATATATGCCGGCGGTCGAGGGCGACCGCATTGTCTGGACCGACACGCGCAACGGGAACGAGGACATCTATCTCTACAACCTCACGAGCGGGAACCTGACCCGGGTCACCGACGGGCCAGAGAGGCAGTACAGCCCTGTCATCTCCGGGACGCGGGTCGTCTGGGCCGACACCCGCCATGGGAAGGAGGACATCTATCTCTACAACCTCAGAACCGGCGAAGAGACCAGGGTCACCGACGACCCTGGCGTCCAGGGCGACCCTGTGGTCGAGGGTGAGCGGATCGCCTGGGCCGACGTGCGGACCCTCAATGTCAATGTCCATCTCTTCGACCTGCGCATGGGCAACGAGACGCCGGTCACCGAGAGCATTCCTTTCCAGGGGTATCCTGCACTCTCCGGCGACCGGGTCGTCTGGACCGACACCAGGTACTGGAACGCCGACATCTATCTTGGCAACCTCACCACCGGGGAGGAGACCAGACTCACCATCAACGAGGCCGATCAGTACGAGGCGGCATTTGACGGCGACCTCATCGTCTGGACCGACACGAGAAACGAGAACCGCGACATCTATCTCTACGACCTCGCCACCGGCGAGGAGGAGCAGGTCACCGACGACGAGGCCGACCAGTACGAACCGGCGATCAGCGGCGAGCGCATCGTCTGGACCGACGAGAGGAATGGGAACCGCGACGTCTACCTCTATGACCTCGGAACTGGAGAGGAGGAGCAGGTCACCGACGACAAGGCCGACCAGTACGAACCGGCGATCAGCGGCGACCTCATCGTCTGGACCGACGAGAGGAATGGAAACCGCGACGTCTACCTCTACGACCTCTCTGAACACGCGAGCACCTGAAGAAATGGCTCTGTAGAACCCCTCGCCTATTCCTGGTGTGAGCATGACTCACCCACCTTTCCACCTCTTCGTGCCGGGGGCCCTGCCCCCGGATGATGATAGGGCCGGGGAAGGCATATTCGACTTCCCTGAAGAAAGACTGCCGTCCACGACCTCGTGAGGTGGGGGGGTTGGGGGGGGCGAGCGCCAGCGAGCTTGAGATAATTTCCAATTTTCGAACGGCCAGGCCCCCCGCCAGAGAGAGATCCAGAGGGTTTCTACAGAGCCGATCTTCGAGATGCGAGTGATAACAAGCAGGAGGATACGCAGGTGTTCCGAGTCACCCCCCAGTGCAAGATGGCGGTGAAAACCTGCGATGGGAGCGGCCGCCTGATCATCACGCCTTCCCCTATCTTCCCTGAAAATCAAAGATTTTCTCGAACTCATTATCATTCGCTACCCCCTGACCCCAGGATGAAGATAGGAGGAGGCCGTATCTTTCTAAAAGATATCAGTCATGAGAGAACCTGGTGTGATCAAATCCTCATGCAAAATCTTCGGGATCATTTGGATCTAAACCCTTGCCTGGCGGGTTCTCTCCATCATCATCCGTCACTATCTTCTCCCCAGGGAGGACCGGAGATTCTGGTATGATCTCCAGAGAAAATGGTTCAGGAGAACCCATTCCCAATTCCTGGTTGAACATGACGCACCTGCCTCCCCGCACCTTCGTGCCTGGGGCTCTCCTGAGGTCAGAGATCTTCTTATGCTCCTTTCAGTCGCACCGCAAAGACCTCCGGGCCCTCTCAAACGTGCTCTCACCCGTTTCCCAGGGATGAAGATTGAGCCGGGAAGGCAGGTGTGAGTTGAGCAAACAGAACCCGAACAATCGTGCCACCCCGCCTTTCCTCGCATGGAAGGTTCCGGGAGGTCTCTCACCGGTGCGAGAGTACAGCGAAGTGATTCTCCACGCCCTAAACGCCCAAAAATAGAGAGGAGGGGTCACTCCTCTTCATGGGCATGCGGTGTGCCCCCCACCGCCACCGCGGCCACCGGGCAGCCGTCCGGCTCACGCCTGACAATCACCGGTTGCTCGGCAAGTTCGGGCCATTTCAGGACATTGCCGTCGGTATCCCTGAGCGGCACCGGCGGGTGGGAGGTCTGGGTCAGGACCGAGACGACAACCATCGCCACCCCTGCCACCGCCGTCGGGACAAAGGTGAAAAAGACCGTCCACTCGTTGTCGGGCGGGACAAGCGTGAACGCCCCCTCCTGAAGAGAGAGGGCGGCGATCCCGACAAGGGTGGTGACGAACCCGCCAAGCATCGAGGCGATCGCCCCGGGTGCGTTCGCCCGCTTCCAGAAGAGCCCGCAGACCACCGTCCAGAAGAGACAGGCAAAAAGGAGTGTGAACCCGAAGATCATCAGGTCATAGACTCCCGTAGCGGTGAAACTGATCCCGATACAGAGCAGACCGATGGCGACGACCAGGAGCCTGGTGATCCGCAGCACCCTCCGCTCCTGGTGCCTGCGGTCCGAGACCGCCCCGTGGATGAAGTTGGTCGAGATGACCGCCGCCGCGGCAAAGATCGCCGAACTCGCCGTGGACATGATCGCCGCCACCAGCGAGCCGACAAAGAGGGCCATCATCCAGGGGGAAAGAAGGGTCTTGGCAAGGTAGGGGACGATCAGTTCGGGGTCCTGCGCCAGGAGCGCCCCGTCGATGAGCCCGGTGTTCACCATCACGATCCCGACCAGGCCAAGGACGATGGGGCCGAGGCCCGCGACCCAGTACAGTCCGGTCCCGAAGAGAAGTCCCTGCCTGGCCGCTTTATCGTCCCGTGCACAGAAGACCCGCTGCGAGATGTCCAGAGAGGCAAGGCTCCCAAGACCCATCCCGCACCAGGCCGCAAACCAGGCCATGATCCCGGTGAGGGTCCACCCGATCCCGCTCGGCGAGGCGTCGTCAGGGAGGACCGACCAGAAGTCCTCGGGAGTGTTGGCCGCAAGGGCGTCGAGCCCACCGACATAGGAGATGCCGGTCGGGATGAGGATGGCAAGCCCGAGGAGGATCAGGACCATCTGAATGTTGTCGGTGATGATCACCGCGAGCATCCCGCCAAGATAGGTGTAGATGATCACGATCAGCCCGGCAAAGACCGCGCTCTCCATGGCCGGGAGGCCGATGAGGACGTTGAGGATCTTGCCGATGGCCAGGATCTGGACCGAGGTCCAGAAGATAAGGGTGGGCAGGGAGAGGACGGAGGCGACAAGCGAGCCCTTCATCCCGTACCTGAGATAGTACATCTCCCCCAGCGAGGCGATCTTCATCTTCCGCAAGATGGTGACGAAGAACGCCGCCATCAGGAGAAGCGTGATACCCGAGGCCCAGGGGTCGGCGATGGTGGCAAGGAGATGCCCATCGTACGCCGCACCGGCCCCACCAAGAAGGGTGCCCCCGCCCCAGAAGGTGGCAAAAAGGGTGCCCCCAATCAGGAGAGGACCGACATTCCGGTTTGCAACCAGGTAACCCTTCGAGGTCTCGACCGCACCCCGGCGCTGGACAAAAAAGCCTATTGCAAGCATCAGGGCGAGGTACAGCAGGATAATCAGGAGTTCTATGCTCATCAGGCGACCACTACTATTTTCCCGGAGGTTTTTTGAGAATTTCGGATGGGGACGTCAGAGCAAAAAAGAGATCTCCACACTCAAACCCAGGAAAAGAGGGCGTCAGGGTGGATTCACAAGAGTATGAGAGATGTGTAGAAACTCGAAATCGGGGGCGTGCGCGCACCGCCGGACGCACCTTCGGGCATAGAATGGGTACGGGGGACGGCCACCAGGGGGACGTGCCGCAGGGTCACGTCCCCCTGGCATGACTCCATACCGCGGTCAGAGGTGTGAGGACAGGGTCAACGACCCATGTTCGTTCAGCCTGGGCCGGGGATGAAGAGGGCAAGAAGGAGCACTTCTCCACCGGTGGCACAGACTCGATGGTCGACACCAGGCGGTGTCACAAAGGAGGCGCCTGTGGTGAAGGGAATCTCATGTTCCTCAAAGAAGAAGGATCCCTCTCCTGCCAGGACACCGTTCCATTCCCACTCGTCCGGGTGGGCGTGGACACCGACCTCGCACCCCTCATCGACCCTGACCAGATGATACCCGAACGCTTCACCGGTATCACTCTTTGTCATGAGGTCTTTGAGAGCGACCCCTGGCCATGCAGGGTGCTCGATCCAGGACACGTCCCTGGAGACGACCGTTCCGGTCGGGGTGAAGGTGGCGCCGTTCGCGAAGGCCTCGCCATGATCTGGTTTTTCCATGGGATTCACCTGATCTCATTCAGATTAAAAAAGAAGAGAGACCAGGAGGTCAGTCCTTGACCGCGGGGATGACCTCCTTGAAGACGTCGATGCCGAAGTTCACGTCCGGGCTGGAGTTGCCAAGACAGAAATGATTAATTCCAGCCGCCTTGAAACGCTCGATCTCTTTGATCATCCCTTCTGCGTCGGTCGCGCACATGTAGTTCTCTTTGATGACGTCGGAGTGGACAAGATTGGCGTGGAGCTGGACTTCCTTCGGGCTATAGACCTTGTACTTGAACATGGAAGGGACAAGACACCCTGCCCAGAACCGGTTGCCCTCGACGGCTTTGTCATAGTCGGGATCGACCGAGTACCAGATGAGCATGGCGTGCTCCATCTTAGACGGATCTTTCCCGGCCTCACGGGCTCCTTCCTCAAATTTCGGGATGGTGACGTCCTTGAGGGTATTGGTATCGGCGGCGACGGTCATGAGGTGGTCCCCATACTTCCCAGCAAGTTTCGCACCCTTGGGGCCCATGCCACTGAAGTAGAGGGGAACCTCATCGTCTGGTTTGGTGTACAGGAAAGCCTTGTCGAGCGTGAAGTGGTCGCCTTTGAAGGTGACCGGGGTGTCGCTCTCCCAGAGTTTTCGCATCACTTCGACGGCTTCAACAGTCATCTCCTGCCGCTCCGGGACTGTCGGCCACTCGCCGGTGACCGGCACTTCGTTCATCGCCTCGCCCGCACCGACAGCCACGCCGACCCGACCAGGGTACATCTGGCGGAGGGTGGCAAAAGTCTGGGCCACAATCGCCGGGTTATACCGCATGATCGGGCAGGTGATACAGGTGGAGAAGAAGATATCCTTGGTTGCCTGGAGGGCGGCCCCCATCCACGCCCATGCCTGGGCGGACTGCGCGTTGTCATGGTACCAGGGGTGGAAGTGATCGTCTGCCCAGATCGAATCAAAACCTACTTTTTCTGCTCGTACCGACTGTTCAAGGGCATCCATGGGCCTATACTGCTCAAGAGATGCAAAGTAGCCAATTTTTGTTTCCATAATCTAGACCTCCAACAGATCACGTTCAGGTCTCCAGATATGGGATAGGAAAGATCAAACCCAAATTTTGATACCTCATAAGGGGTAAGATCGTGGGTGGTGTAGAACTGGCCACGGCTCTCCTGCATCACCACATGCATAGAGGGAGGGACACAGCCATTCTATCCCATATATGGCTCTTTACGATCTGTTTTGATGTGGACATGACATCCACACAGGGAACTCTCTGTGCGCCTATATATATCATCCCATTATTGATCGACAATACGCCATCTGTCTGATCCCTCCTGGTACCCGGCACAGTTCCCCTCATGCGCTATGCCCACTCGAAAAGATATGATCTCCCAGGGGATCTTTAGAATGAGGCGATTGCCGACGATCAGGAGGCAGTGGCCATGCCCCAGCATTGACGAACAATAAGAGGAATGATTATATATCGCAATAATTTTCCACTCTACAAACATCACACGGGTGTACCCGTGAAGCGACTTTCTCTCGAACCTCCTCAGAGACATCGACCATAAATGAGGCGATCTCTCCAGATGGGAGTTTGAAGATATAGTGCGAGAGCCAGGGCGAATCTTTCCCTCTCCTGTACTGAAGGGGGGAAAGGAACTCAGGCACCTCCGTCTTCAACACCCTCACCAGGGCGTCGTGCACCTCGGGGTCAGGGAGATCGGGAAATTCTTCAAAGAGTTTCTTCCCAATCAGATCCTTTTTCTCAACCCCGAGGATGGTCTCGGTCGCCCTGTTGATATCTTTGAAGAGGTAATCCCTGCCGTCCTCGATCGGTTCATAGATCAGGACGCCGTTGCACGCATTCTCAAAGAACGACCGGTATCTGATCTCCTTGAAGGTGAGGTCTATCTCAGACAATTTTTCTGAGGTGATGTCCCTGAACAGGATCGCGAACTCACGAGGGGTGCCGCCTCCTTCGGTCAGGAGTGGTGCAAAAACCACATAAAAATATGCAATCCCCGACTTCGTCGTCGGGAGCAGGTCCTCATGGCGTAACCGATCGAAGTCGCAGGCCAATTCGGTCTCCGCCACCTTCCCCGCACCGACCAGGTCGAGCAATTTTTTCCGATAACAGGAGATATCGAAAATGGACTGATTTTTCAGTTCTTGAAAGTTCCTGAGTCCAAGGATATGGAGAGACGCCTTGTTCGCATTGAGGATGGTGCCGTCGTCCCCAAAGAAGACAATCCCGCTCGGGACAGTCTCAAAAATTGTCCTGATCTTCGTCTCACTATTTTTCAGGGCGACCTCGGTCTTCTTCCACTCGGTCACGTCCCGCAACGTGATCATGATCCCCTGGTCCCCGACCTGAGAGATGATCGGGGCGAACTCGATGAAATATAGTTGTCTGGTTTTCTCGTCGATGTACTGCATCTCAGTGATAAAGGTGTCCCGGTGCCGTAACCTCTCAATGTTTTTCCTGATGGACTGGTCGTCAAAGAGGCCCAGTCCCAGATCATAGAGACAGTTTCCAACAATGTTTCGCCCTTTATTGAGCTCGAAAAAGGTGATAAAACTCTTGTTGACCGTGACGACATGCAGACTGGTGTCCAGGATCACAATAGCAAAGGAGAGGCGGTCAAGGAGGTCGGAATAAAAAATCTGCTTTGATGAGGTGAACAACTTCGACCTCCCAAAGGGTTCCATTGTCACATACCCCTTTGACAGAAGAATTTCAAGATATTTGGAGACCGAACCGCGGTTCATCTCGAGTTCTCTGGCAATGGCGGATATGGACATCTTCCGCGGGTGTTGCCTCTTCAGGAATTCGAGGATGATCTGAAATCGGTCCTGAAATTCATCGTTCTGGTAGGGATTCATGGGGGGTGACCAATTGATCCATTCACGTATGAGAAATAAAAGAGATCGTTTTTTGGCTCTGGAAAAGCCTTTCGATCGGACTTTGTAGGATCCAGCGTGAACCTGGGCTCAAGCATACGCGATGAAAACTTCCCGTTGCTTGATCACTCATTTATAAGATAGGAGAATCGATGTGGATCCTGTTCCATCGCCGACCCTGCCTATCCTCGGTCATGGGGGGGGCGGCGATGGCCTGTGTTCCTGTCCATTGTTTCGTCTTGAGGAGCGTGATGATCAAAGGTCTCGACAGGTCCCCTGAGACTCCCCACGACCGAGGAGAAGTGGGGGCGACAGACCGATCGGGATCAGGGCCGAATGATCCTCTCTCTTGATGAAGAACAGTCAGGAATATTATCCAGAAGATGATCAGGCGTGAAAGGATCGATCTTTGATCCATCTCCTTGTGACAGGGCAACGCCTCTGGCATGAAAATAGAGAGAGGTACACCGATCCGATGGGGTCCCCCCTCTCACCAGGCCCCGCCCAGCACCAGGTACAGCGCCCCCACCGCCACCGCCATATGGAGGAGCGCAAAGACCGGCACCAACTTGAACTTCATCTTCTGCGTCTTGTGCCGGTAGTGCTGCATCGCCCACCAGGCCCCGAACGGTCCCAGGAACGAGAATGCAACAAGCATATCCTCAGAAGTCCGCCACCTGCCGTCGATCGCCTTCTTCTTGTCGCTCCAGAAGAGATACGCGGTGTAGAGATTGAGGAGCACAAAGAGTATGAAGACCAGACCGACACCCTCTATCATCACCATCTCTCCTCACGCAAAGTCGAAGAGCGTCGTCCTCGAAGGGTCGACATCGGTCCAGGTCCATCCCAGTGGTTCGATGATCCGGGCGATCGGTTGCTTGATCGTCTTCTCGAGCATCGTCTCCCAGTCGACGACAAACTCGGGGGGCACCTGGTCGGCGTACTCAAAGGCGACCACGTCGGTCTGCGGGTACTTCCCGGTCACCTGTTTGATATAGATCCGTTTGGGCTTGCTTCCCCGCTTGAAGTCGGTGCCAAGATAGGTGTTCGAGTAGATCGCCCCCCTGATATGGGCGTCCTTTATCTCGTAGTCCTCAAGAGCCTTCCCGATCCCGCCAGGGATCCCGGCCTCGTCCAGAGAGTACCCCCCCTTGCGGTACGTCCTGATCACCTCGCCGAGATAGGTCTTCACCTCCGCGAGCGGGGCACCCCTGAGGATCATGGCAATCACCTCCTCCTGGACCTTGCGGGTGACCTGCGGGGAGTCGCTGCGCCGCATCTCAAAGCCGACGATGTCGACGGTGTCCGCTTCGACCCCTTCCTTCCAGACCAGGTGGCCGGCGTACCGTTTCTTCTTGCCTGCCTGGAAGAAGCGAGCATAGACCTTCTCGAACTTGATGGAGAAGTAGTTCTGGTCGGCGTTGAGAGTCTCTTTCGCAAATGTCTCATAACTCTCGTTGAGGCGTTTCTCGATCTCGCGGGCCCGCGCGATCGTCTCTTCGAGGGGGGCCTGCGGGAGTTCGACCATGCACGAGTCGGTGTCGCCGTACAGCACCTCGTAGCCCATCGAGGTGATGACGTCGCGCGTGTGTTTGATGATCGCCCGGCCCACCGAGGTGACCGCCGCCCCGATCTCCCGGTCGTACAGCCTGAACCGCGAGTAGCCCGAGACCCCGTAATAGGTGTTCATGATCACCTTGATGACCCCCTGCTGGAGGTCGAGGAGACGGTATTCGGGCGAGCCGTACGGGTGCTCGTTCCGGCGCGCCTTGAATAAATCGCGCTCGGCCATCAGTTCTGAGATGATCGTCCTGGTGAGGCCGTCGGGGTGCCGCCTGAACCGCACGCCATTCGGGGCGACCAGTTCACCGGCCTGGTCCTTCGTCTCAGGCGAGGCGTTGATGGTCATCATCGCCATCGGGTACAGCGACTTAAGGTCCAGGACCACCACGTTCTCCTTCACGCCGAGCGTCGGCTCAAAGACCGTGGCGCCCTCGAACTCGTCGGCCAGGACATGCCCCTTGGAAGGGAGGACAAACCGGTCATGGGCCCTGCGCAGGATGTAGATGTCGATGACATTGGAGGAGTTGAGGGTCCGGTCGAGGGGGACGCCGACATAGCGCGCGATCATCCGGTAGAAATCGACGATGTCGTTCTTCTCATTGATCTTGACGCAGAGTTCGACGTCGGTGCAGTTGTACTCGACGAGCCGTTCGGGGTCGTCCCGCCAGAGGTCGCTGATCGTCCCGGTGTAGCGGACCTTCCGCTCCCCGACCTCGTCGGCGGCGACGGCATCGAGGCGGTACGACTCCTTCTGGCTGGGCTGAAGTTTGCGGTAGGCGGTGAGGAGGTCAAAGACCGTCCTTCCCCGCACGGCCGTCCGCTCGGTCAGGCCAGGGAGCCTGGAGAGGTCGGTCGGCCTGAGCCCGAGGGCGCTCATCCGTTTGACAATGTAGGGGAGGTCGAAGTCGGTGAAGTTCCAGCCCGAGAGGATATCGGGGTCGCGTTCCCTGATATAGGCGACAAAGGCGTGGAGCATCGCTTCTTCGGTCTCGTAAGGGCAGAGAGTGTGGCGGGCGTCGCCTTTCCAGAGGCACCCGTTCGTCTTCTCCCAGGTCTCCGAGAAGGTGGCGGGCGTCCCGTCCGCAAGGTAGAGGAAGGTGGTATAGTCCTGCTCGAAAGAGTCCCAGCAGGTGATGCAGATGATCGCGTCCCGCTCGGTCTCGGGAAAGCCGCGCTCGTCCTCGCACTCGATATCAATGAAACAGAGACGGGCCGGGGCGTCGACCTCGGCCGGCGCCACCTCGGTGTACTCGACGACCTCGGCCAGGACCTCGAGCCCCCCGGTCAGCCCGGCATCGATGAGGTAGCGCGTCGCAAACGGGATGTCGGCCTCGTAGTGGCGACTGAAACGGTCACGAACATTCCGCACGTCAGTCGGTTTGCGGGTATAGAGTCTGGTCAGGGCCTCGCCCTTGATCGAGCGGTACACCTCCTCGTCCTGATCGGTCACCTCATCAGGGAGAGAGGACAGGTCGGCCACCTCCTCGGCTGGGGCATAGAGGTACGGCCTGAACCCGGTCACCTGGATATGGACCGCACGGCCGTCAGGTTCCCGCCCGAAGACGTGGATGACCGGGCCCACACCCGAGAGATTGTATTCCACCTGGTTGATCGCACACCTGATCCCCCCCGCTCCGGCCCCGGCCTCAGCCGGGCCAAAGAGCGTCGCCTGTTTTTCCGTCATTACGCGTCCCTGCAAAGTTTCTTGATGAAGCCGGCAGCCTCGTTCAGTTTTGCCGTCTCCCATTTGTCGAGATCCCACTCGACGATCTCCTCGATCCCCTCGGCCCCAACCCTGGCCGGGAGGCCGATGGAGAGGCCGGAGAGACCATATTCGCCGTCGACGATGCACGAGCACGGGACGACCTCGTCCCGCCGGTCGGAAAGGACCGCATCGGCAAGCCTCGTGATATGGGCCGCAGGACCAAAGGCCGTGCCGCCCTTGCCCTTGATCACCTCCATGCTCGCCCCGCGGAGGGAGGCGAGCACCGCCTCGCGCTTCTCGACCGGCACCTTGGTCCCGAACCTGGAGAAGACCGGAACCTGATGTTCCCCATGTTCGCCGAGGACCATGGCCGGGGTGTCCGCGATCCCCTCCTTTGCAAGCCTGAGGGCGAACCTGGCGCTGTCGAGCTGGCCGCCGAACCCGACGCACCTGGAAGGCTCCAGGTCAAGACAGCCGGAGAAGAGATAGTTGTTCACGTCCATGGGGTTGGTGACCGTGATCAGGACGCCCCCGAACCCCTTCAACGCCCGGCAGCAGTCGTCGAGGACCGGGAGGTTGACGGTAAGGAGGTCGGCCCTGGTCTTCACGTCAGGGGTGCGGGGCCGTCCTGCGGTGAAGACACAGACGTCTGCGTCCCTCAGGCGGGCGGGATCGGTCTCGATGGTAACATCATAGGCGGCATGACTGATATCAAGAACCTGCGCGCGTTCAAGAGGCTTGACGGCGTCGCAGAGTATGAGCTCGTCCGCAAGCCCCAATGCTGCGGCGAGAAATGCGACTTCACCCCCGACCCGGCCGGTTCCGATCACTGCGAGGCTGCTCATATGATCTCTTCTATGGGTATGCTAATAATAAATAACCACAATCTCTTCTGGATGATTACCCTCCAACCTGGCGAAATAACGGTCGGCGGGGTCGCTCTTCACAACCATCTCCTCCTCGCGGCCGGAGTGCTCGGGACGACCGGTGCGTCCCTCAAACGGATGCTCAGGCTCGGGGCGGGCGGCGTGGTGACCAAGTCCATCGGCCCAGAACCAAACCCCGGGCACCACGGTCCCTGCCTGGTCAGGACCGAGGGCGGGCTGCTCAACGCGATGGGGCTGCCAAACCCCTCAAAGGAGTTTGTGGATGAGATCGAACCCCTCAAGGACGATCCTGTGGTCGTGAGCATCTATGGCAAGGACCCGGACGACTTCAAGGAGGTCGCCGGATGGTTTGCCGGGACAGGAACGGCCCGCGGCTTTGAACTGAATGTGAGCTGCCCGCATGCCGCCGGCTATGGGGCGGCGATCGGGACCGACCCTGAGATGGTGCTCGAGTGCACGCGGGCGGTGGCCTCCCATGGCCTGCCGGTCTGGGTGAAACTCACCCCAAATGTCACCGACATCACCACCATCGGCCTGGCCGCCGAGAAGGGCGGGGCGAGCGCGATCGTGGCGGTCAACACCGTGCGCGCGATGCGGATCTCCACCGAGATGCGCCGCCCGGTCCTGGGATACCGGAGCGGCGGGCTTTCTGGCAAGGCGATCTTCCCGATCGCAGTGAAGTGCGTCTGGGACCTCTACGAGGCCTGCTCGGTCCCGATCATCGGGTGCGGCGGGGTGTCGACGGCTGAGGACGTCGTCGAGATGATGATGGCCGGCGCGCAGGCCGTCGAGGTCGGAAGCGCGGTCGTCGACGATGTGCGGGTCTTCGAGCAGATCGCACGCGGGCTGTACTCCGGCGACGGGGTGGCGGCCGAGGAGATCGTGGGGGCGGCGCACCATGTCTGACCTCCCGATGCTCCCGGTGCGGGTGACGGTCAAGGCGGTCGTCGAGGAGACGCCGTCGGTGCGGACCTTCTACTTCGAGCCCGCCATACCCTCCTCACCCGGCCAGTTCGTGATGGTCTGGGTGCCTGGCGTCGACGAGGTGCCGATGGCTCTCTCCTCGGCGACCTCGATCACGGTCCAGCAGGTCGGCGACGCCACGACGGCGATATTTGGGCTCAAGCCCGGCGACTCCCTCGGGATCCGCGGCCCGCTCGGGAACGGGTTCACGGTGAGCGGCAAGACCCTGGCCATCGGCGGCGGGGTCGGGGCCGCCCCCCTCCTTCACCTTGCGGTGGAGGGGAAGGTGAGCACCTTCCTCCTGGGGGCGCGGACCGCCGACGAACTCCTCTTCGCCCCGGTGATCAACGCCTCCTCCAACCTGAAGATCGCCACCGACGACGGCACGGCCGGCCACCACGGGGTGGTCACCGACCTGATGGACGAGATCGACCTGGAGGACTACGACCACATATGCGTCTGCGGCCCCGAGATCATGATGCTCAAGGTGCTCGAACGTCTCCATGCCGCCGGCGTCGCCGACCGCGGCCAGTTCTCGCTCCACCGCTACATGAAGTGCGGGATCGGGGTCTGCGGTTCGTGCGCCACCGACCCCCACGGCCTGCGGGTCTGCCGGGACGGTCCGGTCTTCACCGGCGCCGACCTCCTGGAGTCTGAGTTCGGGCGCTATGCACGGGACGCCACCGGCAGCAAGGTCGTCTTCCCGTGGGCGAAGAAAACAGAAGAGTGAGCAGTACTTCCTTTTTTTATTTTTGAGCGCGGTGGGGTAGAGCGGAGCGGTTGTCTTCGATCTCTCGCTTCCCCCTCTATCGCCATCCGGCGAGGGTTCGGGAGACCTGAACCCTCGTATTGTGGGGATAGGAGCGGGACGGTTCATCGTTGAAGAGAGAAGGAACAAGACCGCTCATGATCTGCCATTCTGCGGTCCCACGCCAATCGCCATCAGGGCGGGGTTCAGGGGGCCGGGGCCCACCGAACAACCCCCTTTACCTCAAGATGAAGGGCAAAAGACAAACCGGAAGAGCAAGAAGAGCATCCTCTCGGCTTCATCATTTTGCTATCCTTGCCTATCGCTGGCGGCGAGGGTTCGGGAGACCCGAACCCTCGTATCATGAGGATAGAAGGGGGACAGCAAACAGAAGATAAGAGAGGAACTCTCCTCACTCCCGATCTACCGATCGATGATCTCCGTCTATCGCCACCAGCGGGGGTTCGGGAGACCCGGACCCCCATATCATAAGGATAGGAGTGGGCGGCACTCGCCCCCGACGAGAAGATGAGGGAACGCACGTCGACCAGAACGAATGCCCCGGCAAAAAAACGAGGAATGCCGGAGTGTTCTCTCCCACCGGAGGGAGAGCCCCCATCATGGCCATGAAGATAGATGGGGGACGGCATTCCGGCATTCAGGATCTTTTCTTCAGCCTTCCCCGCCCTATCTTCGTCCCGGGGGTCCGGGGGCAGAGCCCCCGGCATGGTGGTGTGGGAAGGCGTGATGATCCAGACGCGTCACCCTCATCGCAGAACCTCCCCCATCATCTCGCGCCGGGGGGTTGCACCCCCCGGACCCCCCCCACAACGAAGATAGCCGAGGGGTGGCGATGAATCCGTATCTTCAAGATGGCCTGTCAGAAGAAGGATAGAGATCCACCCACACGCTGAAGCGCTGCTCAGAAAATTTTCATCCCGCATGCTTGAGTCCAGGTTTCATGCCGACTACAAAACCAAAATGACTGCTCTGTGACTGCTCCCCCGACTGAAGTCAGGGGCATCCTGGGATGTTACCCCTGAGATTGCAGTCCCAATCTCATAATATTGATCGCCGCGTTCTGGTCACGATCCATCACCAACCCGCAATGCGGGCAGGAATGAACACGATCAGAAAGCGCCTTTGCGACGATCATGCCACACCTGGAACATTGCTGAGACGTGTTTCTGGGGTTCACCAGGACCACGCGTGAGCCAGCATCCTCCGCTTTGCTCTCGGTGATCGTGATGAACTGATTCCAGGCAACATCTGCAATGCTTTTTGCCAGATGGTGGTTCTGTTCCATTTTTATGATGTTCAGATCCTCGAACACAATCGTACCAAACCGATCCACCAACTTCCGGGAAGTCTGGTGAGCAAAATTGAGCCTTCTGTTGGCGATCCGTTCGTGAATGTGTGCGACGATCTTTCGGGCTTTCTTCCGTTCGGGTGTACCCTTCTCTGCCTTCGAGAGTTTCCTCTGCGCTCTCGCAAGGGCCTTCTGGTCGGTACGGAAGAACCGTGGGTTCTCGATCTTCTCTCCGTTCGAGAGGGTGGCGAAGGACTCAAGACCCACATCGATCCCGACGACGGTCTCCTTCTGCGGTGCAGGAGCGGGATCACACTCGGCCGAGAAGCAAGCGTACCATTTCCCGGTTGATGAACGTCTGATAGTGAGGGTCTTGATCGTTCCCACGATAGAGCGGTGGAGGACGATCCTCACGTCTCCGATCTTTGAGAGATGGAGGCGGCCCCCATTGAACTTAAACCCTCCTTTCGGACCTTGAGGGTACGTAAAACTGTCGTATCGTCCTTTCCCCTTGAACCTGGGATAGCCTGGTTTTTCCCCTGCTTTCACCCGCCGGAAGTACGCTTTGAAGGCAAGATCCACGCGCATTTGAACATTCTGGAGAGTTTGAGCATAGACCTGTTTCAGATCAGGTCGTTCTTTCTTCCACTGCGTCAGGATCTTGTTCGTCTCATAGAGAGAAATTGAACGCTGTTCCTCTTCCCAGGCGTTCTTCCGCAATGCAAGCGTATCGTTATAGACCCACCGACATATCTCAAGCGTCTGCTCAAGAAGAGTAACCTGAGACTTTGTGGGATAGAGCCGATACCGATATGCCCTAAGCATTGTACGGCCATATTGGTATTTTGCTTACATAATGTTATCAGAGGACGGCATTCACCTCCCCACTGAAGTGGGGAGCACTCTGCCTGTTTTCTTCGTAGAATCGGGCATGAACCTCTGGCTCAAGCATACGGGATGAAAATATTCCGTCGCTTGATTGCTCTTTTTCAAGAGAGGAGAATCGGTGGGGATCGTGTTCCATCGCCGCCCCTCGGGTATCTTCGTCGTGGGGGTCCGGGGGGTTTCCTCCGGCGCAAGATGGCAGTGAAATCTCGACGATTTGGGGCGGCACGTCGGATCATTATGCTTTCCCATATCCTTGCGCCGGGGGCGGCGCCCCCGGACCCCCGGGATTGCGATTGGGTCAGGGAGGCAGAGGCCTGATCATTCGGAAGATGTATCCGAAATCTTCGTATCGGTCCAGAAGGTGTTTGGAGGTCTCAAACCATTACGGAAATCCGGAAAGGTGATCTTCTGGATCATTTTCATGGTAAACCCTCACCTATTGTGGGGGATGTGTGTCGCCCACCTTCCCCCATCTTCTCGCCGGGGGCGAGTGCCGCCCGCACCCCCGCGCCACGATAGGGTCGGGAAGGCAGAATAGATGACCATAAAGAGAGTGCTGCCGTCCTCGACCTATCGTGTGGCGGGGGGTTCAGGGGGCGGCCAGCCCCCCGCCAGAGAGAGAGCCGAAGGATTTCTACAAAGCCGAAAATAATCGCACCCTCACAACCGGTGCTCAATCTCAGCCCTGAACTCTTCGAGATCGCTGATATGGTTGATATTGATGAAGGTGAGGAGGTCGGGGTCGACCGGCCTGAACGACTCGGCAGGGACATAGCGGGGGTGGAGAGCCTCGATCATCGCCCGCAGCGAGCGGGACTCGTGCTCGCGGAGGTATTCGAGAAGGGCGGAACGGCGATAGACCGCATGGAGCGGTTCGAGCATCTCCCTGTTCCAGCAGGGGATCGCGGCGTCGTAACCCTCCATCATCCTGAAGAGCCCCTCGATCACCTTCCCGTTGATGCAGGGCATATCGCAGGCCACGACAAAGAGTTCATCGCCATGGGCGGCAAGGGCCCCGGCATGGAGCCCGCCGATGGGGCCCATCCCCTTTCGCAGGTCCTCGATGCACCGGACGTCCTGGTATTCAGCAAAGCGCGTGCACTGCTCCCTGTCCCTGGCGACGATGACGATCTCGTCGACGACCTCCCTGAGCGTCCCAAGAAGACGGTCGATGAACGTCTGGCCGCAGACCTCGAAGAAATATTTCTCCACCCCGCCGGCCCGGCGCGCCTCCCCGCCCACCAGCACGATCCCGGTTCTCATTCCTCACTGCTCCAGGAGCGACTCGCGGAAGTGCATCAGCCTGGTGATGCAGTCATTGTAGGGGGCATCAAGTTCATATTTTCGTGCCCTGGCCGCGATCTCCCCGTTCATGAAGTCGATCTCGGTCAGATGCCCATGCATGATGTCCTGGAGCATGGAGGCATGGTGCTCGGCGGTGCTCGGCACCTGGACGTCATGGAGATAGGCGAGGTAGTCGTCGGCCGTCTTCCAGGGGACGCGGACGCCCTCCCTGTCCATCACGGCATAGGCCTCCCTGACCACGTGCTCGATGATCCCCCAGGGCATCGGGTGGAGGAGTTTGCCGTACGGCACATTCATCAGGGCGCCCAGCGGGTTGAGCGAGGAGTTGTACAGGGTCTTCGCCCAGAGATCGCCCTTGATATGGTCGCTCCCCTCGACCGGAACCCCGGCCTGCTCGACGAGGGCGACAAGAGCCTCCACCTTCTGGTCAGGACCGTCCGGGAACCGCCCCAGTTTCATCGGGCCCCCGACCACCGAGACATGGACGCGGGCATCGCCCCGCCACTCGAACCCGGTGATGATCGTGCCGCCGATGACCCGGTCGGTGTACCCGGCGATGATCTCCTCGTTCCCGATCCCGTTCTGGAGACTGACCGTCTCGGTGTCCTTGATCACGTCGGCGAACTGCTCGCAGATCGCACGGGTGGCAAGTGCCTTGGAGGTGATGAAGATGTAGTCGTAGCGCTCGCCTGCAGGCACCTCCTCAGAGGCCGAGAAGTGGTGCGTCCCCTCGCCCCAGAGCCCGGTCAGCACCAGGCCGCGTTCGGCGATCGCATCGGCATGCCGCTGCCTGCAGACGGCATGGACATCACAGTAGTCAGAGAGCCTGGCGGCAAGGGAGAGTCCGACTGCACCGGCTCCGAGTATCAGCACTTTCATGGAAGAATCGTTATAAATTATGACACTCACGGCTCTTAATATGTCCGCTTTCCCTTCTCCATCGAGAGAAGTGCCTGCTTCAACTCAGGAGAGGGAGAGAACCCGCCGGGCCCGTCCTTTGCCACCACGCGGTGGCAGGGGACGACGAGCGGGGTGGGGTTGAGGCGCATTGCCGTGCCGACGACCCGCGGCACGGTCCCGACACGGCGGGCGACCTCGCCGTAGGTCGTCGTCTCGCCGTACGGGACCTCCTGCACTGCCCGGTAGATCCTGGCAAAGAGGCTCTCGCCCTCGACGGCGACCGAGTGGAGCCCGTCGAGCCCGGTCACGTCGCCGGCAAGGTATCTGGTGAACTGCTCCGGCACCCCGCCCGAGGCCGGGTGCCGCAGGAAGCACACCCCGGAGACGAGGTCGCCCTCCCAGGCGACATGCACGTGCCAGAGCCCGAAGGGGCAGCTCCCTTCATGCACCCCGGTTCACCGCCGTTTCTTCCATGTGAGCACCAGGCGCATGAACTCCTCGAGCCCACACTCTTTCATCTCCTGCTGCATCCAGGGGGGGAGGCCGTCCTTCACCCCTGGATCCAGGAACCGCTGCTCGGCAAAGACGAGCACCCCTGTGTCTTCAGGGGTCCGCAACACCCGGCCGAGCGCCTGGGTGGCCCTGTTGATCGCCGGGAGGGTGTACGAGATGAACTCGCCTTCCCGCCCGAACTTGTGCTTGTAATAGTCGATGACCATCCGGCGGACATTGTTGTACGGCGCCAGCGGGAGGCCGACGACCATCGCCCCGCGCAGCATCTCGCCACGGTAGTCGAGCCCCTCGCTCCACTTGCCGCCGCAGACCGCAAAGAGGAGCCCGGCCCTCCCCCGCTCAGGGAGACCGACGAACTCGCGCAGTGTCGCCGTCGCCTCGCCCGATTCCCTGGGCTCGACATAGACCTTCTTGCCATTGACCCGGCTCCCGCAGGCCTCGGCATAGGTGTTGAGGAGTTGGTATGAGGGGAAGTAGATGGCCAGGTTGCCGGGTGCCTGGGCGAAGGCCCTGATATAGCCGACGATCCGCTCGGTGTTCAGGGGATCGCGGCGCTTCCGGTAGGTGGTGGTGACGTCGTTTGCACAGGCAAGCAACCGGTTCTCCCGCGGGAAACTGTTCGGGAGGGACTTGGTGCTGACCTCAAGGTCGCCGAAGAAATATTTCATGTAGGCGTCAAGGGGAGAAAGGGTGCCCGAGATGAGGACCGCGGCGGCATGGGCCTCGCAGATCTCCTGCATCTTCCCGCTTGGGTCGATATTTCGCACCTCAAGTTCGACCTCGCCCTCGGAGGAGCGGTACAGGGTGAGGAAGGTCGGGTCGGCCCCGGCACGAAAGACCCGGTACATGAACTCGGAGAACTGCTCGACCGCGCTCTCCTTGTAGATCCCGGCGTTCTTGTTCTTCTCAGAGACCCGGTCGGCGATCCTGGAGAGGTCTTCGACGACCTCTTCAAGCCCTTTGTATAGTGTGCCCCTGATGGCCATACGGTGGAAGATCGCCGGGTCGAACCAGTCCTCGCCTTTGGGCGAGCGCTTGAGGTCGTCCATGAAGCGCGAGACATTGGGGAGGACCTGCCTGACGGCGTTCACCGTCTTCATATGCTTTGAGAGGTGGGCCAGTTCGGTCATCGTCCCTTCGAGCACTCTTGCCTCCAGGACGACGCTCTGGATCCCCTCGACGACGTCCCCGCAGTTATGGGCCTCGTCGATGAGGAGGAGGACGTCTTCGGGTTTGATGTCGAGGTTGGCGTACAGCTGGTCCCTGACGTCGTCGTTGAAGAGATGGTGGAAGTTGCAGATGAGGACGTCGGCACCGCGGGCCGCCTGCATCATCGTCTCGTACGGGCAGAGCCCCCGGCAGAAGGCGTTGAGGTTCTCGGGCAGGATGTTTTTGCGCCGCACCTGGGTGGCCCGGTCGCGGAGCGCCCCTGACGGCACCATCCGCAGGCCACCTTCCTCGGTGTCCTTCACAAAGACCCGGCTCTTGATGAAGTAGGGGCAGAGGAGCGGGTGCTCCTGGTCCATCTTTCTGATCTGTGTCTGGATCTCAGGATCCTCGTTCGGGACAAGCGAGCCCTTCTGCGCCCTTTCACGCATCAAAGATGAGGAAAAGGCCTTGACCGCCTCGCACCGCCGGTAGGGGTCGCCCTCCCCGCCGAGCGGGCACATCGATCGCTTTCCGACGAGGTATGCAAAGGTGAGGGTGGGCTTTACCTTCCTGACCAGTTCGAGTTCTCTGATAAATGTCGCAAGTTGTGAGATGGTCCGCACCGCCACGACCACCTTCTTCGTGCCGCGGGCGGAGAGGAGGGCTGAGACGACGCTCGATTTCCCGCTCCCGGTGGGGGCGTCGATCATCGCGATCCCGCCGTCGCGCGCGGTCTCGGCGGCGAACTCCAGCATCTCCCTCTGGTTCGGGCGGAAGGACGGATACGGGAACCAGTCTTCAAGCGGGTCCATTCACTACGTCTTGGTCGCCCGGGATGATGTAGTATTGGGTTCTTGCACGGCGGGTCAGAAGACGACCCCGTCTGCCATCGCCAGACTCTCGGGCACGAAGACAATGATGTTCTCCCGTTCGGGGTCGGGTTCTTCGTAGGTGGTGTAGGTCTTCTCCTCATGCCAGAAGAGGAAGTCGCTCGTCTCGGTGATGGTGACGTTTCCTCCCTGGCCGCCCCTCCCATAGATACCGATCGGACATCCCTGCACGTCCGGGGTAAACCAGACCTCCCTGAGTGGGGTGAAGGTGCCGTTTTCAAGGAGGACGAGATCGTAGTTCCCGTTGCCGTACCCGATCGAGCCTCGCGTTCCAGAGACCTCGATCCAGAGTCCCTCTGTCCCGAGGTGGAGATCGGCGAAGTCAACCTGTTCGAGTTCGCCGAGGACGTCGAGGGGGTGGAGGCTCACCGGCACCGTCTCAGAGATCGCTCGTGACCAGGAGATCGTCCCGGACCGGTCGGGAGAGAACGAGAGGTCGACATGGACCAGGTCCGCGCCGTCCTCGTTTTCGTCCCAGAACTCAAGGCTCAACCACTCGAGCGATCCGTCCACTCCGATCATGATGTCGGCACTGTTGAGCACGGCCGTCTCGTTCGTCGCCCCGGTCTTCTCCAGGATGGTGTTCCATATCTCGGTGAACGGGAGGCCGAGGGCATTGGGTTGGAGGATAATGGTCTCTTTGTGATCAGGCGCCCCGGCAAGACCGGTGCACCCGGCGGCGATGAGGCATAGGGCGAGAGCGAGGGCCGAGCAGACGTAGAGAATACGAGAAGATTCCATATGTGCACTTCTATCTCAGATCCCATAATATTTCTCAAATCACGACCATTAATGGCCCAACACATAAAATATCTACAAAAGGATCACATTGCATTCAAGTAATATTATCATTGAAATGATCCTGACGTTCTGTTCTGGAGTTATGGATGAGAATTCGAACACATAGATCTCCCTCATAATGATCAGACTCTCTGCCTTCCCGACCCTGTCTTTGTCCCAGGGATCCCGGGGGCAGCGCCCCAGGGGCGTATGGTGTGAGAAGGCATGAGCTTTGGGCTCAAGCATAGGGAATAAAAATTGCTTTGATCAGCGTTTTGAGATGTTGATGTATCCCTTCCCTCACAACAGGGAGGGATCATTCTATCGCCGCCCCCCGGCTATCTTCTCTCTGTGGGGGTTCCGGGGGGCACGGCCCCCCGGCGCGAGACGAGGGGAAGATTTTCCAATTGAGGGCGGCACGTCGGATCATCATGCTCAATTCTACACAAGAGGGCATCCCAAAACTCTCCGCCCTTGATATGTGACCTGGAGGTGTTTCAGAAGTACGGCGTCGTTCAAGAGATTACTGCCGCCCCTCCCCTATCTTCGTCGTGGGGGTTCCGGGGGGCCGTGCCCCCCGGTGGAAGAGAGCAAGAAAACACCCATTTATTCTCGATGTAGGCGGCACGTCTGATCGATCCACCCCCCACTATCAATCACGCCGGAGGCGCGGCCCCCGAAAATCTCAGGATTGCGATTGAAGCAGGGAAGGCAGAGGAATGGCCGAGAAGAGTCTCGATCTAGGTGATTGTTCGAGCCCCGGCTACTTCTGGGATATGCTCCAGGTATATTCGTGAGGCAGATACTCATATAGGTCACGAATTCAGAAAAGAGCGTGTGACCAGAACATGATACGACTCGACCGATTCCTCCTGATAATCCTCGGCATCACACTGGTGGCGGGCGTCGTCGCGGTCATCACCGGACCGCACCTGATCCCCGACAGGCAGGCGGAAAATATCACGCCGGTCGATATCGGAGGCCCGGGATGGGCCTGTGTGCTCCGTGACATCGACGATCCCGTCACCACCGAAGAGATGAACGACCGGATCGACCTCGCCGTCAGCGACTACCGGGATATCGGAGGCCGGGTCGCATCAGAGATGTATTTCGGGAACTCCACCGATCCCGACGGCGTGGGCACCCTCGCCTTCGGTTTTGTCATCGACAAAGATGGTGTCCCTGGAACCTATACCGGGTCGGGGAACCGTGGTGCGGTCGGGACGATTCATGAGATGGCACGCAAATGGTTCTCCAGGCATTTCACGCCCCGCTGCCCCCATATGGTGCCGCCCTTCCGGATCGAGGACTGCGACGGCCTGCCGCTCATCGACCTCGCCGGGATACCAGTCCTCGAAGAAGAGGGCGAGACAGCACTGAGGACAAATATCTCTTATATCGCACGGATCGCCATGCAGGACAAAACGGCCAGAGAACTGCTCATGAGCGGCGGCACGATCGAAGGGGTGGCCAAGAGCATCCATCACCCTAAAACGTTGGGAGAAACGACCGATACACTCTGCGAGACCTACCCTGCACTCAGGATCACAGGATCCGGAGTCACCCTCGACGTGATGGTCGATGAGACCGCGGGGACCGTGGTCGGGAGCACCGTCAAAGTGCCGAGCGGGGCCGAAGTCCGGACCCTGGACAACCCTACAGAGATCTGCCATGGGGACGAGGTGCCCCTCGCCTTCGCCACGTCGGACACCCTATGACACAGGTGCTCTCTGGCCCTCCCCCTGCCTATTTATCGCCGGAAACCGATATATTCCCCATGGCGATCCACCCGATAGACTACCGGTACGGCACGCCCGAGATGAAGGCTGTCTGGGGCGAAGAGAACCGGTTCAGGTGCATTGTGGCGGCAGAGGTCGCGCTTGCACAGGCCGAGGCGGCGTGCGGGGTCATCCCGGCCGACGCTGCGGCGAAGATCAAGGAGTGCGCGGGCGAGGCCACCCTCGCACGGGCAAACGAGATCGAGGCCGAGATCAACCACGACATGATGGCCGTCGTCAAGGCCGTCACCGAGGTCTGTGGCGACGCGGGACGCTGGATCCACTTTGGCGCCACCTCGAACGACATGCTGGACACCGCCACCGGGCTCCAGATGAAGGCGGCGATGGACCTGATCGAGGAGAAACTCCAGCGACTCCTTGCCGTCCTGCTCCGTAGGAGCGAAGAGACGAAGCACCTCGTCTGCGTCGCACGCACCCACGGCCAGCACGGCGTGCCGACGACCTACGGGCTGCGGTTTGCGATCTGGGCAAGCGAGGTCGGCAGGCACATCGAGCGCCTCCGCGAGCTGCGGCCCAGAGTCGCGGTCGGTCAACTCACCGGCGCCGTCGGGACGCAGGCGGCCCTGGGGACCAAGGGGATTGAGGTGCAGCCCGCGATGATGGAGTACCTCGGTCTCACCGCGGTCGACGTCTCCAACCAGGTAATCGCCCGCGACCGCTACGCCGAGTACGTCCTCTTCCTCGCAAACATGGCCACGACGCTGGACAAGATCGGGGTCGAGATCAGGTCACTCCAGCGGACCGAACTCGCCGAGGTCGAGGAGGCCTTCGGCAAGAACCAGGTGGGGTCCTCGACGATGCCCCACAAGAGGAACCCGATCAAGAGCGAGCAGGTCTGCGGCCTTGCCCGGATCGTCCGCGCGATGGTCGAGCCCGCCCTCCAGAACAACACTCTCTGGGACGAGCGCGACCTCACCAACTCATCCTGCGAGCGGGTGGTCTTCCCTGAAGCCTCGGTCCTCGCCGACCACATCCTCAACGTGATGACCAGGGTGCTCGACCGCCTCACTATCAGGGAGGAGAACATCAGGAAGAACCTCAACCTCCTCCACGGCGTGAACCTGGCCGAGTCGGTGATGATCGAACTGACCAGGCGCGGCATGGGACGGCAGGACGCCCACGAGGCCGTCCGGGTGGCGAGCATGACGGCACTTGCAGAGAAGCGAAACATCGCCGGGGTTCTTGAAGAGAACCCAAAGGTCGCGGCCGTCCTCTCGGCCGAAGAGATCGCCCGTCTTCTCAACCCTGACAACTATATCGGCACCGCGGTCGAGCAGGTCGAGGGTGTCGTCGAAAAACTCAGGCCCCTCGCGGCCTGAAGATCTTGTTTTTTTTTTTGCTCTGTAGAAACCCTCACCCTTTATGGGTGCACGCGTGATATTCCCGCCTTCCCCAATGAATCACGCCGGGGGCGAGTGCCCCCGGACCCCTGGAACCACGATAGGGGCAGGAAGGCAGAATAGATGATCATAAAGAGAGTGCTGCCGTCCTCGACCAATCGTGGCGCGGGGGGTTCGGAGGGCGGCCAAGCCCCCCGCCAGAGAGAGAGAGCCGAAGGATTTCTACAAAGCCATGCGGGAAAATCTTTGATCTCCCCTGCACTCAAAGCCCTTCAAGGGAATCCTCCGCCAGGAGTGAGATCATACCCACCTTTCCTATCTCCTGAGAGAATGGAGGTACGACCCTCCCCCAAATACGGCCATATGAACCCCCATTTCGAGAACAAAGCATCTAATCAGGGGTCATCCCGGGCTCCATTCACGATAACCCCATAGAGACGTTCATTCATCCAACGCACCGAGGAGACCAGGCCTATCCCGCCTCTCATGGCCCCGTATGATCCCAAGTAATGCTATAGACCATGATCCGCAGATATGCCCCTGAAAAGGGCGGAAAAGAAGAGCGGATTCTGGCGGATTCCAGGGTGCTTGATCCGACCAAATCTTCATTCTTTTGCCTGGGTGGCTCCCCTGATCACCCCCCATACCTCCTGCAAGCCAGTACATTCCCAAAGCCTTTTCACTGATCAAGAAGAGCCGTATTTTATGGCATTCTCCCTCCAGACCGAACGCCTCGAACTGGTCCCGGCCACTCCCCGCCACCTCGACCTCGACCTCACCGACCACAGGGGACTCGCCAGACTCCTGGAGGCCGAGATCCCCCACGACTGGCCGCCCGAAATGGTCAGGGAGGCACGGCAGACCTTCCTCACCATGCTCAGGGCCGACCCGTTCAGCGAGGGCTGGAACCTCTGGTACCTCATCTGCACCGAAGGGAACCACCGGGTGCTCATCGGGGGGTGCGGGTTTGTCGGGTGTCCCTCCTCTGAAGGGAGGGCCGAGATCGGCTACTCGCTCCTGCCAGAGTTCAGAGGCCTGGGATATGCGACCGAGGCGGCGGGTGCCCTCATCAGGTGGGCCTTTGACGACCCAGAGGTGACATGTGTCTTTGCCAGAACCTATCCTGACCTGACCCCATCGATCCGTCTCCTCAGGCGACTCGGCTTCACCCCTGCGGGGGAAGAGGAGGGAGGGATCAGGTTATGCTATCACCTGACCCGGGCAACGTGGGACAGGAAGAACCTTTGGGACGGGAAAAAAGAGGGGTCTATCCCCGCCTTCCCCTGAGGAGGAGAGCGGTACCCGCGGCGAGGAGGGACAGGGCTGCGGGCAGGGGGGTCTGCGTCGGGGTGGATTCAGGCTCCTCCGATTGCGTCGGGGTAGACCCCGGATCTTCAGAGTCTGGAAGGGTTGTGTCTGTGGGGACAGGGGCTACCGGGGTCATCACCACTGTAGTTCCCGGTGCTTCAATCACAACCGCAAAGAGGGAAAAACCCTCTGTTTCAGCACGGAAATATGCCTTTCCATCTTTTTCTTCGATGTACTCGGTAGGGAGAGGTACCCATGTATTGTTGTGATATCTGTAGAGGACAACATCTTCTACCCCGGCACCGTGTTCTTCCAGCCATGCGAGGGGGACCGAGAAGATGATCTCCGCACCATTCAGGTCAGAGTTTGTAGCATGGTAGAGAAGGATTTCCAGGTACGCGTAGATGGTATCTCCTGGGGCTCCGGCACTGCTGGGGGGGGAACCCCTGCCGACGGTGACGAGAACATCCGAGAGGCTCGAGTTGGCGGTGATCCCGATTCTGGTGATTACACTTCCACTTAACGAGACATAACCTGATTCACCTTTTTTGAGCCGTTCAAATACCCCTGCCGAGAGCAAAGAACGACCACCATCAGAGGAAGAACCAGATGATCGGGTGGGGGTCGTTTTGGGTTCATTCACCGTGATGAGATCTGTACGGGTGATCCTGTCGTCCATGCCCCTGTTAGAAACCGTCAGGTTCACCGTGTAGACTCCGGCGTGTTGGTAGGTGTACGACGGACTCCGGTCGTCCGAGGTGTTCCCGTCACCGAACGTCCACCGCCAGGACGTCGGTGTGCCGGTCGAGGCGTCCGTGAACTGCACCGTCAGCGGGGCGGTGCCGGAGGTTGGAGAGGCGGTGAAGTTGGCCTTTAGATCAGGTACGGGTTCTTCCACCGTGATGAGGTCTGTACGGGTGATCGTGTCGTCCGTGCCCCCGTCAGAAACCATCAGCGAGACAGTGTAGGTACCGGCGTGTTGGTAGGTGTACGACGGACTCCGGTCGTCCGAGGTGTTCCCGTCACCGAACGTCCACCGCCAGGACGTCGGTGTGCCGGTCGAGGCGTCCGTGAACTGCACCGTCAGCGGGGCGGTGCCGGAGGTTGGAGAGGCGGTGAAGTTGGCCTTTAGATCAGGTACGGGTTCTTCCACCGTGATGACAGTGGATGCCTTGTCATCGCCGCCGGAACCTGTAACCGTCAGGTTCACCGTGTAGACTCCGGCGTGCTGGTAGGTGTACGACGGACTCCAGTCGTCCGAGGTGTTCCCGTCACCGAAGGTCCACTGCCGGGAGGTGATGGCGCCGGTCGAGGCGTCCGTGAACTGCACCGTCAGCGGGGCAAGGCCGGAGGTTGGAGAAGCGGTGAAGCTGGCCTTTAGATCAGGTACGGGTTCGTTCACCGTGATGACAGTGGATGTCGTGTCATCGCCGCCGGAACCTGTCACCGTCAGGTTCACCGTGTAAGTGCCGGCGTGCTGGTAGGTGTACGACGGACTCCGGTCGTCCGAGGTGTTCCCGTCACCGAACGTCCACTGCCAGGACGTCGGTGTGCCGGTCGAGGCGTCCGTGAACTGCACCGTCAGCGGGGCGGTGCCGGTGGTTGGAGAGGCGGTGAAGCTGGCTTCTAATTGTGGTTCGTAAACTTCAATGTACTCCATCGTCTCATACGACGAAGATGTCTTTCCGTCAGAGACGGTGAGGTTGACATTATACAGCCCGGAAGAAATGTAGGTGTGGGTCGGGTGCTGCTCTGTCGAGAAGTTCCCATCTTTAAAGTCCCACAGCCAGGACGTCGGTGCACCGGTCGAGGTATCGGTGAACTGAACGGTCAGCGGGGCGGTACCGTTCTGTGGAACGGCCATGAAGTTGGCGGAGAGCACAGGTGGTGCTGCGGTGATGTTGATGTATTGCTCCTTCGTCTCGGTGTCGGTCTGCATCCCGGAAGAGATGGTCAGATTTACAGTGTAGAGTCCGGGTACCGTATAGATATAGACCGGGTTCTGTTCGCCCGAGGAGTTCCCGTCACCGAACGTCCAGACACAGGTGTCATAGATACCGGTCGAGGTGTCCGTGAACTGCACCGCCAGCGGAGCGGTGCCGGTGGTCGGGGACGCGGTGAAGTTGGCATCAAGCGGTGCAGCATCGACATCGATGTACTCCTCCAGTTTAAACCACGATTGTGTTGTTCCATTTGAGACGGTCAGGTTCACGAAGTACGTTCCCGGTTCTACATAGATATGGGACGGATTCTGAACGGTGGAGGTGTTCCCATCGTCGAAGTCCCACAGCCATGATGTAGGTGAACCGCTTGAGGTATCGGTGAACGAGACGGTCAGCGGGGCGGTGCCGGAGGTTGGAAAGGCGGTGAAGTTGGCCTTCAGTTCAGGAGCCGGTTCTTCCACCGTGATGACGGCGGATGCCGTGTCATCGCCGCCAGAACCTGTCACCGTCAGGTTCACCGTGTAGACTCCGGCGTGCTGGTAGGTGTACGACGGACTCCAGTCGTCCGAGGTGTTCCCGTCACCGAAGGTCCACTGCCGGGAGGTGATGGCGCCGGTCGAGGCGTCCGTGAACTGCACCGTCAGCGGAGCGGTGCCGGAAGTCGGGACGGCGGTGAAGTTGGCCTCCAGAGGGGGAAGATTCAGTGCAGAATATGCCCTGATACAGAGATTTGTATTCACAAAACTTCCGGTCAGGTCCCCCCAGGACGTACCATCCAGGCTCACATAACTCTCTCCCGCTCCTGCAACGGCATTATCAGAGTATGGATAACCGATAGGCCCCTCCACGGCAAGAATGGCGTCTTCAAGCGGAGAAGTGATATTGAGCACGACCGAGAAGGTCTGACCTGATGCAAGCGGAACCTGAGTGGCGAGGGGGATGGTATGGTAACCCGGGAGTGCAAGGGTGCCTCCGCCGGTTGCAACCGGGCCCGACGTGTTGACTGGAGGAGCATCAAGACCGGCAAATACCTCGTAGGTGTAAGCCACCTGCGGCTCCAGGGTATAGAACCCTATCGCCGCAAGATCCTCTTTTTCTGTTGCCGTAAAGACGTTCGCTGCATAAATTGTTTTACGACCCGGGGCTCCAATGGCACGGCAACACCCGAGCGGGTCATGCTGGTATATCCCATCATATTTATCCACAGATTCGGCAGAGAAGTGTGCAAAATCTTTGAGGGAAGAATCATAGTATGAAATATAGAAATACCCATTTTCACCAATACCAGTACCCCAACTGTTCTTCGCGATGAAAGCACCGTCATCCGGGGGCGTGACAACGAAATTGGATTTATCGTAGGTGTCATTCCACCCTACCAGAAGAATGGCATGGCCGTTCTGTGCGGTGCCATTTGTATAATAGGGGTCATCCGGGAGATAGTAGGTTGTAGCATCCGGCCTAAAACAGGATGCATTTATGATTAAACAGGCATACAATCCTCCATCATCATGGATGTACTCCTTAATCAGATCGTTGTCCATCGAGCCACTCCGTAGAGGAAGGAAAGTGACGTTCTGGGTATGCATCACCGACGAGAGGCCAGGAGGCGAGTCACCCGAAGTCGCGTTGTACCGGTCGTCGTTCTCGTTCACCGGCCCCGACCACCTGGCGAGGTAAGCCGTCGCCATGAGGAAATTGCCGCCTTCGCATGGCCCCAAGTCAAAACCGTGGGTGTTTTTCATGTTGTTCTCTGAAAGATCCCACTCTCCAAATCCATCAGTAAGCAGGGCCGATTCAAGGGAACCGAGGGAAGCAAAGGCCCAGCACGACCCACAATTACCCTGATCCTTCACCGGAGTTACTCGTCCTTCATTCCGGAGATCAAAAGAGTTTTGAGTAGGAGGAGCACCGGCAGGTGCCCTGTATCCTTCCGGCCAGACCAACATTGCGGGGGCCGGTACGGCCCCTGTCGCAAAGATAGGCGTATCTTCATACCATAGAGGAACAGTGCCTCTTGCGATGGATACGTCCATAGGGACAGGATCCTCTGCCTGCCTCATCTCCATATATTCCACAAATTCCGGGTTCAGGGGCGCCATCTCGATATCTATGGCATTTACCCCTGAAAATAGGGAAAATAGAACCACACAGTAGATTAGAGAGATCAATATGCCTTTTGGCAACCGAATCATAATCGCCACCACCATAAATCCATATATATTTTACCGAAAACATCCCTATTGATATATTTTTCGAAATCGATCCCGCCGGAAGAGACCATATTAACGGTTGTGAGCACATATTGACCCTCAATGAATCGGCCCACAAAAAATTCAACCAATAAATATTTCAATTCGCCAAATCACCAATATTGTTTGATATAAGCACAAAATCCAGGTAAGCATCGAAAAAATGGGCAATGTGATAATATCTCTCCGCGCGATCCGCGACAGAGAGCGTAACCTCAATAATAAGAAGATCAATTTTCTGCGATGATACACAGCTGCAAACAGATCAGCATCTCGATTATGGGTACAGTTACCCACAACCTGATCGGGATCTGCTGTATGGGGTCTCCTTGTAAAATATCGGCTTTGTAGAAATCATCTTAATGGTTCTCTTCGCCGGGGGGCTGGCCGCCCCCCGGTCCCCCCGCATCACGATAGGGGGGTGGACTGCACCCCCCACTTCATGGTCTTCTCTGCGCCTTCCCGACCCTATCGCAATCCCGGACGGGGGGCAGCGCCCCCGGCATGAGCATGAGGGAAGGTGATGGATGAAGGTCAGAGGGGGGTTGTGGTGATGAAAAGAGGATGTTTTACCATGAAAATGATCCTGACGATCCTCTCTTTCGGTTTGCATGAGAGTTTGAACTCCCCATATCCCGTTGAAGCCAATACGCAGAGGATAGAAAATTCTTCTGATGGATCGGCGCCCCCATCGTCGAGATTCCCTGTCATCTCGCGCCGGGGGGTTTCACCCCCCAGACCCCCCACGGACGAAGATAGGTGGGGGCGGCCGTGGAACACGATCCCCATCGATTCTCTTCTCTTGAAAAAGGGCGATAAAGCGACGAAAAATGTTCATCCCATATGCTTGAGCCAGAGGTTCATGCCCAATTCTACTCTCAATGCCACCAGGGTCCATCTTTCCATGTGAACTTCCAATCTTCAAACCATCATAGAGAGAACCAGCAATGTTGCCGGCGTCCCGGCACTGGCATCCTTTGCGTGCAGAAAAAATGAAGTTACCTTAGCCGCTGTGCCAGAATAAAAGCAGCACCTGTAGCGAAGAACACTATTCCAGAAGGCATGGGGGTCTGGTGCGGGGCGGTCGTCGGGGGGGCGGTCGTGGCCGGGACCGCGGTCACGGTCTCGGTCGGGGTCACGGTCGGCGCAGGCCCGGACTCATCAACCCCGATCGCGAAGAGCGAGAAGCCCGAACTCCTGGCAGTGAAAGAGTAGCAGAATTTGTCCTCGCCTGTCCTCTCTGTCAGGAGTGCGTGCCACGCCCCGTCGTGGTAGCGGTACAGCACCACGTCATCCGGCCTGGCGCCCTGCGCCTTGAGCCATGTCTTTGGAACGGTGAAGGCGAGGTCGGCGCTGGCGATCGCCTCGTCAGTGGTGTGGTAGAGCGTCACCTCGTCGTATTCATAGACCGCATCTGCCGGGGCCTTGATGTGGTTCGGCTTTGCGATCGGCTCGACGGTGACCAGGATGTGCGAGACCAGTTCGGCGGCCGTCACTTCCACCTCGGCGATCGCCGCGTCGCGGACTTCAAAGGAAGCGTGGCCGCTGGCGGGGATATGACTCGCCGCACCGGCCGACGCAGGGGATCGCCCGCCGCCCCCGCCGCTGCTCACGCCTGTCCCCTCCACCGTGATGCAGTTCTCCCGCACCGTCGTGTTCGAGGCGTACGGGTTGCTGACATTCAGGGAGACGGTGTAGGTGCCAGCCTTCGCGTAGACATGCGTGGGGGTGGCCTCGGTCGAGGTGGTGCCGTCGCCGAAGTCCCAGAGGCGGGTGGAAACGCAGCCCGTCGATGCATCGGTACACACCACCGTGAGGGGAGCCTTCCCCCCCGCTGGCGTCACGGTGAAGTTCGCCGTCGGCGGATCAAGGGTGGTCACCGTCTTTGTCACCGTGTCGCTCCCGAAGGCGTTCGTGACCGTCAGGCTCACCTGGTGGCTACCGTTGGTCGTGAAGGTGTGGGAGGGATGGACAAACTCGACCGCGGGAGTGTTGTCCCCGAAGTCCCAGTGATAGAGGCGGGGGTTGACCCCCGAGCAGATTTCGGTGAACTGCACTTCGAGCGGGGTGCTGCCGCCGGTCGGTGCAAAGGTGAAGTCTGCGGTCGGAAGGCAGGTGTGGAGCGGGAGGGAGTCGGTGCACCCGTTCCCGAGGTCGTAGCCCTCGTCGCAGATCCCGTCACCGTTGAGATCTTTGTGGGTCTCCGAGAACCCGGTGCCCTCAGGCGTCAGCCAGAGGTTGCCGCCAAGGAAGGGGCCGCCGCGGATATTTTTCCGGAAGGTCTTTGTGGTGTTCCAGCGGGTGCCGGTCAGACCGGTGTCTGACCAGATATTGATGTTCTTTGTGTTGTTGAAGAGATTGTTGGCGATCAGGGAGGAAGAGGCGGAGTTAACCTCAAGTCCGGACCCTGTAGTCCCGGTGAGGGTGCTGTTGGTGAGCGTGACCGTCTCGCTATTGGACAGCCTGAAGCCGCACTGGTTCTCGTGCACCGTGACATTCTCAATGACGACAGAACCGGAATTTGACACCACGATCCCGGGACCACTGTTTCCGAGGGCGGTGTTGTCCTTCAAGGTGGTCGTTGCACCCGTGCACCCTGAGACCACGAAACCAAACTCATTGTCAGAGCAGGTGTTGGCGACGACTTCGCTTCCCTGACTCCCCGCCCAGAGGGAAATGCCGGTATTACCACAGTCATGGACGATATTGCCAGAGATCACGCACTCAGGACAGATGTTATAGAGATGGATCCCGCTATCCCCACTTCCGGCCACCCGGTTATCCAGGATCCGGCACTGGCCCGACGAGTAGAGATTAATCCCGGTCGTCCCTCCAGAAACGGTACACCCCTCCACGGTGCAGTTCGTCGCATAAAAGAGAAAAATCCCTTCCGGCCCGCCGGAGACCGTGCACCCCCGCACCACAGCGTCGTCGGCACTGACCACGATAGGCGTGGTGTCTGCGGCGCCGTTCACGGTGAGGTGCTCGATCGTCGCACCGGCGGCGCCGGCGGTGAGGGAAATGCTGCCGTTCACCGTCGCGCCCTCGCTCCCCCTGAGGGTGAGGGTTTTGTTCACGTTCACGGTCTCGTCATAGGTGCCGGACGGGACGACGACGACGTCGCCTTTGGAGGCGGCGTCCACCGCGCCCTGGATGCTGAAGGGCTCGATGGTGACGGTGCGGGCCGTGGTGTTCGTGCCGAACTCGTTGGCGACGGTGAGGGTCGCCTGGTAGGTGCCCGCGGTATCGTAGATACGGGTGACGTTCCGGGTGGTCTCTGTCTCATCGCCGAAAGCCCATGACCACGAGGTCGGCGTGCCCACCGAGGTGTCGTTGAAGAAGACCGGTACGCCGATCATCACGCTCGACGGAATGATGGTGAAGTTCGCCGACGGCCCCCCGTTCTGGAGCGGGAGGGAGTCAGTGCCGACGACCATTCCATCTTTATCCGTGATCGCATACCCCTCCTCGCAGATCCCGTCGAGGTCGAAGTCGGCATGGGTCTGGGAGAAACCGGTGCCCTCGGGGGTCAGCCAGAGGTTGCCGCCGAGGAAAGAACCGCCGCGGATGTTTTCACCGGCGGCCTTCGTCGTGTTCCAGCGGGTGCCGGTCATGGTGATCCTGGCCCGGACCCCGATATTTTTCGTGTTGTTGAAGAGGTTGTTTGCGATGAGAGAGTCTGTTGTGGTACTCTCGACATACAGTCCGGTACCAGTTCCGGTGATGGTGCTGTTGGCGAGCGTGATATTCCCGACAGAGGAGAGGCAGACACCATATTCCCCGCCCCTCACCGTGACATTCTCAACGATGACAGAATCCGTACCGGTTAGATAGACTGCCCTATCTCTGTTTCCAAGGACGGTATTGTCTTTCAGGATGGTGGTCTGGCCGGTGCAATCCATGACCACGACACCATAGATGTTTTCGGAGAAGGTGTTGGCGACGACCACAGAGCCTTCGCAACCGCCCTGGATTTGAATGCCTGCATAACCACAGTCCTGGACGGTGTTCCCGGAGATGACGCAGTCGCGGCACTTGTTCAGGAGTGCGATCCCAAGACTTCCACACCCGGTCACCGTGTTGTCCAGGATCCGGCACTGGTCTGAGGATGAGTAGAGGTAGATGCCAGTGTCGGTGATGGTGTCGTCCAGGACGCATCTCTCCACGGTGCAGTTCGTCGCTGATTCGATATAGATCCCGGATCTCGCGCTGGAAATCGTGCACCCCCGCACCACGGCGTCGTCGGCCCTGTTGACATAGATGGCCATGGAGTCCGTGGCCCCGTTCACGGCGAGGTTCTCGACCGTTGCACCGTCGGCGATGATCGTGATCCCGCCGTTCACCGTCGCGCCCGCCTCGCCCCTGAGGGTGAGGCGTTTGCCCACGTTCACGGTCTCGTCATAGGTGCCCGGATGTATGAGGATGACGTCGCCCGCCGTCACCGAGGTGTTTGAGAGCGCCGCACCGATGGTGGTGAAATTGCAGCCGTCGCTTCCGACCGTCCAATCGGTCGCCGCCACCGGTGGGGAGGCGAGGGCGAGGGCGAGCAGGAGTATGCCGAAGAAAGGGGCGAGTGCGGTACGGTTGATTGTCTCTGAAAATCGTCTGAAAAAGTGTTGGTCATTCGTAGAGGTTCCCTCCTGGAAATGGTAGAATAGAGACAGATAATTATAAACCATATATCAAATATGAAGCTATCGATTTTTTCGGCACATAAAAACAAGTATCCACAATACTCGCCCCAGGATTATCCACCCAATATGCGCCACCCCTCGTTTCTAACGATATCCACTGATCCCCCCTATCACGGTCGCGCTCCAGGCAATAACTGATACCAAAACCTGGTTCTATGACAATTTCTACAAAACCAAAATAACGGCCCTGTAGAATCGAACATGAACCTGAGGCTCCCGCATATGGGATGAACATGATCGTGGGTCTCCAGGGTGTGTGGATTGTGGATCCGTGCCCGCCGCCTCAGTGCCGCCCCCGGCTCTCCTCTCTCCGTGAGGGGGGCCGATCATTCTGAGAGCGTTTCTGTAGTTCGTATATCAGGTATGGAGTATCCCGGAGAGGAGAGATCATCATACAGACCTCCCGGGTTCATCGTCAGGATCATTTTCATGGGAACCCTCTCCCTTTGTGTGGAGGGATGTGTGTCATCTACCTTCCCACCTCTTCAGGGGGCGAGTGCCGTCCTTGACCCATCATGTCGCGGGGGGTTCGGGGGGCGGCACGCCCCCCGACAGAGAGATATCCAGAGGATTTCTACAGCGCGGTTCGGTTCTACTCCTGGGGCACTCCCCCGATCACGAGCACCCAGGTCTTATTCTCTCTTCCATACCTCCGTCCCCATCCGCGGGTATCTTATCGGCCGGCGCCCAACCGTAGCGGCAATGAGTCGCAGAGGAGCGGATGGCAGGAACGGGTTTTCCCTCGACGGGTGGGTGGAGAGGGACGGGCACCGCCTCTCTGAAGATGAGGTGCGGGCGGCCGTCGGAGCCGACCCCTTCGCACCCACCTGCTTTGGCGGGGAGTTTTTCCTGAGGTACGGGGAGTGGGCGGCGCGGGACCACTTCGGGATCAGGGACGGCCCCGCACCGGCCGGCACGCTCACCTGCGGCGGCGAGGTCGTCGGTACCGTCGATCAGGTCCACCCCCCCGGCAACCTTGAGGCTGCGATCCTCACCGCCGTCGAACTCAGGGCGACCGACAGGACCGCCGTCGCCCTCTCCGGCGGGGTGGACTCCGCACTCGTCGCCGCCCTTGCAGAGAGACCGGCCGTCGTCGTCGGGCTTGAAGACTCTCACGACCACCGCCTGGCCCTCGAGCTTGCCAGTGCCTGCGGGATCGAGTGCGAGGCCGTGACCGTCACCATGCCCGAGGTCGAGGAGGCACTCCGCGAGGCCGTCGGTCTCCTCGGTGCCCCAAACCCGGTCGACGCCTCCATCGCCGCGACCGAGGTCTTCGTCGCGAGGTGGGCGCGGGACCAGGGGTACCCCCGGGTGCTCACCGGCCAGGGCGCCGACGAACTCTTCGGCGGGTATGCCCGCTACCTTGAAAGCCCTGACCTCGCCGCCGCACTCGAACACGACCGCCTCGACCTCCCCCGCCAGGTGGCCAGGGACCGGGCGGTGGCCTCCTCTTATGGTACTGCATTCTCGCCCCCGTACCTCGACCTGCGCGTGGTGGCGGCGGCCCGCGCCCTCCCTGTCTCCTCCCTCATCAAGGGAGAGGTGCGCAAGTTGCCCCTGAGAACGATCGCGGCAGAGCATATCCCTAGAGAATTCGCCATGGCAGAGAAGAAGGCGATGCAGTACGGCAGCGGGATCTGGAAGACGATCCAGAAACTTGCCCGCCGCAACGGCCACCGCCGGGTCGGTGACTACCTGAAAATGCTGGGTGGAGAGGAACGCTGAACAGAACAGGGTTTCCAAGAGGCCCTGCGGACTCGATATCCAGGTTGTGGAGATATCCCAAAACGGCCCTGTAGAAACCCTCAGAAACTCTTGGTGTGACCGTAACTCAATTGCCTTCCCCCATCTCTCGCGCCGGGGGCGAGTGCCGCCCGCACCCCGGGGACCACGATGGGGTCGGGAAGACAAAATCAACGACCAATGAGAGGGACGCTACCGTCCTCGACCTATCGTGGCGCAGCAAGCCCCCCGGAGAGATGGTTGTCCAGAGGGTTTCTACACAGTCGTATCACGAGATGCCCCCATCAGGATCTCAGTCGTTCGTTCCCTCACGCCTGGAGAGATTCACCCCCACGACACAATGATGAAGACAGGAGCGACAAGGCCAGGTGCCGGTCTCAGGTCTCCCTTGCGCGGGGGCGACCAGATGACAGTCCCTCCTCCGAAGATAAATCAGTCCCAGAGATTCAAACAAACTCATCAAATCCATTCATTTCCATGAGTGCATGCGGCACCGCACCTACCATTCGCATAGCGGGCACTTTTATTACCATGTGAGATTCAACCTTCAGAGTAAAAGGGAAATATCGGCTTGAACGTATTTGTTTTCCCCAGTACAAAAAATAAATCCGGCTGCTGGCCGTATCATAATGGTTATAAAAAGTCGGTACAAGGGTACTTATCTGACATGGGTAGGGACATGCATGGTTTCTGAAACAGAGGTAGCACATATCGCAATACTCGCAGATATCGGGATCTCGAAAGAAGAACTCTCCGAGTTTACCGGACAGTTCAACGCGATCCTGGAATATTTCGACCTCCTCGACCAGGTGGAGGTCGGTGAAAGACCTGAGGCAGGGACGACCAACGTCTTCAGGGAGGACGAGGTCGTCGCCTCTCTCCCCCTCGACGACGCCCTGAAGAGCGCCGGGGAGTCGGAAGACGGGTACATCAAGGCCCCACGGGTGGTGCTCTAAATGGGAGTCGTCACCTTCGACGCCGAAGACCGCTGGAACGCCTTCGTCACCGTCTGTCAGAAGGCAGACCACCAGGACGACGGACCCCTTGCCGGGGTCAGGGTCGCCGTCAAAGACAACATCTCCACCGCCGGGACACAGACCACCTGCGGTTCGGCGATCCTCAAGGGCTACATCCCCCCGTACGACGCCCACGTCGTCACCCTCCTCAAGGAGGCCGGGGCCGCCATCGTCGGCAAGACCAACATGGACGAGTTCGGGATGGGGACCACGACCGAGTCGAGCGCCTATGGTCCGACCACCAACCCGGTCGACGAGAGCAGGGTGCCTGGCGGGTCGTCGGGCGGGAGCGCCGCGGCCATCGCCGGCGGCCTCGTCGACATGGCCCTCGGCACCGACACCGGCGGGTCGATCCGGTGCCCGGCCGCCTTCTGTGGGATCGTCGGGCTCAAACCCACCTACGGCCGGACCTCCAGGTACGGGCTCATCGCCTATGCCAACTCGCTTGAAGGCGTCGGACCGATGGGGCGGACCGTCGGAGACGTTTCACGACTCTTCTCGGCCATCGCCGGCCACGACCCCCGCGACGCCACCTCCCTCGACCGCCCGTACGACCACACCCCCACCACTGAGGTGAAGGAGCTGCGGATCGGCGTGCCGGCCGAGTTCTTCGGCAAAGGCGTCGACCCGGCCGTCGCCGCACAGGTGCGAGCGGCCATCGAGAGGTTCACCGAACTCGGCGCCGAGGTCGTCGAGTGCACGATGCCGAGCATGCAACATGCCCTTGCCGCGTACTACGTCACCTGCACCTGCGAGGCCTCCTCGAACCTGGCCCGCTTCGACGGCGTCAGGTACGGCCCTGGTGTGGATACCATCCGCTCCTGGCACGACGCCTACCAGGACCACCGCAAAGAAGGCTTCGGCGCCGAGGTCCGCCGCCGGATCATGCTCGGAACCTTCGCCCTCTCTGCCGGATACTACGGCAAATACTACGGCAAGGCCCAGGCAGCCAGGAAGAACGTAAGAGACGACTTCGCCCGCCTCTTCGCCGACGTCGACGTCGTCGCCGGCCCGACCATGCCGACGACCGCCTTCAAACTCGGCGAGAAGAGTGACCCTCTCTCGATGTATCTCGCCGACATCCTCACCGTCCCGGCCAACCTCGCCGGCGTACCGGCGATCTCGGTCCCCTGCGGCACCGTCGACGGCCTTCCGGTCGGGCTGCAACTCATCGGACCACACTTCGAGGAGGAGCGGATCATCGATGCCGCCGCCGCCTTCGAGGAGGTGCAGGCATGAGCACGCAGCACACCGACGTCATCATCGGGCTCGAGATCCACTGCCAGTTGAACACGCAGACCAAACTCTTCTGCGGGTGCTCGACCGACTACAAAGAGGACGGCCCGAACACCCACGTCTGCCCGGTCTGCCTCGGGCTGCCAGGGGCAATGCCGATGGTCAACAAAAAGGCCATCGAGTATGCCCTCAGGGTCGCCAAGGCCCTCAACCTCGAAGTCCTCGAAGAGTCGGAGTTTGCCAGGAAGAACTACTTCTACCCCGACCTCCCGAAGGGCTACCAGATCACAATGTACGACCGCCCCCTCGCCGAGCGGGGCATCCTCGAGATGGAGGACGACGCAGGCAAGGAGAAGAAAGTGCGGATCACCAGGATCCACCTCGAAGAGGACCCTGGCAAACTCGTGCACATGGGCGGGGCAGGGCGTGCGAGGTACACCCTGGTCGACTACAACCGGAGCGGGATCCCGCTCATCGAGATCGTCACCGAACCTGACCTCAGGTCGCCGAAGGAAGCGCGCCGGTTCCTCACCAAACTCAGGGCCACCCTGGAGTACCTCGGCGTCTTCGACGGCGAGCGCGAAGGTGCCCTGCGTGTGGACGCCAACATTTCCATCAAAGGCTCTGAGCGGGTCGAGGTCAAGAACATCACCTCGTACAAGGGCGTAGAGAAGGCGCTCACCTTCGAGATCACCAGACAGAAGAGCCTCATCCGCCGCGGCGCCCGCGTCGAGCGCGAGACCCGCCACTTCCATGAAGGCCGCGGGATCACCACCTCGGCCAGGACCAAGGAGACCGAGACCGACTACCGCTACTTCCCTGAACCCGACCTCCGCCCGCTGCGGGTGCGGGACTGGGTCGCAGAGATCTCTCTCCCTGAACTCCCTGACGCCAGGCGCGACCGGTTCATGCACCAGTACGCCCTCTCCCTCAACCACGCAAAGACCCTCACCGGCGACCTCCGTCTTGCCGAGTTCTACGAAGGGCTGGCCGCAAAGGCCGACCCGGTGCTCGCCGCCACCTGGACCGCCGACACCCTGCTTGGCGAACTGAATTACCGGGACATGTCGGTCACGAAGGTGCCCCTCGACCACTTCGCCGACCTCGTCAACCTCGCTGGCGCAGAAGAAGTCACCGACCGGGTCGCCGTCGACGTCCTCAGAAAACTCCTCGACGCCGTCCTCGAAGCACGGAGCCCGAAGATGCCCTCTGAGTATGTCAGGGAACAGAACCTGGGCAAAGGCGACGCCTCAGCCTTCGCCGCCGTCGTCGACGAAGTGATCGCCGAGAACGAACAGGCGGTCGCTGACTACCAGGCCGGAAAGACCACCGCCCTCAACTTCCTGCTCGGGCAGGTGATGAAAAAGACCAGGGGCAAGGCCGACCCCAGAGAGATCACGCCGATGATCGCGGCCCGCATCTCCACCGAGGAGGGGAAGTAGGCCGTGCGCCTCATTGTCGCAGAGAAGAACATCTCGGCGCGGCGGGTCGCGGCCATCCTGGCAGAAGACCAGAAGGTCACCACCAAGAAACAGGGAGGAGTGGACACCTACTCCTTTGGCAACACCACCGTCGTCGGGCTGAAAGGGCACGTCGTCGAGGTCGACTTTGAACCAGGGTATGCGAACTGGCGTTCGAAAGAGCGCCCCCCAAGGAGCCTCATCGACGCCGGCACCGTCAAACGCCCGACCGAGAAGAAGATCGTCGCCCTCCTCCAGAAACTGGCGAAGAAGGCCGACCAGGTCATCATCGCCACCGACTTCGATACCGAGGGAGAACTGATCGGCAAGGAAGCCCTGGAACTGGTGCAGGCGGTCAACCCGAAAGTGCCGATCTTCAGGGCCAGGTTCTCGGCCATCACCCCGCAGGAGATCAGGCGGGCCTTTGCCGCCCCAACCGAACTCGACTTCGCCCTGGCCGCGGCCGGCGAGTCGCGCCAGATCATCGACCTGGTCTGGGGGGCCTCCCTCACCAGGTTCATCTCCATCGCCGCCAGGCGAGGAGGGGCCAATATCCTCTCGGTCGGCCGGGTCCAGAGCCCGACGCTCGCGATGATCGTCGACCGCGAACGAGAGATCGACGCCTTTGTCCCTGAGCCCTACTGGATGCTCACCCTCCAGACCGAGAAGGACGCCACCCCCCTCGAACTCCGTCACACCACCGGGCGGTTCACCGACCGCACCGAGGCGTTCAGGGCAAAAGAACAGACAAAAGAACCGCTCACCGTCACCGAGGTGAAAGAGGGGGTCAAACACGACCGGGCCCCGACGCCCTTCGACACGACCGCCCTCCTGGTCGCCGCCGGCAGGATCGGGATCTCCGCATCAAAGGCGATGCGGACCGCCGAGGACCTGTACATGAACGGGTTCATCTCGTACCCGAGGACCGACAACACCGTCTACCCCAAGACCCTCGATCTCGACGAGGTGCTCGGGATGCTCGCCAAAACGCCCTTCGCCAATGAGACAAGATGGGTAAAGCAGCACCGGCGCCCGATCCCGACGAGGGGCAAGAAGTCGAGCACCGACCACCCACCTATCCACCCGACCGGCGCGGCGACAAGAGATCAACTCGGAGAAGAACGGTGGAAACTCTATGAGCTCGTGGTACGACGGTTCCTTGCCACCCTCTCTCCGGACGCCGAATGGACCACCACGAAGGTGAACTTCGACGCCAGCGGCGAACCCTACACCGTCACCGGCGGACGGCTGAAAGAGGAAGGATGGCGGCGGGTCTACCCATACAGCAAGGCGACCGAACGGTTCATCCCGGCCTGCACGGTCGGCGAACGTCTTCCCATCCTCTCGATCGACCTCGAAGAGAAAGAGACCCAGCCTCCCCCACGCTACACCCAGAGCCGGCTCATCCAGAGCATGGAGGAACTCGGGCTCGGCACCAAGAGTACCCGCCACGAGGTGATCCAGAAACTCATCTCCCGCCGCTACGTCCAGGACGGGCCATTGCGCCCCACCCTCGTGGGCAAGGCGGTGATCGAGTCGCTGGAGGCCCATGCCGACACCATCACCAGGCCCGACATGACCAGGACGCTCGAGACGCACATGCAGCTGATCAAGGAGCGCAAAAAGAGCCGGGAAGATGTGGTCAACGAGTCCAGGAAGATGCTCAGTTCGGTCTTCGACGATCTCGAAGCGCACGAAGAGCAGATCGGTGAAGAGATCATCGGCCGCACCGTTGCAGAGCGGACCATCGGCCCATGTCCGGTCTGCGGCAGAGACCTCCAGCTCCGCCAGGCCCATGGAGCCTCGCAGTTCATCGGGTGTTCGGGCTACCCCGAGTGCACCTTCAACATCAGCCTCCCAGGCGTCATGTGGGGCAAGGCCATCAGAGTCGAGAAGGTCTGCGACCAACACGGCCTCAGCCATGTCAGGCTGATCCGAAAAGGCGCACGCCCCTGGGACATCGGGTGCCCGCTCTGCTCCCATATCGAGTCCAACGAAAAGACGCTGCGCCTGATGCCCTCAATGACCCCCGACCTCCTTGCCGGCCTCCAGGCCCAGCACATTTACACCGTGCCCGAGATCGCCAGGATGGCCGCAGACGACCTGGCAGGACGGCTCGGGATCAGGACCGACACCGCAGAGACCCTGGTCGCCGAGGCAAACGACGTCCTCGACCTCCTCCGCCGACGTTCAGAGATGAAGAAGTTCATCCGTGCCGAAGTCCCGCCGCGCCGCCGGCGGAGCCATGCAAAGATCACCAGGCAGTTGATCGAGGCCGGCATCGACGACATCCATGCCCTCGGATCGGCCGACCCCGCCCTCCTGAAGAAGGCCGGACTCTCCGACGAGGAGACTGACCACCTCCTCAGCACGGCACGGGCGGTCAGGAGCACGCGACGGCTGAAAGAGGCCGGTCTTCCGGCGGTCAGCGTCAAGAAATACGTCGCCGCCGGGATCACCGGCCCGGAGGACTTCGCCACTTTCCACCCGGCCTATATCAGCGCGGTCAGCGGGGTGCGGGTGGAGACCGTCTGGAAGCATGCCCGGGCCGCCTGCGACGCGGTCGGCCAGGCACCCCCTGAGAAGATCACCCAGAAAAAACTTGAAAACGGGAAGAAAGAACTCCTCCAGGTGCCGGGCATCGGCGAGGCGACGATCGAGAAACTCTACCTTGCCGGGGTCACCGACGCCGCCGCCCTCGCCGCCGCCGACCCGGAAGAGGTCGCCAAAAAGTCAGGGATCGCCCTCGAGAAGATCAGAGACTACGTGGCATCTATATCGAGAGAACGCAAAACAAAGAAGTAAGACGTGAACCGCATGCATATGGACTGGAAACACTGGAGACACGTAACCAAACTCGATCCCGACAAACACCTCGACCAGGCGGTCGTCGACGAGGTGGCGACCTCAGGGACCGACGCCATCCTCCTCTCAGGCACCCTCAACGTGACCCGCGAGAACCTCGCCGAACTCCGCGAGCAGGTGCAGGGCTACGGCATCCCCCTCATCGTCGAGCCCGCAGACCCCGAAGGCGCCGTCTTCGACGGGGTCGATATGCTCTTTGTCCCGAGCGTCCTCAATACCCCGGACGCCAGGTGGGTCGTCGGCAAACACCAGCAGTGGGCCCTCAAGGACCCGGCGATCCCCTGGGACCGGGTCGTGCCTGAGGCCTATATCGTCCTCAACCCGGCCTCGGCCGTCGGGCGGGTGACAAGGGCAGCCTGCGACCTCTCTCCAGAGGAGGTGGCGGCCTATGCCAGGTGCGCGGAGCACTATTTCCGTTTCCCGATCGTCTACATCGAGTACTCGGGCACCTACGGCGACCCGGCGGTCGTGCAGGCGGTCTCAGAGACGGTCGAGGACGCCGTCCTCTATTATGGCGGCGGGATCAACTCGGGCGAGCGGGCCGCGGAGATGGCGCAGTACGCCGACACCATCGTCATCGGCAACGCCGTCTACGAGAAGGGTGCCGACACCCTGAAGGCGACGGTGAAGGCCGTCCAGTAAGCAGGGGGCGGTCCATGCCAGAGGTCGAGATCGTTCTGGTCCAACCCCTCTACGAAGGGAATATCGGTTTTGCGGCGCGGGTGATGAAGAACTTCGGGTTCACCCGCCTCGTCCTCGTCGACCCCTGCGAGATCGGAGACGACGCCATCGCCCGCTCCTCGCATGCCCGCGACGTCCTGGAACACGCCGAAAGAAAGAGCCTGGAAGAAGTCTTTGCAGAGAGCGACCTGGTCGTGGCCACGACCGGCGAACTCTCCAAGTCGGTCTGCACCTCGATGCGGATGCCCTATTATGCGCCGAACGAACTACGCGAGATCCTCAGCGATGTCGACGGACGGGTGAGCATCCTCTTCGGGCGGGAAAACTGGGGACTGAACAACGAGGAGGTCTCACGCTGCGACCTCATCTGCACCATCCCGACCTCTGAGATCTACCCGATCATGAACCTCTCCCACGCCGTGGGTATCGTCTGCTATGAACTCGCCCACCTCCCCCGCGGCACCTACCGGGTCGCGGGCAAGACCGAGCGCGAGGCCCTCATCGATCACTTCGGGACATTTCTTGCGCGCATCGACCACCCAGACTTCAAACGACAGAACACCCTGCTGATGCTGCGCCGGATCTTCGGGCGGACGGCACTGACCACCCGTGAGGTCTCAACCCTCCACGGCATCCTCCGCAGGGCTGAGTGGCACATCGACCACGACATGCCCAGGCAGGGAACACCTTAATTCTCCCAGAGTGCGTACCTCTTACGCAATGATTCTTGTCGACTGGCAGATCGAGGACCGGATCAGACGGGGGCAGATTGGAATCGACCCCTATGAGCCCTCCCTCATCCAGCCCAACTCCCTGGACATCAGGCTCGGGGACCATTTTGTCTGGTACGAACCTGGAGACGACGTCATCGACCCCTACGAGAAGGGGAGTGTCACCGCACAGGTCCAGGAACAACACGCCGATTCGATCGTCATGCAGCCCGGCGCCTTCATCCTTGCCGAGACCCTTGAGGCGGTCGCCCTCCCCGACAATGTGGTCGCAAGCATCGAGGGCAAAAGTTCCATCGCGCGCCTCGGGATCGAACTCCACCAGACCGGCGGCTGGATCGACGCCGGGTTCAGGGGGTCGATCACCCTTGAGATGTGCAATGTAAACCAGCGCCCCGTCAAAATGTACGCCGGGATGCCGGTCGGACAACTCGTCTTCTACACCACCGAGCGGGCCGACAAACCCTACAACCTCAAGAAGGACGCCAAGTACATGGACCAGCGCCAGGCGACCCTCTCGCGCTATCACGAGAACGAGCGCAACGGGTGTTTGAAGGAATAAATAGTGGGACTGAAAAATATATACCGAGACCCAGAGACAAAAAGGGGAGTTATATGCGGCTTCTATTAATACACTCTGACCATATCGACTACAAGGCGCAGAAGAAGACGCCGGTCGCGGAAGAGGGCGCAGTCCTTGAGGACGCCCTTGACGAGGCCCTCGTCGCCTTCTGTGCAGTTGAATCAATTGATGAAGAGGACATCGAGGATGTCGTCGCCCAGGCGGTCGGGGAGATCACAAAGACCGCCGAGAACCTCAAGACCGAACGGGTGCTCGTCTACCCGTACGCCCACCTGAGCGCGGACCTCTCGAAGCCCGAGACTGCCAAGAAGGCCATGAAGGAGATCGAGGAGAGGCTGAAGGTCACCGGGCTTACCGTGAAGCGCGCCCCCTTCGGCTGGTACAAGGCCTTCACCCTCTCGTGCAAGGGCCACCCCCTCTCTGAACTCTCCAGGACCATCGTGCCCGGCGAGAGCGAAGAAGGAAAACCGGCCAAGAAAGAGGTTACCCACACCTTCTTCGTCCTCACTCCCGAGGGAGAGCGTCTGGACGCCGAGGCCTGCTGCGACGACTCGCCCTTCGGTGCGCTCGTCAAGAAAGAACTCGGCAAGTCTACTCCGGCCGGCGGCGAACCGATCCATATCGACCTGATGCGTTCCAAGGAACTCGTCGACTATGAGCCCGCCTCAGATGTCGGCCACTTCCGCTGGATGCCGAAAGGACGGCTCGTCCGCGACCTCCTCGGAGACTATGTGCTGGGGCTGGTCCTCGACTATGGCGGGATGCCGGTCGAGACCCCGGTAATGTACGACCTGGCCGACCCGGCCATCTCAGAGCATGCCGCCAAGTTCGGCGAGCGGCAGTACCGCTTCAAGAGCGGGAACCGCAACATGATGCTCAGGTTTGCCGCCTGTTTCGGGATGTTCTCCTTCATGCGGGACATGCACATCTCCCCCAACACCCTCCCCATGAAGATGTACGAGCTCTCCACCTACTCGTTCAGGCACGAACAGCGCGGCGAAGTGCTCGGGCTCAAGAGGCTGCGGGCCTTCACGATGCCGGACATGCACACCCTCTGCCTGGACATGGACAACGCCCTCGCGTGCTTCGAGGAGCAGCTCAAGATGGGCTGGCAGACCGGGCGCGACCTGGAGACTCCCCTTGTCGGGGCCTTCCGCTGCACCCAGGACTTCTGGGACGAGCACGAGGACTGGGTCAAGAGGATCGTGAAAGAGTCAGGCGTCAGGATGATCATCGAGATCCTCTCTGAGCGGGTCCACTACTGGATCGCCAAGGTCGACCTCGCTGCGATCGACGGGCAGGGGCGCCCTATCGAGAACCCGACCGTCCAGATCGATGTCGAGAGCGCAAAGCGCTTTGAGATCTCGTACCGCGCCGACAACGAAGACGTCCACCCCCCGATCCTCCACTGCTCCCCGACCGGTTCGATCGAGCGGGTGATCTGTGCCATGCTCGAAAACACCGCCTACCAGACAGTGCCCCGGCTCCCGACCTGGCTTTCCCCGACCCAGGTTCGCTTTGTGCCAGTGGCCGAGCGGCATGTGGCCTATGCCGAAGACCTCTGTCAGCAACTCACCGCCGCCGGGGTCAGGGCCGATGTCGACGACCGGGACGAGTCGATGAACAAGAAGGTCCGTGCCGCCGGGACTGAGTGGGTTCCCTATGTGGCGGTCATCGGCGACCGCGAAATGGAAGAGGGGAACCTCACCGTCACGGTCAGGGCACTCTCCGAGCCGAAGAAGCCGCATAAAGAGGGGATGACCGTGGAGGCACTCACCGCCGCGGTGAAGGAAGAGTGTGCCGGCAAGCCGTTCAGGCCGATCTATACCCCGAAAAAACTCTCCCAGAGACCACGGTTCATCTGAGGGCGTCTCTTCCTTGCGAAGGGATCAGCCCACCTTCATACTTTTTTTCAGAAAGACGGGTCGTTTATCAGGGTCATGACAAAAGAGAAATCTCTCTGTACGTCGCTGTCTCGAAATTTCCTGTGAAATACAAGCCCGTCTTCACACCTGGAGCGAGATAAACTATAAATAGTATTTCCTCTGGTATAGTCCTCACTGGATGGTAGGCCAGAGCACAACGCCTATTCAGTCGACACGGGGATCACGTAGTCCATACTGAGGTCACAGAGAGGGATCCCCATCAGCAGACCAGCAGTAGGTCACCTTCCAGTCCACGGAGAGGCCATGAAGGAAGGGGGTGGCCTGTGACCGTGAGGTATGCACGAGTGGGGGCATTCGTTGTCGCGATGCTACTCTTCTGCTGCCCGGTCCAGGCCCAGGGCACAGGCCTTCAGGAAGGGACTGTAGAGGAGACTGCGAGGGCTCCAGACGGAGACAGGAGTCTCCATCTCTTAATGAAAAACGAGAGCGGGACATTCAAGTCCGGACTCTCCTCTGCAGAGGAAAAACTCCCGACCGAACTCGTGCAGCATGCGCGGGCGGGATACGGGTCAGCCATGACCACGCGTGCCGCACCGCCCGCCAGGCCCACGACAGAGTTCGTCCCTGTACTCCCGCAGTCTTCAACCACCCGCGCCGACGACGGGGTGCTCCAGGTCTATCTCTATATCTGGCTCAAAGACGGGGTGTCGACCGAGGTCGTCGACCCCTATGTCAGGGAGGTCACCGACCGGGACGAGGACCGCCATGTCGCGGCGGCATGGGTGAGGGTCGACCGGCTCAAGGATCTTGCGTCCCTTGAAGACGTCAGACGGATCGAGAGCGTGACTCCTCCGGTGGTCTATACGGGACCGATCTCAGGTGAGAGCGATGCCGTCCTTGGGACCGCGGAGGTGCGTGCCGAGACCGGATACGGCGGCGAGGGGATGAAGGTCGGGATCATCTCGGACAGTGCCGACCAGTGGCAGGAGGCCGCGGCCTCTGGCGACCTCCCGCCCTCGGTCCGTGTCCTGTACGACATCGACGGTATCGACGAAGGTACGGCCATGCTCGAGGTCGTTCATGACACCGCACCAGGAGCAAGCCTCTATTTCCACAGCGGTCTGCCCAACAAGATCACCTTTGTCTCGGCGGTCGCGGCACTGGCCGAGGCCGGGTGCGATGTGGTCTGCGACGATATCGGGTGGTTCGACGAACCATACTTCGAAGACGGTTATGTCGCCTCGTACGTCCACGAGGCCGTCGAGAATGAGGACCTCGTCTATGTCTCGGCGGCAGGCAATGATGCGCTGGGGCACTATGAAGGGGATTTCAGGGATGATGGCCACGGCTATCACCTTTTCAGCGAAGAGAGCACCCTTATCAGGGCCGTGGTCGATCCGCCCATCGACGGGATGCAGACCACCCTGCTCCAGGTCGTGCTCCAGTGGGACGAACCCTGGGGGCATGCGTCAAGCGACTACGACCTCTTCCTGGTCACCAGAGAAGGAAACCGTTTTGTCGAGATCGCGAACAGTTCGAGAGTCCAGGACGGCGACGATGTCCCGATGGAGGAGATCATGGTCGAGTACTTCGGCGAAGCGCCGGGTGAGGTCTATCTATCGGTCGCCCTCCATGAAGGCGAACCGCGTACTCTTGAAATGTTCGTCCTGGGCGGCGGGTTCTTCGACGACCCTGCCGCCACACCTGGGGACTCCGTCTTCGGGCACCCGGCAGTGCCAGGGGTGGTCGCCGCTGGGGCGGTCAGGGCCGACGACCCGACCGAGATCGAGTTCTTCTCGTCTGAGGGACCGGCAACAGTGACCAGGCCCAGACGCGAGGTACGCTCAAAGCCCGATGTCTGCGGCGTCGGGATGGCGCGTGTCAGCGGCGCGGGCGGGTTTGGAAAAGCGTTCTATGGGACAAGCGCCTCGGCCCCTGCAGTTGCAGGAGCCGTCGCCACCGTATGGGGCATCCACAGGGACAGGACTCCTGCCGAGGTGCGCGAGGCACTTTATGAATCGGCCGTCGACCTGGGAGACCCTGGATGGGACCCGGTCTATGGCCATGGGAGGGTGGATGCACCCGCGATGCTCAACGCCCTCTCCACACCGTCGACCAACGTCTCGCTCTCTTTTGTCCCTGCCACTGCAGAGATCGGTGCAGGGGAAGAGACCGAGATCGACCTGACGATGGACCAGGTACCCGCTGCGCTCCTGGAGTACGCCATCACCCTGACCATCTCAGACCCGGCGGTCGGGGAGGTCACCGGCGTCTCGTTTCCTGCATGGATACAGGACAAGACACACACTCCTCTGCCCGACGACCGCGTCAGGATCAACGCGACCGGCAATCCACCGCGCGCCCAGACCGGCGGCGTCGCCCTCTGCACCCTGACAGTGCAGGGCGAGGAGGCCGGGACCACCGCCTTCACGGTTGGTCCGGACCCGGTGGTGACCGGGCCCGGCGGAGAGAGGTATGTGCTGGAGACCACTCCGGCACGCCTCACGGTGATGTCCGCCCATGTCAGGCCCTTCCCGCGGCCTGACGGCGGTACCTATCCTCCGCCCACCGACCAGGACGGCGACGGGCTCTACGAAGACCTCAACGGGGACGGCGTTCTCACGACCGAGGACGTCGAGGTCTATGCCGGGAACCTGCAGTTCATCAGGGACCGTCAGCCCATCGAAGCCTTCGACTTCGACAGAGACGGCCGGGTCGGGTTCAGTGACGTGAACACACTCTACAGAATGGTGCAACAATGAAGGGTCCAGGATATGTCATCTGGCTGATCGCGCTTGCCAGCCTTGTTGCGGCCTGCCAGGCCGCTCCCGTACTCAAAGTAGGAGAAATTGGAGAGATACCGGTAGGAGGGAGTGCCGAGGTTCCCATCACCCTGGAAGGGGTCGAGAACGGACTTTCAGGCTACAACCTCACGGTCACGCTCTCCAACCCCGAGTGCGCCGAGATCTCGGCGGTCTCGTACCCTGCATGGGCCTCACTCCACCGCGGTGGGGAGGTCCCTGCTGGAGAGACCTGGATCGAGGCGGTCGACGTGGGGGGCACGGCAGAGGGGAACCGCACCAATGTCGACCTTGGCAGGATCACGCTCAAGGGGGTCAAGAGGGGACCGACCGACCTGGTGATTGCCGCAGTCAGAGTCCAGGACGATACCGGGACCAGTTACGAGATCTCCGAGGTGAAAACCGGCCTTGTGGTCGGGTCTACGCCGGGAACGCAGGCAGGAAACTCCGGGCACTCGGGGAGTGCAAGCGGCAGTAGCAGCAGCGGTCCTGGCGCGGTGGCGACCTCGCCGGCGCCGACGCTACCTGAAGAGAGCACCCCGGCCGAAACAACGCCTGCAGTGTCGTCTCCCGTGCCCGCGGCCCCTGAAGAGACAGCCCCGGCACAGGGAAGTGCGCCTTTCCTGGCCGTCCTTACCATTGCGGCCCTGATTTTCGGATCCATATTGAGGGAGAAGAAGGAGTGAAGAAAAGATGAACGTGAAGCGTATTATGCCGCTTCTCGGCATCATGATCCTCTGTGCCTTCGGGACACAGGGAGCCCTGGCGCAGGACCAGGGGAATGAGAACGTCTCGATCATGCTCATGCCCGAGTCGGCCGAGGTGATGCTCAACGAGACGACAGATATTGCAGTGATCCTGGAGACGGCCCCGCAGGGACTGGCCGGTTTTAACCTCACCATCACCATTGAAGACCCAGCGATCGGCGAGATCGTCGACCTGAACTTTTCGGACTGGGCGTTCTCTCCAGAGAACGGTTCATTGCCTGCAGACTCTGTCTGGGCCCAGGCACTCGACCCCGAGGGGCTTGCAGGTGAATCGAACATCACGCTCTGCACCGCCACCGTGCGCGGAGACGCCGAAGGGATGAGTGCGATCACCGTTACGCCTGAAACGATCGAAGGCGTCAATGGCACACTCTACAATGCGACAGTCGTCCCTGGCGAACTGAATGTGACCGGTAAATCCCCGACGCCTGCCGGACTTGCGGCCGAGTTCGAGGCCGACATGACCGCCGGCGTCGTCCCGCTCAATGTCACCTTCACCGACCTTTCAACCGGGAACGTGACGACGTGGGCATGGGACTTTGGCGACGGCACCAACTCGACCGAGCAGGACCCGGTCCATACCTATGAGGAGGGCGGCATCTACACCGTCAGTCTCACTGTCTCTGACGAGACAAACGAGACCGACACCATGGTCAGGGAAGACTACATCATGGTCAGCGGCGGCCCGGCGCCGCCGGTCGGGCCTGCGGCCGAGTTCGAGGCCGACACCACTGAGGGCGAGGCGCCGCTCAATGTCACCTTCACCGACCTTTCAACCGGGAACGTGACCACATGGGCATGGGACTTTGGCGACGGCACCAACTCAACCGAGCAGAACCCGGTCCACACCTACGGGGATGACGGGGTCTACACGGTCAGTCTCACGATCTCGGACGAGACAAACGAGACCGACACCATGGTCAAGGAAGACTACATCAATGTCTCAGGCGTCGCACCGCCGCCGGTCGGACCTGCGGCCGAGTTCGAGGCCGACACCACTGAGGGCGAGGCGCCGCTCAATGTCACCTTCACCGACCTCTCGACCGGGAACGTGACCGCGTGGGCATGGGACTTTGGCGACGGCACCAACTCGACCGAGCAGAGCCCGGTCCATACCTACGATGAGGGCGGCATCTACACGGTCAGTCTCACCGTCTCTGACGAGATGAACGAGACCGACACCATGGTCAAAGAGGGCTACATCAACGTCAGCGAGGTAATGCCTGTCGGAATCTCGTTCAGGCCGTCCACTACCTCTGTCCGGGTCGGAAACACAACCGATCTTGACATCGTCCTCGCCTCGGCAGAGGAAGGGCTTGCCGGATACTCACTGAACCTGAGCGTCAGCGACCCGGCCGCCGCAAACATCACCGCGATCACCTTCCCTGACTGGGCAGGATTCAACGAGACTTCGTTGTTCCCGAACTCCACCGCATGGATGGAAGCCGTCGATCTCGATGACGCCGTCCGTGCAAACGCCACTGAAGTGGTACTCGGGACTGTGACCCTCGAAGGGGTGAGAGCAGGGACTGCCGAACTCCAGGTCGAGGTGCGGGTGATGGACGCGGACGGCGGCGCGGTACTTGACCCGCCGACCACACCGGCCAGCATCACCATCACCCCGCCGCCGCCGTTCCCAGGGTATGAAAACGCATCCACCGACCCGAATGGGGACGGGAAGTACGAAGACGTCAATGGGAATGGTATCATCGACTATGACGATGTCGTCGTGTTCTTTACCGACATGCAGTGGATCGAGGAGAACAACCTGGTTGCAATCTTCGACTTCAACAACAATGGCGAACTCGACTACGACGATGTGGCGACACTTGCCATGATGGTCTAAAAATACCACCATTTTTTCCAGAGCACAAAGAGGGTGCCGGAAAAAAAGGGGGGGGGGCGAACGCCCAGGAGCCTGGGCCATCGACCATGAAAAAAAAGAGGAGACTACAAAATGGTTCAGAAACGATGGATCAAAAGAACGGTGGGGAAATCTGAGATCTACTATGACCGGACGTCCGGGGCCATCCACACCTACCCGCCCCACGACATGGAGAGGGACGAGGTCTGGGTGCCGCCGGAAAGTCACCCGCTCGCCCCGCTCCGCCTGTATTATGACCCGACGTACCGGTGCAACCTCTCATGCCGGCATTGCATTACAAGGTCGTCGCCGACAGCAGACGCCTCTGGAGAACTCACTCTCAACCAGGCCTGTACGCTTCTTTCAGAATGTGCACGGGCGGGAATCCTTGACGTCGCAGTGACCGGGGGAGAGCCTTTTGTGTACCAGGAGATCTTCCCGCTCATCGCTCAGATCCGCAATTGCGGCATGAACGTGATGATCTCGACCAACGGGCTGCTCGTCTCAGAGAAGGTGGCGGCCAGACTGGCACGACTCGGCGTCCTCGACGTGCGGGTCAGTTTTGAGGGAGCGGAGGAGATCAACGACAATGTCAGGGGGAAAGGAACGTACCAGAAGGCATTACGCGCCGTGAACAACCTGATCAAGACCGGGAACCATACGGTGGTCAGGCTTACCCTCTCTGGCCGGAGCGAGGACCATCTCGAAGACCTTTTCGCCGACCTGGCCTCCGCCGGCGTGCATGAAGTGAAGGCGTCGGCGATCAAAGAGGTGGGCCGTGCCGCCGACCCTGAGAACGCCGATCTCCTCGGCTATACCGCCGACCTGGAGAGTGCACAGCGCCTCCAGGATCTTGGGGCGCTTTTTGGCATCGAAGTCCAGCTCTCCTCCGACGACTTCCCGCTCACGCCCAGAGAGGCCAACGATCATAAACTCAGATTTGACGAGGGTGCAAACTGCGGGGCCGGGTTTGCGACGGCATATGTCTCACCGTACGGGGAAGTGCTCCCCTGCTCCTCGATGCCGCACGTCTCCTTCGGGAATGTCGCCTCTGAACGGTTCATGGAGATCTGGACCGGGGAACGCGCGCGCCGCTTCAGGGAACTGGTCGCGACCTGCGGGACGCAGCTCATCTGCAAGGCCCCGTGCTTCTCGGCAGAAAACCTCGACCTGGCGATGCGCCCGAGATCAGGCACATTTTCTCAGAGTTCCAGCAAGATGGCGAACAAGCCATAGACCCCTTTTTTCAAAAAATAGAGGGACTATAGATCCCTATTCCATTTAAAAAGTGATTTATCATCAGATTGAGTACCCTCTTCTAGAAGTGCAGGGGTGCCGACCAGACGACCTGCAGGAGAGCCTGATGTCCAGATGAGGAGAGAGTTCCCTTCCTTGAAGTGTCGCAAAGAACGTCCATTCAACCAGTACCTGATGGCGTTCTTCATCCTCTTCATCGTCACCGTCATCGCGATCCTCTCCTCTGTCTCCTATATCGAGGCAAGAGACGAACTCGTCGAGAAGAACCTCCTTCTCCAGGAAGAGACTGAGAAGAGTATTCTCCAGTGGATGACTCTCGTCGACGCCGGCCTGAAAAAATACGACGACAGCCTCAACGAAAAGATGCGGAACGGCTTCAAGGGTTTCCTGGAAGAGTACGAGCGTTCTGGCCGCGACCCCTCACAAATGAACCTCTGGAAACTGAAAGAAGATCTCGGCGGAGAGATGGACCTCTACATTGTCAATGCCGACGGGGTCATCGAATACTCCACCTATGAAAAAGAGGTCGGCCTGGACTTCAAGGAGGTCCCATACTTCTACGAGTACATCACCGATCTTCGCGAGGCAGGCACCTTCTCGGCCGACCGGGTGGTACGTGAACAGTCCACCAGGAAAGTGCGGAAATTTGCCTACATGCCCACCCCCGACCACCGCTACCTCTTCGAACTTGGGTTGGTCACCGACATGCTCAAAGACCGCAGTCTTGACCTCTCCTATGTCGAAACCGGCGAGAACCTCAAGGAACTCAACCCCGACCTGACGACGGTCAGGTTCTTTGACACCATGGGCAATGTCGTCGGGAACAAGAGTTATGTGATGCCCCCGCTCCAGCAGGCGCGGGTGGAACGTGCGCTTGCAGAGCGGGCCGGGGCGACATACCAGGACTCCGCCCACCTGACCGAGGTCCATTACCTCTTCCTCGATCTCCAGGACCCCGACTATGCCTCTGACATGAGCGTGGTGATCGAACTCACCTATACGACCGCCCCTCTCCAGCAGAAACTCAACACCCTCTTCATCTCGCAACTGACGATCTCCCTCCTTGCCGTCCTCCTCAGCATCGTCCTTGCCTATGGCGGGAGTCGTTACATCTCCGGCCCGATCTCTGAGGTGGTCGAGGACATCGACCAGATCGCACACGGCGACCTCGACCACACGATCCGGCAGACCAAGGGGATCGAATTTTCCAGACTGGAGAACGCGATCAACGCGATGGTCCTGGTGCTTAAAGAGAATATCAGACGCACCCATGAATCTGAGGAGGCACTGAGACACTATTCCGAGAACCTGGAAACGATCGTCGACCAGAGGACGGCCGAACTCAAAGTGGCAAACGAAGAGGCGAACCTCTACCTGGACATCATGTCCCACGACATCAACAATGCCAACGCCGTATCAATGGGATATACCCAGCTCCTGCTCCTGAAACTTCCCCAGACAGAGAGAGAAGACGTGGAGCGGATCAGGCAGAGCATTCTCAGGAGTTCAGGGATCATCCAGAATGTCGCGACGATCCGGAGGATCCACCAGGAGGATATCCCGCTCAGGACCGTGGACCTGGACAGCGTGATCAGGGAAGAGGTGGGCCATCACCATGAGGAGCAGGTGAGATATGAGAGGCGCAAGAAGGTGCTGGTCCGGGCCGACGCCCTCCTCCCTGAGGTCTTCTCCAACCTCATCGGGAACGCCCTCAAGTTCATGGAAGAGGACGGCACGGTCTGCATCAGGGTCGAGGACAGGGAAGACGAGGTGCTGGTCTCGGTGGAGGACACCGGCCCTGGCATCCCTGACCCCATGAAGGAGTCGGTCTTCAACAGGTTCAAGAAGGGAGAGCACATGCAGAGTGGAAAGGGGCTCGGGCTCTATATCGTCAGGTCGCTGGTGGAGCGCTACGGCGGAACGGTCTGGGCCGACGACCGGGTGAAGGGTGCCCCTGAGAAGGGGGCGGCGGTGCGCTTCACCCTGCAGAAGGTCCAGGATAGGGAAGAGGGGCGGCAGGCATAAGGGAGGGGAGGGCGATCCCCTACCAGATGGACCCGCTGGCCCAGGTCATCCTCATCCTCGTCGCCGCAAAGGCTGGAGGCGAACTCCTTGAGCGGATGGGATATCCGGCGCAGGTCGGGGAGATCGCAGCCGGGATCATTCTCGGCCCCTCGGTGCTCGGGCTCGTGACCTTCGAGGAACCGCTTGCCTTCCTCTCTGAGATCGGGATCATCGCTCTCCTCTTTGTCAGCGGGGTGAGGCTGAGCCTGAAGTCGTTTGCCGCCTCTGAGAAGGCGGCGGTCTCGACGGCCTTCACCGGTGTCGTCCTTCCGTTCGCTCTCGGGTGGGGCCTGGGGGTCTTGATGGACTTTTCTTTTCTTGAGACCTTCTTCATCGGGACTGCCCTCTCCATCAGTTCGATCGGGATCTCGGTCAGGAGTCTTATCGACCTCCGTAGCCTGGAAACCCCCTCAGGGGCGACGATCGTGGGGGCGGCGGTCATCGACGATGTGCTCGGGGTCGTCCTTCTCGCCGCCCTCATCGCCGTCGCCTCAGGGAGCGAGGGGTCGTTGCTGTACACCCTCATCGGAGGGAGTGTCTTCATCGCGGGAAGTGTCGTGGTCGGGCGGCGGGTGCTCCCGGTGGTGCTTGCCAGGACACGGGGCGCCCGCACCCATGAACTGGCCTATACGGCGGCGATCGTCATTGCCCTGCTGATGGCCTGGCTCGCCGATTTTGCCGGGCTCCACTATTCTATCGGGGCGTTCATGGCCGGGATGATCCTGGGCGAGGAGATCAGGAGCGATCGGTCGCTCTTCGACGGGATCGCCGATTTCGCCTTCGGATTCTTTGTCACCATCTTCTTTGCGTCCATCGGGCTGTTAGTAGTGGTGACTCCCGAGACGCTCCTCTCCCCCTTTGTCCTCCCGCTCATCCTCCTCGCCTTTGTCGGCAAGGTGCTGGGGGGGTTCCTCGGCGCCGCACCCTTCATGGCAACCCGTGCCGAGGCACTGGTCGTCGGGTTCGGGCTCTTCCCGCGGGGCGAGATCGCCCTGGTCGTCTCTCAGATCGCCCTCGCCGCCGGGGTCATCGACCATAGCCTCTTCTCGGGGTTCACGGTGATGGTGGTCGTCTCGGTCCTCCTCACCCCCGTCCTGATGGCCTGGGGGTACAGCCGGGTGCCGTTCAGAGATGACCGGCCACCCGCAGGTGCGAGATGACCATGCAGGCCTCAAGGCGGCCGACGGCGACGCCGCGCTCGTCGACGACGACGAGGGCCGGGTAGCGGTAGCGTTCCATCGCCTCGATCGCGTGGCGAAGGGTGGCCGTCGCCGGGACCGAGATGTGGCGGCGGGTCATGATATCGGCGGCCACCGCCGTCTCCCGTCTGAGAAGACACTCGATACAGCGTTCACGCCCCCTGCTCCGCACGCCCACCACCGGGCCGACCGAGGCAAGGAGGTCGAGGGCGGTGATGAACCCGAGGAAGTGGCCCTCAGGTCCTGCAACGACGAGGTCGGTGCACCCGAGCCTGGAAAAGGTCTCGAAGACCTCAGGGAGGGGGGTGTCAGGGAGGACGGAGAGGATCTCCTCGTCCATCACCGTGGTGACCGGGACCTCGGCGGGGTGCATGCCCATCACCGCACCGTCGCATAGAGAACGCTCTCGTCAGGGCCGGGGGTGTAGTGGCGGAGGTACATCCTGTACTCAGGCACCAGGGAGGCGAGGTACATCGGAACCCCGGTGAGGTCGTCTGCCCGGTGGTAGACCGAGATGGCGAGGTCTGGCCGGAACTGTCTGATGCTCTTCTCGGCCCCGGCGAGGGCGGGGAGTTCGGCGCCCTCGATGTCCATCTTGATGAAGTCGACGCGGGCAAGTTCGGTCTCTTCGACATAACGGTCGAGGGTGGTCACCGGCACCTCGGCCCCGCCCCCGGCACTCTGCCGGAACATCCTCCCGCTCCCTGAGAAGGTGAGGGTCATCTCCTTATCCCAGAGTCCAAGGGGGACGGTGACAACCGAAGAGGAGAGATCGTTCTTCTCGACCACCCGCTCGATCACCTGCCTGTTCGCTTCTGCCGGTTCGAAGGCATGGACCTGGCCCGTGGAGCCGATGAACCTGGAGAACCAGACCGCGGTCTCCCCCCAGCATGCCCCGGCGTCGACGACGACGTCGCCTGGCTGCGGTTCGCAGACCCCTTCGACCCGGTACTGCTCCTGGAGCCAGATGGTGTTGAAGACGTAGGCGTCGGAGTGGACGATGCTCCCCTCGTAGTGGTAATACCGTCCTGAGCGGTAGCGTTCGGTCTCCCGCTGCAGCCGCCAGAACTCGTCGCGCGCGATCGGCGGCGGGCAGAGGTCGAGCGCCCCGTTACCAATGAGGGCGTAGGCGACGCGGTAGCCGACGAGCCAGTCGAAGATCTCTTTCGAGCGCTCGTCAGAGAGGAGCGCCCTGACTCGATCGTATTTCGCCGGGTCGCCGACCGCCCCGGCAAGCACCCCGACCGACTCCTTGAAGACTTCAGGGTGACGCTCCCTGAACCCGAGTTCGAGCGGCGTCCCGGCCCAGAGAAAGAGGGCGTTGATCTTTTCGACCGCCGCCAGGGCCAGGCGGTCGTCCTTCCCGTTCTCTGCCCGCTTCCGCTCCCAGACCTCGTCGAGGGTCCGGCGTACCAGTGCCTCGGTGCGGCTCTGCTGAATGGTGTGTGTCGGGATCTCGATCCCCCCGCGCCGGAGAGAGACGTGGGAGAGGATATAGATTGTGGCGGGGTGGGGATGGATAGTATTCCTTGCAGTTGGTGACTGCGGGATTGAAGAAGAGAATCTTCGTGAGATCAAGCAACGCCGTGGTTATTAATTCTCATACGAATACACTTTCACACCGCACGGAGCTTTTAATTTTATATGTAGAGCCGAGCATAAGATCAATAAAATATATACACAAACAATTCGGCTGACAGGTTAGGATGAGTAGTGTCTGATAGGTTAGGATGAATGACAACTATTATTTATGAAAGTAAAGGAAGAGCACGCGAATATTCAGAGTTAGCAGCAAACCTCTATCGCGGGTGTGATCATGGGTGTGTTTATTGTTATGCTCCTCGCGTAACCCGACAAAAAAAAGAAGCGTATATTAAACCAACAGTAAGGGAAGGTGTAATCAATAAATTTCTAAATGATGCAATTGAATTAGAAAATAAACACGAAAAAAGATATGTCCTTCTTTCTTTTACAACAGATCCCTATATGCATCTTGATGAGAGGTATCAACTTACCCGAAAAGCGATACAAATTCTGTTAAACCACAATCTCAAGGTTTCAATACTAACAAAGGGTGGGCTTAGATCTCAGAGAGACTTCGATCTTCTCGCATCTCAACCTGAAAATACAATGTATGGTGCCACACTTGTTTTTACTGATGAAAAAATGAGAGAGACCATTGAACCTTATGCTGCACCAACAGATGAGAGGATCATGATGCTGAAGGAAGCTCATGAAATGGGAATATTTACTTATGTCTCATTAGAGCCAGTATGGGATCCAAAGCAGAGTTTAAAATTAATAGACACTACTCATGAATATGTTGATTTGTTTAAAGTTGGTAAATTAAATTATCATCCACAGCAACAAAATATAGATTGGAAAGCGTTTCGTGAAAATATAATTCATAAAATGGAAGAATATGGAAATGATTACTATATAAAAAATGATTTAATGAAATACTAAAATAATTTGGTCTGCCCAGGAGGTAACCTCTCTTCTGCTACCATTCGTCTTGCATCTTGTTTCCATTGAAATAATCTCGCATTGTATTCCTTCATTCCATCTAACCGAGATAAATAGTATGCAGCATCATTATCTAAACATAAAAACAAACAAAATACAATGGCGGATTCATTTTTGGTATTTATCTCTACAATAATCGGAGGTTTCTGATAATATTGTGAAAGCCTTTGAGCATATATTTCTACAATTGCCTGACGATAATTCTTCCCTTGTTTTATTAATTCATCAAATTCAGGGCGCCATTCATATTCCTTCATACCGAAAGCAGCACTAACAATATGAGGATTAATATCTACATTCCTTTGAAGATCAGATGTCATCAAATTAATAATCAATTCGGGTTTTTTTATTTGCTGGCCCTTTGTTTTATGTGGATAAGGCCTCTGAAGTTTAGCGATTCTTTCAACCACCCCCCAGGGTAGATCCTTCGCTGCACATGGATCAAGAATCCATAATGTAGGATATCGAAAAATATTACACCTGTCTCCAAATTCTATTGCTTCTTCAACTGCTTCTTCGATCAGACATGATGTAATTATTGTTTTGCTATCATTTTCTCCTCGTATTTTTTTTGATAATTCCCTTAAATTGTTTTTTTGTTTTTCACAATATTCCTCAATTTGATTATAAGTATTTAAAAATAAATATCGCCCATTTTTATAATCTTCTAGACATTTCGCTGATAAAACTGATGAACCGTCCCAAGTTGACTCAGGAATATTATGTTTTTCAGCATCTTCACAATAACACATACCAGTACCGGCATAAAGATCAAATATGTCTAGGGAAGGAGGGTTATGTTTCACTTTTTCTTTCCAGATATTTAAATAAGATTCAATAAATGCATGTTTTTTCCAGGTATGCCATTTTACAGGATTATATAATATACCTTCATCATCTTGATAGAACTCCATGTTTCACCTCAGTTTCAACGCAAATATCTTCAATTATAATACATTCAGCCTTATCGATGTACAAATAATATAGATCTATAGAATTAAGATAATATTTTCGATTTGATTTTCATGAACGCCCTTTTCAAAGTTCCAATTCATTCGATCTATGAAACCCCACAATTTTATTGAAGTAGCACCTCTGTTCTCACCGGACGAGTATGAATGCAACGCTCTTCTTCTCATTAGTGGAGTTCCAACCCAAGATCCCCTCCTCAAGACAGAGATGACAGAACAATCACAATTCTCATACTCAACCCCATCATCATCACAATCAAGGTTGCTCAAAATCCAAATCGACTTCTATTCAAGACACGTGGTCTTCCAGCGGCTTCACACACCAGTAATAGATCTAACTGCAACGAATTCTCGAAGACATCAGGCGAAGGGGCATGATCGCTGTCCCTACTCTCACACGCCATCGATACTCTGGAACAGGATACTTCAGCCTCCAAGTGCAAAAAAGATCGAATCGACATTATATTCTACAAATAACCAGAGTGTATCTGGAATGCAGAATAGCAGATCATTCTGTTTGAAGAATCACAATCCAGCACCACGAATTGCCCCCGCATATGATGAACCCCCATGAGAGTACGAGAGGTCATTTCCCTGATAGAGGCAGACGGGTGGTACCTGGTCACTACCAGAGGGAGCCACCGCCAGTATAAACACCCAATAAAGCCGGGGCGGATCACCATCGCCGGTCATCCCTCAGAGAATCTTGCCCCGGGAACACTGAATAGTATTTTAAAACAGGCAGGACTAAAGGGGTGATGGAAATGTATCGATACCTCATCGTCATCGAAAAGACGGAAGGGAACTATTCGGCATATTCTCCCGACCTCCCCGGTTGCGTAGCGACAGGGAAGACGCGGGAGGAAGCAGAGGAGAAGATGCAGGTCGCCATCGAGATGCATGTCAGGGGACTGATCGAAGACGGTCTCCCGGTGCCTGAGCCGCAGTCCTTTGCATCCTATGTGACCGTGCAATAGCTCGCACGCAAAGACCCATTCAAACCAGACCCGGCGGTCACGTGAAAGGAAAGATCTCTTTTTTCAGGGCTGTTGTTTTGATCAGGAGAGAGTAGCCATCACCACCAATGACTGACTGGAACATAGTGATAATATGAGTATCATCCTTATTTTTGTGGAACTTCCCCTGGGTCTGCTCCACCGGGCCCTGTAATGATGTGGGGATTTTTTACCATCCACACCCAAATTGATTTTTCAACACAACCGTTCTGGTGGGAGTAAGTAGTGAAGATATTTCTGAGTCTGATCCATTCCTAATTATCGCCACCCTCCGCCAAATCAAAAACATTATGAGAAGCCATTACCTATACAGCATAAATGCTCCCGCAGAACATCTTGCTCAATAGAGAGACCCTTGAAGTCCTTGCATCTGAGCAGCGGGTGCAAATTATGAAACATCTCGATGAAAAACGGATGACATTGACCGAACTGTCACAGGAGATGCAGTGTGCCAAATCGACAGTTCATCACCATGTGGAAAAACTCATGGCTTCAGGGCTAATTACTGATATTGATGAAGGGCACCGGTGGATATACCTCGAACTGACGTTAAAGGGACGCATGATTCTGCATCCATCTGAGAAGACCAGGATCGTTCTTCTTCTTACTTCGATCCCGATCACATTCTCCGGAGGGATCGTTCTTCTTACAGTCTATCTAAACCAACCGGTGCGTTATACTGGGGATGTATTTCCGCTCTGGAATCTATCAGATCTCACCTTTTTGGTGGGGGGCATCGGACTCCTGGGATCAAGCATCCTTCTTGCCACATATATTATCTTCCGAAGAATAGCCATTTTAAAATCCTCAACAGAGAAAACACCCAACACCGACTGAACCATTATCGCAAGATATTTCATTTTAAGATATAGAAGCCAACGGTGTATTTCTTATATCTCCTTTGAGACTGTTCGATCAAAATCGAACCTATTTGATACCCTTTTCTAAAACCGGGTTGAAAGGCCCTGTTGAGTACTCTAGATGTGCTCACCAATGCCTGCTCACTGTTCTCAGGTGTGCAGGAGGATGTGTTTCATGAAAAAAGCCCTCTTCGTCTGTATCAGCATCATGCTGGTAGCATGGAGCTTTACCGCCCCTGTAACCGCAGTCGATGTCGAGAATGTAGTAAAGAATTATGTATCGATGGATCAGGCCAGAACAAACGCACATGGTGTTCTCCTCAATTTCGTCCCCATGGGGCCGCTCTCTGATAGCGAGGCGTGGAAAGAGGCCACGATCAATGAAACCCCCATCACGATCTATGATCCAAATGGCCTGAAACTTTACTACCTCTTCGCGGTAGAACAAGACAGAACACCGATCGGCGAGATCAAGGTTTCTGCAAGCAAAGTGCTCAGGTCACCAGTACCTTCAGTCAACCTCAAACCCCATACATGGGATTTTGACCAGGCCCAGGAGGTTGCAAAAAAAATTGCAGCAGAAAAGTATCCACATCATACAATCACGTCGATAAAACCTGTAGATTATGCACCCTCACGTATTGGAGCAATGGCTGAACTCTCCGGTCCAGCAAACGATTCATATGAGCGAGTCGTGGTTGATGCCCATACGTTCACTCTTGTTCCAGAAGATCTGCCTCCTGAAGCAGAAGGCCGTTATGGAGCGGTGTGCGTTGAGTCGCTCTATGATACCATCCCGGACAAGGTTGTGGATGAGTATGTCGCACAATGGGATGAACAACACGAGGCTATTCAATCAATGATAGCAGAAAACCATGAATACAACTCCTCTTGCGCTTATATCACTAGTGATGGCGCTGCATACAAGGAACTGAGTGGTTTCTCACTCTTTGGACAGGAAGAAACATACTACTGCGCGCCTGCAACAGGCCAGATGATAGCAGACTATTTTGGAGTGACCCACACTCAGGATCATATTGCTGGTGAGATGGGCACCACAACATCAGGAACACCACCTGGGAGGATGGTTGATTACTTCAGTGGTAGTGCTCCTGATGGATTGGACCGAACGGGATCCGAGGTTGATGGATCGCCCACATTTTCTGAGGTCTGGCAGGAAATATACCATTATGATAGACCTGTCGCAAGTGGAGCGAAACGGGGTTCTGTTGGACATATGCGTGCATGTGTAGGCTACCTTGTTACAAGCACACCGAGAGCAAATTGGCAGTACATCTTTGATCCCCTTCCTGTAAATGAGGGGAGTAAAGTCTGGGAGGATACTGCAAATGTAGAGTATCTTGATAATGTCTATGTAGGTTCATAAGATTTAGATCATAGGCACGGTTATTGTCATTTTCATCAATTAAAACTCCTTTTTTATTCTCTTCTCAGTTGCTCTGAGTGGATCGTTCAGGGTGTAAGGGGATCCTTGCCCTTTCTTGTCAAAACAGAGTGACAGGCAGAAACACAAAACTTCGCCGCCCCCACCCATCTCCGTCGTGGGGGTGCGGGCGACAGTGGTGCGCAGTCAGTACACACCAGTCGCATTCCAGAGAGCGATTTTAAAGATCCCAAATTCCCACCCCCAGGTTTAAAGCCCAAAATACCTCATAACCCCGCCAGGAAGAATCTGAACCCCGAGCGTGGCAAGAACAAGACCACCCGGGCGCAACAACAACTCCATCGTCCGGTCGCTCACCTCCGAGATCAACCCGCCGAGATAGTCCATGGAGACGAAGATGATGACGGCCACCACCCCGACGCCGATGAGCGTGGCGATGAGGGGATCGATCTGATCGCCCTGGTAGGCGAGGGTGATGGCCGTCGTGATCGCACCCGGGCCGGTGATGAGGGGTATCGAGAGCGGCATGATGAGGCTGCCTTCGTCCTCCGCGGTCCCTCGTCCCCGATGTCCTCCCCTGCGTCTTGGAGGGATAAGGTTTGTGGGGAGGATCAAATGGCTCACAAAGTTGGTCGTCGCCAAGACCTTCCGGGCCACCGAGGATTCTCCGAGGATATCAGGATAGGCCAACTTCTCCTCCCCGGAGGAGGTCAGAGAGGTGTTGAAAAAAACATGGATTCTTGCGAGTAGCAGAGGCCGCTCGACCACCTCATGAACCCCAGAGTTCATACCGGCCCATTATGAATCCCTGATTTCATAATCTTCGCCGCCGCCAGACTCCAGAAATTCAAAGATCCTTCGGACAACGACAACCGAACCGGACGACAACGCACCTGTTCAGATCCCCACCAAAAAAAGTCCAGTACCCCCGGGCGGATTCGAACCGCCGTCGCCGGATCCAAAGTCCTGCATGATTGACCACTACACTACGGGGGTCTGCTTCCGGTCGCACTGCTCCTGCTATCCAGATGGCAGGCCTTCTATTTATTGGACTGAATCCTATTTATGCTCGTTCATCCCCTGGCAGGTGCACCTCGATGCAAGTCCTCTTCCTCGGCGCTGAGTCCCTGGGTGCCCGTTCGATGGCGACCGTCGTCCTGACCGCCGAGCGGACGGTGCTCATCGACCCAGGCGTCGCTCTTGCCCCGAAACGCGGTGGCCTCCCGCCCCACCCCCTTGAGGCCGAGGCGGCCGAACGGGTGAGGGCGGCGGTGCTCGGGTGGCTCCCGCGGGCGACCGACGTCGTCGTCACCCACTTCCACGGCGACCACATGCCCCTCGCCGACGCCGACCCTTTTCAGATCCCTCTCGCCGCATTTACTCCGCCAGAGAGGTGCCGGGTCTGGGTGCCAGGCGAGAGCGGGCAGTCAGGACGGTCGCGGGGACGGCGGCGGGCTTTTGCAAAAGCCCTCGGTCGCGCTCTTCCGGCCGACGAGGGTGAGGACGACGGCGTCATCGCCTGCGCCGGACCCTTTCCCCATGGCGGAGGGAGCGGCCCGGTGATGATCGTCGCGGTGCAGGAGGGGAACGAATGTTTTGTCCACGCCTCCGACACCCAGCTCCTCTCTCCTGAAGCGGTCGCGAAGATCCTCACATGGCGGCCGACCGTCGTCTTCACCTCGGGCCCGCCCCTGTACCTCCCCTCGCTCACCTGGGAGGAGGCCGACCGCGCCCGCGCCCATGCCGCCCGCATCGCGAGCACCGCACGCACGCTCGTCATCGACCACCACCCTCTGAGAAGTGTCGAGGGGCGGCAATGGGCCGAAGACGCCGGCGGGATCTCGGCCGCCGCGTACATGGGGATACCCCCAAGGCTCCTGGAGGCGCGGCGCCTGGAACTCTGGGAGCACTCGCCTGCGGACCGGTATTGATCACCGCAGAGGCCCTGACAGTCAGGCAGATTGTGTGATCATCACCCCGACTATTTTCAGCGACTCTTCGATGAAGGCCGGGAGGTCTGAGGGCCGCCTGCTGGTGACAAGGTTCTCGTCCACCACCACCTCGGCGTCGACAAACTCTGCGCCTGCGTTCTTGAGGTCCTGCACGATCGAGCGCCACCCGGTCACCCGACGCCCCTCGATCACCTGAGCCGTGATGAGGAGTTGGGGTCCGTGGCAGATGGCAAAGACCGGTTTCTCACTCTCCATGAAGGCGCGGACAAACTCGACCGGGCCGTCGTAGGCCCGCAGGTGGTCCGGAGAATATCCTCCCGGGATGAGGAGGGCGTCGTAGTCGCCAGGGTCGGCGTCCGCGACCGCCCGCTCGATCCGCACCTTCGTCCCTTCTCTTTTTCCGGTGACCGCGCTCCCCTTCTTCAGCCCGAGGTGGACGACCTCGTGGCCCGCGGCACGGAAGGCCTTCACCGGTTCGGTATACTCGGAGTCCTCAAACCGCTCCCCGATCAGGACTGCAATACGACTCATGATGATCTCCTGCCCGACATGGCGGCGCCGTGCCGTGCAGACGAGGATGGGAGAGGTGATATATAACACATCGTTGAGGGGGGGACATGGGCAGGGGGAACGTCGCCGATATTGCAGACGACGAGGCCCGATCAGCGTCGGTGGAGGAACTCCAGAGGCGGTTGTCGACCAGGCCTGAGGGCCTCACAACAGAGGAGGCAGCGCGGCGCCTCGAACGCACCGGCTACAACGAGATCCCCGAGCATGAGGTCGGCCCTCTCCGCCGTTTCCTCGCCTACTTCTGGGGCCCGATCCCATGGATGATCGAGGCCGCCATCGTCCTCTCTGCATTGCTGGGTCGTCTGGATGATCTCCTGGTCATCCTGGTCCTTCTCCTCGTCAATGCAGGGATCGGGTTCTGGCAGGAGGGCAGGGCCGACAACGCCATCAGGCTTCTCAAGCAGAAACTTGCCCTCAAGGCGCGGGTGCTCAGGGACAGCGACTGGATGAACGTGCCTGCCCGCGAACTCGTTCCCGGCGATATGATACGGCTCAGGCTCGGCGACATCGTCCCGGCAGATGCAAAGATCGCCGGGCAGGGATATCTTGTCGTTGATGAATCGGCACTGACCGGCGAGTCGCTGCCGGTCACAAAAAAGCGCGGCGAAGTCGCCTATGCAGGGACCGTGATCAGACAGGGGGAGACTGAAGGATTGGTTTTTGCCACCGGGCTGAAGAGTTTCTTCGGGCGGACGACCGGTCTTGTCGGCGAGGAGGTGCCCCCGAGCCACTTCCAGAAGGCGGTGATCAAGATCGGGGACTACCTCATCGCCCTGGCCGTTGCCCTGGCCGCCGTGATCCTGATCGTCGCCCTCTTCCGCCACGAGAGTCCTGCAGAGACCCTTCAGTTCGCCCTTGTGCTGACGGTGGCGGCGATCCCCGCGGCCCTCCCTGCCGTCCTGACGACCACCCTTGCAGTCGGTGCCATGGCACTCGCCAGGCGCGAGGCGATCGTGAGCAGGCTTGTCTCCATCGAGGAGATGGCAGGCGTCGACATCCTCTGTGTCGACAAGACCGGGACTCTCACCAGGAACGAACTGACCGTCGCGGAGGTGGTGGGTCTTGAGGAATTTTCAGAGGACGAGGTTCTCCTCCTCGCCCGTCTTGCCTCACGGGAGGAGGACAACGACCCCATAGACAATGCGGTGATCGCACGGTTTCGAGACACAGGCGGCAAGAGAGATGCCGCGGCTGTCAGGGTGACAGAGTACATCCCATTTAATCCAGTCGACAAGCGCGCGATGGCAACGCTGGAAGCGGAGGACGGAACCCAATTTATGGCGGCAAAGGGTGCGCCCCAGGCGATTCTCGCACTCGTCGGCGGCGGGGGCGTCGATGTGGAGGGCCCTGTCGCCGCCTTTGCCGGGCGGGGCTACCGGACTCTTGGGGTGGCGCGGGCCGATGCTACAGGGGAGTGGCGCTATGCCGGACTGATCGCCCTCTACGACCCGCCGCGGGACGACTCAGCAGAGACGATCAAGGAGGCGAAGGCGATGGGGCTGCAGATCAAACTCCTCACCGGCGATCACATCGCCATCGCCCGGGAGATCGCCGCGAAGTTAAACCTCGGGACCAGGATCGCCGGGGCATCCACCCTCACAGAGGTCAAGGAAAAAGAACGCGGCCAGATGATCGAAGACTCTGACGGTTTCGCCGGGGTATACCCTGAGCACAAGTACGAGATCGTCGCCGCCCTCCAGGAGGGCGGGCATATTGTCGGGATGACAGGAGACGGGGTGAACGACGCTCCCGCCCTGAAAAAAGCCGACGCCGGGATCGCGGTCGCCGGCGCCACCGACGCGGCGAAGTCCGCGGCCGATATCGTCCTGACCCTACCCGGGATCTCGGTCATCATCGACGCCGTCACCGAGAGCAGAAAGACGTTTCAGAGGATGTCACACTATGCCATCTACCGGATCGCCGAGACGATCAGGGTGGTCTTCTTCATCACGGCATCGATCATCGCCTTCAACTTCTATCCGGTAACCGCCTTGATGATCGTCCTTCTCGCCCTCTTGAACGACTTCGCCATCATGACGATCGCCTTCGATCGTGTCGTCGTGCCCTCGGGCCCAGTCAGGTGGGACATGAGGACGCTTCTTGGTATCTCGACCATCCTCGGGATATATGGTGTCTTCGAGTCATTTGGTCTTCTTTACCTTGGGAAGGAGGTGCTGATGCTCGACCCCGAGGTCCTCAGGTCATTTGTCTATCTGAAACTCTCGGTCGCCGGACACCTCGCCGTCTTCGCCGCACGGACGCGGGGACCGTTCTGGTCAGTGCCACCGGCCGCACCGCTCTTCCTGGCGGTCGTCGTCACCCAGGCGGTCGCGACGCTCATCACGGTCTACGGGATTCTCATGCCGCCAATGGGGTGGGGTCTTGCCGCCGTCGTCTGGGTCTACGCCCTCGCCGGTTTTTTCCTCCTTGACTTTATCAAACTCCGTGCGTACAGCCTGCTCGAACATACGGGGATCGTCTTCAATCGATGAGAGCATCAGTATAGCATCATATGGTTTATTGGGGGCAGAGGGCCAGTCCCGGGCCGTCAAAACGCAGAGAGAAGATCTGCAAAGCCCAAAAATTCCAATTCAATTGTATGCGTATAACGCCACGAGAGGCGAGAGGGGCCTTGCGATACCTGAGCGACACCGTATCCAGAGCAAGATTTATACAGCACCCAACAGGGCGCGAGACGGCAGGAACGATCCTCACCAATTCTCCAGTCTTAAAAAAGAATATCCAGCAACGAAAAATATTCATCCCGTGTACTTGAGGCGTGTTCTCGCCCCATGCTCATTCTACAGAGCCATTTTCGTCGACTGCTGGAGAAATCCCCTTGATGAATCTCTCTGGCGGGAGGCGTGCCGTTCGAAAATTGGAAATTATCTCAAGCTCGCTGGCGCTCGCACCCCCTACCGTCGGCGGTCGCCACCATTGGAGAGCGGGAAATATTCCTTATAGACCCGCCTGCGTTCGTCGATGTCAGTGTGTAGATAGATCTCGGTCGTCTTGATGGAGGAGTGGCCAAGATTTTCCTGGACGACACGGAGGTTGTGCGAGCGTCGGTAGAGTTCAGAGGCGTAGGAATGTCGTATTTTATGCGGCGTGATCCCTTCAGGGGCGTACTTCTGGAAGATCCGCTGGACCGTCCGCGGGGAGATGCCCTTGCCCTGTTGCCCCTCGAAGAGTGGTCCTATGATCGCGTTTCCGATATAGTCCTCGACCTCTGCAAGCGTCTCGTCGTCCACGAAGACCGTTCTGATCTTGTCGCCCTTGCCCCGCACCCTGATGGTCCCCTCGTCAAAGTCGATGTCGCCGATGTCGATGGTGCAGAGTTCTGAGACGCGAACGCCGGTGGCGTAGATCAACCGCACGATCAGACGATCCCGTTCGTCGTCGATCGACCTGAGGAGGCGCATCACCTGGTTGTGTTTCAGGTATTTCAGTTCCTGGTTCTTGATCCGCGGGCGTTCCACCGCGGGCATGGGGTCGGCCCTGACCGCACCCTGCGCATAAAGATATGAATAAAATGACGAGAGCGATGAGATCATGCGGTGGAGCGTGCGAGGTTTATAGGCATGCCGCCCTGCGAGCCAGGTGAAATAATCGGTCACCACCGAGGTGGGCACCTCAACGTCGGCCTCAAGAACCTCAAGCGGGAGATCATGTTCGTCGAACTGTGGCATATCGCCCACAGGAGCATGCCGGTATGCCCAGACATAGTGGGCGAAGCGCCGGACTGTCTCTGCATAACTTCTGACAGTTCTCGGCGAGTAATTTCGCATTCGAAGGTAGTTTTCGAACCTTTCCAGCCACTCAGAAAAAGAAGCCTCCTCCATCAATTATTTTGTCTGTTTCGACCGTATTTAATTTTGTCGCAGAATATACATTCTGCGACAGTGTCCCGGCACAGGATCAGAACCCACACACGACAAGATCCCATGCAGGAGGATAACAAAGAACACCTGTCCAGAAGAGCACCGCACAGGTGCGGGGCAGGCCCCATATAAATGACCTCCATAAACCCACATAAAATCCCTTTTTGCCACCATAGAGGATCTGTACATTATAGCTCCGACAATGAAGCCATCTTCGTGCTGATATACTCGCAGGAAATCGATTGGATCCTTACCCCCCCATATGAGAATATTTCAGAGATCAGTTGCCCGGCCAGACACCAGAAGGCCCGGCACCTGCCACATAGCCAAGGCAAAAATGCATGCCAACATCGCCGATGAATAGATCAGAGGGGGCCTTCATCACCTTCTCGCATCTTCTTGCCGGGGGCCAATAGTCCCTGGCCATATCATGTAGTAGGAGGACCGGATGCGATCCCGGGTGTGATCGAGAGGGAAGCACGCGAGTCAGAGGACCCCCACAAAGACAGACCCGACCCATAGAAATCCTCGACCATCGCACCGCCCCAATCATCCGCACCCGGGGAACCACGCCCCCGGATGGGAAGATCATGATTTTGTAGAATTGAGCACGACCCCTGGGCCCACACATACAGGATGAAAATATCATATCAGAACTGGATCGATTCCTGACCCACATCCATTTTGTTCGAGGAGCGGACCAAAGTCGAGCATCATGCCACCCCTCGGCCATCTTTGATTTAACGATTCTATCGGCTTCAACATGATATGGCAAGTTCAAACGCCCATGCAAACCAGAGGAGAGGGCCGCCAGGATCAGTATCATGGAGCATATCCCACAACTCTCTTAGAAATTCAAAACGCTCTCCGCCGCCCGAGGGGCGTACCGCCCCAGACACATGCGACGAGGAAGGCGGCTCGTAGGGGGGAGGGTCCTTGTTCCCCCTTCGGAGCAGGACACCCCGGGGGGATCCCCACACTCTCGTCGGGGGCGCCGCGCCCCCGGACCCCCAGAACGACGATGGGGCCGGGAAGACTCAATCAATGACCATGAAGAGCAGATTGCCATCCTCCGCCCATCTTTGCGCGCGAGTTCGGAGGGCGGCACACCCCTCACCTCCCCCAGCGTGAGCGCGACTTCAAATGCCGTTCCCCACCCTCTTGTCACTGGCCCCCCGGACAAAGATTGGGCAGGAAAACAAACGCAATGGACATGGTGGAGAGGAGTTGCGGTACCCGCCACCATAGAAAACACCCCAGAGAACTTCCACAGAGTCGACCTTTTACGGTCCCTGAATTTTCATCATATCCGCCACTGCGGCAGGACCGCATCCCCAGCGTCTATCCTGACCGAAATAACAGGATAAAAGGACGATGGCCCCAGGGGAGCCGCAAAACCCCTCGACAACATGATCTGCCCGTGGAGAGACTGCAGGGCCATGCCATCTCTGAGGTCATCCCCCCACTCTCCCCCTTCCCCCTCGCAGGAGAGAGCAATGGATGTGGGGGGCGTGCCTCCCCTCTTCATTGCCAACCATGCGTCCCCCCACCACACCAGGAGCGAATGCCACCCCGACCCCCGGAATGGTGATTGGAGCGAGAAGGCAGAACGGCGATCGTGACGACAGGATGCGAACCCCAGTCAATCTTCGTCGGCGGAGGACCAGGGGAGCGGCACGCCCCCCCGTCAGAGTGATTCATCAAGAAGATTTCTACAGGGCCGCAAAAACAGGATCTTCCCCCCCGAAGAAAACGACATCCCTAGCAGAGGAGATGGAGGGCAAGGCCCCCCACCCCACTCTGCCCTAAAGGAGTATCGAGCAAAGGTGCTCCACCACATTTTGAAGGTTTAGAAGGGATACCCAGAGGCGGTTCCGGGCCCCATGAAAGAGAATAGGCCCAGAAGTATATAATATGAGGGGACGCGGCGAGAAAGTGTTCGCAGATCCATACACCATATGATGCTATATGTAGGCAACGCCTGCGGTGGAGAGGAGAACCAGTAATCTTGATACCAAGGCACACCAATGCGGTACTGAAAATGGGAGATCCAGAAGACCGCACCGAAGAGATCAACAAATATCGCAAGTTCAAGAAGGTCGAAGGCTCCACCTACCGACAGGTCAACCAGTTTCTCCGCAGATACACCTACTTCACCGCGCGCGAATGGTCCATCGCCCGCCTCTGCGCAGACTTCCAGACCACGAGCGGGGCGGAGATGACCTTCATCGGTGCGAACCTCCCTGAACTCGTCCCATTCATGACCGAGCCCTACACCCCTCAGGCAGTCAACCAGGCCAGAGACGCCTTCAAGAAGAAGGTGAGAATGGCCGGGGCGACATTCCTGTACGGCGCGATGTGCGGATTTTTCACCCCTGAAGAACTCGACGACCTCCTCTTCGAGTCCAGTGAAGTGGCGCGCTTCCTGATGGAAGTGGAAGGCACCACCCTCGACATCGACGACGAGATCGAACAGGAGGACAAAGTCTCAGAGGTGATGAAGAGCGTCTCCAGAGAGTCTGCCAGACTCCTGCGAGAACGAAGTCGCATCATAGAAGACACAGACAAAGAGGAATAACATGAGAATCATCCAGATCGTTGGCAGTTCAAACTCAGGCAAGACCACCTTCATCGAAGCGCTGGTCCCCGCCCTCAAGAAATGTGGATCAGTTGCCGCCGTCAAACATCTTGCCCATGACCGCTACACCGTCGAAGAAGGGAAAGACACCACCAGGTATGCCAGGGCAGGCACCACCTTCTCGGTCGGGATCGACGACGAGAAGGCAGTGACCATCCGCGACACCCCTGAACTCACAAAGATACTTGAGGGACTCTGCAACGCCGGGACCGAGTATTGCGTCATCGAAGGATTCAAGACCATCCCCTTCCCGAGGATCGTCGTCGGCGATCTTGAGAGCAACGACGTCGTCCTGAGAGACCCGACCCCCGCAGAGGTGATCGACCACCTCGACACCTTCGAGGAATTCTATACGATGGAAGGGATCGTCAGGGAACTGAAACGCTCACACCCGCTTGCACGGGCCGGCGCCATCCTCACCTTCAACGGGATCGTCAGAGAACTGACCGGCGAGGAGCGGACCGAGTACATGGACTTCGGCCCTGAGGTCGACGCCATCGTCGAAGAACTCAGGTGCAAGGCCGAAGAGACCCCCGGCATCATCGGCGCACGCTTTTACCACAGGAAAGGCAGACTATACGCAGGAGAAGACATCACCTACTTTGCGATCCTTGCCGAGCACCGGCAGGAAGCCTTCGCCGCCATGAGCCGCGCGATCGACGACCTCAAGAGCAGGGTCCACGACGCGAACCACTAAAAAAAAGGAGACGAGAAGATGGGAGTCAAGACACGAGTGCAGAAACAGATCTTTGGGACAAATGGTGTGCGGGGAGTCGTCGGCGAAGCGATGACCCCCGACCTCGTGATGCGGATCGGCATGGCCCTCGGCACCATGCGGAAAGGGACGATCGCGGTGGGGAGAGATACGAGAACTTCGGGAGAAGCTCTTACTTCGGCAGTCTCGGCCGGGTTGATGGCGGCCGGGTGCGAGGTCGTCGACTGCGGCGTCCTCCCCACCCCCGCCCTCCAGTACCTGGTACGCGAACACTTCGACGGCGGGGCGATGATCACCGCCTCCCACAACCCCCCCGAGTACAATGGCGTCAAGGTCATCGAACCGGACGGCACCGAGATGGGTGACGAAGAGACCCTGAAGCTCGAAGAGATTCTCTTTTCAGAGAACTTCACCCATGCCCCATGGGACCATGTCGGCTCCAAGCGGTCTGAACCCGACCTGAAAGAAGAGTACATCAAGACCATCGTCTCCCATTTCCCGCCAGGCATCGGGGCGGGCATGACCGTCGTGGTCGACCCTGGATCCGGCCCGGCCGCCGCGACCACGCCACCGATCCTTGCCCGCCTGGGATGCACCGTCCATACCATCAACGCCCAGATGGACGGGAGATTCCCCGGGCGGTTGCCCGAGCCGAGTCCTGAAGGACTTGCCCCCCTCTCCGAGATGGTCAGGGAGACCGGCGCGGCCTTCGGGGTGGCCCATGACGGCGATGCCGACCGTGCAGTCTTCATCGACGACAGGGGCAGATATATCGAGGAGAACCAGGAGTTCGCCCTTATCGAAGACTTCGTCTGCCAGAAGGGGAAGGGCCTGGTCGTCACCCCGGTCTCCACCTCCCTCCTCTGCGAGGAGATCGCCGCCAGGCACGACTGCTCAGTGGAGTACACCCCTGTGGGGAGTATCTATGTCGCCAGGGAGATGCGCACCTTCATCGCGCGTGGAAAAGAGGTGATATTCGGCGGAGAAGGAAATGGGGGGCTCATATATCCAGAACACCAGTTCTGCAGGGACGGCGGCATGACCGCAGCCACGATGGTCGGCCTCCTCCACGCAAGAGACCACCCCCTCTCCACTCTCGTCGACGCCCTGCCTGGATTTGAGATCATTAAAGAGAAAGTACGGACGCAAGAGGCAGACGCAGTCATCAATGCCCTGAAACAGAAGTATGCAAACGAGAACCCCGATTGCAGGGACGGGATCAGGATCAACCGGCCAGATGCCTGGGCGCTCGTCCGGCCTTCAGGGACCGAACCCATGATGCGGGTGGTCGTGGAGGCAAGGGACAAAAAAGGGTGCAATAGCCTCTTTTCTGAGATCATGGAGGTTGTCAGGGCCTCAGCCAGCGATCTCGGCAATGAGTGAAAATATTCAAAAATAATTATTATCCTTTTGATCAGATAATTGCCCCACATCAGCGTATGGCTTATCCAACCCCAGTACCTCACCCAAGCAATAGGTGAAATATAGTTTGATTTGTTTTATCTAAAAATATCTCTAAAGTCACCATAGGGTAACTTTTTTAAGTATTGTAGGATTATATTTTCAGGTAGGATGCGCCTTGCCTGAAACAGCTGCAGATCTTTTAAAGAGGATCCACCGGGTGGTCGAGAAGGGAGACCAGGAGGAGATCGAGGAGTTATTATCTGATATCTCACAGATTCCAAGGCGAAAAGAAAAGAAAGAACTCCTCGACAGAACCTATACAACTATCGTGGATACGGCCTTCAAGGAAAGACGGCCGGAACTAACAAGAATGCCCCTGGAACTCCCGAGAAAGACCATATTCAAGCACGTCACACATGCCGCCGAGATCTATACCGAGACCAAGGACCAGACCTGGCTCCAGGCCGTCTTTGACCTCGCCAATTCGCTGGACCGAAAAAGTTCACAGTCCGTGATCCTCTCAGAGGTGACCAAGAGTCTCATCGAGGCAGGGGTGGACAGGGCCGATCCCGACCTTATCAAGGCGGGCATGGAGGTATACCATGAGATCAGCTTCAGGAAATACCGGTCTGCTATCCTGATGGATATCGTGCCTCTCCACATCGTCTGGAGCATCACGACCAGGGACACCATGCTCCTCACCGAGTCACTCGAGCTCATCGAAGGCATCGGCGACATTTCCAAACGCTCGCTCCTCCAGAGCGAGGTCACCAAAGCGATCGGCAGGATCGGGGTTATTAAAAGAGATTTCGACCTCATCATCACCGCCTTGCGAAGCGCCGCCGAGATCAGGCAGAAGATCAGGCGGACAAACTGTTTTGCCTCCATCATCAACCAGGCCTGGAAGTCGCCGCTCAGCTCCCAGATCTCAGATGTCAACGCGGTACTTCGGACACTTTCAGACCTTCAAAACGAAGAACTCTCCGAGATAACCGCCGCACTGACTGAAGAGATGATCGCCAGGGCCCACGACAAGGGCGCCGTCATCTCCACCCTTGAAGAAGTGGAGAAGACCTATCCATTCGCCCTCCAGGCGATCATTGAGGAACTGCTCAGTGCAGCCGAACGGTCCGGCGACCCCTACTACTTTGAAGCTGGCCTCAGGTTCAACACCATGCTCGGGCCCGACGAGGAGGTCCAGATCAAAGAGGTGGTCAAGGCAGGAATTGCCGTGGTCGAGCGGACCGGAGAAGCACGATTCATCCTTGAGATCGTGCCCCTCGTTGAAGAAGCGGTCTCAGGCCACCGTGCATTCACCATCTACCTGACCCTTGTCCACACCCTCCTTGAACGAGGGGCATTCTCCCATGCCATCGACATCTATGCAAAGATCCCCTCGTTCAGCGAGATCACCCAGGTGGGAATGCAGTTCTGGGACACCTCGGTGATGCTGGTCAGCAACGGGGTGATGCGCGACCGGGTCGACCAGGTCAAGAGTCTGGTCTTCGAACGGATGGACACCAGCACCAGGGAGAGCCTGATCCAGCGGAGCATCACCCATATCAGCAAAGATGTGGACTTCAACGAGATCGTGCATCACATCTCCTCCCTGGTGGCCCTTGCCGGTCTCCATCGGCACCGCGATGAACAACTTCTCACCGCGATCAACCAGCTCATCGAACGGCGGTTCATCGACCACCTTGACCCGTCCTACCTCATCGAGATCGCCAGACAGATCAAGACTCCCACAATCAGCAGCATCGCCGTCGCCACCATCGTCGCAGACATGGCGGACTTCGGTGTTGCGCACCGCAATCGTGACGTCCTACAGCGCGCGGTCGGCCTAACCTGTGAAATTAGAGGACAAAAAGGCAGGTCAGAGGCGCTGTGCAGCGTCATCGACCGCGCCACCGACCTTGCCGTGGTGGAAGGCGACCTCACTCTCCTCAAGAGGATGCGCGGATGGACCGATCCCCTTCTTGAACGGGAGTATGGACTGTATACGACCGGCAATATCGTGAGGGGCATGGTGAAGTACGGGATCGATACCATGGCACCCCATGCCCTGGAGAATGCCTATGATATCGCGGTCGAGATCGAAGACCCGTCCCTCCGCCAGCAACTCTTCGAAGATATCACCGAGGGATTCATCAGGGTCGGGTGCCTGATGATGGCAGAACCCCTCACCGCAGAAGACCCGATCATCCTGAAGAACAGGATGGAGGTCTTCAACCGTTCCTCAGAGATCCTCAGGGAGACCATCAACGAGCGGCGCTACTCGATCAGGCTTGCACGCGGGATCGACATCATCACCGAATACCTGAACAAAAACCGGAACCCCTACTTCGCCATCCCCATGGTCATGCTCCTCCTTGAGATCAAGAGCCAGGTAGAGCAGGACGCCATGGTCATGCGTATCGCGGCGGAGTTCGAGGAATATGTCGACGACCTCCCCTCCACCGACCCCTACGAGATGATGGCCTACCTGCTCCAGCGGCTCGAATATGCAAAGACCTCCCCTGAAGTGATGGAGCTGACGCGCACCCTCCTCATTCATATCGAAAATCCATATACGCGCTATTCGGGGATGTGCAACCTTGCCGAGAGTTACCTCCAGGCCCATGACGTGGAACGGGCAGGCACTCTTCTCAAGAGTATTCATAAGGGAGCCGGGGCGATGGATATGCCGCATGAAAAAAGCCTCATCCTCTCAGACCTGGCCGGGCTCCTAGCAAAGGTGGATGTTGAGGAGGCATATACCTGCTTTAACGAGGCAAAAACCCTTCTCCCATTGATAGACTTTGAAATGGGAGGAGTCGTACGTAAACATCTTGTCTTCTCCCTGGTCAGCCTCCATGCCATCAGATCACAGGAGGAAAATGTCGGCGAGGTCATCACCCTCATCAACGAGATCATCGACCCTGTCGACTTCGTCAACTCGCTTGTCTCCGCCTTTGCGATGGTGACCGAAGGAGGGCGGACACATGAGGTCATGGAACAGATCTATGGCGGTATCGAGGAGATCCCGCTTCCATACGACCGTGCCTCAATGCTTCTTTCAGTCGTGCCGCTCGCAGAAAAGTATGGAGAGGCGCAGGACGCTTTATCCATTCTCCAGGAGGCTGATGCCCTTACCGCAGAGATCAAGGTTCCTGTCATCGCGGCGATGGTGAAGAAAGGCATCAGTCACATGTACTTCATGCTCTCTGCAGCGGAGAACAACGATGAACTCCAGTCAAAAGGGCTTGAAGTCATCAAGAGCATTGAAAACGAGGTGATCAGGCACCGGGTCTTCGAGCAACTCGGGATCGGATCTGAAGAGCAGATCACCGATGCCGCATACAACCGTCTCATCGACGCGGCACATGAGGCCCTTGCCGCTCGTACCAATCACCCTGACACTTCGTCCCTTGAGTACCTTATCGAGGGAATCTCCGACCGTGCGCAGAGAGCGCGCTACTGTTTCGAGCTCTATGTCCTCTTCCGCGATGCAGAAGCGGAGCGAACCGCCGAAAGTCTCCTTCTTATCGGTCTTGATGAAGCAAGCATCATCAGGCCGCTCTCAAGGAGAGTATATGTCCTCTGCGATCTCGCCCTCTCGCTCCATGAGGCAGGAGAGCGCAAGAAGAGCAGGGACATCATCGGGATGGCGGTGAACGCGGCGACAAATATCAGGCAGGACGACCTGCGTGACGAGGTCTTCAATGAACTTGATGTGGCGATCCGGATCCTCCAGGAGGGACGGGCGGTTTGAAGACCGTGCTCATAAAAGTCTCAGGCAAAGTCCAGCACGTCGGTTTCCGGGCATGCACAAAAAGAATCGCGACCAGTTTCGGGATCGGCGGGAGAGTCGCAAACTGCAGGGACGGGACCGTCGAGATCACCGCCACCGGCGACCAGGCGATCCTTGAAAAGTTCGTCGCCATGCTTTATGAATGTCCGAGGGCGGTCATCACCGAGATCGAGACCGAAGACCTTGACCCCCTATTTTATTCCGACTTTATGGTCGTGCGTGAGATCGGTCACGAATAGACCGGAGAGAAGGGTTCCCCATCTTCCAGGGCGCGGACAAGGTTCCTGACCACGGCATTTATCTGCTCTTCTTCAATGGTCTGGTGGAGCACCGAGAGGAGTCTGTCGGTCAGGGTGTCTGAGAGGAGGCACCGCCCATTCCCGCGTTCATACTCCTCCTGCCCGAGGCCGTCACGGGCGATCGCAAAGACCGGTTCATCCACCATCGTCGGCTTGAACCCGTCGATGACGTCATAGACCAGCCCCCCGGCGCCCGGAGTGAGCGCCCCGAGATCAGGGTCCATGCTGGCGGCAAGGAGGGCCACATTTGCCGCACTGTAGAGAAGGGCATATCCAAACGAGAGCATCGCATTGACAGGATCGGTATGCGGCCGTTTTGTCCGCCGGTGAAACCCCAGTTCAGGAGGGAGGGTGCGGCCCATCACTTCATAATACATGTCGGTGTTCATCTGATGGAGCCGGCGGAGTTCGTCCATCTTGATGAGGAAGGGGTATTCCTCGCGCGAACGATGGAGAAACTCAAGTTCGCCTTCATAGAGGAGGTCCCAACTGTGGGCATTGCCATACCGTTCAATAGTGAGGAGACGCTCGTTTATCGCATGTTCTACGAAGGTCAGGGCATAGGTGTGACCAAATGTCTGTTGTTGTACACTTTTGAGTCTTATCGCGGCATCTCCTTCCCCAGAGGGGGTAAAAACACCGGCCAGCTGGCCATCTGCATCAAAGATCGAGACCATGGCACCTTGCCTGAGGAGAGAGACAAGAGCCGAGGTGTGGATGGTGTGCCCGCCGATGACAATCAGGTGACCGACATTCCTGACGTCATATTGCCTTTCTTCATTTCTTTTCCTGACTGTCAGGGTTGACCGGGTTGCTTTTATATGCCCGCCAAAACCAGCGACTGTCACCCACACATGATCCCTCTCAGTCATATGACCCAAACACCATTCCCTCGTATTGTAGTCCTTGATTGATCTGGCATCTCACCATAGATGAATAGATCGATTATATCTGGAAATGAAAGACCTTTGTTGATTCTAATTCGTGAAGACATCCAAGAACTCCCCAGATCTTCCTGTCGATTGCAGAGAGTAGTGGTCCTGTGAATGATTCTGTACATATACAGAGGGTATCCCGAAACATTCTGACCTTCCCCTACGCTCCTGCCGGGAGCGAGTGCTCTCCCTGGTGGAGGAGGACGTGTAGAATTTCTGGAAGGATGCACTTCAGTTCGAGGAGATGGTTACCCCATGAGAGTTCTGGGATATGCTCAGAGGGTATCCCAAAACTCTCCTGCCTCTCTCTCTCAGAAGATCAAGAGAGATGATGGTGGAGAGGTTCCCACCTCTTCGTAGCGCACACATGCATCCATGGCCTCCCCATATCCTCGCGTCGGGGCGCGTCCTCCCAGAAATTATGAACGCCTATCTTCCACCGGTGTGGGAAGGTACGCCGCTCTAAATGGCCGCTCCTGATCGTCGAATCTTCATCCTCGTCTCGCTGCTCCAGGGGAGGCCATTTGATGATGTTCGCCTGTGGTGTCATGCCCCGAAGGAGGCACACAGATCAGTGCACGAACAGGAGACCCATGATCATTACCATCTCGTATGCCTTGGCCCAGGATTCATGCCTGATTCTACAGAGCCCGGGGATTCACACACTCCAGAGACCCACGAGAATGTTTGACTGTGAGAACATATCCCACAGCTCCCTGGGAGGGAGGCGAAGAGTCGATCATGAAGAGAGAATGCGGTCCCCCGCCACTCTTCATCTGCGGGGGTTAGGGGAGCACTCGCCCCCCACCGCACCGGGATGAAGAGAGGGAGAGAAAGGCAGAGGCCCGATCATTCAGGAGATGGATCTGCAATCAGGGACTCTTGAAGAGACCTGGCGAATTCAAACCAGTATGAAAACCCAGAAAGATGATCTTCGCGATTATGGTCATGGGAAGACCTCTCCACTTCCTGGCATGAACGTGAATCAACCACCTTCCCATTTAGTCGCGTCAGGGGTTACCGTCTTCGACCACTCGGGCGGGGGGGTGACCAGAGGCGGAACACACCCGCAAGAGAGAACCATCAAGAAGAGTTCTCCAGAGGTGATCCTGTGATGGTGCAACACATCAGATCATCACGCTCCCCCCCATCAATCACCCAGGAAATCTGAGGAGTGGCGCGCCCTGACCCCTGGAAATGATCAAGAAGACTGCGAAAGAACTCCATCTTGAGACTCTGTAGAACGTGACATGAACCCGGGGCTCACGCATACGCGGTCGAACATTGCTCTGCCCGACACTTTTTATCCTCGCAACAGGCATCAGAAGGATACTGTGTATATGCCACCTCCTGGCAGTCTTTGTTCGTGAGGTGCCCTGAACGAGTATAGGGGTTTGAAGGCACAATGGAAGGACATGAAGAGGAGGTGCCATCCACGACCTATCCTTCACGCGGGGTGGTCCGGCGGTCCGGCGGGCGAGCCCGGGCCTGGTCGCCGAGGCCTCTCCAGAGAGCGTCTCCATAGCCGATCTTGAAGATCTTACAGAGCCGGTTCAACGGTTTTTATTCACGTTCAGACAGAATACTCCCCATCTCTCCGGGCAACACAAACCATAAATACTACCGTTGTGGTTAGGGGACATATGCGTGCCAGGGCCCACGCCGAATGGCACAGACTGCATGATGTGCTCATGCACAATCCAGGGATTGAAGTTTTTTTTGCGCTGATATCTCCAAAAAATCACCTTTATGAACGTTATTTTAATCTTGAATCCGCCACGAGGGAACATAAGAGACTCTGTGAGATATTAAAGTGTGAATTCAATGTAAAAGTTCATTATCTAACCAAAGTGGTTCTCGAAGGGGTGGAGCACCCGAGGTACCGTACAGCACTCCTGGAACTTGCCGGAGAAGGAAACCAGGAGGCAGAACCTCCTCTCTCCTCCAGGGATAACGAGCACCTTCTCGCCCTTGCGATCCTGGGGGCCCGCCAGAACGGAGGGAACGTCACCCTGGAGGGTACGATGCACAACCTCTATTTCATGCGTGACCAGCAGGTCTGCACCGACCAGGGGATGGTGATGGGGCGGATGGCAACACCTGAACGGCAACGTGAAGGAACCCTCACCAGGATCGCCCTCTCCGCCCTGGGCGCAGGCCCGGTGGGGCTGATCAGGCGCGGCCATCTTGAAGGAGGGGATTTTATACCGGCCGGAACCTTTGCCCTCCTCGGATATGGTTCCAGGACCGACCGCGAGGGTGCCGACGCACTCCTCTGGTCGGGTTCGGGCTTCGAGGAGGTGGCAGTGGTCAGGGAACCGGTCCATCCCCTCATCAACGGTGCCGACCCGATGGTGAGCATGCACCTCGACACCTACTGTAACCTGGCAGGAGACGGTGTTGTGGTCGGGAACCAGGCACTTCTCGACCGTGCAGAGGTGCAGGTGCTCGCCAGCGATGGAGGGAGGTATCGCCCGACTGGGTGGGAAGGGAGTCTTTCTGAATACCTGAAAGAGAAAGACTTCTCTATCGTCCCGGTCACCACCCTTGAGCAACTCTGTTATGCTCCTAATTTCCTCTGTGTGCGTGACCGTGAGTGCATCGCGATCGATACGGGGCTGGTCGCACAGGCGGTGATCAAGAGACTGCAGAGGCGGGCGACTTCGAGACCAGGAATATACGGCCGTCTCCTTGCAGAGGTCGAAGAAGACTACCGGAAACTCAGACAGGATGCTGAATTTTTCCCGTTCAAGAAAGAGGTCTATGCCGAAGGATTAGAGATGGTCCCCATCGACCTGCACAATGCCACCGGGGGGTACGGCGGGGCGCACTGTATGACCTGCCCAATCAGGCGGGGGTGACCTTCGTCCCGGCCAGACCGGCACCCGCATCTTCTGCGGCGTCGAGGTGGGCGATGACCGCTATGCCCCCGGTTTTCTCCACGAACCTGACCGCAGCCTCGACCTTGGGGGCCATCGTCCCTGTCCCGGCCTCGCCGCGTGCAAGGAAATCCCGCGCCTCTCTGGAGTCCATGCTCCTGACCAACTTCTCATTCGCTCCTCCATAGTCCAGGTACACCCCCTCCACATCGGTGAGCATGAGGAGGAGGTCGGCACCGATGATGGAGGCCAGGTGTGCTGCGGCACGGTCCTTGTCGACGACGGCCTCGACACCCCTGAGTCCTCCTGCGGTCCTGACGACCGGGACGCCCCCCCCGCCCCCGGCAACGACGACGGCCCCGGTCTCGAAGAGCACTTTCACCGGTCCGGCCTCGAGGACCGCTGCGGGTTCTGGAGAGGGGACGACACGCCGCCATCCCCTCGCTGGTTCTTCCCGGAAGGTCCAGCCTTCGGCCTCACCGAGAGACCTGGCCTCGGCGCGGGTGTAATAGGGTCCGATCGCTTTGGACGGCACGGCAAAGGCGGGGTCGGCACTGTCGACACAGGTCCTGGTCAGCACAGCCACGACCGGTGCCCTGACTCCCAGGGCCTCCAGGCGGTTCTGCATGCACTGCTGGACCATATACCCAATCATCCCCTGGCTCTCTGCCCCGCAGACGTCAAGGGGCATCCTCGGCACCGCATCTCGCGCGCATTCGTTCTGGAGGAGGATGTCCCCGACCTGCGGGCCATTCCCATGGGTAATAAGGACGCTATGACCGGCGGCGACCATCCTGGCAAGGGGGGCGACCGCAGCATCGATGTGACCGAGTTGCTCGGTTGCCGTCCCTTTCTCACGATACCTGATGATGGCGTTCCCGCCGAGGGCCGCGACGATCTTCATCCTCTCTCCCTCGGAGAGGGGATGGAATAGACCTTCCGGTCAGGGGGAGCACCCTGGTCTGGATGGAAATACGCCTGGATGTGCCCGGGATCCAGAAACAGGCGACTCAATCCCTGACCAGATCAGAGTGATCAAGACATGTCAGCAGAACAGGCATTTTATCAGGAATGAAGGATAAATCATGGCCCCTATCCGGCCCCCAGAGGGTGATATGATTGAGAGAGATGCCCCGGGTCAGATATTTCGCGGTCCACGGCCTGAAGGGCGTATGAACCGGCTGGAAATCGACGCGATTAAAGGGTGGATCGGCCTTGTAGAAACGCTCCGGATGGGTATCTCTACGGGAAAGTAGGCGGCAATTCTGATCGGCGTGCCTTCCAAGACCATCATGCCTGGGGCGAGTATCGCCCGCACCCCAGGGATGAAGATAGGGCCGGGAAGGCACACTCAATCGCTATGAAGAGCGTAATGCCGTCCACCCCCCATCTTCACTCGGGGGGACTGAGGGACGGCACGCCCCCCGCCTAAGATAAAAGTCCAGAGGGTTTCTACAAAGCCAAAAAAAGAGATTTATTCCTGCTTTTCATCCTCTGCAGATCCTTCACCATCGCCGTCGCCGTTCTGCGAAAGCCTGCGCATCGACGGGAAGAGAATGACCTCTTTGATTGAGTCGTTGCCGGTGAGAAGCATGACCAACCTGTCGATCCCGATGCCGACCCCACCGGTCGGGGGCATCCCGTAGCCGAGGGCGTTGATGAAGTCGTAATCGATCATCTGCGCCTCAAGGTCGCCGAGACGCCGTTTCTGGTCCTGCGCCTCAAACCGCTCCTTCTGGTCAAGAGGATCATTCAATTCTGAGAACCCGTTTGCAAGTTCCATGCCGTTCACGAAGAGCTCGAAGCGCTCGGTAAAGCCGGGCTTGGAACGGTGGCGCTTGGCAAGCGGTGAGTTCTCGACCGGGAAGTCGTAGATGAAGGTCGGCTGAATAAGTTTGTCCTCACAGAAGTGCTCGAAGAAGAGCGCGAGATAATCGCCGTGAGTCTTTGCCGCCTCCCACTTCTCCATATCTTCCTTCTCGGCGATGGCCGCAAGTTCCTCCACCGGAGTGGCAAAGACGTCGATGTCGGCATATTCCTTCACCGCATCCTCCATGGTGAGCCTCCGCCAGGGGCGCTCGAAGGAGATCTCGGTCCCGTCGAAGGTGATCGACGCCGTGCCGCAGGTGCCGAGGACCAGGTGAGTGACGATCTCCTCGGTGAGGTTCATCATGTCCTTGTAGTCATGATAGGCGGCATAGATCTCAACCATCGAGAACTCGGGGTTGTGATGCGTGTCGATGTCCTCATTGCGGAAGTTCTTTGCAATCTCGTAGACCTTCTCGAACCCGCCGACGACAAGCCGCTTGAGGTAGAGTTCAGGGGCGATCCGCAGGAAGAGTTTCTGCTCAAGGGCATTGTGGTAGGTCGTGAATGGCCTGGCATTTGCCCCACCATAGACCGGCTGGAGAGTCGGGGTCTCGAACTCCAGGAAGTCCCGGGAGTTGAGGAAAGTCCGCAGTTCGGCGATGGCCCTGCTCCTGAGCCTGAACGTCTCCCTGCTCTCCGGGTTCATGATCAGGTCGAGGTAGCGGTGGCGGTACCTCATCTCGGTGTTCTTGAGCCCATGGAACTTCTCAGGCATGGCGCAGACCGACTTGGTCAGGAGATGGTAGGTGCTGACCCAGATCGTGATCTCGCCCATCTTGGTCCTGAATACCCGGCCGGTGATCCCGATGACATCGCCGGCATCGACAAACTTCTTGAACCGGTCAAAAGGTTCGTCGCCGATGTCGTTTTTCCTGACATAGAGTTGGAGCCGTGCAGAATCGTCACCGACATCGACAAAGATCGTCTTGCCGTGACGGCGGATGCTGTAGATCCGGCCGGCGGTCGTGATCTCTTCTTCGCTCGGGTCGTGGCCGATCTCGGCGTATCGTTCCCTGATCTCTGCCAGGGTCACCTCTCGCTCAAAGTGGGCCGGGTACATGGGGAGTCCGGCCTCCTGGATCTCCTGGTACTTGGCGAGTTTTGCCTCATCAAAACTGATCTGTGAATCGCTCATGGTAACCTATCCCGGGTACAGGCACCCGGGCGCGCGGACGCGTCCAGGTGAAATCGTGCTCTTATATTTTTTCTATCCTGTGCTCTTAAGGGTATCATCCCTGCCGTTCAGGCAGGGGGGCACGGCATGTGCTCACCCCTTCCAGCAGGTATATACCTCCGCCCTCCATCTCTCCCTGATGCGGATCGGGTACCCTTGTGTGAACACCGGCATCGGATGCACCTCTGCCCGGACCTTCAGGCTGAAGTCCTGGAGCGAGGAGCGGTTCCTCTCCACGGTTGCAGAAAATCTCCGGTGCCTTGCCCTGATCCTGGAGTACAACGCAGCGCACGACCTTCTCTTCTTCAGGGTCACCTCCGACCTCGTCCCCTTCGCCTCCCACCCGGTGAACACCCTTGACTGGCCTGAGATCTTTGCAGATGAGTGTGCCGGGATCGGGAATTTTGTCCAGGACCACGGCATGCGCATCTCGATGCACCCTGACCAGTTCACCCTCCTCAACTCCCCTGACGAGGGGGTCACCAGGCGGAGTGTCGCCGAGTTGATGTATCATGCGGCGGTCCTTGATGCGATGGGACTCGACACCACCGCAAAGGTCCAGGTCCATGTCGGCGGGGTCTATGGGGACAGACCGACGGCGATGGCACGGTTTATCGAGCGCCACCGTGCCCTCCCCACCGGGGTGAAGCGGCGGCTTGTCGTCGAGAACGACGACCGGCTGTACCCCGTGGATGACTGTCTTACCCTCCACCAGGGCTGCGGGGTGCCGGTCGTCTTCGACACCCTCCACCACGAGTGCCGCTCCTCAGGGGAGGAGGTAGGCAAGGCGCTTGCGGCGTGCGCGCGGACCTGGGACCCACGCAAGGACGGCGTCCCGATGGCCGACTACTCCTCTCAGGCGCCAGGGGCGCGGCGCGGCCGGCACGCCGCCACCCTTGACGAAGCTCACTTCGCCGCCTTCCTTGCGGCCTCCCGTCCCCAGGACTTCGACCTGATGCTCGAGATCAAGGACAAAGAGCAGAGCGCTCTGCGCGCCCTTGCCCTCGCGGCCGGGGACCCAAGAGTGAGAACGCGTCTCTGAAACCCTCTGGAGGGGTGCTTCCCGCCGAGATGATGGAGGAGGAAGACGTGAGATTGGAAGGATCGCCCATATCCCAAAACTCTCCTGGGGCAAATATCTCCTCGAACTGAAACGCATCCTTCCGGGTTTCTGAACCATCCTCCACCAGGGGACCAGGTCTCCCTGACCCCCCGCGCCACGAGAGGTCGTGGACAGCAATCCCTCATCAGGGAGTTCGAATATGCCTCCCAGGCTCAATCTTCATCGCGGGGGTCCGGAGGCGGCGCCCTCGGCGAGAGCATGGGGGAAAGCATCTCGATCTGATTGGCCGCCCCCAATCGTCGAATCTTCACCGCTGTCTCGCAAAGGGAGCACTGATCCATGCACATCACAGAAGCCAACAGGAATTTCCATCGCGTATGCTTGAGTCAGGGGTTCATACCCGATTCTACAAAGCCCTCATCTCATCTCTGAATGACCCACGACCCTCAGATACACCTGCCTGGAATACCAGACCAGATAGATGCAGACGGCGATCAGGATCAGGACCAGCAGGACGAACCCGTACACCTCTGGGGCCAACGCAGTGAGCAGAGTGAGAACTCCCGCCACCTGGAAGGCGACCCCGGCCCGTTCATGCGTAATCTCCCAGACGCGTTCGTCTGCAAGTGTCCATGGCGTCCTGATCCCTACAAAAGAATTCTGATTCAGTCCCTTCTTTATGAGGGCCCCCATGGCGATCTCCATAATGCCAAAGATCACCGCCAAAAAGGCGGGCATCGAGACCTCGGTCCCTTGCGCCCACAGGATGGCGACGACATGGACCGCAAAGAGGAAGAGAGCGATGACCAACCCGACGGCATCGTACCGCCACCTTGACTCCCCCGCGGTATTCACCCGCACATCCAGAACAGGCACCACGAAGAGGAAGAGCACAGCAACACCTGCAAGGAGGAGGGGCAGCAGGAATATACCCCAGAATGCAGGGAGATAGGCGTCGACCTCGCCAGCGGCGTCCCAGTGCGAGGGGATCTCTTCGGGCACCGTCGGGTACACCGCGATCCCGAGGAGAAATGCAAGGACGACGACTCCGATCATTCCCAGGCGAGACCATCGTAGCGTCGGCAGACCACTTTTGCCCCCTCTCGCGGCATTCTGATCAGGTTTTCCGGCCTGGGCTGCCGCCACCATCTCCTGATTCGGACACCGGCCCATCAGCTTTCCTATCATCTCGGCTATCCGGTACATCAATCAGATCTACTCTTTCACCGTTCTGAAGATTTCGTCCGCCACCTCTGTCGGATTCCTGTTTTCTGGAAGAGTGATGTTCATCTCCCGCACAAAGTCACTGAGAAAGAGCATGCATTCGTCATGGCGGGGACAGCCGGTGCAGTCGCCCTCATGCTCGTACCATACCTGTATCCCATGCGTTTCTGAGACAAAGATGACGGCATCGACCCCAAGAGGCACCGACCGCCAGACCAGGACACCGAGGAGATCCCCTACTTTTCGGTCCATGGTACGGAGGCCCTTCGAGATTGCCGGTCTGGAGACCGTGAAATGATCTGCAATCGCAGTGTTCGAGAGACCGTTCCGTCTCAGGTTCCAGAACGCAAACTGTCGCTCACCCTGCCTGAGGCACACACGTCAACACACCGATGGCGACAATATATAATACATTTCGGAGACCGCCACATGCTGCCACCTGCCCGGGTGGGGCCGTGCCATGTCATACCATGACAAGGTTATTGGGGGGCGACGACCAACATTTTCAGTATCATCTCAGGGCGGAGCGGCCGCCTGGCAGAGGATAGGGTACACATGTTCTGGAACAAAGAAATGGAGACGGTTTCCCAGACCGACCTCGAAGCACTGCAGCTCTCCAGGCTGAAGTGGACGGTGAACCACGTCCAGAATGTCGAGTTCTACCAGAAGAAATTCAGGGAGGCCGGGGTCACCCCGGCCGACATTCAGAGCCTCGACGATATCGTAAAGATCCCCTTCACCACCAAAAAAGAGCTCAGGGACGGGTATCCCTTCGGGAACATCGCCGTGCCCCTGAAACAGGTGGTGCGGATCCACACCACCTCAGGGACGACCGGCAAACCGACGGTCGTCGGGTATACCAGACAGGACCTGGACAACTGGTCTGAGCTCATCGCCAGGAACCTCACCATGATCGGCCTGACCGACGAGGACATCTTCCAGAACGCCGTGAACTACGGGCTCTTCACCGGCGGGCTCGGCTTCCACTACGGAGCGGAGAAGATCGGAGCCACGGTGATCCCGAGCGCCACCGGCAACACCAAACGACAGATCGAGATGATCGACGACTTTGGTGTCACCGCGATCCACTGCACCCCGAGTTATGGGATGCATCTCGCCGAAGTGGCCGAGGAGATGGGGGCGTCCCTGGACTCCCTGCGGATCGGGGTCTTCGGCGCCGAACCCTGGTCTGAGAACATGAGAAAGGAACTGGAAGCGCGTCTCGGGGTGGAGGCCTTCGACTCGTACGGCATGAGCGAGATGTACGGGCCTGGCGCCGCCTTCGAGTGCCCTGAACACGACGGGCTCCACCTCTGGCATGACTTCTACTTTGCCGAGATCATCGACCCCGAGACCGGCGAACGTCTGCCAGACGGTGAGAAGGGCGAACTCGTCATCACCCCGCTCGTCAAGGAGGCGATGCCCCTGGTCAGGTACCGCACCGGCGACATCACCCGCATCATCCCTGACGACTGCCCGTGCGGCCGCGGCAAGCGCCTCGCGCGGATCTCCGGACGGGCCGACGACATGCTGGTCATCAGGGGGATCAATGTCTTCCCGTCCCAGATCGAGCACACCCTCTTCTCTATCCCTGAGGTGGGAGATCAGTTCATGGTATATGTGGACAGGATCAACCATCTTGACGAGATGACAATCGAGGTGGAGATGAACCGCGAGAGTTTCAGCGGCGAACTCGCCGACCTTGCCGGCCTCCAGCGGAAGGTGACCGGGGCGATCAAGGAGAGCCTCAACCTCAGGACGACGGTCAAACTTGTCGAGCCGGGATCCCTCCCGCGCTTTGAGGGGAAAGCCCGTCATGTCGTCGACAGGAGGGGAGAGATCTGGTAAGACGGATGTGGGATCCGAGAGCAGAGGAAATGCCGGTCGAGGAGTTAAAGCGGCTTCAGTACCGCCTTCTCAAGACGCTGGTCTACCGGCTGTACAGTTTCAGCGACTTCTATCATACGCGGATGCGCGAGGCGAACGTCCATCCTGACGACATCAGGACGCTCGCCGACATCACCAGGCTCCCGTTCATGTACAAGCGCGACCTGCGCGACCACTATCCCGACCACCTCTTCACTGCCACGCAGGACGAACTCGTACGGTACCACGTCTCCTCAGGGACGACCGGCAAGCCCACCGTCGTCGGCTACACGGCAACCGACCTGGAGAACTGGACGGCTTCCCTGGCCCGCTCGCTGACAGCGTGCGGCCTGGGACGCGGCGACGTGATGCAGGTGAGTTACGGCTATGGGCTCTTCACCGGCGGCCTGGGGATGCATTATGGGGCCGAGCGGATCGGGGCGACGGTCCTCCCGTCGAGCACCGGCAACACTGAGCGGCAGATCGAGTTGATGCAGGACCTCCATGTGACGGCCATCGCCTGCACGCCGTCGTACCTCGTGCATATCGGCGAGACAGCCGAGAAGATGGGGGTCTCGATCAAGAACGACACCGACCTGCGGATCGGGGTGCTGGGCGCTGAGCCCTGGTCTGAGGCAATGCGGACAAAGCTCCAGGATTCCCTCGGGATCAGGGTGTACGACATCTATGGCACCTCAGAACTCTCTGGACCAATGTTCACCGAGTGCACCGAGCAGAACGGGATCCATATATGGGGCGACCTCGCATACCCGGAGATCATTGATCCCGAGACCGGCGAGCCGCTTCCTGCCGGCGAGAAGGGCGAACTGGTGATGACGGTCCTGAAAAAGGAAGCCCTCCCGATGATCCGCTACCGTGTCGGGGACGTGACCGTCCTGAACGACGAACCCTGTGCCTGCGGCCGGACGTCGCCGCGGATCATGCGCATCCAGGGACGGGTCGACGATATGCTCATCGTGCGCGGGATCAATGTCTTCCCATCACAGGTCGAGCACGCCCTCATGGAGATCCCTGAGGTGGTCGGGAGCGCCTTCCAGATCGTGGTGGACCGGAAGGGCGCCCTCGACTCGATGCTGGTGCGGGTAGAGATGAGTCCTGAGGCCTTCTCTGACAAGATCACCGACCTGATGCAGATCAGAGGGAAAGTCGCCCACATTCTCAAGAGTTCCCTCAATGTCGCCGCGCAAGTCGAACTGATGGCCCCGGGCGCCCTCCCGCGCTTCGAGGGGAAGGCACAGAGAGTGATTGACCGGAGAGTGTACTGATATGGCAGAGAAGAAGTATCTCATCAAGCAGATCTCGATCTTTTCAGAGAACAAGCCTGGCCGCCTGGCGGCCATCGCCAGGGCCCTCCAGGAGGCGGGCGTGAACATCCTGGCCTTCTCCATCGCGGAGGCGAACGGGTTTGGCGTCGTGCGGGCGCTCGTGAACAAACCTGAACTCGCCCACACGACCCTCACCAGCCTCGGGTTCATGGTCTCATTCACCGACGTGATCGCCGTGGCAATGCGCGACGAACCGGGCGGGCTCTTCGAGATCGCCAGGATCCTGGGCGAGGCCGGGATCAATATCGAGTATTCGTATGCCTACTCTGGCAAGGACGGAGCGGTGCTCATCCTGCGGGTCGACCAGGTGGAGGAGGGGGTCAAGAAGATCCTTGCCGCCGGCGGGACGCTCCTGGACGTGTCACTGTTTCAGTGAATCTAACCTATTCTTTTTTCGACTCTGGTGAAGTCCTCTTCAGAAGTGAACTATAGTGGGGGAAGATTCTCCAGGTCCAACCCGCACCAGATAGATCCGGGGACGGCACCAACCCCTTCATGATCATCCCTCTGCTTCTCCCCCTTCGTCCTGGAGGGCTTCGAGGTCTGGCTAAAAGGAACTCCAAAAAAAGAGAGAGAGAGGTCAGTCCCTGCGGCCTGCCAGGAGGAGTGCCGCACTCATCGCACCTGCAAGGGCGGCGACGACGCCGAAGCCTGGACTCGGTGCCGGTCTCGTCGGGGTCACGTTCGTCGGTACGGCGGTCTGCGCAGCCGTTGGGGTGGCGGGGGCGATGGTCCCCGGCACCTGGGTCGGGATGATCGTCTCATTCACGGCCAGATACTCGCTGCTCGGGGCGAGTGTGGTGGGGGGAGAGACTGGCGTCTTCACGCTACTGCCGCCATGGGAACCACCGGGCGAACCGCCACTCGTACGGCCGGGTTTTGAGGGGGATCCCGGGTCTCTTTTGGTGGTGATCGTGCCGTTCACGACAGCATATTTCGCATAGACCGCATCGCCGGGAGTGCCGGCAGACCCATTCTCCGCAATACTCTCGACCGTCAGGTTCACGGGCGCGGATGTGCCCGACTTCTTCGGGACGCAGTCCACAGAACAGAGGGTTAGGTCGCCGGTGACACCGTTCAAGTGGTAGAAACTGATCTTTGCGACATTATCAACAGTATGCACCGCCAACACCCCTCCATCGACAGGATTGGTCGTGTTCGCAACAATGGTGACATCTGATGCGTCAGTGGTGATGCTGATATCGCATGCATCGAGTTTCTCTGCGCCGGTAACAACGACCGGCACAACGACTTTCTCACCGACAGGTACAGGTGTCGTCGGGGTATTCACGGTAATCTCAGCGGCACCGACCACGCCGGCACTGCCCAGAAGAAGCAGGACCAGCGCGACCAGCACCATCGAACGTATGAATTTCATCGTCTTCCTCATAATCAGGATCTCTGGTGGAAATGTTCGTCCAGTATGCCGGCGGCATATTCCGCCACCTCACGTGCATCAGCCTGATCCAGGAGCCCGTCGCGATTCACGTCGCCGTAGAAGACACCCATTTCATCGAGTGAAGAGAGGTCTCTTGCATGTCTCGCAATATCCCGTGCATCTGCAGAGTTCGTGATCCCGTTGGCATTGACGTCTCCTGAAACTCTCCCGGTGAAGGTCAGATCGAGCTTTGCAACGTCGCCCAGGTCTCCAGAGAGAGTAACATTGCCGTCTTCGGCGACGCTGACATTTGCCGGGGAGACCGCCACCCATGAGCCTTCGACACACTTCCTCACCGCCAGATCGCTCAGGAAGACCGTCTTCCCACCATTGGAGGCATAAGGTGCATGCACAATTGCGCCAGGCACCATCTCATACCTATACCTGGCAGGAGTCCGTGCACTCCAGGTGCCGTTCTTTATCGTGTCGGTTACCACCTTCCTGAAGGAAAAGATGCCCTCACTCTCACGGGCAAAGTCCAGGTTCTGATAACTGGCGCTGTATTCGGAGTCATGCAGTCTCATCAGAACAGATCTGGGCTCAGAGGAACGGGTGGTGTATGCGACCGAGACCAGGGGTTCACCAGCAGGTACCGTCACTGTCCCAGGGAAGATGAGCGCCACCGAGAGGTTCCCGTCATCCGCATGGTAGTTCACATACCCCCCGATCCCGTCGGAGATGTTCGTGACCCCGGTGATGTTGAGATCGTCAGGATCGTACGAAAGCCTGAAGCCGATCCCTTCAGTCCCTATTATCTCGTCGGTTGCGATCGTAAACACCCCTGGCCCGGTCTCAGCCACCGAATCCTGCACTGAGATCTCTGCCGCGCATGCCGCTCCGCAAACCATCGTCAGGATGCAAACCAAGAGCAGGCATATCTTTGTCATTGCCATTCCACCTCACGAAAAAGGGGGACGGTTTTCAGATCAGAAAACCAGTCTCTGTCATGCTGTTTTCCTGTCATGCTACCTTGCCTGATCATACCCTGCGGCCTGCGAGCATGGCTGCTGCACCTGCCCCTGCAAGAGCGGCGATGAAGCCAAAGCCTGGAGTCGACGCAGGTCTGGTTGCGGTCGGGGCTGGCGTGCCAGCGGTCACCGGGGTCGCGTTCCCCACGACCTCAGAGACTGAAGAGGGGGAGGGGATCGTGGGGGTGACCGTCATGGTGGTGGTGTTCGCGGCCACCTCTCCGCTGTTTGCGCTCACGCTCTTCCCATACACGACGGCGACCGTGCCGGCCTCAGGAACCTGCGCCGAATAGTACGTCATCCCCTTTTCTTCCCTGAGATAGTGGGTGGGCCGGACTGTCCATTCTCCCTTCTTGAAGTGAGCGAGGGCAATTTCGTCCTTTGTATGCCCTGCACTCCGGCATATGCCGTCTGGAACGCAGAAGGTGATGTTTACTCCGTTCGAAGTGGATGCACCCCGTATGGTGACAGTGGCAACCTGGTAGTACTCCTGCTCTGGCCTGACCGCGGCATCATCATCGACGAGGACAAGCGCTCCCGATGCACCGGCACCCAGAGACACTGTCCTTATCATGCCATTGAAATGAGCAATTCCATCAGCATCACAGACAGCCGTCTCCTGGTCGTTCCATCCATCGTCACTCCCGGAAGAATGGTCGGAATAATTCGGAACAGCCTTCGGGACGGCACGCACCACGGTGAACACCGAGAATCCCGGCGTCTTCACTTCGTAATGATGCACGCCTGCTTCCGTTTTCACCCAGGTGGTCGGCAATGCCTCCCATGCCCCTGACACCGTGTTGAAACGATACACCCTCACATTGTATTTCTCGTTCTCCGGGACCGTGCTCGTCGGGACACAGAGGGTGATCACTGCGCTGTACTGGAGATGCTTCTCGTCCTTGAGGTTCTCAGGCGTGATGTTGAAGGAGAGGAACGCATCAGAGAGACGACCCATGCCCGTGGCAAATTTCGGAACTTCTCCGCTTGTTGGGGTTACCATGGCCACAGTAAACCTGGCATCGCCGTCGAGATCCTGCTGGTCGACAGAGATCTCCGGAAGGAGAGTCGAGACGTCAGGGGAAACCGGATCGATCTCTGGCTTCACCGGGTTTACGGGCTCTGGAGGCGTCGGGACTGAGGGGGTGGCGGTCACGACCGCCATGCAGACGACCGACCCGGCGGGGTACTGCTCTGCATCAGCGCCACCCGGTGTCACGGTGAGTCTTATGCCGCTTACCCCGGGCGTGGTGAAGACGACCGTCGTCTCCATCGCATGTTCGGATGAGAACGTGCCGAGATCATCCCCGACAAACTCCCAGACATAGGTCGCGTGTGCCGGGTCCTTCAGGTCGGGGACGTCGGCCCGCAGGGTGACGCTGGTGTCGAGAGCAAAGGTCTCGCCGTCATCGATATTCTCGATCCCGATCTTCAGGGCGGAACGGCCCACCACACCTTCCCACCTCGAAGTGCCAGCCGTCTGGCCATCCCTGTCAGTGACGGTCAGGGCGACGCGTGCAGGCCCTGGAGAGGCGAAGGTGTGCTCAGCCTCTGTCTGAGGAGAGGGAGAAGTCTGCGTATCGGTGCCCGCGGCATCGGTAAAGGTCCAGGTCCACTGGCCATACCGGTCGATGCCGATGCCGGTGTAATCTGCGATAAAGACCGCCGGCAGGCCAAGGACCACGTCCCCGTCTGCAACTGAGAGGGCAGGGTCAAGAGCCAGGTCTGCGGACTGTACCAGTGGGTAATGATCGCAGACCCCTGGCACGGGTTCATACCTATTTGCCGGGTCTTCCCCGAGATACCCGTTGACCGCACAGTTCATCTCAGAGTATCCGTCCGTGCCGTCAGGAGAACCCCACCAGTTGCCCGCGTGATAGGCCCCGCCGACAACATTCTCTCCCCTCGTCGGGGGGACATTCCAGGCATACGCACTCGCGGCGCTCCCACGAACATACGTCTGGGTGGCGAAGAGGTTGTTGGCAACCAGACCGCTGCCGGCGTCGACCTCGACGGCACATCCTCTGGCACTGGAGATCCTGTTGCCGGTGATGGTCGCAGGAGTGGCGGCCCCTGATGATACCGCGATCCCGACCATACACTCCTGCACGGTGTTCCCTGAGATCTCGCCCGTACCTGAGATGCCGGTATCGCAGTCCGTAATACTGTTGCCCGCGGCCAGTCTGAGAGTCTTGACCGTGGAATCGATACCGATCGTGCAGTCGGTCACGGTATTGTCGAGCACCCGGACCGTGGCGCCCTCGATGTCAGGGTTGTTTGTTCCAGGCTTCACAAAGATACCGGAGTGGCGCATGGTGGCCACCGTGTTTACAGAGATGGTGGTGTTGCCGTCCTTCCCGGTAACATAGATGCCATGTCCTCTGCCGTCCTGTATTTTGTTTCTTGAGATATTTGCGCCGCCAGCACCGTCAGAGAGAGTATTGGAGTAGTAGATGCTGTTCTTGGTGGCGCCACAGACGATGTTGTCAGTCACCCTGGCATGGTCATAGGCGATGATGGACTCATACCCGATGCCGCCATAGGCACAGTTTGTCAGGATGTTCCCGTCGACAACGCCGTTTTTGACATAGATACCATATGACTTGGTATTTCGCAGGGTATTGTCGATGATCGAGACGTCTGTCCCTTCAGTTCCCTGCACCATGATGCCGGTGTACCCACCGTCGATGTAGCAGTTTCTGACCGTTATGTTCCGGAATTGTGTCCTGGCCTTGGTCGAGACAACCGTGCGCCTGGTATCGGCGGTGACCAGGATATCGCGCCCGTCCAGGACGACGTCATCGCTCTCGATACTGACGCGGTGGGGCTGGGCCCCGAAGTAATAGTATCCAGGCGCGGTAATGGTGTATTTCCCGCTGGCATACGAATATCCCTCACCCCCGCTCTCGATGAGTTCCACCCCGCCGATCGGGGGCAGTTCGACGCTGCACAGGGGGGCCCTGTCATAGACACCGGTCGTCACCTCGAAAGGCGTCTGCGAGTACCCGGTCTCTGAGGTCGTCGTGTCCGACCATCCATTCCCGGTGGCGTTCGTCCAGTAGTTCCCTGCGATATACTTTCCAAGGACAATGTTCCGCCCTGACCGATCGTCAGGGGTCTGGTTCCAGGTATAGGAGGCCGCCGCCTGACCGCCGACATAGGTCTCTGCGTTGAAGAGATTGTTGTAAACCGATCCTGTCCCGCCATTGATCTCAAGGGCCGTTGCCTCTGATTTGATTACATTTCCAGAGAGCGTCGCCCTGCCGGCCCATTCTGAAGGGACAGCGATCCCGGTGGTCGTGGAGGTCACGGTGTTCGACGCAATCGAGACGTCCTCTGCCTCACGGGTGACCTCGATGCCGACCGGCGCGATCACAATATTCCGGGAGATGATACCGCTCCCATGGATCCCGACCGCCTTCGTGGTTACCGAGTTGTCAGTGACGGTCGCATCGCCAGTGGAGATCCCGCACCGAGCACTGCCGCTGATGGTGTTGCCTGAGATGACGATATCTTTTCCAGTCACATTGATCCCGACATCACCATATTTTACCTGACAGTTCTTGACGATGATATTTGAACGGTTTTCAGCAAAGATACCGGTCATGCGCGGGGTTTTTCTGTTGAAGACCATGATGGAGCAGTAGCCACCGTCGAGGGTGACGTCATCTGATGCGATGATCACCGGTTTAGCATGACCCGAACTGACAAACCAGTACTCGCCAGGGGCGGTGATCGTATAGGTCGTGGTCGTCCGGTCATAGGTATACCCGGCCCCTCCGGTGATCTTCAGTTCTCCTCCCCCTGATGCAGAGACACCACATAGGGGCATGGCATCACAGACGCCAGACCCGGCAAGAACCTCAAATGCCTCTTTGCCGAACCCTTTCACCGAGGAGTGGGTATCCGAGTACCCACTGGTGCCGTCCGCCGACCCCCACCAGTTCCCTGCAATCCATTCTCCGCCGACAATGTTTCTCGCAAAGACCGGGGCCTCCGCATTCCATGCATATTTCTCGACCGCATCCGTCCTGACGTCTGGATGGAAGTATGAAGAGGTGTTGAAGGCGTTGTTGTAGATCCTGGAAGAGCCTGGCATGCCGCCGGTGACCGCAAGCGCCGGGCCATTGGCATTCAGGCGGTTCTCGGTCATGGTGAGGGCAGAGACCGAGTTCAGTCTCAGACTCACAGTGGCACTCGTGCCGGTGATCGTGTTGTTCCTGATGACGCTCTTCGAACCAGACCTGACCCCCGAGTTCATGGCAAAGATACCGTACCCGTCAGCCTCAGTCATCCCACAGTCGGTGACCTGATTGTCAGTCAGAGTCAGGTCAGATAATCCTCCGTTCAGGAAAATACCATACCCACTCCGTGTGCAGTTGATCCCTGAATCTCTGACTGTGTTGCCCGTGACCTCGGCGCCGGCAACCGACTGGATCCCATATCCTCCAGGACTGTCCTTGCCGCAACCGATCACCACATTGTCTCTCACCGATCCGTCTTCAGTCCTGATGCCAAAACCGAAGGCAAGTTCGCTTGTGCCATTGCTGAAACCGCTGTTGATGACCGTGTTCTTCTCAATCGTTGTGCCCGCCGAACCGGAGATGCCGTTCCCGATATTCTCACCCCCAGCACCGATGGTCTTGCCAGAGTCGGTGACCGTGTTGCCAGAGACGATGCCGCCGTTGGCATAGATGCCGGTACCTGAGACCTCCTCGGCACCAGACGTCGTGACCTTCCCACAGTCGGTGACCGTGTTGTCAGAGACCGTAAGACCGGTCTTCGCATAGATCCCATACGAGCCTGTACGCCCGTCGCGGCTCTCGGCAATCTTCCCGCACCTGGTGACGGTGTTTTTCGAGACACTGCCGTCATAGCCCATGACCAGTATCCCGTAACTCCCCGGTCCCGGCGTGGTGCTGACCGCAGGAGTACCGCAATCTTTCACCGTGTTCGAGGTGACCACAACCTTCTGGGAGGCCGCGTAGATGCCCTGGCAGTTCGTACTCCGGAGCGAGGTGATGGGTTCGTCACCGCAGTCTGATATGATATTATTGCGGATCGTGGTGGTCCTGAACGCCATTGAACGGACGCCTGTGCCGTTAAATCCTGTGATGTTCCCAAAATTCTCAATCGTCACAGAAGACGTGCCCTCAGTGACCTGCACGCCGTACTTCTGACCGGCAGCATGCTCAGGGTCTGGCCTGAGGGTATGGCCGTTGCCGTCCAGCACAACGCTCCCCTCAGCCGAGATCTGGACCGTCCCTACCACATCCTCGTGCAGCGTGTAGGTGCCAGGGGTGGTGATCGTGCAGACACCGTCTATGAAGGCACTCTGGGTGATCTCAGACGGAGTGACTGAGAGAACAGATACACCAGCATCACTCTGCCCGTCCAGGACTCCAGGGGGGAGATAGACCTCTTCACCGGAAATATTCCCTGACTCTAATACGTGATCGACCTCTTGCATTTCCTCTGTTGCTGCAACAGAGATGCAGCACAGTATCATTACCGCCACAATGAGCAGCACAATCCATCGCATATGTTTCATCAAATCACAATCCATCGTGCAGGACGCATCAATATCACACAGTCAAACATTATTGCAACATGGTGCTAAATTATATGATATACGTAACACGTGATCGGATATATAACCTATAGATTCAAATCGTACATCTGAGAGGTAAGACATCCTCTTTACCGTATGCAGAAATCCTCACAGGAAAGATACACAAATAAGTCCATGAAAGGCCCTGTAGAAAACCTTGAGAGACCTCCTCACGACCGGGCAGCAGGGGGGACGCACATCCGCACCGCCTCTTGATCCAGCCCATCACAGGGGACAAACTGAGAGAGTCGAGAGAATTTTCAATTTTCGAGATGCAACCAGAAGGAGCATAAGAAGATCGAATCTCTTCGAGGGCCGGCCCCACAAAAAATCATTTTTCACAGTCAGGACAGCACGTGGCACTCGATTCAAAAAAGTGGGAGAGGGATGCATGGGGGTACGGGAGTTCAGTCTAACATCACACCAACCACATAGCGGTCTGAGATGTACTGTGCGTCGGCGAGGTCGACGACACCATAGGGCTCGACATAATCGGCACGAAGGTCGGGTTCAGATTCGGTGTCCCGGGCCAGGCGATACACATACGCAACATCCCCGATATCAACATCAATCCCATTCTCATTGAGGTCGAAAGTCGAGGAATTTAGAGTCGACCGCGCCATCAGCACCGCCCTGGTTGCGTTCACTCTCCCACCAGAGGAGACTTTCCCTTCAAGAGAGGGGAGGACGTCCACCGAGTCGATCAGGATCTGCTTCGTCTCCTCCGCGGTCAGACTCTGGTTCACCGACTTTATCAGGCCTGCAACGCCCGAGACCATGGGCGTCGCCATGGACGTGCCGCTGTAGTATGCATATCCTTCATCTGGCTCTGTATATCTGGTAATGGCAAAGCGATCAAGCCAGGCAAAGCTGTCAGGGCTCCTGGAATAATAGAGATACCCGATGTAGAGGGGTGCGCCATCAAGCATCGTGGCATATCGGTCCAGGCCAACCGTTCTTGAGACGACCGCCCGGTGCGAACTCCCGGTAACGACGTCGGCGATATAGCAATCGTCGCTCTCGATCATATCATTATACAACGCATAGGTGCTGAAATCCCTGGAGGAAACAAGGATCTGAAGTTTGTCGGTCCCCTCCTTGAGGGTGTATGCAGTGACAAACTCCAACTCGGCGTCCTCCAGATCGCAAAACGAGGCGTTGAAGTAAGTCAACGAGACATTCACTCCAGACACTCCCATCGCGTACCGGTCTGTCCCGCTCATGTAGCCCCCGCTCCAGTTTGCGCTCTCCAGATATGAGCATGTCTTCCAGTCATTCACTGACGACTCAGTGATCTCGTCTTCATATGCCGCCGGCCATTGTGGGACTGTGGAGAGGATCCCGACGCCCGGTGCCGCGACATGGACACTGATCGCCCCATAATTGGAGAAGATAGCAAATTTATCCTGGTTGTCCAGTGCAGCGACCGACAGAATATTGGGGCTGTTGTAATTTGCCGGGTACATGGGGAGGGCGTCGTTATCGGTGCCGTCATTGCCTGCGGCACAGACCACCAGGGCCGACGAGGCCCTGATCGCATCCCGGTATGCCTGGCTCCCTTCGGCACCGCCAAACGAGCAGCTGATGATATCGGCCCCCATCATAGTTGCATATTTGATGGCGGCAATGGAGTGATAGACCGTCCCGTACCCCTGGGTGTCAAGGGCGCGTACAGGCATGATCTCTGCCTTCCACATCACCCCAGCGACACCGGCACTGTTGTTCCCGACACCGGCGATGGTACCTGCACAGTGTGTCCCGTGCCCATTGAAGTCCATAGGATCCCAGTCGTCATCTACAAAGTCCCAGCCATAGACATCGTCGACATACCCATTCTCGTCGTCGTCGATGCCGTTATCCGAGATCTCACCAGGATTTTTCCAAATGTTGGCCGCGAGGTCGGTGTGGGTATACATGACCCCACTATCGATGACGGCAATGGTCACATTGGATGAACCGGTGGTGATGTTCCATGCCTCAGGGACCTTCATGTCGGCACCTGGCGTCCCGGCCTGACCATTGTAGTAGATCAGCATGCCATCAAAACTCTGGCCGTCCTGCAGAACCTGGCCGGTGTTCTTCATACCCCACAATTTCTCGAAGTAGGGGTCGTCCGGTTCCTTCAGGGCGTGCACATAATAGTTCGGTTCGGCATATTCGACGTTGGAGAGTCTGTTATAGTAGTCGACAGCCTCTTCGACAGAGACATCTTCAGGAAGTTCAACAACCTGCATGCCAGGCACAAGGTCGCTCAGATCGTCGGCCACGTCTGCACCGAGTGCAGAATGGGCATTTTCCGAGACAGAACAGAGCGCAGGGCCATCCTCTGCCTGGACAACGAACCGTACAATGACTGTGTCAGGTTGGTACAGGGAGGCATCAGGCACGACATCGTCGCTGAAGCCTGTAGCCTGTACCAGAGTGACAAGAGACAGGAGGGAGATGAGGACCAGAAGAGCGGGGAATATCCCCGATGTTCTCATTGGAGGATTTAAAATCATATTCACGTCATTATAGCTCATAATACCTGTTCATTAGGTAAGCGGCTTTAGCATATAATCGTTCTTTTTTTTCACACGACCTATTACTTAATCACTTCCAGGTATCACGAAACGTCCTGCATCGATCGGGTCTGAAAAGAAAATCTCAGCAGGGTTTGACACACGAGATCGCGGCCCTGTGGATCACTCATGAAATAGTGCTTCCAGTGAGACTATACGCGGATCCCCAAACGATCTGAGGCTTGAGCACACTCACTCAAACCAAAGGCATATCTCCCGCCGGGAGGCTGTGCTCCTAAAAACTCGAGAATCTTTGATTTGCCATGGATGCATATTTGAGCGAAGAAGAGGTGAGAGTCTCTCCACCATCATCCATCTCTTTCTTCTGTGATCCCAATCTCTTGTCTCCACCAACACCGATCCATAACAGAATGCCAGGGACAGAAATGATCCAGAATAAATCTCATAAAAAAGGGAAGAGGACTTCAGGCGCCCCTCACTTCTTCTCCCACTTATACAATTCCTGCACCTGCGCCAGGGTGCTCCCGCGCTCGATCTCCTCGCGCACGCGGTCCTCCATCTTCTTCACCTCAAGGGCGCGGCGGGCAATCTCGTAGGCCCGCTCCTTCGGGATGACGACGGCGCCGCTCTCGTCGACGATGATCCAGTCGCCAGGGCTGACATGTTGGCCGCAGCAGGTGATCTCGGCATTGATCTCGCCAAACCCTTTTGCCTCGCCGGCGTTCGGGACGCAGGCACGGGCAAAGAGAGGATACTTCATCGCCCTGATGTCGTCGACGTCCCGCACAGCGCCGTCGATGAGGATGCCGCTGATGCCCTGGATCTTCGCCGAGTGGGTGGCGAGTTCGCCCCAGGGGGCGATCTCTGTCCTGCCGTCATTGTTGATCACGAGGATGTCGCCAGGCCTGCAGAGGTCGATCGCCTCCACGGGTTTCGCCCAGTCCCCACCAAAGGTCTGGACCGTCACCGCGGGGCCGACGGCCTTCACGCCTCTCGTGAGCGGGAAGAGACCGCTCATCGCCCCTTTCCGATGCATCGCATCGGTGACATTGGGCGCCGAGACAGCCATCAGGAGTGCCCTGATCTCCTCGTCCAGGCTCTTCTTCTCTGGCTGCACCAGAGAGGGGTCATCGAGCGCAGTCCTGATCTTCTGTGCCGAGTCCTCGACGTCCCCTGACTTGACAATCCATCCACCGACGATGACGATCTCGGCCCCGGCCTCCACGGCCTGGGCGGCGGTCGCGGCGTTCAGCCCCCCGGCGACCGCCAGCGGAATCGAGACTTCGCCGGCGATGGACCTGAGAAGCTCGACCGAACTCTTCCCTATCATCTGCTGGTCGATCCCGACATGGGCATTGATGATGTCCACCCCCAGGCCTTCGAGGTCCCGTGACCGCTTCACGGGGTCGGCCACATTGATCAGGTCGGCCATGATCCGCACCCCATAGAGACGGGCCGCCCGCACCGACTCGGCGATGACCGTATCGTCGGCGTCGGCCAGGACACATACAATGCTTGCCCCGGCCTTGGCCGCCATCTCCACCTCCATCGTCCCGGTGTCGGCGATCTTCATGTCGGCCACGATCTCATGATCAGGGAAGGCTTCACGGAGTTCACGCACCGCCGCCATCCCCTCGCTCTTGATGAGTGGCGTCCCCACCTCGATCCAGTCAGCACCGCCGGCGACCGCCTCGCGGGCGATCTGGGCCGCACGGTGGAGCTCGAGGATATCAAGCGCCACCTGGAGTTTTGGGCGTGTCATGGGGAGGAGATTGGGCCGGAGACCTGTTAAGAGTTGCTCAGGCAGGGGGCGTCAGACATAAGAGATCTCCGGGCAAACGATTCAAGACAAGGAGATATCATGATCAAACTCGTCCTCTTACGCCATGGCGAGAGCCTCTGGAACAAGGAGAATAAGTTCACCGGGTGGACCGACGTCGACCTCTCTGAGAAGGGAGTCGCCGAGGCCCATGAGGCAGGGAAGGCCCTCAAAGATGCCGGGTTCACCTTCGACCTCGCCCACACCTCGGTCCTGAAGCGTGCCATCCGCACGCTCTGGATCACGCTTGATGAGATGGACCTGATGTGGATCCCGGTCCGCCGGTCATGGCGGCTGAACGAGCGGCACTATGGGGGTCTCCAGGGCCTGAACAAGGCCGAGACCGCAAAAAAATTCGGCGACGAGCAGGTCTTTGTCTGGCGCCGGAGTTACACCACCCCGCCGCCGCCCCTGGAGGCCGAGGACCCGCGCTTCCCAGGTCACGACCGCCGATATGCCGAGGTGCCCGCCGACGAACTCCCGGCGACCGAGTGCCTGGCCGATACGGTGAAGCGTTTCCTCCCGCTCTGGGAAGAGGAGATTGTCCCAGAACTGAAGGCCGGGAAACGGGTGCTCATCGCCGCCCACGGCAACAGTCTCCGCGCCCTGGTCAAGCACCTGGATGGGGTCTCTGACGACGAGATCGCCCGGGTCAATATCCCGACCGGCATCCCGCTCATCTACGAACTCAACGACGACCTCACCCCCATCCGCCACTACTATCTTGCCGACGAGGCGAAGGTGAAGGCGGCGATCGAGGGCGTGAAGAAGCAGGGCGCGGCGAAGAAATAATCTTTTTTTTTGCGGTGTAGAATTTTGCATGAGGCAAGAGCACGCCTCAAGCATACGGGATGAAAATTTCTTGTCGCTTACTCTCTCTTTTCAAGACTGGAGACTTGATGGAGACCTTGTTCCATTGCCGCCCCCACCAATCTTCATCGTGGGGGGTCCGGAGGGGTTCCCCCGGCGCGAGATGGCAGGGAAATTTTGACGATGGGGGGTGGCCGTTCTGATCATCATGCCTTCCCACACCACCGTGCCGGGGGCGCTGCCCCCGGACCCCCGTGAGGGCGATAGGGACGGGAAGGCACCCCTGATTATCCTGAAAAGGCGACGACCGTCCTCCTTCATATCTTCTGCAGGGGGACCGGGGGGCGGCAAGCCCCCCCGGCGGAAGAGCCGCACTCAAAATTTCTGGAAAGGAGTGTTTCAGTTCAAGCCTCAGAGAGTTTTGGGATATGTTCTATAATAATTCCGATTGGTTTCCGATGTGTGGATCCATGCTCCCTCTTCTGAGTTGGACACCACATGGGACCACCACTTCATTGCCGCCCCCGCCTATCCTCTCGCGAGATGGCAGTGAGGCAGTGAAGATCTTGCGATAGGAGGCTGCATGGCTGATCAGCGTGGCCTTTCCCCCCGGAAAAAAGTCGATCGTTCTCCTCCACGCCGTTCACAAAAAACGAGGAGGACCATTCCTCCTGAAAAACTCTTCACCGACGCTTCATCAGAAGCAGCAGGCCGAGTGCTGCAAAGGGCAGCACCGCAGGGAGGGGGGTGGCTTGTGTCGTCGGCACCGTGGTCGAAGTGGTGGTCGCCGTCGTCACCGGCAGGGTCGCGGTGGGGACAGGTTCGGTCTCGGTCGGTTCGGCACCGTCATCACCCTCAGCATCCTCAGGACCTGCTTCGGTGTCGACGATCTTTTCATCGCTCTTTTTCTCACCCTGATCTCTCGGGACCGGATCCCAGTCTCCACCATCGCTGCTCCACACCCGGTGCTGGGAGACCACCAGGATGGCGGCGGCGACATCGAAGTAGTCGTCCTCTTCACTCCTGAACTGAGCGACCGGATTCCTGCCGACATATTTGGTCACGTCATGCTCTGCGATCCCGATGTGCGAATCCCCGGTATGGTTCCAGACGTCGGTCCAGGTGCCATCACCGAAGAACAGCGTGCCTTCCGCTTCGGCGCCCGGGACAACGGTGATCAGGCGGGCCGCGTCCACTCGGTAACCTGAGGCTAGGGCAACGTCGAAGGGAGCGTAGGCTGTTGCCTCTTCTGGCGTCGTGGCATATTTCTCCTTCGCGGAGAGGATGTCGTAACCTGCATTGAAGAGGATCTGTTTCTTCCCGGCAGAAGAATCGGCATAGACGACGATGAGCACCATGCCGTTGAAACAGACCTTACTTTCAGCCGGTCTGGTAAGCACAGCGGCATTGCTGGTCCGGTTAAAGTGGTTGCTCACGTCATACACGACCATCCCGGCGGGATTGTCATAGAACCCATGCATCTTCTGGTCGCTGAAATATGCCGTGGACTCGACCTCCTCGCCGTTGAAGGTCAGGGAGACATTCTCTGGGACCACCTCTTCGACGTCCCAGGTATAGGCCATGCCGAGGAAGGCGGAGTCCACGACCGCACCCTCAGGTATGGGGAGGTCAGCGGCAGTCCAGTTGGCCGTATACCCGGTCCAACCGCCCCTCCCACTCTTATACACCGAGTCGCCGGTGGAGTACACAAGGTCGCCGGTGACGGTCACCGTCTCCATGGTCGTGATGTCATCGCCGTCGGTGTACCGCTTCCCTTTGTAACCGTTGTACACGACGGCCTTCTCGATCGTGAGCATGTTGTCCATCTCGTCGGACTCGTCGATTTCGCCGGTGGAGTACACGCTCACGCTCACCGTCACCCCATCGTCAAGGGCGCGGATGGTCTCGTCGGTGACGGTCAGGTCGAGTGTCTCACCAGCGGCAAGGAAGGGGACGGTCACGTCCTGCACCTCACCATCGATCTCAAACCTGACGATGAAGGCACCGAGGTCGGCGGTGCCGTTGTTCTTCACCGTCGCGGTGATGGTGTTCGGTTCGTTGGCAAAGATCTGGCCGGCATTCGGTTTGACGGCCGCGACTTCGAGGTCGGCAGTGCCATAGTCCAGGACAAGGATGGCAGCGGCCGCATCGAAGTAGTCGTCCTCTTCGCTCCTGAATGCCACGACCGGGGTTTCATTGAGATATCCAGTAACGAACCGGTCGTCAAGCCCGATATTCGAACTCCCGGCATAGTCCCAGACGTCGGTCCAGGTGCCGTCACCGAAAAGCAGCGTGCCTTCGGACGCAGCGCCTGGGGCAATGGTGATCAGGCGGGCGGCGCCCACCCCGGCACCTTCAGGCGCGGTGAATATGAAGGGAGCATAGGCCGTCGCCTGTTCGGGCGTTGAGGAGTACTTCTCCTTGCCCGAGATGATGTCGTAACCTGCATTGAGGACAACCTGCTTCATGCTCGCGTCGGGATCGTTATAGACAACGATGAGCACCATGCCGTTGAAGCTGGCCTGGCTCTCGGCAGGCCTCGTGAACACGGCGGCGTTGCCGGTCCGGTCAAAGTGGTCGCTCACATCATAGACCGCCATCCCGGCGGGGTGATCATAGGAACCGTACATCTTCTGGTCGCTGAAGTGGTCCGGGGCGCCGGCATCGGCACCGTTGAAGGTCATGGAGACGTCGTCAGGGACGACCTCTTCGACGTCCCAGGTATAGGCAACACCAAGATAGGCGGATTTCACGGTCGCGTTCTCAGGGAGAGCGAGATCAGCACTGGTCCAGTTGGCGGTGTACGCAGTCCAACCGCCTTTCCCGCTCTTGTATGCAGAGTCGCCGAAGGAGTACACAAGACCACCATTGAAGGTCTCGGATGTCAGGGTCTTGAGATCGTCCCCGTCAGTGTACCGCTTGCCCCTGTAGCCGTTGTACACGACCTTCTTCGTAATAGAGAGGAAATTTTCTCCTGGAGTGGCGGGGTCGATCGCACCATCTGGATCGACGGTGACCGTCACCGTCACCTCGTCGTCATAATTCCTGAGCACTGGATCAGTGACCTCGATCCTGGTCTCGTCACCCGCACCAAGGCCCTGGACGTCCACCATCTCTTCGGTGTCATTGATCTGGAAACGCACCTTGAAATCAGGTGCGGCCGCGGTGCCGTTGTTCTTCACCGTCGCGGTGACGGTGTTTGGTCCAAGGGCGAAGAACTCATTCCCTTTTCCCATGTTCGGGGCCACAAAAGAGATTTCAAGATCTGGTTGCAGGGACTCTTCGGTAGTGACCGCCATCTCCTTCTCCGCACTCGCTGCCGGCACCAGGACGAGGGCCAGACAGAGCAAGACAGAGAGAAAAAGAAGGGGGACCTGGACAAACCTGTCATTTCGTTTCACTTCATCATCTCACATTCATTTTCAAGTACATAGTTTGAACAAATGTACCATTATTCACGACTTTTGTTACTAAATTTATAAATTTACCTACAAAATGTAACCGATGAAAAGATATATCTCAAAAAATGATTGTCCGGCTTTGTAGAAATCCTCTTGATCGTTCTCTTCGCGGGGGGGTTGGCCACCCCCCGGTCCCCCCGCGTGAAGATAGGTGGCAGACAGCAATGTCCTCCTTATAGTTTTTGATGGTGCCTTCCCGGCCCTATCGTCATCCCTGGGGTCCGGGGGCAGAGCCCCCGGCCGAAGAAGGGGGAAGGCGGATACATCACGCTCACACCAGGATACGCAAGGGTTTCTACAAAACCGATTATCCATAATTCTTCAGGATGACCCCCAGAGCCTCTCTGCAGGGGGATAGCAATCAAAGGCTTCCAGCCCTCTCATCTCGCTCCGCCCCCATCCTGAAAATCAAAGATTTTCGGTTCTGTAGAGATCCTCTTGATGAATCTTCTGGCTGGGGGCTGGCCGCCCCCTCAACCCCCCACCACACGATTAGTCGGAGATCGCAGAATCCTCTTCAAGGACATCGAATGTGCCTTCCTGACTCCATCGTCATCCCGGGAATCTGGCAGCACTCGCCACCGGTGCGAGCGTGGGGGGAAAACGGATGAGTCACGCTCATACCAGGAATGAATGAAGGTTTCTACAAATCCCAAAAAAGAAAAATTAAGTTAGGGGCGCCTATTCCGCTCCGTCCACGAACGAGCAGAGTACGGTCCTGCCAGGAAGGACGGTCACGTCCTGCTCCCGGGCGGTGTTCCCGTCCTTCACCTTCACCTCATAGGTGCCGATCTTCATATATTCAAAGATGTAAGGAGTCTTTTCTCCGGTGTTCTTGCCATGCAGATATATCCGCGCTCCCTCCTGCGGCGTGGTGACCTGGAGAGCACCACAAGAATAGCCCTCCAGTTGGAACGAGACCGCTGCGTCCGCAGGTGTGCTCTGGCGGTCGACGAGCGGGATCCTCTTTTCCTGGGGGAGATACCCTGGCCGAGAGACCCCGATCAGGTGCGAGCCTTTCGAGAGATTGGTGACAAGATAGGGAGTCGCGTATCCGGTCACAAACCCGTCCACCAAAATGTCAGCCCCAGAGGGGTCGGACTCCACCATCACCCCGGCACCAGGCTGTTCAGAGGATTCGATCCAGAGGTCGGCGCCGTCATCAAGACACCTGAGGATCTGGAAGGTGAAGTAGCCCTGGTCGTCGCGGAGAGAGAGATAGGAACTGGACCCCTGGACCTCCACTTTGCCTGGAATTTTTGCATTGCACCGTCGACCGTCGACAGAGACCTCAACTCCTTCAAAGTGTTCTGACCTGACATTCAGGGTGTGGGAAGCCGTTTTCTCTGCGGTAAAGAGGAGGGGTGTCACCACACCAGGTTCGACCGAGCACTTCTTTTTGTCCACCTCGAACTGACCCCTTTTCCCCTTCACCTTCACTGTATGAAGGCCCGGCTTCACCCCACAGATCAGATAAGGTGTCTTCACCGGCAGTGTCCGGCCGTCAAAGACGATCTTCACCCCGTCAGGCTTCGAGTCCACCAGGATGCACCCGGTACCGTCACGTTCGGTGTCGGTAAGTTCTTCAGAGAGGACAGGCGTCCCGGCTTCGAGGTCAACGGAAAGTGTCTGTTCACCCGCGAGGTCGAAGACCGATTCAAAGGCCGGGCACCCTTCGTGGTCAAGCCTTATAGTGTGACGACCCGATGTGAGGGGGCCGAGGGTGCAGGGTGTGGTCCTACCGATGTATTCTCCATCAAGTGAGATGAGGGCGGATGAGGGTGTGGAGGTGAGGGCAAGCATGGCGTCTTGAGGGGTTAGAGGAGCCACGCTGATGGTCGGGACCGGCGCCTCTTTCTCCTCCACCGTTCGGGCCTCCGGGTCAGGGGCCTGATCTTCGACCTGGAACCCGAGTAGACTCAAGAATGCCGACCACAATGAGAACAGCCAGGATAAGAACGGGTTCTCCTCCTCTTCATCGACTGCAGTGCGGTCAGCGTCTGTGGAGGTCGGCGGGCTATCCAGTTCAGACATGCCCCCAACCGACGACGGCGTCGAACCAGGTGCAGGGGTCGCCGACGACGAGGGGGCGCCCCGCGTCAGGACCAGGGCCACCACCCGGTTCTCCATATAGTCGCCCTTCTTCCCGGTGTCGACGCTCCGGATCGCGGCCGACGATTCGCCCTCCTCAAGATAGGGCCTGACGTCAAAGGTGGCAGTGCTGACCACCGACGACCCCCCCTGGAGGGGGTTCTCCCATTCGGCCCCATTGAAGATGACCACATGCTCCTCTCCCTCCATCCCGGTCGCTGCCGTACTCGCGACGATCATATGGGCGGCGGAGACCGTCTCGGGTGAGGGGATGCCGGTGAACCTGGCCGTGGTGGAGGCCTCCTCAGACGTGATCCCGGCACCTTCGTCGGCACGGAGGGCGTCCGCCCCTTCCGCCACCCAGTACTCCCTCAGCGGCGCACCAGGTTCCTCAGAGAGTGTCAGGAGGGCACACCCGTACAGGGCAAAGGTCGCCCCCTCCTTCCCGGTGTTGGTGACCGCGACCGCGAGGTCGTGGTCGTCAAGATAAGGGGTAACATTGTACGCCAGGGTCTCGACCGGATAGTCGTAGGCCCCCTCCCCCTTCTGGTCGCTGTACCGCCGGTCTATCGGGACCGGCGTCCCGTCCACGCTCACCGCGGCCTCTGCCTGCTGGCCAGCGCGCTGCTCCTCGTCATGTCCCCAGGTGGTGAAGAGGTACAGGCGGCCCCAGGTGAGACGGGCGTCCGCCGACGGGTCGAGGGGGACGGTGAAGGTCGCGCTGTCGCCGGGAGCGAGCAGACCGGTGTACGCCCCGGCGGTGGTCAGGCTGAGATTACCGGCGACCGCACCGCGGGCGACCACCCCGAACTGACCGCCGGCATACCCGGTGCCTTCATCATCTGCCCCGTCGTCCCCGCCGTCGTCAGAACCTCCCCCGCCACCCGGCGAGGAGGAAGAAGCGGTAAGGGTGGCCGCGACCTCGGCCGTCTCGCCCTCGACGACCACCACCTCTTCGGTATAGTCGTCATAGCCGGCACGCTTGAGGATGATGGTGTGTCCACCGGCCGGAACCTCTTCAAGGAGCGTGTCGGTCGTGACCCCGGTCTCTTCGCCGTCAAGATAGACCGCCGCCCCGACAGGTTCGGACGAAACGCTGATCGAACCGGACGGCCGCTCCAGGACGAACGTCAGCGTCGCGGTCTCACCTTTCTCGACCTCGACCTCCCGCTCCTCAGGGACCGGGTAGCCTTCCATCTCCACCCTGACGGTATGGGTGCCGGTCTCCAGGCCTGAAACCGTGGTGTTGGTCTCCTCCTCCTGCTCCTCGTCGTCGATATAGACGAGCGCACCGGCGGGAACCGAGTTCACCGCGATGGCCCCGACATCGCGCTCGGCGTACCGCACCGTCAGGGTCGAGAGGAAGATCTTGTAGAAGGTCTCCGAGTCCTTCCGGTCATAGGTGAGGGCAACATCTCTGCCCGGTTCGAGGAGGTCGAGGACATCCCAGCGCTCAGACCCGAAATATGCGCCTTCCGACCCATCGCCGTCCAACGTCTCGCCGCCGAACCGATAGATCCCATTCTCAGAGGCGAGGTACAGCACCGAGAGCGTAGCCTCGTCCCCTTCGGTCTCCAGTACGCCGGTCCCGAACTCGGTCTCGCCGACGTACGGTTTCCCGTTCTCGTCGGTCTTGTACGAGTCGGTGTCATGCCCCTGGTTGATCCAGTAGTGCACCATGTCGCCGTCACCGTCGTCATAGGCGGCGACAAGGGCGACGCACTTGATCCGACCGTCGAACTTCGCGTCGATCTTCTCGGTCGCGACTTTCACCTTCAGGCCGTCATCCCGGATGCAGGACGTCACGTCATACCATGCCAGGTAGTCGCTCGTCACCCTGGTGCAGTGATCGTTCACCCAGACAGGGCCATCACCATCATCGCCAGGGAAAACGTACTCGACATTCAAGTCATCGGTGTACCGCGGCCCTCCGTCCACAGAGACGGTCACCGTCCCGGCATAGTTCTCCTGCTGGTTGCCGCAGTAGACTGCGACATAGAGCCTGGCCCATTTCACCTCGGCCCCGGCAGGGAGACTGAAAGTCTTCTCGGCTGAAGTCGCAAATCCCGGGTAGGCGTCGATATACACCCCGCCCGAGACCGTTCCCTGCTCCTCGGTCGAGAGTGGGATCCCGCCGACATAGGAGTCGGCCGCCGCCGCCGGGAGCAGGAGGAGAGCAAGGATACAGAACAGCACTCCGAATCGTTCTTTTCTTTTCATTCTCTCTTTCATCATCTCATCTACCCCCTCGACCTGATCGCCTCGACCGGGTCCTGCCTGGCCGCAAGCAGCCCTGGGTACAGTCCAGAGAGCACCGAGAGCGCCACCGCCGCCACGACCCCGAGGAGGAGGAGTGGCGGCGTGACCAGGGTGATCGACGATCCCGCAAGCCCGGCAAAGCCCTCGCCGAGGGCGGAGACGAGCAGGGGTTTGCCGACCGTCTCGATCACCCCGGCGAACCCGAGACCGAGCACGTCGCCGACGATCCCGCCGACCAGCCCGATCGTCGCACATTCCATGAGGACCAGGGCCAGCACCTCGCGCGGCGAGGCCCCGACCGCCATGGCGATCCCGATCTCGTGCCGACGTTCATAGACCGAGGTGACCATCGTGGTCATGATCATCAGCGCCCCAACCACCAGGGAGACGGCGGCAAAGAACGCGAGGACGAGGATCACCAGGTCCATCAGGCGGTTCACCGCATCGATCTCCTCAAAGGACCCCTCGACCCCGAGGCCCAGCGCCTTCACCTCGGCCACGACCGGGAAGACGTCGGCGGTGGTGGCGGTCCTGACCAGGACGCCGTCATAGGTGCCCGACCGGTCCCGGACCCCTTCCAGATACGAGAGGTCGCAGACGAGGGTGGTGTCCAGGGCGTCGCCTCTTTCAGCGAGGACGCCGACCGGGAGAAGCGTGACCCGCCGGTCTTCGGGCGACCCGGTATCGGCGTACTCGCGCACCAGCACGGTCATGGGATCGCCGACCCGCACGCCCTCGTACCGGCGCAGGCTCTCGGCGAGGTCGGCACCGAGCACGACCTCGTTGGTGCCGGGTCGCGGGGCAAGGCCCTGTGCATAGGAGGACGAGACCACCGCCTCGAAGGGTCCGGCGTCGACCCCCATGACCGCGAGATAGGTCTGCCGTTCAGAGGCGAAGGCGTCCCTCAGGATCGGGGCGGTGGCGGCGACACCCGGGATGCCGGCGACGGCCTGCGCCCTGGAAGGCGTCACGAACTGGACGACCCCTCCCTGCTGGCCGGCCGTCACCTCGAGGAGGGTGAGGTCTGACTGCGCCTCGATCGCACTGATCGCCTGGGCCCTGATCCCCTCGCCGAGCGAGACCGTGCCGATGACCGCGGCGATCCCGACGGCGATCCCGATGATGGTCAGGCACGCCCGCATCCGTTTGCGCGAGACCTGCCTGGCGGCAAGAAGGAAAAAGTCGAGGACCTTCATGCGACCACCTGCCCGTCCTGCATCACGACGACGCGGTCGGCCTCGGCCCCGACGTCCGGGTCATGGGTGACGACGAGGAGCGTGGTCCCGTCCTCCCGGTTGATCTCCCTGAGGAGACCGATGATCTCCGCGCTGGTGACGGTGTCGAGGTTCCCGGTCGGTTCGTCGGCGAGGATGATGGAAGGGCGGCCGACCAGTGCCCGCGCCACCGCCACCCGCTGCTGCTCGCCGCCGCTCATCTGATGCGGGTAGTGGCCGCGCCGGTGCGCCAGGCCAACGCGCTCGAGGAGGGCGGCGGCCCGCGCCTCCCGCATCTTTCGATCCTGATAGTTGAAGAGGAGCGGGTAGGCCACATTTTCCAGGGCCGTCATCGTCGGGATGAGCGAGAAGTCCTGGAAGACAAAACCGATTGTCTGCCGGCGGAGGGCGACCAGGGCGGTGCGGTCGGTATAGTCAACCCCGGCCCCGGCGATCCTGACGCTGCCGCGTTCAGGGTGATCAAGGCCGCCGAGGATGTTCAAGAGGGTGCTCTTCCCGCTCCCGCTCTTCCCGAGGAGTGCGACGAACTCACCGCTCTCGACCCGGAGGTCCACGTCCCGCAGGGCCTCGACGGCAGGGGGGTAGCGTTTGCCCAGGCCCGTCACCTCGATCGCGGCGGTCATCGCATCTCCACCTCCAGGACGGCGTTGGTGAACTGGAGGTAGTCTCCATGGTCCTGCACCTCGACGGTGTTCCCTGACGAACGGAGCCAGGGGGTGACGTCCCGCCGGTCGGTGCCCACCTGCCGTTCTTCGTCGGCATCGAAGGCGTCGATCCAGGTCTTGCCGTTGGCCGAGGGGAAAACGAGGTCGATGATGGACTGGATAAAAGACGGCAGACCGCTCTCGCCGCCGCGGTTCATGGCGATGCGGTTCTTCTCGGGGAGGTCGGCGGTGGTGTACCCAGCGGAGGGGGCCGCCAGGAAGAGGGTGGCCGACTTCACCCTGCCCGTATCGATCTCGCCATCGAAGGTCGCCTGCGCCGTGGCCATCTCAGGGGTGATGCCATAGTTGCTGTACAGGAGGTCGGCGCCCTCCTGCACCCAGAGCATCTTCTCGGGGGCGGCGGGATCTACGTAGACCAGCAGCACCGCCGCACCCTGCACGACAAAGGTGGCGTTTCCTTCGGCCGCGTTCGTCCCGGTCACCGTGAGTGGGCGGCCCGAGGCGAGGGTGGGGAGGGCATAGACATCGACGCCGGAGAAAAAGTCGTTCTTTGAGACAAAACCCTTGGAGTCGGTATAGCGGGCGACCCGCTCGAGAGGCGTGCCGTCTACCGCGACGTCCACCGCCGGATAGACCGCGGCCTGCCCGTCTTTGCTCCATGCCCAGTAGAGGTACAGGCGGGCGAACCCGACCTCAGCACCCTCGGGGAGCAGGTCCTCGTACGCGACCGTATAGGTGGCGCCGGGTTCGAGGGTGCCCGAATAGGTGCTGTTACCCAGGGTGTAGAGGTACCCGCCATGGACGGTCTCCGCATACACCGGGGTCAGGGGATGGTCGGCGGCATAGGTGGCCGAGACCGGGACGACGACCACGGAGAGCAGGAAGAGGGTCAGCGCCAGGTCACGGGAACGCATACCGACCCTCCGCTGCGTTGTTGTTCGTGTCGCTCTCCTCGATCACCCCGTTCTCGTCGGCGACGACCCTGAGGGTATGGTCGCCGGACGTGGTGGAGAGCGGGACCTTCAGGTGTTCGGTGCCGCCGGCCGCAAGTCCGGCCTCCAGAGAGAGTGCGGCGACCTTCTCGCCGTCCAGGTAGACCGTGACCTGGAAGGGCGCGGCGTCGCTCCCGCCGAGATTCTTCACCTCGACCGGGACTTCATACTGCTCATACGCTCCGGCGGCGCCGGCCGGCACCACCGTCACCGCGGCGACGAGGAGGAGCACGAGGAGACATGTCCCTCTCGACTTCCTGCCCGCCGCAAGCGCGGCGACCCCGAGTGCCCAGGCCGCGAGCGGGAAGGGGAGAGGCGAGGAGGTCGGGGCCGGGCCAGCGCCGTCCGCCCGATACGGTTCGCCGACGTCGACCGCGAGGTCAGGGAGCGCCCCGACCGTCGCACTCCGGGCGACATGGTTGTCGCCGGTGTCCCGGTCGCCCGCCGTCGAGACGGCGGCGGCGATCTCGTGCCGCCCCTCGACGGCGTCCCAGGTGGCGTGCACTGTCTGGACACCGCGTGCTGCCGGGACGACCGTCTCTTCCGCGATCACCGCACCGTCCACCGTCCACCGCACTGTCACCGGGGCTTCGGGCGGCGACCCGGCATTCCTCAGGACGGCCCGGAGGTCGGCAGTCCTCCCGGTGTACGCCCCCGAGACCGCGAGGTCGCTGAGAGAGAAGTCAGGGGCCGGGGAGGCGTCGGCCGGCTGTACCGCGAGGACCGCCAGGACCGGATGGAGATAGTCCTCGCCCTCAGGCGTCGCCCCGGTGGACGAGATCGAACCGTCGCCGTCGAGGTCTCTGCCCCGTGCAATAGTGAGGGTGTTGGTCTCGCCCACCAGGTCGGTCACGTCGAAGGTCTCGGCGTCGACGTACCTGGAGCGCGTCCCTTCGCCGCCGTCTGCATTGAAGGAACACTCGTCGCCGATGTCGCGAGCGCCCGGGAGATACTCGCCGCCGGCCACGCTCCCCAGGTCATGGCCGTTGAAGGTGGCGTAGTCGGGCTGTCCCTTCTGGGTGGCAAGGAGGAGGAGGGAGAGGCGCGCCCAATCGACCTGCTCTTTCACCCCTCCGAACGAGATGGAGGTCTCGTCTTTTCTGGTCTGGAGATCGCCGGCCCACCCTTCCCCATGGAGGTTCTCGTTGCCCTCCGCGATCCAGTAGCAGGTGAGAGGGCGGGCGGGGTCTTCCTCGACGGCGACGACCTGCAGGGCATAGACGCGGCCGTCCAGGCGATTCCCGGTCTCGCCCCGACTGGTCGTGACCGTCACGGTGTTCTCGCCGGGCCCGAGCAGACCGGTGAGGTCCCACCCCACCCAGGCAACCCCATGGCCTGAGATGAGGGCGGCGGCGTCGACGTCGTCGACACCTCCGAGGGAGACGCGGACCGGCGGCCGGTCGTTCACCGTCATCTCCACCCACCCGGTGTACCGCTCATTCCCGCCCCAGACCCCGCAGTAGGCACGGGCACATCTGGGAGTCTGGTTGAGGGAGAAGGTGCATTCGACCGGCGGGATGGCAAGTCCATAGGTCCCGAAGGTGCGGAAATCCCCCTGCACCTCCCCTTGCGCCGTTACGTCGAAGGGGACTCCCTCAAAATCGTAGAGAGCCGAGGAAGGTCCGATCAGAAGGAGGGCGAGAAAGATACATATAATGGAATTGTAGCGCAATAGGTAACACATATATTCTAAATTGTAATCTCAAATAATATCTAGGTTCTTCTTTATCTAACATAGTCTAATGAGAAAATATAAGAATTCGAATTTTTAAACTAAAGACCCTACAGAGATCGCATGAACAGGGATCTCTACCAGGGATGGGCCGACGCTCTTCCCCTCACGACAAAGTTAGACAAGAGCGGGGAGAAAATGTGATCCTGCCCACTGCTCAATCATGATGAACGTGATCAAGAACCCTTCAACACATAGCTCTTTAGAGGATCTTTTCAGTTCCTGTGTACGCGTGACTCACTCCCCTTCCCATAGTCTCTTGCCGGGAACTCTGCCCCAGGATCCCCAGGACCACGATGAGCAAGGAGGTAAGCATAGATGACCACGACAAAGGGGTTACAGTCCCTGACCTATCGTGGTGTGGCACGTCCCCCGCCAGAAAGATCCATCCTGGAGGGTTCTATAAAGAGCCCTTTCTTCAATTTTCAAGAGAAAAAATAAACCAAGGGGGTTTGTGCATACCCGTCCCTCCTGATGGACGTGCTTCACCTATCACATCGTCTGATACTGACGCTTGATAAGATGCATCCCCCCGTCTTCCAGGTAGTTGTCAAGGAACACATTCTGCACCAGTTCCCATCCCTCAAGTTCGGTTTCCTTTCGTTCGGTCGGGAAATAGAGCCAGAGGTGTTCTTTTCCAACCCGGAATAAACAAAATCTCCTGCCGTCCTTGTAAAAGGCGACCAGACCCTTCCCGCGCCGTCCGAGCGGACGTGCAAGCGGGTCAAACCCAATGGTGAAAGAGACGTCCTCACCCAGGGCCAGAGTCCTGGTAAAGTGATCAAGGGCGACCCGACGGTAGACCGGGTGGTCGGGAAGGTCTGCTCCCTCAAACCCCTCCGGGTCGTTCGAGTGGACGCCGCCATTGTAGGCTTCGTAGAAATCGAGCAGACGCTCGATGACGTCACTGAATGAGTCGCGCACAGAACCCAGGGCGCGCAACCGTGCATACTCGCGGTCCCGCACCCTTACGGTCCGTGTCCCGGTCACCTTTCCGGGAACAAAATGCTCCATCGTTGCTCCAGTCATAGGATCTCCCCCGTGCACCACCGGCCCTGCTCTCCGGTGATGCATGCAGGATCATTGTCTACAAGTATTATATATTTTTTCATTTGTATGAACAATGATTACTATTATCAATATTAGTATGAGCGATCTGCATTAAAAGATCATGAGTACAATGAAAATCGTGACGACCTTGGCCGCCATACTCGTCCCATAGGTCTTTATCGTAACCTTCACCCCCTCCCGCCCAAAGAGGGAGAGGTACAGGGGGGCGGAGTACTTGAAGTAGATGAGAGTGATCACCGCCATCGAACCGATGATGAGAGTGACGAGCGCTTCTTCCAGATCGAGTACACCCTCTGCAAGGAGCGAACCGACGACCGCATAGCCTGCGGAAAAATGGGTGGCATGAGCAACGATGGCGGCGATGCTCTCGCCGGGTATCCCGACCAGCCCGAAGACCGGGCCGAAGATCGCCGCGACCGCCGTCACTGCGCCGACCGCATAGAGCGCAAAAAAAACCAGAGTAGCAAGGACCGCGACCGGGACGATGCGGCGCAGGGAGGGGAGGGCCCTGGCGACGCCCTCCCTGAGGGTCTCCCGATCGAATCGAACCGGGATCGGTTCGGGAGGTTGGGCCAGAGTGCCCTCATCCCCCCTTCCTACAAAGAGGCGCATATAGATCACCGCACCACCGACCTGGATGAGAGTGGAGAGGAGATTGAGGAGGGTATAGATCACGCCGACGACCGGACCGAGGAGGACCACCGCCGTCGGGAGATGGACCCTGAAGAGCGACTCCCCCAGCACTGTCGGGAAGGTGCCCATCAGGAGGGTCGGGACCACCTCCCCCTTGCGCACCTTCCCTTCGTTAAGAAACTGCGCCAGCATCGCCTTGCCAGCAGTGGCATTTGCGACCATCGTGAGGAGGACAACAGAACAGGGTTCTGAAAGTGCCGAGAGCCTGGAGATCGGCCGCGAGAGAAAACCAAGACGGGAGAAGATCCCGGTCTCGGTGATGATGCTGGCGATGAGGATGCCGATAGTGATGAGAAGCGTCGCCCTGAGCAGGTATGCTCCTACCGTACCAAGCGAGAGGGCGACCTCAGGCATCTCACCGACCCCGCTGCCGCCGCTCCATGGCCCCGACAAATGCCGAGGCAAAGGTCTCGTTCAGATAGGCGTGGCTGTAGCCCGCCACCACCGCGTGCTCGCAGAGCCCGTCACGGCCGTCGGCGATCCCCTTCCCGCGCCTGAGCGAGAGCGCAAAGCGTGCGTCTGCCGCCGGGTCGACTGAGGAGTAATGGAACTCATGGCCGCGGAATCCCACCCCCGCCTGGAGGAGAGGGGAGGCCCCGGTGGCGGCGGCTTCCACATAGCCAAGCGCCTGAAAACGCCCGTGCATCCGCGCCTCCGCCGGGAGGACGCCTGCCATCCGGTACTCCTGGCCGTCGGCCTCCAGTCCCTCACAGAGATAGACCAGGCCGCCGCACTCGGCATAGACCGGCATCCCGTCCTCTGCGGCCGCCCTGATCTGGGAGGTACAGGCGGAGGCCGAGAGCGCTTCGGCATGGAGTTCCGGGTAGCCGCCGCCAAGGTAGAGTCCGTCGACCTCAGGAAGGGAGTCAGTGAATGGGGAGAAGAAGATCAGGTCGGCCCCTGCCCGGCGGAGGAGGTCAAGGTTGTCCTGGTAGTAGAAGCAGAAGGCGGCGTCGCGTGCCACTCCGAGGCGGACGCGAGAGGATGCGTCGGCACCGCCCGGAACAGGCATTGCCGCGGGGGCCGAAGCGGCCGAGGCGATGAGGGCGTCGAGGTCACAGTGCGCCTCGCAGACCTCGCCAAAGGCGGCCATGCTCGCCTCTCCTGCCATCGCAAGCCCGAGATGGCGACTGGAGACGGCTTTTTCCCTCTCGGTCGGCACCCAGCCCAGGGCCGGGACCGAGAGTTCCTCCTCGATCATCTCACGGTGGCGCGGGCTCCCGACCCGATTGAAGATCACACCGGCGAACCGGACGGCGGCATCGTAGCCAGTATAGCCGCGGACCAGGGCATGGACGCTCCTCGACATCCCGCCGACATCAGCGACCAGCACCACCGGGGCTCCGAGGATGCGAGCGACATGGGCCGTGGAACCGAGGTCGCCACCCTCAAGCCCGTCGTACATCCCCATCACCCCTTCGATGACCGCAATGTCGGCCCCTGCCGAGGCCGCCAGAAAGGTCCTGGCCACCCCGTCCTCCCCCATCATGAAGGGATCGAGGTTGCGCGAGGGACGGCCGCAGATGGCGGTGTGGTGCGAGGGGTCGATGAAGTCAGGGCCGACCTTGAAGGGCTGGACCTGCAGACCTCTCGCCTGCAGGGCCGCCATGATGCCAGAGGCAAGGGTGGTCTTTCCGCACCCTGAGTGGGTGCCCGCGATGACAATTGCCGGGATCATGATGGAGGATCTTTGGGAGAAGACAAAATGAAGATATGGCCCGTGCCGGCAGTCAGAAAAAGCGTCGTCCCAGGCCACATTGGGCTCGAGTGAGACAACAGTATACTTCTGAAGCCCGGCAATGCATGACATGGAGGTCCCAGAGAGGCGAGTGAAATGACCATCGTCAGATTTTGCAGGGCCGGTCATAAAGAATGAACAGATCAGAATAGGATCATCATCCTCACCCCATATATCCTCGGCTCCATCGTCGGCCTTACCGGGAAAGGTGCATATCAGATCTATGTACGTGAGGTCGATGAACGCGAGGCCAGAGACGGGACCATCGTCCACAACTCTATGCCAAAGGGCCGATCGAAGACCCAGAAGAAGCCAAAGAATTTATCGAGAGGTTCACGTGGGGGACCGCTGAGGGGCCTGACCGGTACGTCGAGTACCGCGGGAACTATTACTGGATCAATGTGCAGATCTCGTGAGGGGAACGCCGGTCTGAGGGTCAGTCTTGAAATATTATAGAGTTGGAAGTAAAGATTCTCTTCTTGTGGTCCCCCACGACAAATGAAGGTTTCTACAGAGCCATAAATTTCTCATCACTTGCTTTCTCTCTCTTTTCAAGACAGGAATACCGGTGGAGACCTTGTTCAATCACCTTCCCCCACCTATCCTCATCTTGGGGGTTCAGGGGGGTGCAACCCCCTGGCGCAAGATGATAGTGGATATTCAGGATTGGAGGGAGCTGATCACCCATAGGGAGACTATACCTCTACCGTATCGACTTAGAATGGATTAAATGAGTTAAAAACACCATGAAAACCTATAAGAACAATATTCAGGATCATTTTCATGGTAAACTCTCACCTATTCTTGGTATGGGCGTGATTCAATCGCCTTCCCAGATTGATCGTGTTGGGGGCACGGCTCTGCCGGACCCCCGGAAGGAAGAGAGAATCAGGAAGGCAATATCGATGGACCTGAAGAGAGTGTTTCTGTTCTTACCCTTATCCTGATGCAGGGGTTGGGGGGTACGACAGGAGAGAATTGAGAAAATTTCTAATTTTCAAGCCATCAAGAAGATTGGAAATCTTCGATCGGTCGAGAAAGGCGGAAGCTTTCGAGCGGCACGCCTCCCACCAGAGAGAACCACCTATAAAAATCTACAAAACCTAAATTTGGCCCATATATAGCGTTTTTCATCCAGAAACCGTAGATATGGTCTCGAAAAATCGCGCCGATTTCCGGCGAGACTCACGGCCCGTAGAGGAGCGGACTGCGGGAAGATGGGGGAAACATCTCTGCTGATAATATCGACCACTAGAGGGGGCAGGATACCTGCAGCATTTCTCGGCAATTTATGAAACACCTCCATATTTTCGAGATCACAAAAGACCCGGATCTGGCCCTGAATATATGGCCCTGATCCCGAAATAAAGACAGATCTGTCGAGTCTCCCCCTGACCATGGCGGCCCCCATCACTCTTCCTCGCAACACTGGAATTGTATAGGAGAGAGCGATGAGGAAAGTATCCCTCATTTCTCTTCGATATGCCTTCAGCACCCGGCGACGACCACAAAGAGCCCTGACACCGGCGACGGGGGTCTGGCCGCGGTCCCGAGAGCGATCCGCTCTTCAGGGTAGCCGAGGTTCTCGCAGACGGCAAGTCCGGTCTCTTCAGGCAGGGCCGCCGCAAGGCCCTGGACCGAAAACTCAGGGTCGGCGATGAGGAAGACGATCCGGCCGCGGCCGACCTCCTCTGCCGTCTCTCTCACCGCCGCCGCGTGGTCCTTGCCATGGGCGGTGACGACCGCCGCCTTCACGAGGGAGAGACCCAGACGGGCGAAGGCGACCTGCATCGAGGAGATGCCTGGCACCACCTCGCCGCCCAGGTAGCCCAGGCCCGCAAGCATCGGGTCGCCGGTCGAGAGGACGACGGCGTCGGCCGGGAGGGCGCGGAGGGCTCTGTAATCGGTGATCTCGTGCACCTCACATCTGTCCCTGATCACCGGTCGTGCGAGATCGATCGCCCTCGCCGAACCATAGATGAGTGTGGCACTTGAGATAACGCAGGCCGCTTTGTCGGTGAGCATCCCTGGACCGCACCCCACGCCGACGACCTTCATCCCGAGTCCCCCAGCACCGTGCCGCCCCTGGCCACGACCACCACCTGCACCTCAGGGTGCGCCGCCTTGAACGAGGCAAACGTCCTCTCCATGACACCCCGCCACGCTGGCGTCCCGGTCAGTTCCTCCACCGTCGCACACCCGGTCCCGGCAAGCACCTCAGGGTCCATGAACTTCATGACCAGTCCAGGGAGCCCGCAGACGACCACCTCACCCTTTGCCACCGCAAGGGCGTCGGCGAGGTGCACCCCGACGAGCACGACCTCATGCTCTGGAAAGAGGAGGCGGGAATAGCGCAGACCGAGCCTGCCGGTAGTGAGCACCACCCGCTCGGCGTCTTCCACCCGTCCCAGCGCCGACTCTGAGAGGTGGTCGTCCCAGGGTTCCACGAGGCCGGTGGACCCGAGGACCGAGAGCCCGCCCTCCACCCCGATGCGCGGGTTGAGGGTCTGTGTCGCCACCGCAGCGCCTTCAGGGATGGAGAGGCTGACCCGCACGCCAGGGAGGCCGACCGATGCCGCGGCCGACCTGACCCCCGCCTCGATCGTCTCGCGGGCCGTGGGACTGACCGCCGGCGCTCCGGTGCGGTACCTCGGGGTCTCGCGGGTGAACCGCCCGACCCCTTCGCCGTACTCAACCTCCACCCCTGACTGGACCTGCTCTGCCAGGGCGACAAACTCGAGGCCTGCGGTGACATCTGCATGATAGTCGCCAGAGTCCTTCCTGGCCTCGCCGCGGCCGCCGACGCCCTTTGCCTGGACGACGACCTCAAGCCCGCATGGCAGGAGAAGCGTGACCTCGTCCACCGGTCCGGCCAGGGAGAGGACCGCCGCCCGGCATGCCGCCGCGGCCGTCGTGCCGGTCGTAAACCCCCGGCGCAACACCGAGCCGTCGGCGGTGAGGACGCCAAGGCCGGATGCAGCGAGGGCGAGGGCATCGGGATCGGTACAGCGCCCGATCCACTCTGCAAGATAGACGAAGCCGGTCACCGGGTCGGCGATCCTCTCATGTCTCACGCGTCCGCTCCACATACATCGTGACGATCTCGTTCATCGCCGCGACCGCCGGCGGCGTCCCGCCCCGCGTCCCCTGCGTCGAGATCGAGGGGATGTCGAGAGTGCGCAACTCCTCCTTGGACTCCGCGGCATTCACAAACCCGACCGCCATCCCGATGACCAGTGCGGGCCGCACGCCCTCCCTGACCATCTCGCAGAGGGCGAGGAGCGACGAAGGAGCGTTCCCGATCACCACGACCGCACCCCCCAACTGATCACGGAGGGCGAGGAAGCCCGCGGACGAGCGGGTGATCCCGCGCGCCGCAGCGATCTCCTGCCCATAATCGAGGGCGCAGAGCACCTCTGAATGGTGCTCCTTCTTCCTGATCCCCATCTGCACCATATGGATGTCGGTGATGATGGGGGCGCCCTGCTCCAGGGCTGAGAGCCCAGCCTCGACCGTATCGCCGCAGAACCGCACCAGGTCGGCCATCACGAAGTCGCCGACCGAGATCGCACACCGCTGCCTGATCCGGTCTTCAGGCGTCTGGTCGCCGATCACCTGGCGGGCCAGGGATCTACTCGTCCGCGAGATCGCATACCCTTCGGGGGTGTCGGCGCCTGGATCAATATACATATTTCCTCCCATATCCTCTCGGCGTGAGCATCCCGCCGTCCTTCATCCTGAAGGTCTCGATCCCGCCGACGATGACGAGCGTGCGCATGTCGACGGCCGAGTCGTCCTCTGCCAGGGCGCCGAGGCTTGTCACCTCTGTCTCCTCTCCGTCGCGGTAGGCGTTTTGCACCAGCCCCACCGGGGTTTCAGGGGAGCGGTGTTTGAGGGCGATCGCAAGTGCCCTGGAGAGGTTCTTCGGCCTGCCATGGCTCTTCGGGTTGTACAGGGCCACCGGTACACCCATCTGGAAGGCGAGGTCGAGTCTTCTCTCGATCGTCTCCCATGGGGTGAGGAGGTCTGAGAGCGAGAGGGTGACATGGTCCCCGGCGAGGGGGGAACCGAGGAGCGAGGCCCCGGCGCACGAGGCCGTGACGCCAGGCACCACCTCATACTCCACCGACGCACCTGCCCGGTCCATCACCTCGAGCACGATGCTCGCCATCCCGTACACTCCTGGATCGCCCCCGCTGACCATGACGACCCGATGGGTGCGGGCGAGGTCAACACACTTCTGCGCCCGGTCAACCTCCTTACCCATCGAACTCTTGATCACTTCCTGGCCCCCGAGGAGGGGGGCGATCTGTTCCAGATAAAAGGCATTGCCGATGACATACTCAGCGTCGCGGATCGTGTCCGACGCCTGCCCTGTCATCTGCGCAATCCCACCCGGGCCGATGCCCACAATAGAGAGTTTCCCTCTTTTATCGTCCGATTGCAACTGTCACATCCCCATAGACTTTTTTCTTCATTATCAGTTCGCCGCGACGTGCAAGCGCAAGCACCGCCGGTTCAGCCACGCCGGCAAGCCCGATCAGCCCGGCCCGCGAGGGCGAAGGGGGCGTCTGGGCGTTGAGCGTCTCGTCGCCGAGGTACAGGAGGATACCCCCCAGCGCGGCGACCCCATCCCGCAGCCCGGGCTCGTCGGATTTCTTCGTGGTCGTGGCATAGACGAGCACCTCGTCGGCCCCGATCCCGGTCGTCCTGAGGGCCGCCCTGACCGCCGCCACGACCGCCGCGGCCAACGTCCCGCGCCGGCACCCGATCCCGACGACATATTCCCCACCCTCCACCAGGACCGAGACGCCCGGGGAGGCGACGACGACCGCCGGGCCTCCGACGGTATAGACCGGAACCTCGCCGTCGAGCATCGCCGCGTTCACCGGAAGAGTGGAGGCCGGGTTTGCGATCTCGCCCCCGACCGACGCCGCAACGCCCTCGACGCACGGGCGGCCCAGGGCTTCGGTAGCGGTCGAGATCACCGGGACCGCACCGGTCTTCTCCCCGATCTCGCGGGCGAGATCGTTTGCCCCATGGTGCCCGCCGAGGACCGGGACTGCAAACCCCAGATCAGGGCTGACCACCACCACCGCCGGGTCCTGCCACTTGGTGGTGAGGAGAGGGCCGCACTTCCTGACTGCGATCCCTGCCGACATCACGGCGACGATCGCCTCGTAGGCGGCGAAGGCCTTTTCAAAAACCTGTGGGGAGTACGGGAGAAACTCGCCGCCGAGGGCGTCGGCGACCAGGTGTCCCTCCTCTTCAAAACGCCTCAGCGCAATGACTGCCGTCTTCATCCGTAGAGGTCTGAGTTGGTGTAGTCAGATGCGGCGGCATTTACCACGTCCCCGATGATGATCAGGGCCGAGCGTTCGATCCCGGCCGCCCGCGCCTTTGCCGCAAGGTCGGCGACCGTGCCACGCACCACCTGCTCGTCAGGCCAGGTGGCATGATAGACGACCGCCGCCGGCGTCTCAGGCGGGCACTCGACCTTTGCGAGCACCTCCTCCATATGCGCAGTGCCGAGGAAGACGATCATCGTCGCCCCGGTCCGCGAGAGTTCGGCGATCTGGTCGGCCTCCAGCGTCGCCCCTGCAGGCCTGGTGATGACCACCGACTCTGATACCCCACGGAGGGTGTACTGGGTCTTGAGGGCCGCCGCCGCCCCGAACATCGAGGAGACCCCAGGGACCACCTCGACCTCGATCCCGGCCTGCTCCAGTTCGGCGATCTGCTCGACGATCGCCCCATACAGGGACGGGTCACCGGAGTGGAGACGGACGACCTTCTTTCCAGCCCGCGCCGCATCGACCATCACCTTCACCATCTCAGCGAGTTTCATTCCCCAGGAGTCATACTTCTCAGGCGCCGGCGACCTCTCGACCAGCGCCGGGTTCACGAGCGACCCTGCATAGATGAGGACATCGGCCTGCATCAGGAGGGCGTTTCCCTTCACCGTGATCAGGTCCGGGTTCCCGGGCCCGGCCCCGACAAAATAGATCTTTTCCATCGTCACCGCCTCGCAAAGAGTACACTAAAATAACTGCTCTTCTCAGGGAGTTCATCGCCCTGATAGACCTGTTCGCCGTCCATATACATCCGCTCCACCAGGACAAAGTCGGTGAACCCCTCGGCACGGAGACGTGCGGCCGTCTCCTTGGGGTGCGTCACCTTGAGGAGGAGACGGCTCTCTTCCTCAGACCCGTCGCTCACCCCGATCCCGCCTGAGACCGGGACGTCCGCGACCGAGGCAAAGGCGGTGATCGCGCTGATGCCTGGGACGGTCGCGCACCTGACCGCGGGGTGACGTTCGGCGAGGACGGCCGAGAGCCTCCCAAAGGTCCCGTAGAAGTTCGGGTCGCCGAGGATGCAGAAGACGCAGAGCCCGTTCGCCGCCGGTCCCGCCACGGTATCGGCGTTCTTCTCCATGCACCGTGCGATCTCGACCTCGTCCCCGGTCATGGGGAAGGAGAGAACCTCGACATCGGTGCGGTACGGGGCGATGATCCTGGCGGCCACCCGGCCCGGGACATAGACCACCTCGGCCTCCTGGATCAGACGCACGGCCTTGACGGTCAGGAGTTCAGGGTCGCCAGGGCCGATCCCGACGCCGACCAGCATCAGGCCACCTCCCCGATGACAAGCCAGACAGGGTTGGCCGGGCGCATCATCATCCCCTGCCCGAGGGCGTGAGAGTGTGCCACCTGGAGGGAGATGACCTCCTTGAAGATCCCGAGAGCCTGCATCGTGTCCACTGCCCGGTGGAGCGTTTCGAGGAGGACGCAGTCGACAACCACCCGGCCGTGCACCTCCCCGGCAAGCACGCCGAGCACGCGTTCAAGGTCTTGCGACCCCCCGACAAAGGCGGCGTCAAGGGGACCGCACCCCTCAAGGACCTCGGCGGCCTCGCCGCAGACTGTCTCGATGTTCTCGACACCTGCCGTCTCCGCCGCCTCTCTTGTGCAGGCCGCCGCCTCGGGCCGACGGTCGATGGCAACCACCCGACCAGCGGTCCTGGCCGCGGCCACAGCGATTGTCCCGGTCCCGCACCCGACATCTGCAAAGGCACATCCAGGCGCAAGCCTCAGGTGCCAGAGGGCGACCGCTGCCACTTCGTCCTGCGTCGGTCCGCCTCGAAGTCCCTTATCCATGTATGTAAAATTCACTTGCACAGACTAATTAACATTTGTTCAGCGGCGTAGTCGCCTTCCTGCATGCTCGCACCTGGACGCTGTCCCCCGGGCTCCTGGGGGAAGTGAGGGATAGGAAGGCACAGTGATATCCTGAGGGGTCTCCCCGCCCCGGACTCACACAGAGAAAGGAGCGGACCGCATGCCAGGTCTCAGGTTGTTCCCTCAATCCTTCTGACCCTATTGTCATCCAGAGGAACAGGGGGAAACGAGTATTAGAATACAGTTTTGTAGAGATCCTCACCCATTATGGGTGCACGCGTGACTCACCCCCCTTCCCATAGTCTCTTGCCGGGGGCGCTGCCCCCGGACCCCAGGGAGCAAGATAAGCCTGGGAAGGCATAATCGACGGATATGAAAAGGGGATTGCCGTCCACCGCCTATCGTGTGGCGAGGGTCCGGGGGGAGGTGCGAGCGACAGCGATATTGAGAATATCATCCAGAGGAATCCTACAGAGCCCAAAGATCTTCTCGATTTCTTCCTGTCGTCCCCCCATACCCTCCGCATCAGGAGAGAAGAAGGGACAGCAACCCCCTCATGTTCGTCTATTCTGCCTTCTCATCCTTCGTCATCCAGGTGGAAACGAGCGACAGCGATTTTGAGAAACAAGAAATGTTTCGAGAGCCCCCGGCGCGAACACGAGGGAAGGCGGTTGGGCCACGTCTTTGCCTGGAGATACAAGAAGTCCCCAGGTCTAATCACCGATACTCTATGATATGAGCGGATCCAAAGAAATAAAAACAAAAAAAGGGACGGGAAACCCAGAACTCACTCCTGCGAATACTTCTCCTCAAAGACGATGTCATCAAGAATCTTCTTATCGGCGATCTTCACATCCATCGGATACCCGGCCGGGAGGAGAGAGACAAGAGTGTACTCCTCCGGGACGTCAAGGAGTTCGCGGACTGCCTCGGCATACTCCTTCTTCTCGCCCGCCACCCAGCACGAACCCACGCCATAGGCCCAGAGTCCAAGGATAAGTTGGACCGTAGCCGCAGAGCAGTCCTCAAGATAGTACTCTGCGTCCCTCTTGCCAAAGACTGCAAAACAGATCGGGGCATCCTTGATGAATCTCCCGTGGTCGGCGAGGTCGGCGATCTTTTCGAGGGTCTCCTTCTCCTTCACCACCCCGAAGAGCCAGGGCTGTTCGTTCCTGGCGGTCGGAGCAAGATGAGCACATTCGAGGGCATTTTTGATGATCTTCTCCTCGATGGGGTCGTCCTTGTACTTCCGGATAGAATGACGCGTCTTAAGGATGGTAAGCCCAAGATTCGGACCAAGATACATGTTCCTCACTAGGGAGTGAAAATGGATAATCTTTGCGAAGAAAGAAGGGGTTTGTTGGGGTTTGTGGAAGAACTCCTCGGGATGGATTTCCTGTCAGGAAACGGGCTTGAAGAGAGGTGATGAACGGCATACCCCCTTTATGACCATCCATTCGGCTCTGTAGAGAGCCTCCCCTCTTGTGGGGAGAATGCGTGTCGCTCGCCGTCCGGTCTCTTCAGCGGGGGGAGCGTTGCCCCCGGATCCCCGGGATGAAGATAGGGCTGGGAAGGCAAAATCAATGGACCCGATGAGAGAGATGCCTCCGACACCTCTCGCTCGCCGGGGGGGGTCGAGAGGCAGCCAGGCCCCCGCAGAGATAGCCATCAAGAGGAATTCTACAGAGCCGAACTCTCCCTTAATCTTACGTCGGGATTCTCGTCCCCGGACCCGCCGCGCGAAGAGAGAGAAGGACGGCAACACCCTCATTCAGCACCTGAACGATATCGTGGGACATTCAAGCGATAGAACACATGATCATCATAAAGGCGATCCAACAACCTTTACCCCTATCGTTTGTGGGGGAGGAGATAACCCCCTCTTCATGTTCATCTACCATGCCCTCAGACTTCATCGTCATCACAGGGGTCTGGGGGATGCGAGTAATAACAAGCTTGAGAAGATCTTTGATCTTCGAGAGAGCCCCCGGCGCGATCGATGAAAATGATAGATGAGGGAGTCGCGCTCAACCAGGAATTGGTACGGTCTTCTACAAGGGCCAGAGCCTATAAAAGAAAATTCGGCTCTGTAGAAAACCTCACCTTTTCTTGGCTCAAGCATGATTCAGCCGTCCTCCCCCTATCTTCGTGCGGGGGGTTTGGGAGGGGTGAGCGGAGCGAACTTGAGAAGACCTGCAGGTCTTCGAACGGCACGCCCTCTGGCGAAAAGAACCATCAGGATAGTTTCTACAGAGTCGAAAATTCAGAGGTGAAGCAGCCCCCCCAGCCACTCCACAAAGTTCCCAAAGCCCTGCGGGATGATCACCGTGGGATCGATCCCGAGGATCGGGGCGATGAAGAGGAAGTATGCAAACGTCCCGATGGTCGACCCGACATTTGCCAGAGCGGCGACGAGCACCACCCTGAAGATCGGCACCTTCCGCATCTCAGTGAAAGTCTCGGCATCCATGATCTGCTGAAAGTCGGCGGCCGAGGGTTTCCTGACCTTCGCCTCCACGATGGCGGCAAACCACCCGGCAGCCATCAGGGGGTTGAGAGAAGTCATCCATGCCACCCCAAAGGCCGTGAGGGCAGAGAGCGGGTGGCCCCCGGCGGCGATGGTGCACCCGGCGGCGAGCACCCCATTGATCACCACCCAGTACAGCACCGCCCAGGCAAGCACCTCGATCCCAACCCCCGCAAAGGCGATTGAGATGAGGAGGAGGGCAAAGAGGGCGATGACCAGGACGCCGATGATCTTTCCCCAGGGATAGCGCTTCTTGGGGGCAGCAGTGAGTGCCGCCTCAGGCGGAAGGAGGTCTGGCGAAGAGAGGTAGCGCCCCACCCCCCGCACATGCCCGGCACCGACCACGGCCAGCACCTTCTCGTACCTGGTCGAGAGTTCCAGGACCCGGCGGGCGATGAAGGCGTCGCGCTCGTCGATGAGGGCCCTGGCCCCGTTCGGCGAGAAGTTCCTGAACTCCTCCAGGGCCATCGAGACGACGTCCTGTCTGGTCAGGGCGTCGATGTCGACCTTCTCGTCCGCTCCTCCCGAGACCGAGACTGCAAGGGCGTAGAGCATCTTTATCTTCTCCCAGAGGCTCATCCCTTCCCAGAACCTGGAGAGAGTGATCCTGATGTCGCGGTCGATGAGGCCCAGGGGCAGGCCGCGGCTCTCCACCTCGTCGATGGCCGCCATCATCTCGGCACCTGGTTCGACGCCGACGTCCATCCCGATCTTTCGCTGGAGATAGGCAAGCGTCCACTGGAAGAGGAACTGGGAGAAGTTCCCGCCTTTCAGCACCTCGTCGACCTTCGGGGGCGGCGCCCCGTTCCTGAGAGCCTGGTAGCGCCCGGCGTCGAGTTCCACCCCGACGATGTCGGGCTCGAACTCCTCGATCGCGGCGCGCACCTCGGCGATGCTCTTCTCAGAGACATGGGCCGTGCCGACCAGTCTGATCTCACCCATGGACCGGCCACACCCCCTCGCTGTCGACGACCACACTCTCCCCTGACGGGGGAGAAGTCGTGGAGAGGACGCGTCTGATCCCCTCCTCCTCGGCCACTTCGGCTGCCTGCCGCGCAAGGAGTGCGCGGGCAATGGCACGCCCCTCTTCCATCGTCATTGCCCCCCCGATCCCCGGACACTCAGAGACAATGAGGCGGTCGTCCTCCAGCATGAACGGATAGGTCCGGCAGATCCAGGGGCGAGCGGCATACACCCGGCACTTTTCGCCGTCCAAGAACCGGCAGTGCCCCCCCTCACGGCTAAGGCACCAGTCAAAGGTATACCATGAGCCTTCAGAACCCTCAAGGAACTCCGGGTACGGCTCTGCAACCTCGTCGCGGGGAAGACCTGCAGCCTTCGCCACCTGCCGCACCTCGCCAGGGGAGACGATGACCAGGTTCGAGCCCTCCGAGATCTCGCTGCAGCAGGCCCCGCAGCGCGTGCACTGGAAGCCCACCTCCTTGATCTCCACGGCGAGTTCGTCTACTCCTCGCATATACGCTCAAAGTTCCTGAAGAGCAGGTCTCCGTCCTCGGTATGACTCACCTCAGGGTGCCACTGGACCCCATAGATCCGGTCTTCCGCCGACCCCATCGCCTCGACCGGACAGATATCAGAGTGTGCATAGACGGTGAAACCCGCAGGCACCTCTTTTACCTCGTCGGCATGGGAGGCCCAGACCTGGATCTGCCCAGGATACCCGGTGAGGATCTCGCTTTCCCCTGTGATCTCGACATTGACACCGCCATACCCGCCATGGGCGCCAGGCCCGACGGCGCCGCCCCGTGCGGTCGCGATGATATGGAGACCAAGACAGACCCCAAGCACCGGCAGGCCCAGGTCGAGGTACTTGGCACAGTTCCCGGCCCGCTCAAGCGAGGGGCCGCCGCCCAGGATGATCCCCCGGCACCCCGCGGCGACCTCTTCGGGCGGGGTGGTGTTCGGGACCATCGCCACCTCGATCTCCATATCCCGCAGTTTACGGTGGATGAGGTGGTTGAACTGCCCATGGTTGTTCACGACAAAAATGGGACGCATCAGAAAGGTATGGGTGGGTGAGGGTATAGCCTTTTTTATAGGGAATCTGGGCCGCGGTGCGCTGGTCCTGGAGATCTCCTCATGGTCAGGTGAAGCACGAACTCCTCCTGAGCGAAGAAAGGGCCAGGATAACTCTTCTTCTGGAGGAATACCCCTCACCTATGCCAGGAAGGCACACTGTCGACCATGACGAGGGTGCCGCTGTTCCCCCCTCTTATCGTGTGTTGAGGGCCCGGGGGTGCAAACCCGATAAGGACCCTACACGACCGGTGCATTATCTGAATGATATGACCGTGGAGAGGATGGCCGCCCTGATCTCCTCTTCCGAGTATCCCATCACGCGGGCAAGGAACATGGCGCCGCCAGCACCCATCCCTTCCTTCACCTCGCCCTCGCAGTACCTGCCGATCCCCGCGTCGCCGATGGTCCCAAAGTCCGGGTCCACATAATAGGCCTTCGCCCCCACTGCGGCCACGGCCTCCTCGAAGTTTGCCGAGGCATCGGTGCGCACATACTCGGTCGTGGCAAGCGGGACCATCTGCCTGCCAAGCCCCTTGAGCACGGCATCGACGGCAAGCATCTGGGTGCCTCCGGCAAAGACGAGCGTGCCTTCAAAGGTACTCGCGATCCCCGCGGCCACCGGCATCATGGGGTCACCCCCGATCCGCACCACGTCAAGGGCGTCGGTCACCCCTTCACGCTCTACCCGGTCTACCACAGATCTACAGATCTCCTCCTTCAGGTGCACGGGGTTCTCGACAAAACTGCTCGAGACCCTGGCCTCGTATCCGAGGGCACGCAGGACACAGAGGGCAGTCGTCGTCCCGCCAGGCACACACTCCCCGAGCACCAGGAAGTCGGCGCACCTGGAGAGGAGGCGGCCGACCCGCTCGCCGGCCAAAAGAAGATCTCCGGCCGCAGGGACGGCGTCGCCCTCGCGCGGGTCGCCGCCCGGTGCCCCATAGACATCGACGCATGGCACCGTCGGAAGGTTGAAAAGTCCGGCATTCACAAAGACCGGGTCGATCCCGGTGAGCGCCGTCATCGCCCTGGTGATCACCGCCGGCGTCGGGCACCCGGTCGGGGTGTTGGGTTTGAGCGGCATCGAGGTGATCGCCCCGGTGGTGATCATCTCGGCGTCGAGGATCGGGGTGTAGACCGTCTTTTTCGGGGACGGCCCCGCACCCGACACCCCGGGCACCATCGAGAGTGCAGTATTTCCAAGGACACTTGCAAAGAGCGGTCGTGAATACTCAATAGAAGGAGACTCTGAGAGAAATGTCATATTAATGTATATATTGAGCCTGACCAAAAATTCTCCTATGTTTGAGATCGAAGCGCGGCTCAAAACAAAAGGGATCACCACCGAAGCCATTGTCGACGCCGGGATGGGGCTCTATGTCTCCCACGGGATGAGCCCCGACGAGGCGAGGGGACGCCTTGAGAAGAAGATCCTGACGTCATACCAGGACCCGAACGTTTCCTCTCTCCTCCTCGGCGCCATTCTCCTCGAAGAAGAACTCTATGAGAACCGGAACGACTCCGAGATCGCCGACGATCCTGTCTTTCTTCTCTCCGACGAGATCATCGGGATGGCCATCGCCGAGATCATCGGGGGCACCTATGCCCGTTTCGAGTTCACCCGCTATGACCAGAACAAACCAGGCATCCTTGGTGAACTCGGACCGTTCCTTGACGACGCCGTCGCCGGGCTCATCGCCGGGAACACCTCGCGGCTGTACAGTGAGAGTTTCGCTCCTGGAGATGGAGAGTAGGCCAGCGTTGTAGAAATATTCCTTTTCATACCAGTTCATCGACCGCACCGGGGGTGCACTTCCTGACCCCCGGCGATGAAGATTGGCTGAGGATTGCATCCTGTCTTCATGGTTTTTTGGCCTGGAGAAACCCTCAGGATGGAACTCTCTAGCGTGGGGCTAGCCGCCCCCCGCCCCCGCACCACGATGGGTCGAGGACGGTACCCCCTCCGTCATGGTCATCTATTCTGCCTTCCCGTTCTCATCGTGGTCCCGGGGGTCCGGGGGCAGAGCCCCCGGCACAAACATGAGGGAAGGCACGTCGATCAGGCGTGCCGCCCTCAATCGCAACATCTTCCCTGGAATCTCGCACCGGGGGGCGAATGCCCCCCGGACCCCCCACGACGAAGAGAGGTGGGGCCGGCGATGGAACAAGGTTCCCACCGGTTCTTCATTCTTGAAAAAGAATGATCCAGCAACGAAAATTATCATCCCATATGCGTGAGACATACTCCCGCTTCCTGCCCACTTCTCCAGAACCCAGAAAAATCACATGTCTTATTGTATCATACTTCAAACCCAGTACACTAAATGGCTCTTGACGCCCTCAGGGCACTCCTCCAGTTCTGCACCATCCTCCCCCTCGGACGACCCGCAGACTTCGACGCCTTTGCCAGGTACACCTGGCTCTACCCCCTCGCGGGGTATGTGATCGGCGGGATTGCCGCAGGCGTCGCGTTTCTCCTTGGAAATCATGCCGCCGTCGCCGCGGTTGCCGCCATTGCCACCGCGATCATCGTCTCAGGAGCCAACCACTTCGACGGCCTCCTCGACCTCGGCGACGGCCTGATGGCCCATGGGAGCCGAGAGAAACGGGTCACCGCCCTCACCGACCGGCAGATCGGCGCGGGAGGAGTAGCATGTGGACTCCTCACCACCCTCATCGCGGTCGAAGGACTTTCCGCCGCCTGGTCGGTCCCCTTTGTCGTCCTCACCGCAGAGGTCTGCGCAAAACTTGCGATGGCCTGGATCACCACGCTCGGCGCTCCTTTCCACGACGGGATCCACGCCTATCTCCATAGCTTTGCAAAGAAACGCTTTGTCATCTACGCCCTTCTCCTGGTCCTCCCCCTCTTCCTCCTCCCCCTCGGCCCGGCCCTCATCGGCAGAGCACTCCTCGTGACCGCTCTCGTTGCGGTCCTCCTCGTCTGCCTGGCTACCCATCTTTTCGGAGGAGTTAACGGCGATGTCGCAGGGGCGTCCAATGAGATCACACGTGCGGCCGTCGCCCTTGCCCTTGCCCTATGAAGGGCATACACACCTATTTATGCTCCTCATCTGACCTATTCAAGATGACCAGAAATCAACCGATATACAAAAGGGGCGGCGTGATCACCGAACGCAACCCTGATTTCTGCGCGGTGCGACTCAGGATCCCGGCAGGAGTTCTGGATGCCGAGAAACTCGCCGGTATCGGTAAGATCGCAAAAAAATACAGTGACGGAGAGGTCCACCTCACTACCCGCCAGACCGTGGAGATCCCGCACATCGACCCCGACCACCTGGAAGAGGTCGCCCATGACCTGAAGGAGAACGGGACCCCTCTGGGATCAGAGTATGACGAGATCGTCAATATCATCGCCTGCCCGGGTACCGAGGGGTGCAAATACTCCAATATCGAGACCTATGGTCTGGCAAAACGGATCGACGAGAAGGTCTTCGGACGCGAGATGCCGATCAGGGTGCGCATCTCCCTCTCAGGATGTCCCAACGCCTGCACAAGCCCGGTCCTCAACGAGATCGGGATCGTCGGACGGATCCGCCCGCTCAGGATCGAAGGGATGTGCACCGGGTGCGGGACCTGTGCCAGGTACTGCAAAGAAGCCGCGATCATCATCAAGAACGGGATCTCAGAACTGATCCCTGAAAAATGTGTCCAGTGTGGGATCTGTATCTATTCGTGTCCTTTCGACCTCCTGAAGTCAGAGTACCGTCACTACCTTATCACTATCGGCGGACGGCGCGGGCGGCACCCCAACCCTGGCCGAGAACTCATCACCGTCGAGAGCGAGGACGAGGTCGTTGCGGTCATCGAACAGGTGGTCACCTGGATCTACCGGAAGGCGTGGAGCGGGCGGCACCTGGCCGACCAGCTCGACGAACTCGACTTCGAATCCTTCCGCACAGAATTACAGGCAAAATTCAACGGCGATACATCGAAGTAAACCCGACTCCCTCTTTGTCATTGCAGGAGATCGCTTCTCCATCGCGAACCAGGGAGTTGAACATCATCGCGGCGTTGAGGAGTTCTTCATCAAAGCCCGCCCCCCTGGGCCCACTGACCATTTTTTGCGGCGGCGAAGGGAGCACCCGTCTGCCCACCTGGACGCCATTGCAGTGCTTACAATAGGCGCAGTGGCTGTACACCGAGACCTCGCCAGTAGCGCAGGTCACCGTGACACGGCCTTTCTCCTCATCGTGGTGGAATTCCAGAGTTTTCATAGGTCAGTGAGTGTTTGTTTGATTAGGGATTTGAGGGTGTCGATACATGCGTATCCCCCTGCAATCCCGGAGAGAACAGGCGAATCAAAATGGTTTATATAGATCAATGCCCAATATATGATACTCGCTTCAACCAGACTGTGTATGCAGTCCCATACATGAGTGGAGGATAACTATGGCAACTGATAAACCACACATGAACCTTGCTGTTATCGGGCACATCGACCACGGTAAGTCCACTACCGTCGGTCGACTTCTGTTCGAGACAGGAACCGTACCTCAGCACATTATTGAGGGCTTTAGAAAGGAAGCCGAAGCCAAGGGCAAGGGCTCCTTTGAGTTTGCTTGGGTCATGGACAGCCTTAAGGAAGAGCGCGACCGCGGTATCACCATCGATATCGGGCACAAGCGCTTCGACACCGACAAGTACTACTTCACGGTCGTCGACTGCCCTGGTCACCGTGACTTCATCAAGAACATGATCACCGGTGCATCCCAGGCCGACGCCGCACTGCTCGTCGTCGCCGCACCAGACGGTGTCATGGAGCAGACCAAGGAGCACGTCTTCCTTTCCAGGACGCTTGGCATCAACCAGCTCATCATCGGCATCAACAAGATGGATGTCGTCAAGTACGATGAGAAGCGGTACAACGAGGTCAAGGAACAGCTCTCGCAGCTCCTCAAGATGGTCGGGTTCAAGCCTGAAGAGATCCCGTTCATCCCGATGTCCTCATTCGAGGGAGCAAACATCAAGGAGAAGTCCGACAAGACCCCGTGGTACAAGGGTGTAACGGTCCTCCAGGCGCTCGACGCCCTGAAGCAGCCGGATAAGCCGACCACCCTGCCGCTCCGTCTCCCGATCCAGGACGTCTACACCATCTCCGGTGTCGGCACTGTGCCTGTAGGTCGTATCGAGACCGGTGTCATGAAGAAGGGTGACAAGGTCTCCTTCATGCCCGCCAACGTCACCGGTGAGGTCAAGTCCATTGAGATGCACCACGAAGAGATCCCCGAGGCGCTGCCTGGCGACAACGTCGGGTTCAACGTCCGCGGTGTTGGCAAGGGCGACATCCGCCGTGGCGACGTCTGCGGTCCGATCGACGCTCCGCCGACGGTTGTCGAGGAGTTCACCGCGCAGATCGTCGTGCTCCAGCACCCGAGCGCACTCACCGTGGGCTACACCCCGGTCTTCCACTGCCACACCGCGCAGGTCGCCTGCATGTTCACCGAGCTCCTCAGCAAGCTTGACCCGCGCACGGGCCAGGTCAAAGAGCAGAACCCGACCTTCCTGAAGGCCGGCGATGCAGCGATCGTCAAGATCAAACCGACCCGCCCGATGGTCCTTGAGAACGTCAAGGAGATCCCGCAGCTCGGTCGCTTCGCGGTCCGTGATATGGGTTCAACCATTGCAGCTGGCATGTGTGTCGCTGTCCAGGCCAAGCAGATGAGATAATCTGTAGATGGGTGAGGACATGCAGAAAGCCAGAATACGCCTTTCAGGGACCGACTACGACAAAGTTGAGATGGTCTGTGACAGGATCAAGGAGATTGCAGAGAGGACAGGCGTGAATCTGGCAGGGCCTATCCCCCTCCCCACCAAGAAACTGGTCGTTCCGATCAGAAAGAGCCCTGACGGAGAGGGTACTGCAACCTGGGATCGCTGGCAGATGCGGGTACACAAGCGACTCATCGACATCGACGCGGATGAGCGTGCTCTCAGGCAGTTAATGCGTATCCAGGTGCCAAAGGACATTGGCATCGAGATCGTGCTGGAGAGTTGATGCAAGGTGAGCGGCGGTCCAGCTCTAGGATCTGCCACAAAAATCCACCAATTTCTCTCTACTGAGAGAATCTTTTTTTTTATCCTGATACTTGCAGCAGTCCTGCGGTTTGCATGTCTTGACCTCAAACTCTTCCATCATGACGAGGCGATCCATGCCTGGTTCTCATATAAACTCCTGACCGAAGGGACCTATCTCTACGACCCGTCGTTCCATGGCCCGCTCCTCTATTATGTGACCGCAGGGATGTTCGCCCTCTTTGGAGACTCAGACCTGGTCGGGAGAGCGATACCTGCCCTCCTCGGCGTCCTGATCGTCGCCCTGGTCTGGCCACTGCACAAACTCGGCTATCTCGACCGGAGGCAGACGCTGGTTGCGGGGTTTTTCCTCGCGATCTCGCCCAATCTAGTCTATTTCTCCAGGTTTCTCAGGAACGATATCTTCATCCTCTTCCTCACCTTCGTACTCCTGCTTGCCCTCCTCCTCTACTTCGAGAGGGGTCAGGCCAGGTGGGCGGCCCTTGCCGGGATCGCAACCGGACTGGGTCTGGCATGCAAGGAGAATATGCCGATCGTCCTCGGGATCTTCGCGCTCTATATCCTCTATCTCCTCTGGACAGAGAAGGTCGTCCTGCCCTCCCACTGGAAGCGCGACTTTCTCCTCAGCATCCTTCTCCTCGGAGGGGTCGTCGTCCTCTTCTACTCCTCGTTCGGGGTCCATCCCGAGCGGGTGCTGACCTGGGTGCCCGACGCTGTCTCTCACTGGTGGGCGATGCACGAGCAGGAACGGATCGGCGGACCGTTCTTCTTCTATATCATTCTCTTCCTGCTGTACGAACTCCCGATCTTCATCCTTGCCATCGTCGGGATCGGCCAGTTCCTCCACGCCCGAAAAAAACAGGAAGAGAAGGACTCGATGTACTCCCTGGTCAGGACCTCTCTCCAGCAGGCCGGACTTTCGGTCCCCACGTTGCGGACCTTCGACAAAAAAGAGGAATTTTTCCGGTTCTGTATCGTCTGGATGCTCCTCTCCATCGCAGCGTACGCCTACATCGGCGAGAAGGTGCCCTGGCTCATCATCCACCAGCTCCTCCCGGTGGTCTTTGTCGCAAGTTATGCAATGACAAAGAAGAAGGCCCTCATCGCCCTGGCATCTATAATATTCCTGGCGCCGGTCCTCTGGCACGTGGCCTATGTCCCGGCCGACGTGAACGAACCGATCGTGCAGGTCCAGAACTCAGAGGATATGCGCGAGGTGATGGCCCTCATCGACGACTCGAATGCCACAGCCATCGCCTCGGACCGCTACTGGCCCCTCCCCTGGTATTATCGGGGCGACAAATCTGAGAAGATCAGTTATTACGGCCGAAAGATCGACGAGAATACCTTCAGGTCAGGGAAGTTCGACATGGTCATCACCTCTGACGAGGACACGTACGACTCCCTGCCAGGTTTCGAGAAACAGACCTACAACCTCAACTACTGGTTCTCCTGGTACGACAACAAAGACCGGGTTCTGGCATATTATTTCCTGAGAGACGGGAAGATGGGGAACATGCGTCTCGAGGTCTTTGTCAGGAACATGAGCACGGCCTGACGAGATCCTTTTTTTTGGCTCAGTGGAAACCCTCCGGATGGAACTCTCTCTGACAGGGGTTTGGCCACCCCCCGCACTCCCTGCACGAGCAATAGGTCGTGGACGGCAAATCTCTCTCTTCAGATCCACCGGTTCGCCTCCCCGATCCTATCTTCCTCCAGGGGGTCCAGGGGATGCGAGCGTACGCACGTTTGAGAAGATCTTTGATCTTCGATTAAGCTCATGGTGCAGGGATGTAGGAAGACTCTTGCCCCGGCGGAGCGACTCAAAAATCAGAGATTCTTCATTGATAGTTTGAGGCGGATCTCGCCTCATGCCCAATATCTACATCGCCAAGAAAAAAGGGTTTTGTAAGATTGCTCATGAGGCGGGAGCACATCTCCGCATCCTTTATGAAAATCTCTTGTCACTTGCTGTCTCATATCAAGACAGAAGAATCGGTGGAGACCGTGTTCACCGTGTTCACGTCGCCACCCCCCCACCCTATCCTCGTCGTGGGGGGCTCCGGGGGGACGAAGGTAGGGCCGGGAAGGCAGAGAGCGATCGTTCTGGGGGCGATTTTTCTTTCTCCGCATAGTAGTTATGAGGGAGATCTATGTGTTCGAATTCTCGGTCATAACTCCAGAATTGAACATAAGGATCATTTTCATGGTAAACCCTTTTGATCGTTCTCTTCGCCGGGGGGCGGCACGCCCCCCAAACCCCCCGCGCGAAGATATGCGGAGGACAGCAACTCGCCCTTTGTGATCATCGATTCACCTTCCCAGCCCTATCATCATCTCCGGGGATCCGGGCGGCACTCGCCCCCAGCATGATGGTGTGGGAAGGCTCATCGATCAGATTGATCTCCCTCAATCATTGAACGTTCACCATCATCTCGCGCTTGGGGATTGCACCCCCCAAACCCCCCACGACGGAGATGGGCGAGGGCGGCCATTCGATGATCGTCCCCCTCGGTGTCTTGCTCTGAAGCAGGGACAATAGATCAGTGCACGACCCAAAGATCCATGATCATTTTCATCCCATATGCCTGAGCCCAAAGATCATGTTGGATTCTACAGAGCTGAAAAGAAGGCTTTGTAGAAAACCCCATCTGTTGTAGGGAAAATGTGTGTCACCCGCCTTCTTCAATGACCATGAAAAGAGGATTACCGTCCGCCGCCTATCTTCACGCGGAGGGAGAGGCGACCAACCTCCCGGCAAAGAGAACTACCAGGAGAGGATCCCGCTGAAGAGAGATGCGAGACTGACGGTGTCTTCCCCCCTTCGTGAAAAGTATGACCCAACCCTCACCTTTCCTGGTCTTTTCTTCGATCGCACCTGGAGATGAAGAGAGGAGAAGACGGCAATTCCCACACCCAGATCATCGAATATACCACCAGGTGCAAGTGACGGGAAGACATGAGATCGATCTCCACCAGAAGCGATCAAAGAAGAGTCATTTTCTGGCCCTGTAGAAACCCCCACTTATCGTGGGGAAAATGCGTGTCATCCGCCTTCCCATAGCCTCGCGCCGGGAACTCTATCCCCGGACCCCGGGGAGGGAGATAGGGAGGAAGGCATTACGGGCAACTGTGACAGGAGTGCTGCCATCCTCGACCTCCCGTGTCGCGGGAGTTCGGGGGCGGCCAAACCCCCAGCCAGAGAGATTCATTAAGAGGAGTTTCTACAGAGCCCATATTCTCATTCTCTGGAAGCATCGCTGATAATAGAACCAAAAAATGGAGTGGGCCCTGAGTGGCCCTCAAGAGATTTACTCGTACAGGACCGGCTCGTCGATCCTGGTGTAGGTGACGAGTTCGTCCCTGGTGAAATGAATCCCAATCTCCCGGGCGGCGCTTTCGGAAGCGTCGGAGGCATGGATGACGTTCTTGCCGGTCTCCATCCCCATATCGCCCCTGATCGTCCCTGGTGCGGCCTCAGCCGGGTTGGTCGCCCCGACAAGCCTCCTGACGATCGCGATCGCGTCCTTGCCTTCCCAGACCATGGTGAGGACCGGGCCTGACATGACATATGCCTTCAGTGATGGGAAGAAGGGCTTCTCGACATGCTCGGCATAGTGCTCCATCACCGTCTCTTCAGAGAGAGTGGTCAGGTTTGCCGCGACCAGCTTGAGCCCCTTTGCTTCGAGGCGGGAGATGATCGCCCCGACGATGCCACGCTGGACACCGTCTGGCTTGATCATCACAAAGGTCTGCTCCACCAGGCTCACTCCTTCCCGAGAGCCTTGCGGCCGGCCTCAGTCCAGGCGACCTTACGGGGGACACGCCCGAGCTTGGAGTTCTTCTGGCACTTCGTGGAGCAGAAGTAGAAGAGCGACCCGTCCCTGCGGACGAAGAGCTTCCCTGTGCCTGGCTCCATTGCCTTGCCACAGAAACTGCACTTATAGGTGTCGACCATCCTTCTCACCGCCTCGACAATTTCTTCGCTTCGCGCTCAGTCTCAAGGAGCATCAGGATGTCGCCTTCGCGAATAGGGCCGACCGTGTTGCGGGTGATGATCCGGCCCTTGTTTTTCCCGTCAAGGATCCGGCACTTCACCTGCATGGCCTCGCCATGCATCCCGGTGCTGCCGATCACTTCGATGACCTCTGCGGGTGTTCCATCTGCCATTGAGCACCCTCCTTCAGGCCTTCAGTTCGGTGACCTGCTTCGCAACCTCTTCCACAAGATCCTTTGCCTTGCCAGGTTTGACGATGGCAGCGGCCGCCGAGCCGACGTTCAGCCCACTGGCCGCGCCGATCTCGTTCTGCTTGGTGATGAAGAGGTACGGGATCTGCTTCTCGTCGCAGAGTGGTGCGAGGTGCATCACGATCTCTTCAGGCTCGACGTCGCCGCCGATGAGCACGAGCTGGGCGGTGCCGCGCTCAATGCACTTGGTGGCCTCGTTGGAGCCCTTCTTGATCTTCCCGGTGTCCCGTGCGATTTCAAGCGATTCGAGTGCTTTGTTCTGGATTTCTTCCGGAACTTCAAATTTTACATAGGTCTTAGCCATAACTCACCTCATTCAGGAGTGCGTAGTTTTCTCCTTCATCAATCATCAGGTGTGATTGAACAGCCATAGTAGTTCAACAGGGAAACGGATAAATCTTCCTTCACTCCCGCCGATAGATGACCACATCCCCCGACTCAAAGACCGGCACCAGGCCTTCGGTCGGCAGGTCAAGGGCATAAATCTCGCGTTCAAGCCCGCCCACATAGAGGTGGGTCGCTCCATACCGCTTCATCAGGTCGAGGCTCAGGCCCGGCTCCTCATAGATCGTGCGAACGTCGTTTTGCCTCCCTGAGATGAGAGTCCAATTGCTCCGCCACATCTGTTCATGAAACGGCATCCCGAGAACCGTCGGGATCCCGGTATATGCTGAAACACGAGACCCATAGGCATAGTCCTTCTCCACCGCTTCGACAAGGACAATGTCGCCCTCCTTCTGGTTGAGCCATGCGATTCCCGCAGCGTCGCCGGGATGATGCTTCTGGAGCCATGCAGTCCCGTCAAGAGAGGCAGGACCGATACCCACGACCGGGATTGCAAACGGGACGATGATCAGGGCCGCAACGACAAGCGCTCCAAGTGTCCGCCACTGCCGCGCGGTGAACCGGTCGGCACCGCCCCGCCCTGCAAGCCACTGCCCGGCCCAGACCAGGGTGCCGATGCCGATAAGGAGCCATGCGACCGAGTAGCATTTGAAGACCGTGTTCATCCTGAGATAGTCTGCCCCCATATTGTCCTTGAGATAGAAAAACTCACAGAGGAGGACGATGACAAGTCCTGCAACCACGAGTATATCGGCAGGTGCGAGGCGGGTGCGGGTGAGGAGGACGGCAAGGGGGAGCGCGGCGATCGCCGCCGCCGGGTAACCGGCAAGGACGAGGACGACCGGGACCGCGAGGAGGTAGGGGCGCACCCTGAGGTCTGGTATGGTGAAGGCATAGATGAGAGCAAGGAAGAATCCGTGAAAGAGCAGGAACTCGACCGGGTCTGAGGCTGCCGTGACCACCCCAAACCCACTAAACCCGGCGCTGTTGAGCTGGAGATAATAGGGGGCATAGACCGCGACCCCCAGGGGCGGGACGGCCAGAAGAAACCTGGAGTCATGCTCCCGCCGCCAGATGAGATACCCCACACCAAGGGTGATGGGTGCGTACAGGAGAACGTCCCATGAGTTGATCCCCGGCATCGAACCAAGAGAGAGGGCGGCGCACCCGATGACGACCCAGCGTGCCTTCGAGGCAAGGTCGTGCCAGCGCGTGAGGGCATAGACGACCAGGAAAAGGAAGAAGGCCTGGTTGAAGATGTCCATCACGTGCGGGTGGAGGTCGCCCCAGAGAAAGGAGAAAAGGGTGTATTCGTTGATCGTTCCTTCGATGACCCTGCTGCTGTTCCAGAGGAGCGAGTGTGTGGTCCCCTCGAAGAGGAGGTGCTGGACAAAGGCCGGGTTCACAGCGAAGAACACCCCGAGCGGGAGCCATGCAAATTTCGGGATAAGAAGACGACCAATTGCATAGACCGAGACCGCAGCCACGCCGAAGATAGTCGGGAGGGCCAGGTTATAAACGACCGCCGACGGAACCCCCACGGTCACCCCAAGCATCCCCATCAGCCAGTAGCCAAGATAATAATAGATGTCCAGCACCCCGCCTGCAAACCAGGGGTCAGGTGGGGGGACACTCATAAAACGCATTGCCGAGGCGAGAAAGGCGTGGTCCATCGGTTTCTCGGCGTAGGCAATGGCCGGGTCAAGAAACCTGACCGCGAGGAGTATGGTGAAGAAGGAGAGAAAGACGGCGTCCCAGACGAAGGCGCGCCTCAGTTCGTCTGGCCGGTATGCACGCCTGTACAGGGCATACCCCCCCAGGAGGGCGAAGGGGACCAGAGCGACCTGGACCGGGAGCTCGATGAGCGCAGCATACCAGGTCAGCACGCCGAAGAGGAGAAGAGAGGCCGGATATGCGGCTGGATAGGCATAATCCTTGAAGGCCGGCCTGAGGGCAGGCCAGAGAGAGAGTTGGAGTATCTTGACCAGGAAGAGCCAGGAGAGGAGCATAAGAGCCTGGACCTCAGGGCTCACGCAGTTCCTCCTCTGAGATCCCCTCCTTGAATGAACGTCTCATCAGGGCGACCGACCAGTCGCCAAAGAAGTACAGCGCCCCCACCCCACCAAAGAGGGTGACCCCGTTCTTGATGAGATGGTCGACAACCGCGATGACGGTGGCCGTGGCCGGCGCCGTCCCGACAAGTTCAAAGGTGACGGCAAGGGCGAACTCATAGGTCCCGACTCCGCCAGGGGTGATCGGGACCGCCTTGACAAGGTTGCCGACGACGACTGCCAGCACGACCACGGCAAAGGGGATCTGCTCACCAAACATCAGGACAACGATGGCGCAGACCAGGATATCCACGATCCAGATCCCGACCGACGAGACCCCGAGGAGGAGTATGGCCCTGGGGTGAAGGGAGGCCTCCCTGATCTCTGAGAACATCCGAAAGATAATGCCAAGGATCCGGTTCTCTGAGGTCCGGTCGCCCATCACCCAGAGGAAGAGGGCGAAGGCGGCCCCCCCCGCGATCGGGAGGAGGATGAGAGGCAGGTACCATTCAGGCGTTCCCACGACAAAGGGGAGGGCCACCACGCCAAGGATGGCCACCGTCACCACGTCAAAGACCCGCTCCACCACCAGCGAAGAGATGCCCTGCGAGTAGGTCGCCAGTCTCTCGTGCTTGAGAATAAAGATCCTGACCAGGTCGCCGAGTCGCGCCGGGATGATCAGGTTTGCAGTCTGGGAGAGGAAAATACATGCCGTGGAGAAGGAGAGCGACGTCCTGATCGCCATCCCCCTGAGGATAACCTGGTACCGCCACCCGCGCAGTACCCAGGCAAGGATGCAGATGCCGGTGGCTATGGCCAGATAGATCGGCTCGATATGCGAGAGGGTCATGAGCAGGTCGTCCCAGACCCTCCAGAGCATATATGCAAGGATCCCAACGGCGATGACTGTCGGGACAACAATCGCACTAGTCCTTCGCCACATGCAGATGCCACCAGAGCCCAAGGATCTGCGACCCCATCGAGAAGACGTCCTTGAACCGCACCGTCGTCCCTGGCCCCTGCCGCCAGACCACCGGGAACTCCTTGATCACGTAGCCAGCATGCTGCCCGCGGACCAGTACCTCGGTGTCCCAGAACCAGTGAGGGGCGGTTACGTGGTCGAGGAGAGGGAGAACCCGGTCGCGGTTGAAACCCTTGAACCCACACTGATGGTCATGAAGGCGACTGCGGAGGATGGTCCTGACCAGGAAGTTGTAGCCGCGACTCGCGACCTCGCGCCCGCCGCTCCTGATGATCTCAGAGTCAGGGAGGAGACGCGATCCGGTCGCGATGTCGGCCCCCGCCTGGATTGCCCTGACAAGTTCCTTGAGATGCACAAGGTCGGTCGCAAGGTCGACGTCATAATAGCAGACCGTGCTATAGCGCGCTGATGCGATCGCCCGGTTCAGGGCCTTGCCGCGGCCAAGTCTCTCGTCGGCATGGAGGAGGCGGACTCTCGGGTCTTTCCGGTGCCAGGCCTCCACGAACTCAGGGCTCCCGTCGGTGCTGCCGTCCTCTGCGACGATCACCTCGAAAGCATCGGTGATCTCTGCAAGGGCGGTGGCAGATCCTGGGATTGCCTTTTCAAGTGCGGTTCTGTCATTGAAGACGGGGAGAATGACTGAAACTCCTTCTTCAGTCATCGTGGCCTCCCCTGATCCGGTCGGCCACCTCAAGCCCGGCAATGATCGACCCTTCCATCGAGCGTTCAGGGTAGTTGGGACGCGAGAACATCCCGGCAAGGTACAGCCCGCGCCCCTCGTAGGCCGGGATGAGCCCGGCAAATCCGGTGGTGTACACCGGGCCGGCAAAGTGTTCGACAGCAAGCTCGCTCCAGTGGATCGCCTCTTCAGGTATCGAGAACCTCCGCCTGAAGTCGGTGAGCATCCGCTCTTTCAACCCTGGCACCGGTTCGCCGGCAAAATACGAGGCAAGATAGACGATGTCCTCGCCGTAGCGTGATCGAGGCGCAAAGTTGGTGTGAGTGACCACGGCCCCGTACGGCGCCTTGTCCTTCATATTCAGCCAGTAGATCCCGTTGGTCACGTCCCGGTCAAGCCCGATGGTCATGCAGGCCGCGCCCTGGTACGGGATGGAGGAGAAGGTCTCGTCCCCGCTGATCCGCCTGATCTCCTGCGGGGGGATGGTGGCGAGCACGGCATCATATGCCTGGCCGTTCACCAGCCACTTCTCACCCTTCTGTGCAAGGGAGGTGACCGGGGTTCCCTTCTCGATCGTACACCCTTTCTCGAGAAGCCGCTCTTCAAGGCCATCGATGAGGAGGTGCCAGCCCCCGTTGAGGTAGCCGAGCCGCTCCCCCTCGACCCCGCGGTCAGACCTGATGGCAATCCTGGAGATGAGCCATGCGGCTGAGACTTCGTCGCGCCGGTCTCCGAATTTGCTACGGAGGAGCGGTTCGAAGAATGAGGTGTAGATGCGCTCGCCGAGGTGTGTTCTGATATATTCCCCGGCCGGGACATCGTCAAGGGGAGCGAGATCGATCCCCTTTGCCCTGAGGGTGAGCACCCCCAGACGGGCTTTATCGAGAAAGGAGAGGTGGGGGTAGCGCACGATCTCCATGGGACTTGTCAACGGGTGGACCTTGCCGTCCACATAATATCCAGTCGAGCCCTTGAGCCACTCAAGACGATCCTTAAGCCCGAGATCGTCCAGAAGGGAGAAGAGATGATGGTCGCCAGCAAAGCAGTGGTGATAGTACTGCTCGATCCAGTAGCCGTCTCTCTGGTACGACGCCATACATCCCCCGAGAAGTGGTTTTTTCTCAAGGATGGTAACCTCAGAGGTCTCTGAGAGGGGGAGGGCGGCGACAAGGCCGGTGAGCCCACCTCCTATGATACAAATATCCATATTCTGCAATACTGTGTATCATCAAAAGCGCATAAGAAAGTTTTTGAACTCTGGAGAGAACTGTACTATTAGCTAGATACCAGCTACATAGTGTCCTTGCATCTGTGGTAGCCGACTGGATGGTGTAAACTGAATGAGGGTATTTTTCATAGGATTCGGTCAGGCTGGCGGTAAAGTCGTTGACATGTTCATCGAGCAGGATCGAAGATCCGGCTCGAATAACTTCAGGGGTATCATCGTCAACACCGCTCGCACTGACCTGATGGGACTGAAGAACATCGAGATGAAAGATCGGATTCTGATCGGTCAGACCGTCGTGAAAGGGCACGGGGTAGGTACCGACAATGTCACCGGCGCCAGGATCGCCGCCGACGAGATCGATTCGATCATCAACGCGATCGATACGCGGGGCACCCATGACATCGATGCCTTCGTCATCGTCGCCGGGCTTGGCGGGGGTACCGGGTCAGGTGGGTCTCCGGTTCTCGCCCGCCACCTGAAGCGGATTTACCGTGAACCTGTCTATGCCGTGGGTCTTCTCCCGGCCCCTGAGGAGGGAAGACTGTATACTTACAACGCAGCCAGGAGTCTTTCGACCCTTGTCCATGAGGCAGACAACGTCTTTGTCTTCGACAACGCCGCCTGGAAGAACGAGGGCGAGAGTGTTAAAAACGCCTATTCCAGACTGAACGAAGAGATTGTCCGTCGTTTCGGCGTCCTCTTCCGTGCCGGCGAGGTTGGGAAGGCGGGCGTCGGCGAGATGGTCGTCGACTCCTCTGAGGTGATCAACACCCTGAGAGGCGGCGGGATCTCCAGCGTGGGATATGCCGTTACCGAGGTCGTGAGCGAGCGGACCAAGAAGAAGAAGGGGCTCTTCGGTGGTCTGCGCGACACGTTTGCGAAGGAAGAAGATACCGCTGAAGAGGTGCTGACCGGAGAAGACAAGTCGGCGAAGGTGATCGCCCTGGTCAGGCGTGCGATGCTTGGCCGTCTCACTCTCCCCTGCGATTATTCGACTGCAGAGCGCGCGCTCGTGCTGGTGGCGGGCAATTCGTCTGAGATGGACCGGAAAGGAGTCGAGAAGGCGAAGAGCTGGGTCGAAGAGAATATCGCAGGTGTCGAGGTGCGTGGCGGCGATTACCCCGTGGACAGCAACTATGTCGCGGCGGTCGTCGTCCTCTCCACCATCGGCGAGGCGCCGAGGGTGCGTGACCTCTTTGAGATCGCAAAGCAGACCAAGGAAGAAGTGATCAGATCAAAAGAGAAGCGTACCTCAATGTTTGACGATGCAGGGATAGACCCGTTGTTCGAGTGAGGGAAAGATGAAACAGATTGTCGGAGTGTTGATTGGACTGCTTGTTGCTCTCTGCTGTGTCCAGGGGGCAGCAGCATCGAGTTATGTCGATGGAGGAAATTATGACCTTAGCAGGGCGCCTGACGTGGACCCCGCGTCTGGCGACCTCACCCCCGGCCAGAAAGCAACGGCCGGAATGACCATCAACTTTGAGGGCAGCGGAGATGACACCTTCCCTGATGATGAGGTTCTTGAATTCTACTCTGAATTCGAAAACCCTAAGTGGACTTATTCCCTGGAAGTGGATGGAAGAGATGTTTTCCGTGATCCAAAGGTCTCTTCGTCCAGATATCTCCGTATCCTCGGATGGGATCTCGCCTATCCTAAAGACAACACAGATGTCGTTCTGAAGGTGACCTTTGAAGGAAAAGCTCCGACAGTGACCAGCAACCAGGAGAAGGTGCTGGTCAGGATCACCCAGGTCAACGATGAGGAGAAGGTCGTTTCAAACAGTGAATACACCCTGAAACGTAAGGTTGTAAGCCCTCAGAACGTAGATTCAAATCTCAAGACTTCTAAGGGCCGGCTTGATGCCCTGGGGACTGAGATCGAGGAGAAACTAAAACTCGGGGTCGACACTGCAACCGCCCAGAAAAAGTACGATGAGGCGAAGGCCGCGCTCAACAGGGCCGACGCCACCACCGACTATGCCGCAGCAGCTGCGGACCTGACCACCGCAAAGGAGGCAATGGATACCGCCGAGTCCGAACTCTCGAAAGCATGGGCCAGGACAGAGATCGACGATGCCCAGGCAAAGATCAATGAGATCGATGGCCTGGTCACCTACTTCGAGAACGAGAGAGGCATGAAGACTGACCAGCGGGTGGTCAGTCTTAAAACACAACGCGATATCGCGGCCCAGTCCCTGTCTGCAGCAAACGACAAGATGAATGATAAGAACTATGCTGCAGCCAGGATAAAGGGAGAAGAGGCCGACAAGAAGGCATCTGATACGCTGGACTTCGGGAACGCCCTCAAAGAAGAGGTCGGCGCGGGGTTCTCCCTTGAACTTGGTTCATGGCCCCTTTATATTGGAATCGGGGTGCTGGTGGTCCTGATTATCGTCGGGGTCGTGCACTTCAGGGGCCGGAGAAAGTGGGACGAACTGGGATAATATTTCATCCTTTTTCAGCTCCATTCTGCCATCCAGGCATTGATCTCTTTTTTTGGGCTCTGTAGAATCTGGCATGAACCTTCCGGGTTCACGCATATGAGATGAAAATTTCTTGTCGCGTGGTCTCTCTTTTTCAAGACTGAAGAGCAGGGGAGGATCATGTTCACTCGACGCAACCGTCTTTCTTCGTCATGGAAGGGGTCAGGGGGGTGCACCCTCGCCGGGGCGAGACGGCAGGAAAGATCCTACGAGTGGGGGCAGCACGTCGGATCATCATGCCTTCCCACACCCTCGTGCCGGGGGCACGTGCCGCTCAGAGGACCACAAGGATCAAGATTTAGGACCCAGAATCGCCCCCCTCAGCGCGTATGATGGGGAAGGCAGGGAGTCCACACTCACACAGAGAATTGGTGAAGGTCTCTACAGGGGCCATTTAATCAGAATATTCCATCTCCACTTTTCGGAGTGAGGAGCATACATAATTCTGAGAGTGACGAGAGACCTTCCATGGCGTCTCCAGACCGGCGCCACGGAGTTGTCCAGTTCATCCACTTATCATCATCGTCTTCTCTCTCTGGTTCAACTGCCTCTGCCGAATCATCAATAGCCGTCAGATGTACTGTATAGCCTTGAAAAGAATCTATTTTCATCCCCGACTCAAAGAAACAGAGACTTGCATTTTTATCGAGAACCACCAGCCCCGGGGTTCTTTCCACCTCTTCAGGACTCATCGTGTAATTGGGTTCTTCGATGATGATCTCTTTGTTATACATCGACATATCACGCGGTTCAACCCATTGATCAAAAGAATCAATCCAGCTTCCGCCAGACTTATCAGCACTGACCTGTGGAACAAAGATCGCTCCGATGAGGACTACTCCCAGAAGCACACCCCAAAATCGTGCTCCGATATGTTTTCTCATTGTTCTTTCTCCCACCTTTCCAGTGGAAAAATGATACCCTCTTCTGAATAGTGTTCTCTCTCCCTTCACCCCCATCTGGAACTCCCGAGTGTCTGGAGGATGCTGGCAGGATTTCGTTCAGGAGATCAATGACCTTCCTACACGAGGAGATATATCCACAGGCATATATCATTTATGGGCTCTGTAATAATCCTCAAAGTTGTTATCTCTGCGGGGGGTGCACCCCCAGGTTCCCGGCGTCACGATAGAACTGGGGAGCGCACCCCCCCTTCATGTCCATCGATTGTGCCTTCCCCTCAATCTTCATCCTTGGGGGTCCAGGGGTGGAGGTCCCAGGCGCGAGACGGCGACACACGTCTCGCGAAACGCATATCCATACACTCCCTAAAGCCTGAACATTCCCTCAAACCGAAGCACTCCTTTCCAGAAATTTTGAATGCATATCTTCTGCCGGGGGTGTGCCGCCCCCCAGTCCCCCTGCCTCACAATTGGGAGAATGAAGGTAACCTTGAAGCAGACGGCATGCACTCGATCCAGAATAGATGACCCTCGCCAGATCTATCCTTCAGCGATTCCCCTCCAATCGCCATTCCCTGGGGGTCCGGTGGAGGAGAGGGTTTCGAATTTCTGGAAGGATGCATTTCAGTTCGAGAAGATATTCACCCCAGGAGAGTTCTGGGATATGCTCATCGAGTGTATCGTACTTGGCCTTCTCATCGCAGCGATATCGGTCGTGGCCTACACCAGGAGGGGTGACGAGGAGGTAGTCGGGCACCGGTGCTGCTCAGGAAGAGCAGTGCCCAATACCTGGCGGGCTCCTGATCGGGATCGACCCGGCGATCTTCCATGCAGAGGCAAACTCCACCCACCAGGCAGAGATCAGTCTCTCGGCATCTCATGAGTGCAGGCCAGGCACCTATACCTGAAACAGGACGCCGGGATCGCGAAACGCTGGATCGAGGTCACGGTCGTCTGAAGATGTCCTGAATTGAAGGAGAAAAAAGAAACTAAGAACCCTGTATTGAAGATGCCCCAGGGCGGCGGCAGGCACGAGGGCGGTGGCCCCGATGAGCCCAGGGGTTCCAGGGTTGAGTCGGTCTTAGTTAGGGCTTTTCAGGCGGAGGGATCTCAGGCGGCCTCTGCCGGCGGAGGAGCAGGTACGGGAAGAGGAGCACCGCCGCAACCGCCACCCAGACAGAACCGAAGATATAGAGAAGTTGTTCCTGACCTGAGTCATAGAAACGGACTTCAGCGTACCGGGTATTCTCCCACTGGACCATAGTAGTCCCGTTTTCTTCCTCCTTTACCTCGGCACCGGTGCTTGTCCACCCGAGGAGGGGGTTGGAGACCATGAGATCTTCTGGCAGGGTGAGGGTGATATTGGAAGGTTCGGTCATGAGGACCTGGAGGTCTCTGCTCTTGACCTCGGCCTCATAGCCCACGGTCACGTTGCCCTGCTCGAAAGAGACGGTATTTTTATTCTCCCAGGTATAGGTGCAATTTGTCCCGCATTCCCCGGAGACCGTGACATTCTCCACCTCCAATGTGAGGGTCTCACCAAGATGCCCTGGTTTCCAGAAGGAGTATTCACTCTCGTTGACAAGGGTGACCGCCCCCTGGTAGGCATCGCCTCCAGGGAGCACCTCGACCGTTGCATTGAAGGCCGAGACTGGCACCGCAAGCGTGATTATAAGTGCAAGACAGAGAGCAAGGCCTGCTCGGTGGCCTCGATCTCGATCGGAGGCTGACATTGTTTGATCACCGTCTCTGGATCTTTGAGGAGGTGCCCGGTCACGACACAGACAATCCGCTCGTCCCTGTCGATCGCCCCTTCCTCAACAAGTTTCTTGATCCCCGCGACCGAGGCCGCAGAGGCGGGTTCGACCCCGATCCCCTCCTTCTGGGCAAGATCGCGCTGCATGCTGAGGATCTCTTCGTCGGTCACCGCCGCGGCCGTGCCGCCGGTCGCCCTGATCGCGGTCAGGGCCTTCTCGGCATTGACCGGTGCGCCGATCCTGATCGCGGTGGCCACGGTCTCAGGGTTTGCCTGGGGCACGACCTCAGGGAGACTGCCTTCGACGGCCTGCACCACAGGCTGCGAACCGGCCGCCTGGATCCCGGTCATCATCGGGAGGCGGTCGATGAACCCGAGACCTTCGAGCTCGCGCAGCCCCTTGTAGGCCGCGGAGATGTTGCCTGCGTTCCCGACCGGGAGGACGAAACGGTCGGGGACGTCGCCGAGCTGGTCGACGGCCTCGAACGCGATGGTCTTCTGTCCTTCAAGACGGTAGGGGTTGACCGAGTTCAACAGATAGATCCCGTGTTTGATACAGAGCTCGCGGACCAGTTCAAGGGCGCGGTCGAAGTTGTCTTTGATTGCGATCACTTTGGCGCCGTGCATCAGGGCCTGGGCGACCTTGCCGAGGGCGACTTTGCCTGCCGGGAGGAGGACGACTGCCGGGACGCCGGCTTTCGCCGCGTATGCAGACAGACTGGCCGAGGTGTTGCCGGTGCTCGCACAGGCCACGCTCTTCATCCCGAGCTGGAGGGCCATCGAGACCCCGACGGTCATCCCCCGGTCCTTGAATGAGCCGGTCGGGTTCATCCCTTCATGCTTGGCATAGAGGTGCGGGAGACCGAGTTCTTTCCCGATCCGATCCAGGTGGTAGAGGGGCGTGCCCCCTTCCTGGAGGCTGACCGGTTTGATGGTGACCGGGAGGAGTTCCCGGTAGCGCCAGACCGAGAGGGGGCGGCGGGCCCACTCGTCCTTGGTCACGGAGATGGTATTCAGGTCATATTCGACGGTGAGCAGGTGTCCACACTTCGGGCATGTATAGATGATCTCGCCGGGCGCGTATTCGGCACCACAGTGGATGCACGAGAGACGATACATAGGAGAATGTTGGTCGTCCGGGTAGATGAAAATTCGGCTTGGGGGAGGAGATCAGGATTGGTCTGGGTTGGTGCCAGTGCCGAAAATTTCGGCCGGGTGATGGACGATCCTGATCCTTCATGAAGACGATACAACCCTCTCCAATCTTCTCTTCTCCAGGAGAGAGGCGAGAGTGGTCTTGATCAAGGGGCCGTCGCACCCCAGGCGAAATCCATCACCCTATCTCCCAAACCGACTGACGATCAGGAAGACCACCCAGAGCACGCCGGCGGTCGCCGCCCCACTCCAGGGGACGAACTCTGCCGGCACCAGGCCCATGACAGAGGCCGCGAAGATACCGACCGCCCCCGCGCTCATCACCCCGGCATAGAGCATCGGGCGGCGGTCGCCGTTGCCGGTGGTGATCCCCCCCCGTGTCCGGTGCCCTGAGAAGGGGAAGAGCCAGGCAACCCCGCTCTTCGTGCACGAGTCCTCGAGGAGGTGGAAGACCGCTCCACCAAAGAGGCCGAGGAGGAAGGCCACGACGGTCTCGTTCCAGGGGAAGCCAAGCAGTGCCGTCCCGAGGAGCCAGGCATAGAACCCGACGACCAGGGTCATCAGGACGAGCCCGATCACAGAGTGGAGGAGCCCACGGTGCCTGGGCATCCCGCGCTCGCCGAGGAGAAGGATGAAGGGGAGCGAGATCGGGTAGTAAACAAGGTACTTGATCCCGTAGCCGAAGATCGGGAGGAAGTAGACCCGTCTGTTGCGCCTGCCAGGCATACGGGTGTGAAAGATCGCCGAGTCGTTAGCGTCGGCATCGGGAGCAAGCGCACCGATGAAGACCCCGAAGAGGGCGGCGACCGTCCACCCTGGCGGGATAGTGAGCAGGAGCGGGGCCAGGACCGTTGCGGCCGTTGCAAGGCTGATGCTGAGGTGTTCGTCACCTTTCACCGTCTGTCCTCCCACTGTGCATAGAGAGCAGGCCTCCGGTCTCTCATGATCGGGATCGAGGCGCGCATCCCGGCGACCCTCGACGGGTCGAGCGCACCATAGACTATTCTCCCGCGCCGCTCTCCGATCTGATCGCCATCAGGGGCGACGATGCACGACCCACCGTACGCGTTCGCGCCCGCCAGATAACATCCTGCATCAAGGGCCCGTGCCCTTGCCAGGACAGCCCATTGGGAGCGTCTCTCACGCGGCCATGCCGCCGGGACGAGGATGCACTCGACCCCGCACCCGGCATAATGAAGAAAGAGTTCAGGGAACCTGAGGTCATAGCAGATCGCAAGCCCGAAGCGGACGCCGCCGGCATCAAAGACCGCCGGACGGTCGCCTGCCGAGCAGGTCTGATCTTCACCCAGGGGGGTGAAGAGATGGACCTTGGCATAGCGGGCATGGACTTCGCCGTCAGGCCCGACGGCCCAGGCGGTGTTCTGCGGCATCTCCTCTCCTTCCATCGAGGACCCGACGACCCAGACCCCATGACCGGCCGCACTCTCTGCAAGGGCCGGGAGGAGGGAGGGGGCGGCCACCGGGTGCACCGGCGACCACCCCGTCGCAAACTGCTCAGGGAAGAGGACGAGATCGGCCCCGGCGCGGGCGGCGGCGGCGATGCACCGGGCGGCATGCACAAGGCTCTCGGCCACCGTCACCCCTGTCTCGACCTCGGCACAGCAGATCTTCATGACGCCGTCCTGAGATCGGGTCTATTTTCCGGTCTGGTTAAGATGGTCCCTGCGCGTGGGGGAGATGCCGCTGCACGCGACGTGACGACGATGGTCCCCGACGAGATCGCCAGGGATACACGACTCAGGAGGGCGCCGTTCATGGGAAATCAGTTGTAGTTCTGTGGGTTAATGTCTTTCGAAGGTCCGGGGTTTTGCAGAAGAACTCCTCTCTCTATCAGGTTCACCCGCAGATTGACCCGTCGAAAAGGGGAAATGGATGAGTGGTGATGATGGAGCGCTCCCTCCACCCGTCATAGAGCGAGGAGAGGAACCAGGCGGTGAAGCCTCACAGGTGGAGATGAACCCTGATCTCGGAGGGGCGAGCCCACCCCGTCTTCATCTTCCATCAATTGGCCCTGTAGAATTTAGCATGTGGTGAGCGGCCTCAAGCGCACTTGATGACAATGTAACTTTGTAGGGCTCTGTAGAATCGATCATGAACCCCCGGCTCACGCATACGCGATTGAACACGGTCGCGGGTCTCCAGGGCGTGTGGATCCGTACCCGCCCCTTCAGCACAGGACATTATGTGAGATCGCCGCCTCACTGCCGCCCCTCAGTTATCTTCGTCCGTGGGGGTCCGACGGCACCCCCTCAGGCGCGAGACGACGGTGAAGATATGGTGATGAGGGGGCTGATCATTCTGAGAGGATTTCTGGAGTTCGTAGATCAGGTCTGGAGGAACCCGGTGAGGAGAAATCATCATACAAACTTCCGGGTTCATCGTCAGGATCATTTTCATGGAGGTCATCCCAACACTCTCCTGCCCTCCCCCACGCTCCTGCCGGGAGCATGAAGGAAGGCGGTTGAATCATACTCGAACTAAGAAAAAGTGAGTTCTGTAGAAACCCTCACCTATTGTGTGGGGGATGTGTGTCACCTGCCTTCCCACCTCTTTGGCCGGGGGCGCCGCCCCCAGACCCCCGAGATCACGATGCGATCTGGAAGGCAGAATAGATAACCCTAACAAGTGCGTTGCAGTCCACAACCAATCGTGCTCGCGGGGGGTTTGGGGAGCGGCCAAGCCCCCGCAGAGAGAACTGTCCAAAGAGTTTCTACAGAGCCGAGTTTATCAAACCTCTTCAGGACTGATACACAGATTGCAGAGAGATCTCCTGAATGATCGAGCCTTTGCCTTACCGGCCCAAGAGAGAAGAAAGCAAGCGACGGGAAATTTTCATCCAGTATGCTTGAAGCGTGCCCTCGCTTCATGTCCGATTTTACAGAGAGCATATCCCAAAACCCTCTGAGGCCTGAATTGAAACACTCCTTTCCATGAATTTTGAATGCGTATCTTCCTTCCGCCGGGGCGCTGCCGCCCCCGGGGCCCCCCGCAGAAGATAGGGAGGAGGACAGTAATCCCTCTTTCGTGATTATCACAAAGACGCCATCCTCCTCCTATCGCCATCCCGGGGGTGTCCGGGGGCAAGAGCCCCCGGCACGAGTGTGCGGGAAGGCCATAGGTGTTTCTTTAGGTAGGCTACGAGAGGGTGAGGATCTTTCAATCATCATCCATCGCTATATTCTGTAAAGGTAAGGTTGGAGAGTTTGGGGATGAACTCAGAACCAAAAAATTCTACCTGATCAAAAAAGATATTATTTCCGGTCGACGCCAAACACTTCGGCGTTATGATCGGCGATCGCCTGGATCTTGGCGATCTCTTCTTCGTTCTTCTTGGGCCTGAAGAGATGACGGAACCGCTTCTGGACCTGAAGATACTCGTCGACCGATTTGCGGCTCCCGACCTTCCTGACATGCTCCAGTTCACCGTTCACCATCTCGTAGTTGACCCAGAGCCCGGTCTCGACGGCAAGACGACCGATGTTCATCGTCTGCGAACCATCAAAACCCCAGCCCGTGCAGCAAGGCGTGTGGACCTGGATGTAGTTGGGGCCATGGATCTCCATTGCACGCTTCACCTTCCTGATCAGGTCATTCGGGTAGGCCATAGAGGCCGTCGCCACATAACTTGCCCCATGAGAATTCAGGATGGCAGGCAGATCCTTCTTGGGCCGCGGGTTCCCGGTCGAGCACTTCCCCACCGGGGTGGTGGTGGTATTGGCGTCGTACGGCGTCGCACCCGAACGCTGGATCCCGGTGTTCATGTAGGCCTCGTTGTCGTAGCAGATATAGGTGATATCGTGTCCCCGCTCAAAGGCCCCTGAGATGCAGAGCATCCCAATATCAAAGGTGGCACCGTCACCGCAGATACAGACGACATTCTCGTCGCGCCCCTGCTTCTTGAGGGACGACTCGATCCCCGAGGCCACCGCCGCAGCATTCTCGAAGAGTGAGTGGATCCATGGCACGCCCCAGGCTGTCTCCGGGTACGGGGTCGAGAAGACCTCCATGCATCCAGTCGAGGCCACCACGATCGTGTTCGGGCCCGTGCCCTTCAGGATGAGTTTTGCAGCCAGGGCAGGCCCACACCCGCCGCAGGCGCGGTGACCGCACTGGAAGAGTTCTGATTCCTGGTCCATTTAGAGCACCTCCGTCCTCAGTCCATAGAACTGATCGCCGATCCCCTTCTCGGCAAGGTCAACGACCGCTCTGATATCGCGTTTTCTCACGTCACGTCCACCCAGGGCGATGATGTAGTCGAGCACCTCGGCCCCGCTGCTGCCGTAGAGGGCGTCCCTCACCTCAAGGGCGACCGCCCCCTTCTGCCCGATCGAGATGTTCTTGTCCAGAACCGCCACTGTCGAGACACCGGCAAGGGCCGCCTTCACTTCTTCAGACGGGAAGGGCCTGAAACTTCTGATCTTCAGGAGACCGACCTTCTTGCCGTCCTCGCGCATCTCGTCGACCGCGTCCTTGACAGTCCCGCAGATCGAACCCATCGCCACAAGCGCAACATCCGCGTCCTCGAGGCGGTAGCCCTCGATCAACCCTGAATAGTCGCGCCCGAAGGTCTCGCCGAACTCGGCACCGACCTCAGCAAAGACCTTCCGTGCCCGCTTCATCGCCTCCTCGATCTCGTACCTGAACTCTGTGTAATACTCAGGAGTCGCATACATCCCAAGAGACATCGGGTTCTTGGCGTCCAGGATGTTCACTGGCTGATAGGCCGGGAGGAATGCGTCGACCTCTTCCTGGGTGGGGATGTCCACCGGTTCGTAGGTATGGGTCAGGATGAACCCGTCGAAGCAGACCATCGCCGGCAGAAGGACGTCGTGGTTCTCAGCCACCTTGTAGGCGATATAGTGGAGGTCATTTGCCTCCTGGTTGTCCTCGGCATAGAACTGCATCCAGCCCGCGTCGCGCAGCGAGATCGAGTCCTGCTGGTCGTTCCAGATGTTGAGGGGCGCCCCCATCGCACGGTTGGCGATGGTCATCACGATCGGTTGACGCATCCCGGCCACATTGAAGCAGACCTCGAACATCAGGGCCAGTCCCTGGGAGGTGGTCGCGGAGTAGACCCTCGAACCCGCAGCGCTTGCACCAAGACAGGCGGAGAGGGCGGAAAATTCACTTTCAACACAGATATAGTCGGCATCAAGGTCGCAGTCCGCAACCATGCTGGCCAGCGCCTCGACGATATGGGTCTGGGGGGTGATCGGATATGCGGCGATCACCTGGGGGCGGCAACGCTTCACAGCCTCGGCGACCGCGTGGGAGCCTTCAAGAATTTCCATCATTGTTTACTTCTCCTCCTGGACCATCTCGATGTCATCCACTGGACATTCCTCAGCGCAGAGCCCACAGCCCTTGCAGTAGTCGTAGTCCGCGACATAGTATCCGTCTTCACGTTCATACACACACCCTTCGGGGCATACGACTTCACAGAGCCCACATTTCACACACTGTTCGTATTTGAAGACAGGCTTGAAGACGCGCCAGGACCCGGTCTTGTTGTCATGAGCGCGGCCCGGGGGGGCGGCGCACCCGACTCTCAGTGCCATCAGGCCTCACCCTTGATGAGGTTATAGGCATATTCAGCAGCTGCGACGTTCTTGTCGCCGAGCTTTCCAGGGAAGCGAGCCCGCAACGCCTTTTCAAGCGCCGGGAGGGCGATCTCACCTGAGGCCGCGGCAAAGGCGCCGATGAGCGTGGTGTTGGTGATCGGCACGCCGAGGTGCTGGAGGGCGATCGCGGTCGCGTCGATCACGATCACCTTTACCCCTTCGGGGACATCAACCGAGAGCTCCTTTTCTGTGTTGATCAGGGCGATCCCGCCCTCTCTCATCCCGCCAAAGACGTCCACGTCACCGACCAGGGTGCTGTCCTGCACGATCACATAGTCGGGTTCGTAGACCTCACTGCGCAGGCGAACTTTCCTATCATTGAAGCGAACAAATGCCTGCACCGGGGCTCCCCGCCGTTCGACGCCAAAGGACGGGAAGGCCTGGGAGTAGACACCGCCTTCAAACGCGGCGACGGCGATCAGTTCGGCAGCAGTGACAGACCCCTGTCCACCCCTGCCATGGATGCGTAACTCTCTCACTCAGAATACCCCACCTAATTTATCATGATTAATAAATAAGAATATTTTGCCAGCACGCAGCCGTCTGGCCAGAAGGCACCATCTGTGTACATAAGTGTGCCAGTAAAAATCATCATCATCTTCTATCAACTTTACGAAATAACCCGCCCAGACTCAAAATCGTGTAAAATACCCATATATATGGGATCTTTTCCCAGGACGACACACCCCATGACAGAGGCAGTATTGTGTACTATCCGGGAAATTTTCTGACATATTATACCCAAAAAGAGAGGGAATACGATCGAATGAGCCAGTTGCGTGAGAGCGCATCTATGGAAAGAGAGGAGATCTGGAGATATCCTCACCTGTCCAGGGGAAGTCCAAGAACAGGTGCATTTCCGGTAAAAACCGCCCTGGCAATCCCGGCAAGTCCGTGCGCGGCACACCACTCATCATAGACTGCCACCTCGCGACCGAGGAGGGCGCGCACTTCGTCTGCCACCACCGGCGCTTTCGATCCCGCAAGAGCCACCCGCGCATGGGGGTTGAGAAGAAGCATCGAAGCGCATTCCATCGCCGCAAACATCGCAAGGGCGCGGTCCTGCTCGTCAGGAGGAAGGGTGTGGGCAACGCCCGCGTGGAGGAAGGCCTCGTTCGCCGTCTCGAGGCCGACATCGACCCGCCGGATGGCATCGACGTCCAGCGCCCCGTGCTGCGTACCCGGCGCAAAGACACAGGCGTCAAAGGCCCCGACGACTTTTTCATCCGAGACCAGGAGGGTCACGGTGTTTGAAGAGACATCTGAGACCACGACGTCCCTCCCCAGGTCACGACAGACCGCATAGGCGATTCCCAGTTTTTCAGGGCTGGTCTGGTGCGAATATGCCTTAAAGCGCGGGTCGGTAGGGGAGCCGCGGTGGATACCAGGGACCACAACGGCTGGAAGACCGCTGGCGGCCACTTCGTCGAAGACACGCGTCCCGCCGCCGATATGTTTGCCCGCACCTTCCTGCGAGACGACCCCGCGGTGCGTCACCTTTCTGATATCAGTGAAGGCCGAGATCCCGTCACCCATTGAGTAACAGAGTGCGATCCCCTCGATCTCGTCCAGGGGACAGAGGCGTTCGAAGTCATGGACTGAGAACTCGCGCGCGGCCTCACGTGAGATCTTGAAATGCCCCTCCTCGGAGGCAAAGCGCATGGCCGTCGTGCCATGATCGATCCCGATAAACATGGTGTTTCCTGTACCTTTTGCACCTGCCTGCACAAGTACGTTTTCTGGCCTGTGGACTCTGGAGAAGTCCTCGTGTCGACGTTCTGTAGTGGGGGAGTGATCTTCACGATGTGAGTGATCGACTCTGTAGAAACCCATTTTAATGGCTTCCGGTGGGTTTCCAGGAGGCAAAAGCCCCCGGACCCCAGGGATGAAGATAGGGCCGGGAAGGCACACTCAATCGCCATGAAGAGCGTAATGCTGTCTACCGCCTACCTTCGCACGGTGGGGTCGGGGGGCGGCACGCACCCCGGAGAAGAAAACGATCAAGAGGATTTCTACAGAACCCCAAAAAGCCTTTTTTTTACAAAAAAAGATGTTCACAAGTCCTATGCGAATACCAAAGGTTCTCTCCACGATCTTCCCCCTCTCACTGTTGCAAAAAGAGGGCTGAAGACCATTAAGACGGTCTCAAGGAGTGAGCAGGCCACTGACCTGACGACCAAGAGGGGAGCCTTCGATCCCCCAAAAAACTCTACGCACTTCTTCGCCCGAAGAGGAGGGGCAGGAGGTCGGCCGAGGGGCGCAGGCCATAGGCCCCCTTTGCCGCCTCACGCTCTGAGTATTTTGTGGTGGCGTCTCTGCCATGCCCCAGGACCGCAAAGGGGACCGGGTCGCGGGTGTGGGTCTTGATCCTGATCGGCGTCGGGTGATCGGGGAGGAGGGCGAGCGCCCCGTCGAAGTGATCGAGGACCGTGCCGAGCATCCCGTCGACTCCCTCGATCGCCTTCACCTTCTCCTCGACGCTGCCCATGTGCCCGGCCTCGTCGGGTGCCTCCACATGGATATAGAGGAAGTCGAGGTGCTCGATGGCCTTGAGGGCATAGCGCGCCTTCGCCTGATAGTCGGTATCGATGAACCCGGTGGCGCCCGGCACATGGACCACCTCCATCCCGGCATAGGTCGCGATCCCGTTGAGGAGGTCGACCGCGGAGATCATCCCCCCTGCAAGTCCCCAGCGCCCTGTAAAGTCAGGGATCGCCGGCCGCTTCCCGCCGCTCCATGGCCAGATCGTCGTGGCTGGGAGTTTCCCTGCGGCCGTACGGGCGCGGTTCACCGGGTGGTCGGCAAACGCCACCTTTGCAGCCTGCATACATTGCGCAAGAAGGGGAGCGTCCCCGCCTTTCGGGAGGTACGGGGCGACCTCCTGCCCGACGATGTCGTGAGGCGGAGTGGTCTCAGAGCCCTCCCCCTCGTGGACGACCATCAGGTTGCGGTACGAGACCCCAGGATGGAATTCGGCACCAGGCACGGCAAGGGAGGTGATGAGGGCGGCGCCCTCCTCGCTTGTGATATGTCCGGCATTGAAGTCCTCCATCACCCCGTCCTTGAGTGTGACCAGGTTGAAGCGGTAGGCATAGTCTGAGGAGCCCAGGGGGACTCCCATACTTGCCGCCTCCAGCGGGCCCCGACCGGTATAACAGGTCCGCGGGTCATAACCCAGGACCGAGAGATTCGCGACATCGCTTCCTGGCTCATACCCATCAGGTACTGTCTTCAAGAGTCCGCATTGTCCGTCTCTTGCGACGAGGTCCATGTTGGGCGTATCTGCATATTCAAGGGGGGTCTGGCCGCCGAGTGCTTCAAGGGGCTCGTCGGCCATCCCGTCCCCCAGCACGACGATATACTTCATCTTTGACCTTCTCTTTTGTGTTCTTCAGCAGAGTTCTTTGATCAGGGCGCGGGCTGCCTGCCGCACCGCCTCCTCAGACCCGGTCCCGGCGCCCCAGCCTGTCGCCTTGAGTTTTTCAACCGAAAGCTGCATCTTTGGGACGTCGCCGACCCAGCCGCGGTCGCCGCCGGTGTACTTGAACTCCACATCAGAGAGCCCCATCTCGCCCGCGACGATCCGGGCGATCGTCGTGACGTCGACCCAGTCTTCAGACCCGATATTGAAACAGGAGAAGGGTTCGTCCGTGGCCCCGACCGCATGGATGACGGCCGCCACGCACTCTGAGACCAGGAGGTACGACTTGATCTGCTTCCCGTCCCCGAGGATCTCGAGTTCGGCCGGGTTCTCTTTCAGTTTGTGGGCAAAGTCCCAGATCACGCCGTGGTTGCTCCTCTCCCCGATGATGTTGGCGAACCTGAAGACCCATGCCTTCATGCCATAGGTATGGGCATAAGAGGAGATCATCGCCTCGGCGGCCAGTTTGCTCGCGGCATAGACCGAGATCGGTTCCATCGGGCTGTAGTCCTCAGGGGTCGGGATAACCGATGCTTCGCCATAGACCGTCGAGGTGGAGGTGAATACGATCTCGCCGACGCTGTACGTCCGCATCGCGTCAAGGACACGGACCGTGGCGGTGACATTGTTCTCGTATACGTCTGTCGGAGTGGCGGCGCTCCCCCGCACGTCGGGGTCGGCAGCAAGGTGGTAGACCCGGTCCGCCCCTTTGAAACGTTCCTGCCACCCGTCCTCAAGCAGGTCGGCCTGCAGGTACTCGACCTTCCCGGCATCGAGATGGCCTCTGATATTTATGAGATCTCCGGTGCGGAGGCTGTCGATGACCAGCACACGATCCCCCTGTGCCACCAGGGTATCGACCAGATGGGAGCCGATAAACCCGGCGCCGCCCGTGACGATCGAAAACATATATGATCCCATTGGCAGCGCGAGATAATATGGGTGACGGCGCCCCTTTCTCCCGCCTCTTCCAGTCAGGATACCGCCCCTCTCAGGCTCCCATCATAATCATTAATTACTCATCGCCCGCAGACCATAACCCCACGAGAGTATGAGCATGCGCAAAGGGATATGGGAACATGTCGGGATATATGTCCGCGGCCTGATGATGGGGGCCTGCGATATTATCCCGGGCGTGTCTGGAGGTACCATCGCTCTCATCACCGGGATCTACGAGCGGCTGATCAGGGCGATCGGGGCCATCGATCCAGGTTCCCTGAAGCATGTGCTGCACGGTGACTTCGACGCCTTCAGGGACGACCTCGAAAAAATCGATCTGCTGTTCCTGGTCGTCCTTGGTGCCGGGATCGCCACCGCCTTCCTGGCGATGTCGAGCATCATCCTGTACCTCCTCGGTGATTATGGTGTCGAGACCTATTCTTTCTTCCTCGGGCTGATCATCGCCTCAGCCGTGGTCCTCTTCCGGGGGATACGCGCTCCTGGCATGAAAGGTCTGGCCATTCTTGTGACCGGGGCGGTCGCCGGATTCCTGCTCACCGGTCTTGGCCATCTCGACCCCGGTCACTCCCTGCCCGTGATCTTCCTGACCGGCATGGTGGCGATCTGCGCGATGGTCCTCCCAGGGATCTCTGGCGCCTATATTACGCTTGTCCTCAACCAGTATGAGTTCATGCTCGCCGCGATCAAGGCGTTCTCCCTCCCTGAGATCTCCGTCTTTCTCATCGGTGCGGTCACCGGGCTTTTCCTCTTCATAAAGGCCCTGAAATATCTCCTGGAGACCCATCATACCGTGATGATCGCCTTTCTCACCGGGTTGATGCTCGGGGCGACCAGGACGCTCTATGAGAAGGCGGCGATGTCTGGTGACCTCCTCCCTGCAGGGGGAATATTCTTCATCGTCGGGGTTGTTTTCATCGGCGTTGTGGAGTATATTAAGCAGCGTTACGAGAAGAGCGGCGCCTGAAATAAGTGCGACAGCCCCCCCCAGGACGACGAACGAGCCCGGAGGCCAATTCAACGTTTTAAAGAGGATTTCTCGATCATGAGAATATCTCTGATCTTCAAACAACGCGTCCGGTCATCACCTTCCTTCCAGTCACCTCTCGGAGGTCAAACACAGGAATTCTACGGGGGCGTTCAAAAATCATCACTGAACTCCCTGGTGAAGAGAAGGGCGCAGAGACACCCACGGGATATGCTTTAGGAGAAAGTGTGCGGCATCAGAACCCTGCAATCATCATCAATCAGAGGGGGTAACTCTCATCATCTGCCGCGCTCAAGAGAGAGTTATCATACACTATTAGTGCTTCAGGGTATTATTCTTCCCTGACATCCATGCGGCCCCCCCAGGTGAGGGACAGCAGGTGAAGACCCATGACATCTTTTGCCATCACCAAAAAACTCCGAAAATTGGAGAAGGATATCGGCACCCTCTCGCCGATGCAGAAGATCCTTCTTGGTACCGACGGGTCGGTGACCACCCTCCTTGAAAATGTGCTGGGGTGCGAGGTGAGCGTGCACACCCTCACCCAGGAGGTGGTGCCCGCCGATGAAGGTGTGGCGGCGTCTCTTGACATCAGTGCAGGAGAACCGGTCAACCACCGTATCGTGACCTTGAACGAGCGCGAGAGCGGGAAGCCTCTCATGTACGCATCGTCAAACACCCCGCTCTCCAGGCTTGAACCTTCATTCAAGGACGACCTCATGCGGGCCGACATCCCGATCGGGCGGATCATGCAGAGACACCAGATCGAGGCGCGCCGCGAACTCGACGACGTGAAGGCATGCCGCGCCGGCACCGGCATCAGCGATATCTTCGGGATCGTCCGCCATGAACCGCTGCTCTCCCGTCGGTACCGGATCATCACGGGGGGCGCACCCCTCATCGCCATCAGGGAGACCTTCCCGTACTGCCACTTCACCGACGAGGCACGCGTGATCGTGGAGGCCCCCGCACGGATCCATATGGGCCTCATCGATATGAACGGGAGTTCAGGGCGAGTCGACGGCGGGATCGGTCTCTCGGTCGAGGACCCGACCATCGTGATCGAGGCAAAACAGGGGAGCGAACTCTCGGTGAAAGGAGATGAAGAGAGTGCAAAACGTGTGAAAAAAACAGCAGAGAAAGTCCTTGCCGCGCTCGGGGTCAGGGGCGGTGCCGAGATCACGCTCCACCATACCTATCCCGGGCACATCGGGCTTGGGAGCGGCACCCAACTCGCTCTTGCCACCGCCCGCGCCCTCTCGGCCCTCTACCGCCCCATGGAGACAGGAGAGATCGCGGCGATCACGGGGAGAGGCGGGACGTCGGGGATCGGGACCGCGGCATTTGAGTCAGGCGGCTTCATTCTTGACGGCGGGCATCGTTTCGGTCCTTCAGGAGAGAAGTCAGACTTCAGGCCCTCTGCAGCCTCAGGCGGGGTGAGGCCGGCACCGGTGCTCTTCAGGCATCCCTTCCCTGAGGACTGGCAGGTCCTCCTGGCCACGCCTGCCCTCCCAGAAGGTGCAAGCGGGAAGAGAGAAGTGGATATTTTTCGGCAGCACTGCCCGGTCCCCCTCGACGAGGTACAGGCGCTCTGCCATGCCGTGCTGATGCAGATGCTGCCCGGCCTCGTCGAAAAAGATCTCGACCTCTTCGGGACGGCAGTGAACACAATCCAGGGGCTCGGGCTCAAGCGGTGTGAACACAGTCTTCAGCCCCCCCTCATCCACGACCTGATCACGACCCTCAGGGACGCCGGCGCTGCCGGGGTTGGTCTGAGTTCGTTTGGCCCGACGGTCTATGCGATCGGGGATACCGGGATGCAGGACGTCCTCAGAGCCGCAGACGAGGCGATGAAAGAGACCGGAGGGACAGCACTCCTCACCCATGCCAGAAACTGCGGGGCACATGTCAGGGTCGCCCAGGGAATTAACTGACGAATATACACTGATATAGATATAGTACCCATATTCCTGTGAGAACCATGCCTGGAAAGAAGACGCTCACACTCGGGATCACCGTCAATCTTGACAACTACGAGAACCTCCGGCTTGAAGTGGCCGGAGAGGTGGAATCGCAGGAGGACGCCGACGAACTTGCCGGGTTCCTTGACGAAATGCTGGGACGGCTCGGCCGGGGCGACGACGCAACTGCCGAACGGGTGGATGCCTACCGCCGTCGGGTCTTCTCCACAAAGGAGACTGCAGAGCCCATACCGCATGCCCCTACGAAAGAACAGACCGTGCTTGTCCCGCCCATCGAAGTCGAAGAAGAGGAGAAGAGAGAGGTCGCCCCCGAACAGGCCCCTGAAAAACAGGGAGAACCCGCACCTGCACCCTCCCCTGAACCGGTGAGGGCAGAACCCGCACCAGAAAAACCCGCAGAGCCCGCACCCGCACCCTCCCCTGAACCGGAGAGGGCAGAACCTGCACCAGAAAAACCTGCAGAACCGACGCCGACCCAGGCCGCAGACGAGGCAGTCTGTGAGGAATGTGGGGCGGCAGTCCAGAAGACCCAGAAACAGATGAGCCAGCTCTTCCTGAACAAAACCCTCTGCAAGGGATGCATGGACAAACTGACTCATCCCCAGTGAATACCCGGGAAATGTGCAGATCTAAAGCCTATAAATAAAGACGAAACAAGGGATAGATGATGAAAAAGGATCTCCTCATGTGGGACGAGACGCTCTTCCGGGACCCCGAGGTCTTTGAGATCGATTATGTCCCAGAGCAGTTCAACCACAGGGAGACCCAGATGCGAGAACTCGCCTTCCAGATCAAACCCGGTTTCAGAGGGGGCAGACCACTCAACTCCATCTGCAGGGGCCTTCCTGGTACCGGGAAGACGACAAGCGTCCGAAAACTCTTCGCACAGGTGGAGGAGGAGGAGAGCAGACTTGTCCCGGTCTACATCAACTGCCAGATCGACAACACCAAGTTCGCCGTCTTCGCCCAGATCTACCAGAAGCTTGCCGGGCGTCACCCTCCTGCCTCGGGCACCTCGTTCAAGCAGATCTTCAACGCCGTCGCAAAACATCTCCTGAAAGAAGAGAAGGTGCTGATCGTCGCCCTCGACGATGCAAATTATCTCCTGTATGAGAACGAGATCAACAAGGTCCTCTACCCCCTCCTCCGCTCACACGAGTCCTACCCTGGCACGAGGATCGGGGTGATCTCGATCATCTCTGACATGAATGTCGACCTCTCCCGCGAGGTCGACCCCAGGGTCTTCTCGGTCTTCAGGCCGACCGAGATCTACTTCCCCCCGTACAGCGCCGACGAGGTGCACCACATCCTTTCTGAGCGCGTGATGACCGGGCTATACCCTGGAGCCCTCACAGATTCAATGCTCGACCTTGTCGTCGAACAGACGATGAAGAGCGGCGACCTCCGGGTGGGACTCGACCTCCTCAAGCGTGCCACCCTGAACGCGGAGATGGCGGCACGCCGGCAGGTCGAGGAGGACGACATCTGTCAGGCATACAAGATCTCGAAATATCTCCACCTTACCTTCACGCTCAGAACCCTGAAAAAAGAAGAGAAAGATCTGGTGCGGGTCATCGCCGAGATGAGTCAGGAGATTGACGAAAAAGAGGAGATGAACGCGGGAGGGGTGTACGAAGAGGCAAAAACGCATATGAAACTCGGCTACACCAGGTATTACGAGATCATCAAGAAACTCGATGCCATGCGCCTCATCAACCTCACGTACCGACGGGGGAGAGGACGAACGCGGGTCATCTCCCTGAGATATGAACCAGGGCGCATCCTCGAACTCCTGGTCTGAGAGATCGATTGACAAGTCTTATCTATTCTCTCCTCGTTCATTATGTGAACGGTGATAATTCCATGCTGAGCGTGAATGAACAGGCCCTTGATATTTTCAACGATATTTTCGAGTACCCAGAAGAGTACAACGTTGCGGCGCACGAACTGGACAATGGTGCCAGGATCGTCGATGCCGGTGTTTCGGTACCTGGCGGCTATCAGGCCGGACGGGTCTTTACCGAGATCTGTATGGGCGGGCTCGGCGACGTGAACTTCACGATGGGTCAGATCAAGGGGATCCCGATGCCTTTCATCGAGGTCTCTACCGACTTCCCATCGATTGCGTGCCTTGGCGCACAGAAGGCGGGCTGGACGGTCAAGGTCGGGAACTACTTCGCGATGGGGTCAGGCCCTGCGCGAGCACTTTCCCTCAAGCCCAAGCACACCTATGAAGTGATCGACTACCAGGACGAGTGCGAGTCTGCAGTGATCTGCCTGGAGAGCGACCATCTCCCGAACGGCGAGGTCATGCAGTTCATCGCCGACACCTGCAAGGTGGACGTCGCCAACACCTGTGCGATCGTCGCACCGACCTCCTCGATCGTGGGTTCGATCCAGGTCGCCGGCAGGTGTGTCGAGACCGCGGTCTACAAACTCAATGAACTCGGTTTTGACACGAAAAAGATCGTCGCCGCCATGGGCACCGCCCCGGTCCCGCCGGTCCGCGGCCCGAAGCTGGCCATGGGGGTCACCAATGATGCCACCATCTACCACGGCCAGATCAACCTGACGATGGACGCCCCTGAGATCACCGAGTACCTCGAGAAGATCCCGTCCAACAAGTCGAAGGGCTATGGCAAGCCTTTCAACGAGATCTTCAAGGAGGCAGGCTACGACTTCTACAAGATCGACACCTCCCTCTTCTCTCCGGCCGAAGTGGTCATCAACGAGCTCTCCAAGGGTGCGGTCTACCATGTCGGCGAAGTGAACCCCGATGTGACCCTGCAGTCCTTCGGGCTCCAGTAATATTTTTTTCGCGCGGTAAAGACGCTCATATTTTCGCCGGGTCCATGGACAGCCTAGCCTCCACCTAGGAACATACCCTGGTGCCGTCTCCATCCCAGCGACCCCTGGATCCGGACCATACCAGATCAAAAACTTGTTTTCTCGGCTCTGTAGAAAGCTTGGCCGCCCCCTGAACCCCCCGCAACACGATAGGTCGAAGACGGCAGCACTCTCTTTATAGTCATCTATTCTGCTTTCCCGACCCGGGGGTCCGGGGGGCAGCGCCCCCGGCCAAAGGGGGCGGGAAGGCGGGTGACACATGTCTCACCCACACAAGAGGTGAGGGGTTCTACAGAGCCGTTTTCTCAGAGGCCATTTGGAAAATTCGGTATGAGACGATATCACACCTCATCCATACGAGATGAACATTTTCTGTTGCTGGATCATCTTTTTTCAGACAGGAGTATCGGTGAGGACTTTGTTCCATCGTCACCCCCGCCCCTCCTCATCGTGGGGGTCCAGGGGGCGAGTGCCACCCTGACTCCAGGGATGGCGATGGGGGCGGACAAAAACCCCCATACAAGACCTGAACACTATCGTGGGAACTCACGCACTCGAACGGCCCATGATCTTCATAAAGGCGATACAGCAATCATCCTTCCTATCTTCTGCGACCTTTACTCAAATCCAGGTAATCATTGGCTCAGCCCGCACCGGCATCTCTGGACGCTCCCCTGGATACCCAAAGATCAACGGAGCGATGATCGCATAACCGGACGGCACCCCCAGTCTCTTCATCAGTTCAGTGTTCCCCGCAACCGGCCTGGCAGACCCGATCCAGCAGCTCCCGATCCCCATCGCATGAGCGGCGAGCATCATGGTGCCGGCACAGAGGGTGCAGTCATGAGTGCTGTACGGGTTCTTCTCGTCACCAAGCACCAGGACGAGCACCGGGGCACCGTAGAAGATCTCAAAATCTTCCCTCGAGAGGAGGGCTCGAAATACCACGGCCATCTCATCGGTGGCCCCCTCCAGCATCCCGCGGAGGACCGGTTTGCAGTAGTCTGAGATCTGTTTCATCAGCGCACGGTCCCTGACGACGATAAACCGCCAGGGCTGAAGCCCCATGGCAGTCGGGGCGTGGACCCCGGCCTCGATGACCGCGGTGACCGTCGCCTCGTCGAGGGGGCGGTCTTCATATGCCCTGATGCTCCGCCTCTCCTTGATGGCCGCAAGGACCACCTCCACCTCAGTTGGCATGGCCGGTCCTGTGTCGCATTGCTGGATAAAATCGTTTGGTTCAGGAAGAACCTTCACCCGCACACCATCAGGTCGACTCATGAGGCGTCCATTATGAGGAGATGGCGGCCCAGGAGAGGGGTGCCATCTCTGGTCCTGTCCTGGTGCCGGGCGTGACCAGAGCGAGCATGTGAATATCTTTCCCTGTCAAGGGCCAGGAGGAAACGACCCGAAAGAGAAGAGAGTACAATCACATGCTCCACTTTCTTGACTATGGGAAGGCGGGTGACACACCCCCTTTCCACAATAGGTGAAGGGTTCTGCAGTGCCACAATATCGGCTTTGTAGAATTCCTCTAGAGAGCCATCTCGACGGGTGACGCCACGCCCCTCACAGAAGATTTCCATCCAGAGGGGTTCTACAAAGCCCGGCATACCTTTATTGTATTATAGAGAGGAGTATCGCATATGACAGACCCTGTCACCATAGGGAGAGATTTCAAACCCGCCTCCCAGTTCAAGAGATATTATTTCCTGTCTCTTGTCTTTACAGGGGTTCTCTGTGCTCTCTTCATTGTGCTCCCGGTCTCCCTTGCCGGAGAAGAGTGGCTCACCCTCCTCTTCGGTGGAGGGGTGCTCGCCCTCCTCATCTTCGTCGCCGTCTGGATCCCCCTCTACTACCGGAGCATCGTCTATCATCTCACCGATACTGAGATGACCTGGAAGCGAGGAGTCTGGTTCAGGAGCACCGGGATCGTCCCGTACAACCGGATCACCAATGTCGATATCATCCAGGGCCCGGTGATGCGAATCTTTGGCATCTCCAACCTCCGTATCCAGACTGCTGGCTACTCGGCCCAGGCCCAGGCCGAGATCAGGATCCTGGGCATCGAGGAACCAGAACCCTTGCGAGAACTGATCATGGCGCAGGTGCGCGGACGCCCGCCGGTGGCGGCAGCAACAGGAGGCGAGGAGAAAGAGATCGCGCCGGCCCATGGAGAGGCAGGGCAGGCGGCGGTCGTCGCGGAATTGCAGGCGATCAAAAGACTGCTTGAAAAGATCGCCGAAAAATAACCGACAAAAGTCCCTGGAGATACCCTCCTGGTGATGCGCCCCGCCTGGAGGGGACGTGTTGCCCCTACCACGAACGATAGATGAAGGTGAGTGAGGCACGCTCATACCAGGAACAAGTGAGACTCTCTAAAATGACCGGCACAGAGCGAGGGAGCAACACGTTTAATACCGACCAATGAGAAACATTTATGAACACTGGGCTTGTGGTCTAGTCGGTTATGACGTCGCCCTTACACGGCGAAGATCTCCGGTTCGAACCCGGACAGGCCCACTCATTACCGACCCTGTTTTTAAAATGATTATAATAATGACTCTATAGAATCGGGCATGAACCCCTGGTTCACGCATATGGGATGAACATGATCATGGGTCTCCAGGGCGTGTGGACCCGTGCCCCCCTTTAGAGCGGGACACCACAGGGAGAACCCCGCACCGACCTCTTCTCGTCGTGTGGGAGGGGTTCTGGGGTGCACCCCCCGGCGCGAGACAACAGTAAAGAGTCTGCGATGAGGGCGGCCGATCAGGTAGACATCCCTTCCCGCACCCCCCGCACCGGGATGGCGATAGGGACGGGAAGACAGAGGCCCGATCATTCGGGAGATGTATCCGAAATCGGCGTATCGGTCAAGAAGGGGTGTGGTGGATTCAAACCATTATGAAAACCCGGAAAGATGACATTAAGGATCATTTTCATGGAAAAATGTCATATTCATCTATTCTGCTTTCCCTGCCCCATCGTGCTCCCTGGGACCTGGGAGGCACTCGTCCCCAGCACGAAGGGTGGGAAAGCGGGTGCATCACACTCATACTCAGAACTGGCGGAAGTATCTACAACGCCATAATAATCGGGTCAATCATGTTTTTAGAACTCAGAATTAAAAATTAGACTTTGTAAAATCCCTCATCTTTCCCGGGCGCAAGTGCAAACCATCCACCTTCCCCCACCCCCATGCCGGAGCGAGTGCCGCCCGCACCCAGGAAGGAAGAGAGGGCCGGGACGGCAGAACCAATGACCATGAAGAAGGGGTTGCCGTCCTCGACCTATCATATGGCAGGGAGACCAGGGGCAGCACGCCCCCTGCCACCAGAAGACATAGATCCCTGTAAGAATTCATACCCCTCTTCACACAGGATACTGTGCCTCAGAAGGCGTTTCACCCGTTTTTCTCTCCTTTCGGCTCTGGAGAGTCCCTCACCGATTCAGGGAGCGACACCTCAGAACAACATACCCTCCCACCACTCACCCAGGCGGTGCTTTGAAGATTGTCGCCATTTCGTATTTCTTGTGGTTGCAAAAACTCCTTTTCAGGAAGATCTTCGATTTCCCGGGGGTCCAGGATCTCTGTTCCAGTGCTCAGGGGACATCTAAGAAAACATCACATCGAAAAAGCGAGGAGATTGCCCTGACCGATCGGATAGGATCATCATATATACCAGGTCGATATATCCCCCCTCCGGTGATGGCCATGCCGTCGTTTAAGTGCAAAGACATCGGGATGAAATGTGATTTCGAGACCAGAGCTGAGAATGAATTTGACCTCGAACAGCAGATCGCCGATCACGCCCGCGAGGCGCACGGTAAAGAGCACCTTTCTGCAGAGGAATGGGTACAGATCAAGAAGGTAATCCACTAAGCACCAACCAGTGCCCGATCTCGCCCTTTTTTTGCCCGGGGTTTATTCCTGTCCTCCTTCGCCGCACCGGTAGACGCCCCCAGGGAGAGTGATCTCGAACCTGGCGCCTTTTCCCTCGACACCCGTCTCCTGGATCGTCATCCCGGTGATCTCAAGGATCTCGCGGACCAGGAAGAGCCCGAACCCTGTGTGTTGCCCATAGCCGCGCTTGAAGATATAGGGTTTCTTCTCCTCAGGAACCCCAACCCCATCGTCTTCGATGACAAGAGTCCCCTTCCCTCCTCCTTTCCTGAACAAGACTATGACCCTCGTGATCCCCCCGCCATGCCTCACCGCATTCTCAAAGAGGTTGTAAAAGACCTTGCGAAGCATGGAATCGGCATAGACCTCCAGGTCCGCGGTCTTCACTTTCAGGTGCACTCCCGCCGGAAGAGCCGCCAGGGCCGCCCCTCGTGCGATCGCCTCGACCTGCTGCCATTCCGGCGATTTCACCCCCATCTCCTCATAGTCGCGGGTGAACGAGATCTGGTACTGGATCATCTCGGCGATGCGCCCGATCCGGCGCGCCGCGTCGCAGAGTCCGGGATATTTATCAGTCCGCCCCTCGATCTCCGACGAGAACCAGAGCAGCCCCTGCACCTGGTTGAGGATATCATGGCGGGTGACGCTCGAAAGGATCGTCAGTTTCTTGTTCGCCTCCTTCAAGGCCCCCTGGCTCAACTTGAAGTCGGTAATGTCCTGGTTGATCCCGACCATCCGTATCGGCTTCCCAGTCGCGTCCCAGGCCACCACCTCGCCGACCGAGAGCATCCAGACCCAGTGCCCGTCCTTTGCCTGCATCCGATATTCGACATGATACTGAAGGGTCTCCCCTACAAGATAAGAAGCAAGGGCCGAGCGGGCCTTAGGGGAATCATCAGGGTGGATCATTGCGTCCCATGCTGCAGAGACCGACCCCACTTCTGAGAGCGAATACCCGAGCATCCCGGCCCATCTCTCGTTCAGGACAAGGTGCCCTGACACCATATCCCAATCCCATACCCCGAGATTTGCTCCATTTATAACGAGACGGAGACGCTCTTCCCGCTCTTTGAACGCCTCTGCTACCTTATTCCGCTCAGTGATGTCGATCACCGAGGCAATGCTCTGCTCTGTCCCGGGGACCAGGGAGACGGTCAGGAGAAGACAGAGATGACGGCCGTCCCTGGCAATCGCGGTGCACTCGTACCTCCTGGGGACCGACATCCACGCTTTTCTCCTCCTGGTGTGGTATTCCTGCATCTTTTCCAGGTCTTCCTGCACGACCAGGTCGGTCCACTGCATCCGACCCTCAAGCTCATCTCTCCGGTAGCCAAAGATCCGTTCCATCTCCGAGTTGACCAGGACAAATGTGGTGTCCTCATCGACCAGGACCATCGCCGTACCAGTGTTCTCAAAGATCGTCTGGTAGGTCTCCACCGACCGCCTGAGTTCCTCCTCCAGTCTCCTGCGCTCGGTGATATCTCGTGCAATTGAGAGGACCGCAGGCCGGCCCTCGTACTCGATGAGATGCCAGTTCACCTCGGTCGGGATCACCCGACCATCCCGGGCGAGATGATCGGTCTCATAGATGACCTGGCCGTTCTCAAAGAGAGTGCGGATCCGCCCGGCGATCCTCTCCCGGTGAACAGGGGTGTTGATCTCGGCCCTGTTCATCGTGAGCAGTTCGTCCCTTGAGTAGCCCAGACGTTCACACGTCACCCTGTTCGCCTCAAGGAAGCGCCCTTCGCGGTCGAAGATGGAGATCGCGTCGCTCGCCGTCTCAAAGAGCATCCGGTATTTTGCTTCAGAGGTACGGAGAGCTTCTTCGGCCCTTTTCTGTTCAGTGATATCCCTGCTGACCCCGACAAAGTACCCGACCTCCCCATGTTCATCAAGGACCGGGATTTTGGTGGTATCAAAGGTAAAAACACTCCCCCCCTCACTCTCCACCGACTCACGCGAAGCGACGATTGTCCGTTCTCTCAGGAGTCGAGTGTCGGTCAGGTCACACTGGACGGCAAATGCAGGGGGGAGAAACTCCGCACTCGTCCTCCCGACGATCTCTTCTTTTGGTATCCCTGCCATCTCAGCAAGGGCATTGTTCACGACAAGGTGCCTTTTCTCGCGGTCCTTGAAGTACACGAGTTCCGGAAGCGTGTCAAGGAGGAGGTTGAACCGCTGGTTTGCCTCCCTGATCTTCTTCTCATTCTCGACCCGCTCGCTGATGTCGCGCATCACCGAGAGGACGACCTCTGACCCGTTCTGTTTATACAGGTGAGCACTGACCTCGACAGGCACCTCTCTTCCATCTTCCCTGAGGACCATGACCTCGGCGGTGACCCGTCGCTCGTCCCTGAGGGCGCGAACGATTGAAAGGACTTTTTCCTCTTCTGATACCAGGAGGAAATCCTTGAAGGGCCGACCGGTGAGATCTTCCCACGAAGATCCAAACAGGGAACAGGCCCTCTCATTGAGATCAACGATCCGGCCTGGGAGACCATCCTCCTCGATCTCATGGAGGACGACAGCATCATTAACCCTGTTGAGGATGGCATGGAACCGGGCCTGGTCGGTTGTGCGGATGACCAGGAGATTGTGGGGCAGGCCCCCCAGCATCAAACCCCGTGCGGTGACGATACACTCCAGCGCGGTGCCGTCCCTGTGCAGGAGGCGCACCCCCATCTCCCTGAATGACCCCGACCCCCCCAGCCCGCGGACCAATGGGAAATAATCATCAGGATCAGTCCAGATCCCCAATTTTTCTGGGGTCTTTCCCAGAACTTCCGGAGAACCGCATCCAAGCAGGGTGGAAAACGCCCTGTTAACCATAACACACCTGCCGTCCCCTGCACTGGTTACGGCCATAGCCGTGGGACTGGTGTAAAACATCTCCCTGAAGACACGTTCACCCTGGTGGTCCTCCTGGATCAGGGAAAATAATCCGATGACAGCCACATCGTGCCCATTGCCGCAGCAGAGAAGACCGCCAGAGACCAAGACCTCCCCTCCCCCCGCACCCAGAAGAGACACCTCGACCTCACCAGGACTTTCCCCCTCTGCCGCCTGCACCAGGAGTCTGGAGAGGCATGTACGATCTGAAGGGGCGACAAGCGCATCAACAGTTGCAGGGATCTGCCCCCCCTCACCATACCCAAGCACCTCCCTGGCCGCACGATTGAGATGAAGAACCCTGCCATCCTGGGAGAAACAGAAGAAGAGATCGTCTCCATATTCGTGCAACTGGACCCAATCAGCACCAGGCACAGACCAGGGGGAGCGCATGGCATCATGTTCATGGGGGTCTGGAGGGGTCACGTCCAAGAAAGATGGCCTTCGTTTCCATATAATATCTCGTCATAATCAGAGCTAAATTTTTGCGTTTTATCCAGATCAGGCAAATAATATTGGAGCTATTTGATATGGCCAAAAGGATGGGGAGAGGGCCTGGTCCAGAAAAAATGTCTTCAGGCCCGCCCACCAGAGGCAAGGTGTCGGGTATGGGCCAGCATCAGGTCAGTCCTCGTGATGAACCCGACCAGGCGGCCGGGAGTCCCCTCCGCGACCACCGGGAGATGGTGGATATCATGCTCCATCATACGCTGCAACGCCTCCTCCAGCGTATGGTCCTCAGGGACTGTCACCACCGGTGCGCTCATCGCCTCATTGACCGGACGGGAAAGGTCACCGGTAGCAAGGAACGCCCTGACGTCCCTGGTCGTGATGATCCCGACGATCCGGTCCCCTTCAAGGACCGGATAACCGGTGTGCTCTGTGGAGTTGACCAGGTCGAGGACCCGCCTGCAGGTGTCGCCGGGGGCAAGGGCGATGAGGGAAGAGCGCGGGATCATGACGTCTCTCACCCTGATCCCTTCCAGGATGTCCACCTCGTACTCCCCGCGGTGGGCACGGGACTGTGCCTTGGTGCGCACCTGCTCGACAAAGATCGTCTCCTCGCCGGTAAGGACATAGGCGACCGCCACCGCACCCATCGCCGGGACAAAGAGCGAGAAGTTGCCGGTCATCTCCACGACCATGATCATCACGGCGATGGGGGCATTGGAGATGGCGCCGAAGAAGGCGATCATCCCGACCACCACACACCCGGGCACCAGTTCTGGAGGTACATAGGAGGGGGCCAGCAGATGAAACGCCGACCCGACTGCACCGCCGGTAGCGGCACCGATGACCAGGCCAGGTGCAAAAACCCCGCCGCTCCCCCCTGACCCGATGGTCAGCGAGGTGGTGAGGATCTTGACCAGGGGGATGAAGAGGAGGACCGAGAGAGGGAGCATCGAGTACAGGGCAAGCTGGATGAAGCCATACCCGGTGCCAAGTCCGGCAAGCCCGACGACTGCAGTCTCAGGAGAGAGATAGATGAGGCCGACGACGAGCAGGCCGGTGAGAAAGGCTCCTGAAAGGGGTTTGATATGTTTTGGGAGATGATGGCGCTCGAAAAATGTGGCAAAGACTCGTTTTGTCCCGTAAAATGTCCTGATGTACAGCAGCCCCGCCCCTGCACAGACCACGCCGAGGAAGAGGAAGAGCGGGATCTGGGCGACCGTCCACTCGACGCCAACCGGGAAAAAGACCGGTTCAAAGCCTTCGACACTCCCGAAGATCGCATACCCGATGACCGACGCCAAGAACCCGGGGACGATCGCCTCGGCCTCGAAGTCACGGGTGTACAGCACTTCGGCAGCAAGGATCGCCCCGCCGAGAGGGGCCTTGAAGATCGTACCGATACCGGCACCGATACCGGTGGCAATGGCGATCCGCCGCTCACGCTCTGAGAGTCCAAGATAATCCGCGACCATCGAACCAAACCCGGCCGACATCTGGGCGGTAGGCCCTTCACGTCCTGCACTCCCGCCGGTGGAGATGGTGATGACGGCGGTGAGCGCCTTGAGAAGAGGGATACGGTGCCGGATCCGCCCTTCCCCATGAAAGGCCTTGACCGCAGCATCGGTCCCGTGTCCCTCGGCTTCAGGGGCATAGGTATAGACGAGAAGACCGGAGAGAAGGCCACCCAGACAGATCACCGGGAGGATCAGCCAGGGGTCCTGGGGCGCAGACCAGAGGGCGATCTCGGCCATGGTTTGCCCTTCTTCAGGGATTTGAAACCCGACAATGGTGCCCATACAAAACCTGGTCCCGATCTTGAGGGCCTCGAAGAAGAGAAGGGCACCTACACCAGAAATTACCCCGACAATCACGGCAATCAGAAAGATCCGCTGAAAGGGGGTGGCGCTATCTGACATGCTGTAGGTACTTGCCAGAGAAAGGAGAAAAGAATTTCCTGAATTCAAGGGTTTGTAGAATTCTGGACTTTGTAGAAACCCTCACTTCCTCTCGGTGCAAGAGTGACTCAATCGCCTTCCCACACAATCACGCCGGGGGCTCTGCCCCCGGACCCCCAGGACCACCATAGAGCCGGGAAGGCACAAAATTGACCATGAAGAGAGGATTGCCGTCCACCGTCTATCATTGCGCGGGGGGTTCGGGGGGCGGCAAGCCCCCCTTCGAAAAGAACCATCAAGACGGTTTCTACAGAGCCGAATTCTGCATGAACCCTGGGTGGATACCCGTGGCAATGAGAATGATCGTGGTCTCTGGATTGGGCAGAACCCGTACTCCCCCTCTGGAGCAGGACAACAGATGGAAAGTCCACTGCATTGCCGCCCCCGCCTCTCCTCTCTCCGTGGGGGGTTCCGGGGAGCACGGCCCCCGGGCACAAGATGACACTGAAGATTCAACGATTGGGGGGTGCACCCCTGATCGACATGTCTTCCCCCACCATCATACGAGGGCGAGTGCCGCCCGCACCCAAGGAATGAAGAGGGGGCGGGAAGGCATCCCTGATGATCCTCTAAAAAGGGTTCTGTAGAATTCACCATGAAGCGAGCGCCCGCCCCAAGAATACGGGATAAAAATTTCATATCAAATTTGATCAATTCTTGACCCTCATCCTTACAAACGGGGAGCGAATCAGAGTCGAGCATCATGCCGCCCCTCGGCTATCTTCGTCATAGGGGGTCCGGGGGGTTTCCCCCGGCGCGAGATGGCGGGAAAGAATCTATGATGGAGGCGGCACGCCTGATCGACGTGCCTTCCCACATGTTGGGGCTCTGCCCCCGGACCCCGGGATGAAGATGGGGTGGGAAGGCAGAGAGTCTGATCGTTCAGAAGGTGTCTCTCTCCTCTACGTATCAGTTCTGGGGGTAATTAGTGCGTTCGAATTCTCATCCATAACTCCAGAATTGAACGACTGGATCATTTTCATGGTAAATCCTCTTGATGAATCTCTCTGGCCGGGGACGTGCCGCCCCTGGCAGGAGACTATAGGTAGGCGGATGAATAGGCATTCTCCCCACGATCAGTGAGGGGTTCTACAGAGCCCAAAAAAGGGATTGCCATCCTCCTCAAAATCTTCTGCGGGGGGCTCGCCGCCCCTTCGTTATGGTCGCCGATTTTGCCTTCCCGGCAAGAGATTATGGGACGGCAGGTGAGTCATGCTCATACCAGAAATGAGTGAAGGTTTTTCCAGAGCAAAAACCAGAGAAAAATATCTGGATCAGGGCATATGTCTCGCATATACAGGGGGTGAAGATCTGCGCGCCGTGATGGGCACAGGCCCAAAAGAGCAGGCCTGAGCATTCCTGTCTGCAGGATTTTTTCAGTTCAAAGGACAGAGATCGTTTACATTCCCATACTGTTAATGGAGAGAATTGAACATCTGAACAAGCCCATTAGGGGCCCAAAATTGGAAGTTGCTCCCCTTCACAGGATTATTTAGAAAGTCTTTAATAATATCTCACGAGAGTGTAGAATGACCTATACAGAAAGACTTTATAGAGTCGGTATAGGTCGGACGTTTAAGAGGTGTAAAGTAATGGTGTTCCATCCTCCAGTAGCGATTGTCGCAAAGGCAGGCGACACGGGAAAATACAAAGTATCCCTGCCGGCCTGGAACATGATCCTGAGAGGGTTCATGTCAGGCGCCTACATTGCCATGGGTGCCGGGCTTGCAACGGTTTGTAGTACAGGTCTCGGAGCTACCCTTGGTGTGGGTTTCGCAAAGTTTATTCTGGGTTCCGTCTTCCCCGTCGGGCTTATCATCACCATCTTGACTGGTGCTGAACTCTTCACCGGAGACGCGATGCTTGCCCCGATGGCCGCGTTCATCCACAAGGTCTCATGGGCCAGCGTGATCAACCTGTGGATCTGGGTCTACATCGGCAACCTCATCGGCTCGGTCTTCTACGCATTCCTGATGGCATATGGCCCGCTGACCTCCTGGACGGCTGCAGGCGTAGGCTCTGCGACCGCGTTCGGTGTGACCGCAGTGAATATTGCCGCAGGAAAAGTCGCATATAGCGGCGGCATGGCGTCCCTGTCACTCCTGCTCAAGGCTATCGGCTGTAACTGGCTCGTCAACCTGGCAATCCTTCTCGGGATCTGCGCAGACGATGCCATCGGCAAGATCGTCGGGATCTGGTTCCCGATCATGGCTTTCGTCTCCTCCGGGTTTGAGCACTGTGTCGCAAACATGTACTTCATCCCGGCAGGCATCATGACTGCCCCGTACCTGTCTGCTGAACAGATTGCGACCATCGGGATCGCAAAGGTACAGGGTCTCAATTGGGTGACGATGTGGACCAACAACATCATCCTCGTCACCATCGGCAACATCATCGGTGGTCTGCTCTTCGTGGGTGTGATCTACTGGGTCGCCTTCAAGAAGGAGATCGCAGCACTCAAGTGAGTGCAGCGCAGAAGAGTACCGTACAATGGAAATCGGGAAAGTAAATGTACGAATCTCGGCCCTCCCATTGGCCGTGTTCGTCTTTTTTTTGCTTGTGGTCATTGCAAGTGTCGTCATCACCGGAGACAATTCGATCCTTCTCTGGGCCGTCCCGTCCCTGGTCCTCCTGCTGATCATTCCTGCTGCCCTCAACTACATGAGCCAGAACCAGTACATCGACCTGGTCCCGGTCTATGAGCGTGAGGCAAAGAACTACTCAGTCAGGATGATCAACGAGAGTCTGCTCAACAAACCGGTCAGGATCAAGGGCGTCGTGGAACGTGCTTCATTCAAGTTCCTCAACAGACCCCAGTTCACCGTCGCCGACCGGACTGGGGCGATCTCAGCGAAGATGTTCACCTCTCCCCAGGAGGACATCAACAAGGACGATGTCGTCGAGGTGCTCGGCATGGTGATCCGCCGCTTTGTGGTGGCAGGAGAACCGGTGATCAACTGCGTCTCGATCAGAAAGATCGATGCAGAAACGAAGAAGTGATCGCCTCTCCTCCGGGACGAGGGATCACGTCTTCAAGATCTGTAGAATTTTTCTCACTTTTGCCAAAACGGCTCTTTTGAAATTTACGAGATGAGGCCGGGTCGGTGCTCTTCCCTCAGAGATCGCGCCTGGAGTTTCATCGCCTGAAAGGAAGATCGGGAAGAAAAGATCTTGAAGAGCGCGTTCTTTCAAATTACGGCTCTGTAGAATCTGGCATGAACCCCTCGCTCAGGCATACGGGATGAAAATGATCGTGGGTCTCCTGCTCGTGCACTCATCTGTGTTCCTCCTTTCGAGCAAGATACCACGTGGGAACATCATCGAATAGCCGCCCCCATCTATCCTCGTCTGGGGGTCCAGGGGGGCGGTACGCCCCCCAGCGCAAGATGACAGGACAGATCTATGATGAGGACGGCACCTCTGATCGGCGTGGTCTTCCCACACCATCATGCCGGGGGCCCTGCCTCCGGACCCCTGGCATGAAGATGGGCACGGGAAGGCAGAGGCTCGATCATTCAGGAGAGATATCTGCAATCTGTGTATCAATCCTCGAAGGTGTTCTGGAGAGATAATTTTCAGGATATTTTCATGGCAAATCCTCTGGATCGTTTTCTCTGGTGAGGGGCTCGCCGCCCCCCGCTCTCCCACCACAAGATTTGTCGAGGACAGTAGCCCCCACTTCATATCCGTCTATTATGCCTTCCTACCCTCATCGCCATTCCAGGGGGCCGGGAGCGCAACCTCCGACGAGAAGATGTGGGAAGGCGATTGAATCACGCCCATACCAAGGGATTGGCGAGAGGGTCTACAGAGCCCTCCCTTCAGACAAAACCCCGCTTCAACCCCTCATCGATCGGGCGCCTGGCCTCCTTGTTCAATCTCTGAATGTAGGGATCGAAGGCATGGATCTTTGTGCTCACCGGGAAGGGGATCTTCAGGGTGGAGATGACCGCCTCCCCGGTGTCCAGGGTCTGGATCTCGGTGTCCATCTTCGAGAGATCCTGTTTTGCACTGCTCGCGATGGTCTCGCGGTCGCCCCTGTCGCCAAGTCCCATCACCACGAAGGTGTTGAGCTGGGCAAGGACCCGCGGGTCGATGTTTTTGGGCTGCTGGGTGACGACACAGAGTCCGACCCCGAACTTCCGCCCTTCCATCGCCGCCTCGCGGAAGATCTGGGTCCGACGACCGCCGGTACCAAGGACCCGCTGCGCCTCCTCGATCGCAATGAGCACCTGCGGTGGCTCTTCCTCCTTGTCGACCCCCCACTCGCGGTGGCCAGCCATGATCTTGCGGGTGATCACCGAGAGGACGAAGAGTTCGCTCCGCTCACTCATGCCAGGGATGTCGATGAGGACCACTTTGTGCTCGTCAAGGGCCTTGATGATCTCAGGGAGGGCCGAGCCCTCTCTCCTGAAGAACGAGTCGTTCCTCTCAGTCAGGATCTCGAAGTGGCGCTTGAGGACGGTGAGCGGACCAGGCTGGGAGGTGCGCAGTTTCTCGGCGATCCACCTGAAGCGCCCTTCATAGGTGTGGGCGTCGAAAGTGTCAAAATCATTCTCCTCAAAGAAGGCGACGAGGTCTGACCCCCGCACCCCGCCGAGGAGTTCGAGGATGTCGTGCTGTGCCTCTGAATGATCGAAGAGGATGTTCAGGTCAGAGGCCCTGATGTCGTCGTACTCGAGCCAGAGACGGTTGAGGTGATATTTTTTCAATTTCTCCCTGTCGATGGTGAAGACCGCAAGCCCGTCCCTCCCTGCCGTATAATGGAGGAGCCCCTGGGTGGGATCGCCGGTGGACGAACGCCCCCCAGTCGCGTACTCGCCGTGCGGATCGACGATGAGCATCCCAAACTGCTGCGCCTTCATGCATGAGGCGGAGAAGACCTTCATGAAGTTGCTCTTGCCCATGCCGGTGGTCGCAAAGACGCCCATGTGCTGGGCCATCACCCTCGCGTGGAGGGCGACCGGGACGCCTTCGACGACGCCGAGCCCGTTCTTGAGAAGCCCGACCTCGATCTCGCCCATCTCACCTCTCAGGAAGGCGAAGTCTGCGGCATCAGGGTCGGCGACCACCTCAGAAAACTTGGAGGGCAGGGTGTTTGGCTTCCTGAACGTCCCGGCCTCGTCGACGTAGCCGAGCGGGACCGCCGCCACCTCCAGGAAGACGTCTTCTCCCATCTCGTAGAACCGGCGGCCATAGGCCCTCGTGTCCCACCTCGGGTCCGCAAAGTTGCAGGCATGCCGTATCTCGCTCACCTTCGCATAGAAGGTCAGGCCCTTGGTCTGGTCGACGATCTTGAGGAGGTCGCCGAGATAGACCCTTGCGTCATGCGGGACGATGAAGCGGTACGAAAGGACGCTCTCGCCGATGAGCCGGTACTTGGCCGAGTCGTCGTCATCGATAGGATGCAAATCTGTCATGGATATCACCAAAATATGCCTGGAATTCGTTCCCTGTCATGCCCTGCTCGCTCATCCCCATGATCAGGGCCTGCCGTACCTGGTCGACCTGGTCCTGTGTGATCGTCGCAAGGCGGTGGGCGTCGAAGAGGGGGAAGGGGTAACCGGTGACCCGGCCGTCGTCGGCATAGGAGGCGAGGGCGGCGAAGGTGGTCTCGACGACGTGGGGCGAGGTGCCTTCAGGCACCTCCACCTTGAAGGCCAGGGGGGCCCTGGGGTGGAGGGAAGCGACATAGGTGTCACCAAAATGCCACTCCTGGTAACGCTCGACGTCCATGACCTCAGGGGGCACCTCCAGGTACCACGGCCCCTTCACCCCCAGGTCACAGGCAAGGGCCGCGGCCGCAGGGACAAGGGGGATCCCCCCACCCCAGGTGGAGGCCGCCATCTTGGTCACCGCCGCGACGAGGATTCCGCGCCGCCTGGCTTCTCTCAGGACCCTGATGAGGACCGGGCGGAGGCTCTCGTGGTCCACCCTGAGGGCGCCGTCCAGCACAAGAATGTCTCCAGGGTCGAGGTGTGAGACAAGACGGTTCGCAGTGGCATACTCAAGGGTGTCCCTGAAGACAGCGGCGGCGCGGGAGCGGTCCTCATTTTTAAGGGGACTGATCGGGGCGTTCTCAAAACATTCGGTATAGAGATCGTGATAGGCCGGGTTCTCGGTCTCAGGCCCGATCCTGAAGGCACGCAGGGAGGTCTCCCCGGCATGGGCGCGCCTGGCCCCGGAAAAGGTCGTCTCGACCGCCCTGACAAGGGCGACAGAGAAACTGCCGCTCTCAAGGACCATGGCATTGCTCCCGTCCACCGCCGAGAAGTAACCGTCCCACCCGGCCGCACAGGGGAGAAAAGACGAGGCATCATACCCACCGGCCCTGGCAAACCGCGAAGGGAGATCGGCAGGACGGATCGTCCCAAGATATCCCAGCACCCCGGCAAGGTCGGTCCTGTCAAGGGGGATCACCAGGAGACCTCCTCGATATGACTCTCTGGACCAGGGCCAGGTTCGACCCTGAGGGTCGTCTCGAACTCCTCGTGGACCTCACCGATATGGGAGATCAGAAAGATCTGGGGGAAGTGGGCTTCCTGCGTCCTGAGGGCCCTGATCAGGTTGGCCCGCCGCCCCTCGTCCTGGCTCCCAAAGATCTCGTCAAAGATCAGAACCGCAGGGTCGCCCATCCCGCGCATGGCCGCAAGGTACCTGGAGAGGGCGATGCGCAAGGCGATGGCGATATCGTCCTGTTCGCCGCCAGAGAAGCGTGCGGCCGGATAGTCGGCCCCCATGTCGTTGACCATGAGGGTGAAGTCGTCGTCAAAGGTGACGGTGTCGTAGCGGCCGTCGGTGATCTCGCCAAGTACCTCGCCGACGACCCCCTCCAGGCGCCCGCGCACGACGCCGAGAAGATAGGCGGTGTACTCCGAGAGGAGAGAACGGGTCAACTTCAGGTTCTCCTCTTCCTCCTCGAGGCTCTCGATCTCTCTTCTGATTTCTCCAACCTGCTGCAATTTTTTCTTCAGTTCTTCCTCGCGCTCCTTGAGATGCACCATCTCGGTCTTGAAGCGGCTCACCTCTTCCCGCTGCGCCTGAGTCTTCTCGGCGATGCTGCGGGCGCGGGCACGCACCCCCGCAAGGCGATCGGGGTCGAAGTTCAGGGCCCCTCTCGCCGCCAGAGCCTCTGTGAGGTGTTCTTCGGCCGCATGGATCTCTGAAGCGAGCGCGGATCTCCGTCTCTGCAGGTCGGGGAGACGTGCCGCCTCCCCGGCAAGGGCAAGATATCTACGGTGCCGCCCCTCGGCCACCTCCCTCTCCTCGCCGAGACCCGCGTAGACGTCTGAGTCAAAGCCCACGGCCTCAATCCCGGCGGTGCAGTCGTCAAGAGTCCTGTCCAGACGGACGAGTTCCTTCTTCACCGCGTTGTAATCGTCCTCCACCTTCTGTCGCCCCTCACACCTGGCCCCGGCCGCGAGGTACTCCTGCCAGAGCACCTCAAGCCGCCCTGCTTCTTCTTCGAGCCTGGCCTTGCGGTCCAGGTCATAGGGGTGGGCCGCACAGTCGGCACGCGCCACCTCGACGGCAAGGAGGGCCACGCTCCCCTCGGCGTCAAGGGCGTCAAGGGCCTCGATTTTCTCGGGCATGGCCGCCGTCTCCCCTGCCAACCTGTCATATCGGACCTTGAGTTCTGAGAGGAACGCGAGTTCCCTGACGATCTCCTCATGGCGCCCGGGGTCGTAGGCACCGATACCGAGGACGGCGATCTTCTCCTCCTCAGTCTCATACCCGGCCGTAAGGAGATCGCATCTATGACCCTGTTCAGCGAGGCTTTCCTCTCTGGCAGCGATCCTGGCCTGCAGTTCCTGGAGAGTGCGGCAGCGCTCGGCGATGCCGGCGATATCCTCCTCTACGGCCGCACGCTCGCGCTCGATGCCAGCGATCCCGTCGTCCAGTGCACCGACCTCTCGCTCAGCCGCAGTGGCCTCCTCTTCCAGATCGGCAACCAGATCAGGATAGTGTGTCCTGAGAGGCTGGTGACAGGTGGGGCAGAGCGAGTCCGGACCAAGGGCCTCGATCTCTTGCAGGTGCTCTCTTGCCGATACCGCCCGGTTGGCGGCGGCCTCGCGCCCGGCCTTGGTGGCGACCAGGGACGAGGCGAGGGTCGCACGCTTCCTCTCCGCCTCCTCCAGCGCCGCAACCGGATCGCCGAGCCCCTCCGCATCGCGCCGAAGCCCCCGGATGACATCTTCCTGAGCGGCACACTCGTTCCTCACCGAGCGGGCCTCCTCACGGAGGCGGAGAGCCTCGCGGTGATGGCCCGCCGCCTCATCAAGCACCTCCTTGAGACGACGACAGTCGTCGTACCTCGCAACCTCTGGCTCAAATCCGGAGCGTTCGGCGTCCTTCTGCCTGAGCGCCGCCACCTCCCGACTGAGAGCGGCTGTCCTCCTCTCGATTCCAGAAAAATGCTGTTCAGCGGTACGAAGACTCTCACAGAGGTGACGGTGCTGCTCTTCCTCGGCCTTCAGTACCTCCTGTTCTCCTCGCACTTCCTCACGCCGCCTGACCGAGGGTTTGAGTTCCCGGCACCGTGCGGCGTCGACGTCGAGCCGCGCAAGGGTGGCCGAGAGAGCATCGAGCCGTTCAACTTCTCGCGCCTTCTCAGCGTGGAGAGACGCACGCCGTTCGACAAGGAGGTCGTGCTCATGCTTCTGTCCTCTCCACTCATCATAGGTGGAGACGATCCCTTCATACTCCTTCTCAGAGGTTGCGAGGGCATCGTAATCGCGGAGGTTCTTCGAGACCGCCTCGATTTCACCCTCAAGCGAGGTCGATTCGAACCTCAGGCGGTCGATCTCTCTCCTGCATGTTGCCTCTGTCTCCGAGAGCCTGATGACCTCCCGCTCAGCGGCCTCCAGAGTCTCACGCTCGGCCTCGATTTCCTGTGCCTCGACGTCAAGGCTCGAGAGACTCTTATGACAGGCCTCCACCTGCTCGCCGGTCCTGGCCACCTCGGCCCGGCATGCTTCAAGGGCCTCCTGCACCCTGTCCTCGTCAAGGACCGAGAGGGCGCCGCCCCCCCTCCCGATCTCATGCTCGACACCCTCAAGTTCTGCCTTCAGGACCGCCTGCCCCTCCTCCTTGAGATAGTCGATCCCGAGCATCTTCATGAACCATTCCTTCCGCGCTGCCGGGCGCTCGTCCAGGAGGGCGAGCAGGTCTTTCTGCGCGGCAAAGACCGTGCTCCTGAAGTCTGAAGGACCCATGCCAAGAACCCGCTGCACTTCAGAAGCGACGGCACTCACCCCCTCGGCCAACTGCTTCTCGCCGCCGAGCATGAAGAGCGAGGCCTTGTGCTGCGTCGAGTTGGCTGTTTTCCTGAAGGTCCGCTGGACGACATACTCCTCGCCAGCGGCCGCAAATTCGAGGCGCACTTCGCAGCGGTCCTTGGGACCGGCAAAGGAGGAGACAACATACTCGGCGTCCACCCCTCCCTGGACCCCATACAGCGCAAAGAGGATGGCGTCGGTGAGAGAACTCTTCCCGGCCCCATTGTTCCCGACGATCCCGGTGATCCCGTCGCAGAACCTGATCTCCTCGTCGCGGTAGCGCTTGAAGTTACGGAGGACCAGTCTATGCAGCAGCATCGTCGCCCTCCGCGTGCTCCCTGATCACCCGCTTCAGCACCTCCTGCCCCTTTTTGAGGGCATAGTCGTGTTTCGATCCGGGAAGATGTTTATCTGCAAGAAATCTCCCGAACTCCGCGACATAATCGACCCCTGAGAGGTCGTCGGCGCCGAGGCGGGGCCGGTCCTCCTCAGCACACTCGGCCCTGATCTTCAGGTCAAGGAGGTGCCCGGCACACTCGCCAGGGCCGATTCTGGCGGCGGCGTGGAGGGTCTCCCGCTCCACGCCGGCGATCGTGACCTGGCACATCGCGCGCGCCTCTTCGACCTTCTCCACCCTCGCGGCCACGGCATCGACGACTTCGCGGGCAGAGAGCCCGGCGCCCTCGATGGTCCCAAGGTCGTACATAGGGGTGTGCGGGAGGTCGAGATGCCTGACCTCCCCACTCTGCGTATCGACCACCAGTCCCCCTTTCTGGTCTCGCAGTTCTCCATAGGTGCAGTACTCGATGGAACCGCTGTACCAGGCATTTGCCCCGACCAAGAGTTGCCCATGGTAGTGACCAAGGGCGATGTACTCGAAGGCGTCTGAGATCATGGTGCTGTCGATCTCATGCTCGGCGATGGTGTGGAGTTTCTTATCCGCGACCATGCTTGCCAGCCCGTGGGTGACCATGACATTCGGGCCAGATGAGGAGAGCGCAATCTCGTCGAAGGCCCGGCGGTAGTCGCCGGCCTCAAGCATGTTTGGAATGAGATGGAAGAGGGTGTCGCCCAGTTCCACCGTCTCATATTGATATCTGTACGCGGCGTGCACCTCGGCGCCGTGATATTCAAGGACCGCAAAAGGGGACTGGGTATACCGCGTCTTGGCCATCGAGTGGTTGCCGGCGATGACGACCAGCGGGATCCCGGCCTCGGCCAGGCGGTCGAGTCCCTCCAGAGCGGTGGTGTAGGCCCTGGTCTTTGGCCTCACCTGGTGGAAGAGGTCGCCGGCATGCACCACGGCGTCAGGACGCTCGCGTATGATCACGTCGACGGCCGCCAGAAAATTCTCATAGACCAAACGTTCCCGGAGGTTCATCCCGGTATCAGGGTCGATCTTATGGAAGGCCGCAAGGCCAAGGTGTGTATCGGCGATATGAACGCATTTCATGCCCAGTGATCCCTCAGTCTGCTGTCATATATAGCAATAATCTCCGCACCCCGAAAGTAAAGGCGAGAGCGTCACCACTATTTATTGCGGAGGCACAATATGAGGGTGGTGATTATATGACGCAGCGGGCCGTGGACGCAATCTTTCAGGCCATGTTCCTCCTCACCGACCTGCGGGCGCTGATGCGGGAGACCGCGCCGACGCATGACCTCGATGAGGAGCAACAGGCATCTGTCGCAAAGAAGGTGGAGAAACTGCAAAAACAGGTAAAGATCATCGAGCAGGAGATGGTCAGGTGAGGTGCACCTCCAAGATCGAACTGCGTGATGTCGAGGAGATGTACATCAACATCGACCCCATCCAGGCCGGGGGACGCTTGACCGCCGACGCGATGAAGGCGGTCATCGCCTATGGCGATGGCTACTCGGTCTGCGACAACTGCAGGAAACCCTTCAGGCTCGACTACATCAAAAAACCGCCGATCGCCGATTTCCACCAGGACCTCGCAGAGTTTGTCGGGATGGACGCGGCGCGGGTGGTGCCCGGGGCCCGCCGCGGTTTCCAGGCAGTCGCAGGGACGTACGTCCAGAAGGGCGATCCCGTGATGCTCACCGGACTCTCCCACTACACCGAGTTCATCGCCGTCGAGAATGCCGGCGGGGTGCCGCTGGAGATCCCGAAGAACGAGGCAAATATCATCACGGCCGACGCGGCGGAGGCCAGGATCGAGGAGGCGGAGAAGACCTTCGGGCGCCCGCCTGTCCTGCTCTTTATCGACCAGGTCGACTACCAGTACGGCAACCTCCATGAGGTCAAAGAGATCGCCCGCGTCGCCCACAGCCACGACATCCCGGTCCTGGTCAACGGGGCCTATACCGTCGGGATCATGCCGGTGGACGGGAAGGCTCTGGGCGCCGACTTCGTCGTCGGCTCTGGCCACAAGAGCATGGCCGCCCCGGCCCCGTCCGGCGTCCTGGCGACGACCTCTGAGCGTGCTGAGGAGGTCTTTCGGACCACCAAGATCAAGGGCGACGTCACCGGCCGGACCTTCGGGATCAAGGAGGTAGAGATGATGGGGTGCACCCTGATGGGCGTCACCCTCATGGGGATGATGGCCTCGTTCCCGCACGTGCAGGAGCGGGTGCAGCACTGGGACGAGCACCTCGAAAACAGCCGTCTCGTCGTCGACGCTCTCAGGTCCATCGAGGGGACCGAGGTCAGGTCTGAGCTGCCGCGCCGCCACACCCTGACCAGGGTCGACACCACCGGATCCTTTGACAGGGTCGCCGAGACCCACAAAAAACGCGGCTTCTTCCTCTCCTCGGCCCTGAAGAAGAAGGGGATCATGGGCGTGATCCCTGGGGCGACGAAGGTCTGGAAGTTCAACACCTACGGGATCACCCGTGCCCAGGCCGAGTATGTCGCACAGGCCTATACCGAGATCGCCGAGGAGCACGGCCTCTCGGTCGTCTCGCCGTAAGATCAATAGTGCCGGCCCTGTGGATGGGGCCGGTGCAGGTTCTCTTTTTGTTCTGGAAAGAGTCACTAGACTCTGTAGCATTTTGCATGAATTCCGGGTTCAAGCATATGGGATGAACATTTCTCGTTGCTTGATCGCTCTTTTTCAAGACAGGAGAGTCGGTGGCGATCCTGTCCCATCGCCGCCCCCACCTATCCTCTTCGTGGGGGGTCCGGGGGGTGCAACCCCCCGGTGCGAAACTGCGGAGAAGAGTCTGCGATGCGGGCGGCACCTCTGATCGACGTGCCTTCTGGCACACTCGTGTCGGGGGCGCTGCCCCCGAACCCCCGGATGAAGATAGGGCCGGAAAGGCAAAGGAGAGAGTTATTCAGAAGATTTATTCTCTGTATATCACCCTGAAGAGATCAAATCATCATCCAAACATGGAGAGACGATCATCGGGATCATTTTCATGGTAACCTCAGAGATCTGTCAGAGATGATCTGAGAAGGGCTCATAAAGATGAATAAGAGACTTTCAAAGTCATATTTTTCTGCTCTGTAGAACCCCTCACCTCTTGTGGGGGTGAGACGTGTGTCACCCGCCTTCCCACCTCTTTGGCCGGGGGCGCTGCTCCCGGACCCCGGGATGATGATAGGGCCGGGGAAGGCATATTCGACCTCCCTGAAGAAGGATTGCCGTCCTCGACCTATCGTGTGGTGGGGAGTTCGGGGGGCGGCAAGCCCCCCCGCCAGAGAGATTCACCAAGAGGATTTCTACAGAACCAATTGATCTGAAAGTGTTTCTGTATTCTATGTTTCAAGTCCATGCAGGAGTGCGGTGTGGTACAATCTTCATTCAGCATTACAGAACCGATCTTTGGGATAAGTTTCATGGTTGTCTCACCTCCAGAAAATCCCCGCTCAATCCTGCCTCCTCTTCCACCCCTCCGGGGGGCGTACCAGAGAGGGGCCGAAGATTAACATTACTGGCAATCATACGGGACACTCTGGAGCCTTGAGAGGCCCGGTTTCCTCCCCGCATTCCACGAGCAAACGTCTCTATAGCAAGATCAAAAAAGAAGTCCGATCTGACCTCGGATTTGATGAGGTGATCCTGAAATGGGGGTCAATCTGGTCGTATTCAAGGATGAATGCCTCTCCTTTCCATGCCGACCATCACCTCCTGGGGGGCCGGAACCCCAACCTCCCGAAGAACAATCCAAATTTTGATCAGGCCCGGTCGTCCTCCCTGACGATCCGCCCGTTCTTCGCCCTGACCCGTCTCACCCCGGCGATGGCCTCGTCGACCAGTTCATCGAGACCGAACTTCGCCTCTTCCCCCTCGATCTTTGCGACCTTTGCCTGGGTCGCCGGCCGCTTCGGCACGGCCGCACAGGAGAGGTCGCCAGCGTCCTCGTCGAAGGTTCCGATCCTGCGCGCGAGGGCGACGGCCTCGTTCTTCTCATAGGTGAGGAGCGGGCGGAGGACCGGGAGGTCGGCGGCCGCCTCGATCACGCCCAGGTTCGCAAGGGTCTGGGAGGCGACCTGGCCGAGGTTGTCTCCGGTGACGATGGCGAGAGCCCCCTCATGCCTGGCGACGCCGCTTGCCACCCTGAACATAAAGCGTTTGCAGAGGAGGCAGCGGTAGTGGGGGTCGGCGGCCCCGGTCATCGCCTCGAAGAAGGGCTCCATGTCGGCGACGAGGAGGTCGAGGGGATGGCCCATGCACCAGGTCGAGAGGGCGGCATGGTGGCGGCGGACGGCGGCACGGACGTCCGACCCCTGCCACCGTCCGGCATCAAAGGTGAGGTGGGTGACCAGGCACCCGCGGCGCATCACCTGCCAGGTCGCCACCGGCGAGTCGATTCCAGCGGAAAGGAGAGAGAGCACCCGGTCCTGCGTCCCGTATGGGAGCCCGCCAGGCGCGGGGAGGCGCTCGTCGTACACCAGTCCCCCATAGGGCCGCGCCTCGACAAAGACCTCATAGTCAGGATGGGAGAGGTCGACCCTGAGGCCAGGGATCGCATCATAGATCACGCTCCCGACCTCGGCCCCGATCTGCTGGCTTGTCATCCCCTCGACATCCTGGCGCCTGGCCCGCACCGCAAAACTCATCCCCGCCCGCAGGTGTCGCTCTGCAAGGGCGAGGGCCGCTGCCCCCATCTGGGGAATGGTGGCCCCGATCTGGGTGCAGACCGCGGCGTCGACAAGCCCGAAGGTCCGGGCCGCCACTCGTACGATCGCCGCAGGGTCAGGGCCATGGACCAGGAGACGGTCACGGTGCACCTCGAACTCGTGCTCAACCTCACAGGCGGTGAGGGCCAGGTCCATATTATGATGAAGTTTTCTCAGGTACAGCCTGCGCACATTCTCGCTCTTAAGAAAGAGTTCTCCAAAACGCACCAACACCGTCCCCATCTCAGACCACCTCAACCTCGTCAAACCCAACCGTCTTTATGTCCGGCACGAGCGACCGCACCTGTCCCCTGTATCCTTCAGGCACCTCGACTCGTGCCGACCGCCCGGAAACCCGCACCCTGACCCTGCCAGGGATCCCGGCGCGTCGCAGGAGTTCCTCAGCCTCATACGCCCGGCGCATCGCCCCGGCAGTGACGGTGGCCCCCTCAGGGATGCGCGTGGCCATGCACGAGGAGGAAGGACGCACCTCGACCCCTAATATATCCGCGAGCCGACGGATCTCGTCCCGTCCAATCCCGCAGGCCGCAAACGGACTGAACACCCCGAGTTCGGCAAGGGCCCGCATCCCTGGCCTCCCTTCGGGAACGTCATCGGCATGGGTGCCGTCCGCGACATACTGGTAGCCATGCGCCCTTGCCCACTCGATGACCCGCTCCATCATCGTCCTCTTACAGACATAACAGCGCTCAGGAGTGTTCTCGCGCACCGCCTCCTGCGCACACATCTCGACAGAGAGCGTCTCGTGCCTCACCCCACACGCCCGGGCGGTCCGCGCCGCCACCTCAACCTCCTCAGCAGGGACAAGTCCGGTATCCACGGTCACCGCCGCCACCTTCACCCCGGCCGTCACCGCGACGGCCAGAAGGACGGCGCTGTCGGTCCCGCCAGAGAGCGCGACGACGAGTGGGGCGTGCGCCCTCAGGTAGGTCAGGAGACAGTCAGGAAGCATGCCCTGAGGGTGGGCGTTTTGACCAAAAGAAGATTGGGGAGATCACTCGTCGTCCAGACGGGCCAGGACACGCTCGACCGCCTCGCGCACCGTCACTTTCGGGACGAGGGCGATCACGACCCCTTCCTCACCCAGGATCTCCTGGGCATGAGGGCCAAAGTGCCCGGCGGCCGCCACTTCGACCCCTTCTCTGGCCACCTGCTCGGCCGCGACGATTCCCGCCCCCTCCGCGACCCGGTGTCCGGCATTCTCGACGACCCTGACTGCGCTGATCTCCCCCTCCGCGGCCGTGACAAAGGTGAAGGTCTCGCCCCGGCCAAAGTCGGTGGCAGCGACGGCATCAAGCCCTCCAGCCCCGTCAGTTGCGACAACGATTTCCATGCAACCCCCTATCCCTCGCATCAGATATAGCACTTTTCCCCCAACCTGCCTGAAAGAACCCCGGTCCGCTCTTCACTGATAGAAAGTTCTTTAATTCGAGGTATTCTACCTCTATTGCAATGGCCAAAAAGAGGGGAAAAAATCAGGAGCCCATGAAGTTATTCTATATTTTCTACAGTGAAGAACGCTGGAATAACTGGCTTGGAACGCTCAGGGAATCCGACTTCGAAGGAGACCCAGAATCTGAGGAGATGCCTGAGGGGTTCCAGGTCCTCAAGAGTTTTGTCGAGGACATCACCATCTCGGTGCTCAAGATCGTCAAACTCCACCAGAACGGCCGGTTCACCCAGGAGGAAACGCTCGAAAAACTGGAAGGCGTCGAGACCATCGTGATGCAGCCGCTCGCTGAAGACGACGAAGTTGCCGAGATCGTCGATGGCGTGCAGCTCTCCCTGATCACGCTCTTCGCCGCGTGCAAGACCTTCCTTGCAGGAGAGTTCGAGGGCGAGACGAAAGAACTGGTGAAAGAAGGACGGAAAGTGGCCGCAGAAGACCCCGAGGCGGCGCTCGAGATCGCCGCCACGATCGGGGCTCAGGTCATCGACGGCGGGAAGTGGAGCAAGACCTATCTGAAGAGCAAGGCCGAACCGACGATCTTTGACGAGTGGCTTGCCGAGATCGAGACGATGGTCGAGGCGGTGAAGTCGCTCAAAAAGTTCGACGAAGTGCCTGGAGAAACGGCGTGATCGCAGAAAAGGCGAGGTTCCGTTCGTCCAGAAAGATCGAGCGGGTGATCAAGGTCAGGGTCCCTGACCGCGTCTTCAACTCGGCGTTTCTTGAGGTGATCCCCCTGGCGATGACCACCCGGTCCCTTGACCACCATATCAGGGAACAACTCCTCAACATTCACCGAGACTTCCTCGCCTGCAAATGCAAAGACAACCCCAACTGCGGGTGTCCAGAACGAAAATTTGCGAAGACGATCCTTGAATACCGCGAGACCGGGCTCGACCACCGCCAGATCAGCGAGACAATCCTGGAAGAATACGGGATCGAGGTCTTCCCGGCAGATATCCTGGGTTTTCTGGAGGAGTCGGTCCATGCCCTTGAGGTGGTGCGCGAGGTCGCACGGATCGAGGGGAAAAAAGACCTGGCCAAGAAGACCGAAGACCATATCAGGGCCGTGGAGCGGTAGACTGTTCACAATCTCTTTTTTACGATCTCGCGGGTGCAGGCGACAAACCGGGTGATCTCAGGGAGATGCGAGATGACCGCCATGAGGTCGTCGCGTTCGAAAGTATGATACTCGTGCGAGAGCAAATTTCGATAGTAGACAAGAGACGAGAGAGAGTGAGCCATCTTTCTGTCGATGTACCCCCCTTTTTCAAGCAGACGAAATATGTCCCTATAGGTTGCAGGAATCCCAAGATCCGCACCCATGACGACCTCGCTGCCGAGATCGATCACTCTATTGAGGAGAGAGAAGAGAACCATCGAGACGGCATAATAGGTCTTTTTATCCCGGAGATCATCTGATGATGCAATCCCAAATTCCTTAAGGTCAGCGCAATAGGTCTGAATATCGGCAAGTATCACAGCAATGCGCTCGTGATCAAACATCGCGCTCCCCCAGTACACGGGCACAACATCGTCTCAGAAGATGAGAGAAGTCCAGATACCTGCTGACGGTGGCACCCTGGACGCGCTGTAACTGCAGTTCATCACGGCAGAAGAGTACTTTTCCCTCTCTGAAGATGCGGTACCTGATATTCAAGGGCAGGTTCTCGAAAAAAGAGATGTCAAAGCCAGGTGCGGCATGGCTGAACAGATCCTCCTTCTCAGCCCTACTCAGATGGCGTGAAGAGATGATACAGAGATCGACGTCTGAGAAGGGCCTTCTGGTACCCCGGGCCGAAGAACCAAAGAGATAGACAGCAAGGACAGCAGGATGTCTGGCACAGGCCCCGAGCATCTCGGACCATGCCTCATCAGAGATACCAAAGTGCTGCCCTATTGTTGTTCCTGGCATGCTCAACTCTCATTGAGGTTTCGCAGTAGATATACCTTAGGCAGTGGTCTCTCATACACTCCACACATGATTCTATCAGGAAGAAACATCCATCACTGCGCAAACTCGAAGTCCGAGAGTTCTCTGATACAATACCCCTCCTCTCTCAGCGTCTCTTTCTCCTGAACCGCCCGACAGACGAGCCCCAACCTCGTCGGGCCCGACAGTCCTTTCACCAGAGGGATCTTCTTTTCGAGGGCGGAGAGGATGCCCCGTGCCTCTGGAAGTGTCAGGTCGCGGTGTTTGATCTCCACCGCAAGGTTCCCCTCCGGCCCCAGGGCCAGGAGGTCGATCTCGTCCCCGCGCCGATTCCACCACGCGCCCATCTGCTCATACTGCGTCTTCAGTTCTACCGCGAGGAGAGCCTTCACCATCTCCTCAAAGGCCCAGCCCGAAAATCCTTTCCATTCCGAGAGGATCCTGGCCTTCAGGAGGTCGTAGCGCCCTCCCTCATACAGGCTCATATTCCGATAGATATAGCGCGCGTAGAACCGGAAGAAGTTGTCTGAAAAGACATATCTCCCCATTTTCGACCGCCGCCCTTTTTCGGTGACAGGAACCCGGTATTCCAGAATCCCGATGAGATCGACAAGGTCACGCAGGTACGGCGGGAGGGAGGTCGGGGCGCGATGGATGACGTCGGCGATCTCCTTCTGGGACTGCTTCCCCTCTGCGATCGCAGCGAGGATCTCGTAATAGGTGGCGTGCTCGCGCCCGAACTCCTCGATCATCACGTCGCTCATCTCCCGCCTGAGCGGGGCGAGGTCGTTGAGGATGAGACAGTCAAGGGCACTGGAAAGATCAGTGCACCCGTACTTCTCCAGGAAGGTGTAGTAGTAGATCGTCCCGCCAAAGAGAAGATAGAGGTCGAGCCGTGCCGCAGGATCCCTGACACCAAGGTCTTCGAGGATGGAAAGACAGTCTCCCGGCCCGAAGGGACGGAGCGTGAGGATGTTGTCGGCCCGCCTGAAAAGGGGGGCGTCGCCGTCCAGGAAGATCTTCCTGATCATCCCGACCGACGACCCCGAGACGATGAGAAAGAGGTTTGATTCCCTACCTTTGAGGTCCCAGAACCGTTGCATCTGGGAGATGAACGAGGGGTAAACCTTCTGGAAACGCTGGAACTCATCGAAGACGACAACGAGGGGTTTTTCATAGGAGAAGAGGAATTCGAGGAAGTCTTCAGGGGTTTCGGGCCTGATGTATCCGGGCAGATCGAGCGTCCTCGCCATCAGACGTCCAAACTCCTCGATCATAACGTCGATGCTCTTGTTCGCATCCACGTAGAAATAAAGGGTTTGTTTTCCTTTGCAGAACTCCTTGATCAGTTCGGTCTTCCCGACCCGCCGTCTGCCGGTGATGACCAGAAATGAGGGCGCGGTGGCATACAGGTGCTCCATCAGCCCGAGTTCCGCCTCCCTGCCGTAGAACCTCATAGTGATTATGAATATTATTATTATGAATATAATCATTATTGTAGAGGATCTCGATCCTCCCGGGGAGATGAGGATCAGTGTAGACCTCGCCCCCTATAATGCCCGTAACTTCATTGCAGCAGGGCGGAAAACTCTTCAAGGCTGATCTTAGCATCTTTCAGAAGTTTCCTGAGCAACCCTTTCCCGAGAACGGCATGCCGCGGGATGGTCAACGGGTTCTTGCTCCGATCGGGATGGATCATGCAGACATGGCTGCCTTTCTGCCACAACCTGATATCCCAGTTTTTCAAAACATCGTATCGCACTGTCCCCTGAGATAACAGGCAATCCGGTCATATCTCTAGCGAGATGACATGATAACTATAGATCCCGGATGGATTTCAGATGCCTGATGGCCTCTTCAGGCTGCTCCTCAAGATAGAGTTCGATGACCTCATGGATGTTCTTCAATGCTTCGTCCAGGGTCTTCCCCTGCGTATAACGCCCAGGAAGGAGGGGACACTCCACCACATAGAAGCCATCTTCATCTTTTTCGACAAGAACCGGGAGATGAATCTGATCGGGTCATTTCACGCTATCCTGATAGTCGGATCTACCCTGCACATCATCAAAAATCGGCCCTGTAGAAACCCTCACCTTTTCTGGGTGCGAGCGCGATTCAACCGCTTTCCCCCATCTTCTCGCCGGGGGCTCTGCCCCCGGACCCCCGGGATGAAGATAGGGCTGGGAAGGCAAAATCAATCGCCATGAAGAGCGTACTGCCGTCCACCGCCTATCTTCGCGCGTGGGGACCGGGAGGCGGCTAGCCCCCCGCAGAGATATTCATCAAGAGGTTTTAATGCCTGAGGCGTGCTCTCGCCCCATGCCCGATTCTACAGAGCCCAAAAATCTATCCTTCTCCTGACTGGAGAGAAAAATGTTATTCAGATCTCCATCTCCCTGATCACCCTCGCGATCACCGCTGCGGCGTCCCCCTTCCCGAAAACATCTGAGCGCTCCTTCTCAGGCACAAACTCACGGGCGGCCCGCACGATCGCCCCGTAATCGCTCCCGACCAGCACGTTCCATCCGTCCTGCACGGTCTCGACCCACTCGGTGCTCTCACGCATGGTGATGCACGGGACGCCGAGGACATAGGCCTCCTTCTGGACGCCTCCCGAGTCGGTGAGGATCTGAGCTGCGCCGGCCTCAAGGGCAAGCATCTCCAGGTAGCCGACCGGCGAGATGATCCTGATGCCTTCGTTCGCCTCCTCCCAGAGCCAGAAACTCTTGAGCATCTTCTCGGTCCTCGGGTGGCAGGGGAGGACGATATTGCCGATCTCGGTCAATGCCCTGACGATCGCAGTGAGTTTTTCAGGATCGTCGGTGTTCTCGGCGCGGTGGACAGTGGCGAGGCGATATTCTCCGGCGGTCAAGCCGAGGTCGTCGAGGAAGGAGGAGCGACGCGCCTGTTCGGCGTGGTCGAGGAGGGCATCGACCATCACGTCGCCGGTGAGGTGGACGCCGCGGGTGATCCCTTCAGAGGCCAGATTCTCCACCGCGGTTCTCGTCGGGGCGAGGAGGAGGTCGGAACAGTGGTCGGTAAGGACGCGGTTGATCTCCTCAGGCATTCGCCGGTCAAAACTCCGCAACCCAGCCTCGACGTGCGCCACCGGCACGTGGAGTTTGGCCGCCGCGAGGGCACCTGCCAGGGTGGAGTTGGTGTCGCCGTACACGAGGACACAATCAGGTTCCTCTTGCAGGATCAGGTCCTCGATGCCTGCGAGCATCGCCCCGGTCTGGTGGCCATGGGTGCCTGAACCGATCCCGAGGTTGTGGTCAGGGCGCGGGATCCCAAGTTCCTCAAAGAATAGGTCTGACATCTCGCGGTCATAGTGCTGGCCAGTGTGGACGAGGACTTCTTCGTGCTCTTTCCGGAGGGCGCGTGAGACCGGGGCGCACTTGATGAACTGGGGGCGGGCGCCGACGACGGTGAGGATCTTCATGCTGAAGATGGTTTGGGCGGGGGGAGGATGAGGGTTGCGATACTGTGGTGCGGTGTAGGGCACAGGAGGGACGGGCTACAAAACAGTAGAGAACATGTGTCGAGCGTTCTGACAGAGGGCACCTTTCATGAAGATCATCTGGGTGACAGTGTGCGGATCGATCACTCACTCAGCGGGGACTCCAGTGCGCAACGCATCTTCTCGATTTCACGTTTCAATCCAGGGAGTTGCCTGGTGACGATAAACCAGACAGACCGTGCCAGGGTCGACACCAAAGTAATGATGGATGACCACATTCCTGAGGCCGACGATTTTTCGCCAGGGGATCTGGGCGTATTGCTCCCTGAGATGAGCAGGAATATTGCTACACGCCTCACTGATCACCTCAAGGTTCCTGATCACGGCATCAAAGGTCTTTCGATCGGCGGGAAATTCCTCTTCAGAGAGGCCGTGAGTATATTCCTCAATGAATCCGATGCCTTCCAGAATGTCGTCGAGGAAGAAGACGACTTCACGTTCAGACATAGACGATATCTCTGGAGACAGATCTGACGAGGTTCCTGCGCTGGCGGATCCCTCCCTTCAGGACAAGGTCGACCTTGAGGCCAAGAAGATGTTCCAGGTCATCCCGCAGATCCACGACATCCCACCCAATAGGAGAGGCAAGATCGACCAGAATATCCACATCACTCCCTTCGACCTGCTCATTCCGAGAATAAGATCCAAAGACACCAATCTCTCTGACGCCATACTCTCTCTGGAGATCAGGCTTTGCCTGCCTGAGGACGTCAAGGATCCACCGTACTTCCCACGTCTCAGGGATAGTTTCGACGGTGCCAACCATGCATCCCATTCTGTTGCTAGAATATTAACCATTCCGGTGGTATCTCACCATGTTCATCATGGTCTCTGGATCTGGTTCAATCATATCCTGACCTTTATGTCATCTCAAAAACTCTCCTCCCCCACCCCCACAGAAGATAAAAAAAGGAGATAGTGACTCTGTAGAATCCCTCACTTCCTCTCGGTGCAAGGATGACTCAATCGCCTTCCCACACAGTCACGCCGGGGGCGCTGCCCCCGGACCCCCGGGATGAAGATTGGGGCGGGAAGGCTGAATAGAAGATCTTGAAATACGGGATGCCGTCCTCGACCTATCGTGTGGCGGGGGTTCGGGGGGTGCAACCCCCCCGTCTGAGAGATTCGATCAAGAGGATTTCTACAAAGCCGAAAAACCTTCATTTCTTCACAACATGAACACACACTCATCGCCTTCTCATCAGATCGCACTGGGGACGTTATCGAAAATCACGGATTTTCTCAAGTTCGCCGTCGCTCACATCCCCCAGACCCCAGGATAGCGATAGGAACGGGAAGGCGAAGACGGAGAGATGATCATGAAGAGGTGGTGCCGTCCATCACCACTCTCCATCCTGAGGGTGACGACCGGAGGTAGTCGAGATAATCTTTGATTTTTGAGTTCAGAGGGGCATTCGACCCCTGATAATCATTCTCCAGGAGCATGAATGGTAGGCGTCAGTCATTCTTGAGATCAATGATTGCCTGAGTAGATCGGGATAGGCTCTTCAACGTGGTCTACCTCGCCTAATCTCCACACAGGAGTCCGGCGGTCCCAATCACTAGCCCCTGAGAAGAGCCCTATGGGCAGGAAAAGTTGAGAGATCTTCTTATGGAGAAGAGTGCCCCGTGCAAGCCGCGGGAAACTACCTGAATATTTCTGGCACCAGCAGCAGATCAACTCTTTTGCACTCTATTCTCCAGCCTTCACAGCCACCGCGGCCAGGGCACCCCGAGTTGCACGACTAGGTCGCGGAGTTCGTCGTGGATACCGCGGTCGGCTTTCAGGAGCACCAGGCCGTAGATAATCCCGCCGAGGGCGACGGCGGCGAGGACGACGAAGACGTTGGCGAGGGGGACGAGCAAACGGTACAGGAGGATTACGAGGGCCATCAGCCCGGCCGCGAGAAGGATGTGGAAGGTGGGGCCGCGCTCGAGGTGCACCGAGATCTGTTTTGCAAGATAGTGGCGGGCGATTGCGGCATTGACGAGCATCGTCACGAGCGTGGCGATCGCCGCCCCCTCGATCCCGAGGGTGGGGATGAGGGCGAGGTCGAGGACGATGTTCACGACCGCCGCCGTCCCGGTGGCATAGAAGGATTCGCGGGGGCGGTCGATGGCATTGAGGGCCATCGTCTGGAGGTACATGAAGACGTTGACCACCTGCACCAGGAGGAGGATCCCGAGCACCGCCGCCCCTTCGGCAAACCCTGCACCATAGAAGAAGTAGAGGAGGCGGTCGCCGAGGATCCAGCCGCCGACTGCGACGGGGACGGCGAGGAGGAGGGAGTAGGTGAAGGCACGGGAGAGGGAATTGGCGATCCAGGTGGGGTGCCGGTCGGCGTGCCAGCGGCTGATCTTTGGATACAGAGTAGTACGGAGCGCTGTGGTGGTGAAGGTGGCGGCCGCGGTGAACTGGAAGGCGATCCGGTAGACCCCGACGTCGGCAGTGGACATGAAGTAGCCAATGAGGACCGTGTCGGCGTACGAGAAGATGGTAGCACCGCTGGAAGCAAGAAAGATCCAGAAGGAGAAAGTGATGAGGTTCCGCAAGTGGTGCCCGGTGAACCGTGCCAGTTTGAGAGAGAGGAACCTGAGGTTGAAGAGACCCCCAGCAAAAAGACCAGCGACGAACCCGCCGGCAAGTCCGGCGGCACCATACCCAAAGAAGACGGCAACAACCTGGAGAACAATTTTTACAAGGTTATTCAGGAAAGCCCCGCTCTGGTTCACGCCAACCTTCCCTTCGCCATAGATACCATTTGCAGTAACTCCCAGGAACACAGCAATGATAAGTGCAAGCATCACCCAGAACACTATCCCTTCACCCTGAAGATCGTCGATGAACGAGCGGAGGGCAAGGAGCGCGGTCACCGAGAGCGCAAGAAGGATCACCCTGAGTACGAGAAAAGCTGTGAAATACTCATTCTGTTCTCTTCCTTCAGAAATCCGCTTTACTGCTGCGCCACCAAAGCCCCCATCTCCGATAAGATTAAAAATACCATAATAAGCAAGAAAAAGGGCATAGACCCCATATGCAGCCTTACCAAGTACGTGAGCAAAATACATCGTGGCAAGGAATCCAAAAAAAGTAAGCCCTACAGCAGAGGCGAGACTGATCAGGCTCTGCCGACGGACTGGATCGATACCCATGATGCGAGAGAAGTAGCGAAATCGAGAAAACACGGTTTGATATATGAGGGAATCCCAATAATAACTTGGCCCTCTAGAAACTCTTTGTACACACTATTTACTGCATTCAGTAAATAGTCCTGCGTTCCTCTCAGTGGATATAGGAGATATCTGAAGGGAGAACACAAACTCTAGAATACTTAGTGTTCCTCAAGATAACCAGAGAACAAATTCCCCCCCTCAAAACAACATATGACATATCATTCTCTTTTTCCCAGACATTTTGATCACCCAAACTTCTGTTCCCCAGTACCCCGTTAAGAGGATTTTTACCGATTCAATCAGATGTGCAACATCTCAAACTCAATAATTTCAAAAAATCAGAAATTAGGATATAAAGCACCAAATTTGGGCAACTCAATTATTGCGTCTGTGTATTTCTATGTATTCAAAATGAAACTTAATTACTGGCACGACAGACTATAGTATGATGCCCGACATGGATGTACATCGGCACACGGAAGATGAGCTACGTCTAAAAACCGTGTCAAAATACTGTTCAGGGAGAATACTCGATTTAGGATGTAACAAAGGCGAATTAAAACAATATCTAGACAAAAACAGAACAAATTATATTGGATTGGATATGAAAGGTGATGGTTGCGACATACAGGGCAACCTCTATAACTTGCCATTTAAAAACCAGAGCTTCGACACCGTTACATTATTTGAAGTATTGGAACATCTTGAAAACCCCTTAGCTGCATTGAAAGAAGCAGCTCGTGTAAGTAGATCAACAATAGTAATCTCAGTCCCAAATCCGTACAGCATTATAGAGTTAGCAACGCTCATAATTCGAAATCGAAATACAAACGCCCCCTACCATGTTAATCTCTTCGGTGAGAATGAAATAAAGCAGTTATCCCGGCGGTCTTCATTAAAAATCGAAAAGATAGAGAGATTCAATATTGTCATACCCACATACAAAAATAAACATCTAATAATCCCAATTAAATCGAGATTTGGTCACTGGAATATATATGTATTGTCACATGATATATCCAACCAGGAACCCCCCATTTGTATTTAACAACCCACACAGGATATAAAGAAAACAAACAATAGATCACCTTTTTTATTCTGAGGGGATCGTTTCTATCTTAAACCAAACAGAAGAGTACATCTAATATAACAATGACACCCAATGTTAGAGGTGGAGCATGGAAAAGTCTATTTTACTGATTGCGTACAAATTCCCCCCTTTTGCTGGCGTAGGGGGTTTCCGATGGGCAAAGCTCAGCAAATATCTGGCAGAACGAGGATATAAAATCCATGTAATAACAGTTAAATGGCGGAACCTGGGTTTGAATACCAATCAGAATGATATAGATTCACCAAATATCATAATTCATCGTATTCCATCATCATATTTCCACAACTACAAATATAAAAAATATCCATCAAATTTATTCGGGGGACTAAAAAAAATAGTCCGATTTGGATTATTAAATTTGCTAAATATAATCTGGTATGAGGATGAAGCACAGTATTGGGGATACAATATGATCCCATACTGTAAAAAGATCATAGAAAAAGAAGGCATAAAAACAGTAATTGCAACAGGCCATCCATTTATGGTAAATTATTGGGCCGCTAAATTGAAATCAGAAATTCCTAAGATCAAACTAATTCAGGATATTCAGGATCCATGGAACGATGACCCGTCGCATAAATATTATCTAGCCACCATTAAAAAAAGATCAGAATCGCACGAGAGATATGCGTTAAATAACTGTGACGTCCTATTTACTGTAACATCAGGCCTTTTAGAGAGATTATCGGATAGAATAGTTAATCCTGTCGAAAAGATCGTCCTCCCAAACGGCTACGATCTAACTGGACTGGAACAGATACCTACAGAAAATAGGGACTTCTCATTTATATATGCAGGAAATCTGTTTGAAGGGCGTGAAGAGCCATTATCATCATTTTTAAACGTAGTGGATGATATAATCGACAATATCCCTGAAATGAACATTGAGATATATGGTTATGTTGATGCATCGATCGAAAAACATTACAATAGACTCTTTGAAAAAGGACATATTACAATTTCAAACCCCATCTCTCCCCAGGAAATTCTAAGACATATCTCCAAATCCTTCGTGTGTTTACAATTTAACGCCAGAAAATATCCATATCTTGTATCGACCAAAATATATGAATACGGAGCTCTAAAACGTCCAACACTAAGCATTAATTATGGAGGAGAAATTGATAAACTCATAAAAGAACACAATCTTGGAATAAGCACAAATGGAGATAATTACCAAGAGATTAAAGATTCAATATTCAAATTATATGATCTTTGGAAATCTAACCCGAGTTATGAAATAGAAACCATCAAACTGGAAGATTTCAGTTATCGTAACTTATCCAAAGAAGTTGAAAAATATCTGCAATAAATAACCTAGAATATCCCTATATCACTCCAAGACCTACAATTATCAGTTTTAAAAAAGATAGCAAGATCTCACAAGGAATGAAAAGGATAACAAACCTCAACCTATTTTAGGAAAAATCTACGCAATCTGGAAGAACTTAATCCCCACAATACGTATTGATTCACCTTGTGTTTCAAATAATCCACAGAGATGTTTCTTTTTAAGTAACCCTCAATGATCCTATCAAATGTTTGACACTTTAGGTCAGAAAAAAAATCAGCACGGTTATCAGGGATAGAAAGTTTGCCACACGACAATCTCTTGTTGGATTGCAGAGCGGCATCTAGGAGATACGCTTTTACTTCGATTTTTCTTTCTTTGCACACCCTGTCAAATACCTTCTTGCCCCATTGATTATTAATAACAACCAATGAAGTACCCCAATGATTATAAACTTCCTTTGGAGATCTCCAAAAATCTCCCAACGTTATATCCCCCTGGCGCGGGATCTTAGAAAATGGACAATCATAACAGGAGGGTCTCAAATATAATGCATTTGAGTAACCAACAAGATAGGGATCAAACTTTCTGCTACAGATGTATTTTTCATGATTTGAGAAACAAATCTCCATAGAAAAATCCATCCAACCGTGTTTTTTGGATCGAAATGATATCGAAGTAATATCTCCACAGAATTTTTTTTTGTGATGATCAAGGTACTTTCTGAACACTGCAGAAGAACCTACGCCCTGACAAATAAGATCACATAATATTATATTCTGCCGCACATCTTTCATTTTATTAATTGCAATTTTTAATGCTGCCACCTGGCATGGGGTTCCACAAAAAAGAACAAATCGACCTTTTTTCGCCAATGTTATTATTTCAGAATACACTTTCCCAGTATAACTCTGGACATATTTAGAACCAAAAAGTTTCTCGAGTTTATCGGGACAATCCACAGATACATGCCTTAGTTGAAAATTATCATCCCACCCAGCACCATACACTACACCTCCAGCCTGTAGTACACTCAATGCAATCTCTCCAAAAATCCCACCAGAGGAACCCTTCATAAGTAACTCAAAATCATTACTTCTCGCAGCGAAGACCTCTGGTTCTACCCAATTAGAATACTCATAATTCAAAACAGGGCAGTAATTTTCACACTTCCCACAATTCTTACACTTAGAACTATCAAAGTAAGGATAATAAAAACCGTAATCATCCAATCTCATTTCAACTGCATCGAACGGGCAGGAAGAAAAACAACCAAAACAACCGACACAAGCATCTTTTGCAAGATGTAACAACTTTGAGGTCACACTATTACCTTATCAATGTATCTTTAACAAGATCAATCTGAAAGATAGCATTTTCCCGGGCCTTCATCACTTCAGATTTTATTTCCCTGATTAACGAAGGGTAGTTATTATCAATATAATCCACCTTGTCTGCAACGACCTTGGCCAATACCCTGTTGCGATATAAACTATCATCTGTCGCCTCAATGATCAGATCATTCCTTTTTAGCCCCTCACCAATAACACCTTTATATTTTGCCGAATATGAAAGGCAAATTGCAGGTTTATTCATCTGAAATGTTGACACAGCAGCATGCATCCTCCCTGTTATTGTGAAATAACCATTCCCAAGGATACATCTTGCCTGACTGGGCATCAATTCATCATAAATAGGGATTATATTGTTAGAATCTATTCGCTGACAGATCTCTCTGATAACTCGTCGATCATCGAGATGCTCGGGCCTAACTACATGAGGTAACAGAACGATATTATAATGGGAAGTTTTCTCAGATGTGTTCAAATATTGGATAATATCACACCACATTTGAATATACTCATCCCAGTTATTATGATAATGTCTCCATAATCCTGAGGGAACAACAGAAATGTACCGATTTTTTTTCAATTCATAGGTAGAGAGTATGCTCTCAAATGACGCTTCACTTTGCTTTGGCAAATCTAGAAATGCAAGATCAGCACTGTCAAAAATATTATTTAATCCCAATATCTGCTGGGAATAAGTATAATTCAAATAATCCCGGGTAGAAATAAGAATTTTTTTTCTATTAAATATCATTCGAACAGCTGGAACTCTCCATGAATGAAATGGACCAATAGTATGCCCTATCAGAAAGATATGATCACAAAACAGAGATGGAACATATATATTCATTACAAGTCTCTTTATTAATCCAAGATAACTTGTTGCATAATATTCAGATAGAGTATCCCCACCCAAGACAACAATGTTATTTATAGCATTTTTTTTCAGAGAACGGAAAAATCGACAATATGCCACCAAATAAGAAAAAGGCCGTTTAATTGTCAGGTTAATACATTCAAATTCATTTAATTGTTTTATTTCGCTGTTTATACCTGTTTCATATCGCAAGCGAAGAAGATCCTCTTCAGTCATCGCATCGGTAAAATAATGTATGTTAGGCACTTTTTTTTTTAGGTAGTACATAAAATTAATACCCATCATCATAGTGCCATAATTAAAAGTATCAGATACCCCTGTAATTGCAACATGCAATGGCATCGGATTTTCTGGATCAATCGTCATAGTATAATTCTCATATTATGTGCATCTCAACACTTCGTTAAAATCTCAACAATTTGCTTTCCAGAATCCCCGCTCCCAAAGGGATTTTGATTGGAGATTTTTTTGACGAACATACTTTTAACACATGAGATAATAGTCCCTGGCTCCCGACCTGCAAGAATATTCTTTTCAGCGTCAATAGTTTCAGGACGTTCTGTAGTATCCCGTAAAGTTACACAAGGAATATTCAAGATACAGGTTTCTTCCTGAACACCACCAGAATCAGTCAGTACTAATCGTGCATTACCCTCCAGTACTAAAAAATCCAGATATCCAACTGGTTTAATACAGGTAATTCCATTCAAAGAAGAACTTAAGTTGAACGTCTGTATCATCTTTTCAGTTCTGGGATGTACAGGGAATAGTATTGGTTCCGCATAGATTTTAGAGAGATTACTCAATGAAGATAATATATTGCTCAATATATCCTTATCATCAACATTTTCTGCTCTGTGTAAAGTAACTAAAAAATAATCCCCTTTTTTCAGACCGAGATCCTGAAGGATAGTGGATTTATCATTTGCAATATTAAGATTTTGATAAGTTGCATCAACAATTGTATTCCCAACAACAGAAACTCCAGAGATTATTCCCTCATGTATGAGATTCTCCTTCGAGATATTTGTTGGTGCGAAAAGATAATCCGCAATGTGATCTGTCAGAATACGATTTATTTCTTCAGGCATATTTCTATCGAATGAACGTAATCCCGCCTCTACATGAGCAACAGGGATATGCAATTTGGATGCGGCAAGTGCCCCTGCAAGGACACTATTTGTATCCCCTTGAACCAAAACAATTCCTGGTTTCTCTTTCATCAGGACAGTTTCAATTTTAGACAGCATTTTCCCGGTCTGATCACCGGGAGTACCTGATCCGATCTCAAGATTGAAGTTCGGTTCAGGCAGATTCAGATCTTCAAAAAAAATCCTGTCCATATCATATGAGTAATGCTGGTTAGTATGAATAATGTTGAATTCAATATTTTTTTCTTGGCAGTACCTTATTATCGGAGACATTTTTATGATTTCTGGACGTGTACCTACGACTATTGACAGCATTGTTATTTCCCCAGGACTTTTACAACAAACCCAGCGTTTTCCCACCTTTTATGATCAAGACAATTTCGTGTGTCATAGATATTTTTTGTCTTCATAATATCTCCAATTTCTTCAACAGGAAGTGAATTAAATTCATTGTGATCAGTAATGACTACAATACAATCACTATTCTTAACTGCATCCTTAAGAGGAAGGAGGTTAAAACGTCGATCTTTTACATGGGGATCATAAACATTCACCGTATAACCCTCTTTTTCCGCTAACAAAATAAACTTTAATGCCGGTGTTTCTCTTGTATCATCAATATTCCCCTTATATGCCACACCAAATACGGTAATTATAATATCTCTTGGATTTAAATTTTTAATAATTTCTTTTATGGTGCGCAATACATATTTTGGCATACCATCATTAATATCCCGTGAAAGGGATATTATTCGGCTTTTTGTCGAATCTTCGGTTAAAAACCAGGGGTCGACTGCAATACAATGACCTCCTACACCTGGCCCAGGTTTTAGAATACTGACACGAGGATGCTTATTGGCAAGTTCAATCGCTTCCCATACATTTATTCCAACTTCATCAGCAATCTGAGCGAACTCATTTGCAAGTGCAATATTGATATCCCGATATGTATTCTCCATAAGCTTGACTATCTCAGCGATTTTTACAGACGTCGTGAAGATATCTCCCTTCACAAAACTTTGATATATTTTTTTCGTTAACAGAGCAGATTTTTCATCAATCCCTCCAACAACCCGATCGTTATGAACCATTTCATAGTAGGTATTTCCTGGAATCGCCCTTTCAGGGCAATGAGCAAGATAAAAGTCTTGCTGAACCTTCAATCCACCTTTTCCTCCATTGCACATATTTTCCAGAATAGGCACCACACAATTTTCACAGGTACCTGGAGGTATAGTTGATTCAATAACGATTAGGTCCGATTTTTTAATAAATGGCGCAATACTCCGACAGGCTTCAATAACATAATGCAGATCCGCCATTCGATTTCCCTTATCAAACGGTGTAGGAACTGCAATTAAGAAAATATCAGACTCTTCAGGTATTTTTGATGCTCTGAAAGTGTTTGCATCCAGAGCCTCATCAAGAAGACACTGAAAGCCTGCCTCTTCAAATGGCATTGTTCCACGATTTATAGACTCGACTTTATTGGCGTCGACATCTATTCCAACGACATCATATCCATTTGTAGCAAACAGTAGCGACGTTGGGAGGCCTATATAACCTAAACCAACAACACATATCTTTTTCATGGTATCTCTGCATTTAATGAATTCAGTAACCTGTACATTCTGTTAACAAGCCTTCGATTCTAAGTTTGCGTAAATATATGTAATGTATTAATATGCTATATAATAACCTATACTAACGCCAATATGAATACAGGGCGGTTCTGTAGAAGGTCTCTTGTCCAGGTAGGAGGAAGAAAGAATCAAAATGATTCCTCACACCATCAAGAAAGAAGTTGGGATCTATAAATTACTGCCATGATTGAAAAAATCCACGGAACCTCATTTAATGTACAGCAATTTTTTTATATAGACCCAACAGTTTTTTCTCCATATTAATCCAGTTATATTTTGTTTTAATAGCATCTCGACCATTTTTCCCAAATTGCCGTGCAACATCTGGATTTTCAAACAGATAATCAATCGCATCTGCGATCATATGGTCATCCATGGGGTCAACGAGAATTCCACAATTTGAATCCTCAACTATACGAGATATATTTGGATTGTTACTTGCAACAACCGGGATTCCCGCGGCCATGTAGTCAAATAACTTATTCGGGATCCCCATAATGTTATTATAACTCACAGGTTGGAAAAGAATCACCCCCACACCTGAATTGACCAAATATTTAGGAACATCCGCATAGTTCACCCAATCATGGACATCAAAGTTGGATTCAAGACCATTCCTCATCACAAATTGGTTTGCCCATTCTAAATCAGATCCCGGGATCACTCCAACGATCTTAAAAATAATATCAGGATATTTTTTAGAGAGCGATTTCAGTGCATATAAATATTTATCAAGCCCTCTTTTTCGGATATCTACCCCCCCTTCATATATCACAGACCTAGGACTATAGAGAGCCGGAGACCGTTCAATTTCAAGAAATAATCTAGAATCCGGATAAACAAATATTGTTTCAACATCTCTATTAGACACAGTAGAAAATCTCTTTTTTAGATCGTCTCTAACAATAATAATCGCATCTGCACATCGTGCCATCAATGTTTCCCCTATATCAGCGATACGATGAATAAATGGACGTATTATAGGGGGGAATAACAGATCTCCTGCAATTATTGAAGGATAATATTCATGTACATCATAAATAATTTTTTTTCTCCGGATGAATTTCAGCATTGTAGCAACGAGAAGTGAACTTGGTTCATGGCAGTGATAAACATCACAGTCCTGTTTCAGACCTGCAATAAATACTCGCCACAGCGTAAGAGGATGAAGTAATTTATCTTTTGGTTTTTTAACGGTTATGACCCTGACACCATCAATTCTCGTATTGATAACTTCATCAGACGGTGCGATAAGTACGACATCATACACTTTCGCAAGACTTTTCGCTTCTTTATGAAATATACGGTCATCAAACGGAGCATGAACCGTTGTAAGCATACATACCTTCATATGATCACTTCCTGACAACTATGAACTTCATCCAGCAGTCAACTCCGAGATTTTTAAAAAAGAAATTATTTTTGAATGGGATCTCAAAACGGTACAAAAATCTCCTGCATGATTCGGGAAAGAAAAATACCTGAAACAAACCGGATGAACTAGAATCCACAAACTGAGCACCAAGATCGCCCATAATATTCTTATAATACCAATAGGGCCGATAATACTCAGGAATTACATCATATTTCAGTAAACGAGCAATAGTTTTTGAGAAACATAAGGTCAATCCATAGAGCGAAAACTTATTTTTTACATGAATAATTATTACTGAATTTTCTTTTGATACCCTGATAAGATCCATCAATGCTGCTTCACTTACCTCATCACAGAGATACTGAAGGACACTATAACATATAGTTTTATCAAAACAATCGTTCTTGAACCCCAAGCAATTGATAGTACCAACAACCACTTCGGAATTCTCTAAATTTTCAGAATCTATTCTCTTTTTTGCTCTCTTTAGCATTTCATATGAGATATCTACACCAATAATCCTCTTAAATTGTGGTCCAAACCTTCTAATATTTATTCCAGTTCCACAACCAGCGTCAAGAAGACATTCGCCGTGTCCAAGGTCACAGAAATCGTATATAGGATCATTAAGTGAATCAGATCTCCCATTTTTCAAGGCGGAACCACGATCGAGTTCGTAATCTGATATCTGGTGTCTTGCCTTACTATCCCAATGATTTTGCCAGAATCTACTAAATTTTACCATCATACCCTCCAGAAAGTATGATATAGATATTTATGGTCATAGAACCCTAAGATTCCAAGCAAACATCATCTATAGAGATCTCGTTTAACATTTTTACGCCACCATACATATGCACCCCTCCCTGCATCTGCAAGTGATGAGTGTGATTTATAGAGATATGAATAACTGACCAGATCACCACCAAAGCTACTCTTAAACTTTGCAATACTAGGGATATTTGCTCCAAGCATATCATATATCCTGAACCCATTCTGTACAGCCCATTGGATGATATGCCACTGGATCAGATTGTTCGGTGCATACCGATAATAGTCTGGATATGAAGCACCTTGCCAATAATAGATCTTGTCAGCAAAGCACAGAAAAATTGCTCCTCCAATACGTTCTCCATCACGCTCTGCGAAAATCATTTTGAACTGCTCATTCTGGGAAAAAGCATCATAAACCGCTCTGGTATAGTCAACCGAAATCGGAGATTCGGTATCCCATTTTTGAAAGGTAACTTCTATCATTTCCCAGAAGTCTTCAAGATCCCTTTGAGAATTACCTTCAACAATCGTGACATCTGATTTTTTTGCCTTTCGAATTGCATTCCGACATTTTTTGTTAAGATTTTTCCAGATTATATCAATTGACTGATCAAGATTCAAGATATACGTATAACGCTCCTGAAAATCGAGATTTTCCAAGACATTGTCGTCATAAACATATCCGGGTGAGAATGTAATATCATAATAATCTGCACATTCCGAATAGATATCAAAAGCTCGGATTACATCACTTAATTTATTATTCCCAACAACCGGACCCGCATAGGGGGTAGCCGCCTCATGCAATGGGGACACAAGAATATTAAAGATACCTTTCCTTTGCAAAAACGCAGGAAATACCCCGATCAGATCCCCATTCTCAAAAATGCCCAGGGGTATCTTTTGTACCTTATACTGTTGCTCAAGAACATCCATCCACTCAAATGTATGGAAGACTGTTCCATACGGCGATGCCCTAACAACTCGATTCCATTCATCCCCATCGTCGAGCATCTCAAATTTGATCATAATAAACCAATCCTGATATCTTTCTGTTCATATTTCAGATCTACAGAAGTATCTCCCCTCCGATGGGTTCCAGAGATCGATCGCAGAGAACCAGGTTTTACATGCAGACGAAAAGAAAAAGATGGCATGTCAGCACTTGCCTCTATGCCCATAATAGAGGTTGATATAACATCTTCATTCCAATGATAATCGGGAAAACTCTCTCTCCTCTGATCAAACCATCGCGCGACATCCTCAACCGGCGCCACCCACGCCCCATCCGCGATCGCCTTCTCCACCAGCACCCGATAAAACTCCCCCCATCTCTTCGGTGCCGCCATGCTCACCTGATGCCAGAGAACAGTGACGACCCCCCCATACTGTTTCGCATACGCCAGCATCTCTTCGCACCGGCGCATCCCTTCCTCCTCGGAGAGGCGGAGGCACGCCCCACGGCCCCCGTCATCAGACGAGTTCCAGGTCTTTCCCCCAAACAGACCGCCGTCCTGGATGATCAACGGCACCTCCAGCAAGCGCTCACACCCGCGCGGCCGGTAGGGCTGCATCGTCCCCGCCCTGAAGCCCACATCGTCGTTGTACCCAAAGGTCGAGTCATAGGCATAGCTGGCCTCGTCAAGTTTCTTCCAGGAGTCGGCATCAAAGAGCAACCAGTGGACGCGCGTCCCCACCTCCGCACAGGAGAGGGCTGAAACCTTCTGCAACTCTTCCCGCGCCGCACTGGCGTCATGCCAGTTGTCAAGCCCGTGCACCCCGACCTCCCAGCCGCCGTCGGTCAACGTCTTGATCAACGCAGGGTCGAGGTCGTAATACCCCGCCCGGATCGCGGGCGCACCCTCCCCCGCCTTCTCCTTCTCGGGCAGGAAGAACCAGGTCGAGCGCACGCCGAGGTCTTCCTCTAGGCGCATCCACTCCTCAAAGCAGTTCCAGGGGTCTTTTCCGACCCCGCATTTCGCACCGAGGATCCTGGCGGCGTCCTGCACCATGCCCTTCCGCAGGCACTGGTACACCGCATACCCCACCGAGATCCAGCGTCGCTCACGCACCGAGGTGATGTCCACGTCATGGGTCAGGGCGACGATGTACGAGTAACCCCATGGCACCGGCGGGATCTCCACGAGGAGGGTATGTTCCTTCAAGATCTGGCGCAGTTCATCGATGAGGATCTCGACCGCCGGTTCGTGGCAGTGAGGGAGACCCTCGTTCAAGATCCGTGCGATCTCAGCAAAATAGTCTTTCTCTGAGAGGTCGACGAGATAGGCCCCGCCCGTCTCGACCTCCCCTCTGCGGGCGATGACCACGTCATAGGTGTGTGAGGGATTGTACCATTCCCAGGGGATCTTGAAGAGCTGGAAGGTCTCCTCGACCGCGTAGGAATCGTCATACTTCACCCCGATCAGCGCCCGCTGCTCGGCCACGGCCCTACAGCACCCCCATCTCTGACAACCGCGCCGGCAAATACTCCCTCGTCACAAAATCCAGCCCCTGCGCCGCAAACGCCTGCTGTTCCGCCTTCAGCCCCATCTCCAGTTGCAGCCCGATCTGCTCCCGCCAGTAGTCGGTCGCGAAGCGCGGATCGGTCAGCTCCGCCTTCAGCGCATTCACGTCCTGGTCGGAGAGGTGATCCGCGGGCAGGTCATAGTCCCGGATATCCGAAGGCTGCACCCCGACAAACTGCGCCTGCGGCGTGGCGAGCAATTCAGACATATGCGCCGCCTTGATCGAGCCGTAGGCCACCGAGGCATAGATCCGGTACGACCAGGGGTCGCCGTCGGTGAAGACGATCACCGGGAGTGTGAACTCCTCGTGGAGGCGCTTGAGAAGTCGGCGGGTGGAACGCGCCGGCTGGCCCTTCAGGTGGACGAGGGCGGCGCCGTACTTCTCGTCGAACCCGTTCTCAATGAGACGTGCATACATACCGCCGGTCTCCAGGGCGATGACGAAGTTGGCGTCATGGTCCACGAACTCCAGGGCGTCGACATTGTTCGGGATCTGATACCCGGTCTCCCCCACGTCGTCCTGACAGTGGATCTCGCGCATCCCCCGTCTGGTCTCCTCGCGCACCCGGATCGGCCCGAAGAGCGAGGCGCCGTCCTCCTCAGGGCGGAGATGGTAGACCTCGCGCTGGATGTCGGTGAGGATCTCCAGGTCCTCGACAAGCCTGTTGGACTCGTCCTGCGCCGAGAACTTCGCCTGCTTCCAGCCCTCAGAGATGTAGTACATCTCCCTCAAGGTCGAAGAACGGTTCTCGGCAAGTTGCTGCTTCAGGAACCCGACCACATATGCCATCTTCAGGAGATGGACCGCACCCTTCGCCGTCTGCGCCGACCGCACACTCTCGCGGTTCCCGTACTTCCAGACCCCGCTCTCCTCATCGTACTCGATATTCTGCTTGGTCCTGGTCGGGAGGGCGATCGAGGGGATCTGTCCCTCGCTGAGTTGCCCATACCACCGCTCCGCGATCGCATAGAGCCGTTCTGCAGCTCTCTGTTCTGTCTCCACCTGCCCTCTCATCGCCAACGTCACCGGCCTCTTATACCCCCATTGTTTGCGTCCAGGTACGGATTAATCCATTCATTGATTCTGTAGAGTCGGGCATGATGGGCCCAAGCATACCTGGAGCATATCCCAAAACTCTCTATGGTTGAAGATCTCCTCGAACTGAAGTGCTTCCCTCCAGAAATTCTCAACGCTCTCCTCAACCGGGGGCTTGCCGCCCCCCGGACCCCCCGCTGATGAAGATTGGCAGAGAATTGCGTTCCGTCTTCATGATCATCGCTCTACCTTCCTGTCCCCATCGCCATCCCGGGGGTCCGGGGGCAGAGTCCCCGGCCAAAGAGGTGGGAAGGCGATGAATGCATGGGTGAGCGATGAAAAAGTTGGGATCTCTTCATTGTCATCCATCGCGCTTCATCGGTGAGGAGAAGGGCTGGAGAGTTTTGGGATGACCTCCTGATGAATATTGCTCTGAACAGCGCTACAGAGTGCTACGCGGATCCCTATTCTCACAACAGGACATCTAGAAAATGCGGTTTCATCGCCGCCCCCACCTATCTTCGTCGTGGGGGGTCCGGGGGGCACTCGCCCCCCGGTGCGAGACGACGGTGAATTACGATAAGGGCGACCCCCTGATCACCTGCCATCCACCCTCTCCATTGTTCCTATTCTCACGCCTTCCCATGCGCTCGCGCCGGGGGCGCTGCCCCCGGAACCCCCAGGATGGCGATGGGGCGGGGAAGGCAGAGATGGGGACGTTTCAAAGATTTGTGACGCCCTCTGCCTATCAAGTCCACACAGGGTGGAGACGTGGTCAGCTCTGGATTCACACTTCTGAAGAAATTTTTAACAGAGCCAGGATTTCTACAGTTCCCATTCATCCATCAGTCGAGCATGGAGGAGGGCATGGCCATCGACCTCCTCCCACTCAACGACATAGTGCGACCTGATGAAGCCAAGCAACACCTCCGGGTCAGCCCCATTCAGATTCTTCGGATGGTAGGCAAGTTCGATCCGGCGGATCCCGTCGAGTTCCTCGGGCCTGACAGACCACTCCCCCCCTTCGCAGTGGCACTTGAGGACATCGCACCCACCGCAGACCTCCTTGAGGTGCCCTAGCGTCATCGTCTTGACCCGCCGTACCTCCTCCCCCCAGGCGATCTCCTGCTCGGTCCCGTCGCCGAGGCCCGCCTCGATCACCGTGACCTCCACTCCATTGAGGGCGATGTTCTGGCGCAACTCGTCGGCGGTCATCGGCTCGACGGCATAGACATGCGCTGAGTACCTGGAGGCCGGGATGCAGAAGCCCCCCACATTTGCCCCGAGATCGATGACGATATCGTCCTTCCTGATCCCGGAGAGGCGGTACCTCACTGCCGCATCGCTCACCGACCCGACCTCATGCGAGAGCAGATAGCGCGTGCCGTCATGGGTCGAGACCGTCCTGAAAACCCGGCGGTCCAGCGGGACGCGGTGCTCGTCCCTGAACCGTCGGTTCACCCATGCCTGGAGATCCCTGGTCTGGAGCAGGTCCTTGAGCAGGAAGACGATGTTCATTGGTTTGTGGAGAGGAGAGACGGAATATAAAAATATGGATCTGGAGACGGGAGGATCAGAACATCATGTTAAATGGGGTGTGTAGAATCGGGCATGAACCCCAGGCTCAAGCATACGGGATGATAATTTCCTGTCACGTGGTCTCTCTTTTTTAAGACTGAAGAGCAGGTGAGGATCGTGTTCACTCGCCGCCCCCGCCTCTCTTCGTCGTGGGGGGGTCCGGGGGGCACTCGCCCCCCGGTGCGAGATTCCAGGGAAGATGCTGCGATTGGGGGGCGGCATGTCTGGTCATCATGTCTTCCCATATCCTTGCGCCGGGGGCGCCGCCCCCGGACCACCGGGATGGCGATGGGGGCAAGAAGGCAGAGGGGAGGATCATGAAGCGGATGGGGTCACTCCCTACGCTCTCTTCACGCGAGGAGAGAGATCTTGTTCTATCGCATCATGGTGGCGACCTTTCGTTCTTGACTCACCATCAGACTCTCGTCCTACGATGAAGCCTGAGAGCAAAGATCCAAAAAAAAGTAGTGAAGTCCCCTGTCGCTCAGATCACGTCAGAGGAGGCAATCTGCTTCATCCGCTCCACCCCGCGGATCCTGTCGATCTCCTCCGCAACCCGCCCGGGCACAAGGCTCTGCCAGTCCTCGTCTTCGATCATCCGATGGCGGATCTCTGTACCTGAGAGGGTCTTGCGCATCACCATCGGCATCGTGCGCACCTTCATCCCCATCTCTGAGAAGAGGCGGATGACCAGGGGGTTGTTCGAGTAGACCACGTCGAAGTACGGGGTCATCGAGTAGACGTGCGAGACCCAGAGGGCGTTCCTGCGCAGGTCCTCGATCGGGATGGCATAGAAGGGGATCCCGATCTCTTTCATGGCCGCCGAGATCATCATCACCCGCTCGCCCGCAGTGAACGGGTTCTCGATCTCGTGGGAGAACTGGGCGCTCCCAACCCCGATCACGAGTTCGTCCACCTCAGAGGCGATCTGCTCGATCACCGTGTGGTGGCCGATATGGTAGGGCTGGAACCGCCCGATGTAAAACCCGCGGGTCATGCATGCCTCGTCAGGGCCGCGATCTGTGCGGCATGTGCTCCGGCCACAAACCCGGCATCGATGTTCACCACGGTCAGCACCGAGCAGGACTGGAGCATGCTGGCAAGTGCCGCCTCGCCGGCGCCCATATACCCGTATCCAGTCGAGACCGGGACGCCGATCACCGGTTTGTCCACGAGCCCCGCGACGACCGCGGGCAGGGTCCCCTCCCGTCCGGCGGCCACCACATAGACATGCGCCCCGGCCAGGTCCTGGAGGGCCGGGAAGAGGCGGTGGACCCCGGCGGCGCCGACGTCGTAGGCGGTCTTCACGGTGCACCCCATCTCCTCGGCGACGACCCGCGCCTCCTCGGCGACCCTGATGTCGGCCGTCCCTGCGGTGAGCACGGCGACGACCCCCGTGTGCTTTTCAGGCGCACCGCCCTTGGAGAGCACAAGGGTCCGCGCCCGTTCTTCATGACGGAAGGAGAACCCGGCCTTCACTGCGGCCTCCTCCACCGCCGTAGCCTGCGCGGCGCTCACCCGCGTCGCCAGACACCGCCCGGCCGCCCCGGTGTGGCGGAGCATGATCTCGACGAGGTCCTGGGTGTCCTTCCCCTCGGCAAGGACCACCTCAGGGATCCCGCACCGCACCTCGCGTCCGAGATCAATCCGTGCAAGTTCCCCGACCTTTGCGATTCTGAGCCCTGATATTCTCTCTATGGTATCGTCGAGGGAGAGTTCCCCGGCGGCATAGGCGTCGAGCACCTCCCTCAGGTCTCGGTCTGACGACATATTCCCCTCATACATTAGATGGCATCGCTCCTGTATATCATGCTCCCCCTGGCGACAGGCATAAACCGATGCGCAGACCACCTCTCGGCAATGACCTATCTCCTCTATGTGGCCGGTTTCGGGACGGCGGTCACCTTCTTCCTCTGGCTGCGGGACGCCAGGATCTTCTGGCGCACCGCCCTCCCTGGCTACCGGCAGGCGGCGTACAGGGGCGTCCTGTACTCGGCCCTTTCGCTCTTTGGATTTTTGATGGCGTACACCTCTGAGGATCTTGAGTTCCTTGCCCTGGGTGCGGTCCTGCTTGCCCTGTACCTCCAGGGGCGCATGGAGCGGGAAAAGGTCTGGAAGGGCAGCGAGAGCGCCGTGGATCGGTTCCTGGGCAGCGCCGGACGCAGGTAAGATAAGGTCCTGGCCGAAATACTTAGAGAGGAGACGTAGTGATGCTTCAGAAACCACGTGGAACCAGGGACTTTCTGCCCGACGAGATGGCGCGTCGGCGAGCCGCGGAAGTGACAATGCGCGAGGCCGTCGCCAGGTGGGGGTATGGCGAGGTCTGTACCCCGATCTTCGAGCATGTGGAACTCTTCACCATGCGCTCGGGCGAGAACATCAAGAAAGAGATGTACACCTTCGAGGACAAGGGCGGGCGGCAGATGACCCTCCGCCCTGAGGTGACCGCCTCGGTGGCGCGGATGTATGTCAATGAAGGGCGCTCTCTCCCCAAGCCCCTCAGGTGGTTCTATGTGGCAGACTGTTTCAGGTATGAACGCCCGCAGAAGGGGCGGTACCGCCAGTTCTGGCAGTTCGGCGTGGAGCTGATCGGGGCCGACTCGGCGGCGGCCGATGCCGAGGTGGTGATGGTGGCAGACGACATCCTCAGGTCGGTCGGGCTGGAGTACGACCTCAAGGTCGGGTTCCTTGCCCCGATGAAGCATCTCCTCGCAGGGATCGAGCCAGGGCTCCAGCGGCAGGTGATGGGGCTCCTGGACAAGCGCGACTTTGAAGGGCTCTCAGCCTGTCTCCAGACCTGTGGCCAGGACGAACTCGAGGACGCCCTCACCGGCCTGGTCTCCTGCCAGACCCCAGAGGAGGCCTTCGAGATCTGCGGCGACATCCCGGAGAAAGCACGGATCGAGGAGATCTTCTCCATCCTCGACGACTCAGAGACCGAGTACACTCTCAACTTCGGGATCGTCAGGGGCCTGGACTATTATACCGGGATGGTCTTCGAGGGTTTTGCTCCCAACCTCGGCGCCGAGAGCCAGGTCGTCGGTGGCGGCAACTACCGTCTGGCCAAACTTTTTGGTGGGGACGATGCGGCCAGCTGCGGGTTTGCCATCGGGTTCGACCGCGTGATGGTCGCCCTCGGCGAGACCCCGATATCCAGACCGCCCCTGGTCGCCGTCCTCTCGCAGCCCGGGTTTCAGGCGGCGGCCTTCAGGACCGCCCGCGCCCTCCGTGCGGCCGGAGTCACCGCCGAACTGAACCTGCTTGAGCGCGGGATCGGGGGGCAGCTCTCCCATGCCGCAAAGACCGCCGACTTCGCCTGTATCATCGGCCAGCGCGAGGCCGAAGCAGGGACCGTCACCCTCAAGGACCTGCACACCGGGGATCAGCGGGAGATGGACCTCTCTGAGGTTGTTGCCGGGGTGAAGGCCGGTGGGGATCGCTGAAAACCTGGCAAAAGAGCAGCGCAGCATCTCGGTCGCTGAGTTCTTCGAGAAGAACAAGCACCTGCTGGGCTTCGACTCCCCGACCCGCGGGATCATCACCACCATCAAGGAGGCGGTGGACAATGCCCTGGACGCCTGCGAGGAGGCCGAGGTCCTCCCTGACATCTATGTGAGCATCAGGAAGAGCGGACAGGGGGCGTACCGGGTGGCGGTCGAGGACAATGGGCCGGGCATCGTCCCGGAAAATGTCCCGAACGTCTTTGGCAAACTCCTGTACGGCTCGCGCTTCCACCAGATCAGGCAGAGCCGCGGACAGCAGGGGATCGGGATCTCGGCGGCGGTGCTGTATGCCCAGCTCACCACCGGGACGCCGGCGGTGGTGACCTCGCGGACCTCGGCAAAGGTCCAGGCCCACCGCTTCGCCCTGATGATCAGGACCGAGACGAACGAACCCCAGGTGCTCAGCCACGAGGAGGTCGTCTGGGACCGGACCCATGGGACGAGGATCGAACTCGAGTTCGCCTCGACCCTCGCAGCCAGGAAGCGCCTCCTCGAATATCTCAAATATACCTCGGTCGTCAACCCGCACGCACGGGTCAGGGTGGAGATCGACGGCGAGGCCGAGACTTTTGAACGGGTCTCGGCCGAACCGATCAGGCCGCCAGAGTCGATCAAGCCCCACCCGCACGGCACCGAACTCGGCACCCTCAAGCGGATGGCGTCGGCCGCACCAGAGCAGTCGCTCCTCGAGTTCCTGGTCGACTCCTTCTCCAGGGTGGGACAAAAGACGGCGCTTACAATCGCGGAGACGGCCGGGCTCGCGCCCGAGATCTCGGTAGGCGCCCTTGGCGCCGCACATCTGAAGGCGCTCCATGCCGGGATGCAGGAGGTCCATGTCCCGCCGCCGCCGACAAGTGTCTGTCTCTCTCCCATCGGCGAGGAACTCATGGCAAGAGGGCTTGAGAAGGAGTTCCAACTCGACTTTGTCAGGGCCCGCACCAGGCCGGCCGCGGTCTTCTCAGGCCATCCATTCGTGGTCGAGGCGGCGATCGGGTATGGGGGCAGACTCGACCCCGAGGGTTCGGCGCAGTTGATGCGGTTTGCAAACCGCGTCCCTCTCATCTACCAGCAGGGGGCGTGCGCGATCACCGGGGCGGTGGCCGGGGTGAACTGGAAGAACTACAACCTCTCCCAGTCTGGCCTCCCGACCGGTCCGGTGCTCATCCTCGTGCACGTGGCCTCCACCAATGTCCCCTTCACTTCGGAGAGCAAGGACGCCGTCGCCTCTATCCCTGAGATCGAGCGCGAGGTCACCCTGGTCCTCCAGGAACTGGGACGGGAACTGAAGGCCTGGCTTGCCCGCCGGGAGAAGAACAAGCAGCGCCAGGACCGGGCGCGGGCGGTCTGCGCGGTGATGCCCGCGATCGCCGAGAAGGTCGCGGAGGTCGTGGACAAACCGGTCCCTGACATCTCGGCCCTGGAGGGGCGGATCATGCGCAAGGTCGTCGCGAGAAAACAGGTCCATGACGGCCGCGTCGTCGTCGAGGTGAGGAACCACACCGACCAGGCGGTCGACCTCACGGTCTACGACCTCTCCCCTGACGCCGGCGAGGACGCCGCCCCGGCGCCCTCGTTTTCGAGCGGGACCGACGGGGAGTACACCCGCGTCTGGTCCTTTTCCCTGCCTGCAGGCGAGCGCTGGCGGGCAACATATGCCGGGACAGGCGGCGGGTTCATCGACCTCAAGGGCGTGGATGATAAGAAAAGAGTGGTCCTGCCATTTGTGTAGGGTTACGCTCTTTTTTTGAAGAGAAGGATATCCCAAAACACTCTTGGGGTGAAGATCCCCTCAAACCGAAACATTCCTTTCCAGAAATTTTGAATGCATAGTTTATGCTGGGGGGCTCGCCGCCCCCCAGTCCCCCCGCCACACGATTGGGAGAATGACAGTAGCCCCTTCTCATGAAAATTGAAGCAGACGGCACGCACTCGATCCAGAACAGATGATCCTCGTCTGATCCATTGCTCTGCCATCCCTGATCAATCGCCCCTGCGGGGGTCCGGGGGGCGGAGTCTCCCCGTGGAGGAGAGCGTTTCGAATTTCAGAAAGGATGCATTTCAGGTCGAGGAGATATTTCCCCCATGAGAGTTGTGGGATATGTTCCATGAAAATAATCCTGGCGATCGACCTGGGAGGTTTGTATGATGGTTCCAGTGCTCGGCTCTGTAGAATCGATCATGAACCCAGGCTTCAAGCATACGCGATGAAAATTTCTTTGAGCGGCGTTTCGAGATGGAGAGGGATCCTTTTCCTCATGACAGGACATCTGGAAGATCTGGGTTCATCGCCGCCTCTCGACCATCTTCGTCGTGGGGGGTGGGGGTTCCCCCGGCGCGAGACGAGGATGAAGGTTCTGCGGTGAGAGCGGCACACCAGATCATCACGCCGCCCCAGATCCCGATGCCGGGAGCGGGTGCCGCCCGGACCCCCTGGCATGAAGATGGGGTCAGGAAGGCAGAGCGCCGATCACAATGAGGGAGGGTCCATCCTATTTGTGTAGGATTGATTCAACGGGATATGGGGAGTTCAAATGATCATCATGCAAACCGAAAGAGATGATCTTCAGATCACTTTCATAGTAAATCCTCTTGATGTCTCTCTCTGCCGGCGGGCGTGCCAGCCCACGAACCCCCCACGGATGAAGAGTGGCGGGGGATCGCAGCCCGTCTTCTTGATCATTACTCTGCCTTCCTGCTCCCATCGCCATCCCTGGGGTCCGGGGGCAGCGCCCCCAGCCAATGGTGTGGGAAGGCATGAACACATGGGGGCTCACCGAAAAGCGGAGGAACACCCCACCACATCCATTGCTATCTTCTGCGAAGGGGAAGGCGGGAGAGTGTTGGGATGACCTCCATGAAAATTATCCCGAAAACTGTTACTCCGGTTCTGTAGAAATAATCTTGATAAATCTCTGACGGGGGCGAGTGCCGCCCCCCCGGACCCCTGCCACACGATAGGTTCAGGACGGCGGTGCCCTCTTCATGGTCATCGATTCTGCCTTCCCGACCCCGTCTTCATCCTGCGGATGTGGGGAGACGTGATGATCATCAGACATGCCGCCCGCATCACAGAACTGTCATCGGTATCTCGACGAGGAGAGACGGGAGTTGGCTATCAATCGGTGCACGACCCAGAAGATCCACGATTCTTTTGAACCTGGGGATCATGCCCAATTCTATAGAGTCGAAATTCTTGCCCATGGCTTTTTTCCGGAGAACAAACGTCCAGAATCATATCACACACGATATATACAGGAAAATTGATCGCATAATCAAGAAAGACCTGCACATTCTCAAACACACTGGAGTGGGAGATGACAGACCTAGACGAAGTGAATATATCCGCCACAGCCCTCATATACACCTCCTTCCTTTTCTTCTATCCCTGGGTCTTCTCCGTCCTCATGGTGGTTACACCTCTCCCTCCCACTATGCTTGAAGTGGTCCTGCCGCTCCTCCTCGGGAGCATCTCTCTTGTCGGAGCAGCACTCCTGCTCAGTGGCTCTGGAGGCCGACGATGGTACTTCGGTCTCCCTCTCCTTCTTGTGATCGGGGTGATCGTCGCCACCACCTTCCTCTCGGTCCCCCTGGGGTTCAGTCGTCTCATCGGGGGTTCTGGTCTCATCCCGTCTCTCTGGACTGTCGCATTCCTTCTCCTCCCCCCCTGCTCCGTCCTGTTTCTTTTCTCTCTCCCGGAAAGGACAGCAGCGGTCAGGGCCGCCATGGGGGTCACGGGAGTGGTGAGTCTCTTTGCTCTCCTGACCCTCCTCCTGGTCGGGCCGTTCATGCTCGCAAGCGACTCCATCATCCCGCTCATCGGCTTTTTATGGTTGTATGGTGTCATCGGCCTCCCGGTCATCGGGATTCTCTTCATCATCCTTGCACTCAGGGCAGGGAAGGGGATCTCGTGACCTCCTCCACCCTGACACCTGAACAGATCTGGCCGATACGGCCCTGGTTTTGGGTTCTGCCCCCGGGATCCGGGGTCAGAACGGGCATATTTTTTATCTCGGTAGCGTGCAGGTATTTCATGAAATCCAGTGAGAAGCGAGGGCCCTTCCCGCCCCAGGATGGCCGAAAAAAGCACAGATGATACCCAAAACCAGAACTCCCAGAACGCGGAAATATGGGCGTGGTGTCTGCCTGGAATTCAGCGCGATCTTTTTGAGGGGACATATAAAGATACTGTTCAGGCCCTGAAAAATCCAGATGACGGCTTTTCTGTGGCAGGGAGAGCGTGCAGAACCCGGTGAAGGCATTCCAGCCCCAACATTACCTTAACGCGTCCGCTCCCGCGCAAAACCCCAGATCACCGCTCCGGACTAAGATCTCATAGACGCAGCTGTTTCTTGTACGAGGAGAGGACCTGGAGGGGAAGGCCACGGTGTTCGTCGAGCGCCTGCTCGTCGTCAGGGGAGGCGACCGCACCCACGGCGTACAGGAGGAGGAGGGCGTTGTCCAGGGTGAACGTGGCCTCGTCCTCGATCTCGCCAGGCGGGAGAGTTATTGCAAGGTACTGCCGCGCTCCTTCAGAGAAGGGGGGGAGCCCGGTCGAGACCAGGACCGAGGCCTTGAGGTCACGTGCCCGCTGCCGCAGGACCTGCAGGGCGGTCTTCAATGCCCCTGCGCCAGGCACCGTTTCTCCTTCCAGGCGGGTGAGGGCCGCCTCTGCCTTTGCAACCACATTCCCGTAGAGCCCAAACTTGAACCCAAGGAGGGCGGAAGCGACGGTATGCGCCGTCTCATCATCCAGGCCCATGAACGCCGACCTGACCCGCTCGATATATGCGTCAAGATAGGAATCTGCACGTCCCATATCCTCTACCTCTCTGCGCTCATTCAAATCTTTTCTCAAGCCTCACCGCAAGGATAGTGATCGTCGCCGCATAGGCCACCTGCATGATCGGCCCCCCCGAGAAGTCGCCGGTGAGAAAGATGAGCACCGCGTACAGGGGGGCCAGGAGGGAGACGAGATCTTTTCTCTTCTTCTGATACGCCGCATACCCGAGGACAAAGGAGGCGATGATACACCCCCATTTGCCGGCCGCCCAGTACGGGTGGTAGACATTCATGACCGATTCCCCTGCGACGAGAAGCGCCACCACCGAGACGAGCAACCCTCCGAACGCCACCGCCGGGACGACCGCCCACAATCTCCTGCGTATATCCTGCAACTCCATGTTCTTCAATAGAGAGAGATGGGGGCGCACATTTATTGGAGGTTGTGGTGAGATCATGGTGTGGCGACGCTCATCTTCTCCGACGTCCATGCCGACGCCCCTGCACTCTTGAAAATGATTGCTCTCGTAAAAGATCCGGCATTCCAGTCATATTTCGGGGAAGTCGAGGGAGCCGTCAACCTCGGCGACCTCCTCGGCCGGGGATATGCCCCGATGGACACCCTCAGGGGGGTGCGAGACCTCAGACAGGAGATGCCGGTCGTCTCGATCCTCGGCAACCATGACCATGCCTTCCTCCACGACATTCCGGTGAGCGGGAGCGATGTCGCGAGTCTTGCCGCCCACCGCGCCCTTGAGGGGTCCCCTCTCCTGGAGGAGGTCAGGGACCTTCCTGAGGAGTGGGTGCTTGACGCCACTCTCTTTGTGCATGGCGGCCCGATCCGTCCTGGCAACGCCCTCACCGACCGCCCCTTCTGGCAGCGTCTCTCCCACCGGCCAGGCCCTTCCTTTTCCGGGTACCACTACACCCCTGAGATGGCCTTTGCCGAACTCGAACGCCGAGGACTCTCCCATCTCTGTTGCGGGCACCAGCACGTCCCGCTCTGCTGCCAGAGACACAAGGAAGAGGTCGTGCCCCGCCCCCTGACATTCACGCCCATGCCTGCCTTCCCGCTCAGGGGCGCATTGGTCGAACTGGACGCCCCCACCATCCTCAGGGTGGGGGCCTGCCGCGGGGCGCATCCAGAGTTTGCGGTGACTGATTTTGTCAGGTTCTGGTTTCTGCAGGTATGGTGAACCCCTCGCCCTCCAGGGTCACCTCGACACCTGCGACCGGCACAAGGGTGTCCCTGAGCCGGCGCGCCCGCTCGGGGATATGCTCGGTCTCTGACGCGACCTGTTCCTCTGCCTCTTTTCTGGCGGTCTGGTCGGCGGCCACCCCGGCCTTGAGAGCCTCGCACTCATTTTCAAGGTCTTCAGCCTCATGAAGGGCCGTGTATGCACGCGCCTGTGCCTCTGCCTCTTCCGCCTCTTTCTTCATCCTCTCAAGATGGGCGAAGGCGTCGGTGAACGCCTTCTCAATCTTTCCATCCTCTGAGAAGAGGCCCCGGTCTTCCTTGCTCTTGATGGCCAGGTCTTCGCTCTCGAACTGGTCTCTGACCGCCCTGACCGCAGGGGGGAGGGCGGCGACGACCCTCTCGGCCCCTGCACTCACGGGATCGTCGAGGAGAGCGATGCATGCATTCAGCATCTTTGCCTCCTCTTTTCGGTCTGCCCTGGTCGAGACCCGTGCGGCCTTCCTGATGACCCGTGCGGCCTGGGCCCCAAGGCTCTGCACTGCACGCTCGGCCTCGTCTCTCCTCTCGATGCGTTCTTTTGCCGCGTCCCTGGACCTGAGAGCATCCTGGTAGGGCTGTCCCTCTCTGAGGCCCTGGAGCGCCGCGGTCTTCTCCTGCAAGTTCTGCTCGGCCGCCGCGATCCTCTTTTCCAGGTCGGCCGCATGCTCGCCGGCTTCCGTGATCCCGGTCTTTGCCGCCTTGAGGGCGTCGAGAGCGGCGCGTGCAGTATCGATCTGCTTCTGGGCGTCCCGCGCCTCTTTTACCACGACCGTAAGGTCGTTGACGGCATTGCCGATGAGACTGATGACATGCCTGAACTCCTTCATCTCTTCAGGGAAGGCCCCGGCCAGGTAGCGCCCCTGGCCGCGCTGGACCTTGAGGATCCCGGTGATCAGGTCGGCGGCGGCGGCATAGAACCCGTCCGGATCTTCTGGCAGGGGCTTTGCGATCTGCTGATCCATTGCTGTGAGAAAAGAGGGGAGCGAACGTTCGGTGACGGTCTTCAACCGCGACGGAATATCTTCCCGTCCCTCCGCGTCCTTCAATGTGTTGAGGGTTCCTTCGAGTTCCTGGAGCGACTCGACAACCGTCACCCTGGTCTCGCCGGTTTTGGCCACCAGTTGCTCTTCCAGTTCCCTTTCATGTGCCTCCAACCACTCTTCCACCCCGTCGACGTGAAGGGCGAGGATTTCTTCCTCATTCTTCCCGAAAAGACCCCTGAGAAACCTGAACATCACCGATCTATCGGTGGCGGGGTATATAGGGTTTGAGGGGATCGGTGCTTCATTCGTCCAGGTACACCAGAGTCTCACGCGTGGAGGCGAGAGCACGCCATGGATAGACCACATGGATATCCCCCGCGGTAGTCATGATGATTTTTCGTAGAGGTCATCCCAATATTCTCCAGACCTCCCCCACCCAGAAGAGAGCAGGAGATATGGTGAGGAAATCCTCCGCTTTTCGGTGTGCCCCCGGACCCCCGGGATGGCGATGGGAGCGGGAAGGCAGAGCGATGATCGTGACGACGGGGTGCGACCCCCCGCCACTCTTCATCCGCGGGGGGTCCTGGGGGTGCAACCCCATACCCTCAGAACGAGTCGATCGAGATCCCCTCAAACGTCTCGGCGATCTCCCTGACGTCCTTGACCCCGAAGGCTGTCTGGACCGGGACCATCTCGAGTTCACCCGCGCACGAGCACATATAATCTAAAATATCAATGGAGAGCTCGCGGTGCTGGCGGCTCTTACGGAGCTGGTCGGTGAGGTGCGCCACTGTCTCGGGGGGTTCCATCCTGAGTTTTGCAAGGGAAAGGACGCACATGAAGATCCTGGTGAGGTTCCGGTCAGGTCCGGTGATCGTCTCAAAAAAGTTCTTGAGCACCTGCGCCTGGTAGACCTCGCCACCCATGGGTGAAGATCCTCCTCTGAGAGTGAAAAAGATAGCGGTTTGATACGAGTGTCAGATCGAGAACGAAAAATCGTCGCCCCGATGCAATTGAACGAGATCGGCCCTGTAGAAACCCTCACCTATTGTGTGGAGAGAACGTGTGCCGCCCTCCTCGACCTCCTGTGTGGCCGGGAGTTCGGGGGGCGGCCTTCTCGCGCCGGGGGCGCGGCGTCCCCGGACCCCCCATGACGAGGATATGCGGGGGCGGTCTCACAGCGCGTCCAGCGCTGAAGGGGAAGTACAGGCCCACACACTCTGGAGAAGCGCGATGGATCATGTTCAATCGCGTATGCGTGAGCCGGGGGTTCATGCTCGATCCTACAGCGCCCGGACGAGGTGCCACCAAGGCCCCGCTCACTTCTTGGTGCTTACGATCTTGATGATGTCGCCGTGTTTCAGTTCAGTGCTCTCCTTGATCCGCATATCGGTCCTTGCATCGACGGCGTACAGGAACCCCTCGCCGATATCGGTGTGGACCTGATAGGCGAGATCCCTGGGGGTGGAGCCCTTCGGCATCAGGAAGGCGTCAGGGAGGACGCGGCCCTGTTTGTCGGTGAAATGGCGCTCGTCTTCGACCGGGTAGACGATGATCTGGTCGAGGAGTTCGAAGACCGCACGGTCGATCGCCTGCTGGACCCCGGTCCCCCCGTGCTCTGCCATCAGAGCGGCGAGGTGCTCGAGCCCGGCACGCTGCTGGGCAGAGAGGTTGGCGTCTTCATTGATCGTAAACGAGGGGTCGCCAGGGATATAGTGGATGAACCCCCCTTCTGCGGCCATTCGCAGGGCAAGTTCGGCGGCGGCGCTGCTGACGATCCCCCCCTTCTCGGTGAGGTCGGCAAGAAGGGCCCTGTCCGCGGTGTCCATCTTGTTGGCGACAAAGAGGACGGGCTTGTTCTTTGCAAGCAGCAGTTCACAGAAGGGGACGAGGTCCTCGACCTCTGAGCGCTGCAGGTCGATCCCGAGTTCGCTCTCCGCGTGCAGCGAGTCCTCATAGGTGATCCCGAGGCCTGCGAGCACGTCGGCCACACCGTCGTGGATATTGTAATTCTTCGACTGAGCTTGGCGACGGATGCGAGGCCAGTGCTTTGCAAGGATGCCATGGACCCACATCGTCATCTCGACGCCCAGGAACTCGATATCCTCCCTGGGGTCATGGCTCCCCGGGTCGACCGGGTTGCCTTCCTCGTCGGTAGCGCCGCTCGCGTCCACCACATGGAGGATCGCGTCGGCCTGCCTGAGGTTGTCGAGGAACTGGTTGCCAAGCCCCCGCCCCTTGTGGGCGTCGGGCACCAGGCCCGCCACGTCGATGAAAGCGACCGGGACAAAGCGCACGCCGTCCTGACACTGGGTGCAGCCTTCGATGCCGAGTTCTTTGCACGGGCATGTCGTCCGCACATAGGCGACGCCGTGGTTGGCATCGATGGTGGTGAACGGATAATTGGCGATCTCAACCTGCGCCATGGTCGCGGCCTTGAAGAATGTCGATTTGCCGCAGTTCGGTTTTCCTGCCAGTGCAAGCGTAATCATAACAATTCACTTTTACCTTTGTACTCTTATTAATCTGGTACCATGGGCTATATTACACGGAAGACGTATTATTTCGACGAACCCGGTGAGGCAAACACCGGGGACGCCGCCAGGTTCGCGGTCGAGCGCGCAGAAGACGCGGGGATCAGGACGGTCGTCGTGGCCTCCTCCACCGGGAAGACCGCCCTCGCCTTCCTGAAGGCGATGGAAGGGACCGACCTCCATCTCGTGGTCGTCACCCACGTCGTCGGGTTCTCCAAACCTGGGGTCTGGGACTTTGATCCCGGGGCGGCCGCGTGTCTGCGAGCAGCAGGGGCCGAGATCGTCACCGGCACCCATGCCCTCTCTGGCCTGGAGCGGGCGATCTCCAGGTCGCCGAAACTCGGCGGGTCCTCAAGGACCGAGGCGATCGCCGAGGCACTCAGGCGGACCGTCGCCGTCGGGCTGAAGGTGGCCGTCGAGTGTTCGCTCATCGCCGCCGACCAGGGCGCGGTCAGGGTGGACGAGGAGGTCGTCGCCGTCGGCGGGACCGCTACTGGTGCCGACACCGTCTGTGTCATCAGGCCGTCGCACACGGCCTCGTACTTCGACCTCCAGGTGCGCGAGATCGTCGCCATGCCACGGAACCGGTGACCAGGAAATGGTAGTTGCATCCCTCCGTGACGCCGCCGCCCTGCTCAAAACATACCCGGCATTCTGGGCGGCGGGCCTCGTCGCCGGCGCGGCCCTCGGCATCGACCTCTACCTTGAGTTCACCGGGGAGGTCTTCTTTGCGAGCAAGATCCTGCTGCTCGGCCTGCTCCTCGTCCCCTTCTTTGCGGCCGGGGCCTATGGGGGCGCCCAGCGCGAGGACCGGAGTATGGGCGTTTTCCTTGAAGAAGGGAAGAAAGGCTACTTCAGGATCCTCCTGCCGGCAATCGTCCTCCTGCTTGCCACCGTAGTAACGCTCATTCTCCTTGCGATCCCGATCACCCTGATCCTGGGAGAGAGCGCCATCGCCGCGGCCGGATCGGCCGTCTTTGGCGTCATCCTCTCCTTCGCCTTCTTCGCCTACTTCTACGACGTAGCAGCGGTGACCGAAGGACTCGGGGTCTTTGCCTCCCTCCAGCGGAGCGCTGCCGTGGTGCTCACCAGACTCTGGCAGGTGCTCCTCTTCTATGTCACCACTCTCGCCGTCCTCTTTGTCCTGGGCTTTGGGGTGCTCACCGCGTGGAGCATGCTCATGTACGAGAAACTCGCGCCTCTCATCGAGGGCGGGGAGACGTTTGTCTTCGACGCCGCAAACGCCACTGCCGCCCAGGCGCAGTTCACTGCTCTCCTCGGACCAGATGGGGCCATGATCACCGCGATCACCTATGCGGCGATCGTCGTCCTCTTCGTCCCCTTCGCCCTCGCCTTCAAGACCGCCTTCTATGCCAGGCAGGGTGATGAGATCGAGGGCGCTGAAGCCCCGATGCAGGGCGAGTACGACGAGAAGGGGCGGTGGTATAAGTATTAATTGGGCACTGTAGAACCCCTCACATCTCATGGGGGGGGGAGGGTCACCCTCCTTCCTATAGTCTTGCGCCTGGGGGGTGCACCCCCTGGAACCCTCCACGACGAGGAGAGGGGGGGGCGGCAAAGAGGACACGATCCCTCCACCGATTTTTCAGTCCTGAAAAAAAGATCAAATGACGATATATTTTCATCACGTATTCCTGGGGCGTGCGTTCGCTTCATAAGTGATTCTAAAAAACCGGAAAAATAACGCGGGGTTTTACACAGCACCCCTACCTGTTTCTATCAGGCTCATTCTATGGCCTGATCCGTCTCCTCCCATTTTCACGCCGATCAAGATGCCCATGACGAGAGTACTGTTGTCCTTGCCATTATCGTGCGGGGGAGGGCAGGAGGGTACAATCCCCCCGTAAAGGTTCAGGAGGATCTCTACAGAGCAAAAAAAACCCTTATAGCACGAGCACCAGCACCGCCGCACAGAGCCCGCCGCCCAGGGTGGCGATGAAATTGGTGCCCGCGTTCCCAAAGACCCCGCGGTTCTCCAGGGTCGCCCCGACCAGGCTGTCCAGGTTGGTGCCGACAAACCCTGCAAGCGTCCCGACGAGCGCGATCCAGGGGTCGGCCACCCCGAGCGCCCAGGCAGTGAGGGAGACGACCGCCGCCGCACCCAGGCCCGTCGCCTCACCAAGGAAGGTCACCCCGCCGTTTGTGCCCGGGGGCACCGGCCTGAGAGTGGTGATGAGGCGCGGCGTCCCGCCCATCACCCCGACCTCTGAGGCCACCGTATCGGCCGCGGCCGAGGCCACGCTCCCAAGGAAGAGGGCGACACAGGCCGGGTGCCCGGTGATCCCGTACAGCACCGCCCCGACTGTGGCGACAAGCCCGTTGGCAAAGACGTTCAGGTAGCCCCGCACCCCGCCATGGGACTGAGCGACCCCGAGGTCTATCTTCTCCCTGTACTTGAACTTCGTCGTCGCGGACCCCAGGATGAAAAAGACCAGCATGACAAAGAACCAGCGGACATCGGCAAAGACAATGAGGAGAAGCCCGATGATCGCCCCTGAGAAGAGGCCTGAGAGGTCGGCGGCCTTGAAATGGTATGAAAGATAGCCAAAGGCCAGGGCGATGACCAGTGCCAGCATGAGCGACCAGGGATCGACCGAGTAGCCGATCTCAAAGAAGAGCTGCTGGGCCATGGCCACGCCAAGGGCCTCGATCATCAGGGCGTCTTCGCGGCCGACAAGGGCGGCCCTCAAGAATACTGCGACGAGCGCCCCGATCATGACGATAAGCGGGGAGAAGATCCCGATATAGGCCATCGCAAGGACCGCTCCCGCGCTCCCTGTGACGATGTAGGCAAGATATGACCTGGGCGTCGCCCCGGTCACCCTGAAGGCGAACTCACCGAGGACGACGATCGCGAGGGTCGAGGCAAAGACCGCCAGCGAAAGAAGTCCGAGGCCGTACAGCAGGGCCGTGACGATGATCGAGACCGAGACATAGCGCGTCCCCTTGATGAGGAGGAGGACGCCGGAGAAGAGGATCACCAGCAGGGAGAGGAGCCATGCAGGCTGGACCAGGGGAGCGATAAGGATCCCAAAGATCGCAAGGACAGCAGCCAGCGCGGGTCCGATCTCCTGAGTCATCCAGATGATCATTGGGGGTCCACCAAAATGAACTTTGTAGTCGGGAGAGGGGCGGCCACCCCTGATCTCGTGGCGCCCCCTTCCTGGAAACACCCCCGCGCCTACTCTAGGGAGTTTCACACTACATGAGATGATACCCTCCCCTGGTCCCTCTCTCTGAAGAGAGAGGGAAAGGATGGTGGAGAGGTTCTCACCTCTCTGTCGCGCACCCATCAATCAACCCATCGCCTTCTCTCATCCCGCACCGGAGGCTCTCTCGAAAATTGAAGATTCAGCTTTGTAAAAGCTTTGTAAAATTCCTCAAGGTGGCTCTCTCTGCGGGGGGCTTGGCCGCCCCTCGAACCCCCCGCGTCAAGATTGGACGAGGAATCGCAACCCCCTCTTCATGGTCGTCCATGCTGTCGTCCCATCCCCATCTTCATCCGGTGGGACCGGCGGCAGAGCACCCGGTGCGTATGATAGGGGAAGGGGGGAGAATCACGTTCGTCTACAAAACCGAAAATTTTCTCAAGATCCCTTCAGTCGCATTCCCAGGGCTCCAGGGATGACGATTGAGGTGGGAACGCACATTTGATGATCCAGAAGAGGGTGTGCCCATCCTCCTCCCTATCTTCTGTGGGAGTATTTAGGGGCGACACACCCCGCGGGAGAGCGCACGCGTGATCCCGGCGCGGGGTCATGCCCTGGAGAGTTTCAGGACAACTTCCCCATCTCATTACGAGAATATCTACCCAGAAAATATTCATCGCCGCAAATAGATCCTGATGGTCCGTATGATGCAAAACACGCAGATATTAGGGCTCTACTCTGGAGAGAATATCCAGAGCGGCGACTCCACGCCCTGCCCCCCCATCCCTACGAGTTAAAAACTTGAAAATACAATAGGAAAGAAGATGTCATCCTCGCATACGATCCCCAAAAATTACGACTTTCGGGAAGTGGAGGAGCGGTGGCAGCGCACGTGGCGCGACGAGGACAATTACTTTGACCCCGACTCAAAAAAGCCGAGGTTCATCATCGATACCCCGCCACCCTACCCCACCGGCAACTTCCATATCGGAAACGCCCTGAACTGGTGTTATATCGACTTCATCGCCCGCTACAAGCGGATGTGCGGCTACAACGTCATGTTCCCACAGGGCTGGGACTGCCACGGCCTCCCCACCGAGGTCAAGGTCGAGGAGATCCATGGCATCACCAAGAACGATGTCCCGCGTGAGGAGTTCAGGCGGCTCTGCCGGGAACTCACCCACGAGAACATCGCAAAGATGCGGACCACCCTGCGGCGGTGCGGGTTCTCGACCGACTGGAGCCACGAGTACATCACGATGCTCCCTGAGTACTTCGGGAAGACGCAGCTCTCGTTCCTGCGGATGCTCGAAAAAGACTACATCTACCAGAGCGAGCACCCGGTGAACTTCTGCACCCGCTGCGAGACGGCGATCGCCTTTGCCGAGGTCAACCACGAGGCCAGGGAGACGAAACTCAACTACTTCGACTTCGATGGCCTGGAGATCGCGACCACCAGACCCGAACTTCTTGCGGCCTGCGTGGCCGTCGCCGTCCATCCAGATGACGAGCGTTATACCGACCTCGTCGGCAAGACCCTGACCGTACCTCTCTTCGGCCATGAGGTCGCTGTGATCAAGGACGAGGACGTCGACCCCTCCTTCGGGTCAGGCGCCGTGATGATCTGTACCTTTGGCGACAAGCAGGACGTCCACTGGTGGAAGAAATATGGTCTCCCCCTCAGAAAGGCGATCGATCGGAAGGGCAGGATGACCGCGCTCTGCGACAAATATGAGGGGATGACGGCGGAGGAGTGCCGCACGGCGATCCTCGGCGACATGGAGGAGGCCGGGGTCCTCAAGAGGCAGGAGACGATCGAGCAGCGGGTCGGGACCTGCTGGCGGTGCAAGACCCCGATCGAGATCCTCTCTGAGAGGCAGTGGTTTGTGCGGATCAAGCCCGAGAAGATCCTGGAGGCCGCAAGGGAAGTTCACTGGTATCCTGAGCACATGCTGATGCGCCTCGAGAACTGGGTCGAGCAGATGGAGTGGGACTGGTGCATCTCGCGCCAGCGGATCTTCGCCACCCCGATCCCGGTCTGGTTCTGCGCGCAGTGCGGCGAGATGGTCCTGCCTGACGAGGCCGACCTGCCGGTCGACCCGACGGTGGACCGCCCCCGCCATCCCTGTCCGAAGTGCGGGTCAGAGGAGTTTGTGGGCGAGGACGATGTCCTGGACACCTGGATGGACTCCTCGATCTCGGTGCTCAACCTCACCGGATGGGACGGGAGCGGGACGCCGGCGATCTTCCCGGCGCAGCTGCGCCCCCAGGGACATGACATCATCAGGACCTGGGCCTTCTACACCATCCTCCGCTCGGTGGCCCTCACCGGCCAGCGGCCATGGGACGGGATCCTGGTCAACGGGATGGTGCTGGGCGAGGACGGCTACAAGATGTCCAAGAGCCGCAACAATATCATCCCGCCTGAGACCGTGCTCGACAAGTACGGCGCCGACGCCTTCAGGCAGTGGGGGGCGATGGGCTCTGCCACCGGGCAGGACATCATGTTCAACTGGAAGGACGTCGTCGCGGCGTCCAGGTTCCAGACCAAGATGTGGAATATCATCCGGTTTGTGCTGACCCAGATCGAGCGCGAGCCGGTGGACGAGGCGCCCGAGGTGACCGAACTCCTGGACCGCTGGCTCCTGGTGAAACTCTCACAGACGGCGGCCGAGGTCACGAACGCCTTTGAGACCTATCAGTTCGACCAGGGGCTCAAGGCGATCAGGGACTTCACGAAAAATATCCTTGCCGACGACTATATCGAACTGGTGAAGGGGCGGCTGTACTCCGACGCCCCAGAGCGGGCGAGCGCCTGCCGCGCCCTGACCATCACGGTCGACGCTCTCTGCCGGATGATCGCCCCTTATACCCCGCACTTCGCCGAGGAGTGCTGGTCCCAGTTCATGGAGGGCTCGGTGCTGAAACAGCCGTGGGTGGAGTTCGCGGTCGAGGACCCTGAGGCCGAGCGGGTCGGCGCCCACGTCGTCGCCCTCACCGCAGAACTCCGGCGGTACAAGCACGACGCCGGGCTTGCCCTGAACGCCCCCTTCGGGAAGGTGAACATCTATGCGCCTGAACGGATCGACGACTCAGGCGATGTAGCCCGTGCCCTGAATGCCACGGTCGCCTGGAAGACCGGCGAGCCGAAACTCGAGAAGTCGGTGGCCGGCGTCGCCTTCAACATGGCAGTGGTCGGCCCGACGCTGCGCAAGCAGGCGAAGGCCTTCATGCAGGCGGTCGAGGCCCTGCCGCCCGAGGACATCGTCACCCCGCCGGCGACGGTGAGCATCGACGGCGAAGAGGTCGCGGTGCCGGAGGACGCTTTCACCCCGAAGTTCGCCTTCTCGGTGGAGGGCGAAGAGGTCGAGGTCCTCGACTTCGACGAGGTGACGGTCACGCTGCGGCGTGACTGAGTTCTCACTTTTTTTTGGTGCTGTTGATTTCTGACGGGCGTGGCTCTGGAGAATTACTCTTCTGGAGAGGGAACCGGCGGCGACCGCACGCGGCCCCCCCTGCCTGATAAGTAGAGGTAGGGACGAACTTCGTCACGATTTCTCTTCTGCCTTCCCGGCCCTATCTTCGTCCCGGGGGTCAGGGGGCAGCGCCCCCGGCACAAGGGTGGAGGAAGGCACCCCGATTAGAAGGCCGCCCCCAAGCGTCGAATCTTCACCGTCGTCTCGCGCCGGGGGGTTGCACCCCCGGATCCCCACGACGAGAATAGGTGGTGGCGGCGATGGAACACGATCCCCATCGGTTCTTCAGTCTCGAAAAGAGCGATCAAGCGACGAGATATTTTCATCCCATATGCTTGAGATGTGCTTTCCCTTCATGTCGAATTCTACAGAACCAGAATATCTTCGATTAACTCCTCGGAAATAGGACGCCAGAGAGGAGCATTTACAGGTACTGCGCAAAATCGTCCGGGTCGATCTTCGCCAGTTTCAGGACGCCGCGAAGAGTGCCGGTCTTCAACTCTCTGTGCAATGGGACGACAGTCCCCACTTTTCCTGCTGGTGTCTCTTTTGAGAGACGTACATGGCTTCCTGATCGTCCGCTGACGGTGAAACCGTACTCTTTTGAAAGGATTTTTATCACCGTCTCACCAGAGACCGGTTTACGCCCCGGCACTCCCGGTCACCTCAAATGTCGTGATGATGGGCTTTCTTCCCTCTTCAAGTGGGAATTCAGCAAGATACAACTCCGTGGCTTCCCTGAGGTTTGCGACCGCCTCTTCCACCGTCTCTCCCTGACTGACGGTGCCCACTTCCGGGCATTCCGCAACGTACATATCCTCTTCCCTGTAGAGCACGGCTGTGAATGTCTTCATGATCTCGCCACCAGGGGATCATCACCCTCCAGGGAGATAATACTGATCGAGTGTGCACAGGAACTGTGGCGCTGCGGTGCGGTGCTGCCTGAGTGCCAGATTCAGTGCTGTACCAGGGACCGCAGAGAACCTTCTCGTGGCCCATCGGCAGGTGTGGGAGATCTCAACGACCGGGCAGAGATCCCATGACCGAGATCCAGTACCTGGTCAAGGGGTGCCCACGGCGAAAGGTGCTCATTTTTCAACTGTGTAGAGGTCTTCGCGTTATATCCGCTGCAGTTCAATCACCACCCATGATGCGAGATCCGGAATAGGCTCTCCAGGTGGGGGGAAGGCGGATGCAAAAGCCCTGGACTATATTTTTCGATGGAAAAACCCAGCGCAAAGATAGGGGAAAGAGATGAACCTATTCACTCGATTGACGAATGAATGGCTTTGTAGAATCAGGCATGAATCCCCGGTTCACGCATACGGCATGAACATGATCGTTGGTCTCCAGGATTTGTGGACCTGCGCTCCTCCTTTCGCGCAGGACACCACAGGGGGGACACCACTCACCTGCCGCCCCCACCTCTCCTCACCGTGGGGGTGTCCGGGGGCAGCGCCCCTGGCACGTTTGGTGTGGGGAAGATGGATAAGTCACTCTCATACCAGGAATGGGTGAGAATTTCTACGGAGCCGAATTAATGCCTCCATCGCCGCATCCACGAGATCACCAGACCCATACCGATGCTATAGAGAGCTAAACCCCCTCCAAAGCCCGGCGCTGTCGTGGTCGGATGCGGAGTGAGGTCTTTCTTTTCCGCCGGGATAAGGACATACTCCATCCTCGGCCCGTTAAGAACCGCAATCTCCCAGTATATGTCGCCATCATAGACCGTAAGCAGCACGCTCTCGACCAGGGCATCTTCAGGCTGACGACCGAGAGCCTGTTCAATCGCCTCCGACCTGTTGACCGCAAGGTGGTCTTCAGAGAGATACCTGCCTGAAACGATATTCCCGTCCTCAAGGTCAACGATATATTCCGAAAACGTCCCCTCCTCATCGATGAAGTACACTCTGGACCGTGACATTCCGATCGGCTCTTCCTTATAGCGTTCTGGGGAGTGATCTTCGATATAGGTCTGGACGTCCTCATCCTCTTCGAGCACTGGGTACTTCAGATAAAGTGCCTTGAATGGATCGGGATCAGGGGTCGGGATGGGCAGTGGCTCGTCGCGGTCTATGATTTTGACAAACACAATCGAAGGTTCCTGATCATGTCCCAAAGCAGTCTGGTTGTTGAGATAGAAGAGTTTCTTTTCGCTCGCATTGACCGGGACGATACACACATACCGGTGTGTCCGATTCCCCCCCTGTTCCCACCATTCGATATCACCGTGTTCTTCGATGAATGTCCTGATGGTCTCGTTCTTCTGGGCGTTGGGATGAATGCCGTACAGGATCAAGGTCTGGTTTCCTTGACCTAGAAGAGGTGTCTGCACTGCGGCAGATACCGGAACGATAATGAAGAATTCTGCAACCAGAAGCCCGATGATCAGAAGGGCGGTGAATTTTGACATAAAAAATGTTTAATTATACCTCGGAACCTCTCCGGGGTGAGTCTGTGTTCTGAAATCTGCGTAACTTAGGATGCCGTCACCTGTAGGATCTTCCGGGTCGTCTGTATTCCATGAATCATCGGCATCGTCAATGCAACAGCCCTCCACCACAATTCAATTCCATTCTTGAGGGCAATAAATATATCTAATTTTATATTTTTTAAAAAAAAGCACATTCTTAAAATACCCTTGGCTCGATCAATCCTGGGGGTCAGGACACTTTCTGGCCATTGCTCTGCCTCACACGGTTTAATCGCCACTCTTCGGGGTTTGGGGGGCGTTTCCGGTGCGAACGACGGAAGAAAGACAGACCGATCAGACGTACCGCCCACAGAAAGGATAAAGGGCTCTGTAGAAATCCTCCTGATGAATCTCTCGGGGGGGCGTGCCGCCCCCCGGTCCCCCACGACACGATAGGCCGAGGATGGCAGCATTCTCTTTATGGTCATCTATTCTGCCTTCCCGACCCTATCGTGGTCCCGGAGGTCCAGGGGGGCAGAGTCCCCGGCCAAAGAGGTGGGAAGGGGGGGAACACACATCTCACCCACACAAGAGGTGAGGGTTTCTACAGAGCCAGATAAAGAATGATTCTTTGCTCTCTCATGCCGGGGGAGACCCCCCGGACCCCCCTATGATGAGGATAGGGGCGGCACAACCTCTTGAACGACACCATGCTTCAGAAACTCCCTCCACTCGCCTCTCAGGATCAGAGTAGTTTTGGGATGACCTCCAAAAGACTATCAAAATGTTGCAGAGATCTTATCGTCCCAAGAGTCCCCCCTCAAAAAAAATATCCAGCCTTAGAAACCACTCTCACAACCACCGCGGCCAGGGCACCCCGAGTTGGACGACGAGGTCGCGGAGTTCGTCGTGGATCCCGCGGTCGGTTTTCAGGAGCACCAGCCCATAGACGGTCCCGCCGAGGACGACGGCGGCAAGGACAAGGAAAACGTTCGAGAGGGGGATGAGGGCGCAGTAGGCGAGGACGACGAGGGCCATCGCTCCTGCGGCGAGGAGGATGTGGAGGGTAGGGCCGCGCTCAATGGACACCGCGATCTGTTTTGAGAGATAGTGGCGGGCGATTGCGGCATTGACGAGCATCGTCACGAGCGTGGCGATCGCCGCCCCCTCGATCCCGAGGGTGGGGATGAGGGCGAGGTCGAGGACGATGTTCACGACCGCCGCCGTCCCGGTGGCATGGAAAGACTCCCTTGGGCGGTCGAGGGCGTTGAGGGCCATCGTCTGGAGGTACATGAAGACGTTGACCACCTGCACCAGGAGGAGGATGCCAAGCACCGCCGCCCCTTCGGCAAACCCTGCACCGTAGAAGAAGTAGAGGAGGCGTTCACCAAGGATCCACCCCCCGACCGCCACCGGGACCGCGAGGAGGAGCGCATAGGTAAAGGCGCGGGAGAGGGCATTGACGATCCAGCCGAGGTGCCTGTCGGCATGCCAGCGGCTGATCTTTGGATACAGGGTCGTGCGGAGGGCAGTGGTGGTGAAGGCCGCAGCCGTGGTGAACTGAAAGGCGATCTGGTAGACCCCGACGTCGGCGTCGGTCATGAAGTAACCGATAAGGACCGTATCGACGTGTGAGAAGACGATCACGCCGCTTGACGCAAGAAAGATCCAGAAGGAGAAGGTGCTGAGGTTTCGCAGGTGGCGCCAGGTGAACCATGCCGGTCTGAGAGTGAGGAACTTGAAGTTGAAGATCCCCCCGGCAAAAAGACCAGCGACGAACCCGCCGACAAGCCCGGCGGCACCATACCCCAGGAAGACGGCGACAACCTGGAGAAGAATCTTTACAAGATTGTTCAGGAGCCCTCCGCTCTGGTTCACGCCGACCTTCCCTTCGCCATAGACCCCGTTTCCCGTGACCCCGGAAAACACCCCGATGACCAGCGCAAGCACCAGCCAGAACAACATCCCTTCGCCCTGGAGGTCGTCGATAAACGGCCTGAGGGCGAGGAGTGCAGTCACGGAGGCCGCAAGGAGGAACACCCTGAGCACGAGAAAGGCCGTGAAATATTCGTTGCGTTCACTCCCCTCTGAGATCCGCTTGACCGCCGCCCCGCCAAACCCGCCGTCGCCGATGAGATTGAAGATCCCGTAGTACGCAAGGAAGAGCGCATACGCACCATAGGTCGCCTTCCCGAGCACATGGGTGAAGTACATCGTGGCGACAAACCCGGCCATGGTGAGGCTGATCGTAGAAGCAAGACTGATCAGGCTCTGCCGACGGACCGGGTCGATGCCCATGAAGTGGGAGAGGGAGCGAGATGGGGAGAGCACAGGTTGATCTTATGAGGAATATCTCAATAATCATTTGGCCCTGGGGTACTCGGGGCCCGGTCTCTTCACAGCCGTGACCAGGGGATATCGGGTGGGTAGGATCAGGCATGAACCCCTGGTTCAGACATAGGGGATGAACATGATCGTGGGGCTCGGAGTCGTGCACTGATCAATGCGCTTCTTCAAGAGCAGGACACCACGGGGGGACCACCACTCATCTGCCGCCCCACCCCTATACTCATCGTGGGGGGTCCGGGGGGTGCAACCCCCCGGCACGAGACGTCAGTGAAGATCCTGCGATTGGGGGCGGCCGATCAGATCGACGTGCCTTCCCGCACCACCGCACCGGGACGGTGATAGGGACGGGAAAGCAGAGGCTTGATCATTCAGGAGAGGCATCTGCAATTTATGTATGCATCAGTCATGAAGAGATCTGGTGAATTCAACCTATTATGGATATCAGGAGAGATGATCTTCGCGATCATTTCCATGATAAATCCCCTGGATGGTCTTTTTTGGCGGCAGGCGTGCCGCTTGAAGATAGGTCGTGGACGGCAATCCCCCTTCACTATGACCCTGCAGACTCACCCCTGGGGAAGAGAACCAGGACCTATTATCACTCCTCTCCATGAGTGATCATACCATGCCAATCGATCAGATCCCGATCGGGAAGTTCTCGCACCTGACCAGGCTCTCGAAGAAAGCCCTGCACTGCTACGACCAGAAGGGGCTGCTGGTGCCGGTGGCAAAGGACCTCTGTTCGGGCTACCGGTATTATGCGATCGCCCAGATCGACCGGGCCGTCAGGATCCGCACCCTTGCTGGCCTCGGGTTCTCGTTGGACGAGGTGGAGGCCGTCCTCGACGCCATGGACAAAGAGGAGACCGAGGCCATTGCAGGACTCATGCAGATGCGGCGCCGTGCCGTCAGGCAGGAGATCGATCGGTTGCATGGTGTGGAACGGGTGCTGTCGTCAGCAGACCCGTTGAAGGAGTTGTTCAAGATGTCACTCTCTGAATGGACAATCAAGGAAGTCGCGCCCCTGCGCGTCATCTCAACCCGCAAGAAAGGAGCATATGCAGAGGTCACCGGCCCGATGATCGAGCGGCTCTGCCAGGAGGTCGCCCTCCCGGAGAACAGAAACGCCATGGTGAAGGTCACCGGCACCGTCATCTCGATCTGTCATGCCGGAGACGAGAACGGAAGCGACTGCGATATCGAGGTGGCCCTCCCGGTCGCGGGAGCGGTGACGGTCAGGGACCCGGGCGTCGAGGTGCGAAGGCTGCCAGGGTGCCAGGTCCTCTCTGTGCTGTACCAGGGACCGCATGAGAACCTCCCGCGGGCCCACCGGCAGGTGAGAGAGTATCTCGACGCCCACGCCCTGCACCAGACCGGGCCTGAGCGTGAGGTCTATCTCAATGACCCGGCAGAGTCCGCGGCCGCAGACCTCATGACCGAGATCCAGTACCCGGTCGAGGACTGAACCTGGCACAGGGGCCTCCATTTTTGGCCCTGAGAATCACGCATGAACCGAGAGCACGCCTCAGGCATATCGCAGGAGCACTGTTCTGAGCGGCGTTCCAAGATGGGGGAGGATCCCTGATCCCTTTCTTCATGTCAGGGCGGCGGGGAGGGTGCTCCACAATCCCCGTCCCTCCCCTATCTTTGTCATGGGGGGTTCCAGGGAGAGCATGAAGAAAGTGTTGTCATCCCCGGCGCTTTTGTTCATGTGGGGGACCATGGGACAGTCAGACCCCCATACAGAGACCAGTGCAGACGATTTCTTTACGCCCTAAAATTTCTATTGTTCAGGTGCATTCTTTTGGCAACTTTTTGTTCTTGACTTGCCACTTGCCGCCCCCCGGATCCTCGAAAATCAAGGATTCACAGGCTCTGTAGAAATTCTCCTAGTTCCTCACGGTGGCGGGGGCCGGTAATACTCCCTTCATATTCAATATGTGCCTTCCAAGTCCCATCTCCATCCAGGGGGCCCGGGCGGCACTCGTCCCCGGCGAGAAGATAGAGGAAGGTGGTTAAATCGCGCTCGCACCGAGAATTGACGAGGGTTTCCACAGGGCTGATTCACGGAAGATTGAAGATCTTCCTTCCAAGAAAATGCTCCACATTTTTCTTTCAGCGGGAATCTTTGATTCCCCGTGTTTTCATGCTCTTTTCAGTCATCCCACATCATGATAGGACTGAGGACGGAGACACCCTCTTCTCTTCATGGTCATCAATGGTGCCTTCCATGCTCAATCTTCTGAGGTGCGGAAGTGTCGCTCCCGACGCGCGTGAGCAGATTAGAATTGTTTCTCCTCTGGGCTGTCCTGGAAAAAGACATACCCCCCTCAAAATGAGGACCAGCACGATTCTTACCGATCGCTGAAACTCGAGTTTGCCATCTGGCTTCTGGAGGTACTTCATGCCTCTTAAATATCCACAATAGTGACTCTGTAGAATTTTTCATGAGGCGAAAGAACGCCTCAAGCATATGGGATGAAAATATCATCTCAGAACTGGATCGAGTCTTGACCTTCATCCTTGCGAACAGAGAACCATCACAGTGGTTTACCATGAAAATGATCTCGAAGATCCCCTCTATAGGTTTGAATGAAGATTTGATCACACCCAGGGGCTCTGCCCCCAGACCCCATGGATGAAGAGAGGGCCGGGAAGGCGAAGGGCTGATCATTCAGAAGATGCTTCTGCCCTCTGCATATCAGTCGTGAGAAGGCTGGCGCAAGCCTTTGGGAAGGCACGTCGATCAGATGGCCGCCCTCATTGGAGAATCTTCCTTGGAATCTCGCGCCGGGGGGTTGCACCCCCCTGACCTCCCACGACGAAGAGAGAGGTGGGGGCGGCAATGAAGTGGTGGTCCCATGTAGGTCCTGCTCTGAAGAGAGAGCAAGGATCCATAACCCGGAGACCACCAAGAATTTTCATCGCGTATGCGTGAGCCCGGGGTTCATGCCCAATTCTACAAAGCCGTTTTTCCAAATCCCTGGAATTGTGGCTCTGTAGAAACCCTCACAAATTCTTGGTGTGACCGTAACTCACGCCTTCCCATATATATCGCGCCGGGGGCTCCGCCCCCGGACCCCAGAGACGAAGATAGGGCAGGGAAGGCACAATAGACAAATATTTGGGGTTGCAGTCCTCGCCCTATCGTATTGCGGGGGGACCGGGGGGCGGCCAAGCCCCCCGCCAAAGATACCTGTCCTGAGGAATTCTACAGAGCCGGGATCGTCAAATTCTATTTCGCCACAATCAGAGAGATTTGAGCGGGGTGGCAAACTGAGGTTGAAACGATCACCTGGCCGCGCCCGCGCGCCGCCTGACCTCGGCGGCGACGAACGCACGTACTTCGTCGGCAGGGAGCATGGCGTCGACCAGGACGAACCGTTCGGGGTCGGCCGCGGCGAGGGCCAGGAAATTCTGCTGGACCTCTTCGAGGACCGATGCCTCCTCGAAGTGCTCTCGGTTTGCTTTGAGCCTGGTCACCGCCTCCTCGACCGGGAGGACGCAAAGGAAGGTGAGGTCAGGGACGACCGTGAAAGGAGCGTGCACCGCCTTGAGCCACCCGAGAGGGTCGGGAAGAAGACCTTTGAGCGTCACCGCCTGGTAGGCATAGCGCGAGTCAGAGTAGCGGTCAGAGACGACGACCCGCCCGGCGGCCAGCCCAGGCCTGACGACATGCCTGAGATGCGCGGCATGGTCGGCGATGAAGAGGAGGCACTCGGTCATGGGGTCGTCGTTCTCAGCGATGGACCGGCGCACGGCCTCCCCAACCCAGGTGGCCCCGGGCTCACGCGTGACCACGGGGTCGAGGTCGGCAAGGGCGCCGGCAAGCCCTTTCACCAACGTGCTCTTTCCGCTCCCATCGATCCCCTCGACGGTCACGAGCATGTCCGCCCCTCCTGCAGCCACTCGAGCGGGATCTCGCCCTTGTGAACCCCGGTCGCCACGATCGCCCCGTCAAACCCTGCGCCCTCAAGCATATCGAGGTGGCGCACTCCAGCCACGCCGCCGCCCCAGAGGAGGCGGCCCGAATACGCCGCGCGCAGGACTTCGAGATCGTCGGGGAGGCCGCACCCGGTCCCGACCCCGCCGATATTGAGGAGGATACACCCGGCAAAGGGGAGAGATTCGGCTCGCTTCAGCACCTCGACCGGGGGTTCGCCCTTCGGGATCACGAGGCCGTCTTTGACGTCCACCGAGAGGAAACAGCCCGCATACCCGGAGAGGTCCTCGCCAACGGTCTCGGTCCCGACGACATTGGTCACCCCCTCCATCAGGTCGGCAGGCGTGCGGCAGCCGCGGTCGAGATAACAGTGCTTCACCATGCCCGCGAGGCGTCTGATCACTTCGTCATGGTCCCCTACTCCCTCGATCCGGTCGAGGTCGGCGATATACAGGGACCGGGGCGCAAGTTCCCTGAGGTAGGCCTCAGGCTCTGCCGTGGGGGAGAGTCCCCATGTAAGCGGGGCGTACGTCTCCCGTTGTCCTTTTGCGCCATGGACAACACAACCCCCCTTCAGGTCCATTGCAAGAATACATTCCATGTGCTCAACGTAATCACTATTAGGATAAAAGATCATTAATTTCTATGCGATTATTGGTCAGCCCAAGCAGTATCGAAGAGGCTCGATCCGCTCTCTCCGCAGACATTGTTGACGTGAAAAAGCCGTCAGAGGGTTCGCTCGGCGCCAATTTCCCCTGGGTGATCCGTGCGATCAAGGAGATGGCAGAGAAGCCCGTCAGTGCTGCCATAGGCGATTTTGACTACAAACCTGGAACCGCCGCACTCGCGGCATACGGGGCGGCGTGCGCCGGTGCTGACTACATCAAGGTCGGGCTCATGTTCGACGGCAAGGAAAAGGCCTACGAGTTGAGTAAGGCCATCGTAAAGGCCGTCAAGGATGAATTCCCCGAGAAGATCGTCGTCATCGCCGCATATTCCGACTACCAGCGCCTTGGCACCATCTCGCCCTTCGTCGCCGCAGAGGCCGCGGCAGACGCCGGCGCCGATGTCGCCATGATCGACACCGGGAAGAAAGACGGCAAGAGCACCTTCTCTTTCATGGACGCAGATATGCTCGCCGCCTTCACCGAACAGAACCGGAGCCGGGGGCTTGAGACTGCGCTTGCGGGCTCATTGAAGTTCGAGGACCTCACCGCCCTCAAGACCATCGACCCAGAGATCATCGGGGTGCGCGGGATGGTCTGCGGCGGGGACCGGTCCGACTCCATCAGACCCGAACTGGTGGAGAAGGCCCTGGCAATGCTCAGGTGAAGACGATGTTCACAGAAAAACTTGAGATCCCAACCGCCCTCACCTTCGACGACGTCCTTCTCAAGCCGGCGGCGTCGTACGTCGAGCCGTACAACACCGATGTGCACGCGGTCTTCTCAAAGAACGTCCCGCTGAACATCCCGATCGTCTCCGCGGCGATGGATACCGTGACCGAGTCAGAAATGGCCATCGCCCTTGCCCGCCTCGGCGGGATCGGGGTGATCCACCGGAACATGAAGCCCGACCGTCAGGTCGAAGAGGTGATCAGGGTCAAGCATGCCGAGGACCTTATCGAGCGCGAAGTGCTCTCGGTCGGGCCCGACGCCACCCTCAATGAGGTGGAGGCGCTGATGAACCGGCACGGGATCAGCGGGGTGCCGGTGATCAAGGAGAAGCGGCTCGTGGGGATCGTCTCCAGGCGCGACATCAGGGCGATCCTGCATGTGCGCGGCGACGAACCGATCGCCTCGATCATGACCAGAGAACCGATCACCGCCCGCGAGGAGGTCACCGCCTCTGAGGCACTGGAGACGATGTACGCCAACAAGGTCGAGCGTCTGCCAGTGACCAACGGCAACGGGAGACTCCTCGGGATCATCACGATGCAGGATATCCTGGAGAAGCGTTCGTTCCCGCAGGCAAACCGCGACGCCTCCGGAAGCCTGAGAGTGGCCGCAGGGGTTGGGCCTTTCGACCTGGAGCGGGCAATAATGCTTGACGAGGCCGGGGTCGATGTGGTGGCCGTGGACTGCGCCCATGGCCACAACATGCATGTGGTCGAGGCCGTCAGGAACATCAAGGGTAGCGTGAAGGCCGACGTCGTCGCGGGCAATATTGCGACGGCAGAGGCCGCCGAGGCCCTTGCCGACACGGTCGACGGGCTGAAGGTAGGGATCGGGCCCGGCTCGATCTGCACCACCAGGATCGTGGCCGGGGTCGGGGTGCCGCAGGTGACGGCGATCGCGAGTGTCGCCGAGGTGGCCTCGCCGCTCGGGATCCCGGTCATCGCCGACGGCGGGGTGCGCTACTCAGGCGACATCGCCAAGGCCATCGCCGCAGGTGCCAACTCGGTGATGATGGGCAGTCTCCTTGCCGGGACCGACGAGGCACCCGGACGGCTCATCGCAATGCAGGGCAGGAAGTACAAGCAGTACCGCGGCATGGGATCGCTTGGCGTGATGAGCGGCGGCGAGTCCTCTGACCGCTACTTCCAGAAGAAGGGGATTGGCAGGACAAAGTACGTCCCTGAAGGGGTCGAAGGGGCGATCCCGTATGTCGGAAAGGTCTCAGAGGTCGTGTACCAGCTCATCGGCGGGTTGAAGGCCGCGATGGGGTATACGGGATCAGAGACAATCGACGCCCTCAGGACCAGGGCGCAGTTTGTCAGGATCACCCCCGCAGGGATGGGCGAGTCGCACCCGCACAATATCCTCATCACCGACGAGGCCCCGAACTACCGGCAGATGGGATAAACTCCTCATTTTTTAAATACGATGAACACTAACATCAGGTAAAGATGCTTGAGAGCACCGAGACCTCCCGCATCCTCGATATCCTGGGAAACCGCAACAGGAGAAGAATCCTTGATCTCCTCAGACAGAAGCCCTGTTTTGTCACCGAGATCTCTGACCGACTGATGATCTCGCCAAAGGCGGTGATCGAACATCTCCAGTTGATGGAACAGGAACGGATCCTCTCCTCCTTCCACGACGACCGGCGGCGGAAGTATTATTGCCTGACACAGGAGATCAGGATTGATGTCCATCTCAGCAAGAGTGATGATCCGGTCCCGCGCCTCAGGCCGGCCGAGAGCGCCGAGGGAAAATACCTGGCCTCTTTATACACCCTTGCCAGGATGCTCAGGGCGCGCGACCGTCTGATCGCCGACCTTGAAGTGGTCGAGCGCGAGATCGATATCAAGATGAATGACATCGTCAGGTACAGCCATACCCTCCTCACCAACGAGACCGAGATGGACCTGGTGCTGGCCCTGGCACGCTGCACGCTCACCCTGCGAGATCTTGAAGAATATACCGGCATGGACGCCGAGCCGGTCGAGAGAATGCTCAGAGACCTGATCATAAAGGGTATCGTCGAACAGAATGGTAACGAGTACATGTTACGTGGTCCTTATGTCAAACAATCCCTATGACGAAATATTCAAACACCTGGCAGAGATCCTGAAGGACGCCCTGAATGAGAGCGGTGGAAAGCCGAAGGTCATCGGGTGTGCCATCATCACCGGCGGGGGCGGGCCAGAGCCCGAGCCCGAGGCCCATGACGACGACGGGATCGATTACGAGGTGACAGAGAGCGACCAGTGCGTCTATATCACCGCCTCGATCCCCCCGGAGTGCGAGGACCAGGTCTCCGCGGCGATCGAGGGGAAGGTGGTCACCCTCATGATCGGCGAGACGCAGGAGACGATCGACCTTGACACCGAGGTCGACGAGGAGCAGAGTTCAGTCTCGTGCAACCACGGCGTCCTCGACGTCGTCTGTGTGAAGACTGAGTGAATCATTTCACCTTTTTTTGGCCCTGGAGAACCCCTTACAATTCCCGGCGCGAACGTGACCCCCGCGGATGAAGAGGGGCGGAGGATTGCGCCCCATCTTCATGGTTTGTTTTATCTCTGTCCTCCCGACCCTATCGCCATCCCAGGGGTCCGGGGGAGCCGCACCCACGGCGCGTATGGTGAGGAAAGGCACATCGATCAAACAGGCCACCCATAGAAAAACAAAGAGTTTCAGTCGCCATGAAGATCAGAATGCCGTCCACCCCCTATCTTCGCGCGGGGGGACCGGGGGGCGGCGCACTCCCCCGCCAAAGAGAACTGTCCTGAGGATTTCTACAGAGCTTTTTGTCCTTCATCTCGTGCCGGGGGAACCCCCCGGCCCCTCTGGAATGAAGATAGGCGAGGGGCAGCGATGGCTTGTGTTCCTGTCCACTGTCTCGTCTGAGGAGCGCGATCAAAGGTCTCGAAAGGTCCGACATTTGATGCATGACTTGCCACCAGGTGAGAACGTCTACACAGCCAGAATCTTCAGCTCCAGGATGAAGATCGGGCAGGGAAGGCATATTCGAAATCCCTGAAGAGGGATTGCCGTCCACGACCAATCGTGTTAGCAGGGGGCCCGGGGGGCGGGCGGCCAGGCTCCCCCCCAGAGATAGCTGTCCTGAGGGGGTCTCTACAGAGCCAGAATTTTCACCATCTCCCCACACCGTAGGGGGGACTCGAAGACTTCGTCATCCATGACAGAGATAGCAGTGATCATGATTGCGTAGTGTCTTCCATCATCCCCTGTCGCAATCTGGAGAGATCGGGAATCTCTGCATGCCACAAAGATCTGCTCAGAACCATTTCCATGCACTAACTCCAGGGGATCCCCCGACAGACACCAGATTCCACAAAACCTGAGAGATCACACCCCCTTCCTCCAGGACCGGCCCCAGGGGAGGCATCACCATTATATATGATCTTCATGGTATAGCCCTCAGGGAATTTTTCCATTCACAGAGAGGGGGGACAGATGAAGACCGTGATCCTTGCAGGAGGGACAGGGACCAGGCTCTTTCCCTTGAGCCGTTCCCATTTCCCAAAACAGTTTCTCCAGTACTTCGAGGGAGAGTCGCTCTTCCAGAAGACGCTCAAGAGGGCCATGCTCCTCTCGGCGCCCGACGAGGTGACGGTGGTCACCAATGCCGATCACCGGTTCCTGGTCATGGACCAGATGAAAGGGGTCGGCGCCGAGGAGTGCAGGGTCCTTGTCGAACCTGAGGGAAAAAACACTCTTCCTGCCGTGCTCTATGGGGTGAAAGATCTCCCTGGTGACGAGACGGTCGCGGTCTTCCCCTCTGACCATCTCGTCGAGGTCGACGAGGCCTACCGTAAGACGATGGACGCGGCCGAGAGCCTGGCAGAGGGGTATCTTGTCACCTTCGGGGTCCCTCCCCGCTCGCCGCATACGGGCTACGGCTACATCAGGCCAGGCACCAGGGTCGAAAGGGGGTACAGGGTCGACGCCTTTGTCGAAAAACCAGACTGCAAGACGGCAGAGCACTATCTTGCCGAGGGGTATCTCTGGAACTCAGGGATGTTCCTCTTCAACACCCGTCTCTTCCTTGAAGAATGCCGACGCCATATCCCTGAAGCCCTCGCTGCCTTTGAAAAACCACCCGAAGAGGCCTTCAGGCTGACACCGGCGATCTCGGTCGACTATGGGGTGATGGAGCGGACAAAGCGGGCGGCGGTCGTCCCCCTCTCCTCGGCATGGAGCGATGTGGGGAGTTTCGACGCCCTGTACACCCTTGCCAGGAAAGATCAGGAGGGGAATGTCGTCCATGGCGAACACCTCGGGATCGGGGGGCGAGAGAACTTCATCATCTCCGACCGCCTCGTCGCCACCATCGGGGTCTCTGAGATGGCGATCGTCGATACCAAGGACGTCCTCCTGGTCTGCCCGAAGGCCGAGGCCCAGAGGGTCGGCGAGGTCGTCGAGAGACTGCGCACTCTGGGGGACGCCCGCTGCGACTCTCACACCACGGTCTTCAGGCCCTGGGGGTCGTACACCCTCCTCGAACGTGGGCCTTCCTTCTCCATCAAACGGATCACCGTCCTCCCGGGCCGGCGGCTCTCCCTCCAGCTCCACCACCACCGGAGCGAGCACTGGGTGGTGGTGAGGGGCACGGCCCTTGTCTCCAACAATGGAAAGCAGTTCTTTGTCCGTTCAGGCGAGAGCACCTATGTCCCTGCCGGGGTAAAACACCGGCTCGAGAACCCAGGGCTGATCCCGCTCGAGGTGATCGAGGTCCAGAACGGCGAGCACATCACCGAGGACGACATCGTGAGGTACGACGACGACTTCAAACGTGAGTCCAGGCCAGAAGTGAGACCGGCAGTGCTATGTACCCATACGATACACTAAGGAACCGGATCGTATGAGATATGTCGTGACAGGGGGTGCGGGTTTTATCGGCTCCCATATTGCAGAGGCCCTCGCAGGAGAGCACGAGGTCGTGGTCATCGACGACCTCTCCACCGGTCACCGCGAGAACATCCAGGAGTTCGACCTTGAGTTCGTCGAGGGGAGCGTGACCGATCTTTCCCTCCTTCAGGAGGTCTTCAAGGGTGCCGACGGCGTCTTCCACCAGGCGGCGATCGCCTCGGTCCCGAAATCGGTCGACGACCCCCTTGCCACCCAGTCTGTCAACGAGACCGGGACGCTCAAGGTCCTCCTCGCGGCACGGGACGCCGGGGTGAGCAAGGTCGTCTTCGCCTCCTCATCGGCGGTATATGGCGAGGAGCCCACTCTCCCCAAACACGAGGGGATGCTCCCGGCCCCGGTCTCCCCGTACGCCATCTCCAAACTGACCGGCGAACATTATGAGGCAGTTTTCTCAAGACTTTTCGGGCTCAAGACCGTGGCACTCCGCTACTTCAATGTCTTCGGGCCGCGCCAGGACCCTTCCTCCCAGTACTCGGGGGTGATCTCTATCTTCACCGACCGGGTCAGGGCAGGCAGACCGGTCACCATCCATGGCGACGGCGGGCAGACCCGCGACTTCGTCTATGTGGCCGACGTGGTGCGGGCAAACCTCCTCGCGATGGAGCGGGACGTGACCGGGGTCTTCAACATCGCACGCGGACGCCAGACCGACCTCAACACCCTGGCCAGGAGCGTGATGGAGGCGGCAGGGCGCGAGGTGCCGGTGGAGTACGCCCCGGTCCGCCAGGGCGACGTCCGCCATTCGCGTGCCGATATCTCCCGCGCACGCAAAGAGCTTGGGTGGGCGCCCGAGTGGACGCTGGTGGACGGACTTGGGGAGACGATCCGGTGGGGCGATCAGGGCACAGATGAAGGGGAACAATCCCCTCGCCTCTGAACCCGCTGACCCAGGGCCCGGACATGCCTCCGGGCCCAGACTCTTTTTTTCCGAATATGAACTACGATCTTCTATCGGCCCTGTAGACGCAGGCATGAACCCCCGGCCCAGGCATACGCGGTGAAAATTTCATGTCACAGGGTCCGGGGCGTGGAAGGATCTGTGGTCATTCTCCCTGGACAGGGGACAGGCCAGAAATCTTGCCTCATGCCGCCCCCGGCAGGGGCGTAGGGGAGGGCGGGAGAGTGCTGGGATGATCTCCATGAAAATGATCCTGACGATCGACCAGGGAGATCTGTATGATGATTCCTCCTCCCCGGGATCCTCCATACCTGATATACGAACTCCAGAAACGCTCTCAGAATGATCGCCCGCCCTCAGCGCAACACTGTCACCGTCGTCTCGCACCGGAGACGGCACTGAGGCGGGGGTCTCACAGAGTGTCCCGTGCTGAAGGGGCGGGCACGGATCCACACACTCTGGAGACCCGCGATCCTCTTCATCCCATCTGCGTGAGCCCCAGGGTCATGCTCGATTCTATAGAGGGGTTCTATCCCAATTTTCGGTACGAAATGACTGAAGGTCTTTGAGGAGTGACCGCGGAGGAATTTTTGGCTCCTCCTCTTCTCGACTCCCTCGGACCGTCCACCAGGTCCCTCGAAGATCGGCCCTGTCACAGATCCCCTCGATGAATCTTTGTGGCGGGGGGATGTCTCCTTATCGCCGCCATTCCTGGAGTCAGGGAACTCTTGTGAGACCCTCCACCGAACTTTTATTCAGGCCGACTGTACCCTTCCCATGTGGCGATCTCGTCGCCTCCTGTCATCCAGGCACCCTTCTCCCTGCAGTAGCGCAAGACCTTCTCATAAAATTTCATCCCGTCCCCATTCAGGGAAGTGTTATGCCAGAGGAGAGTGATGACGCCATGGCACCGTTCCACCGTATCGATGAGATGCCTGACGAGGTCCCAGGACTGCCTGGGACCAAGGCGCATGTAGACCTCCAGGGTGCGGTCCATGACCGTGAGCGGGATCTCGACGATCCCGATCTCCTGGTGTTTTCTACCATGATAGGGCCTGAAAGGATAGCACATTCCGTTCCTGAACCCGGCACAATCGGCATAGCCAAATGTCGTGTCATAGAGGAACCCTGCCTGGTCCAGGAGTTCCCAGGTCTCAGGTGCCCTGAACCTGAGGAAGTGGTTCCGGTATCCGGCGACCGGTCGGCCAAGAACTCTCTCCATCCGCGCCTTCTCGTCTTTCAACTTCTGTAGGTCTGCATAGGCCTGATGCCCGCCATGGAGGCCCACCTCCCATCCATGGTCGGCGATCGTCCCGATCTCGCGGCCCAGGTCTTCTACCTGATAGGAATGGTCCTGGTCGCCGTCCTGGAGGGCGAGAAAGAAGAAAGTCGACGTAGCATCGTACTTCTCCTCAAGTGCGATAATCTCCTCGAAGTTGCAGAGGGGATATTTCGGGCCCCTCAGGTCTCTGACACCCTGCATCAGACCGGCCCTGTTCCCGCGTCCCAGGGCAAGGAGGAGGTCGAGCCCTTTTTTCGGGTACGACTGGTAGACGACATCGATGTCATGGGTGAGGCAGACCGCAAAGGGCTGGCCTTCAGGATATTCGGGATGATACCCCCGCTCAAAGAGGTAGTGTGAGACCCTGGGTTCGAAGACCTGCCGGTTGCTGCTCATATAGTGGGGGAAGCGGTCGTACCTGTCCCTGTATGGCGCCCCATACTCCTCTTCGCAGGTGAAGAGATGCCAGATCTCAGGGTCCTGTTGCAGGATCTCATGTATCTGCATAGTCTGTCCCGAGCTATGGACCGTACTTTTCTGGGTGATCAGGCGTTTTTTGGTGAGCGAAGAGGCCAATGGATCTGGTTCTGAAGGGCTAAGGTCCACTCGCGTGCCCTGCCGTAGGACGGGCGCCATACATATATGGCAATATCTATATACATATAATTATATCCCCCGTGTGAGATATCGTCGGATTGGATCGATTGTCAGTCTGCAGAAAGAATGATGCAGCATGGAGAGGATCCTGACGTGCGAGAACACTTTGCGACAGGGGGAAGAGAGGGCATCTCTTTGTGATCATGCTGATGCCCCCCTCCCCAGATACGTAGTAGAACTGCATATCAGAGTAATAGATCAGGAAGGAAATTATGAAAAATAGTGCCAGTACACGCGATCTTCCTGTTAGAGTATTGGAACCCGGGGAATATCCTTTATGGGACAAATATGTCCATACATCCCCGTCTGGATCCCTTTTTCATACCTCTCAATGGCTCAAGACGGTCAGTAGCCTGCAAGGGGTAGAATACAGGATCTATGGGTGCTGGGTGGGGGACAACCTGGCGGGGGGGTGCCCCCTGTTTATGCGAAAGATGGGGATGTTTACCATAGGCACTTCCATCCCACCGATGACGCCATTTGGCGGGGTTCTCTTCGCGCCCCCTGATTCGGTCCCCAGTATGGCAAAAGAGAGATGGAAAACCACTGTAACCCAATCCCTTATCAAAAATCTCGGCAACGGTGGGGTCGACAGCATCCACATCGTCAACACCCCGGGGTACACCGACATCAGGCCATTCCTCTGGGAGGGATGGGACCCTGGCGTCTTTTACACCTATTACCTGAGCCCCGAGACCCTTCAACTCTCAAGAAATGCGAGGCGCAATCTGAAAAAAGCAGGAGAGAATAATATCTCAATAAGGGCGTCAGAGGATATCGCCGAATTTTGTTCCCTGTTTGCCGAGACCTTCAGGCGCCGCGGCACCTCCCCTGCGGTGAGTATCGAGTTCCTCAAGGGGGTGTTCGACACCTTCTCCCGCTCTGGCCAGTGCAGACTGATGGTCGCGGAGAACGCGTCCGGCGAGATGATCGGGGGGGATCTCTATCTCACATTTCTGCAGAAGGCCTGCCGGTGGGCGGCCGTCACTTCTCCTGAATTACGGGCATGCGGGGGTTCGTTTCTCCTGGTCAGAGACTCGCTCAGGGAACTGGAAGAACAGGGGTGTGGGCAGGTCAATATGATGACGGCAAATCTCCCATTTCTCTCGGAATTTACGATGAATTTCGGGGCACGTCTCGTCCCGTACTACGGGGCAACCACTCGTTCGCCCCGTTTCAAGCGGATCGCAACGTTAAAAAGTCTTTTTTCGCCAGGGTAAAATTTCCCAGAACTGCAGGGGGTCGATCACCCCCATCTCTCGCTGATCAGGAGAGAGGGGCAGGGATAAATCAGCCCTGGAGAATCAGGCATGAACCCCTGGTTCACGCATACGGGACGAAGATGAGTGGGTCTCCAGGCCCCCGCGTGAGCGCAGGACACCACTCACCTGCCGCCCCACCCCTCTCCTCGCCGTGAGGGACCTCCAGGAGGAGTGCTCCCAGGGCGAGATGGCAGGGACGATTCTACGATCTGGGGCGGCACACCCGATCATGCTGAAGACGTCTCTCTCATCTGCATATCATCTTCGACGAAATCGGGATGGTTCAAATTCTCATAAAAACCAGGAAAGAGTATCGTCAGGATCATGTTCATGGTAAACCCTTTGCCTATTTCCCCAAGGGGCAACTGAGTCATCTTCCCGCCTCTCCACGCGATCGAGAGGCGGTGGACGGCATTACGCTCTTCATGGTGATTGAATATGTCTTCCAGGCCCTCTCTTCCTCATGGGGGTGCGGGCGGCACGCGCCCCCGGCCAGAGAGGGGGGAATGGTGAGGGATTCTACAGAATCGTATTTTGTAAGATGACGCAGGTCCGCTGAACATTCCTGTCATCCACCCAGCAGGGGAGGGGATCTGCCACGACAGATCGGGATCATCTCCTCCCCCCTTCTTCGACACCCCCCTCTTCTTTCCCAGGATGCTCCAGGCCGACCTCTCCGAGACCCGCCTCCCGGAGGAAGCAGACCCCGGTCTGTCTGACCAGATACTCAATATTCAACAGTCCGATGATATTCGCCCCCCTCAGGCCGGCGTCCCGGCCGCCTATCACCTGCCTGATGGCCGGATACTCAGGGCAGACGTCCAGGCGGTCGGAGAAACGGTCCTCCAGCAACGGCTTGAGATCCCGCCACCAGCGTGAATAAAGTCCCATCTTGCTGATCCGGTCATACGGGACACGACACCGGCGAAGGGTGGTCAGGGCACGCGACAGGGCCGAAGAGTCAAAGGGTGTCGTGCACTCGATCTGCCTGAGACGAGAGAATTCTCCTGAGAACAGGCGTTCTCTGGCAAACCGTTTGTAGAGGCGCTGCCCGATACGGTACTGGACCGGAGTCTGGAGGAAAAAAGAGACAAACTCGAGGTCCCAGTACGGGAGACGCCATTCATATCCATAAAATTCATAGACGCGCATCGAGTTCAGGATATATTTGGCCTGTCTCTCATGAAAGTCAAAATAATCGATCATATCCGCCCCATTCACCTCGTCCCTGCGGGAAGGCTCTCCCAGGGGGGCAAGTGCCGCGTGGATCCGGTCCACGGCACACCGGCGCACGGTCGGGTCGTTCCCCCATGCGACATTTGAATAATGGACGTTGATCAGGTGGTCGTCGACCTCTCCGGCCGTGAAACCCAGACCTGGATCATAGGTCTCCGGGATCTTACAGCCTGAAAGCAGGTCAGACCCGTGTCCGGGTACAATGACCGAATTGTCAGGGATGAGGTCCCTCTCCTGCAGTGCACGCACCGCCGGCAGGTCCTGGACATGGGGAAGACACGCAAGATTGCCGGCATACCTGAAATACCGGTCCAGGTCTCCGGAATCATCAAGATCACGCCAGGTCTCAGGGGTATATTCGATAAAATGCCAGGGATATCCCATCACTCCAGCCACTCTCCGGCTGATCGAGGACTCAAGGTTATATCTGGACCCATACGTGAAGCAGGTCACTTCCCTAGCCCCGAGCCGACCGAGCATCGCCACCAGGATGCGGGAGTCCAGTCCTCCGCTCAGCGGGACGACAAGGTGTCGGCCCTCTGCCTCGGTGGTCTCGAGGAGACGGGAGAAGACGGCGGTGCAGATCGGATCCAGTTCGGCCACCAATTCTTCCTCAGACCTGTCAGGAACCTTCCTGCACCAGAAATGGAAGTACGGTGCCATGGTGATCTCCCCGGTCCTGCGGTCATATGCCATGCATGTGCCGGCAGGCAGTTGCCCCACATCTCCAAGCAGGGTGGACTGCCCGGTCACATACCCTGACAACAGAAATTCCAGGCAGTCTTCTTCATCAGGCCAGGCGGGGGAAAAGGAATGGAGGGCATGGACATCGTCTGAAATATACAGGGTTCCGTTCTCGGTCTTGAAAAACAACGGGATGCTTCTGATAGGATCTGTGGAGCAGACCACTGATTCGCCGTCATCCGCGACGATGGTAAAGATCCCGTTCAGGTCGGCAAGCAGGGCAAGGCACGGCGCAAGGTCTCCTCCTCTGCATTTTCTGAATGCGTCAAGAAAGAGCCTGGCAGTCTCCGCATCGTCCAGAAGGGCGGTGCGGTGATGGAGACGGCCCTTGATCCAGAAAGAAGTGTCATCATATTCTATCTTTCGCCATGGCGAATACCGATTTGACAACTGAACCGTTACACCCATTTTCGTTCCCCTCCAATAAGGTCAAAGAAGGTCGTCCTGAGACGATTGTCATACGAAATAATACATGCATAATAAATACCGGTCACAAGGACTGAGATGACCAGGAGCACAATCAAGGAGGATCCAAGAACCTTTACTGCCATGAGAGGCGAGGCGATCACGACCCCAAGAGCCCCGTACCTGGCAATAGTCGAGAGCGAAGTGAATAGGCTGATCCCTGAGAGCCGCAGGATCCAGATGTTCATGAACCCGGAGAAGAGGACACCGGTCGCAGAATATAGCAGGATCGTCAGGACCGGGTCGCCAGAGATCCCCCCGGCCACCAGCACCACGACCCTGGACACCAGGATGAGCAGGTTGAATGAGAGGTCGATGTTCTGTTTTTCAAGCACCGAAAATATGCTTGAGAGAGGAAGTGACAAGAAGACGAAGAAAAACCATGGGGCAAGGATCTGCGTAAATGTCCCGGCCATCAACCAGGCAGACCCGAAGACCAGGACAAAGAGATCTTCGGCAATGAGCATGGTGAGGAGCGTGGGGAAGACCCCCAGTTTGATCAGACTGGTGTGGACTGTCTGGACAAACTCTTTCACGTTCCCGGTCTGGTTCTGCACTTCACTTGCCTTCTGGAAGAACACCTGCGACGTGGAGATGCCAATGAGACGGACCGGCATGTTGACGGCCTGGTGGGCGAGGGCATAGAGCCCGGTGACCACCGGGCTGAAGAAGAACGCGAGCATGAAGGGGGTGACCTCAGAAGAAAGGGTATTGGTGAGGTTTGAACCGGTGTTGAAGAGGGGAAAGCGTCGATAGCGTGACGCAAGACTTTTCATCTTTTCCCTGTTGACGTCGGCCACCAGGTGACGGTCCTCTTTCATGCCCCTGATCATGACCAGGTCGGCGACGGCAAAACCCGCGATCATGCCGCCGAGAAGCCCCAGGGGTGAGGCTGCAAGGAGCCCTGCCCCGATCTGAACCGCCTTTGAGAAGGTGTTGTTCAGAACCTTTGAGAGGCCTATCACCCCATATCTGCCTTTTCGTGAGAGCCAATATGTCAGGATGAAGTAAATCACATTAAAACCTACAAGGATCGGCACAAAATAGGTGTAGTGACCAAACCCGACCACGCCGACCCTCTCCTCGATCAGGTCCGAACCCCCTATGAGCAGGACGGCGGTGACCAGGGTGATCAGGAGTGCAATCCCTAACGAGAGGACCAGCAGGTTTATGGAATCGCTGTCCTTTTTCGGGAGCATAAGCGCAAATTGATAGGAAAAAGGAGCGACTACGACAACGATCGCCGTGATGGACATGACCAGTTGAAAGATGCCGAAATCGATCGGAGCGTACAGACGGGTGATGATGGGGAGGAGAAGGAATCCCAGCACCTGCGCTACCACACTTGCAGATACCAGTTTCAGGACATTGACTGCAAATCGCGCCATAAGGTTCACCCTTCCTGCGGGGTTTTGTCTGATCTGAAGGTCATCTGGCAGGTCCTTTCGAGGGGGTCGTCCCCATATCCTCCATATTTCAACAGAGTGAACGATGGTCACCGCGGGTCATCGGTCTTGGCCCCAGATCTGAGGGCGGCAGTCGGGACGGGGACCTCGAGATCTGCCGCGGCCGCCTTTTCACAGACTGCAGAGACCTGTGCGGCCACATTCGCCCAGGTGTGGTGGTCCCGCACATAGGAGGCGGCACGTTCACCCATGGTCTGGCGCAGGTCATCTGAGGAAAGGAGCCTGATGACGGCCTCTGCAAGGGCACGGGGATCCTCGGGCCTGACCAGGACGCCCCCGCCAGAACGGACAAGCAATTCGCTGACGCCTGGAATGGCGCTGGCGACCACCGGCCTCCCGCATGCCATATATTCATAGACCTTCAGCGGCGAAAGTCCGATGACCGCGTTCCTCTCCCTCACAAACGGCGCAATGCAGATGTCTGACGCCTGTACACAGGCCGGAACCCGGGTATATGGGACAGGGCCATAAAAGATCAGGTAGTCTGAGACACCCAGGGCCTCTCCCATCCTGGTGCAGTCCTCCCTCATCACCCCGTCGCCGACCAGGAGCACACGGCAGTCAGGATGGGCCCTGACAATCGCCGGGACCGCCTGGACGATATACTGGAGTCCCTGCCATGGGGCAAAGTTCCCGACAAAGCAGAGATATCTAAAATCCTGCGAGAGTCCCATATGAGCCCGTGCATCGGCAGGGTCGCCTGGTCTGAAGAGGTCGGTGTTTGCTCCGTTTTCGATGACGCTGATCCGATCCGCTTCGGCCAGGCCTCCTTCCACGATCAGGCGCTTGATCCCCTCGGTGACCGCGACGACTCTGGCGGCGTGACCGAGGAGGTAGCGCTCTGACTTCTGGCAGATCTCAAGGTTGATCCGGTCTTTGATCGTGGTGGAAGAGCGGTTCTTGTTGATGAACTCTATTTCATCTGCAAAAAACCCATTTACCTCACATACTATCGGTTTTGCACCGAAAATTCTGGATATTGAAGAGGAGAGAGCCCCAAAAAGCGAAGTCCTCGAATATATCACGTCGACCTGGCCTGCACCAAACAGCCTGAAGAGTGCGCCCACGACACTGGCGTACATCGTGGTGAGGTTCGTATCGTCGATCGCAAGGCATGTGATAGATCCCTGGCCTGAGAACTCTGGTTCCTGCCCGGACAGGACATAGACCTGGTGACCAGAGCGTGCAAGCCCCCTGATGATCTCGTAGACATGGACCTGCCTCCCATTTATCGGGTCAGAGAGATCGAGCGGGTCGGCAATGAGGATCTTCAAGGGCTGACTCTCCTGGGATTTCATCTTCACCAGGCACCAATGCCCCCGACCTTCAGGTCGGGAATAGGATGCTCGATTCACCTCCGGTAGCGTTTTGCGATAGGGACCATGACAGAGAGGCGTACACACCATGGATGCCCCTCTTTCCTGGAGAAAACGGAACAGAGCCTTTTCCTGGCGCCAGAAATGCAGGTCTCCTCTTCATGCTGACCTCGCTGGAGTTTGAAAGATCGCCCTGGCAGGGAGCTTACCCGGCCAAAGAGAACTCTCTCATACGAGGGGGCCTCCAGGCCCGGGTCATCCAGGGTGGGGACGCACGCCGCCATAGGGGCAGGTCCGACCCATAGATGAAATACATAAAGCAATATATATATCTTATCCCATATACACTACGGTTCCAGGAGCCATATTCTGTTTCAAGATTGGAGAAAAATGCAATGGCCCTGGATGCGAGAATACGGACGTGTACTCCCTATAGTCGGTACAAGGCACCCGGACCGATCGGTCCTGCATCCTTATATGGTCTGGTGCACCAGGTGGGGGTTGATCATACCGGCTTTGTGGCTTCCTGACCAGAGAAAGAACTGGAAGAGAATGACAGATGCGTCTTGATATGGCCCATGGACTGCTCATCCTGATCATTGTCGTGCTCGCCCTGATGGTGGGCTACGACCTTCTCTCAGAGATCATCCTGTATGGGAGAGAGGAGAGACTGGAGAACGCGATCGTCATCGCCCCGGTCGGGTCTCCCTATGAGAACGAGGCTGCCTATCTCTGCGACGGGACCGACGATCAGGTCGAGATCAATGCCGCCCTTGAAGCGCTCCCCGAATCAGGGGGGCAGGTCTACCTGGTGGAAGGCACCTATCATTGCTCTGACTCGATACGGCCAGGGGCAAATGCGGTCCTGACCGGCGAGGGGGCCGACCTCACGGTGCTTCAGTTCTCAGGCTCGGCGTCGGTTGCGCTCACCAGAGGAGACAATGTCACCCTCTCCAGTTTTGGCGTGACCGGGAGCGGCCGGGTCTATATCTCCACCTCGCACAACCTGGTCGAGGACGTGGCAGTGACCGGGGTCGATGATTCCTATATCGCTTCATTCATGGTCTATGCGTACGACGAGGTGATCGAAGACGTCGCATTTGTCAATTGCGAGGCGGTCGACGGGGACAGATGGGGATTCGTCCATGACGGCGGGGGGACGACACATAGAGTCCGTGACATCACCTACACCGACTGCCGGGCCGTCAACTGTGGCCGATATGCCCAGTATTATGGGGAAGACCAGGAGCACACCGAGGCCTGGGATGTCGGGTTCGACGTTGCCGAATCACTCCAATCGGCAGAGAATATCACCTATATCGATTGTAGTGCAAGCGGATGCTGGGAATCGGGATTTCATGTCGAACCCGACACGGTGCTCCGTTCGATCCGGTTCATCGGGTGTGAGGCAAGAGATAATGGTCAGAAACAGAAGAGTGGCGGAGGGACTGCGGATTTCGGGGCGGGGTTCCTTATCAACGAGGAAACAACGCTGGAAAGATGTCTTTCAGCCGACAACCTGGTGGGGTTCGACTGTTCGGCGGCGGACGGGAGTGTCCTGGTCGAGTGCAAGGACGAGCGATCAGAAAAAGGGTTTCGGATCCACAGCATCGGTGAGAAGGGCCTGACACTCCGTTCGTGCCAGACCGAGGCTACCGAGTATCCGGTCTATATCTGGACCGGCACGACCAGGAATGTCCTGATCGAGGGGATGACAATCCACTCTGCGACGCCGCACCCTTCACCTGCCATCACCATCGACGCCCTTGCAAAGGACCCGGCCGAGATCCTGATCACCGGCTCCAGGATAGAGGGGTATGCCCTGGGGGTGAAGAATGAGGCAGAGATACGGGGACAGGTGAGGGTGGAGAATCTCATCATAGGGGAGGCGACAGAGGACTGCATCGGGTGCGCCGGCACCTCGATCCCTCTCTTCCCTGAGGCGGGAGGGCTGTAGGTCGTCTTTCACCGCCGCCCTGAACCCCGGCTTACAGGGCCGGGCTTTTTTTGGCGGGAGAGCGGGCAGGGGTTCACGCCATCGGCACAGAGTATTTTTCGATGAACATATCCCCACATCGCTCCTGGAGTGAGCATCTCCTCGGACCTCAGCGCCTCCTTCCAGATATTCCGGCGTTGTAGATCGCCTCTTGATGGTTCTCGCTACGGGGGGCTGGCCGCCTCCCGCACCCCCGCGAATGAAAATTGGCGGGGGAACCGCATCCTGTCTTCACGATCATCACTCTGTCCTCCCGCCCCATTCGCCATCCCAGAGGGTCAGGGGGCGCAGCGCCCCTGGCGCGGTGGTAGGGGAGGGCATGAACCCATAGGTGGGTAACGAATTTTCAGGGAGTGAGAAAGCAGGAGAGTGTTTGGATGACCTCCATAACCAAAAATTGCATTTTATGAGTACGATCCTGAGATCGGCTCATGACAGGGCCAAAAGACCGGTCTCAGGCGGTCGCCCCAGGAGCATTGACCTGAAATTCTGGGGACGAGATCCTGTACCGCCACACCGGACATATTTCGATGCAGCGCGGTTTTGCGCGTTATTCTTCATTTTTAATGCCCCCATTCACGTCCTTCCCCCATCCAGGACTGCATGACGATGTATTCGAGAAAAAATGATCAGTCGCGAGATTTAAGGGGCACTATATAATTCCCGAATTATACCCAAATTCCATCATATTTTGCATAATACTTACAGGGGATTGAAATATAAATTGGAATAATTTATATCCGATTAAATGATCAGATTATGTGCAATCATTCCATCAAAATTCCAGACAGCACGCCAGAAATCCACGAATTAACGGAGCATCCATGAAATCAGGACTGCAATTAATACTCATCATGTGCTCGATACTCGTATTGAGCCCGGTGAGTGCAATGGATGACTTTTCGCTCGTTGTTGCTCCAAACGACAGCAGCGGATTAGTAAAAAGTCAGGCTGACTATGTATGTACAGGAAATGACGATCAAAATGTCATCAACGCCGCGATTGCCGCCCTTCCCTCCACGGGCGGGAGCGTGCTCCTGAAAGAAGGCACCTATCACCTGACCGGCAACATCAAACCCAGGAGTTACATGACCCTGAAGGGTGAAGGTGACGAGAACACCGTCCTTCACTTCATTTCATCAGGGTCTGTGGGACTCACCACCGGACATGACGTGACCCTCTCAGACTTCCGGATCACCGGGACCGGCCGGGTGTACATCAGCACGTCCCACAACATCGTCAAGAATGTGACGGTCTATGATGTGGACAACTCGTACATGGCGGCCTTCATGGTCTATGCCTACAACGAGGTGCTCGAAGACATCCAGTTTATTAATTGTAATGCAATCGACGTCGACCGCTGGGGCTTTGTCCACAATGGGGGCGGGTCTCCAATGGCCGTCAAAGACATCACGTACGAGAACTGCCAGGCGATCAACTGCGGCAAGTATGACCAGTATTATGGCACCAGCCACCAGTACAGCGAGGCCTGGGACGTGGGCTTCGATGTCGCAGAATACCTTGACTATGCCCAGAACATCGTGTACATCGGGTGTATCGCAGAAGGATGCTGGGAATCTGGCTTCCATGCCGAACCTCCCCCGGCACTGAGCAGCATCAAGATGATCAACTGCATCAGCCGTGACAATGGCCAGAAAGAAAAGTCCGGCGCACCTTCGCCTGACTTTGGTGCAGGATATCTGGTCAACGAGAACACGTATCTTGAAAATTGTGTCTCTGAAAGGAACATCGTCGGTTACCAGTGCGACTTCTCCGACGGAGCGACCCTCACCGGGTGTACAGACACAGGATCACTGAAGGGCGTGCGGGTACTCGCGATCGGTGAGGCCGGGCTGACCCTTGAGGACTGCACGATCACAGACTCCCCTGACCCGGTGTACATCTGGACCGGCACCACGCACAATGTGGCGATCCGCGGGATGACCATCGACACCTCCACGCCTCGCTCCACGGCAGGCGTCACCGTCTACTCGCTTGCCAAGAACCCGTCTGAGATCACGATCGCGGACTCGACGATCTCGGGGTATGCAATCGGCGTCAACAACCTTGCCTCCTCGAAAGGCCTTGTCTCGGTCTACAATGTGGCCGTGAACGATGCCAGAACGCCGTTTGTCGGGTGTGATGTGGAGAACACCGGGCCAACCCCGACCCCCACACCAACGCCCATCCCGACACCGGACCCAACCCCAACACCCATCCCAACCCCAGACCCAACCCCGACCCCCACCCCGGTCCCAGGCAAGAATGTCCTCCTGGTCGCGGGCACTGCCGGCCTGAACTCTGGTGACCAGGCAATCAAGGCCCACCTCGAAGACCTCGGCTACGCGGTCACGGTCGTCGACGACGGGGCGTCTTCCACCTCTGATGCAGAGGGCAAGGATGTCGTCCTGATCTCTTCGAGCTGTGGCTATGGCGTCTATGACACGTTCCGTGACGTCACCGTCCCGGCACTGGTCTGGGAGGCCTGGGTCTTTGACGATATGAAGTTGACCGGCACGTCGATCAACAAGGACTATGGGGCCGTCGCCGCCCAGACGCAGGTCGAGGTGGTCGACAGCGGACACGAGATGGCGGCCGGGCTGAGCGGCACCGTGGCCGTGGCAACCACTGCAGGCTATGAGATGTTCGGGGCCCCCACGACAGATGCCGTGAAGGTCGCCACCATCGCCGGCCAGCCAGACAAGGCAGTCATCTTCGGCTACGAAGAGGGCGACGAGATGGCCGGCATGACCGCCCCGGCACGCCGCGTCGGGCTCTTCCTCTCCGACAACACCGCCGCCTCCATGACACCCGAAGGGTGGAAACTCTTTGATGCGGCACTCACCTGGTCGCTTGACGCGGGTACGACGCCCACGCCGACCCCAACGCCAACGCCCACACCAACACCGACACCCACACCAACGCCAACGCCAACGCCAACGCCGACACCGACACCAGATGAGGAGGGCACGGTCCTCTTCGTGACGCACAGCACCTCCCTGAATGCCGGGGACGCTGCGGTGAAGGCCCACCTCGAGGAGCAGGGCTACATGGTCATGGCCATGGATGACGATGCGGTCTCCGCCGCCGACGCAGACGGCAAGGACCTCGTGATCATCTCCTCCAGCACCTCGAACCTTGGCGCGACCTTCCGCGACGTGGCTGTCCCGGTCGTCAGCTGCGAGGCCTGGGTCTTTGACGACCTCAAGATGACAGGAGGCTCTCGCGGCACCGACTACTATGCAGAGGCAGACCAGACGCAGGTCTCGATCGCCGATGCAGGTCATGCACTTGCCGGCGGACTGAGCGGCACCGTCACGGTCACCGGCACTGCAGGCTGGGAGATGTACGGTCTCCCGTCCTCAGACGCCGTGAAGGTCGCCACCATCGCCGGCCAGCCAGACAAGGCGGTCATCTTCGGCTACGAAGAGGGCGACGAGATGGTCGGCATGACCGCCCCGGCACGCCGCGTCGGGTTCTTCCTCTCAGACCTCGTCGCAGACTCCATGACCACAGACGGATGGAAACTCTTCGACGAAGCCGTCGAATGGGCCACTGAGGAGCCAGGCGTACCGACGCCTCCACCCACAACGCCGGGTGACGGCACGGTCCTCTTCGTGACGCACAGCGCCTCCCTGAATGCCGGGGACGCCGCGGTGAAGGCCCACCTCGAGGAGCAGGGCTACATGGTCATGGCCATGGATGACGATGCGGTCTCCGCCGCCGACGCAGACGGCAAGGACCTCGTGATCATCTCCTCCAGCACCTCGAACCTTGGCGCGACCTTCCGCGACGTGGCTGTCCCGGTCGTCAGCTGCGAGGCCTGGGTCTATGACGACCTCAAGATGACAGGGGGCTCTCGCGGCACCGACTACTATGCAGAGGCAGACCAGACGCAGGTCTTGATCGCCGATGCAGGTCATGCACTCGCCGGCGGACTGAGCGGTACCGTCACGGTCACCGGCACTGCAGGCTGGGAGATGTACGGTCTCCCGTCCTCAGACGCCGTGAAGGTCGCCACCGTCGCCGGCCAGCCAGACAAGGCGGTCATCTTCGGCTACGACAAAGGCGACGAGATGGTCGGCATGACCGCCCCGGCACGCCGCGTCGGGTTCTTCCTCTCAGACCTCGTCGCAGACTCCATGACCACAGACGGATGGAAACTCTTCGACGAAGCCGTCGAATGGGCGTCAGGCAGGTCCTGACCTCAAAACTCTTTTTTTATTCTGGCCCTGAAGATCTGCCGCCCATAACGCGGACACACGCTTCAGAGCAATTTTCATCAGGAGCATATCCAGGAACATTCTCGGGGTGACCACCTCCTCGAACCCGAGTGCTTTCTTCCAGAAATTCGAAACCCTCTCCTCCGCCAGGGGAGCGTGCCGCCCCCCAGACCCTCCGCCGATGAAGGGTCGCGGGGGAGGCGACAGATGCAGGGGTCTCTTCATCAGTGAGGACGAGGGCGTGAGCGTTCTGGGATAACTCCCAGATAGACTTTGAACCCCCTGGTCGCAGAAACACCTGAAGAGCAGATCCCAGTCCTCGGCGCACCATCCCGACGCGGTGGGGAGAGGGCCAGTTCAGACACCCCTCCAGAAGAGGAATTCCTCTAGACCAATTTTTCAGGGACTCTGCCGTGTTCAGGGGGACAGACCCGCTACAATGCCCCGGGCCGCACGCCCCGGCATATTCATCGCAATATATTGTGGGAAAAATAAATATACCGGAATGATCATTTCTTCGACAATCCCATACGGGGGGGACGGCCTGGATGCACCACTGCATCGCGGCGCCATACCTGATCCACACCGTGACATTCCAGAGATATGGCCCGCTCCAGACCGGAATGCTTTGTCAGAGAAAAAAATCCCGCAAGACGTGGCCCCTTGGAGAGACCAGACCCTGATCCCCATCATGCGCGATCGCCCGCCCTGGCGGAAACCCCGGAGAAGAAGACCTGATTTCACCTCTCAGGGTTCTGGAATCTCTGCGCTTTAAGGGAAAACCCACCTTTCGGGGCAGAGGTAATGATCCATGAAGATCCTGCAATGTGTCCCATACTACCTGCCCTACCATGGAGGGCAGGAGTCATATGTCCACAACCTGAGCAAATCTCTCATCCAGAGAGGCCATGAAGTCGACGTGATCACCTCAGACTACCCTGCAGTCCGCGGCATGGACGAGATCGACGGCGTCCAGATCTTCAGACACCGGTGTCTGGCCCGGCCGTTACGCAACCCACTTACGCCCGGTTTTTTCCATCTTACCAGGGAATACAAAGACTATGACCTGGTCCACACCCACAACGAACATAGCACCGCCGCAATCGCCACCTCACTTGGCCGGATGTTCAACGACCTCCCGGTGCTCCTGACCTGCCATGGACGGTTGATCTTTGGAGACCACATCAGGGACCGCCTGGAACGACTCTACAGCCTCACTATCGGATGGAGCATCTTCGCCCGTGCCGACGGGATCGTGGTAAACTCTGTCGACGACCGCGCCTACGTGCTCTCGATCCATCCCCATGCCATGGACAAGATGTTTGTCGTGCATAACGCCGTCGACCCCAGACAACTTGATGCGGTCCCAGAAGAACCGCCGGCAGGCATGCCGTCCAGCGGGTTCATCCTTCTCTATGTCGGGAGACTTATCCGGCGAAAGGGGCTGGAATGGCTGATCCGTGCCATGGCCACCATCAAAAAGACCGACCCCACCACAGACCTGAGATGCATCCTGGTCGGCGAGGGAGAGGACCAGGACTATTTCACCGAATTGATCAGAGAACTCGGCGTATCAGATTCTGTTTTTCTCATGGGGGCGGTGACCCAGGCCGAACTCGTATACCTGTATCGTCATGCCGATCTCTTCGTACTCCCCTCGCTTTCAGAAGTCTGCCCGACGGTCGTCCTTGAGGCGATGTATTTCGGGCTGCCGGTCATCACCACCGACATCCCCGGGGTCCGCGACCACTTCTCGTGCTGCGCCTCCCTGGTCCCGCCGCGAGACGAACAGGCCCTTGCAGAAGCGATCCTGACCGTTTCTGGAGACCACGCCCTCAGCCAGCGGCTTTCCAGGATAGGCCAGAACCTGGTCAGGACAAAATACACCTGGGAGACAGTGTCGAAGAACTACGAGTCGATCTACCAGAAGGTCGTGAACGGGAAATGAAAATCATCATGTATACGACAGACTTTCCCTATAAACGCCCTTTCAACGACGAGATCCCGCCCGGAGGAGACTATGTGAGAAGCGGCGTCGGCGAAGTGGTCTATCACCTGGCCCTGGAGATGGACCGGAAAGGGCATGACGTCGTGATCTCCACCACCTCCGCAGACCAGGACGACCTCCATGACCGGTACCGGAATATTGCCGTCCTCAGGCATGGCAAAAATTTCAAACTCGCCGAAACCGACATCTCCCTGGACTATCTCTTCCACCCCCCTGACAGGGACGCCGACGTCATTCACCTCCATGCCGGGTCACCGCCTGCCACCATTGCCGCTCTCCGCTCGGCGCGACAGACCAGGACACCCCTGGTCGTCACCCACCATCTTGACCCCGACCGGGGGGCGGGGGGGTTGGCGCGGCGTGCACTGCTCTCAGGCTACACAAAACTCTACCTGCAACCCGCCTTCACACACAGTGCCCGCATCATCGCCCTTTCAGACGAGATGATCGCGTCTTCGCCCTACCTGGGGCCGCACCTGGAGAAGGTCAGGGTGATCCCGAATGGGATCAATCCTGCCGAGTTCCAGACCAGGTCGCCACAGGTGGCCTGCAGAACCGCACTTGGCCTCCCTGAAAATGACCCTCTCGTCCTCTTCTTCGGAAACCTCGTGCCGCGGAAAGGTCTGGCAGTCCTGCTCTCGGCGATGCCGGCGGTGCTCAGGTCGGTGCCAGACGCCAGGCTGGTGATCGCCGGCATGACAACACCGTTCGGGGAGAGACTCAGGGACACCGCAGAGACACTGGGGATTGCAGACTCGGTCATCTTCACCGGCGTGGTCAGGGAAGACGAGAAACCGGCCCTGTACCATGCCGCCGACGTCTTTGTCCTCCCCTCGTACGCAGAGGCATACCCGCTTACCGTCCTCGAGGCCGCCGCCGCAGGGGTGCCGGCGGTCGTGAGCAGCATCCCGGTCTTCAGGGCCCTGGTCCAGGACGGAAAAAACGGCCTTGTCTCGAAGACCGGGGACGCAAAGGACCTGGCGGCGCAGGTGATCAGGGTGCTCACAAACCATGAGGAGAGAGAGGCGATGGGGCGCCAGGCACGGGCGGGGGTGGAAGGGAGGTCGTGGGCAAAGGTCGCAGAACAGACCGAAGCCCTGTATCAGGAGATCGCATGAAGATATGTCTGATCGGTGCACTGTCAGGCGATCCTGACGAAGGCTACCGGAATGTCACGGGAAGACTCTCCCACCACCTGGCCCCCTCCCACGAGGTGCTCCCTCTCGACGGGCAGGACGTCCATACCCCCGGGTTCTGGCACCGCCTGCGGGGCTTCGACCCCGAGGTCGTGCACTGCATCTCGGCGCCGACCGTCCGCAGTTTCATCCTGTTGCGTGCCGCCAGATCGCTCTGCCAGGGCCACCCGTCATGTGTGCTCTCGGCACTCCATCCCCATGGACTCTCGCTCCTTGGCAGTCCCTGGTTCCAGCGCCTGGGTCCTCCCCTGGCGCCCGACCTGGTGCTGACACAGTCCAGACAGGCCGGCGACCTCCTTGCCAGGGCCAGAATGCGGACCGCCTATCTCCCACACGGGGTCGACCTCACAAAGTTTGCCCCGGTCTCGCCGGCGCAGAAGGCGGCACTGAGAGCGCAGTATGGTCTCCCAGAAGACCGTTTTGTCCTCCTGCATGTCGGCCACCTGAAACCTGACCGCGGGCTTGCAGTGCTTAAACAGGTCCAGGCAGAGGTGCCTGCATGCCAGGTGGTGGTCGCCGGGGGGTCCAGGTTCAGAGCGGACCCTGGGGCTGTCGAGCGGTTGCGGCAGGCCGGATGTATCGTATGGCACCGGTATTTTGCGCGGATCGAAGAACTCTACCAGATGGCCGACGGGTATATCTTCCCGCCCGGGACGACGCTGTTTCTCCCGCTCACTATTCTCGAGGCGATGGCCTGCGACCTGCCGGTGATCACGCACGGGTTTGACGGGGTCAGCCTATTTCTGGAAAAACACGAGGGAGTGACCATCGTCGAGGACGGGCAGGGCTATGCCGGAGCGGTCAGGGGCCTGATGGAGAGACAGGAGGAACATGTCGGGACCAGGCAGATGGTGCTCCCCTATGACTGGGACCTGGTCGCCGGCGAGGTCTCGGCGCTGTACACCGGGCTGCGGGAGGAGATGCAATGAGAAAAGGAACGATCATCTGTTTCACCGGGATCGACGGGTCCGGCAAGACCACGCTGGCACGAGACCTCGTCGAAGAACTGCAGAGCCGCGGCATTGATGCCGCATATGTATATGGACGCTACCAGCCCGTGCTTCTCAGGCCGGTGATGTATCTCGGGCGTCTCTTCTTTTTCAGGGACAAAGACGCCTTTTCCAACTATGGAGAGTACGCCGGGTCCAAACAGCAGGCATCCAGGGACCACACCGTGCTTGCGACCCTGTACCAGCGCCTCGCCCTCTGGGAGTACACCCTTCAACTCCTCGTCCAGGTCTCCCTCCCGGTCGCCTTCAGGCGGCGCACCCTCATCTGCGACCGCTATGTCATGGACACCGTGCTCACCGATCTTGCCGTCGACTTCCAGTACTCTGAGGAGGCGATCAGGTCGACGATACACAGGATGCTGGACCGGTTTCCAAGCCCTGACCTCACCTTTCTCATCGACCTCCCCGAGGAGGTCGCGTTGGCGCGCAAGACCGATACCCCGTCGGTCGAGTACCTGCGCGAGCGCCGGCACCTCTACCTCAGGGCGGCCGAGGCGATCGATGCGGTCGTCCTCGACGGGACGCGTCCACTCGACGAGATCAGGGCGGCCGTCATCGGCCACGCAGGAGGGGGGAGATGACGCGGCTCCTGGTCCTCGGGATCGACAGCATGGACGCCAGACTGGTCGACCAGTTCATCGACGACCTGCCTGCCCTGCAGGCGATGAAGGCGCGTTCATCTCCGTATTCTCTTCACTCGGTCTTCCCGCCCGACTCAGACACCGCATGGGCCAGCATCCATACCGGCGAGAACCCGGCCAGGCATGGGGTGGTGCATTTCGTCGACCCGCTGGAAAAGACCTCGATCTACCTGGGCAATCACCTTGACTCGTCCCTGCTCAGGGGCCGCACCTTCTGGGACACGGCCGGGGCCGCGGGCAGGAGGGTCTGCGTCGTCACCCCTCATATCGGCTTCCCGGTCTGGCCGGTCCACGGGGCCATGGTCGCCAGGAGCCCGGCCAACGACCAGGTCGAGACCTTTCCTGCACCCCTCGACCTCGGGACCGAGGCGACCGGGCTTCTGATGCCGACCCGCATCCCTGACTCAGGGCCCGAGTACCAGACCTTCCTGGACCGGCTCGGCGGGGTGGTGGACGCCGAAGTCGCATGTGCCAGACACCTGCTCGGCTCAGAGCCCTGGGACCTCTTCTTCTGGTACTCGTCGGCACTGGACTTTGTCCAGCACATCTTCTGGAACTTCTGCGACCCGGCAGACCCCACCTTCCCTGGAGAGGACAACCCCTACCGTCATGCCATCCGCGACTTTTATCGGCGCTACGACGCCGCCATCGGCACCCTGACTGCCGCCGCCGGAGACGAGATGGCGGTGATGGTGGTCAGCGACCACGGCCACATGATGCGCCCGATCAGGCTGGTAAATGTCAACGAGATCCTGCGGACCGCAGGATTCCTCGCCGCACGGGAAGGGGCCGTCACCCCCTTCCTGCGGACCGGCGAGAAGGCGAAGCGGGCGGCGGCCGACCTCGTCCAGAGGACAGGGCTGCGGGGGACCGCACTCCGCCTGCTCAGGAGGCACCCGGGGATCAAAGACCTGTACACCACCCCTACGTCCATCGATTTCGATCGGACCGTTGCCAGGTGCACCGACCTCTCAGGGATCAAGGCCTACAATTATGGCGGGATTCTCATCGAGAGAGCGCACCTCCAGAACGGCCAGGACTACGACGAGGCAAGGGCGGCGATCCTCTCTCTCCTCCAGGCCTGGACCCACCCCTCGACCGGGGACCCGGTCTTCGAGTGGGTGACCACCCGCGAGGCCCTGTATGCCGGCGAGTTCATCGACCGCTACCCTGACATCCTCTTCAAACTGAAAGAGGGCCTGGGCGCGGGCTGGGAGATCGAAGGCCCGGTCATCTCCACCTCCTCCACCCACAGTTTTTATCCTGGTTCCCATCGCGGCGACACCCCGGTCTTCTTCCTCAGCCTCCCTGACCCCCGCCGCCCTGCCAGGACGCACCTGGGCCTCATGGACATCAGCCCCACGGTCCTCGACATCCTGGGGGTGCCAGGGACCGGGGGGGACGACGGGACGAGCGTCTTTTCTCCTGAGGAGAAGGGGGGAACATAATGCCCGGCCCCCCCATCACAGACACCCAGGTACGGCCCCGCGTGGTCCTGGTGACCTCGCGCTGGTTCAGGAACCAGAACCTCTATTATACGGCCCTCAAACTGGTCAGGATCCTCTGCCCCCTCTCCAGGGACGTCACCTGGATCCTCACCCAGCAGCCTGACAAGACCTATCCTCCTGGCGAGTGCGCCCTGGTCCGTGTCCCTGACCTGGAGGTGGAACGGCCCTATCTTGCCAGGGCCTGGTACCTGGCCCTGCACCAGGCGCGGGTCACCCGCCAGATCCTCAGGCTGGCGCGGGACCAGGACGTGGTGGTCTTCGCCTTCGGGGCCGACTATTTTGTGCTGCCAATGCTTGCCGCGAAGGTCGCCGGCAAACGGGTTCTTCTCAGGACCGACGCCCGGACATCAGAGGTGATCCGGCGCTCCTGGCGCCAGAAGAACCCAGCACTCGTCTTCCTGTACCGGTGTATCGAGGCGGTCACCTATGCGGCGGCCGACGCGATCGTCCCTGAAAGCCCGGCCTTCATCGACCTCTACGACCTCACCCGCCACCCCCACAAGACCTTTCCAGGGAGCCTGTACGTGGACACGGCCAGGTTTACGCCAAAAAAGCCCCTGGCGGCGCGGGAATATGTCTTCGGGTATGTCGGGCGGTTCTCAGAAGAGAAGGGGACCAGGGAATATGTCAGGGCGCTTATCGCCGTCCTGGCGGCACACGAGGGCAGGGCGGTGGTCATCGGCGACGGCCCGCTCAGGGAGGAGGTCGAGACGAGGGTCGCCAGGGCCGGGATGGACGCCCGCATCGACCTCCCTGGATGGGTGGAGAATACCCGCCTGCACGAGCACCTCAACGAGATCCAGGTGCTGGTCGTCCCTTCGTTCAAGGAAGGTCTCCCCAACATCGTCCTCGAAGCGATGGCCTGCGGGTGCGTCGTGCTGGCAACCCCGGTCGGCGGGGTGCCTGACCTGATCACCGACGGAGTGACCGGGTTCATCGCCCCTGACAACGACCCTGCGACCCTCCGGCAGTGCCTGGAGCAGGTGCGGGGCCATGCAGACCTGGCAGGGATCGGGAGGGCGGCGCGCCTGACGATCGAAGAGGGCTATACCTATGAAGCGGCGGTCGGGCAGTACCAGAAGATCCTGCAGGCGGTCAGGGGGTGAAGACGATGAAACTCAAGGCGCAGACCGTCCTTTTTGGAGTGATCGCTTGCGTCATCCTCTTTGACCTCAGCACCAGGTTCGACCTCCCGGTCTTCAGGCAGGTCATCGGGTTTTTTGTCCTCTCTCTCCTGCCTGGCGGGCTGATCGTCGCCCTGCTCAGGTTAAAGGACGTCGGGTTCCTGGAGAAGGCCGTGCTCGCCTTCGGGACCAGCATCGCCCTGATGCTCGCGGGCGGGCTGGTGTACAACCAGGTCTTCCTCCTCGTCCTCGGGGTGTCCACCCCGCTGAGCCCCCGCCTCCTCATCGATGTCGTGGACCTTCTCATCATCGGGCTCGCCCTGGCATGGTACTGGCAGAATGCCGGCCAGGAGATCCAGGTCCAGGTCCCGCGGCTCACCCCCGCCGACAAGGTCCTGCTCATCCCGGCGGCACTCCTCCCCGCCCTCATCATCGTGGGGATGGACCTGATGAACACGACCGGGGACCACCGGATGCTGATCGCCGTCCTGATCGCTGTCCCGGTCCTTGCCGGGGTGGTCGCGTCCGCCCGTGCCCGCCTCTCTCGCGGGATATTTCCTGTCATGATCCTGAGCCTGAGCATCTCGTTGCTCCTGATGCTTGCCCTCAGGTCGAACCATATCATCGGGACCGATTCGCATATGGAATATTATACCTTCATGATGACCCTGGAGAACGCCCACTGGTCGGTGGTCGGGAGTGCGCAGCTCGACTCCTGCCTGAGCACCTCGATACTCCCGGCGGTCTATCACCTCCTCCTCAACCCCCCGCCAGAGATGCTCTTCAAGGTACTGTTCTGCCTGATCTTCTCGGTCGCCCCCCTGGTCGTCTATCTCATCTCGAGCCGCTACTTCGAGGAGGTCTATGCCTTTCTCGCCGCGGTCTTTTTCATGTTCCAGGCCCAGTTCCTCTCGACCGCCTCGAATGCGAGAACCTTCATCGCCATCCTGTTCCTGGCCCTCACCCTCATGGTGCTCCTGTCCAGGGAGATCCCTCCCCTCAAGGCACGGGTCTTCCTCTACCTCTTCATCGCCGGGGCGGTATTTTCACATTATTCCACCTCGTTTCTCTTTTTCTTTATCCTGCTGCTGGCCAGGATCGGCACCCAGGTGCTCGCGGTCAGGTACCCGCTCAGGCCGTCTCCTCCCCTTGACGTCCTGGCATACTTTTTCGGGCTGATGTATCTCTGGTATGCCCTGGTCACCGTGGTCCCGGCCGAGATGTTCGTCGACTTTATTCACAAGACTGTCGACTCTTCAGGTTATTTCCTGGACCCGACAGCGCGCGGAGACGATGTCCAGAAACTCTTCGGGTCCGCGGCCGTGGAGAAAGGAGGGCCGTACCGTGTGCAACTCATGCTGACCTGGGCCACTCTCGGCTATATCGGGATGGGGCTGCTCTCTCTTCTTGCCAGGTTCAGGGAGAATGTCGCCGACCAGAAGAGATGTATCCGCACCTCCATTGAAAAACGCCCGGCAGGAGGGTTGTTCATCACGCTCGTGATCATCTCGTTTTTGATCCTCGGACTGATGATCGTCATGCCCTATGTCTCGGCCGGATATGAGGTCTCCCGCGTCTTCCCGGTCTCAAACATCCTCCTCTCGGTCCTCTTTGTCGCGGGAGGACTCGCAATCTCCAGGGTCCTGATGGTCTGCTCCTCGGGCAGGCGCAGGGTCCAGGCCAGGTACGCCCTCTCCCCGTATTACCGGTTCCAGGCCTCGCTCGTCATCCTGCTCATCCTGATGGTCCCCTATTTTTATTCGGTCAGCGGCGTGGTCCACACGGTCTCGGGGGACCACCGGGACCTCCTCTTTCACGACGAGGGACCCCAGTACGAGATGAAATATGTCCACGACTCTGAATCAAGCAGTGCACAATGGCTGAAAGAGCACATGGACCCAGAACTCAAGGTCTTTTCTGACGGGTGCGGGGTCTCACGGCTGATGAGCCAGGGGCCCATGAACCATAGAGATGTGTCGTCGTTCATCCAGTACGGGTGGGTGCCAAAGAAGAGTTATGTGTATTTCCGGTACCTCTCGGTCGTCGACGGGGACCTGATCGATTATGACGGGATCTCCAGGCCGGTCTCGGAATATACCTACATCTTCGAGAAAAAACATAAGATCTTATCAAATGGAGGTTCGAGTGTCTGGGGGTGAGCCCGCGGACCCTGGAAAAATCCTCCATGGGGCGACCCATCTCTCCTGCCACGCTCCATCCTCGCTCCTGGCAAAGAGCACGTGAGGAGGAGAGCAGATGCGGCACAGGTCCTCCCCACCCACTACCGAGATGAGGGGGTCTACAGAGCCCCATCTCTGCAGGTGCAGGCTACTATTCTTCATCGGCTTTCGGGACGTAAAACATAGGAAATGTTTCTTTTAGGTGATATTGGGGCGCAAACAGATAATGACAATATAAATATATAGTGGAACGAATATGAGTATGCTTCCTTGGCAGGGATACTGGAATAAACGTAATAACGGGGGACACCGACGGCAGGAAGAGAGATTCTTGCAGAAAGAAGCAAGAGAGAAACTCTTTCATCTGGAACATGGGAGATCCCTGCTTGACTTTGGGTGTGGTTCGGCCGATCTCCTTGTATATTACACCCAGAATTTTTCTGATGTGGTCGGCGTCGATTTTTCCACGTCAATGCTTGCAAGTGCAGAGAGGCGCCTGGAAAAATTCGGGGTCTCAGATGTGACTCTGATAGAGGCAGACGACCGGACCATGTGGGAGCACCTTGACGGGGATACATTTGACCGGATTACTTCCGCCGGGGTCATCCAGTGCCTTGATCAAGACCGTCTGGAGAATTTTATCATCCAGGCACAGGACAGGCTCAGTCCTGAGGGATCGATTGTCCTTTTTGATGGCCTTGACCCGCGCATCTATCCGCTCTTTCATCTGGGCGTCATCAATCGTGAGGCCAGACGCGGCCCAGGTACGGCAATCCTGGCCTGGAAATACTCGGCCATGAAGGCGGAAATGATCAGACGCACACTCAGAGGGCTTTCAGAATATACGGTGGGTTATGCCCACCATCCCCAGACCATACAGGAGATCGCAAAGAGAAATGGATTGAGTGCTGAATTTGTCTCGTCCATGTATTATGAATACCGGTATCATGCCATATTGAAGGGTCTGTAGAGGGGCTCCAGGCACCCACTGGAAGATCGACCTGATGACATAGTTCCCGGGGGCTCAGGCAATATGGAGAAAAAAACCGGAGGTCCACAGAATGACCACAAAAATAGCCCTGTAGAACCAGGCATGAACCCCGGGTTCATGCATACGCGATTGAAGATGAACGTGGGGCTCCATGGGGTATCCTTGAGGGCAGGAGACGCTGTGAGACCCCCGCCTCGTGCCGCCCACCCCTCTCCTCTCTCCAGGGGGGTGCGGCACACCTGATTGATCACCACGCCTCCCTCCACGCTCTCGCCACCGCCAGGATGGCGACCGGAGTGGGAAGCGAGAACGCCGGTCCTGCTGAAGGCGTCTCTGTACTCTGCATATAATGCTCATACAAACCTGGAAAGAGGATCGCCAGGATCATTTTCATGGTACACCCTCTCTCCGGGTTCACGTAGGATTCACCCGCCTTTCCCCATGCCCGCACCAGGGGCAAGGAGGGGGCAGGAAAGGCATAATCGACGAAATCTGCCGTCCATGGGCCTCTCTTCGCGCCGGGCGGCACCCCCGCAGAAGGGGCATCACTCCAGGGTCCGCCAGAGGCCCATAATGCCGGGAGATCACCTTTAAAATGCTCAGAGGTCCTGGTGACGGGGCGTGATCTGCTCGGCAAGGTAGCGGTACACCTCCACAAGCACCTCCACCTCGCCCCTCTCAGGCACCTTCGGGGCATATCCGAGGCAGTCGGCCATCGCAAAGAACGCGGCCAGGTTCTCGCGCTGCTCAGGGCAGGCGGCAAGGGCGTCGTCGGTGATACAGATGGGAGTCCCGGTCCGCTCCTCGATGAGGAGGGTCATCTGTTTTGAAAGCAATTTTGCGGCTTCTCTGGTATCTCCTTCGTCCAGGGCCTGCTCCCAGGATGCAGACGAGACCGGGGCCACCTGTTCACCTCTCTCCTCCGGCACCTCCCCCTCCTCAGGGATATCAAACCAGGGCTCAGGGGTCCGCATCTCAGGGGCCGGATAGGTCCTCCTGCCCTTCAGATAATAATACCCGCCACCAAGGACGACCGCACCGCCAAGCAGTCCGACAAAGAGCAGGGGCGACAGCCCGCCGCCCTCTTCCTCGGGCCCGGAAGGTGGTGTCGGGGTCGTGGGGGAGGCGGTGGTCCGGGCGCTCGTCGGGGCGGTCGTCGGCGCCGGAGTCTCTGCCAGGGTCGTCTCCGGCGGGACGGTGGTCTCCACCAGGGCGAGCGTCGGCACCGAGAACCCGATGACCCGGTGGGCCGAGGCGGCGACGCCGAAGGTGCCGTCGGCGGTGATCGCCACGTCGTCGACCCAGCCGTCAAGGGGTTCTGTCCTGAGCACGTTCCCCTCGCCGTCAAAGAGATAGGCCTGGTTATCCATGGACCCGGCGATGACGCGACTCCCATTCTCAGAGACCCCGATGTCACGGAACCACCCGCCGGCGGCATGTTCCCAGAGCCGTGTTCCTGCAGCATCGAAACAGGTGATCAGTTTGTCCTGCGAACCGGCAAGGATGCGGGAGCCCTCAGGGGAGATCGCCAGCGCCGTGATCGGGCGGTGGGACTTCTCTTCCCAGAGGAGGGTTCCGCGCTCGTCGAAGAGACGGATGCCGGCGTCCGAGGCGACGGCGACCTCGTCCCCGCTTCTTGAGACGGCGACGGCGCTACCTCCGTCCAGTACGTCGTCATGGGCCCAGAGTTTCCGGCCGGCCCCGGTATAATAATAGATGCCCTGGGTGGAGACGACCGCGACATGGCTCCCCTTCCCTGAGAAGGCGATCCCCTGGATCGTGGTGACAGGGTCGTAGTCATCGTCGTCTGGGTCTCCCCTGGTATCGACCGTGGCCCTGAGCGTCCCCTCGGTATCATAGAAGCACACCAGCCCGGGGTCCTCGGCGACGGCAAGCCATTTTCCGTCAGGAGAGAGGGCCAGGCCTGCACAGACGAAGTCCAGGGATTCCTGCCAGAGGACTGTACCGTTCCCGGCAAAGAGCATGACTTCATATCCTTTTGCCCTGGCAATGGTCTGGCCGTCTGCAGCACAGTCGATATAGGTGGCAGAACTCTTGTCCCAGAGGTGCGTCCCGTCCCCGGCAAGGAAGCGGAGCCTGTCTCCCCCCACCAGGACATATGCCCCGTCAGGGGTCATGGCAAGCCCGTCGATCTCAGACGAGACCCCATGGTCCCAGAGGGCGCCGTCTCCATGCACGCCGGCCGGCAGGCTGAGAAGGAGCAGAAAAAGCCAGAGGATTGATCGTCGTCTATGCATGAGCATCGCACACCCTATCTGTCCAGTGTATTTCCAGAGATCAGACATAAAGATTCTGATTCCTGAATATAAGATTCATCCGGAAAAAAATCCAGATGGCGCACGCTCCTGGGATTTCAGATCTCCTCGTCGATGCCTGGTCCTGATCAATGCAAAACGACAATCCATCATCTGGTCTTGAGACAAACATTTAAGAGGGGCAGAATTTCTAAGGCAGGCATATATTACTTGAAGTAATACTCCTCTCTGCCTGAGGCGGGCCCGGGACCGTCCTGGCAGGAGAGTACACAAATGGCAGAATTTGTCCTAACGTCTGTCAACAAGACCGCGGTGCGAAAACTTGACGCACCGATCGCCGATGCCGCCGCCTTCAGCGGCATCATCGAGAGCATCCTCGCCGACAACCCCTGGGACTGCACGCCCTGGGAGGGTGTCGGTGTCGCCCATGACGGGGTCGAGAAGGTCAGAGAGGCCTATACGACCCGTATCGAGTATGAACACGGACCTGGCCGGACTGCCGGTACGGCGTCGGCACGCACCTCCTCCCTTGAGAGATTTACCGCCGCAAGGACCACCCTCCTCGACAACACCGTTCTGGAGTCTGCGCTCGGGGGGCGGGCGGGCGCCGACCCTGCCCGCGAGACCTATGCCTGCCGCCTGCGGTGCCACGACGCCAACGGCGAGATCTACTCTGTTGCCTTCACCCGCACCTCGGTGCGGGTCTCTGGTTTCGAGGACATCGAGATCCTCAGGGGCATCGAGGCCTGGGCAGACGATGTACCGGCCCTCGCCTGAGGGATATCCCCTCTTCTTTTTTGGATCTCCAGGAACCCTGGTCCTGACTCATACATAGACGATTGAATATTCGTGTGAGTCTCCAGGGGGTACAGATCCCTGTCCTGCGGTACCAGATCCCAGAGAGGCACCCCCCCATCCCTCTGCTCCAGGTCTTCGCGGCCCTCTGATGCGGCCGCCAGGCTCGTTCCTGAGAGACGGCACGGCATATCTACCCTGCCGCCAGACGAGTTATGAGAAGAAAGACCCCTCCTCTTACCAGGTGCACGAGGGGTCTGCAGTGGCAGAGGCGCCCGAGAGGCTCTGGACGGGCGAAGGGTTTGAGAAGGTCTGGTGTGTAATCCTCTAATGGTTCGGTCGCCAGGGGAGCTGCAAGAGAGGGATCAGATCTCGGTGGCTCCTTCGACAGAAGTCCCGCGGAGGCGTCGAGGTTCAGGGTTCTTGCGCATGGCAGAACGCCTCCGCGATCCATATGACCTCCAGATCTCTCAGCCCCTCCCGCTCTATGGCAGAGCGGTCTCCTGCCCTGAGGAGCGGTTTTTGTACGAGACCACCTGGGACTTCAACGCCTTCAAGCACCGCCTCGATGACTCTATCAGGGAGTCGACGATGCCATGAGGAAAACTCTGAGAAGTGCCGCCATCAGGACCACACTCCAGGAGATGACCGAGAGCATCTGCCTGATCCGACCGGGGCATGCACCAGGCTCGGGATTGTCAGGGACGGCATCTACAAGAGGATGGAATATGCCGTTCGAGGGTCTTTGACATCTGTGCGATGCTGAACACCGATCTCCGCCTCGGTGTCCCCGGCACTGACGAGGACATCGTCGACCACCTGATACGCCACGGTGTCCTCAGCAGAGCGATGCGCAAGAACCTCAAGGCGATGAAAGGGTTCAGAACCATCCATCATCCACCGCTCTGGAGCAATTCGACGACGCCCTCACGTTTGCGATCCTGCAGGAACACCTCAGAGATTTCGACCAATTCAGGCAGGAGGTCGAGTCCTTCCTGCGGGCGTCGGGATGTGGTGAGGAACTCCCTGCCTGAGGGTATGGCGGATAGATAGCCCCATAGAACCCCTCCAGGCCCTTTTCTAGACCGCCCCGGTCTTAAGCTTTGATCTCCTCTGTCTTCCCTCCCCGCCTCGGCGGGGATTTCACTCCCGGACCACCCGTGATGAAGATCGCTGAGAAGGCAAAGTCTAAGATCCCAGCGAAGGCCTTCCCAAAAGACCGCCTTCCACCATATCGTACTCATGCGTTTCTTCCCAGACCGGGAGCAGGAGGTTCCCTCTCTCCTGGGGGTGTCCGTGATCGCCATCGACGGGTATTCCTCACGCATAGTGATGAGGAGGTCGTGACACCGGCAGCCTTAAAAGATTATGTTCACAAAAATGAACATGTGTTCGGCAATACGAACACACTCTCCAGGACGTCATTTCTGGTGCTCCGATTCCTGGGCAGAAACTACCATCAAGGATTTTATGTCCGTGAAATCGCCAGGTTGCTTCATCTGGGAGTGGGAACGGCGAGTGAAATACTTGCCCGCCTTTCAGAGGCCGGTCTGCTCCACCGTGAGGAGAGGGGACGTCTTGTGCTGTACCAGGCAGCGATGAAGAACCCGCTCCTCAGGGAGATCAAGATCTGTGCCACGCTCATTGACATAAACCCGCTGGTCCTCCAGTTACAGGGAAAGGCGACACGGGCGATACTCTTCGGAAGCGCGGCAACCGGGGAAGACACCGATGAGAGTGATATCGATCTCTTCATCGAGACAAGGGATGTGCCTCGGGTGGCAGAGAGTATTGCAGCAGTTCAGGCCGGACTCGACCGGGAGATCTCAGCGATCATCCTCACGCCCGGCGAGTTCCGTTCTTTGAAGACCACAGATCGAGTTCTCTACGAGCGCATAATCGGAGGAAAAACTTTGCACGAGGAGTACGATGAAGTATCAGTTTGAGCAGTGTCTGCGACGAGGGAAGATCGTGCGCATCCCAATCGATGATGCACTGGTCGCAAAATAAGTGCAGGAAGCAGGAGAAGACCTCACTGCTGCCAGACGCTCCCTTGCGGAGGGGAACATGAAATGGGCGATCATCCAGGGGTACTATGCACAGTTTCATGCCCTTCGTGCACTGGTGTTTGCCAGAGGCTATCGAGAGAAGAGCCATGTCTGTCTCAGGCACGCCGTTGAAGCACTTTATATCGATGAAAACATTCTTCCGTCATCTGTACTCGAAGACTTCACCTTTGCGATGCGTACGCGTGAGGGCGCAGATTATGGATGTGTCTATTCTGAAGAGGATGCCCATGATGTGGTGAGATCAGCAGGGGCGGTGCTCGATCAGGTCGGGGCGATCTTCGAGTGAACGGTCCTGCGCAATGGGGCATGGGAGATGAGGACAGATCACCTACTCTAGAATCGTGGAAGAGATCTCCCCTATGATGATCCCTCCCGTGATCTGGGGCGGCGAGGTGATCAGATCCTTACGCAATGAAAATGATCGTCGTTCCCTGGAGCGCGTGGATCCCTGGCTCCCCCATTGGAACTTTGCTCCAGAGTGAGCCTCTCAGAAGATTCTTCTCCAGGCCGGGTTGACTGTCGAGGAGTTCCAGGCGCTCCTGTAATTCTTTTCTATCGAGTTGAACACTCGATCTCTCCATGAAGAGTATATTCGGCCCTATCTCCAGGCAGGGAGCGACCGGCCCCCTCTCATGAGGGATGAGAGTCCACATGGACCGGTGGCCCTGCCCCCCAAATACGTCCATATCGTCCCCGGATTCAAGGGCCCGCCTCCAGATCCAGGGCCATATCGAGCGTCGTTGCAGATCTCCTCGGAAAGACCATCTTTTCCCCTGTAGCCGGTGGAAACCACCCCTCTCCCGGCCCGGAGATGGGACGTATTATTGCAGGTAATGTATTCCTCCTCGCGCCGCGGTACGCCCCTGGAAAGGGCCAGAACAGAGCCTGGATCCTGGCCGGATTCCGGGGGATCTCCTGCCCAGAGATTCAGTGCCCCTTTTCATCATGGCAACCGATCTTTTTTCAGAGGAGAACCCTCATCTCCAGGACGCGGTCGCCGAGGGGTGCGGGTGCGACCCTGACCTCATCCTCGCCGACGTCGTGAAGATCGAGAACTCGCTCTTCAAGTCGGCATCCGTCCTCCTTGAGGAGGACAGATTCCCGGTCCTGGTCGAGACACGAGACGGCACCCTCCAGGAGATCGACTCCTTCTCGACCCTCACCTCCACCGGCACCCCACGCACGGTCTTCTACCTCTTCTGCCCTGATGCGCGAGGAGATGGACAGGCTGCGAGGAGAAGGCGGGTTCTGGATCGGTGATGAGTTGTACCAGGCGCATTCTTGTAGCGGCAGGAGAAGAGGAGGGGAGGAAGAAATAAAAAAAGGCTCTGTAGAAATCTTTTTGATGAGTCTCTGCGGCATGGGGCTTGCCACTCGAAGATCAGAGATCTTCCCAGGGCGGCATTCGCCCCCGGTGAGAAGTTATACGAAGGCGAGGGGGACGCACATGCTCCCCACGACAGATGAGGGTTTCTACAGAGCCTTGAAATCAAAAAACCCATATTCCGGCTCTGTAGAAATCCTCAGGACAGGTATCTTTGACAGGGGGCGTGCCGCCCCCCGGACCCCGCGCGCGATTAGTGGCAGACGGCATTACGCTCTTCATGACGATTGAGTGTGCCTTCCCGGCCCTATCTTCATCCCGGGAGTCCGGTGCATTCGATGTGGGAAGGCGCTTGAATCGCGCTCACACCAAGAATTGGTACGGGTTTCTACAGGGCCCATATTCCACTGTTTTATAGATTTTTCACTCCAGCCCCAGGTCATTCTTCTTTGTTGAACGGGTTCACTATCTCAAGTGTACATATCCTGGAAAAGTCATCCTCATTCCGGGTGACAAGTGCACAGTCATGAACCACTGCAGTGGCCGCAATAACAGCATCAGCAAGTCTCATCCCATATGTTTGACGCAAATGGATAGAAGTGTCCGCAATTCTTTCTGTCAGAGGGTATACCTCTGCAGATCGGATGAACTCTTCAGCCACCTCGTAGCCTGCCGGGGTGTGTTTTTTCCATCCAAGAAACTCAATCTTTGTGATGATCGAGATGCGAAACGAAGAGGTCAACATATCCTCAACCTCATCCAGGCTCTCAGATGGTATGGCATCTGCAAGATAATAGATAAGAATATTGGTATCGAGGAGGAAACGTCTCATAGTCGGTCCCATTCATCACGCATCTTTCGAAGTTCATCTTTCAGATCGACCTTGAGGGATCGATATATTCCTCGATATTTTTCTGGTTCCCTGATCCCGCACTCTTTTTCTACAGATTTTTCAATACCCAGCGAGTACCAGAGATCGATAGGTACAATCACTCCAGTCCTTCGTCCCTCTGCATCATAGATATACTGCACCCGCATGCCTGGTTCCTCCTCAATTATAGGGCAATAGTTCTTCCATGCTGATTATCATATCCCATGGTGAATCAGAAGAGGAGCCAGATCGTACTATCTTCCATTGAACGCAGATCCCAGATACACTCAAAGTCGATGATATCAAGGATACCGTGACCTTGGGATATCGTTCAGGGAGATGCTGGACATAGACTTGCCGCAATTATGTATAGGGAGCCGCATGTCCAAGAAGAGTCAGATGAGATTGAAATCTGATCAAGAGAAGAACTGGCCGGGGAGGTGTACAATTGTACAGAGAGATGCCTTCTAGATTAAACAGATCTCAGAGAAGGCAGGGAATAAAGACCAGGCTTTGTGACCTCTTTGGTCCAGGAGAGCGGGAGGAGAATGGATCAACGATCTTCATGACTCTTCCCTTAAGACGGCTGAATCCTCTCTGACGAGGGGCGGCAAGCCCCCGGCCAAAGAGGGGGGAAGGTGGGCGAGTCACGCGTGCACTGGAAGAGATGATGGTTTCTACACAGCCGATATTAATTCTTTTTATCGGCATCCGAGATAGTATTCGTTCGATGAGCGATTCAGATAATAATCCTGCCATCACGAGGATCATCTGCGCCAGTCCACCTGTCCTTCATCCTCCTCTCCTCACCACTGAGACCGACGTGAGCAATCGCCGACGCCGAAACACCGCAGACAAAAACCGCAACCCTCATCCTCTCCCGCGCCCAGATCCTACCGACCCTCCATGAAGACCCTCATCCTCTCCCGCGCCCAGATCCTACCGACCCTCCATGAAGACCCTCATCCTTGCCGGCGGTTTGGGCATGCGACCCGTCCTCCCTCTTCAAGAAGACATCTACTCACTCCTGCACTTTTTACCCCCTGAATTTCTTGAATGAATCCCCTTCCCCTGAGAAAAATCCAAATCTTTATCGAAACCCGCATGAAAAAGACTCCGCATCTAATCAGGAGCAAGATCGTTCGCACAAAATCTTCATTGAGAGAAAGAGTCCGTCACCGCCGCCCTCGACCCAGGTATGATCGTCCAGGATGCATAGAGACACAGATGACCTTGAGGGGTGGTCCTTAGGTTGTACTCACGTACTTCTTGTAATAGAAGACATGAATCGATACACATTCAATAACAAAGACTCAACATATCCCCCAAGTTTACTGATCGAGAATTTTAACCTTCTTTCATTTGAGGACTGACCGTGCAGACCAATACCCAGACCAATCGACGATTCGCCGCCCAACTCCCCAAAAACCTCGCGGCAAACATTGCCTACTTCCTGGCAAATGTCGTCATCGGGGTGCTGCTGGTCCCGTACTTCATCAATACCCTCGGGGTCGCCGCCTACGGGCTCATCCCGCTTGCGACCTCAGTCACCGGCTATGTGGCGATCGTCGTCCAGTCCCTCAACACCGCGGTCTCCAGGTTTCTCACCGTCGACCTCCAGCGAGAGGACTATGAAGCCGCGAACAAAACCTTCAACACCGCTCTCCTCGGACTCACCGCCGTTATCCTCCTGATGGTCCCAATCGTCCTCGCGGTCGCATACTTTGCCCCATCGATCTTCCATGTCCCTACAGGGCAGGAGACCGGTGCGATCCTCCTTTTCCTTGGGGTCTCGGCTGCCTTCCTGATCCGCTCATGGAGTGGGAACTTCACGGTCCAGCTCTTCGCCTACAACCGCCTCGACCTTGGCCCTGTCAGCGATCTATCGCGATAACGGAGGAACTCGATCTGATCATTTCACTATCCCAGGTAGAGAATGCGAGATGCAGTGGCGCAAACATTTATTGGTAGATAAAATCATATTTTGGCGATAACATATAGTGATGATGCATGGGAATTAATTTAATTAACCATTTTAGATCTCAAATCTTAGTAAATAGTCTTCAGAAAAATACATGGTTAAGCACTCAACAATTACAATTATTACAGGAAAAGAAACTACGCAAGATTCTGCACCATGCCTATCACAACGTTCCCTATTACAATAAATTATTTCATTCTGCAAAGATTCTCCCCACTGATATCAAATGCGTTGATGATCTGAGAAAATTACCTATAACAACAAAAACGACGTTAAGATCATTAAGTACGTCTGCCCATGCAAAAAATTATGATATAAATAAGTGCAGTCATCATAAAACAAGTGGTTCAACAGGAATGCCACTAGAAATAATTTATGATAATTATGCCGCTGCATATGCATCTGCAAGTTATGAGATGGCAAGGAGAGAGAATGGATATAACCCTCATAGAGATGTATTCCTCAATTTTTCAGGCCAGAGCAACCGCCCCTCATGGCTGCAGAAGTTAGGACTGAATAAAAGGTATTCACTAAATGTATGCCAACCATTGGTTAATCAGATAAATGTGATGAGAACAGTCAACCCTACCGTTCTATGGGGTTATCCATCTGCAATGCAAATAATAGCTCAACAGATCGAACAAAATGGTATTGAAAGTGCGGTTAGACTTGTCTTTACCGCATCTGAGATAAACCCTCCAGATGTGAAGAGATATATATCATCTGTATTTAACGCTGATGTTATTGATGTGTATGGCTCTTGGGAAACAGGATGTATTGCGTGGGAATGTAGTAACCACGAGGGATATCACATATCAATGGATAATGTTGTTATTGAGTTCATAGATCGTAATGGTGATCCTGTTGCTCCCGGCGAGAGGGGCAAAGTGGTTGTTACTAATCTTAATTCGAGTGCAATGCCCTTTATTCGATATGAACTAGGAGATATCGCAGTTCCTACAAACGATGAGTGTTCATGTGGTCGTGGAGGGTTTTTGATGAAACATGTTGAAGGCAGATATGATGATTTTATCAAAACCCCATCCGGAGATAAAATATCACCTAGAATATTTACATTGACTTTCCGCACCATACCCGATATTTCTAAATTCCAAATTATCCAAGAAAGATTGGATTTGATACATGTGTTTATTGAACCGTTTGCCAATGCTGACAGATCTCAGATACAATCGAAAGTAACTAACAAACTGCACCAAGTTTTTGGAAGCGATATGAATATTGAGGTTACTTTTGTGGAGACCATAAGTAGAGCAAACAGTGGGAAGCTTAGATCTATAATTTCAAAAGTTTAATAGGGCTTAAAAATCGCATATAAACCCAAATAATAGCCATATAAGATATTGGGAGGGATATCATCAGATATGGACGAGATTATCCCAAACGCTTAGAGATTCTGGAATCATCAGAGAAATTGGAGTGGCTAAGTATGAGATTTCTACCATCTCGATTACTAACTGGACCAGACTCTTGAATTCGATTTTATTTCTGCAGATATATCAGCATTCAGGGGGGATCTGGAGGCGTCTTAAGACACTATGTTTATCAAAAGACAGTACAGAAAACTAAAATGGTACCGAATGTAAAACTCTCAATACACCTCAGTCATCCCATAGGAACACAACATGAGCACAACCCCCCTTGATATCAAATTCACGCAGAGACTCCCGAAGAATTTCATATCAAATATCATCTACTTTGTTCTAAATATTGCCATTGGCCTGATGCTGGTCCCCTTTTTCTTGGACACACTGGGAACAGCAGCATATGGTCTGATACCCTTAGCCACCTCAATTACAAGTTACATCACTCTGGTCATTGACTCACTAAACACGTCAATTTCCCGTTTTCTGACGATTGATCTCCAGCGTGCAGATTTAAAGCGTGCAAATGAGACATTCAACACAGCATTGTTTGGCACACTGGGTGTCATCCTACTTCTGATACCCTTTGCTCTCGCAGCAGCATGGTATGCTCCAGTATTTTTCAATATAGGCAACCAGTCAGCAATAGATGTATTCCTGCTCTTTGCTCTTATATTTGGCTCGGTGCTCATTCGTGCATGGAGCAGCAACTTCATGGTAATCCTGTTTGCATATAACAGGCTGGACCTGCGGAATTATGTGAATTGCACCAATCTCTTCACACAACTTGTGCTGGTTTTAACCTTATTCTTGTGCCTAGGTCCGTCGCTGGTAATGGTTGGCCTCTCCTATGCAGGATCTGCTGTTGTAACATTTGCAATGGCATTCATTCTTTCAAAATGGACATGCCCCTATCTGAAGATCTCACCAGCATCATTTGTACGATCACGACTCAGGGAAATCGGAGGAATGTCAGCGTGGGTCTTAATCAACAGTATTGGTTTACTTCTCAATACCCAGATCGCTCTGATCATAGTAAATAAATTATTTGGGGAGGTGGCAGGCACTGAATATTCTCTTGCTGCGATATGGAGTACGCTCCTGATAAGCATTGCAGCCTTAGTCACAAATTTGTTCACACCGATGACATATTCATATTATGCCAAACGGGATCGAGAAGGATTGATTCACTTTACATCGACGACGATTAAGACTGTAGGGCTTTTTATGGCATTACCGATTGCATTAGTCTGCATATTCTCATCTCAACTCCTAACAATCTGGGTCGGTGTAGAATTTGCACATCTTGCTCCACTCATCTGGATTTGTGTTGCACCAGTCATTCTGCAGATAATGGTCTCCTGCATATCTCCAATTACAGTAGCCTATAATCGTGTTCGAAGTTTAGTAATCCTGACACTACCTATGGGTTTTCTAAATATCATATTGGCACTACTTCTCCCCCATATCTTTGATATCGGCATGTATGGTGTCGCCCTGGCAGGACTCATCACCCTCCTTCTCCGATACGGAGTGATTAATCCACTCTTTATTGCCTCAGTCATACAAATTCCCATATTCACCTACCTGAAAAAGATGTTGTATGGAGTTGGAGGAGTACTTGTCTTGTCCGTGGCTGGGATTGCAACATTATCGGTCTTCACCATTTCTACGCTTCCAACTCTCATCCTGGCAGGATGTGGGATTACGGTAGCGTATCTGCTGTTTATACTGAATATCGTTCTTCATCCAGAGGAGAGAGAGATGATCCGCTCATGCCTCCCTAGAGTATGCCAAAGAAGGATTCCGTCATGGCTACTGTGATTGAGATCGTTGTACAAAACAACCTCTGCATCGGGTGCGGCCTCTGTGCCGCTCTCTGCCCGCAGCATGTCCTCTCAATGCAGTGGAATCGGTACGGTGAGCTTAACCCGGTCGAGATCACGCCCTGCACCACAGAGTGCGGGCTCTGCCTGAAGATCTGTCCCTTCGCCGACCACGAAGAGAACGAAGACACGATCGGAAGAGAACTCTATGGCAATGTGCCAGGCATCCAGCACCGCTCAGAGACCGGCTATTATCTTGCCACCTATGTCGGTTACTCTGAGAGGCACCGCCAGACCTCAGCCTCAGGCGGTATGGCCACCTGGCTCCTGGAAGCACTGCTCACCCAGGATGTCGTCGACCATGTCATCTGCGTCGCCCCTACCGGCGACCCGGAGAAACTCTTTGCCTTCCGCGTCTTCGACACCTCTGAGGATGTCCGCACCGGCGCTGGTTCGGCCTACTACCCGGTGGAGATGTCGGAGGTGATCAGGCATGTCCTCGACGTGCCGGGGCGCTACGCTATCACCGGCCTCCCCTGCTTCCTCAAGGCGGTCCGGCTTGCTCAGAGACGGAACAGAAAACTCAGGGAGCGGATCGTCGTCACCGTGGGTCTCACCTGCGGGCAGTTGAAGAGCACGCACTTCACCGACTATGTCGCTGCCCTTGCAGGGGTACAGGGAGAGGTGACAGCGGTGCGCTATCGTGGGAAGAGTCCGGACCACCCGGCGAGTAATTACCACTATGCTTTCACGACCGCAGGCGGCGGGGAGCGCAAAATCTTCTGGAACGAGGGGATCGCTGAGGCCTGGACGAACCGGTGGTTTACGCCAAACGCTTGTAACTACTGCGACGATGTCTTTGCCGAGTGTGCGGACGTGACGTGCATGGACGCGTGGTTGCCTGAATACTCAAAGGATAGTCGGGGGACGAGCCTTGTGCTGGTGCGGTCGCCGGCGGTGCGGGAGGTGCTTGAGCGAGGACAGGGGATCTGTCTTGATCCTATTGCTGTTGAACAGGTGGTGCAGAGTCAGGTCGGGGTTGTGGCGATAAAGAGAGAGCAGTTGGCATACAGGCTGTATCTTGATCATGGAGCGAAGATGCCGAAGAAACGGGTGGCAGCGGAGAGGTCGAAGAATCCCTTCCTGCGGCAGGAAGTTGACCTGAAGGAGAGTATGAGGGCTTTGAGCCGCAAACTCTGGAAGGCCGAGGAGCGGGATGGTGAGCGCCTCCGGGAGGTAATGGGGCCGGATCTGAGACGACTGGCAGTCGGGAAGCGAATATCAAAGATTATTACGTTCCCGATACGAACTCTACGATATATTCAGAGAAAAGCATAGGGCTATGAACATGGATGAAGAGAGACCGTTATTTATTCTGGCCGGGAACGGCCCGTACGCAAACCGGGGGTGCGAGGCGATCGTGCGGGGGACGACAAAGATTCTCCGAGAATACTTCAGGGATCCCCGTTTCCTCTGCCTCAGCCACTTCCAGAGTGAGGATCAATTCAGGAGACAGTGCCAGGAGGAGCCCGACCCTGCCATCACCCATCTCTGTTCATACCGGATGAATAAGAGAAAGGCTCTCCTGAATGTCTGGAGACCTGAAACATGGTTATATGTGTACCGACATCTCTTCGATCAGAGAGCGCTCAGATATCAGATATACCACGAGATGCTCCCGCACTTAGATGACGCGGCTGCAGTTCTCTCAGTCGGCGGGGACAACTACTCCCTTGACTATGGTGTACCCTCGCTCTTCACCGGCCTTGACGAGATCGTTCTTGAGAAGAAAAAACCTCTGGCTATCTGGGGCGCCTCGGTCGGCCCATTCGATACGATGCCAGAGTATGAACGATATATGAGCCACCACCTCCGGAAAGTCACCGGGATCTTTGCCAGAGAATCAGCCACGACTGACTACCTCAAAGGCATTGGGGTAACTGAGAACGTCTACCCTGTCGCGGACCCTGCGTTCCTCATGGACCCGGTCAAACCAGAGGGGATCGAGGACGTGCTCCCCGTCGACGAGGAGGCGATCGGTCTCAACCTAAGCCCCCTGATGGCGAAGTATGTCACCGGTGGCGATCTCAAAGCATGGACCGGCATGGCGGCATCGATCATTGAAGGTGTGGCAAATAAGACCGGGATGCCGATCTACCTCATCCCCCATGTGACCACCCCGACCTCAAATGACCACACATTTATGCAAAACGCGCTCTCCCTCATCAAAAATCAAAACAATACCATAACCCTACTTTCTCCGGAGTACAACGCCGCAGAGACGAAGTGGATCATCAGCCAGATGGATCTCTTTGCAGGGGCACGGACGCACTCGACGATCGCCGCCCTCTCGTCCTGCGTCCCGACCCTGAGCTTCGCCTACAGCATCAAGGCCCAGGGGATCAACCAGGACATCTTCGGGCATACTGACTACTGTATGGACCCGGCAGATCTGAACCCTGAAGTGGTTGCCGAACGGATCACCTCCATGCTCGATGAACGCACCGCAATCAGGAACGATCTGACAGAGCGGATCCCGGGGGTTCAGAGGTCTGCATTGAATGCCGGAATAGAACTGAAGAACCTTCTCGGAGAAAATTGAAATGACAGACATACCAGCAGTCTCAGTCGTCATCCCCCTCTACAACAAAGGCCCCTATATCGCCCGCGCCCTGAACTCTGTCCTCGCCCAGACCTTCCAGGACTTCGAGGTGATCGTGGTGGACGACGGCTCCACCGATGAGGGGGCAGAGGTCGTCAGGGGGTTTGATGATCCAAGGATCCAGTTGATCCAGCAGGAGAACCGGGGGGTATCGGCCGCGAGGAATCGGGGGATTGAGGCGGTCCGAGCGGAGTTGGTCGCGTTTCTAGATGCAGATGATGAGTGGTCAACGGAACACCTCAGGACATTGTTGAGATTACGAGATAGTTACCCTGAAGCGGGGGCATATGGGACAGCATACCTTGTAAAAGAGAAGGATTCAAAAGTCCATGTCGCATCATTTAGTGATGATATACCCCAAGAACCATGGGAGGGTCTGCTCCCCAGTTATTTTAAAGCTGCCACCTTCGGGGATCCACCGATATCAGCATCAACAGTTGCCATCCCCATATATATCCTAAAAGAGATGGACGGATTCAGCACAGAGGAGTGGATGGGTGAAGATGTTGACCTCTGGGGGCGAATAGCTCTGAAATATCCCATCACTTTCAGTTGGAATAGCAAAGGAATCTATCATACCGAAGCCTCAAACAGAGCATGTAATAGAGTTGAACCTCTTGGAGAAGCTGTTTTCGTTCGCATAGCCAAAAAGGCGATAGATGCAGGAAAAGTATCGCCCGCGATGCTGGAAGACCTTCGAGAATACATCGCTCTAAGACAGATTAGAAGAGCTTGGGGGAATATCCACGCAAAAAGACCAGACATTGCACGAAATCTATTAAATAACTGTGTTACAAGGAAATTTATTAGAAAGAAATATTGGGCCATTTTTTGGGCATGTATGCCGTCCAACGTTTATAAATCCTTAAGAAGTACAAAGAAGATTTTCACAGAAACCATGCATAAAGCACAAAAGAATTGCTTGAATATATTCAAGGACCGGAGAACATACAAAAAAACTGAATGAAGTCATATCAAGAGCACGCCCTAAATCGCCCACCGCTCATATGGTTGTTCCTGCCACATGATCGAGTAAACCATAGTTGCGATAAAATGATCCCCAAATATCTCGTCCCGTCCACCAAAGACTTGTTTGACAGGTTCTGTTGAAACGCACATGAAGGGGCTTTCAAGCCAGCACCATGAATGATCCTGACGATTACTCTCCGGATTTGCATGAGAATTTGAACCAGCCTTATATCGTTGAAGATGGTATGCAGATGATAGATGCGCCTTCAGCATGATCGGCGTTCTGCCTTCCCCACCCTATCTTCATCCCGGGGATCCAGGGGCAGCGCCCCCGGCCGATGGTGTGGGAAGGCGTGATGATCAATCAGGTGTGCCGCCCCCAATCGTAGAATCTTTCTTGGAATCTCGCGCTGGAGGTTGCACCCCCGGACCCCCCCGCGGTGAGGAGAGGTGAGGTGCGGCAGGTGAGTGGTGTTCCCCCGATGGTGTCCTGCTCTGTTTCCACAGGTCTTCAATAGTAACATTCTTAATAGTAATATTACAAATATAATTTGTGGTTATATGAAAACTGTAATTCTTGCTGCTGGAATAGGACAGAGATTACTTCCATTAACTGAAAAAACTCCGAAGACTTTGCTCAGTGTAGGTGAATATCCAATATTGCACTATCAATTGAAAGCGTTAGATAGCCACATCAATAGAAATGATATATTTATTATTACAGGACATGGGAGCGATTATATTAAAGAATTTGCGACAGGCTGCAATATTGTATACAACGAAGAGTATAACTCATGCAACAATATTTATTCGCTGTTTTTGGTGAAAGAAATTCTTGATGAAGAATCATTTATTCTCCTCAACTCAGATGTTTTATTTGACAAAGCATTGTTAGATAAATTAATCTATACAAGGTTTGAAAACTCCCTAATTATTGATGATTATAAAAACCTCGGCGAAGAGGAAATGAAGGTCAAACTCAATAAAAGAAAATTAACAGATATTAATAAAACCATGGATCCAAAATCATCTTCTGGAGAATATATTGGATTGGCAAAGTTTTCAAAAAATGGTGCAGATAAACTGTTCAAAAAAGTTGAAAATATTATTGAAGATGGAAAAGTAAATGAATGGTATGAAAGAGCAATAAAAGAAATCTGTAATGAAATGGATATATATGGAATTAGTACTGATGGTTTACCTTGGATAGAGATTGATAACCATCAAGATCTTCAAAAGGCACACGATGTGCTTAATCAGATAAAATACAATAAAATATGAATCTTTGGCTCTGTTGAATCGGGCATGAACCCCGGGCTCAAGCATACAGGATGAAAAACTCGAAATATGATCTGGTTTCTTTGGCGGTTCATGGGGAGAGAAAGCTGTCGAGTTTGTGGGATCTGAATCCTGTTGTAGTATCTAGCTTTATGTCCATTTAAAAAGCATACGTGCGTCTTTGAACGCGAATGGTAAATTGCCTTTGAGGGACATTTCTCTCCCCTAGGAGAGGCCCATGTCACTTCAACGAAGTAAAGTTTGTGGGATCGATGTCCACAAGACCTTCTTTGTTGCTGCTGTTCTCTCGAACTCTGGAGAGTTCTGGATCAAACGTTTTCCAGATGATCGCCCCGGTCTTCTTACATTATACCTAACTTTGCCAGTCGAAAAAAACTAAGTGTGTTCTTAGTAATGCTTGAATCGACCAAAATGCAAACAGAACTAAGAACTATTCAGATTGAGCCCAATGAAAATATATCTTTTCCCATTGGAACCCTCTTTGCCGTTACCCGACTTTATGAGATTCTCAATTTCACCGAGATTTTCGGGAAACACAAAAAAATGAGATAGATCTCAACAAACTCCTCAAAGCTCTTGTTAGCTATAAACTGACTGATAACTTCAGCATAAAACGGTCTCACGAATGGATCAACCGTCCTGAAGTTCTTGCTGAATTTGATCTCCCCCCATTCAGCGAAAGAACACTGTATCGTGTCCTTGAAATCCTTGGTGCTAACCGGGATGAAATCATCTCTGACATCCAGGACGTCCTTTTTGAGCGATATAATTTTGAGCATACCAACATCAACATGGACTGGACCAGCATCGTTCTTCATGGCACTGAGGCTCATCTTGGAAAATATGGCTACAGCCGTGATCATCGGCCGGACAAAAAACAGATTACGGTCGGTGTCACCGAACTTGCCGATCCCATCAATATCCCGATTGGGATGACGATCGAACCCGGCAATCTCAATGATCAGAGCCACTTCAAGAAGACCCATCGACAATCAAGCGGCAGACTCAGAGAGAGATCTCTGGTCATATTCGACAAAGGAGCGAATAGTGTCGCCAATACCCGGATGATTCGGGCAGATAATCTGCAGTACATTACCGGAAAGAAACTCAACAAGAGTGATGACAAGATCATTGCTGAATTTGAAACGTATGGCCCTCATGTTATTGATGCGGAATCAGGAATTCGTGGGATAAAAATTGAGAAACCAAACAGTACCAATTATCTCTACTTCTCAGAAAAGTTACAGAAAGAACAGTTGGAATCCAGAGCCAGAAAAATTGTGTGACAGATAAAAGAAGCGAAAACCATTCAGGAAAGTATTGAGAAGAATAAGAGTCTCCCAAAGCGATTTCGGATTAACAACTTTCTTGTTGATGTGGACTACTCCATTCAGACCAAACTGGTTGAACTCTCGGAAAATGATGCCATCAAACTCCTTGAAGAGAAGTTCATCATCGGCAGAGAGGGGTTTTTCTGCCTGAAATCAAGTAAGAATTTGACACTTACTGAAGCCCTTCTCACATACCGAAAAAAGGATTCAATCGAGAAGATCTTCAACTCGTTGAAGAATGAGATAGAGATCAAACCATTGCGGGTATGGACAGATAACAGCATTTACGGTGCGTTAATCATAGGGTTTATTGCGCAGTTATTTGTCTCAATGATCAGATTTGAGATCCCGGAACTGAAGCATACGTCAACAAAATTCATCAAAAAGGCGCTATTGAATTTGACAGTTACCATAGATTCGTGGAAGAGAAAGACAAAAAGGTTCATTCACTCGAATTTTGATGCCATCAACACGATGATTTTGTATCATAAGTGGGCGATTTCATGAAATTTTGAGGGGAAATTCTTCAACTGTCAAATACAGTATCCAAGTGAAATTCTGGAAAATGTAGATCACAAGAGTGGATGAGCTCATTGGGTGTTTGAACCCAAAGTGGCAAACTTAGGATGATAGTAACCGTTGAATTGCCCTCGAAGGCTGAACTGCGACTTTGATCGCGTATGGAAAAAAGACCGCCACAGACATTCATCTATCCCATCATTTTCAGAAGAAACTGGATATGACCGCGCCGTACCAAGTTGCTGCTGGCCAGGATGTACCAATCTGCGAACCATACTGTAAACTGTTCGATCACAAAACGGGGTTCAACAACATGCCAGATGGATCATGAACCAGGTCGCTCATGCTGCAACACGAGCACAAAAAAATGTTCTTCGAGAATGGTATGAAGCAAAGAAGCACGTGATTGGAGCAAGCAAAGCGATCATCGCTCTGGCGAGAAAGATAATCACCATCATCTGGCACCTGATCGTCAATGATGAAGAATACGTCGATAGGTAAACTCAACCAGAAGAAAAACCTCAAACAGAGAATTTTCATACCATCAGAATCCCTGCATCGCCGCATTACACCTTCGAAGAGGTCATTACTCTCGTAGCAGATGCACTCGCTGTCCTCAAGAAACGCGATCCGGATCCGGTCTAAAGAGAACAGACACGCCTGATCTCGTCAGGTCGATCCTTGAGCGAAAGCGATCGAGCACAAACTCATTCTCTATTGGAAATTGATGCGTTTCGTATCCGCGAGAGGTTCTAAGGGAGGAAGATGAGAGATCCAAGATCCCTCAGACTGTAAATCAAAGAGAACTCAGAACAGATTTTAGTTAAGAGCTGAAGGAATTTGGATGGAAGGGGGTTTTCATGGAAAAACTTTTCATGCGGTATGCCTGAGGCGTGCTCTCGACTCATGCCTGATTCAACAGAGCCTTGTTATCAGTAATTGTCTGAGGCACTACCCAATCATTGAGATCTCACCTTGTATAGGATCTGTTCCCAGACTCTTTCACATGAATTTCCATCTTGGAATTGGTTAATTAGATTATTGACAGTTTTTCTCTCTTTTTCATAGTAATCTGGGTTTGAAATGCATTTCTGGATTTCTTCGACCAGCGTTTCGATCGTAGTAACTTTTGGTCCTGGCGCCCAAAAATCGTAAGGTTCAAGCGAAAAACCTCTATTTTGCCGATATTGTTCCAAATCAAAAGCAAAAAATATTATAGGCCTATTTAAAAGTAGAAAATCAAAATATATCGAAGAATAATCTGTAATTAAAATATCAAAATCCTGAAGTATCTCATATATACTTGTGAGATGATTATCAAGACACTCTGTTTTCAGTATAACAACATTTCTGTTGCATTGTTTAACTTTATCCTGAGAGAATGGATAATATTCCTCGGATGGGTGCATCTTCAGAACAAACAATATATTGTTATCTTCCAAAAATTTGTTAAAAGATTCGGACATCAAAATATCCAAATGTTCAGGTATGCCGTCGACCCTACCATAACCAACTCGGAATGTTGGCATATACAAGAGTAATCTACGGTATTTTGATAAATCCATTTCCAACAAGCGAGCTAATCTATGCCTCTTATCAGCCTTCATAAAGAGATAATCGTTACGTGGCTGACCAGTGACAACTATCTTTCGCGGATCGGTAAGAAAACTAGCCGCTAGCGCATTTCTAGTAGTGCTTGACGTCGCAACTAGCATATCATTGGCATCTCCCCCTATTTTAACATCCTTTAGCACATCATCTGTTGCTGAATCCATCATATATCCCATAGACTTAAGAGGCATCCCATGCCAAAGGTTTATTTGGTATTGATTTTTCACCTTAACACGGGAACCATGATTATGAGTTCCGATGATATATTTTGATCTGAGAAGGCAGCATAACCCACAGATACTCATATTGAGATGAGCATTTATTTTCTCTTGATTTAATATTTGCAATATCTTGGGATCGTTAACTAGCCAGATAATGTCGTACTGAAGATGTTTATGGTTTTTTACGACATATTCATACAGCGCTTTTGCGTTGTCTGAGTAATCAGGTACGCTTGCGAAAAGGATCTGGTTATCCTTCTTTGGAATAATTGCATTTAGGGTTCGTAGTGTCCTAAAAAAAAGACCTTTTAGGGCATTACGAACTGAAGATTTCCAAACTCTCTGTGTGCTACATAGATTGGACGATTCGGACAAAATAAACACCAGTTTATGTAATTATATATTGACTTGCATGATAAGTTTAACGAAATTATGTAGAATTGAACATTAGCCCCCTCCAAAATCTCCCCTCCCTTTATGCCCCTCCAATGCGCCAATACTCCATTTAATTATTGAAATATTCGCCACCTAGAAAATCACATCCAAAAATATTCCCCTTCCAGAAAATGTACCGATTAAAATCGTAAAATTGATCGTAATCAAAGTAGGAATCATATTTGATGAACAAAATGAAAGTTAGTGTCTCAGATCTTCTGTAATTTGTCTGATCCCTGTCTCCTTGCTTGATCATCCCTTCTCCATCGTCAAAATACCTTCTGCCAGTCACCCACTCCTCGTTGATGTCCATCAAGATAGATCCTGCCAGCCTGAGAAGTGAATTTTCGTTTGGAAATGCTCCTACAACTTTTGTTCTCCTCTTCAGTTCCTTGTTGATTCTTTCCATCATGTTCATTGTTCAAATCCGTTTTGCGTGTTCTTTCGAGAATATCGTGCAAATAATGAGTCCCATAAGGGATATCTCGATGATATTCACTGATTTCCGATATCCTCGTTTATTCTGATCATCTGCGACCGACCTTCTGAAGTCCCTCTTCGTTCCCACATGCCTCCTTCAAACTCTCGGCAACTTCTTTCTGATGTTTCCTGGGAATATTTCTCAAAACCGCGCGAGTATAGTGGACCGAACACATCTGCCATGATGCACCGAGGAAAGCAGTTTCTGCTGCTCTCAGGATCCCTGCATGACCATCTGAGACGATCAGTTTGACACCAGTTAATCCTTGTTCTTTGAGTTCCTCGAACAGACCGAACCAGAACTCTTCATTCTCACATTCTATGATTCTGGCCCCCAGGGTTTTTCAGCAACCATCCACCTGCACGTCAGCGATCACCAGAAGAGCTTTGGTGATGTACTGGGGTCCATCTCGGATTTTGAAATAGGAGGCATCGACAAAGATATAGGGAATTTCCTCTTCAATTGGTCTCTGGAGAAATGCATGGATCTGTAGAGGTCGTGTTCCATCCGAGAAACAGAAACAAGGGGAGAGTTGATCAATCTCCAGATGAACAACGATTTCCTGGATCCGGCGATTTGAAACACCCTGAAGATAAAATTCGGAGATCGCGTTCACAAGGGCTTTCTCAACCCGAGAATAACGTCCAAACACCTGAGTTTCGAAGGGAAATTCACGAAACAGAGGTTTCTGGAGAACGAGATCGCCATAGCGAGTTTTCAGAAAGCGACTCTTGTACCCGTTCGGTGTACCTGCCGCGCATCAGTTCGTTCATACTGCTCGGCTCCAGCCTGCTGAGCGCCTCCAGCAGCATCACCTGGTTGAGGTACCACGTGATAAGATTCTTCATGCCACTCTCACATTATCGGAAAGATAATCTTCGATAAAAGATAAAGGATTCATGCCCTGTTTCACCTTTCTGCAAATCTAGGTTGGAGGCAGGGCCTGATAAGTTTTTACAGAAGATTCGTTACACTATCCTCCTGAAAAGAAGATTTCTGTGATTTTATTGGAAAAATTCGAGAAGAGAACCCAGAGAAAAACATCGTGATCATCCTAGACAATTTCCGATCTCATCATGCACATGCTACGATGGAATGTGCCATGAAACTGAACATAAATCTCGTCTACCTGCCCATTTATTCTCCAGATCTGAATCATATTGAGTTCATTTGGAGGGGAATGAAGCGCATTGTCTCTCGAAATTTTATCAGGGATCTCGATCATCTCAGAGAACCGATCAGAGGGAAACACTGCTTCATTGCCGCCCCGCCTATTCTCGTCGTGGGGGGTTCCGGGGGCAGAAGCCCTCCAGCGCGCGAGAGAGCAGGAAAGATTCGGTAGTGCCCCAGAATAGAACTGAAAATCTATTTCTAAAAATCTGACTGAATTCCATCGAGCAGTGATCGGTATTCATAACAGAAACTCGCACAGAGAGGGGGTTTTTGTTATCAGTTATTGCCAGGGGCACTACCAGAAAATCGACATATCACCTTTGGTTGCCCTCAATATCGTAGATCTCAATATCACAATTGTCATAGACTTTAGCGTCAATCGACTGATCATTCCTAAACCGAGAGTAATCTCCCGCAGTATAACGCCCTAGCTCCATGTACCCAGGAACTTTCTGATACAAGAGTTCATCAAGAGTCAACAAGACAACATAACTCTGCTCGCCGTATTCCAAATTTATGTCGGCAAAAGACCTATAAGAGGAGCCATAGCCAAAGTGATTTGGTGGTATTGGGATACGATTGTCAGATTCCCCATCATCAAACAGTGCATGGAACCTCCCAATCTGACTCAGAGGAACAATGATGTTCTCACCCTCCCTTGCCTCATAAAACCACTCCATGCCCTCTACTTCGTTATATGTTAGAGCCACATTGGTCCTGAAAATATGAGGAGAATCAAACGTCCCGAAAAGACTCAGACCCCATATGCCTCCCAAAAGAATGAGGAGGAGTATCATCACCCTCCGGTTGAAAAATTTTGATTTTGCAAATAGAACAGAGAGAGCAATCACAAACAGTGGTATCTGAGCATAAACCATGAAATTTAAATTTGTCAACCGATCGGGCTGATGAGAAAACATAGGGTTCAGGAAGAGAACCGCCTCAGCGACCAGGAACATGATATAGAATATCAAAAAGAAATGCATACGGTTTTTTAAGAACTGAGAGATCTTATCACGGTTAAGATAAACCACTATGAGTGCAATACCGATGATGATCAGGGGGATAAAATACCGGCCGTAATAAACAAATAGCAGTTTTGTCATTTTGAATAGATCAATATTGATACGAGCAAGTTTATCTGCGGTTTCTAGCAGGACAGGTTCTGTCGTTTTCTGGAGGTAACACCGGTAACTCACCCTCAAATTACCCAGGAGTGTATCACAGTAAATAAACCACGAGAAAAACCCAATACACAACACAAGGAGGGGATGGGTAGCACGCCAATAATTTCCCTCAATAAACCAGTTCAATACCCCCCTAAACACGATCAGAACCAAAAGGAGCGCAAATACAAAGAGAACAATAAACGGATGCATAAAGGGGACGAGAATAGTCGTGATGAGGATCAGAAAAACATTTGCAGAGTCAATATTTTTGATATACCTGCTCAGTACGAAGATAAAGAAGGGCATGTACGCAAAGAAGAGAGCATGGGGGACGTTAAGAAAATTGTAAGGCCCAAGGTAGAAGATAAAAGATGAAAGGACCGCAATATTCACCAATTTTTCCTCTCTCAGGAAAAAACGACAGCACAGGCACAGTCCGCCGATGAAAATAAACGAGAAGACAAACGGTACCACAAAAGCCGCACCATTTGCAGGGATCCCAGATATTATTGAAAGAGTGGCACCGAGAATGAGACTTCCAGGGTAGATATCCCACCCATTGATGGCACCTGTATTGCTGATATGAACATATTCGCCAATATATGACATATCATCTGCCCGGCCCATAGAGTAGTAGCCAAGCATATAGGGGATCATAAGAATAGTAGCGTGGTTGAGGATCAGCAGTAAGATGCCATATTTTTTCGCACTGCCCCTGTTCGAGAGTAAAACAAGGGAACTGATGAGGTAGCAGAGTATCGAAGCACCGTAAAAGGAAAGCGGGAGGACTGAGTAGATATCCACAACATAGCCCTGGGGTTGGTGGGAATATAAGATAAGAAAATTATGGATGATAAGGATAAACCCAAAAGTAAGAAGGATCTTTGAATATTTTCCACCCGAAAAAAACTCTGGAATATTCATTCGGTCTTGGGCCTTCACGTCATACACACTATATACTTCATCTGAAAGAAGATATCTAGATTCTTATTTTGCAGGACACTTGATCTATAGAATTCCACTACCAATGATCCATCTGTCTATTGATCGACCTATGGGGATGAGGGATAAACCCTACCATAGTTTGCCTCGAATCTACTTAGTTATTCATTCGTGGGATTTCAACATTCATTTTTATTCTCTTTGCCAAGTATGTTCCACAGAGGATCTCCCCACAGGTCTTTGATCTTCACGAACATTTCCGCCATCTAAATAGCACTGCAAAAATCTCTCCGCCGCCTGCTCCCAGGTAAATCTCTCCTCCACTGTCTTCTTCGCGCATCTCCCAAGCCGCTCCGCATACTCCCTATCCCGCAGAAGAAGACCGATCTTCTCCGCAACCTGCTCCGCCTCCGGCGCAACAAGGAGCCCGTTCTTTCCATCAGTGATCGCCTCAGGGATCCCGGCAATAGGCGTCGCAACGATGGGTTTCCCCATTGCCATCGCTTCAAGGAGGGCCAACGGTAGCCCATCACCCAGCGTGATGTGCGTATACAGATCGCACATCTTCAGCGGCACAAAGGGGTTCTCCACATCGCCTGTAAAGACCACCCGCTCCTCCACACCTACCTCACGTGCGAATGTCTTCAGCTCTTCAGAGTACTTCCCCTCACGAGTCGCGATGAGCACAATATTCGGATAGGTATCCCACAAGATCTTGACGGCCCGGATCAGCAGCTTCAACCCCTCAGCTTTGTAGGGGAGGGCGGTCATGCCAATGGCCAGGAGAACAATCGCATCTTCACCGATCCCATACTGCTCACGGAACCGCTTGATCTCTCCTTCCGTGACCTCACCAGCTCGCACCCCCGCATAGGTGATCGCCGTCTTCGAAAACGAAAGTCCTTCAACCTCGACAACCCGCTCCTGCAGTTTCTTCGAGACAAAAGTCACGCAGTCGCAGGCGTTCAGGAGGCTCTGGAAGAAGACCCTCGCCGGGAGCGGCAACCCCCTGTCAGGCTCGGTGTGGAAGGTGTGAACCAGCGTACACCCGTGGAGTTTTTTGTAGAGCACACCTGGGAGGAGACAATACCAGGTACCCTGGGAATAGATCACCTCAGGGCGGATCATTTTGAGTTGCCGGTAGCAGACGAAGGGGAAGGCTATCTTATTCTTCCCACCACAGGAGTGCTCAGGATCGTCACCCCATCGGAAGATCACATCGACATCGGCGCCTCTGTTTTTCAGGGCGTCGACAAGGTTCACCAGATAGGTCTTGACCCCGCCGCCATCGCTGTTCTTCCAGTAGTTTGTAATAAGTGCGATCTTCATCATGATCTCATCCTTAATACCTGATCATACACACACATGACCTCCTTTGCGATATTTTCCCATGTAAAACGCTCTGCATACGTGAGGATCGCTTCTCGATCCCATTTGCAATCCAGGGCCACCAGGATCTTCTCCGCCAGATCCTCAGGATCAGCGGGCTCGACCAGCAGGCCGTAATCATCCGACGTAATGACCTCAGGCACTCCCCCGACCTTCGTCCCGACAAAGGGCTTCCCGCAGCCGAGGGTCTCGAACATGACCGTAGGGTTGCCCTCGTTGAGGCTTGGCAGGACAAAGAGATCACAGGCGTTCATCCAGAGGGAAATTTCGTCGTGTGGCTTTCCACAAGCGAGCATAATATAATCCTCAAGGCCAAGTGAGTGGATCTGACGTTCGAGGGACGCGTGAAGTTTCCCGGCACCGACGATCACGCACAAGACATCCTTTCTTTCCCGAGTGATCCTCCAGATGGCTTCGACAAGATACTTCTGACCCTTGACATGCTCCAGGTTCCCCACCGTAAGGATGATCTTCTTATCTTGAGGGAGGTTAAGCGCTCTTCTGCACTCTGAAGTGTCACGAGGGTAGAAAAGATCGCTCCTGAACCCGTTGGGTATGACTGTGACTGGTGTGGAGACGTCCAGTTTTTTTATGCACGCAAGATTACTCTGGCTGACGGTGATAATGTGATCTGCGGTGTTGAGCACGTATTCGATCTTTGCTCGCCATTCAGCGTCCTTGAAGGGAAGGGAGTAAATGTCATAGCCATGTGCTGTGACTACAAATGGGACATCGTGTTCCTCCTTGAGGCGGGCACCGACATAGCCTGCGGACCAAGTGTGGTGCGCATGAACTATACCTCCTTTTAGATCATTTCGACTGACATATCCACATATCTTCCTATAATGAGTTTTGCCAAGTACTTTGTAATTATAATCAAGAGGTAGATAATATAGAGGAGTTGGAGTTATATGGACATTTGCCGGAAGATCCACAATGCTAACACGCCGATCTAATCTAAAAGTATCTAGATCTCTAAAGGGCCAGATCGCCGATAGTTCAGCGAAAGGGTTGTACCGAACAAAAACCTGTATATTTTGAAAGTAACGAGAGATTGCTTCAGTCTGATCCTTAACAAAAGTAAAGTATTCCGGTGCGATAATCAATAAATTATTGAGCATCTCAAATCATTCCCTATTATAACTTCCATATATTTTCGTAGGGAACAGGTGCAACCTGTATGCAATTTCAATGACAGATTGTAACTTGCAGACCAGAGGATAGTATGAATCAAATTCAGACTGGGATCCTGGTTCAGAATTAATTATCTCCTCAAACTCTTCAAGACTAATGCCGAATTTATTACAGAGATAATGAATATCCTCTTTAACCATATCATCACTACAGGCGGGCGATTTCAGTTTAATCAACGCTTCTTCCCGCGTCATTTGATTGGATCGAACTAATGCTGAATAATGAATTTTCCTTTTATCGATGCCAAACTTCTTTGGAAGCAAATATCCCTGTACAAATCGGGTGTATACGGATTCATGATGGCTTGCCCCATAATCTATCCACCCTAACTCTTTTTCCAGAAGTTGCTTTACGTCTTTCTTAACATATGGCAAATAGTATAGGGGCTTAATTATCTTTACTCTCTTGAATATAAAATAATAAAGATAATCGATGAGCATTAAATTCGGGAACGTTTTCAAACTTGTACGGCCAAAACAAGCATGAATGGATTTTAAGTATTTCCCATCACCATAACTCCATCCCGGCGGCATCTTCCCTTCCGTTCTAAACGAATTGCCGACGAAAATGTATTTTATCCCAAACTGCGCGGCACATTTATATAACGACGCAGTTATTGCCATATCAGGAGGGGTTTCCACATCTGGAATAGATGCTTTAAAGAAAGATAATTCTAGATCAGCGAGTTCTTTGGCATCAATTTTTACAGTGAATAAATCAACGTTTAATATATTTATCGCAGATTGGACATTGTGAATAGATACTTCTGTGTCACATCCATCATCAACATGCAACGCCAGTGGGTTAAGACCATATTTGCGCGCAATGTAAAGGGTATAGATGCTATCTGTTCCCCCACTGACGCCAATAAGACAATCATATTTAGAATTCCTTTGATTTTTCTTAATATTATCAGCAATCTGCTGAAATTTTTGCTGGGTAGCCTCACTTAAGGGAAACTCTTGTTCGATGAGATCGTAGTTTTTGCACAGACTGCATACTCCATTCTCATCAAAAGATATTCCCGGAATGCTATCGTCACAAACACACCTTGTACAAACTCGTGAGCCAGTCATAATAAAACCCTTAATGAAAATCGATACCTTCGAATGCCAATACAAAAATCTGCAAGTTCCAAAAGGATCTTGATCGAGAAGGACTCTGCAGAGGTCATTGATGTTGTTCTCACAGGGGAGGACCATGATCGCAACCTTTGCCCCATAGAGGCACGTGCTGATCTACCTGAGGCTCCTCTCTGCAGGTTAACAACGTGCATATTCATGAGATCTCACCGGAGATCCCGATTAAATGATACAATTCTGTGACAACATGGCTAAACAGATGACCAACAGGAGGACCCACATATGCAACAGCACTCATAACGCATCCCTCCGAGTTGAAACACAGGAGTACTGCACCTTTGGATGTTCCTTCATCTCCGCAAAACTCCGGGGATAGTTTTCAATGAACCAGACCATGAAAGCCGTCAGATCAATCTTTTCATGCAGTAAAGGCTCCCTTCTCCTGGCCCATTCATCCTTAAGGTTCGGAAACTTGAGCAATTCACGCACTTTCGAGAGTACCGAAGGTCCATCCCTACAGTTATAAATGAGGTGATAGCGCTCCTCCAACTCGACAAAATTTCCCATATCATTCTTGCCCACGAAGCTATTGCAACGTACAGCAGGGGTTCCCAGCAGAGCCGCTTCTGTGGTCATGGTCTGCGAATCGGAGACGAAAATCTTCGCATAATGGAGGAAGTCGTGCATTCTCTCCGGAGGGATGGGGAGACGGTACTTCTCAAACTCTGGAGGCAACGGAGACTCTGAAGATATGAAAACACGACACGATTGTTCAAGTTCCCTGATCAGGGCATGTTTATCCTCCAGCGTGAGCCCACCCTGCCCCATGTCATGATAGGCATCCCAGGCAACAAACCGGACCAGGGCATAGTCATCTTCTGGAGTCAGCCCTGCAATATCTAAGACATCAGGGTTCGGAGAAAAACGGAGTGGATGGAGGGAAGCGAGTTCTTTGTAACTATTGACACGGACTTCTTTTTCCCCATAATCGTGCTGCACTGAGGAAAGGGTGAGGATGACGTCGGTGAAGGGCAGCGTAATGGTATCGGCAATCGGGTACTTCGCGATCTCAGGTTCTGAATCGGTAAAGGTGACCGACACCTTCCCGAGGAGCCGCGCCGCATGGGCCGTTGCAGGGTTCAGCACCCCAAGGAGAATATCTGGATTGAATTTTCTTGCGATGCGAACAATCTCAAAATCCCTGAATGTCCACTCCTTTATCAGGTTCAATGATCCCGTGCCTTTTTTGCCCACAGGAATATATGGAATATTGTACGCCTTCAATAACTGAGTAACGACGTCTTTATCACGGGCTGTAACAAGAACCCGATGCCCTCTTTTCTCCATCTCCCAGATAAAATTCTTAAAGAGATGAACATGGGCTGGATGTCCCATATCAATAAGAATCCTCATTTTACCCCCATCAGCACCTTACAATTACAGAAATTACCATTAAGACTTACATTCATGAACTCTGCTGCCCATTCGCCTGCATATCAAAAAACATCGCAAAGAACAGACACTGCGCCCCGAAGACAAACACCAGGAACGAGAGCCCTCCATGCACGAAGAGCACCGGATACCCCATCGCAAACTTCTCCCAGAGGGCGACGAGCCCCCCGAGAACCCCAAGCGGCGTGAGCACCGCCCCGGCGGCATAGAAGAAGACGAGGGGGTGGAAGCTCATCTGGACGTACTTGGTCTTGAGGCGGAAGAGGAAGTTGCCGAGGAGGAGGCGCGAGACCTTGGGGATGTAGGTGGAGTAGCGGATGCCCGACTTCTCCTGGCCGTACCTCGCGGGGATGGCGACGTCTTTTACGCTCATGCCGTGGATGTTCATCCAGACCAGGAGGTTGTTGCAGTAGCCATAGCCCTGGTAGACGTGGTCGAGGGGGAGGGTCGCAAGGGCCTTCGTCGAGACCGCAGTGTAGCCGTTCTGCGGGTCCATCATCTGCCAGTAGCCTGAGGCGATCTTGGTGAGGAAGGTGAGGACCGAGTTGCCAAGGCTCCGCCATTTGCTCATCCCGGTGCGGTAGTCCTCGCTGATGAGGCGGTTGCCCTTGGTGTAGTCGGCCTTGCCGTCGACGATGGGGTCGAGGAGGGAGGGGAGGTAGGTCGGGTCCATCTGGTTGTCCCCGGCCATGACGGCGACGAGGTCCATCTCGTCCTCGACCGCCCGGTGGTAGCCTGAGGTGATCGCCGCCCCCACGCCGCGGTTCGGGTCATGGTGGATGGGGACGATGCGGGGGTCGTGCCTCGCGTAGAGGTCGATGATCGCCCCGGTCCGGTCGGCAGAGCCGTCGTCGACGGCATAGACCTTCTCGACGTACGCAGGGATCCCGTCCAGGGTCTCCTTGATCAGGGTCTCCTCATTATACGCCGGCACCACGACCGCGACCCGCTTTTCGCGGTACCGCGGCGCTCCATCTCCTGCGACCGACACCGCACACGGGTCGTCAGTCGCACCCCCGCCCGAGAGAGCCACGCTCTCTGTTCCTATTGACATCCTCCCTGGTTCCACAGACTCACACTCACATCTGCCCCCTCCAGCGCACACGCTTATCTTCCAGGAACCTCGGATCACCCGCACGACGAAATACGGCTTAAAGGGAGAGGAACGTGGAGTCTGGGGGAGCACCACAAAGATTGGTGATAATTATACTTGCCACATAATATAGGTTGTGGCAGAGGGAGAGGGGAAAAGCGCACAAATTCAGAAATTATAAATATTGCGATATCAGGGTTGGGGGGACAGGAGGAGGGGAGAGGGGGGATTTGGCCGGGGGCGCACAGGCGGGATCAGGGGGAGAGCGCCCTCCTCCTTCTCCTCTGAGAGGACGACGAGGACGCGGCGCCCAGAGGACCGTCACGCACCCGGGCTTCGACCTGACCAGGCAGACCGACGCTCAGGCTCTTCTCCCTTTTCAAAGAGGAGCACACGATCTGGAGAGTGCAGCCCTCACAATCTGCCAGGGCGGCCCGGCCCGGCCCCATCTGGACCAGGTGAAGAGGGGGGCGCAGGGTGCCAGGGCCTCTCTGATCTGATGGGCGCCCCGCGGGGTCGCCTCCTCCAGAGAGGGGCATGGCCCCAGGGCAGGAAGGCCCAGGAAAAAACCGGACAGGAGCGGTGCAGAGGGTATAATCGCAAAAAAAAGGTGGAGTGAAAGGGCGGTACAGAGAGATCCATGATATCCAGAGAGGAAACCGGGGGTCCATGCGCATTCGGAGAGCAGAGAGGCGGATTCGCAACATTAATCCGGGACGATGAAGACGTATGAACGCAATGCGCGACGCCAGATATATCGCCGCATGGGCACTTGCCCTCTGGTTCGGGATCGTCGCCTTCTTCATGGTCCTCAACCGGGCACTCGACCTTGAGGTCTATTTTGTGCTCGGGCTGATCGGGCTTTTAGTCCTGGTGGTGCTCATCGACCCGCCCTATGTCCAGCCGCAGGCCATGCGGCGGGTCAAGGCGCTCGTGGCAGTCGGCGTCGCGGTCTTTGGCTATATCGTGGTCCTGAAGATCATGGAGATCCTTGCCTCATGAAACGAATGCTCCTTGGAGTCCTGGCCGTCGTCTGCCTGGCGCTGGTCCTCTTCCATGCGCAGCAGCCCCTGCTCTATGCCGCAGAGAACATCAGTTCAGAGGGAGAGGTCGACCTCTCGGTGGCCGAGCCGATGGACCCGAAGAAGGGGGAGGCCGTGCTGCCCCTTCTCCAGGACCTCCTCGGGCAGGGCGAACACGTGGTCCTCTCGGTGAAGGTGAAGGACTGGGAGAGTGCACAGAGGGAGCTGGACGAATATGCCGAGATGACCAGGTCGATGGACAACCTGGTCGTCTCCCTCGACCTCTCTGAGACCGACCTCGACGAGTTCAGGCAGAAGAGCCGGGAGAACCAGGGCGCCCTGGAAACCCTGGTGAACGGCACCGAACGCCTCGACCACCTCAAGGAGCTGGAGATCACCTACCGCGACAGCGACGACCCCTCGCGGTATTACTCGGTGGTCTACGAGGGCGAGACGCTCAAGAAACACCTGGATGAGTCCTATACGACCTATGCCTCGGGAAGCCGCGGCCTCGCAGAGATCGGGGAGCGCTACGAGGCAGAGACAGAAGGGACCAAGAGGAGTGTCGAGACCTTCCGCGAGGTCGTCGAGGAGACGACCGGGTTTGAGCAGGGGCCTGGGGAGCCGGGCTCGCAGATCTCGATCGCCCTTGACCCGGCAGAGGCGGCGTATGGCGAGGTCGTGCGCTGGCATGGCACTCTCACGAGCCAGGAGGCGGGGGCGGCGCTCAAGACCTATCTTGACAGCTCACTCTATGCGAGCGGGACGACAGGGGAGGGCGGGGACTATGGGTTCTCGTACGAGGTGGGAAAGATCAGGGCAGGGACACACCTCGTCTATGTCTCGTCAGGGCGGCTGGTCTCTGACCTTGTCTCCTTCACGGTCGGCCCCTCGCCCTCCAGGCTCAGCCTGCAGGCCACCGTCGAAGGGGAGCGGGGCGTCTGCCAGGGGAGGCTCACCTGCGGAGACCTGGGGGTCGCCGGGGCAGGGGTACACCTCATCGCCGACGGCGAGGTCGTGGCGACCGGGGTCACCGGAGACGAGGGCGAGTATGAGATCGAGACCGTCCTCGCACCAGGCGAACACCTCCTCCAGGCCGAGTTCACCGGCGAGGGGTTCCCGCTGGAGCACTCGGCCAGCGAGAAGGTCACCCTCAGGGTCAGCCCCTCGCTCCTCTCCTCCCAGACCCTTCTCACCGCCGGCGGGGCGCTGGCCGTCGGGGTGCTGGCAGGGGCCGTCTTCCTGCGCTGGTCGAGGCGGGGACGCCGCCAGGACGAAGAAGAGAGAGAGATCATCCTCCCGGTCGAGACGGTCGTCGGCGACGACGAGGAAGAAGAAGAGGAGGAGATCCCAGAAGCCCCTGCACCCGCCACCCCGGAGGAGGCGGCGGGCAGGCTCTGGGGCGACCTTGCACGGAGCGCCGGGACAAAGGCGCAGACCCCGCGCGAACTCGCAGAGGCACTCAAAGAGAGCCCCGCGGCAGAGAGTGTCAGGGCATTTGTCAGACTCTACGAGCGGGTGCGCTATGCCGGCGACCGCTGCACCTGGGACGAGGTCAGGACGCTTGAAGGTCTGCTCAAAGAGATCAAAGACTCTCGAGTTCCCTGAACTGGAAGACCACCCGCCACTCCTGCTGCTCGCGCAGCATCGCCTCGTCGGCCTGGCCGAGGAGCGAGCAGAGGGTGGACATATCCTCGGCCCCCCTGATCGCAAGGGCGATGGACGAGAGGCGAGTAAGTAATCTGGAGGCCCGCTCGGCATTCTGGCGGTACTCGCGCTGGGTCCGCACCGCCCCGAGGGCCGACGCCACCACCGGGAAGAGGAGGGTCGCCGCCGCAAGCACCGGGGCGTAGCCGTGCCCCACCCCTGAGGCATGGGCGGCGGCGGCGATGAGGGTGGCGATGAAAAAAAAACTCGCCGGCATAAAGGAGGCGCTCGAACCAGGCCCTATTTTTCCGCGCCTTCTCGGCATACCAGGCGACCTGGTGGTCGATCCAGGCAGAGAGGAGGAACTCCTTGAGGGGACCGAGGGGCATCGAGAGGTGGCAGTACTCGAGGGGACGCGTCGCCAGCAGTCCCCCAAAGAGCCTGGACATCCAGTCTTCTGAGGGATGCGAAAGGGTGAGGCCTGGGTGGGCGCCTGGGAACTCGCACCTGATACAGACAAAACAGAGGAAGAGCGACGAGCGCATCCGTTCGGCAAGGACGCGGTAGTCAAGCCACTTGCGGTGCCAGTCCAGGGTGCGGGCGGCGATGAGGAGGAAGAGGGCGGCGGCGATCTCGGCCACCTCCAGCCAGATCACCTCAGGGCGGTCTGGGAGAAAGAGGACCTGGAGGGCGACGGTGGCGATCGCCGCCGCGGCCAGGACATAGACGGCGGTCCCGGCCCAGAGGTGGCAGCGGCGGTAGCGGTCGGCAAGGAGCCTGGCCCTGATATAATGCGGGAGAAGAGAGCGGTTCAGGGGCTCGAAGAGCGCAGACGAAAGCCCGGCCTTCCGCAGGGCGGCACGGACCCCTGCCGACCAGGCGGCGACCCCCTCGTCGATCTTTTGCGGGCTGACAGGTTCGGCATTGAAGGCGTCATAGGCCCTGAGGCCCTCGAGGGCGCGGTCGGTATGGGGCTCCACCCGCACCCGGCCCCCAGGGGAGAGGAGGAGGGCGGTGCGCCCCATCGCCCTCGCGACGGCGAGCGGAGTTTCAGAAGGGCCAGAGATGACGAGGAGGTCGCAGGCCCCGACAAGGTCGTCGAGCGAGGCGACCTGCCGGTGGGCCCTGGTGCCCTCGAGGGAGAGGGTATGATAGGCATGCGGGGTATGGGAGAGGAGCCCGTCGAGGCGGGCAAGCGCCGGCGTGATGTCGCCCTGCCCGACGACCCCGAGTTTGAGCGTGAGGGGGACGACGAACCGGTCCATCTCAGGGACGGCCGAGGGCGTCTCGCAACGCCCGGCGGACTGCGCCAGAGGGTTCGTCGGCAAGGGCCTCTTCGAGAGCCGCCTCGGCCCCGCCGATCTGGCCGAGGGCCGTCGCCGCCGCCTTCCGCGCCGGGGGATTGGGGTCGCGGAGGAGGGGGAGGAGAGGCGCTCTGGCCGCAGGGTCGGCGATCTGGCCGAGGGCCCTGGCGGCCATGTAGCGGACATGGTCCTTCTCGTCGGCGAGCGCCCTGATCAGCGGGGCGACGGTACGCCGCTCGCCGAGACGCCCGAGCCCCTCGGCGGCACGGTAGCGCACCCGCCAGTCGGGATCGCGGAGGGCGGCAAGGAGGACAGAAAGCCCCTTCTGGCCGCAGGCGACCAGGGCCTGCATCGCCCCGGCCCGCACCCCCTTGTCGGGATCGCGAAGCCCTGCCGCCAGGGCCTCGACCGATGATGAAGACCCTCCTGCCTGTCCAAGGAGGAAAGAGGCCATCCTCCGGATCCTGGCCTCGTCGGCCCCGCCGAGGGCGAGGGTGAGGGCTTCCTCGGCAAGGGCATTCTGCTCATGCGCCATACCCACCTATCGTCTCCTGGAGGTAAAGAAGGCGTCGGGGAGATCCTGAAGGACCAGACCCTCACGAAGAAGACCTGGCAAGGGGCGTCACCTCCTGCTGTCCTCTTCCTCAACGCACCTATTGAGTCGATCACAGACGAGTGGTTTTTGTGCCGGGATCTCGTGAACACGCACATCCCGGACGATCTTCAGGTCCACACGAAAATAGGCATGGATGAGACAGTCCCGCATCCCGACCATACTCCTCCACAGACCTTCGGGATAAGAGCGCGGGAGGTGCTTCGCCACCTCACCGGTCACCTCAATGCTCCAAAACAGACCATTCATGGACTGCTCCTCTAGAAAGGTCATCTCATCCACGATCTGATGGGAGGATACTCCCTTCACGCCTCACACCAGATCACCTCATCTTCCACGTACAGGCGGAGATAAGGATCAATCCCTGTAGTGGTGACCAGGTCCACCACCCTCCGACCGAAGAGGAGTTCGAGATACCGGATCAGATCCATAAAGTTCTGGAAAGTAGCCTGTCCCTGCGTAAATTCGACGAGAATATCAATATCGCTTGAAGGTGCCTCATCTCCCCTGGCAACAGAACCAAAGACGCCGATTCGCTTCACACCAAAGTGCTCCCTGATCCAGGCCAGTCGCTCCTGCAGCCGCACGAGGTCGTCGGGCTTGAGGGGAACCTGAAAGATAGCGACAGAGAGAGAGATTTGTGCCGTCTCCCCGGTGCAGAGGCACTGGAGACCGACCCATAGGTCACCAGAACAATCTCGCAAAAATGGTACGACGCCCAGGACGGAATTCGAATCCGTGTCGGTGCCGTGACAGGGCACCATGATAGGCCGCTACACTACCTGGGCATACAGCAAGATCCCGCCTCCCGGATTCGAACCGGGGACATCGCGGTAGCCGCGCGGTCACCATGACAGTGAACCAAACTACAGCCGCGCACTCTACCAGTCTGAGTTAAGGCGGGTTTGTTGTGCTACATAGGTGGGTCGATCTCAGTATTAAAGGTATCGGCGGCGTCTGATCCCCCCGGGCGCACCTATATATACCGACACGTCACTTTCTGTGTATGTCTCGCAACAACGCAGGCACACCAACACCAAGGGGGTATCGTTTTCTTTGCCCCTGGAAACGCGCGTAAAACAATCGCTCTTTTTGACACCACCCTGAGAGACGGCGAACAGACGCCAGGGGTATCATTCACGACCGGACAGAAGGTCGAGATCGCCAGGCACCTCGCAGAGATCGGAGTGACGGCCATCGAGGCCGGGTTCCCGGCATCCTCGGCAGAGGAACGCGAGGCCGTGAAGGCCGTCGTCGACGCCGGGACCGGGGCGACGATCTGCGGACTGGCACGGATGCGTAAAGAAGACGTCGACGCCTGCCTTGACTGCGGCGTCGAGATGGTCCACCTCTTCATCCCGACCTCAGAGGTCCAGCGCGAACACACCGTGCGGATGCGCATGGACGAGGTGCTCGCGGCCACGGCCGAGGTCGTCGGGTATGCCCGCGCCCATGTGGACCAGGTCCTCTTCTCGCCGATGGACGCCACCAGGACCGACTGGGACGACCTGGTCAGGGTCTGCCAGGCGGCGGTCAGGGCCGGGGCGACGGCGGTGAACATCCCTGACACCGTGGGGGTGATGACCCCGTCGGCGATGAAGGAGCTGATCACCCGGATCGTGAAAGAGGTGAAGGCCCCAATCGACGTCCACTGTCACAACGACTTCGGGCTCGCGGTCGCCAACACCCTCGCGGCGGTCGAAGCCGGGGCCTCGCAGGTCCAGGTGACCGTGAACGGGATGGGCGAACGGGCCGGGAACGCCGACCTCGCCCAGACAGTGATGGCCCTGGAGGCGGTCTACGGGATCAAGACCGGGGTCGAGACCGCACGCCTGGTCGAGACCTCGCGCCTGGTCTCGCGCTATGCCGGACTCCCGGTCCCGCCGGCCCAGCCGGTCGTCGGCGAGAATGCCTTCGCCCATGAGAGCGGGATCCATGCCCACGGGATCCTGGAGCACCCTGAGACCTTTGAGCCAGGGGTGATGACCCCTGAGATGGTCGGGCACCGGCGCCGGATCAAGTTCGGCAAACATGCCGGGCGCCATGCGGTCGCCCAGATGCTCGCCGACGTGAGGCTCACCCCGAATGACACCCAGCTCGACCAGATCTTAGAGCAGGTCAAGGCGATCTCAGGGCGCGGCCGACGGGTCACCGACGCCGACCTCTATGCGATCGCCGGCGAGGTGATCGGGATGGGCGACGTGACCCCCTCGGTCCAGGTCTCAGACATCTCGGTGCTCACCGGGAACCACACCCTCCCGACGGCCTCGATCCGGATGGTCGTCGACGGGACCGAGAAGGTGGCGTGCAGCACCGGCAACGGCCCGGTGGACGCCGCGATGCGGGCGATCCTGGGATGCCTGCCTGAACCGGTGCACCTGAAAGAGTTCTCCATCGAGGCGATCACCGGCGGGACCGACGCCATCGGCCATGTGACCATCGCGGTGGAAGACCCCGCCGGACACATCTTCGACGCCTCGGCCTCCTCAGACGACATCGTCACCGCCTCGGTCGAGGCGATGGTCAATGCCGTGAACCTGGTCAGAAGGACAGGGAAAGAGGGATGATAGGTATTCCATCCTCTGACACTTTTTTGGGCACATACGGGCCCTTACAACTCCTCTGAACCGATTGTGGCCCCACGCCCTCTCGCTCCTGGCGAGAGGCACAGGGAGTCTGGGGGCGGCACTCGCCCCAGGCAGGAGCGAGGGAGAGGGGAGGGAGTTCTGGGATGACCTCTATGAAAAAACTCACCAGATCCCCCTGAATCGGCCCTAGACCGATAGGATAGAACCTCCCTCATGGTGATCGGCGACCCTCGCTTCATCCCAGGAGGGCATCCCAACACGCTCCTGCCCTCCCCCACCCAGAAGAGAGCAGGAGATATGGTGAAGGAATCCTCCCTTTTCCTTATGGATCCATGCATGCATGCCTTCCCCCCGGTGGAGGAGAGCGGGTAGAATTTCTGGAAGGATGCACTTCAGGTCGAGGAGATCTTCACCCCAGGAGAGTTTGGGGATGTGCTCCAGGGGCATCAGGGCGGCACGCACCGCAGAACCTTCACCCTCGTCTCGCGCCAGGGGGTGCCGCCCCCCAGATATGGCCATTCTGCCCCCCGATCCCGGGACAGGGGTCCAGATCCAGGGCCAGATCAGGCCCCTTTTCAGATCTGACCGGAGCGAGGCGATCTTCCCCAACAGGAAGAAAATCAGGAGACCCCAGGGCACCTCAGACCCCCCATATTACTACAGATGATATCGATCACCATAGCCGCAGAATGCGCCCCTGGAAAGGGCGAGATCAGACGTCAGATCAGGGAGGGATTTCAGGGACATATGGCGCCCAGAATCACCGGCATATAACCGGACCTTATGGCATGGGGAGACGACGTCCGGCCCGGGCCCTGCCAGACTCATATTGGCCCTGGATCTGGGAACAGGGCATGCATTTCCAGGTCAGAACGCCCCCATCTCTGATCTGGCCAGAACGACGAGATCTCCCCCAACGCAGGGAACACCACAGGACCACCTGCCCCCCAGAACCCCGATATGATCGAGAGTGATATTTTCCCCATGGCCGCGGCATAACCCCCATGGAAGGGAGGGAATAGGAGCGAGCATAGGGCCCGGATTTACGGAGGCCCAGGCAGCGCAGAGACCCATAGGACCGCCATCAGACACGCACCACATACATCAGAAGAGAACACGACCAAAAAGCACCGACCTCTCCCGCACCCCCGACCCAGGAGGGCATGACAGAACTGCGAAAATATTCCTGAAAAAACGACTGTGTAGAAAGCCTCACCTCTTCGAGGTGCAGGCGTGGGGGGGGGGGGGGGGCCCCCCCCCCCCCCCCCCCCCCCGCGGGGGGGGGGGGGGGGGGGAAAAAAAAAAAAAAAAAAAAAAAACCAAAAAAAAAAAAAAAAGGGGGGGGGGGGGGGGGCGGGAGGATGA